>NZ_JBEZHR010000036.1:0-1142 GCF_040650655.1 Streptomyces sp. NPDC048636 | reverse complement strand
CGGTGTTGCCGTTTGTGTTGTCGGGTCGTGGGTCGGGGGCGTTGTGTGGTCAGGCTGCTCGTTTGCGGTCGTTTGTGGTGGAGCGGCCGGATGTGGGGTTGGTGGATGTTGCGTATTCGTTGATGGCTGATCGTGCTGTGCATGGGCATCGGGCGGTTGTGGTTGCGTCGGGGCGGGAGCAGTTGCTGGATCGGCTGGCGGTTGTTGCCGGGGGTGGGGCCGGGGCGGGGTGTGGGTCTGGTGTGGCGGGTCGGGGTCGTGTGGCGGTGGTGTTTTCCGGTCAGGGTTCGCAGCGGGTGGGGATGGGCCGGGAGTTGTATCGGCGGTTCCCTGTGTTCGCGGCTGCTTTTGATCAGGTGTGTGGGTTGCTGGATCCGATGGTGCGGGCGGCTGTTTTCGGTGAGGAGGGTGCTGGGGGTCGTCTGGATTCGACGGAGTTCGCGCAGCCGGCGTTGTTCGCCGTTGAGGTGGCGTTGTTCCGGTTGTTCGGGTCGTGGGGTGTGGTCCCGGATTTTGTGACGGGTCATTCTGTGGGGGAGGTCGCCGCGGCTCATGTGTCGGGGGTGTTGTCGCTGGCGGATGCCTGTGTGTTGGTGACCGCGCGGGGTCGGTTGATGCAGGGGCTGGCGTCTGGTGGGGTGATGGTGGCGGTCGCCGCGGGTGAGGATGTGGTGGCGCCGGTGGTGGCCGAGCGGGGCGGGCGGGTGTCGATCGCCGCGGTGAACGGTCCGGCGTCGGTGGTGGTGTCGGGGGTCGAGTCCGCGGTCGAGTGGGTTGTGCGGCGGTTGTCCGAGCAGGGTTGCCGGACGAAACGGCTCGTGGTGAGTCATGCGTTCCATTCGCCGTTGATGGAGCCGATGCTGGACGATTTCCGTGCGGTGGTGGCCGGGTTGGCTTTTCAGTCGCCGCATATCGCTGCCGTGAATGAGGCGATAGCGGATCCGGAGTATTGGGTGCGGCATGTGCGTGACACGGTTCGGTTCGCCGATACGGTCACGGAGTTGCATGCGCGGGGTGTGACGCGGTTTGTCGAGTTGGGTCCGGACGCGGTGCTGACCGGGTCGGTGCGGGAATGCTTGGACGGCCAGGACATTACGGCGGTGCCCAGTCTGCGTCACGGTCGTGGCGAGGTCGAGTCGGTG
>NZ_JBEZHR010000034.1:0-1647 GCF_040650655.1 Streptomyces sp. NPDC048636 | reverse complement strand
CTAGAGCCTGTCCGGCGGATCATTGTCACGGCAGGTCAGCCTTGATGATGATCCGCGGGACGCGGCTGGGGGTTGGTTGTCAGGTCATCGCGAACTTGGCGACGTACTCGTTGAAGGGCTCGATGCCGACTTCCGCACGGAGTGCATCCATGCGCTCGGGCTCTTCACAAGGCCACGGAACGGGTGACCCGTCCTTCACGCCGGCGATCTGAGTGCCGTAGACCTGCTTGCGGCCTTCATTGACCAGCGTGCGATCGCGTAGAAAGGCCAGCTCGCGCGGGCTGGCCGAGCCTGCTGAGACGGCCTGCTCCATCAGCTGGAGGGCGCGCCGCTGGACGTCGAGCTGCCGGTCGGCGTGCTGGGCGATCAGCCATGCCGCGCGTGCGGCCTCATCGCCGACCATTTCTGCCGTCGGCCAGCCGTACTCGTCCATGATCTCGCCGAGTCGGTCGCCGTGCCGTGCGGTCAGCCGCCGCCACGCCAGCTGCTCGGCCGGGTCATCGCTGTTCGCACGGCCTGCGGACTGGTGATCTGCCACGGCCATGTCGGCGAGTTCCCCTGCCAGTGCGGCAACGTCGTGCTCCACTCTCGACTCCCTGGCTGCGTCGGTGCGTCGTGCTCGTCGACCGCAACCTTAAAGGTGCAAACCAGGCGTAAAGATCATTCCGGAGAACGGTGACAGGCACCTCTCCGAACCCGGATAATGGATCTATGCCCGGAGCCAGAGCCGGATCGCTGCGACGGTCACGGTGCCCTGGAAGACGTATGCACGCTTGTCGAATCTCGTGGCCACAGCCCGGAAGTTCTTGAGGGCGTTGATCGTCCGCTCCACTTCGTTCCTGCGCTTGTAGATCGTCTTGTCGAAGCCGGTGGGCCGCCCGCCATGGCTCCCGCGGCGCTTGCGGTTGGCCCGCTGGCTCTTCGGCTCGGGGATGGTGTGCTTGATCTGCCGTCGTCGCAGGTAGCGGCGGTTGCGGCGGGAGGAATACGCCTTATCGCCGCCGAGATGGTCCGGCCGGGTGCGCGGGCGTCCACCACCGAGCCGGCCGACCCTGATGCGCTCCATGACAGGGATGAGCTGCGGGGCATCGCCCCACTGGCCCGGAGTGACCAGCAGTGCCAGGGGTCGGCGTCCGCCTTCCCCGGCAAGGTGAATCTTGCAGGTCAGGCCGCCCCGGGAGCGTCCCAGCCCCTCGTCGGGGCGGTGCTGCCGGGGCATTGCTCTTTTCCCGGCACCTGCGGCGATCTCCTGCGCGCTCCGGCCGCATGCTGGTGGGCCCGGCAGGAGGTGGAGTCCACGCTCACCATCGACCAGTCGATACGGCCCTCCGCGTCGGCGTCGGACAGGACGGCCGCGAAGACCCTGTCCCACGTGCCGTCCGCCGACCAGCGTCTATGCCTCTCGTACACGGTCTTCCACTTGCCGAAGCGCGCAGGCAGATCCCGCCACGGCACCCCGGTGCGCTGCCGGAAGAGGATCCCGTTTATCACCCTGCGATGGCTTGCCCAACGTCCGCCTCGCTGACCGGCCTTCGGCAGATGGGGGCGCAGCCGCGCCCATTCCGAGTCCGACAGATCCCCCCGCCCCATGTCCGTGGCAACGAGCCGGACCCGAAACGGTCACATGATCCGCCGGACAGGCTCTAG
>NZ_JBEZHR010000033.1:0-2012 GCF_040650655.1 Streptomyces sp. NPDC048636 | reverse complement strand
CACATCCGGCCGCTCCACCACAAACGACCGCAAACGAGCAGCCTGACCACACAACGCCCCCGACCCACGACCCGACAACACAAACGGCAACACCGGCAATTCACGGGTAGCTGTCGGCGTTGGCCGCCGATCGGCCATCGCCGGTTCATTCGGTGGTTGCTGCAGAATGACGTGTGCGTTCGTCCCGCTGATGCCGAACGAGGACACTCCGGCTCGCCGGGGTCGGCCGGTGTCCGGCCACTCCCGTGATCGGGTCAGCAACGCCACCCCACCGGAAGACCAATCCACCTCGGTCGAGGGGTCCTCGGCGAACAGGGTTCTGGGCAAGAACTGGTGTTGCAGCGCCATCACCATTTTGATGACCCCGGCAATGCCTGCCGCCGCCTGCGGGTGTCCGATGTTCGCTTTCACCGATCCGAGCCACAGGGGTGAGCCGTCGGTGTGCTCCCGCCCGTAGGTTGCCAGTAGTGCCTGTGCTTCGATCGGGTCCCCGAGTCGAGTACCCGTGCCGTGCCCTTCCACCACGTCGACATCGGCGGCCGTCAGCCCCGCGCTGGCCAGCGCCTGCCGGATCACCCGCTGCTGCGAGGGACCGTTCGGGGCCGTCAGTCCGTTCGAGGCCCCGTCCTGGTTCACGGCCGAACCCGCCAGCAGCGCGAGCACCCGGTGCCCGTTGCGCCGCGCATCGGACAACCGTTCCAGCACCACCAGGCCCACGCCCTCGGACCATCCGGTGCCGTCCGCGCCCGCACCGAACGACCGGCACCGGCCGTCCGGAGACAATCCACGCTGCCGCGCGAACTCCGTGAGGATCATCGGAGTGCCCATGACCGCGACACCGCCGGCCAGCGCGAGCGAGCACTCGCCCGATCTCAACGCCTGCGCCGCCAGGTGCAGTGCCACCAACGACGACGAACAGGCCGTGTCGACCGTTGTCGCGGGTCCCTCGAAGCCGAACTGGTACGCGATTCGCCCGGACAGGACCCCAGGCGTGGTACCGGTGAGCAGGTATCCGCCGGCGTCAGTTCCTACCGCACCGTATCCGTGCGGTGTTGCTCCTACCACCACCCCGGTCCGGGTGCCGCGCAGCGAGTCCGCGTCGATACCCGCGCGCTCGAAAGCCTCCCAGGCGACCTCCAGCAACAACCGCTGCTGCGGATCCATCGCCGTCGCCTCACGGGGCGAGATCCCGAAGAACCCGGCATCGAACTCACCCGCGTCGTGCAGGAACCCTCCACCACGCGCATACGTCGTCCCCGGATGATCCGGATCCGCGTGATACAAACCCTCCACATCCCAGCCACGCGACTCCGGAAAACCAGTAATCCCCTCCCCGCCCTCGACCACCAGCGACCACAAATCCTCCGGAGAACCCACCCCACCCGGATAACGGCAAGCCATCCCGACAATCACCACAGGATCATCGGGATCAGCAATCGACGCAGACTGGGTGTCGACGTCGACATCTGCGCCCAGCACCACTGATTGCAAGTGTTCGATGAGAACAGCGGGGGTGGGGTAATCGAAGATCACCGAACTCGGTAGCGTGATCTCCAGGGCGCGCGAGAGCCTGTCCCGCAGTTCGGCGGACATGAAGGAATCGAAGCCCAGATCCCTGAACGTCCGACCGAGTGCACCCTCACCGAGCACGCCGCTGCCGAGAGTGGCTGTGATGTGCGCGCGAGCCAGCTCCGTCATCCGATGCGTGCGCTCGGTTTCACCGAGCCTCCGCAGCTCACTCACCAGAGCCGACGTCTCCACCGACGTCTTCTCGTCGTCGAGCGGCATGTCGAGCCAGTAGTGTTGGCGTTGGAAGGCGTAAGTGGGCAGTTCGGTGTGGTGCGCCCCGGTCCCGGCAAACAACTCCGGCCAGTTCACCGCCACCCCGGCGGTGAACAACGCACCCAGCCCCGCCAACACCGACTCGACCTCGCCACGACCGTGACGCAGACTGGGCACCGCCGTAATGTCCTGGCCGTCCAAGCATTCCCGCACCGACCCGGTCAGCACCG
>NZ_JBEZHR010000032.1:0-3089 GCF_040650655.1 Streptomyces sp. NPDC048636 | reverse complement strand
GCGGGGGTGAGCCGGGCGTTGGCGAGTGCCTGGCGGATCACCCGCTGCTGCGAGGGGCCGTTGGGCGCCGTCAGACCGTTGCTGGTGCCGTCCTGGTTGACCGCCGAACCTCGGAGCACCGCCAGCACCCGGTGGCCGTTGCGCCGTGCGTCGGACAGCCGCTCCAGCAGCAGCAGACCGGCGCCCTCGCCCCAGCCGGTGCCGTCGGCCGCCGCCGCGAACGGCTTGCAGCGGCCATCGGCCGCCAGCCCGCGCTGCCGCGAGAACTCGATGAACGTGGTGGGAGTGGCCATCACGGTCACGCCCCCGGCGAGGGCGAGTGCGCATTCGCCCTGGCGCAGTGCCTGAGCGGCGAGGTGCATGGCCACCAGGGACGAGGAGCATGCGGTGTCCACCGTGACGGCGGGCCCCTCCAGACCGAACGAATACGCCACCCGTCCGGACATGACGCTCGGGGTCCCACCCGCCAGCAGATAGCCCTCGACCTCTTCCGCCGAGGAGCTTCCGGCCGCGCCGTAGCCCTGGTAGGTGCCACCGGTGAACACACCGGTGCTGCTGCCGTGGAGGGCGTCACGGCTCAGCCCCGCGTTTTCGAAGGTCTCCCAGGCGGTCTCCAGGAGCAGCCGCTGCTGGGGGTCCATGGCGAGCGCCTCGCGCGGGCTGATGCCGAAGAACGCGGCGTCGAACTGGCCCGCGTCGTAGAGGAATCCGCCCTCCCGCGCGTAGCTGGTACCCAGACGATCGGGGTCGGGATCGAAGAGGGTGTCCAGGTCCCAGTGGCGGTCGGTGGGCATCTCCGCGACGGCGTCCCGGCCCGTGGACACCAGCTCCCACAGCCCTTCCGGGGAAAGCGCACCGCCGGGGTAACGGCACGCCATGCCGACGATCGCGATCGGTTCGTCGTCCGTGGCCGTCGAAGCGGTGTGCGGGGCCCGGACGGCCGCGCCGACTCCCGTCTGTCCGCCCAACAGCTCGGCGCGCAGATACATCGCGAGGGCGTTCGGCGTGGGATGGTCGAAGACCAGCGCGGGAGCGAGGCCCAGCCCAGTGGTGGCCGCGAGTTGATCGCGGAGTTCGACGGCGGTCAGCGAGTCGAAGCCGAGCTCCTGGAACGGCTGGGCGGCCGGAACCGCGTCGATGCCGCTGTGGCCGAGGATCGTGGCGGCGAGCGTCTGGATGTGCCGCACGAGGATCTGGTGCCGCTGGTCGTCGGTGGCGGCGTCGAGCTGTTGCCGCAGTGGACCGTCCGCGCCCGACCCCGTCCCCGTGGCCGTGCCGGGCGACGCGGTCGGCTCGGTGCCGGACGGTGTCACCCGGGCGAGCAGCGGGCTCGGTCGCTGTGCCGTGAACGCGCTGGAGAACCGGTCCCAGTCGACATCGGCGATCGTGACGGCCGTATCGCCCTGCGTCAGGGCGTGGTGCAGGGACTTCAGGGCGAGCTCGGTGCCGAGCGGTGACAGACCACGCCGCTTGAGGTGCGAGAGAGCCGTGTCGTCGGCGGCCATCCCGGCGTCGCTCCAGGGTCCCCAGGCGAGGCTGGTGGCGGGGAGTCCACGGGCGCGGCGGTGTTCGGCGAGTGCGTCGAGGTAGGTGTTGGCGGCGGCGTAGGCGGCCTGCTGACCACTGCCCCAGGTGGCCGCGTTGGACGAGAAGAGGACAAACGCGGTGAGCTCGTGGTCCTGGGTGAGCTCATGGAGGTGGGTAGCGGCTTGCGCCTTCGCCCGCAGTACCCGGTCGAGCCCTTCGGCGGACAGCTCGGCGACCGGGGACAGCTCCATCGTCCCCGCGGCGTGGATGACGGTGGTGAGGGGGTGTTCGGTGGGGATGGTGTCGAGGAGTTCGCGCAGTGCGTCGCGGTCGGAGATGTCGCAGGCGGTGATGGTGATGTGGGTGCCGTGTGCGGTGAGTTCTTGGGTGAGTTCGGTGGCGCCGGGTGCGTGGGGGCCGGTGCGGCTGATGAGGTGGAGTCGGGGTGCGCCGTGGTGGGCGAGCCAGCGGGCGATCTGTGCGCCGAGGCCGCCGGTGCCGCCGGTGATGAGGGTGGTGCCGGAGGGCTGCCAGGTGGCGGGCGCCGTGGACGATGTGGTGGCGTGCACGAGACGACGGGCGTAGCTGCCCGACGCACGGATGGCGACCTGGTCCTCGGGCTGACCGGACACCAGCAGTGCGGCGAGACGGCTCGTCGTCCGATGGTCGATCGCGGTGGGCAGATCGATGAGCCCGCCCCAACGATGGGGATGCTCAAGGGCGGCGACCCGGCCCAGCCCCCAGATCTGCGCCTGGCCGGGGTGCGGCAGTACATCGCCGCCCCTGGCGGCGACAGCGCCCTGGGTGAGGCACCACAGCGGTGCGGCTATCCCGGCGTCGCCGAGCGCCTGGACGAGCGTCGTCGTCGCCGCGAGTCCGGCCGCCACGGCGGGGTGCGCGGAGTACGGTCCCTGGTCGAGTGCGAGCAGACTGAGGACCCCCGCGAACGGTGTGTCCTCGGTCAGCCGCGCGAGTTGTTCCGCCAGCTCCGCGCGTGCGAGTTCGCCGGAGCCGAGCGGAAGGGAGAGGGGGAACGCCGTGGCGCCGTGGGAGTGCAGGGTCTGGACGGCGGCTCGTACCGCGATGTGTTCCTCGCCGTCGGCGGGCAGGACAACCAGCCAGGTGCCGGTCAGGGTCGCGGTGTCCGGCGCGGGCAGCTGCTGCCAGGTGATCCGGTAGCGCCAGGAGTCGACGACGGTCCGTTCGCGGTGTTGCCGTCGCCAGGTCGAGAGGACGGGGAGGGCGGGCAGCAGGGCGTCGATACCGGGGCTGTCCTCATCGAGTCCGAGCGTGGAGCTCAGGGCGTCGACGTCGAGCTCTTCGATGGCGTGCCACAGCTGCGCCTCGGCCGGGTCCTCGCCCGTACGGTCGGGTCCGCCGGTCCGTGCGGTCGGCTGATCCAGCCAGAAACGCTGGTGCTGGAAGGCGTACGTCGGCAGGTCGACCAACCGTGGAGTGGGATCGGCCGGGTACCACGCGGTCCAGTCGATGGTGGTGCCGGTGGTGTGGAGTTGGGCGAGGGTGCGGGTCAGCGCGTGGGTGTCGGGTTGTTTGTGGGTGAG
>NZ_JBEZHR010000031.1:0-3981 GCF_040650655.1 Streptomyces sp. NPDC048636 | reverse complement strand
GCGACTTCTCCGATGGAGTGGCCGATGACCGCGTCGGGATGGACGCCTACGGAGGCGAGCAGTCTGGTCAGGGCGATGTGCAGCGCGAACAGACCCGACTGCGCATACGTCGTGTGATCGAGAAGCTCAGCGTCATCGGGAGCGTTGCTGAAGACCAACTCCTGGAGGGGGTGTTCAAGATGCGGATCGAGGAGTGCGCACACCTCGTCGAAGGCTTCGGCGAAGACGGGAAAGCGGTCGTAGAGCTCGGCGCCCATGCCCGCTCGCTGGCTGCCCTGGCCGCTGAAGAGGAAGACCGTGTGGCCCGTCCGGGGTGTGATCTCCCCGGGGCTCACCACGCCCGGGTGGGGTTCTCCGGCTGCCAGGGCTTCGAGCCCTGCCAGTAGTTCTCCGCGTTCCGAACCGATGACAACGGCGCGACGGTCGAAGACCGACCGTGAGGTGAGCAGGGACCACCCCACCTCCACCGGTGCCGCCTCCGGTGTATGACTCAGCAGCCCGGTGAGCGCTGCCGCCTGCCCGCGCAGGGCCTCGTCGCTCTGGGCTGACAGCAGCCAGGGCACACCACCCACAGGTGTGGAGACGGGCGCGGCCCCACGGGGTTCGACGGCTTCGGGGGCCTGTTCAAGGATCAGATGGGCGTTGGTGCCGCTGATGCCGAAGGAGGACACACCGGCTCGGCGCGGCCGTTCGCCCTCGGGCCAGGGGACGGCCTCCGTGAGCAGCCGTACGTCGCCCGCGTTCCAGTCCACGTTGTGGCTGGGTTCGTCGATGTGGAGCGAGGCGGGCAGCAGGCCGTGGCGCATCGCCATGACCATCTTGATGACCCCCGCCACACCGGCGGCGGCCTGGGTATGCCCGACGTTGGACTTCACCGAGCCGAGCCACAGGGGTTGGTCGTCGGCCCGCTCCTGGCCGTAGGTGGCAAGCAGCGCCTGGGCCTCGATGGGGTCGCCGAGAGTGGTTCCGGTGCCATGCGCTTCCACGGCGTCCACGTCGGCGGGGGTGAGCCGGGCGTTGGCGAGTGCCTGGCGGATCACCCGCTGCTGCGAGGGGCCGTTGGGCGCCGTCAGACCGTTGCTGGTGCCGTCCTGATTGACCGCGGAACCCCGTACGAGGGCCAGGACGCGGTGGCCGTTGCGGCGTGCCTCCGACAGCCGCTCCAGCAGCACCAGACCGACCCCCTCACCCCACACCATGCCGTCGGCCGCCGCCGCGAAGGGCTTGCAACGGGCGTCGGGGGCCAGTCCGCGCTGGCGGGAGAACTCGATGAACGCTCCCGGAGTGGCCATCACGGTCACACCCCCGGCGAGGGCGAGTGTGCATTCGCCCTGGCGCAGTGCCTGGGCGGCGAGGTGCATGGCCACCAGGGACGAGGAGCACGCGGTATCCACCGTGACGGCGGGCCCCTCCAGACCGAACGAATACGCCACCCGCCCGGACACCACACTGCCGATGTTCCCCGTGGCGACGTAGCCCTCGACATCACTCGCCGTATCGCCGGTGAGCGAGAGATAGTCCTGCGAGGTCACCCCCGCGAAGACGCCGGTGGTACTGCCCTTGAGCGTGTCCCGGTCCAGCCCCGCGTGTTCGAAGGTCTCCCACGCGGTTTCGAGCAGCAGTCGCTGCTGGGGGTCCATCGCGGTGGCCTCGCGCGGGCTGATGCCGAAGAACGCGGCGTCGAACTCGCCCGCCTCGTTCAGGAACCCGCCCTCCCGGACGTAGCTCGTACCCGTGTGCTCGGGGTCCGGATGGAAGAGCGCGGCCAGATCCCAGTGACGGTCGGTGGGCATCTCCCCGATGGCGTCCCGGCGTGCCACCACCAGGTCCCACAGCTCCTTGGGGGTACGGGCGCCGCCGGGGAAGCGGCAGCCCATCCCGACGATCGCGATCGGTTCGTCGAGGGCGGCCGCGGTGGGGGTGTGCTCGACGACGGCCGTCCGGCCGCCGGTGAGTTCGCTGCGCAGGTACGCGGCCAGGGCATCGGGGGTCGGATGGTCGAAGACCAGGGTGGGTGGCAGGTCGACACCGGTGGCGGCGGTGAGTTGATTGCGCAGCTCGACCGCGGTGAGGGAGTCGAACCCGAGTTCCTGGAAGGGCTGGCCGGGCGGAATGGCGTCCGGCCCGGAGTGGCCGAGGATCGTGGCCGCCAGGGTCTGGATCCGGTGGAGCAGGAGCTGATGCTGCTCGGCCGGAGTGCCGGTGCCGAGCTGTTGGAGCAGTGGGGTGGCGGTCGCTCGGTCCTGAGTATCGGCCGGGCCGCCGGTGGCCGGGATGAGCTCGGAGAGCAGGGGGCTGGGGCGCTGAGCGGTGAAGGTGGCCGGGAACGTCGCCCAGTCGATGTCCGCGATCGTCACCGTGGTGTCGCGGTGGCTGAGCGCGTGGTGCAGCGACGCGAGGGCGAGCTCCGGACTGAGCGGCGACAGCCCGCGTCGGCTGTAGAAGGCGCGTGCCGTGTCGTCGGCGGCCATTCCGGCGTCGCTCCAGGGTCCCCAGGCGAGGCTGGTGGCGGGGAGTCCACGGGCGCGGCGGTGTTCGGCGAGTGCGTCGAGGTAGGTGTTGGCCGCGGCGTACGCGCCTTGGCGGCTGCCGCCCCAGGCGGCGGCGCCGGAGGAGAAGAGCACGAACGCGGAGAGGTCCAGGTCCTGGGTGAGCTCATGCAGATGGGTTGCGCCCAGCGCCTTCGGTCCCAGCACATGGTTCAGCCGATCCGGTCCGAGATCGGCCAGCAGTTCGGTGTCCGACGTTCCGGCGGCGTGGATGACGGTGGTGAGGGGGTGTTCGGTGGGGATGGTGTCGAGGAGTTCGCGCAGTGCGTCGCGGTCGGAGATGTCGCAGGCGGTGATGGTGATGTGGGTGCCGTGTGCGGTGAGTTCTTGGGTGAGTTCGGTGGCGCCGGGTGCGTGGGGGCCGGTGCGGCTGATGAGGTGGAGTCGGGGTGCGCCGTGGTGGGCGAGCCAGCGGGCGATCTGTGCGCCGAGGCCGCCGGTGCCGCCGGTGATGAGGGTGGTGCCGGAGGGCTGCCAGGTGGCGGGCGCCGTGGACGGAGTGGTGGCGTGCACGAGACGGCGGGCGAAGCGACCGGTGGTGCGGATCGCGACCTGGTCCTCCGGCTGACCGGGAACGAGGAGCGTGGCCAGACGGCGGGCGGTGTGATGGTCGATGACGGTCGGGAGATCGACCAGACCGCCCCAGCTTCGCGGGTGTTCCAGCGCCGCCGTACGGCCAAGCCCCCAGATCTGCGACTGGAGCGGATGCGGCAGTGACTCGCCGGGCGCGGCGGCGACGGCGCCTTGGGTGAGGCACCACAGGGGCGCGTCGATCCCGGTGTCGGTCAGAGCCTGAAGGAGTGCTGTGGTGGCGGCGAGCCCGGTGGGCACCGAGGGAAAGTCCGGATGCGGCTCCAGCGCGAGTGCGAGCAGACTCAGCACCCCCGTGAAGTCCATACCGGACGCAGCCGCGTCGAGTTCGCGCCCGAGAGCGTCCCGGTCGGCGTGCTCGGAGTCGATGGTGTGCGGGAGCGGTGTGGCGCCGTGGGCGGTGAGGGCCTGGGCCACCGTCTGAACGGCGGGATGGTCCGTATGGCCGTCGGGGATGATCAGCAGCCAGGTGCCGGAGAGCGCGGGGGGCGCGGGGGGTTCGGAAAGGTGCTTCCAGGTGGCCCGATAGCGCCACGAATCGATGACCGACTGCTGACGGTGGTGCCGCCGCCAGGCCGACAGGGTGGGCAACACCGCGCTCAGCATGGGCTGCTGATCCGCCGGAGAGTCGAGAGTCGCCGCCAGCGCCCCCAGATCCTCCCGCTCCACGGCCTCCCAGAACTCCCGGTCGGCCGACGCGGCCTCGGTGGCCGCCTTGCCGCCAGTGGCGGGTGCCAGCCAGAAGTGCTGGCGTTGGAAGGCGTAGGTGGGGAGTTCGAGGGTGTGTGGGGGTGGGGTGGTGGGGTACCACGCGGTCCAGTCGATGGTGGTGCCGGTGGTG
>NZ_JBEZHR010000030.1:0-4155 GCF_040650655.1 Streptomyces sp. NPDC048636 | reverse complement strand
ACCCCGCAACACACCCGACAGCCCCCACTCCACAAACCCCGACAGCGCCGCCTCACACTCCGCCATCCGCCGCCCGAACACAGGCGACACCTCAAACAACTCCACCGCCATACCCACCCACTGCGACCCCTGCCCCGGAAACACGAACACGGGGCCGGTGTCGGCGGCAGGGGCGCCGTCGCCGCGCACCACCGCAGGTGACGCGCCCCCCGACGCCAGTGTCTCCAGCGCGCTCATCAGCGCGGCACGGCTGTCGCCGACCACCACCGCGCGGTGGTCGAAGGTGGCACGGGTGGTGGCCAGGGAGTACCCCACATCGGCCGGGGACAGCTCGGGCCGCCCCTCCAGATGCGACAGCAGCCGCTCGGCCTGCGCCCGCAGCGCGGCACCGCTCTTGGCCGACAGCGTCCACGGCACCACTCCCCCGCCCACGGGGGCCACTTCGCCCTGGTCGGCGGCGGGTTCGGAGGTGGCCCCGGGGGCGTCGGGCGCCTCCTCGATGATGGTGTGCACATTGGTGCCGCTCGCCCCGAAGGCCGAGACACCGGCGCGGCGCGGTTCCCCGTCGCGCGGCCACGCACGGGCCTCGGTCAGCAGTTCCAGCGCGCCCTCGGACCAGTCGATCCGCGAGGAGCGCTGCCCCGCGTGCAGGGTTTTGGGCAGCACACCGTGGCGCATCGCCTGGACCATCTTGATGACACCGCCGACCCCACCGGCCGCCTGCGGATGGCCGATGTTGGACTTCAGCGAGCCGATGAACACGGGCCGGTCCGACGGCCGGTCCTTGCCGTAGGTGGCGAGCAGCGCGCCCGCCTCGATCGGGTCGCCCAGCGGGGTGCCGGTGCCATGTGCCTCGACCGCGTCGATCTGCTCGGCGGACAGGGACGCGTTGGTCAGCGCCTGGCGGATCACCCGTTGCTGCGCCCGGCCGTTGGGGGCGGTCAGACCGTTGCTGGCGCCGTCCTGGTTGACGGCGGAGCCACGGACGAGAGCCAGCACCTCATGGCCGTTGCGCCGCGCGTCCGACAGCCGCTCCAGCAGCAGCATTCCGACGCCCTCGCCGAGCCCCATACCGTCGGCGCCCTCGGCGAACGCCTTGCAGCGGCCGTCCTGGGCGAGGCCGCGCTGCCGGGCGAAGCCGATGAGTCCCATGGGGGCGCCCATCACGGCGGCGCCACCCGCGAGCGCCAGTGAACAGTCGCCCTGGCGCAGCGACTGGCTGGCCAGGTGGAGGGCGACCAGCGAGGACGAGCAGGCGGTGTCCAAGGTGACGGCCGGACCCTCCAGGCCCAGGGTGTAGGCGATCCGGCCGGACATGATGCTTGCGGAGATTCCGGTGACCAGGTGGCCTTCGAGACCTTCGGGCATATGGGGCCAGTCGGGGACGTAGCCCTGGTAGGCGGCGCCCACGAACACACCGGTCCGGCTGCCGCGCAGGGTGCCGGGGTCGATCCCGGCACGTTCGAACGCCTCCCACGAGGTCTCCAGCAGCAGCCGCTGCTGGGGGTCCATCACGGTGGCCTCGCGGGGTGAGATCCCGAAGAAGGCCGGGTCGAACCGGTCGGCGTCGTGGAGGAATCCGCCTTCGGTGGCGTAGACGGTGCCCTGGCGGTCGGGGTCCGGGTCGTAGAGGTTCTCCAGGTCCCAGTCGCGGTTGCCGGGGAAGCCGGAGATGGCGTCACGCTCCCCGGTGACCAGGTCCCACAGGTCCTCGGGCCCGTGGATATCGCCGGGGTAGCGGCAGCTCATCGCCACGATGGCGATGGGTTCGCGGGAGGCCGCGGTCAGTTGCTGGTTGGCCCGCCGCAGTCGTTCCGTCTCTTTCAGAGACTCCCGCAGTGCGCCAACGATCTTGTCGGTGGGGTTTGCCATGGTCAGCTCCGCACTCGCGTCTCGTCAGAGGTCGTTCTTGTCGTAGGCCATGCGGACGAGGTCATCCACGTCCAGGTCGTCGATGGACTCCGTGGGTTCCTCGTCCGCCGGGCCGGTGGCGGGGTCGGGGGTGTCGGCGAGCCGTAGCAGCTCGTCCAGCAGCCCGGACTCCCGCAGGCGGAGCAGGGGGATGGCCGTCAATGCCTTCCTGACCTCCGCCTCTTCGGAGTCCAGTGCGGTGTCCGCCGTGTCGTGGGGGAAGAGTTCGGCGCCGATGTGTCCGGCGAGTTCGGCCGCGCTCGGATAGTCGAAGACGACGGTGACCGGGAACCGCAGTCCGGTGGCGGCACCCAGGCGGTTGCGCAGGTCCACGGCGCTGAGGGAGTCGAATCCCAGCTCGCGGAAGGCGCGTGAGACCTCCACGGCCTCGGGGCCCGGATAGCCGAGTACGGTGGCGATCTGGACACGCACCAGGGAGAGCACGGACTTCTGCCGCTCGGCCATGGACATCGTGGCCAGCCGGTCGCGCAGCGAGGTGGACTCCTCGGTCCCGGCCAACGCCGGGTCCGTGTCGGTGGCGAGGACACGCGCCACCTCGGGCACCTGACCGATCAGCGGACTGGGCCGTGCGGAGGTGAACACGGGGACGAACCGCTCCCAGTCGACGTCGGCGACGACGACCACGGTCTCGTCGCGGTCGAGCACCCGCTGGAAGCCGTCGATGGCCAGCTTGGGGCACATGAACGGGATGCCGCGGCCGCGCAGTTGCTCCTCGGCCAGGTTGGCGGCCATACCCCCCTCCTCCGGGCTCCAGATGCCCCAGACCACCGAGGTGGCGGTCAGACCCCGGGCGCGCCGGTGCTCGGCGAGCCCGTCGAGGTAGGCGTTGGCCGCGGCGTAGGCGCCGTGTTCGCCACTGCCCCAGACGGCCGAGATGGAGGAGAAGAGCACGAACGCGTCGAGGGTGTCCCGGTCGAAGAGGGCGTCGAGGTTGGCGGCGCCCGCGACCTTGGCCTCCGCGGTGTCCGCGAACTCCGCCAGGTCGGTGTCGGCGAGCGGGACGAGGACACCGGCACCGGCGATATGCATCACGGTGCGGATCGGCGGGCCCTGGTCCTCGATCCGCCGTACCAGCGCTTCCAGCGCCCGGCGGTCGGCCACGTCGCACGCGGCCACGGTCACCTTGGCGCCCAGCTCGGTGAGTTCGGCCGTCAGCTTGTCCGCACCGGGTGCCTCGGGGCCGCGGCGGCTGGTGAGCACCAGGTGTTCGGCACCGTTGCGGGCCAGCCAGCGGGCGATCTGGGCGCCGACACCCCCGGTGCCGCCGGTGAGCAGCACAGTGCCCTTGGGGGTCCAGCCGGGGCCGGACCGGGACCGGTCGGGGGTGGCGCGTACCAGCCTGCGGGTGAACACACCGGAGGGCCGCAGCGCGAGCTGGTCCTCGTCGCCGAGGCCGCCCGCCAGCGCCCCGCAGAGCCGGGTGGTGACCCGGCCGTCCACGGCGCCGGGCAGGTCGATCATGCCGCCCCAGCGCTGGGGGTGTTCGAGGGCGGCGACCCTGCCGAGCCCCCAGACGGCCGACTGGGCCGGGCTGTCCAGGGTGTCGGTGCCACCGGTGGACACCGCGCCCCGGGTGGCGAGCCACAGGGGCGCCTCGGCACCGGTGTCGCCGAGGGCCTGGACGAGGGCGAGGGTGAGCGCGAGGCCGGTGGGCACGCCCGCGTATGCGGGGTGCGGGGTGTCGGCGAGGCCGAGCAGCGAGAGCACACCGGAGGGGGTGGCACCGGCGGTGGCCTCGGTGAGCCGGGCGGCGGTCGTGCCGCGGTCGGCCTCGTCCAGTTCCACGGTGACAACGGTGGCGCCGTGACGGGCCATCCCGTTGCGGACGGCGTCGATCAGATGGGCATCGGTGGTGCCGGTCGGGCCGGTGCCGCGGTGGCGGGCCGCCGGGACCGCCAGCAGCCAGGTGCCGCCCAGGGCGGCCGAGGACGGGTCCGGTACCCGGTTCCAGGTGAGGTGGTAGCGCCAGGAGTCGAGGACCGAACGGTCACGGCGCGCCCGCCGCCACGAGGAGAGTGCGGGGAGCACGGCTCCGAGGGACTGTTCGCCGGTGGTGTCCACGTCCAGCGCGGTGGCCAGGGCCTCGAGGTCCTG
This sequence comes from Streptomyces sp. NPDC048636, assembly GCF_040650655.1. Classification (NCBI taxonomy): domain Bacteria; kingdom Bacillati; phylum Actinomycetota; class Actinomycetes; order Kitasatosporales; family Streptomycetaceae; genus Streptomyces; species Streptomyces sp. NPDC048636. The sequence continues at coordinate 129 of NZ_JBEZHR010000030.1, read as the reverse complement.
CCGCTCCACCGCGTCCCAGAACTCGGCGTCGGCCGGGTCGCCTTCGGCCGTCACCGGCCCCGCGGCACCCTCCAGCCAGTACCGCTGACGCTGGAACGCATACGTCGGCAACGCCACCACCGAAGCGCC
>NZ_JBEZHR010000029.1:0-4476 GCF_040650655.1 Streptomyces sp. NPDC048636 | reverse complement strand
CCATCACCCACATCGCCCCAGAAACCGGGACCTTCCTCGAAATCGGCCCCGACCCCATCCTCACCACCGCCACCCAACACACCCTCCACCACCTCACGAACGACGACGCCGCCGAGTATCCCGCACCACTCGTCACCGCCACCCTCACCCACAAACAACCCGACACCCACGCGCTGACCCGCACCCTCGCCCAACTCCACACCACCGGCACCACCATCGACTGGACCGCGTGGTACCCCACCACCCCACCCCCACACACCCTCGAACTCCCCACCTACGCCTTCCAACGCCAGCGCTACTGGCTGGCACCACCCGCCCACACCGTCGACGGCGATGACACGGAACACGGGGACCCGGTCGAGGCGCAGCTCTGGAACGCCATCGAGGAACAGGACGTCGACGCCCTCACCGCCACCCTCCGCCTCGACAAGGACAGCCCCGGCATCGACGCCCTGCTGCCCGCCCTCCCCGTCCTCTCGACCTGGCGACGGCAACACCGCGAACAGAGCGCCATCGACGCCTGGCGCTATCGAATCGCCTGGCAGCACCTGACCGAGTCGGCCGCGTCCCCTGCTCTCACCGGTACCTGGCTGCTCATCGTCCCGTCGGGGCTGGAGGACCACCCGGCCGTGCACGTCGCCGCCGAAGCCATCAGGAGCCATGGCGCGGACCACACGACGCTGGCCGTCGACGGCGCGGCCCTTCACGGTGACGACCTGGCCCGGCAACTGCGCGACGTGACCGCCGAGTTCATGACCGCGGGCATCCTCAGCCTGCTCGGCCTGGACGAGTCACCCCATCCCGAGCATCCGTCCGTGCCCATCGGGCTGGCCGCCACCACCGTCCTCGTCCAGGCCCTCAGCGCGCTCGAGGACACCGGCGGGCCGCTGTGGTGTCTCACCCAGGGAGCCGTGGCGACCGCCGCCACCGATCCGCTCCCCCACCCCCACCAGGCGCAGATCTGGGGCTTCGGCCGAGTCGCCGCCCTGGAGCACCCCCGGCTGTGGGGCGGTCTCATCGATCTGCCGACGGCGATCGACGACGGCACGCCGGTCCGTATCGCGAGGTGTCTGATCGAGGGCCAGCCGGAGGACCAGATCGCCATCCGCTCCGGTACGTTCGTACGCCGCCTCGAGCACGCCCCGGCCACCGACCCGGCCTCCGCCCTGGCGGCCAACGGCTGGCGACCCTCCGGCACAACGCTCGTCACGGGTGGCACCGGTGGTCTCGGTGCGCATGTGGCCCGATGGCTCGCCCATCACGGGGCGCCCCGACTCCAGCTGGTCAGCCGCGGCGGTCCGGACGCACCCGGCGCCACCGAACTCACCGAGGAACTCACCGCGCTCGGCACCGAGGTCACCGTCACCGCCTGCGACGTCTCCGACCGCGAGGCGCTGCGCGAACTCCTCGGCACCATCCCGGCCGAACACCCCCTCACCAGTGTCATCCATGCCGCCGGCATCCCCGAGAACGCGCCGCTGACCGAGCTGGAACTCGCCCATGTCGACGATGTGCTGCGGCCCAAGGCGCTCGCGGCCGCCCATCTCCACGAACTCACCCGGCACCTGGACCTCTCCGCGTTTGTGCTCTTCTCCTCCGGCGCCGCCGCCTGGGGCAGCAGCCGTCAGGCGTCCTACGCCGCCGCCAACGCGTATCTCGACGCCCTCGCCGGACACCGCCGTGCCCAGGGCCTACCGGCCACCAGCCTCGCCTGGGCGCCGTGGAGCGAGGCGGGGATGGCGGCGGACGACGCGGTGATCGAGTACTACCACCGGCGGGGGATGCGGCCACTGACCACCGATCTGGCGATCAAGTCCCTCCAGCGCGCTCTGGACCAGGACGACACCTGCATCACCATCGCGGACATCGACTGGCGGACGTTCCCGGCCGGTTTCACCGCACAGCGGCCCAGCCCGCTCCTCTCCTCGCTGGCGCCCAGCGCTCCGCCGAACGCCGAGACCGCGGACTCCGCCGCCACCTCCGGCGCACTGCGGCAGCAGTTGGCCGACGGCACCCCGGCCCAACAGCACCACCTTCTGCTGCGCCATATCCAGACCCATGCCGCGGCCATCCTCGGCCACTCCGGTATCGACGCCGTTCCACCGTCCCAGCCGTTCCAGGAGCTCGGATTCGACTCCCTCACCGCCGTCGAGTTCGGCACCCGGCTGTCGGCCACCACCGGTGTCGACCTTCCGCCCACCCTCATCTTCGACCACCCCACGCCCAGGGAGATGGCCGACTTCCTGCGGGAGCGGCTCGTGGACACGGATGTGTCGTCGTCCGAGGGGCGGCTGTTGTCGGAGCTCGACCGGTGGGACTCCGTGTCGGAGCCGTCGGCGGTGGACACGTCGGCCCGCCGGAGGATCGCCGGACGGCTGCACCTACTGCTCGCCAAGTGGGACGACACGGAACGCGAGTCCGGCCGGACCACGGCACACAGCGAACTCGAGACAGCGACGGCAGAAGACATCTTCGAGCTCATCTCCGACGAGTTCGGAAAGTCGTGAGTCCGATGACCTCCATCCTCCGCGCCGCGCCAAGGAGTCCCAGCTAGATGTCGAATGAAGAGAAGCTGCTCGACCACCTCAAGTGGGTCACCGCCGAGCTGCGCCAGACCCGGGAGCGGCTGCGCGAGGTCGAGTCCGCCGAGCCGGAGCCCATCGCCGTCGTAGGGATGGCCTGCCGCTATCCGGGCGGAGTGCGGTCGCCCGAGGAGCTGTGGCAGCTGGTGCGGGACGGCGGTGACGCGATCTCCCCCTTCCCGACCGACCGCGGGTGGGGCACCGAGGAGCTCTACGACCCGGATCCCGAGCGGTACGGGAAGTCCTATGTGGACCAGGGCGGCTTCTGCCATGACGCGGCCGAGTTCGACGCGGCCTTCTTCGACATCAGTCCGCGTGAGGCGCTGGCCATGGACCCCCAGCAGCGGCTGCTGCTGGAGACCGCGTGGGAGGCGTTCGAGCGCGCCGGGCTCAACCGCCGCGCCCTGAGCGGCAGCAATACGGGCGTCTTCGCCGGGGTCGGCTCCCATGACTATCTGTCGGTCATCGGCAACATCACCAGTGAGGTGGAGGGGTACGTCGGAGCGGGCAACCTCGGCAGTGTGGTGTCGGGCCGGGTGGCGTACTCCCTCGGTCTGGAGGGGCCGGCGGTGACGGTGGACACCGCGTGTTCGTCCTCGCTGGTGGCCATCCATCTGGCGTGTCAGGCGCTGCGGAGCGGCGAGTGTGATCTGGCGCTGGCCGGTGGCGTGGCCGTGATGGCCACCCCTGGTGCGTTCATCGAGTTCTCCCGGCAGCGGGGCATGGCCCCGGACGGCCGGTGCAAGCCCTTCGCGGCCGCCGCCGACGGTACGGGCTGGGGCGAGGGGGCCGGACTCGTGGTGCTGGCCCGGCTCCGTGACGCGCGGCGCCGTGGCCATCGTGTGCTGGGGCTGATCCGCGGTTCGGCCGTCAATCAGGACGGTGCCAGCAACGGTCTGACCGCGCCCAACGGACCCTCTCAGCAACGGGTGATCCGCCAGGCGCTCGCCAACGCCCGTCTGTCGACCTCCGAGGTGGACGCGGTGGAGGGTCATGGCACGGGGACCACTCTGGGCGATCCGATCGAGGCGCAGGCGCTGCTGGCCACCTATGGGCAGGGGCGGTTGGCGGACCGGCCGCTGTGGCTGGGGTCGGTGAAGTCCAACCTCGGTCACACCCAGGCCGCCGCGGGCGCGGCCAGTGTGATCAAGATGGTGATGGCGATGCGGCATGGTGTGCTGCCCGCCTCACTGCATATCGACGAGCCCACCCCGCACGCGGACTGGAGTGCGGGTGAGGTGCGGCTGCTGACGGAGACCGTCCCATGGCCGATGGGCGAACGGCCGCGGCGGGCCGGAGTCTCGGCGTTCGGTATCTCGGGGACCAACGCGCATCTGATTCTGGAAGAGGCTCCGGCGGCAGCCGAGTTGACGTCGATGTCGCCTGCGGCGCGGGTGGCAGATCGCGACACCGCGGAGGACCTTGTGCCCTGGGTGGTGTCGGGGCGTACCGCGGTGGCGCTGCGGGCTCAGGCGAGTGCGCTGGCCGAACGGGTAGGGGCCGACCCGGGGCTGTCGCCCGGCGAGGTGGGCTGGTCGCTGATCACCACCCGGTCGGTGTTCGACCACCGCGCGGTGGTCATCGGTGAGAACCGCGAGGAGCTGATGGCGGGGCTGAAGGCCCTGGCCGCCGGGGAGACCCACCCCGGGGTGGTGGACTCGGCCGGCGCCATGTTCGCCCAGGGCGCGGAGGGTTTCGGCGAAGGTGGTCCCGGCGACAATGGTGCGGGTCCGGTGCTGGTGTTTCCGGGGCAGGGGTCGCAGTGGGTCGGCATGGGTGCCGGACTCCTGGACACCTCCCCCGTGTTCGCCGCCCGCGTCGCCGACTGCGAACAGGCCCTGACCCCCTACGTCGACTGGACACTCACCGACGTCCTCCGCGGCGGCGTCAACAC
>NZ_JBEZHR010000028.1:0-6138 GCF_040650655.1 Streptomyces sp. NPDC048636 | reverse complement strand
GTGTTGACGCCGCCGCGGAGGACGTCGGTGAGTGTCCAGTCGACGTAGGGGGTCAGGGCCTGTTCGCAGTCGGCGACGCGGGCGGCGAACACGGGAGAGGTGTCGAGCAGTCCGGCACCCATGCCGACCCACTGCGACCCCTGCCCCGGAAACACCAGCACCGGACCGGCGCCACTCGCACCCAGGCCGCCCACCGCCGCGGCGCCGCCCGGCTCGACCACCTCCGGATGGGTCTCCCCGGCGGCCAGGGCCTTCAGCCCCGCCATCAGCTCCTCGCGGTGCTCACCGATGACCACCGCGCGGTGGTCGAACACCGACCGGGTGGTGATCAGCGACCAGCCCACCTCGCCGGGCGACGGATCGGCATCTGCCGCCATGCGTTCGGCCAGCGCCGCCGCCTGCCCCCGCAGCGCTTGGTCGTTGTGCCCGGACACCACCCACGGCACCACACCACCCGCGACGCCCGCACCATCCTCCGGCGCCCGCTCCGTCGCGTCCGCCGGCTCGGCTGCCGCGGGGGCTTCTTCCAGAATCAGATGGGCGTTGGTGCCGCTGATACCGAAGGAGGAGATACCGGCCCGGCGCGGATGGCCACGGTCCGGCCAGGCCATCGGCTCGGCGAGAAGCCGCACCTGACCCGCGGTCCAGTCCACATGCGGGGTGGGCTCGTCGATGTGGAGCGTCGCGGGGAGATGGGCGTGCCGCAGCGCCTGGACCATCTTGATCACACTGGCGATGCCCGCGGCGGCCTGGGTGTGCCCGATGTTCGACTTGATCGAGCCGAGCCACAGCGGCTGATCGCCGGGGCGCTCCTGCCCGTAGGTGGCCAGCAGCGCCTGGGCCTCGATCGGATCGCCCAGCGTGGTGCCCGTGCCATGCGCTTCGACGGCGTCCACCTCGGCGGTGGACAGCTCGGCGTTGGCGAGCGCCTGGAGAATCACCCGCTGCTGCGAGGGCCCGTTGGGCGCGGTCAGACCGTTGCTCGCGCCGTCCTGGTTGACGGCCGAGCCGCGGATGACCGCGAGCACCCGGTGGCGGTTGCGGCGCGCGTCCGACAGCCGCTCCAGCAGCACCAGACCGACGCCCTCCGAGAAACCGGTGCCGTCGGCCGCCGCCGCGAACGGCTTGCAGCGCCCGTCCGGGGAGAGCGCGCGCTGCCGGGAGAACTCGGTGAAGCCACCCGGCGTGGCCATCACCGTGACCCCGCCCGCGAGCGCCAGCGAACACTCGCCGTTGCGCAGCGCCTGGGCCGCCAGATGGGTGGCCACAAGCGAGGACGAACACGCGGTGTCCACCGTCACCGCCGGCCCCTCCAGACCGAACGAGTACGACACCCGCCCCGACACCACACTGCCGAGATTCCCGGTGGCGACGTAGCCCGCCGAGTCACCGGTCGTCTGCCCGATGAGGGACAGGTAGTGGTACGCGTCCACTCCGGCGAACACACCGGTGTCACTGCCGCTCAGCGCGTCGCGGTTCAGCCCGGCCCGTTCGAACGCCTCCCAGGCGGTCTCCAGCAGCAGCCGTTGCTGGGGGTCCATCGCCGCGGCCTCGCGCGGGCTGATCCCGAAGAACTCGGCGTCGAAATCGGCCACGTTGCGCAGGAAGCCACCGTCCCGGGCGCTGCTGGTCCCGGCGTTCTCCGGATCCGGGTCGTAGAGCCCGTCGAGGTCCCAGCCGCGGTCGGCGGGAAACGGCGAGATGACGTCCACACCTTCGGTGACCACCCGCCACAGGTCCTCGGGCGTCTCCACATCACCGGGGAAGTGACAGGCCATCCCGATGATGGCGAGGGGTTCGCGGGCACGGTCCGTCATCTCTCGCAACTCCCGCCTGGCCAGCCGCAGATCGGCGGTCGCCCGTTTGAGATAGCTGCGCAGCTTCTCGTCATCCGTCATATCGCATCAACCCGATCGTTGCGGCCGTCGTGAGTCATCGGAGACTGTCGTCGGAGGGGGCACTCAGTTCGTGGTCGAGCACGTGGAACAGCTCCTCGTCGCTGGCCGACTCCAGATCGTCCCGACCCTCGTCCACCGGGGCCGTGCCGCCCCGGCCGCCGTCCACCGTGTGCAGCAGCCTCCGCAGCCGGGCCGCGATCCGTGCCCGCTGGTCCCGGTCCCCGAGCACCGATTCCACGGCCGCCTCGACGGAGTCGAGATCGGCGAGCAGCGTGTCGCACGCCGTCCCGGCGGCGGGCCCCAGCAGCTCCCCGAGCGACCGCACCACGGCAGTGGGGGTGGGATGGTCGAAGACCAGCGTGGCGGGCAGCCGGAGGCCGGTGGCGGCGCCGAGCCGGTTCCGCAGCTCCACCGCGGTCAGGGAGTCGAAGCCGAGCTCCCGGAAGTTCTGCGCGGGGTGCACGGACTCCGCCGTGCCATGCCCGAGCACCGTCGCGGTGTGCGCCCGCACCAGCTTCAACAGCGCCTGCTGCCGGTCCTCCAGCGTCATCGCGGCGAACGCCTCCGCCGACCGCGCGCCGGACACCGCTCCCGGCACCGCGCCGGTCGCCGCCTGCGGAGTACTGCGCACCAGGCTGCGGAAGACGGCCGGAAGGTCATCGCCACCGCCCCGACCGCGCAGCGTGGCCAGGTCCAGCCGGATGGGTGCCAGCATGGGAAGTCCACTGGTCAGGGCGGTGTCGAGCAGTGCCAGACCCTCGTCGGTCTCCAGCCCCACCATTCCGGCACGCGCCAGCCGCGCCCGGTCGGCATCGGTCATGCCCCCGGTCATCCCGGTCGCCTGCGCCCAGTAGCCCCAGGCCAGCGAGGTGGCGGGCAGCCCCTGGGCATGGCGGTGGTGGGCGAGCGCGTCCAGGAAGGCGTTGGCCGCCGAGTAGTTCCCCTGCCCCGCGGCGCCCAGCAGCCCGGCCGCCGCGGAGAACAGCACAAACGCCGACAGCCCCAGATCCTGGGTGAGTTCATGCAGATGCCATGCCGCGTCGGCCTTCGCCCGCACCACCTCGGCCAGCTGCTCGGGGGTGAGCGCCTCGACGGTGGCGTCCCGCAACAGCCCGGCCGCGTGGACGACCGCGGTCAGCGGATGCGGTTCGGACACCCCCTCCAGCAGCTTGGCCAGGGCCGCCCGGTCGGCGATGTCACAGCCCGCGACCGTCACCTCCGCGCCGAGCCCGGTCAGCTCCGCCACCAGCTCGGTGGCGCCCGGCGCGTCCTGCCCACGGCGGCTGACCAGCAGCAGCCGCCGCACTCCGTGACGGGTCACCAGATGGCGTGCGGTGGCGGCGCCGAGTGTGCCCGTACCACCGGTGATCAATACGGTGCCCTCCGGGTCGAGGGCGGCCGGGATCGTCAGGACGATCTTTCCGATATGGCGCGCCTGGCTGAAGTGGCGGAACGCCTCGGGGGCCCGGCGGATATCCCACAGCGTGGTCGGCAGCGGTCGCAGGGTGCCGTCCTCGAACAGTGCCGACAGCTCGGTCAGCATCTGCTGGATACGGTCCGGACCGGCGCCGCCGACCAGGTCGAACGCACAGTAGGTGACGCCGGGATACTCCTCACCGACCTGTTCGGGGGCCCGGATGTCGGTCCGGCCCATATCGATGAAGCGCCCGCCCGGAGTGAGCAGCCGCAGCGACGCGTCGACGAAGTCGGCGGCCAGGGAGTTGAGCACCACATCGACGGAGCCCGCGGCGTCACGCACCCGCTCCTCGAAGTCCAGACTGCGCGAGGAGGCGATATGGGCGTCATCGAAACCACGTCCGCGCAGCGCATGCCACTTCCCCGGGCTCGCGGTCGCATACACCTCGGCCCCCCAGTGGCGGGCCAGTTGCACCGCCGCCAACCCGACACCACCGGTCGCGGCGTGCAGCAGCAGCTTCTCCCCGGCGCGCAGCCCCGCCAGATCGGCGAGACCGTAGTAGGCGGTGAGAAAGGCCGATGGGGTGGTGGCCGCCTGGGTGTACGACCACCCGGCCGGGATATGCGTGATCAGCCGACTGTCGGTGATCACCAGCGGACCGGTGCCGTTGAACAGGCCCATGACCCGGTCGCCCACGCTGAACCGGTCGGTGTCCGGGCCCACTTCCACCACCACACCCGCGCCATCGCCGCCGAGCGGCCGGGGATCCTCGACCATGCCCAGCGCCACGACCACGTCATGGAAGTTCACCCCGCCCGCACGCAGCGCCACCCGCACTTCGCCTGGTCCCAGCGGCCGGGTGTTCTCCGGACAGTCGACCAGCGCCAGATGGTCAAGGCTGCCGTGACCGGTGAGCCCGAGACGCCATGCGGTGGAGCCCTCCGGCGGGGACAGCCGCTTGGCGGCGTCGTCCTGGACGAGGCGTGGGGCATACAACGTGCCTTCCCGAAGGGCGAGTTGCGGTTCGCCCGAGGTCGCCGCAGTCGCCATCGCCTCCAGCGTCGAGTCCGCATTGTCGAGGTCGACCAGCAGCAGCCGCCCCGGGTTCTCCGACTGGGCACTGCGCACCAGCCCCCATACCGCGGCACCCGACAGCTCGTGGACATCGTCGTGGCGGTGGATGGCGACCGCGCCGTGTGTGACGACGGCCAGCCGTGCGTCGGCCAGTTCGGGTGCGGCCAGGAACTCCTGTACCAGTGCCAGAACCCTGGCGGTGAGGGTGTGGGTGTCCTCGACGGGACCGGTTGCGCAGCCTGGACCGGTTGCGCAGCCTGGACCGGTTGCGGTGCCGGGAGCGGTGCGGCCGGGAGCGGCGAAGGAGGCGAACACCACATCGGGTGCCGGGGTCCCGTCCGCCACGGCCGTTCGCAGCGCGGTGAGGTCCGGGTGGCATGGCTCCCCGGGCAGCGCGGTGGCCAGCGGACCGGAGTCGGCTCCGAGGACAGCGGACCGGAGGCCGGTGGCGTCCGCGGCGTTCCCCACCCGCTCCCACAACAGCTGGAACAGCGTGTTCCGCCCCGCTGAACGCGCCCGGCCCAGCTGACCGTCCGGCACCGGACGCAGCACCAGATCGTCCACCGTCACCACCGGTGTTCCGGACGGGTCGACAGCGGTCAGCGCGAGCCGGTCCGCCGCCGTCGGGGTGAGCCGGATGCGGAGCGTGTCCGCACCGGTCGCGCGCAGCCGCAGCCCGCTCCAGGAGAAGGGGAGCAGGACGCGGTGCGCCTCCTCGGACGTGGGGTCGACGCCGAGGGCGCGGACGTGGAGGGCGGCGTCGAGCAGCGCGGGGTGGATGCCGAACGCGGTGGCATGGGCGCGCTCCTCCTCGGGCAGGGCCACCTCGGCGTAGAGACGGTGGCCGAGCCGCCATGCGGCGGTGAGCCCCTGGAAGGACGGACCGTAGCCGTAGCCGTGATCGTCCAGACCGCGGTAGAAGTCGGCCACGGGCAGCGGTGTGGCACCCTGCGGAGGCCAGACACCGGTCATCTCGGCGGTGTCCGTGATGGTCGCGGACGCGGTGTCGGCGGCGGACGAGGCGGTGAGTAGACCCGTCGCATGCCGTGTCCAGACCGTGTCGCCACTGTCGTCCGCCGGACGGGAGTGAATGGTCAGACCCCGGTCACCGGCGGCGTCCGGGGCGGTGACGGCGATCTGCACATCGACGGCCTCCCCTTCCGGAATCACCAGCGGCGCGTACAGCGTCAGCTCCGACACCTCGTCACAGCCGGTCCGGTCGGCGGTGTGCAGCGCGAGCTCGGCGAAGGCGGTCCCCGGGAGTAATACGGTGTCCAGCACCCGGTGGTCGTGCAACCAAGGGTGGACGCGCGGGGAGAGCCGACCGGTCAGCAGATGTGTACCGCCCTCGGCGAGCTCCACAGCGGCGCCGAGCAGCGGGTGCCCCGCCGCCACCAGGCCGAGGTCACCCGGATCACCGCCCTGGCCACCACGGTCGTCCAGCCAGTACCGCTCGTGCTGGAAGGCGTAGGTCGGCAGATCCACCACCCGCGGGGCCGGGTCGGTACGGAACCAGCGTGCCCACTCCACCTCGACACCTGCCGCGAAGGCCCGCGCCACCGATCGCATCAGCTGTGCCCGGTCACCGTGATCGCGCCGCAGCGTGGGCACCGTAGCGGCCAACACCCGCGCTTCCTCGAAGCTCTCCTGCATCCCGACGGTGAGGACGGGGTGGGTGCTGGCCTCGATGAATACGCGGTGGCCGTCGTCGAGCAGTGCGCGTACGGCGTCGGCGAACCGCACCCGCTC
>NZ_JBEZHR010000027.1:0-13372 GCF_040650655.1 Streptomyces sp. NPDC048636 | reverse complement strand
TTTCAGTGGTCGTAGGTGGTCGGTGCGCGCATGGCTGGCTGGCCACGCGTGGACCTGGCTCTCCTCTTCAGGCTCCTTGGAATCGGCCATCTAGGTGTATTGCCCACGAGCGTTGTTGACAATGCCCAGGGGTTTCGCTTCGTCCGGTTTTCAGGAGCTTGCCAGAGGGTGATGTTGCGGCGTGACGCGGGTCCTGTCCTTTGGTCCTGCGCTACATCGCTGCGGGGTGGTTCAGTCGTGTGCGCGGGCACTCGGGTCATCGTCGCTGCGGTGGGTCTGCCGGGCGGACCAGGCGCTGGCGTCCTGGCTGTAGCGGATGAGGAACTGGGCGAACTGCATGCGCTCGGTCGGCTCCCATGCAGCGGTGATGTGCTCAAAGGTCTCGCGCTGCTCGGAGGCGAAGCGGCGGCGCTCGGTTTGGCCGGCCTGAGTGAGTTCAAGGACGGTGCGGCGGCCGTCTGCCTGGGATGCAGATCGCCGCAGCAGTCCGTCGGCGATGCAGGCGGCAATGGTGCGGCTGGCGACGGGCTGGGTGACGCCCATCTCGGCGGCGATGCCGCCGACCGTCATCTCGCCGGGCGCGTCCGCGACCACGTTCAGGACGAGGTTGCGGGTCAGATCCCTGCGTCCGCCCGAGGTGCGCCGCCGCAGCCGCGACAGGGCAGGTCCGACCTGATCGAAGAGGCTCTTGCCGGTCTCCCGGGGCGTTGACGAGCTGCTCATGCCGCCCATCCTAGGGAGTTTTGGTCGACATGCATAACCATTTCATTATGCATGTGCATAGCTTTAGGTATATATTGAGAGGGAGGGTCGTACTCCAGGATCGAGGTAAGCCATGTCCGTGACCGCTATTGCTGGTGCCCGGGTCTTCGACGGCGAGAAGCCGCTGGGGGTGACCACCGTGCTCGTCGAGGGCGGGCACATCGCCCGCATCGGCGGCGACGCCCCGGCAGGGGCCGAGATCGTCGACGGCAGCGGCGCCACGCTGCTCCCCGGCCTGATCGACGCGCACGTCCACACCAGCCGGGACGCGCTGGCGTTGGCGCTGCGGTTCGGTGTGACGACCGAGTTGGAGATGCAGGGCACCAACACGCGGGACAACCGGGCCCACATCAGCGAGGACGATGCCGTCGCTGACGTGCGTTCCTCCGGTTTCGGTATCACCCCTCCGGGCGGCCACCCCAGTGAGCTCTTCCCCGAGGGTTTCCGTCCCGGCCCTCCTCCCGGCGCCAAGCCTGCAGGAGAGCCGCCGTTGATGCCGTTCTCCACCACCCCCGAAGAAGCCGTTGCATTCATCCCGCAATTGATCGAACGCGGCTCGGACTACATCAAGTTCATGGTCGACGACGGCAGCGTCGAAGGGCATCCGGGCCTGCCCATGCTTGACCAGGCCACCTTGAACGCCGGCGTGGCTGAGGCCAAGAAGCACGGCATGCTCACCATCGCCCACGCCCTGACCGTGGACGCCACCCGTATGGCCATCGAGGCGGGTATCGACGGCCTGGCCCACCTTTTCATGGACCAGCCCCACACCGACGAGATCATCAACCTGGTCAAGACCGCTGGAGTGTTCGTCGTGCCCTGCGTCGTCCTGAACGCCTCCATGATGGGCATCACCGGAAGCGACCTCGCCGACGATCCGCGCGTCGCCACCCGCCTCGATGCGGACTGGGACAAGGCCCTGCGCTCCGCCTTCGGCCACTACCCCCAAGGCAAGATCGAAGACGTTCTGGTCACCGTCAAGGCCCTCGCCGACGCAGGCGTGGACCTGCTGGCCGGCACCGACGTCTCCCTGCCCCTGCCCTTCCTGGGCGGGCTCGCCCACGGCGCCAGCGTCCACCACGAACTGCAGTACCTGGTTCAAGCCGGCCTCACCCCCGCCCAGGCCCTGCGCGCAGCCACCGCCACCACTGCCCGCCGCTTCGGCCTCGAAGACCGCGGCCGCATCGCCGAGGGTATGCGCGCCGACCTCCTCCTCATCGACGGCGACCCCACCAGCACCATCTCCGACACCCTCAACACACGCGCCATCTGGCGCCGCGGCACCCGACTCGCGGCCTGACCCCGCCGCCCACCACACAGCGCCATAGGCCGCCGACCACCGGGTCGGCGGCCTCACGTGCCTGCGCTCCCCGCCTGAGCCCAGCCGGCTGATCAAGATCCGCACCACAGCAGAGGTCTTCGTGTCCCACCCCAACGCCCGACTGACCGTCTACGGCAGACGACTTCCGATCGACCGGGTCCGAGCCGGTCGCCCCGTCGCCCACGTGGCCGACGAAATGGGCAACTCCCGCGCCACGGCCTACAAGTGGGTACGTCGCTGGCACACCGAGGGCGACACCGGCCTGTTCGACCGCACGAGTCGGCCCCGGACTACCCCGCACCGCACTGCCTCAGACGTCGAGAAACAGGTCTGCGCGCCGCGGCGCGAGCGAAAGCTCGGCCCCGCACGGATCGGTCCGATCCTGGGCATACCCCCCTCCACAGTCCATCGCGCGCTCACCCGCCACGGACTGAACCGACTGCGCTGGATGGACCGGCCCACCGGCCAGGTAATTCGCCAGTACGAACGCGCACGCCCCGGCGAGCTGATCCACGTCGATATCAAAAAGCTCGGCAACATCCCCGACGGCGGCGGGCACCGCATCATCCCCCGGCAGAAGGCCGGTGCCAACAGACAGGCGACGACCGACGCGCGCAAGGGCGGCAGCCCCGTCAACGGATACAGCTTCGTCCACACAGCCATCGACGACCACTCCCGGCTCGCCTACAGCGAGGTCCTGGCCAACGAGCGCAAGGAGACCGCAGCCGCGTTCTGGCGACGCGCGAACGCCTTCTTCTCCGAACACGGCATCACCGTCGAACGCGTCCTAACCGACAACGGCTCCTGTTACCGATCCAAGCTGTTCGGCCAGACCTTGAGCGTCGCTGGCATCGTCCACAAACGCACCCGGGCTGCGGGCCAGCCGTTCCAGCCGGCCGGGTAAGGCAAGCAGAGGGGCGCGGGCCAAGACGTACGACACGGCTCTGGAGCAGGCGCAGCAGATGTTCCGGGCGGCTGGGGGTGTGGGCCCTCAGACCGTCCCCTGCTGGTACTCACCGGGGCTTGCTCAGCAGCCGACGCGGTGCCCGCGGCCGGGGCGAGCGGCGAAGGAGGAGCTCCACCGCGGACGGGCGGAGCGGTGGGAAGGGGCAGGTCGGTGAAGGGCGGCATGGTGCCCTCTGAATTCTCCGGCCGGCTGGCCAGATCGGCCATCGTCCCGCTGTGTGGGCCACGGGCGCGGACTCAGGCAGGATTTCAGCGACTGCCTGGCACCCCTCGACGGCTGCCTGCGCGGCGCCTTCTGCCACACCACCCCCGCCACTCTGCTCTGGCGGCACGCCGCGACCGCACGCGATCCACGGCGTCTCGCACCCTGGAGTGGGACGGCCAGCCGTACGACCTGTTCACCGAAGTCCTCAATGTCGCGGCCGAGGACGGTATGCACATCACCCTGGCGTCATCCCGATCCCGCCATGATGATCGTCACCGGTGGCCTTCCCGCCCCACCCCGTCCGTACATAAGGAGAGCAAGTGGAAGATGGGACCCAGCAGGAACAGGCAAGCCCTGCGGTGCAGAAGCGGATCCAGGCCAGCTTCGACCGGCAGGGGCTGATGGCGCACCTCGGCGCACGCATAACCCACATCGGACCCGGCTGTGTGCACATCGTGCTCCCAGCCCGCCCCGAAGTCACCCAGCAGCATGGCTACTTCCACGCCGGCGCCACCAGCGCCATCGCGGACACCGCCGGCGGCTACGCCGGCTACACCCTGTTCCCCGAGGACACCGATGTCCTCACGGTCGAGTACAAGATCAACCTCCTCGCCCCCGCCGTCGGTGATCACCTCGAGGCGATCGGAACCGTCCTGAAGTCCGGCCGCACCCTGACCGTCTGCCGACTGGAGGTGTTCGGCCTCCAGGACGGCGGTCAGAGGAAGCTCGTCGCCAACGGCCAGCAGACATTGATCCGCGTGAACCAGCCCACGCAGTGACCCGCAGCCGTCGGTACCTCCACTCCGTGGAAGATCCCCGGCATCGTCACCACAGCCAGGCGATAATCCACCAGTACAGCGAGGACTCCCCCTCCCGCCGCCTGCACCGTCGCAACTGCTTGGCAAGCCCGGACAGCCACACACGCATCACCACCCAGCAGGCAGCCGAACCCTGCGCCAACCGGAAGGCCGCGATCTGTGATATCTGCCGACTTGACCGAGCGCTGAGACGCTGAACCACTCCTTCGGCGGTGCCCCGGTGATGCTCGTGTTTATCGTCGGCCTCGCGCTCGGGGGAGTTGCGGTCTACGTGGTCACCGGGGACAGAGGTTGGGGATGGCTCGGGCGTACGCGATGCCCGTCACCTATGCCTGGTCGGCCGCCGCCGAGGCCCCGCACTGGGGACCCGACAGCGAGTGACATTACGCGGCGGACCGGCTCACGTCGTCGAAGTCGGTAGAGGCCGACAACTCCGCCCATGCCAGCATGCCGCGCTCGAAAGCATCACGCCCGGCCTGGACGAGCCGCAGTGCGTCGCCGCCGAGCAGCAGGCGCGTCGGCGGCTGCTCGGCCGCCACGATGCGCAGCACCGCGGCCGCGGCCTTGCCCGGATCGCCCGGCTGACGCCCACTACCGCCTGCGCAGAGAGCACTTCTTAATGCCCCGAAGAGGATATGGGAACCACGGCTCACCTCCGCCCGAGCGGAGGTGAGCCGTCCCGGCAGTACGTCTCGGGGTAGGTGCCGTAGTGGTCTCCGCGCTGGCGGAGGTGAGCCGGACGGCCGGGACGGAGCGCAGGCGTGGGCCCCTGCGCCAGGGATTCTCGGCTGCCGCTTCAGATTCCTCCATTGCCGTGCAGAAGGGTGAGGCGCCCCTGATCGAAGCAAGGGGGGCAGGGCCCAGGTGGGCTTTCGCTGACGCGTGTTCTGCCCCCTCGGCCTCGAGGCAGAGTGGGGTCAGCTGGGCGGATAGGGGTTGTTGTTCAAGGTGCGGGCCAAGTGCACCACGTTGGCCGCGAGAGCCCGTGTCGTCGCTGCGACGGAATCGGGAGTCTGTTCGAGTTCCTGGTAGTCCGTGCCCTGCTGGGCTTCGCCCACCCAATAGGTGACGGCGCCCGGCGCGAGGGAGAATCCGAGGTCGTTGAGGCCTTGGACGAGGTCGGCGCTCACTTTGTGCGCACCATCCTCGTTTCCGACGACGGAGACCATGTCCCACCTTGCCGTATGTCAGCTGCCGGCCCTGGCCGTCGGTTTCCGAGATGTCGGCGTTGAGTCGTTCCAGGACTCGTTGGCACAGGCTAGAGGGGTGACCGAGCCAGATCGGGGTGGACAGCAGGAGGATGTCGGCCTCCATGACCTTCTCCCGCAGTGTGGGCCAGGCGTCTCCGTCGCCCATGTCGCGTGCGATGCCGGGCCGGACCTCGTGATCGGCGATTCGGACGGTCTCGCCCTGCACGCCGGGGTCAACAAGTTCGGTCATGATCTGATCCGCCAGGAGTTGACTTCTGGAACGGGCGGGCGAAGCGTTGAGTGTGCAGATGAGCGCCACAGCGCGAGTCATCAGAGAACGCCTTCAGAGGTGATGCGTTGCAAGGCCGGTGCGGTCCAGGTGTTGACTGAAACCTGGGTCCGGAGCGACGGCAGGCGCGGGCCGTGTGCAGCCGAGCACGGTAGGTCCACCGGCTGCTTCCCTTCCGAGGGGTGGGGGCGCCGCCGGCACCGGAGACAGGTCTGAAGTGGGGCTGGCCCTTTCCAGAAGGAGCTCGCCGCGGAGCAGGGGCCATCTCCGCCCGCACAACACACCGGAGCACAACGGAGGGGTCGACTGCCGAACTCCCCGGGAGGGGATGGGCGACCCACCGGTTGGATGTCTTCAGTACCCCATAGGGGTGACAGGACAGCAAGAGTAATGACGAACGGTCACCCGGTCGGCGTAGAGGCGTGAGCGGCTTCGCCACGTGGGCTTGGGGCACTCGTGATCACGCCGCTCTGCAACGACTGTGATGAGAACAGTGTGATCTCGGACGGTGTCGTCGTCCTCGGGACATGCGGTGGCGCTCATGTCGTGGTGTCCGTGCCGACGTGGGGGGCGAGTATGGCTGCGGTCAGGGTTTGTTTCATCCAGTCGCGGAAGTTGTCGGGTTTGTAGCCGAGGCGATGGACGAGAAGGTCGTAGCTGTCGGGGCTCGCGATGGTCCATGCCGTGTCGATCGCGTCTTTAGGTGTGAGGCCGTCGGCCAGTGCCGCTTCGGGGATGCCGTCGAGCACTCGGGTGACGAGCTGGTGGCGCAGGAGCTGGAGTTCGTCCCAGTCTGCGGCGATTTCGGGGTCGACGGCTGAGGCGTCCCGGTAGAGGCGCCATCCGGTCGCGGCGCGTTCGGCGATTTCCGCGACGAGGTCGGCCAGTTCTGCGAGTCGCTCGCGAGGTGGCATACCGGCGAATCGTGAGATCGCGTCTTCCGGGGTAGCAGCGCCTCCCGCGAGGGCTCTCTCCATGTATCCGCGAAGGAGTTCGCGTTTACTTCCCCATGCGAGGTAAAGGGTCTGAACGGAAACTCCGGCCGCGGCGGCGAGCCTGGTGACCGTCGTCCGCGTATAGCCGTGTGCCGTGAATTCTTCTTCGGCGGCCTCCAGAATCCGGTTGCGGGTATCACGCCGCAAGGCGTCACCGACCCTCTTTTGACGACTCCGGCGTTTCGGTTCGTCGGGTTGATCGACGGTCATGGCAGCAGCATACACCATGAACTAGAGCGACGATCAAGTCCACTAGAATGGGACTAAAAAGCATGGTAGGACTGAGCCATGAAGAAGACTCTCGAACGGCCCTGGAAACGACCCGACGCCGCGGCCTACGCACGTCGGCGGATCGCGACGGCGCTGCGCCCCCCGGTCACCGTCTACCCGATGCCACCGGACGTCACGAAGGAGGAGGACGTGCCGGTACGGATGCGCGACGGCGTCACGCTCCGCCTGAATCTGTTCCGCCCCGCTGGTGACGGTCCGTTCCCGGTTCTCCTGTCGGCGCACCCCTACGGGAAGGATTCCGTACCGAAGCGAAGGCGCGGCAAGTGGTCTCTGAACCCGCAGTTCCGGATCATGAATCAGCCGGCGCCGCTACGGATCTCGGACCAGACCAGCTGGGAAGCTCCCGACCCGGTCTGGTGGACCCAGCGAGGCTACGCGGTCATCAACCTGGACACCCGCGGCGGCGGTCACTCCGAAGGGCGCGGCGACCTGCTCTCCGATCAGGAAGCCGACGACATCTCCCAGGTGATCGCGTGGGCCGCGGAGCAGCCGTGGTCCACAGGCCGTGTCGGCATGCTCGGCGTGTCGTATCTCGCTCTGTCCCAGTACAAGGTCGCCACGCTCAATCCGCCCGCCTTGAAGGCGATCTGCCCGTGGGAGGGGTTCACCGACGCGTACCGCGACTTCTTCACCCCTGGCGGTGTCGTCGAGAACGGCTTCGCCCGGGTCTGGCTGTTCCTCACCGGCCGAAAGGCTCGCCTGAAGACCGACCTTGCGGCCGAGCGGCGCAAACACCCCCTGCGTGACGCATGGTGGGAATCACTCACCCCCCGCCTGTCGAAGATCACGGTCCCGATTCTGGTGTGCGCCAGCTTCTCCGACAGCAATCTCCACAGCGGGGGATCGATGCGCGCCTTCCAGCAAGTCGGGTCCACAGACCGGCACGCGTACGCGCACCGCGGACCCAAGTGGGCCTCCTTCTACGGTGAGGAAGCTCTCCGGGCCCAGCTCGCGTTCTTCGACCGGCACCTGCGCGAACAGGACGTTCCCTCGCTGCCGCGCCTGCGACTGGAGATCCGGGACCGGCTCGACCACGTCGTCCAGGTGCGGGATGAGCAGGAATGGCCACTCGCACGCACCGACTGGCGCCAGCTCCACCTCACCGAGGGGGGCGCCCTGGCCGAGGGCGCGGGCAGCGCCGGCAGCGTTACGTTCGACCTGCGGCGCAACGCGGCCGTCTTCGATTACCGCTTTGAAGAGGACACCGAGCTCAGCGGCCCGATGACACTGCGGCTGCACGTGGCCACCACCGGCGCCGACGACCCACGGATCTTCGTCGGCGTCGAGAAACGATCGCACGACGCACCTGTCCCGTTCCAAGGCTCCTACGGGTACGGACGTGATCTGGTCGCACAAGGCCGCCTCCGCCTCGCGCTCCGCGAACTCGACCCGGTGCTCAGCACCCCCCACCAGCCCGAGCACACCTTCCGAACGATCCAGCCGGTCCGAGACAACGAAGAAGTCGAAGTACTCATCCCTCTGAGCTCTTCGGCGACCCTCTTCCACGCCGGCGACAACCTGCGACTCATGGCGGCCGGCCGATATCTGCAACCCCGCAACCCATCCTTCGGCCACTTCCCCACCCACTACCAACCGACCACCTCAGGAAAAGCCACCATCCTCTGGGCGCCCGACCGCCCCTCCACCCTTGAGATCCCCGTCATCCCGAAGAGGTGACCGGCGGCCTACACGTGCGGAGCTTGCCGACGGGCCCGATACGCGCAAGGTCGGGCCCTCACCCCGAGTTCTGGACACCGGACAGATTCGGACCGAGGCGGCCCAGGAGAACGGAGCCCCATGGGGATGGAGTATCAGGGCAAGCTCGTCACCTGGGCGAAGAAGCACCTGAACCTGACCATCAAGGCCGTCTCCCGCCCGAAGGACACCTCAGGGTTCGTCGTGCTGCCCCGCCGCTGGGTCGTCGAACGGTCCCTCGCCTGGATCATGAACGCCCGTCGTCACGCGCGCGACTACGAGCGGCTCGTCCAGCACTCCGAGACGCTGATCACCTGGGCCGCCATCACCCTCATGACCAGGCGCCTGGCCCGGAAGGGCGCCACCCCCAGCTGGCCGAGGAAACCGACGTCGGGCCTCAGCTGACCCACGTGAGACCGTGTCCCGGAGAGCCGTGGTTGTCAGTGGGGGCCAGTGCCGAGGGCAGTGAGGCCGCCATGGACGGCAGCAGCTGTCTTGTCGAGCTGGTCTCGCTCCTGCACGCGCCAGTCAGCATCAATGCGGAATGGGTCACCTGCGAAGCGGGGGAAGACATGCAGGTGAACAACCGTCACGGACATCTACGCGACGCATCACCTCAGTTCAGAGTCCACCCGCACACATCGAGAGTCGGTAAAGGCGACTTCTCCGAGCAGGACTGCGACACCTACCTCGCCCACCGCCTCACCACAGGACAGCAGCCCGCTGATCGGCGCGGACAGA
This sequence comes from Streptomyces sp. NPDC048636, assembly GCF_040650655.1. Classification (NCBI taxonomy): domain Bacteria; kingdom Bacillati; phylum Actinomycetota; class Actinomycetes; order Kitasatosporales; family Streptomycetaceae; genus Streptomyces; species Streptomyces sp. NPDC048636. The sequence continues at coordinate 4,099 of NZ_JBEZHR010000027.1, read as the reverse complement.
CCTCCCCCGCACCGACGCAGTCCATGACGGCATGCGCCACGTCGCCGACGCAAACGGCCGCCTCGCCCCACGCGCCCGCCGCGGCCTGGCCAACCTCGCCCGAAGCCGGGGCGACTTCCCCACCGCCCTATGCTGGTAGTTCCGGCTATCAGAAGTTGCGCAATGCGCGCGTTGCGGCCGGTGGCGTGCCGGCATCACCATGGACCGCCTGCGTGAGATCGCCGAAGCCCTGTTGCACGGTGTCAGCGGCGAATCCGGATGACGATCACGGCAGCACTGGCTTAGCGTTCCGTGCATGACATCCCCAGGCGGCCACTTCAATGACAAGTCCAGCGTGACCATTCGCTGCCAGGACAACTCATCCGTGGGTGTGACGTTCTGTGACCGGTTCAGCTTTGACGCGGACTCGGTGCACTATGCCGTCGAGCTACGAGCCCCGAGCCTGACGGCTCGTGTCAACGAGGTCGTCGCCTGGATCTGGGACAGCGATCTCGCCACGTTCCTGGACGAGCTCGTTGCCGACTACAGGGGATGGGACGGCGAGCGGAGCTGGCAGACCAACGATCGAGACCTGACGGTGTCGGCCGTCTTCCGGTCCGGTGGATACGTCGGGCTGACCTGGGCCTTGCGGCCGTGGCCACAGGCCGCTGGCGGCTGGGGCGCCTCGGTGACCACCTGGCTGGAGGCCGGCGCGCAGATGGCTTCCCTGGCGGCCGACGTCCGGAGCTTCCTCACCAAGGAGCAGCCGTGACATCCGGCATGCGCATCACCTGGACGCTGGCGGGATCCGGGTGGGCCGACTGCACCGTTGAAGATCACCAGGTAAAAGTCGAGCTCACTGCGTCCTACATCAGCAATGCGCCCGAGGATTTCCTGACCGCGGTGGCCCGGCTCGTCGCCGGCGAGGCAGAGACCCGTGCCCAGTTCGAGGCCGAGCCGACCGTCTACCGGTGGATCTTCTACCGCGAAGGCGAGGACACCTGGATCCGCGTGCTCGAACTACGCGACGGCAGAGACCACGACAACAAGGGAAACCAGATCTGGTCGATTCAGCTCGGCCTCGACCAGCTCGCCCGCGCTGTGATCCGTTGCTTCGACGAGGTCGCAAAGACCTACGGCGAGAGCGGCTACCGAGGCAAGTGGGGTGAGCACTTCCCCCGAACTGAACTCGAAGCACTCAGACGCCTCTGGCGCACCCACCAGCATCCCCAGAACACGTAAGCCCGGACGGCGCGCTCTGCTCAGGTTGAGCGAGACGAGTCAGCCTGTCCCGTCTCAGTCAATCTGAACCATCCCAGGTCAGCGCACCGGGATGGCCCACTACTAGAGAGACGGGATTATGGGCGGTTGGCGACCTCAGCGGCGTAGCTGTTGTCCCGGCCGGCGATGCGCTTCCAGGTGTCGGCGGTGTTCTGGTGGATGCCGAGCAGACGGCTGACCACGACCGCGGGCAGTTCGGAGGCGAGTTCGACGAGGGCGGTGTTGCGAGCCATGCGGGGGCGGATACCCAGTGCCTGGAGGCGGTTGGTCAGCCGACTGCGGCTGAGGTGCTGGCCAGGGAATCGGCCTGGGAACAGCCAGCGCTCGCTGGCTGTGTCCCTGGCCATGGCGTCGGTGTGGAGGGCTCGGATGTAGTCGTCCAGGGGCGGTGGCATCTCGGCCGGGACTTTCCCGAGCCGGAGCACCACCGTGCCGGGGTTGATCTCCGCGTGCCCGGTGGTGAGGGCCGTGATGCGGCCGGGCTCTTGGGCGAACAGGAGGGCGAGGGGTCCGGCTGTCTTGTCGGATACGGGGATCTCGTCGTTGTGGATGAGCCGGTTGACCAGACACCAGCGGGTGTCCTGGGCGATGAGGTGCCCGGTGAACGTCGAGGTGGGGAGTTCGACGGTGAGCTGTCGCGTGTGTCCCTTGCGGCTTGTCCAGGCGAGGAAGCTGTGGACACGTGGACCGCGGGCGGGATGCTCGTCCAGCCAGGCGTCGAGGTGGTCCTGGGTGAACGTGGGGAGAGCGATGTTCTGGGTGTGGAGCCAGTTGAGCAGCCGGACCACCTGGGTGACGTAGGCCCGCCCCCCCCGTGAGCCTGCGTCTGGGTGACCGGACGGCGTCGGGACGAACCGCGCAGTCGACGCAGCAGGTGCCAGGTGACGTACGCATTCAGGACCTTTCGGCTCTCTGGATCGAGGACCTGGGTGGTCCTTGCGCGCAGCCAGCGTTCGAGGGCGGCGAGCCGCTCGTCGCGCGCGGGCAGAGCGCCTCCGGCGACCAGGTGCATGCGGAGGTTGTCGACGACCTTGGTCGGGCGGAGGCTGTCCAGGGTGGCGTGGGTGACCGGTCCGTGTCCCGAGGCTGGTAACCCGGTCTTCGCGTGCAGGTTTCTGAAGCCTCCGCGGACGCGGGCAGGTGTCAGTCTGTCCGGATCGCTCGGCCTTTCCCAAGGCCGCCGCAGGTCGGTGGCCCGTGGGCGGGCGAGCCGGAGCTGGGCATAAGGCGGCGATCACCCACCACGTCCACCGATCGGCCGCCTCCGAGTCGCGGAGCCGGGGCTTGGTCCAGCCGAGCGTCTACTTGAACAGGCGAAACGTGTGCTCGATGTCGAAGCGTCGAAGGAAGGACTGCCAGCAGCGGTCGACATCCGCTTCGGTCGCACCGTGCCCGACCACCACAGCCAGACCGGCTTGTTGACCCCGCCGCAGGGCAGCTTCTCCACGACCAGCCGAATGACGGTGCCCTCGATGATGGGCAGCGGGCCGTCGTGGTCAAGCCATGCGGCCCGGCGGGTCAGGCGCGGGTGCAGCCGGTCCCGCGCCTGCGCGGTCGCCTTCCCATAGAGCCGGGTGTCCGTGGCCGTCACGGCCTGCCCGGAACCCCAGGTTGCCGAGTCGCCGAAGACGAACTCGCCACCGTGCTTGGGCGGCCGACCGCCCTTGGGGTCGTAGACCCATGGCTTTTCCGGACTCAGAACACGATCACGATTCGGCACCCTTTAGTGCGCGAGGAAGGTGGTCCTGCATGTGCTCCATCACGGCGAGCAGGTCATCCGAAACCGCTGCCGCGGGAACCGGGTTTGTAGCGGATCATGAGCCATCGCCGCATTTCAGAGGAACACCCGCGCTGTTCTGCCAGCGGCAGAACAGCGGCCCGACCGGACTCGACGATCACTACAGTCCAGTCGCATGACGACGATTACCACGCGCACGGTCGAGTACCCGGCCGACGGTCTGACGATGATCGGGCACCTCGCACTCCCGGCCGGAGTCGATCGCCGGCCCGCGGTGCTGCTCGGGCCAGAGGGCACGGGGCTCAGCGACGTCGAGCGCCGCCGGGCCGATGCTCTCGCCGAGCTGGGATACGTAGCGCTGGCCTTCGACCTTCACGGCGGGCGCTATTTGGCCGACCCCGAGGAGATGCTGGCCCGTTGCATGCCGCTACTCGCCAACCCCGACCGGATGCGAGGCATCGGTCATGCGGCGCTCGACGTGTTGCGCACCGAACCGCGGACCGACCCCGACCGGATCGCCGCCATCGGCTACGGCACCGGGGGCGCCGTCGGGCTGGAACTCGGGCGCGACGGCGTCAACCTGCGCGCGATCGGGACAGTCAACGCACTGACCACGGGCCGACCGGGCGAGGCGGCACGCATTCGCTGCCCGGTATGGGCCGGGGTCGGGTCGGAAGACCCGATCATGCCGCCCGCCCAACGGGACGCGTTCACCGCAGAGATGCAGGCCGCGGGCGTCGACTGGCGCCTCGCGGTCTACGGAGGGGCCCTTCACGCCTTCCACCACCCACCGGTCGACCACACCGTGCGTCCCGGCGTCGGCTACCACCCACAGCACGCACGGCGAGCCTGGCACGACGTCGTCGACCTGCTCGCCGAGTGCCTGCCCGTAACGGAGTGATCTGGTCGACAACCGGTGGCGGGCATACCAGTTGGCGGCGGAGCCGGAGTCGGAGTCGGAGTCGGAGTCGGAGTCGGAGTCGGAGTCGGCGGCCAGGATCGCATCGTCGGGGAGCAGGGCGTCGAGCGCGTGGACGACGTACTCGGGGTTGATGGGGTCGGCGTCCACGGCGGCGCGCCGTTCCATGACCTTCCACCAGC
>NZ_JBEZHR010000026.1:0-29708 GCF_040650655.1 Streptomyces sp. NPDC048636 | reverse complement strand
GCCAGTTCGGCCGCGATCACCGACTCGTCGGCCGTCCCGGCCGCCGCGAGCGACGCCAGGAAGGTCCAGCGCAGCTCCTGGTCGACATCGAGCCCACCCCGCCCTGGCGCTGATCGGCCGCGTCGGACAGGGGACCACCACCCGCCGCAGAGAGCGGCGAGTCCCCTCCCCAGGGAGGAACCCATGCGCAAGAACCGTAGCCCGATCACGAAGGTGGTCCTGGCCATCCTGGTGGTGCTCGCCCTCATCTTCCTGGTCGTGCAGTGCGAGGCCGGCGACGATGGCGGGTGCAGCGACAACAGCCTCGCTACCACGACGATGGCGCCCGCGGCCTTCTCCCTGTCGAAGCCCGGCGGGAAGCCTGTCGGCAAGGGCGGCAAGGGTGGCGGGGCATCGAAGTCCGGTGGACACCGCGGCGGCTTCTTCGGCGGCTTCTTCGGCGGCAACGACTGCGACTGAGTCCCGTCCCGGTCGACGCTCAGCTACACGATCATCGTGTAGCTGAGCGGCCGAGACTTCCGGCGCCCGTGAGTCACTTCGGCGGGCGTCGGGGGTTCTGTGCGGAAGGTGGCAGGCTCGGTATCCGCCAGTTCTCCGGCGGGTGCCGGGCCTTTTTGCGTGCTCGACGTGCGGCACACGGGCGCGCGGCGGCACACGGAGGCGGACGGATGCGGCGGTTCCGTTGTCGGCTTCCGTGAGAGGCCGGTGCCCGTGCCTGCTCTTCGCCTGGCCGGGCTTGACCGTGTGCCGGCTTTTGGCCTCAGTACGAGACCGCGGGGGCATGCGTCGGTGTATCGATGCTGGTTCCGTTCTTGGCCGGCGTGGGTTCTCGGTGCCGGTGTCGATTTCGGCACGTGGGTCTTTCGGCCGTGGTACGACGCCTGCTGTCGTGTCCGGGCTGTGTGTGCCACTGCCGGGTTTCCTCTTCGGCGACGGCGGTGGCCGCCCGGCTACCTGGGCCGGTTCGCCTGCGCGGTGGTGCTCCTAGTGGGGAGCGCCCGTGTGGACAGCCCTGCGTCTGTGTCCTTCCCAGCACACGAGCCTGCACCACGACGGGACCGGGGGGCAACCGCCGCTTCGCAACGGTTGCCCCCCGGTCCCGTCGTGGTGCGGACGGCATCGTGCCGGGAAGGACACAGACGTCCAGGGCAGCCCACACGGGCGCTCCCCGGCTGTCTACAGCAGAGGAGCTGTCATGTCCCGCACGACGAAAAATCCGTACTGGGGCCCCGGGGTCGAGGGCGTGGTGGAAGCGGTCGCCCACCCGAAGGGCCCGGACGGAGTCCACGGTGTCTTCCTCCTGGAGGTGGCTGTGGAGGAGGAGCGGCCGTCGACGCGGCCGCCGTCGGCGCAGCCGCCGTCGCAGCGACGGCCGGAGGTCTCGCGGTGGCGCAAGTTCATCGTCGAGGTCCCCGCCAGTCAGTGGGCGGAGGCTGAGGGCTACTTCCCCAAGCCCGAGGGTGCCAAGGGGAACATGTGGGAGGTGGAGGAGTACTGGAAGGTCGCGGTCGAGTTCGGCTCGGAGCACTTCACTCGGCCCAGGCTGTCCGACTGGCTGCGCGCCCGCCTCGGGCTGACGCGTAAGCCGCGCAACGTCGCGCACGTGGAGTTCCTCGGTCTGTACAACGTCCCGCGGAAGGACCACGAGGAGAGCGCCCCCGGTGCTGGACACCTCGAAGCCGGGCGAGACGCCGCACGGTGAGGGCGTGAAGTAAGGAGAGCGTCGTCAGGCCCCGGCCCCCACTTCGGTGGGGGCCGGGGCCTTGTCGTGTGTTGCCCGGGCGGCCGTCAGCCAAGCCGGTGTGCTGGTTGCCGGCCGCCCGGGGATTTGTGGGGCCTGGTGTTGTGGCGGCGTGTCGGTGCGGAGTGCCGTCCGGCCGGGATGTGGTGCGCGCTGTTCCGTTGGCGGGCGTTGTGGAGCGTCGTACGGATGCTCGTCAGGTTGAGGGTGCTTGGCGGGTGTGCTGTGGGCCGTGGTGCCGGCGGTGCTCGTGAATTGTTGTCTGCTGGTTTTCGCGTGGGTGTTGGTGGGTGCTCGGTCGGTTTTGCTGCGTGGCGGGGGTGGTGGTGCGGGCGGGTGTGTGTGGCAGGGGTCCGGGGGCTCGGACGTGTGGTTGTCCGGTCGGGTGCAGGGGGTGCTCTCGGCTCTGGGGGGCGTTGGTGGCAGGGCGGTCGGTTCGGCGGTGTCTTTCGTGGAGTCGGTCGGTGGCCGCTTGATGTCCGCGAGGTGTCCTTCTTCTGCTGCGGTACCTCCCACACGCATGAGTGGACTCGTGGTGGGGCGGGCTCCGATGCCCCGCCGTGAACATCCCGCCATTGGAGCGTGACAGGTGCCGGAGGTACCGGGGCTTGCTTCGCCGCACCCCGGTACCTCCGGTACCTGTCCGTGCGCCCCTGCCGGGACGTTCCCGGCGGGGCATCGGAGCCCGTGTCGGGTCCGTGCCTCCTCTGCGTTTTGGGAGGTGTCATGGCCGTGTCAAAGATTTGCGGCTTGGCCCACTTGGGCCTGCGACTTTCCGTGGCGAAGCACTTCAGTCCTGTGAACTGGGTGCTCGCCTCGACCCTGATATCGGTGACCGGTGAGTGGATCCTCACGCTCATCGTCCCGTGGTTCGTTATCGCCAGCACCGGTAGCACGTCCCTTGCCGGGCTCGTGCTGTTCGCGGAGCTGGCACCGGCTGTTGTGGTGCGGTTCATGGCCGGTCCGGTAGTGGGCCGGGTCGGGCGGCGGCTGACGTCGTGGCTCACTGGTGTGGTTCAGGCGGTCTGCGTCGCCATGGTGGCTGTGCTCGTCGCCGCTGACGCGCTGGCGTTTCCGGTTCTGCTGGCGCTCATGGCGCTGATGGGCGCCGCGGGTGGCGCGGGGGTTCTGGCGAAAGGTGGCCTGGCTCCGGCGGCGGCGAAGTTCGTCGGTCTCCGGCAAGGCTTCGCTATCAGCATGAGCGGAGCCATGATTGCCGGCGGTCAGGTAGTCGGTCCGGCGCTCGGTGGGCCTCTGGTGCACATTCCGGTGGTCGGTCTGGTGGCGGTGGCGGTGCTGTTCGCCGTGGCCTCTCTGATCATCGGTCGGCTGCCGCGCGGCATGGAGTCGGCTCGTGTCCAGGTGGTCCACGCCAAGGACAAGCCCGGGTACTGGAAGAGCCTCGGTGAACAGATCCATCACTTCCGCAAGGACCGCTTGCTCGTGAAGCTGTTCGCGATGCTGTTCACCATGGAGTTCCTCGTCGCGCCGATGAACGGCGTGTTCCTGCCCCAGTGGGCCAGGGAGACCGGTGCCGGTGCGGGGACGATCGCGACGCTCGCCAGCTCGGCGGCGTTCGCGGGCCTCGTAGGGAACTTCGTTGCCGTATACGTGACCCAGCGGGTGCGGCCGTACGTGCTCATGTCGGTGGGGTACGCACTGATCGTGCCTCAGTTGCTCGTCCTGGCCCTGGGCGCGCCGGTGTGGCTGGTCAACGTGGTCTGGGTCGTTGCCGGTTTCGCAGGGGCTTTCCCCTTTGCGGTGGTCGGGCAGATCAGCCAGCTGCGGCCTCCGGAGGAGTTCCGTGACCAGACGCGGGCGGTCGGCGGTGCGATCACCAGGTCGGGGAGTGCCCTCGGTGCCCCCGTCCTCGGGTCCGCTGTGCAGTACCTCGGTCTGACCGGAACGCTGCTCGGGGCAGCGGCGATGTACTTCGCGATGACTCAGGGAACGGTGCACGGGAAGGACATCCGGGCGCTCGAGCCGGGCATCTCACGCGAGGACCTTCCCGGGGCGAGTACTCCGGAGAAGGAGCGCGTCGGCTGAGCGTTCGGCCGTTGTCTCCTCGGGAGGCAACGGCCGACTGTCCGGTGTCGGGCGTCGGTGCCGCAGGGCGCCGGGGCCCTGTTTCTTTGTGCGGGCGTGTGCAGCGATCCCTCCGTTTCGTCGACGATTCTTCCCCTGGGGACTGGACTTCGTCTACCGGGGACCGGACTTCGTCCTCGACCCGTGCGTCCGGCGGCGAGACGGACCGTTCGGCGCGGCCCATGTCGTCGTTGCCGAGCGAGCACTCGGCTGACATGCCGACAGGGCACGCCGCACCGTTCTGCTGCCACGCGGGATGCGATTTCGTCGTCCCGTTCCGCGCTTCCGGCGCGGCAGCTTCCGTCGATTCTGTCTCAGTCCTTCTCGCGCCGGTGCGTCGGCGGTACCGGCCGTCGGCGAGAGGGTCCGTGGGGTCCCTCCTCGCGCATGGACCACACGGGGCACGGTGCCACTGGTGTCGACAGACGCTGTTCGCATCCGCCAGTCCTCCCGCGCCATGCGGGTTCCGGATCGACGCGATGCCGGTTCGGCCCCGAGGCCATCACTCGCTTCTTCTCTTCGCGTGGGTGTTGAGCCGTGGGGTGGTCTGTGGTGGTCCCTGGCCGCCGCTTGCAGCCTGGGGCAGGGACCACCACAGACCGCCGAAGGCGGTCAGTCTCTCCCGGCGGAGAGGAAGACGAGCATGCGCAAGCTGATGCGGGCCATCGCGACCTGGACCAACAACGCGATCTGCATGTTCTGCAAGCAGCCGCTTCCGGAGGGGATCGACACGTGCCTCAACCCCAACTGCTCGTCGAATCAGTGAGCTGACCGGCCTTCGGCGCCCGCCGCACTCCGGCGGGCGCCGAGCCTCGGCTCTTCCGCGACACATCCGGTTGTCTCCACCGGTACAGGAGGTCTCATGGCCATGCATCAACATCCGCGTCGTGCTCGTAGGGGTCGGACTACGAAATCACCGCGCTACTACCGAGACCGTTCCGGCTTCTTCCGCGGCGTTGTGGACTTCTTCCGCGAGCTGCTGCTGTAGCAGGGCACTGTGCGGCTGCTGAGAGCGATACGCCCCGGGACTCTTCTGTCCCGGGGCAGTGTCTTGACACCGGTCCCCGGAGTCCGGTGACACGTTCTCATGCCGGCAGGGCTCTGCTTTCGCTTCGCGATTCCGCGTTCGCGGATCCGTGAGTTCCGAGACCGGATCCGTACACCCGCTAGTCGACCGCTTCGGCCCGTTGTCCGGCCCGACCGGTCCGTTGTCCGGCCCGGTCCGTTGTCCGGATCTCCCGACCGGTCCGTTGTCCGGAGCCCGCGGCCGACGTTGACGGCTCGCTTCGTGGTGCCGGCCCGGAGCGCGTCGACGGTTGCCCCTCCGGGTCCGGCCGCCGCCACGTCGGCTGCAGTGGCTTACCACCGCGCGCCGACCGGTCCTCCGCCGTCGTCCCGCTCGCCCTGCTCTCCTTCTTGTCGGTGCGGGGGGCGGTGCCTCCGTCGTGAGAGGGGTCCGTGGAGGCCCCTGCCCGCCGCTTGCAGCCTGCCCTGGGGGTGGGGTGGCCGCAAACCAAAAGCAGGTTTGCCCCCACCCCACCCCCAGGGCTGATCGGCTGCGCCGGGCAGGGCCCACCACGGACCCCCTCCCTCACGACGGAGGCACCGCCCGGCACTGTCGAGAAGGAGAACGACCATGACGCCGGAGCAGGAAGCCGAGTTCCTGAGGTCCCAGGCGGCGGCGCGCGAAGCCGAGGAGCTGGCGAGGCGGCTCGAGCGCGAGCAGCAGGAGCGGAACGGAGGCTGAGCCTCACTCCCACCGCTCTCGTGAGCAGTAGGCCCCGGGGCCGCCGGAATTCCGGCGGCCCCGGGGCCTTTCGTGTGCAGGGTGCGGGCGGCTGCGGGCCCGGCGTACTCAGGCCGGGTTCGTGGTCGCTTCTGGCGTCGGCGCCGGTGCGGACTTCGCCGCCGGCGGGGCTGGGGCGGCCTCCATATCCGTCGCGGCCCGTGTCGCTCCCGCGACCGCCGTCGGCGGCGCGTGGTCGTCTTCGGCCGGGTCCTCCGCCGGGCTCCGTTCCGTCGCTGCCCGCTCTTCGTTCCGCGCGGCGTGGCTGTTCGGTTCCGCCTCGTCCGCCGCGGCCCCGGCCGCGTGCTCCGCATGCGTGTTGAGGTAGTCCTTCACCTCCGCCGCGGTCAGACCGAGCGCGGCGGCCGCGTCGCGTCGGCCGCCGAAGGCGGCAACCGCTTCGGCGACTGCCGCGGCCACGTCGCGGCGGGCGTCCTCCAGCTTGGCTATGCGCTGGTCGAAGGCGGTGATCGTGGTGAGCTGGGCGGCCTGCCGCCGTTTGGCCTCTTCCAGTTCGCGCTTGTGCTGCTCGCGCAGGGCCCGGCGCCGTTCCTGGAGTTGTTCGTTGTGTCGTGACGTCATGTCTGCACATGCTTCACGATCACAACGCCCGCCACAAGTGCTGGCGTTCTGCCACGCCAGTGCCGGAGGGAAGCGGCCAACGGCCGCTTCCCTCGGATCGGCGATGGCTACAAGAAGAGCGCTTGTAGCCATCGCCGGCGCAGACGTGTCTGCGCACCGAAACAAGGAAACGTCTGCTGCTGTCAGATCGCTCGGAAGAGCGTCGAGCGATCTGACAGCAGCAGACGTTGAATTTTAAGCACACCTCTTGCTATTCGCGCAGGTGTGCTGTGAACTGCTCTTATGCAGACGCCTGTTGCCCTCCCGATGCCGTGGCCGGTGGTGCGTGCGGCAGGGCTGGAGGGGAGCGGGTGACGGTCACGGTGCATGGCGTCTCCTCGGGGTCCGGGGCCGACTACCTGGAGCGCACGGTCTCTCATGGGGATGTGCGGGTCGGGGACCAGGAGATGGCCGGTCTTTCGCAGGGAGTGGGGGACACTCCGGGGGAGTGGCTGGGGGTCGAGGCAGCGACGCTGGGGTTGTCGGGGACGGTGACCAAGGAGGCGGCCGACGCGGTCTTCAAGGATGGCGTGGACCCGGTCAGCGGTCAGCGGATGGGCCGGGCGTGGCCTCGGTACAAGCCTGCGGATGAGTTGTTCGCGAAGTATCTGGCGGCGGAGCCCAAGGCGAGTGAGGCGCGCCGTCAGCAGTTGAAGGCCAAGGCTGACAGGGAGGGGAACCGGACGGCGCGGTCGGGCTGGGAGATGGTCTTCTCGCCCGTGAAGAGCTTCTCGGTGCTGTGGGCCACAGCTGATGACGAGACGCGCGCACGACTGGAGGCGGTGGAGCGCGCGGCGTTCGAGAAGGTCTTCGCGCGGATCGAGCGAGAGCTGTGCTGGACCCGGGTGGGGCCGACCGCAGCGGCTCAGGTCCAGGTGCGCGGGCGGGGATTCATCGCCGCGCTCTACACCCACCGAACCTCCCGCTCGGGTGACCCGGATTTCCATCGGCATCTGGAGATCAGCTCGAAGGTGCGTACGGAGGACGGACGGTGGCTGGCGCTGGATGCGCGGCCGCTGCACGCCCGTCTCGTGGAGTTCTCCGAGATGTACACCGCCGAGGTGGAGCGGGGTATGGCGGCGGGATGTGGGATCCTGGCGGGGGTTCGGCAGAACTCGTTGCGGCCCGCTCGCCGGCCGGTGCGGGAGTTCCTCGGGGTGGGCGAGAAGGTGGTCACCGGCTTCTCGGGGCGGCGCCGTTCGACCGAGGCCGCGCTGTCTTCCATGACCCGTGATTTCCGGGACCGGGAGGGGCGCGAGCCGACCCGGGTGGAGGATTACAAGCTGGCTCAGGTGGCCACCTTGGCGGTCCGTCCTGCCAAGCAGCCGAGCACCGTCGAAGAGGAGCGCGACCGGTGGATCGGGCAGGCCCGGGAGTTGGGTATCGAGCGCCCCGAGGCGCTGCTGCAGCATGCGATGGAGGTCTCGCGGCAGCAGCTGCAGGCCCTGCCGGAGGCGGATGTTCCACTGTCCGGGATACCCGGGAGAGCGCTGCGCGTGCTGGAGGGGCAGCGGGCGCACTGGACCCGTTCCAACGCGACTGCCGAGGTCTATCGGCAGCTCGTGGAGACGGGCTGGCATCTGCGGCTGGACGACGCGGCGTTCGCGGAAACGGTGGAGCGGGCCACGGACGCGCTGCTCGATCCGGAGCTGTGTGAGCGGCTGGATGCTCCGGACGCGGTGGCGCTTCCGGAGCGGTTCCGGCGGGACGACGGTTCGTCGGTGTTCGAGCAGGTGGCCACCGGTCAGGTCTTCACCTCGCACGGAATTCTGGCCGCTGAGCGGCAGTTGGTGGAGGCCGCGACCCGGCCGGCTCCCGTACAGGTTCTGAGTACGGAACAGGTCGACGCGGCCCTGGCCGCCGGCGACGGGGAGCGCGGTTTCACTCCCAGCACCGAGCAGCGTCAGGTCGTGCAGAACCTGCTGGGTTCGGACGTACGGCTGGGTGCGGTCATCGGCCCCGCGGGCACCGGGAAGACCACGATCATGCGGCTGGTCCGGGAGGCCGCGGACGCGCACGGACTGCCTGTTCTGGGGCTTGCGGGTGGTCAGGTGCAGGCCGACAACCTGGCGGAGGAAGCCGGGATCCGGGCGGAGAACATCGCCCGCTGGCGGTGGATGAGTGAGCGGCAGGGCGGTGCCCAGTGGTCGCTGCGCCCGGGGCAGATCGTCATCGTCGACGAGGCCGGTCAGGCCTCCACTCCCGATCTGCACGCACTGGCCGAGCAGGTCGAGGCGGTCGGCGGGCGACTGCTGCTGGTGGGTGATCCTCGCCAGCTGGGGTCGCCCGGTGTGGGCGGCGCGCTCGCTCTGATCGAGGCGGACGCGGGTGCGCAATATCTGTCCGAGGTGCGTCGCTTCCGGGACGTCGACAAGACCATCCGGCGCTGGGAAGTCGATGCCGCGGCGGCGGTCTCGCGTGGTGACGCGGACGCCTCGTACGACGCGTACGAGCAGCGCGGGCGTATCCATCATGGTGACGCGGACGCCATGCTGGACGCTGTCTACGCCGGTTGGCGGCGGGACACCGAAGACGGTCTGAACTCGGTGATGATCGCCGCCAGCAACGCCCTCGTTGCGCAGTTGAACGAGCGTGCGCGCAGCGACCTGGCGGCCCGTGGTGAGGTCGATACGAGCATCGAGACCACGCTGGGGGACGGCAACCGGGCGGGCGCCGGGGACCGGGTCGTCACGCGCGTCAACGACCGGCGGTTGCGCACACACGACGGCCGTCAGTGGGTGCGCAACGGGGACACCTGGACGGTGGAAGGCGTCGAGAAGGACGGCGCTCTCACTGCCCTGCACGACCGCACCGGCCGCCGCGTCACACTGCCCGCCGACTACGTGTCGGCGGCGGTGGAGCTCGGTTACGCAGTCACGAAGGACCGCGCACAGGGCCTGACGGTCGACACCGGTCACGCCCTGTTCGACAGCTCGATGGACCGCAACGGCGCCTACCCGGCACTGACCCGCGGGCGGTGGGCCAACTTCGCCTACCTGGTCACCCGCAAGCCCTCGGACCCGGAGACCGGGGAGCCCGGTGAGCGGCTCACCTCCCGGCAGGTCTTCCAGTCGGTTCTGCGCCGTGACGGCACGCAACAGTCGGCCACGATGACCGCTCGCCGCAGTGCGGAAGCCGCCCGTTCGGTGCGCACGCACACGGCACGGCTGGCCTTCGTCCTCGACCAGGTCGCCGACGACCGGGCTCGTCACGCCGTTGCCGCTCTGCTCGGTGAGTCGGCCGCGCGGCAGCTGACGGAGGCACCGGCCTGGCCCGCGTTGCGCGCCCAACTGGCGCGGCTGGCCGAGGACGGAATCGACACCGACCGGCTGCTGGAGACGACCTGGCACCAGCGGGACTTCCTCGAGGCCGACGGCAGCCCGGTGCGGGACATCGCCGCCGTCGTGCATGCACGCAACGCTCACGCCGTCGACTCGGACGAGGGGTCTGTCGACGAGTTCCGGCGTGCGCAGGACGCCCCCCACCCGGCCACAGCGCCGCACCTGCTCACCTCCGACTGGGTGCGCAGCGAAGACCCGCTGGCGGCGCTCGGGCTGCTGCCGCCGGACGCCGAACCGGGTGACGATCCGCAGACTGTCGCGGCGGCCCGGGAGTTGGCCGCAGCCGTGCGGGAGCGTGCCGCCCAGCTCGGCACAACCGCTCAGCTGGACGCCGAGGCGGGCCGGGGCTGGGCCGCCGCCTACGGTCCTCGGCCGGCCGATGCGCGGGAGGCGGCGGCCTGGCAGGAGCAGCTGACCGCAGCAGCCGTCTACCGCGACCTGGCGGGTCATGACGGACCCGCCCCCACCGGCCCCGCCCCCTCCGCCGAGGGCATGGACGCGGCTCTGCGCGGTGTGTGGCGGGCCGCCCAGCCTGACCCGGACCCGACTCGGACGGTCGGGCAACTGGTCGCCCAGGCCCCTGCCTGGCTCGACGCGCTCGGGCCCCGTCCGGGCGCCGACGAGGCCGCGCGGAAGCTGTGGGACCGGGCCGTGTGGGCGGCGTACACGTACCGCGAGCTGTGGGAGTTCGGGCACGAGAGCGTCGCGCTGGGACAGCGTCCTGCCGATCCGGTGGCTGCCGCCGACTACGACGTCGCGTCCGCCGCGATCGCGGCTTGGCGGGCCGGCTCCGGTGGCCCGGTGCCGGTGTCGCGGCTGGGTGAGCGGGAAGGTGAGGAGCTACGCCGGGCGGGCCGGCAGGGTCGGCTCAGCGCGGATCGTGTGGAGCGGGCGGAGGAGGCGCTGGCCGCTCTACACCGGGCGGAGGCGGCCCGGAAAACTGCCCTGCAGACCGCCCAGGACGCCACCAACCGCGCCCAGGCTCTGCGGAACGCCCGCACACCCGAGCGGGCGGAACGGCTTCAGGAACTGGCCGAGCAGGCAGCCGAAGCACACGAGACGGCCGCCGCCCAGGAGCAGTTGATCGCGGAGGCCCGCGAGACCCTCACCGAGCTCGCTCCCGACCTTCTGGAGGACCGTGAGAGGGCGAGGCAGGGGTCGGATGCTCAGCGGGAGCTGGCCCGCCGGGCGCTGCGCGGCGAAGCGGAGAAGGAGCCGGCCGCCCCGGCTCGGCAGGTGCCGTCCTGGCAGGAGAGGCCGCACGGCCCGCTCACCGACGCCCAGTTGCGAGAGGCACACCGGCGTGCGCTGGAGGCCGCGAGGGCGGCCGACGGCACCGCCGAGGAACAGCAGGCGCGCGCTCAGCGGTTGACTGCCGAAGCGGTTCCCGGCGGCCGGGTCGAGCAGCGGATCACCACCCAGGCGGCACGGGTCGAGGCCATCCACGAGTGGCGTGCCGCCCAGCAGCGGGCCGAGGCCGCACGGCGGCAGGCTGCGGAGAACGCCGCTCACCGCCAGGACTCGGCCGCCCGACTGGCAACCACCCACCGCATGGGTCTGCCTGCGGTACGCGGTGCGGAGCGGCGTGCTCTGGAGGACCATCTGCGCCGCCTGGAGGAGCAGGCGGCCCGCCTCACCGAGGAACTCGCGCGGGCCGAACGGCACGGCGAGCAGGTCGCCGTCACCGCCGGGGACCCCACCCGGCACGAACAGCTGCTGGCCGACTGGCAGGAGGCCGGGGGCGACTTCGACGCGGCCCTCACCCGTGCGCGGACCACGGCGGGGGAGGACGCGCAGGCCGCCGCCGCCGAGGCCCGGCGCATGCGCGAACGCGCCGGCAAACTGCGCGAGACGGCTGCCGCGCTACGCCACGAAGGCAGCGTGCGGGCCAAGCTTCCCGACGACAGGCGCGCCTTGGAACAGGCCGCCCGGGCACGGCGGCCGCGTGCGCCCCAGCAGCCTCCCGCATCGCCCGCCGTACCCCAGCAGCGTCCGGATGCCTCCCGTCGTGAGGGGCCGCGTCGTACGACGTGACCTCCGGCCCGAAGACCGCGGAAGGACCGGTCAGCGGGGTCCGTCACGCCCCGGACGCCCGTCGGTGAGCCGTCCGGTCACGGTGCGGAAGCGCCGCGCGTGCGGGTCCCAGGTGGCCGCGCTGCCCGGGGTGTCCAGCGCTTCGGCGGCCGCCGCCAGCACCGCCCGGTGCACCGGTGCGGCGAGGTCGAACTCGTCCACCAGATGGGCCCACTCGCAGGGCCGGCACACGATCCGGTGGTCTCCGGAAGGCGTTCCCGTCACCGACGCCACGGCGATGTCGGGGGGCCGGACGTGGGTGTCGCACATGTGGCAGAACCACTGCCACCGGGGCACGGCGATCCACTGCGGACCGCCTGCGGGGGCGGGCCGGGCGAAGACCGTGTCCAGGGCGCCGGCCAGCTCTTCCTCGCTCACCTCCGTGGCCCGGGGCGCCTCGGGCACCGTCGGCGGGGTGGGCGTGGGCCGGGTGGTGGCCGGTCCTTCGGCGGCCCGCTCCTGCCGCACGGCCTGCCGCGCTGTCCGCTCCCGCTCGGAGGCCGAGGGCGGGGCTACGACGGTGACGCCCGCCTCGGTGAGCATGCTCAGATCCAGTGTCCACTCGCGGGCCGAGCGCTCCCGCCACAGGGCGAAGGCGGCCCGTACATGGCGTTCCGCCGCACTCACCGGCATCCCGGTCACGGTGCGCAGGTGGGCCAGTGCCGCGTCCCGCCTGCCGTTGACCTCGGCCAGTCCGAAGTGTGTGACGGTGTGGCAGTCGGTGCACAGGCACACCAGCCGCCGCAGATGCTGCACTCCGCTCTCCTCGTCGTACTCCCAGCGTTCGTGTGCCTCGAGCCACCGTCGTGCCGTGCGGTCCTCGCCCTGCCCGCACGCCTCGCACCGCTGCCGGGCCCTTGTGGTGATCATGCGCCGCAGCCGTTCCCAGTCGCGGGGGACGACGCACGAGCGGACGTTGGTGAACCAGCACGAGCGCGGGACGAGGTCCACGAACAGCCCGGATCCGAACGTCCGGTCCTCGCCGGGGAGCAGGGCGGGTATGTCCGGCAGCGTCTCCCACCGCTGCAGGCCCGGCATCCCGGGCCTGGGTGCGAACCAGCGCCTGGCGGCCGGGTCCCAGCGGGCTCCCTGTGCCTTGGCCTCGTCCTTCTCCGCGAAGGGCACGTCCAGCCAGAGGCGGGCCATCTTCATCACTCCTCGGCGTTCGCCAGGGCCGGTCCTCGCCGCGCCGACCGTGCGCGGGCGCCGGAGGGCCGAGCCTTCTCCAGGTGAGGTCCAGGGTGACGCACAGGGCGGTTGGGCGCCTCACTGAAGGTGCTCGCGGGATACCTGGACGTGGTCGGCCAACGGGGGGCAACGCCCTGACCGGGGTGCTGTGACGAAGTCGGTACGAACTGCCGCTGCTCAGCGCCCGGTTCGGGACGCCGAAGCGCCCCCGGAATCATTAGGCTGAGGCCGCCGGACAACATCGGCTTTGTTGCGGAGGAGTGGCGTGTCTGGGATACCCGACGTAGTACTTGACGAGATCAGGCCCGGTGCCTGGGACGAGCTGGCAATCGGCGCCTTCGACGCTCTCCTGGCCTCGATGGATCAGGCGCAGGAGGTCTGTGCCGCCCGCATCGACCACGCCGACTCCCGCTTCGGCGCCGGGCAGCAGGAGAGCGAGCGCTGGCTCGGCGTCAGCCGCCGCATCAGTGCGTGGCGCACGGTGATCCGTCCGGACAACCACGAGGCCGTCGAGGCGGCGCGCGCCTACTGCGACCAGGTCGTCGACGACTACGCCACGGTGCGCCCCCTGCACGAGGCCGTGGCCGACGGCAGGGCCCTGTCCCTGACCCAGGAGGGCACAGCGATCTCGTTCGAGGGACGCTGGTGGATCGCCAGGGAGGACCGCTACGCCCCGCTCGATACCGAAAGCGCCGAGGACGCCGCGCTGATCGCCGCGTTCGAGCAGCACGCGGCCCAGCTGGCACAGCTGGCCCAGGCGGATGCGGAACCGGTCGCGGAGGTTGCACAGCGAGAGAACGGGGAGCGGTAACGGTGGCCGAGGAAGACAACGGGAGGGCCCAGGTCCTCACCGGCCGCGACTACGAGACGCAGCTGCTGGGACGGCTGTGGCGGCATCCCGAACTCGTGCGCGACGTCATGGGGGACATCACCCCCGACCATTTCACCGTCCCCCACCACGCGGACATCTACCGGGCTCTGGTGGCGACCCACACCGAAACCTTCCCCGAGAACTCGGCGGGGACCCGGGCGCTCTCGGACCGCTGGAGTGCGGTGGACGCCTGGCTGACGGATGCCGGCGTGCCGTTGCGGGCTCTGGATGAGGTGCTCCGGGACTCACGACTGCGCTCCGCCGACGACTGTGTCAAGGCGCTCACCGTGCACGACGAGGTGCGCCAGGTCGTCCAGGAGCACAACGCACGCACCGCGGACGGGGCCAGTACTTCCCTGGACAGAGCGGGAGAGGCCGTCGAAAAGGCGCTCCCGCCGCTTCCCGCTATCCCCCCACCCCCCGCCGAACCGCCCGACCAGCCGGTCGTGGTCGTCGTCGCCGGTACCGAGGGCAGCGGTATGGAGGCAGTCTCCCTCCTCGCCCACCAGCAGCTCGCGGGCCGGGGAAACGTCGTCGACCTCGGTGGCGCGTACCCGCCCGATCACCCCGCCCACCAGGCCGTCCGGGACTCCCGGGCCCGCAGACCGGAGGACCGGCACCTGGCGGCCGCCCAGTACGCCATCGGGCAGCGGGCCGACGCTGTCCTGCGCACGGACGCCCGCGACCCGCAGGCACTGGCCATGGACATGAAGCGCTTCCAGGAGGCCGGCTACCGCGTCGAATTCGCCGCAGTGGCCACGCCGGAGCCCATACGCCGGATCAACGCCCTCGAGACCCACCTCAGCGACCGCCGCACCGCACGGCTGCCCTTCACCCTCGCGCCGGACCGGGTGGGGGAGAGCGCCACCCGCGCCGCGGCCATGGGCGCGGACGTGCGGGTCTTCCGGCCGGACGGCACGGCCGTGGACTCCCCCGGGCTCAGGTCCGGCAAGCGGACCCCGGCCCAGGTGATCGAGGCCGAGCGCGAGCGCGGCCTGAGCGACGAGGTGTCGATGCGGGCCGTGGCAAAGGCCGCCCGGCTCGCCGCCCGGACCACGGACTGGGTCGGTCAGGAGGCCGCCCGTGAGGCCGCAACGGCGGCCGCCGGGTCCAGCACTCGGTGGAACTGGGCCATCGAGGCGGCTATCGACCGCCGGGAGCGGCGCCGGGCACCGCGCTGGGGAGCCGGCCGCCGAGCCCGCGATGCCGGGCCGCTGGCAGCGTACAGCGACGCCGACCTGCAGAGTCTGCTGGAGGGCAGCATGCACCGCTACCAAAGGGCCGACCAGGAGGCGAACCGCGCCGAAAGGCGCCGCGAGGAACTCAGCAATCAGAACAAGCCGCTCGAAGCGAAGGCATTCGAGGACACGTCACATTTCGCCCGGGAAACCGCCAACAACTATCGGGACACCGTGACAGACGTCCTGACCGAGGAACGCCGCCGCGCCTCCCTCTCACCCCGCCAGCGTCAGGCCGAAATCCAGGCGGTGCAGCGGCGCACGGCCCGGGTGCAGCCGCCGCCGGTCCAGCGCACCGCCATCGGGTTCGCGCAGCCCGCGCGGCCCAGGACTCTCCTGAGTCGCTGAGCAGGGTGCCGGATGTCGGGCGCCGCCCGACATCCGGCACCCTGCTCTATGCCTTGGCCGACTGTGTCCTGCGTACCTGCGCAGGCATGACGGGTGCCCGGACCTGCGCCCGCTGGGCCAGTCCCGCGTTCACCCGCTGGGCGGATTTCTCGGTCACGGCGGTCCGGTTCTTCGCCGGGTCCTTCGGAAGGAGCGATTCGGGGATCTTGGCCATCCGCGCGGCGTGGCTCATCGCGCCGTTCGCCACTGCTTGGAGCTTGGCCATGTCCGCCGCTGAGAAGGAGCCCTCGGCCTGGGCTTTCAGGAGCGCCTGCGCGGCCCTGCCGAACGCCGCTGTCTTCTCTGCGGCCCTCCACCGGTCGTAGGACCCCAGTTTTCTGTCCTTCTCGGTGGGAGGGTCCGGAAGGTTCCGCCAGGCGTCCCGCAGATCCTTGACGTGCTTGTCCCGGCTCGTGAGCAGGTTCTCGCCCATGGTGCTGCGCTGCCAGGCGAGGAGCTGACCGGCCAGCTTCAGGTTTCCGTCCTGCGCCTGCTCGACGGAGCCGTAGGCGCGGGCGTCGGTGGCGACCCCCGCCGGCGCGGTGTTCGCCAGCCGCTTCATGTGCTGGAAGCCGGCGTCGATCACCGAGTCCAGGGTGGCGATGTCCTTCGCGGAGTAAGTGCCCAGATTGCCTTTGCGGATTTCCTCCCTGACTTCATGAGTGCGCCGCACGAGCTCGCCGAACCGTATCGCCGCATCCCGGGGGCCCTCTCGCAAGTCGTCGGAGGGCAGGTTTGCCCACGCGTTCCTCATGCGGATGAGCGCCGGCGATTTCAACTTTCCAAGACGCCGGCCCACCGTGGATCGGTCGGCCCACATCTTGAGCCCTTGGCGGATGTCGCGGGAGCCGTGGGCAGCCTGCGTGCGTCCCGCCTCGCCCAGGCCGTATCCGAGGTCGGGGCGGCGTATCCCGCGCATCTCCCGGTCCACCGCGGATGCCTCGGGGGTGGGCAGGTTCTTGCGGGAGAGCTTCCCCAGCTCGGCGCTGCGCTCCGCCGCGGTCCGGCTCAGCTCCCGCAGCGCGGCGACGGCGCCTGCCGTCTCCCTGTGGCCCTCACGCTCCAGCTGGCCGGCCAGCTCACCGGCGAGACGGGCGTAGGCATGGGTGGATTGCTGTGCGATGTCCGTCCACAGCCGCCTCCAGTGCGCGTTCCGTTCCACGTGTTGGTGCCAGATCCGGTCTCCGGTGAAGGCCCGGACCGAATGCACCATCCTGGCTGTGGCCTTGCGCGTGTCCTGCAACTGCGTCCAGAGCGGGTTGCCGGTCGCGCCCAGGACGGCGGCGTGGCTCTCGAGGGCACGCAAGGCGACCGAGACGTCGTGCCCGTCGGACGCCCCGGTCCCTGCGGGGGCAGGCGGCGCGGGCACCGCATCGGCAGGCCTCCACGTGTTCCGCAGTTCCTCGTACGTCTTGCGCAATTCGGCATTGTTCCGGCGCATCGAGTGCGGGAGGCTGTTGAGGGCCAGGCGCAAGGTGTCGTTGCGCTCCGGGACGGCCGCCACTGGCTGCTCCGTCATTCACGTTCTCCTTGATGGGTCCGGTGAGGGGCCGCTATATCTCGGTGGCCTGCCGCAGCGCTTCCGCCTCCGCCGGATGCGCGGAGTCGGCGGTGCCGAACTCGGACGCGGTCAGGTATTCCTCGAACTCCTCCTGGGCTTCCGGGCGTACGGCAGGACGCGGCGGCGCCTCGTGGTGGGTGCCGTTGGCGCAGCTGGCCACGTGCAGGCGCGGCAGGAAACCGTGCAGGATCGACAGCCATTCGGCCTCGGCCAGGTCCCGGCCGGGCGCCGGCTGGCAGTAGGTGCGCATCCAGCCCGCGTACAGCGCGGTCAGGTGCTCCCGCACCGGAGGGTGCCGGTACCAGCACTGGGGGATCTGGTTGTGCAGCTCGAACGTGGTGCGCAGCCACTCCACCCACTCGGCCAGCTCCCGCATCTTGGCGCGGCGTTCGGCTGGCGTCATCGCCGTCCACACCCAGCCGTAGGCGGCGGACTCCTCTTCCAGCTCCGGCAGCTCCGGCCACAGCGAGGCCGGATCCTCCATGCCGTCCTCCAGACCTTCCAGGGCGTACTCAGACATCAGCGGCCTCCAATGGGGTTGTGCCGGTGGGTGGGTTCTTCTCGAGGGATATCCCGGCCGGCACCGGGGCGGCCAGGAGTTTTTTGAGGTCCTTGTCGCGGAAGGTCAGCCGCATCCGCACCTTGACCGGCGGCAGGTTGGTGTACTGCGCGATCGCGGTGAACTCGGGCAGCTGCTGCAGCGCGTGAACGGGGGCAAGGTCGGTCTCCACGACCGAGACCTGTGTCGAGTTTTCCCCACCGCGCCCGCGGGTGGTCGACTCCCGTCGCACCTCGGTGCGTCCGTACAGGCCGGAGAAGTACCGGAGCGTCTCCAGGTCGCCGCAGCCGGGCAGCAGCATCCGCATCCCCGAGGCGGACAGCACCGTGTTCGCCTTCTGCTGTCCGAGGCGGTCGCGCAGCTGGGACAGGTCGTGCCACACCGTCAGCAGGCTGATGCCCATGCCGCGGCCGGTGGTGAGGATGTTCGGCAGCCGGGGATAGCGCAGCATGTTGCCCGCCTCGTCGACCATCACGCCCAGCGCCGGGTCCAGCGCCACGCCGGTTTCGTTGTAGCGGGCCTCGGCACCGTGGATGATCGAGGCGATCAGGGAGGTCAGCAGTGGTGCGAAGCGTTCCGCGTCGGCCTCGGAGGCGATCAGGCACACGGTTCCGTTGCGGTCCAGCAGCTCCTCGACGGTGAAGTCGGTCCCCGCGCTGGTGTCGCGGACCTCCTCGTCCGCGTAGACGCGTGCCAGGACGTTGAGAGTGAACTGGATGGACCCGATGCCGTCCTCGTGCAGCCGCAGCCACGGGGAGGCGTAGTCGTCGGCGGTCTCCTGGTAATCGTGTGCCAGCAGGACGGCGCGCACGTGGTCGACCGCGTCCTTGCCCAGGGACAGCCAGCGGCGCATGTCGTTGACGCCGCCCCCGTTCAGCTGGGCCGCCAGCAGTACGCCCTTGAGGACGTTGCGGGCCTGGTCGACCCAGGGGGCCGCCCGCTTGTCGTCCCCGGACGCCGAGGCTTCCGCCATCCAGGCGGCCATCCGCTCGGCGGCCTTTGCGTCCACGCAGTAGTCGACCGGGGACCAGCGGTGCGTGGCCCGGCCGGGGATGCCCGCCGGGGCGATCACCCAGACCGGGCCCAGCGCACTGCGCCGGGCGTAGATGACATCGAGGTCGGCTGCCTTGGTGGTGGTGATGACCAACGGCCCCTGCCACTCTGCCGCGTTCGGCAGCACCAGGCCGGTCGTCTTGCTGCTGCCGGGGACGCCGAAGACGGTGGCGGAGATGTTCGGCTGGGTGGTCAGGATCTTCTTCGTCTGCGTCCCGCGGCCCGCGCTGATGCGGCCGGCACGGTTCTCCGGGGCCTGTGGTGCCGCCAGCTTCCGCTCGGTCTTGGACCCGCCCCACTGCGCCCCTCCGGTGCGTCCGTTCAGCCTCAGGAGGGTCGCCCCTTTGAGGACCAGGAACAGGAACCCTGCGGCCAGCAGGAGGGCGAGCGGATAGAAGAGCCAGCCGGGCGGGGCGGGGCTGAAAGCGGCGCCAGGCCCCTTGAGGAGCGAGAGTGCGACAGCGGCGGGCAGCGAGGTGGTGCGGTGCGGCCATCCGGAGCCGCTCAGCGCCCCGGCCAGCGGACCGGCCAACAGCACCGCGCCGCCCACGGTGATGCCCAGCCCCGCCGCATATGCGGCCATGACCGTGCCGTCGTTCATCCCGGAAGTGCCGGAAGTGCCCGAGGAGCGCCCTTCCATCAGACCCCCATCTTCTCGTCCGTCTCGAACAGAGCGCTCTCGGTGTGCGAGAGCATCAGCTGCACGGCGTGGCTGCCGCTACGGCCCACCTTCCACAGCGCGCGGCCGCGCTGTCCCGCGCCCCAGGAGCTGATCAGGTCGCTCTCGGCGTCGGTCAGGCCGATCGCCTCGCGGGTGATCTGCAACGGGCGGGTGTCCTGAGCGAGCTGGATACGGGTCTCGCAGGAGGAGATGAGGTCCTTGGCGATGGCCACGGCCTCACTGCCGGACGAGCCGACTGCCTCGAAGTCAGACAGCCGGTGGGTGGCGAGCACCTGGATGGTGCCGGTCGCGCGGGACAGCCGCAGGTCCGCGTCGATCTTCCTGACCATCGCCGCGCCGCCGGACCGCATCTGCCGCCACAGCTCGTCCCGCACCACGATCCACGGACGGGCGCCGGGGCGGTCGATGGCACTCTGCGCCCAGGTGGAGACGCAGGTGAGGACCATCGCCACGGTCTCGTCGCCGTACTCCTGAAGGGCGGAGACATCCACCGACTGGATCGGCGCTTCCCAGTCCAGGCCGATGCTGGTCTCCTGGTCGAAGAGGCCGCCCAGGTGACCGTTGACCATGCCGCCCAGCGCCGAGCGGATCGAGGCCATCTGCTCCCGGGCGGTCTGCACGTCGCCGCCCCTGACCCGCAGGGCCTCGGCCATGGCCTCCGTGGGGTCGCGCAGCACCTGGTAGACCGAGGGGAGGGTGGGCACGCCCAGCCGGGACTGCCCGTACAGCTCGCCGGTCACCTCCCGTACCGCGACATCCAGTGCTTCCTCTTCCTGCGGCTCCAGGATCCGGCGCAGCTGGAGTTCGAGCAGGGCCTTGATCAGGGTGAGTCGGCGTCGGTGGATCTCCTGGAGGCGGGAGCGCATCTCGGCGTGATCCTTGATCGTCTCCAGGTTCGCGCCCAGCGGACCGGCGTCCAGCGGGTTGAGTCTGCCCGGCAGCCCGGGGCCCAGCCGTACCGGCTCGACCCCGAGGTGACGGCACAGCGCCGCGTACTCCCCCTTCACATCACCGGCGACCAGCGTGCGGTGTCCGAACGCCATCAGCCGGAAGCACAGCGCCTTGATGTGGGCGGACTTCCCGGACCCGGGAATGCCGGTGATCATGACATTCGGGTTGGTGCACAGGCCTTCCTTCACCCACACCGAGGGGTGCGCAGAAAACGCCTCGGTGGTCAGGGTGTTCTGCCCCATATACGCGCCGACCGGCGGCAGCGACGCCGCATGCAGGAAGGGATAGGCGCCCGCCGCGTTGGGGGTGTCGACCTTGACGACCTCGGTGCGCGGCAGGGTGCTGGTCCGTCCCGCGTAGGGATGGGCCCAACCCTTGCGGGGAGCGACCCGCATCACGGTGTCCGGGTTCTCCAGCAGTCGTGCGTGCCGTTGTTCGCGCTGGCTCAGGTCCGGTGGCGGGGGAGCCGTCGTACGCCTGTTCAGACCGGTCGCGGCAGCGAATCCCGACTCCTGCAGCACGGTGTCGCCGCTCTTGGCCCTGCGGCTGAAGAACCCCATCAGAAGCCGATCCTGCGGTCCGGAAGCCCCTGTCCCAGCGGCAGGGCGGCAGCGACGAAGCCGACGTCCTGGGCGCCCCACATGCGGCGCAGCTCGAGGCCGGAGGCGGCGGCGTCGGCCTGGAGTTCGGCGCAGGCGGTCTCCAGCTCGTCCAGGTCGGTGACCGTGACCGCGAGCATGGCGGTCATGCGCACCACTCCTTGGCCGGCGGCCCGGGCGGCGTCCTGGGTGCGGGCCACCTGGGCCTCCCGGCGTTCGTCCTCGCTTTCGTCCTGGCCGGCCTTGGCCCGCAGCTTGCGGGCCGACTCACGCTTGGCCTTCTCCCGCGCCAGGTCCTGCCGGGCGCGGCGCGGGCCGATCGGCTCGTAGACCATGCCTATGGAACGCCGTGCGTTCTGCCGCGGTCGTAGCAGCGGCTGCAGGAAGGTGGCGTAGACCTCGGACTGGGGCCAGGTGCGGACCTGGTAGGAGACCGTCCAGGCACCGTCGTGCTGGTAGGTGCCCCAGCTCGTCTCGGCCGAGGCGGGGCCGGCCAGCGCCGGGTCCATTCCCGGGGGTGTCCCTTCCCACTCCTGGGACTCGGCTGCGGCCTTGCGGGTGGCGAGCATGAGCTGCGCCTCCGGGTCGTAGGCGGTCCGCACGGCCTGGGCCAGGCCGCGGGGGGTGAGCCACTCGACGACCTGCAGGCTCGCGGAGGAGAGCGTGCCGTGCATGGCGTGGAGTTCACGTGCCAGCACCGCCGCGGCTCCCACTTGTCCGCCTCCGGCACCCTTGATCGCCAGCCGGGCGCGGGACGCGGAGAGCGTCACGGACAGGTAGGTCTCGCGCACCGTGGCCGCCGGGCCGGCCCCCGTCATCAGTTCCCCGAGCGCGGTGACCGACTGCGGGGGCGCCTCGGCCGCCAGGTGCCGCTCGGTCCAGTTGCGCAGGGCTGCCCCGTCGTCGGGCAGGCACCGCTGGTGTATGCCGATCCGGACGATGGGCGAATCCTCGGTGCAGAACGAGCGCAGGAAGCCGGACCAGGCGGCGACGCGGGCGGTCTGCCGTCCCGTCTCGATGAGTGCGAGACCGGGGAAGGTGAGGCGGGCGGTCGCCGTGTAGGTGCCGGCCATGGGGTCGTGGGAGATACCGAGGGTGCCGCCGAGACCGTCGGGGGCTTCCAGGATGCGCAGCCGGGCAAGCGTCCCGGGCAGATCCATCGGCTGCGCCCCGTCCTCGGCCGCGCGGGGGGCGAAGATGCCGCTGAGGAAGATGTTGCGTTTGGTGGCCACGTTGATCTGATGCCTCACTGCGAGAACGATCCATTCATCCGCGCTCAGCCCCATCACCCGCCCGAAGGCGACGACGAGCAGCAGCAGCGCAAGCGGCAGACACACGGCCGCCGCCGCCCAGCTCCCCAGGTTGATCGGGGTGAGAGCCAGGATGGAGGCGCCGGTGATCAGGACGAAGCCGGTGCCCGACAACCGCCCCATGAACCCGGATTTCTCGGACTGCCAGCCTCCGTAGGTGACCGGGCCGGACATCTAGGTCATCTCCTTCGGGGGCGGCGGCGGGCCGGCCGCGCTCTGCGGCGGGGGAGGGGCCTCCTGCATCGGAGAGGGCTCCTTGTCCCGGTTGTTGTTCGCGGCGGGCGCCGGGGACGGGGGAGTGTTCTCCTCCATGCCCTGCTGGCGCCGGGAGAGGACGACCTGACGGCCCCCGGGCTGTCCCTGGTCGAGACCCGCGTGCGCCGCGGTGTTGGCGGCGGCGGACTCCATGGTGTCCTTGCCCATCGCCATGAGCTGCAGACCCAGACCGACCGAACTGGACACGCTGGGACCGAACCTGGACTTACGGGAAGCCTTGGTGGCAGCGTTCGAGCCGCCCGAGGCCGCCTGTGCCGTGTCCTGCTCCAGAGCGCGGGTGTAGTTGGGCCCCCCGCCCACGGCGCCGGCTCCGCCCAGTTCCGGCCGGTAGCCGCCGCCGGCGGAGGAGGAGGCCGACGAGCCGATCGAGCTCATCAGACCGGAGGCGACCGAGGAACCGTTTCCGTTACTGGAGAAGGTCATGAACTTGGCCAGCACCGGCCAGCTGAAGCAGGCCAGCAGGAAGATCACCAGGCCGACGATCATGTTCTGCACGCCCTTGCCCTGGGCCATGGCGGAGAACCCGATGGCGAAGCACATCACGATCATCGGCTTCATCAGGATCAGCGCAATGAGGGCGTTGCGCGCCTTGGTCCACCACTCCTGTGTGCTGTCGGAGAGTTGACCTGCCAGGGTGATGGGCATCGTGGCCATGAGGATCATGATTCCGGCCTGCCGCAGGAGGATCTCGATCCACAGCGCGCCGATGGCCAGGAGACAGACGACTCCTATGACAAGGATGACGCCGACGGCCGCGCCTTCGACGGTGGTGCCGGTGATGAGCGCGGTGCCCACCGCGCCGCCGCTGACGCCGCCGCTGATCAGTCCGCTGAACATCTCGCCCAGCTGTTGCTGCATCAGGTCGGTCGCGTTGCCGTCTTTGGAGCCGCCGTTGGAGAAGGAGTAGGTGATGATCCACTCGGAGACGGCGTCCGACCATTCCAGCGCGGTGGTGACCGCGATGTAGTAGACGGAGGAGATGACTGCCCATTTGGCCAGTCCGGCGATGGCGGTGGCCGCCGGCTCTCCCTTGTGGCTGAGGGACACCTTCCCGAATTGCAGCAGCAGCAGGAACGTCGCGAGCACCGCGGAGAGTGCGGTCGAGATGCCCACCACCCTCCCGATCCCGGTGTCACCGAGGTCGATCGTGGAAGCCTTCAGGAAGACCTCGGAGAACGCCTCCAACAGCCAGACGATGGCCTTGCCGATGTAGTTGGCCGCCTCTTTGAGCGCGTCCGAGGCGAGCTCGGAGATCTTCCCGGCCACCCATTCGCTGATGCCGGTCCTGTACTTGTCCTCGGCTTCCTGACGGCACAGTTTGAATATTTTGCCCTCTTCGACGCACTTGGTGTTGTACTTGTTCTGCTCGTCGAATCTGGGAAGCTCGCCCTGGTTGGCCTTGCGCCAGTCCTTCAGCTCGTCGCGCTCGTAGTCCTTCCGCTCCTTCTTACTGCAGTCCAGGCTCCCGCTGCCATCGGCCCCCTCGCACGGCTCCAGGCGTCCTGGTATCTCGTGCCGTTTGGGAGGGCGGCAATCCTCCTCCGCCTGGCCCAGTTCGCAGTAGTTGCCGTCACCGTCGATGCCGGGGCTGGCGTACTCGGGCGGCGGGTCCTTGTTGTCCTTCGGGCCGTACTCCGCGTGGGTGCCTGGCGGATCATCCGCCATCGCCGCCGGAGCGCCCATGCCGGCCGGGGCGAGGAAGAAGAACAGCGCCAGCAGCAGGGACAGCGCCCTGGCCAGGCGCCTCTTGTGGTCAGTCATGACGCACCTGTCGCCAGCCGTTCTGCCACGCGACTCGCGCGTCGGGGTTGTAGGAGACCGGCCGGCCCCCCTCCTTGCGGTACTTGCGCTCGTCGGTGAGTTTCCAGCCGCCGTTCTGCCACTTGAGGATCACGTTGTCGGTCCGGTCCTTGAGAGGCGCCGGGTCCGGTTCCCCGTCGGCCTTTGTCGCGAAGCGGTCGTAGTTCAGCCAGACCTGGATGACATCGCCCTTGTCGTCCACGGTCCAGGCGTTGAGCGCGTTCACGGAGGTGCTGAAGGTGACCCCGGCCGGAGTCCCGCCGGAGGGCGGCAGGCCCGCGGCCTCCCGCAGTTTGCGGACCTTGGAGATCCACTCATCGGCATAGCCCGAGCCGGCGTCGGGCGATACGACCGCGTCCAGCTGCTGACGGGCCTTGTGGTCGTCCAGGAGCGCGTACTCCTCCCAGAAGTAGACGGCCGCCGCGTACGCCCCGTA
Source organism: Streptomyces sp. NPDC048636 (assembly GCF_040650655.1). Classification (NCBI taxonomy): domain Bacteria; kingdom Bacillati; phylum Actinomycetota; class Actinomycetes; order Kitasatosporales; family Streptomycetaceae; genus Streptomyces; species Streptomyces sp. NPDC048636. The sequence goes on along the minus strand of NZ_JBEZHR010000026.1, from coordinate 5,150 downwards.
CGTGGTGTGGGGGAAACCCGTCGACACGCCGTCCTTCTGACCCTTGGGCTTGGGCAGTGATGCCTTCGCCCCCGTCTCGGGGGTCAGCTTCGGCCGCCGCGGCTCTTCGGAGGGCTCGTCGTGCGAGCTGCCCCGGTCCTTCTCCTCGCTCTTGGCGGACCCGGTGCTCTCGCCGGTGTCCAGGAGGAGAGAGGCCGTGACGACCCCACCGGCGAGTACCGCCAGCAGCAGTACGCCGATGACAGCCAGGCCCAGCCGGGCACGGCGGGCCTTGAGGTCAGCGCCCTCCATGCTGCTCACTTCCCGCCGTTGGTCAGGTTGAAGAACGTCAGCACCAGCGCCGAGGTGAGGCCGATGCCGCCGGCACCGAAGAGGCTCCACAGGATCCCCTGCTTGCCGCGGGCAGCCAGCGAAGCGCGTTCGCTGTTGTGCCCCACGGCCACGGCCGCCCATCCCAGCAGCCCGCCCATGACAGCCCCGGCCAGGCCCAGGCCGGCGGTCCAGCCCAGGATCTTGTCGACCGGCCTGTCGACGTCCTTCGGCAGGTTCGGAACGACGTCGGGGACCGGACCGTCAGCGGCCAACGTATGCAGGTGGGGGTCGCTCGTGACGATGTGCAGTGTCTGCATGAGCTGGCTCATGGTCGGTTGCCTCCTTGAGAAATGACAAGAGGAAATGCGGCTGGGCGGCGGGCCGGAGGCAGCGGATCTCCCCATGCCTTGCCGGCCACGGTCAGTACAGCCTGTGCCAACGAGGCGGCCGCCTGCTGCCCGCGCTGCGAGAGCTTGGCCGGGTTCCGCAGCCCGTGTGCGCGGATGTGGGGGTCGTGCGGGACAGTCAGCACCGCACCTGCCTGTGACGTGAGCACCGTGGCCGCGGCCCGGACAGCACCCGGTGAGCGCCCGTCCGCCGTGGCCACCAGAACTGCGACGCTTCGTTGCAGCGGTATGCCCTCGGCGTGCAGCGTCATGGCGGTGCGCTGGAGTGCCTGGACCCCGTCGGCGGTGGCCGCGGCGCACAGGACCGGTACCGAGTACGGCAGGTCGTACCAGCCGCGGGTCTGGCCTCTCGAGCCGTCGTAGCGGGAGGAGAGTACGTCGTTCGGGACGGAATGGGCGGTGTCCGCGAGGACAGCCTGCCATCCCCCGACGGCCGCCAACTGGTACCAGGCCGCCGGGTCCGCAGGGAGGGGCAGGGGCGAGGCATGCCATTCCCGCCCGTCCGTCAGCACCTGCCAGCCGGCCTGCTCCGCGCCTCTCATATCCGCGGCGCAGTTCCGCACGTGAGAGGCGGTCAGCGGCCGGTCCGGAGGGAGCGCCGCCAGACCCTCAGCCTGCTGATCGGAGGTCCATGTGGGCCATGGCGAGGCCAGGCGGGCTGCGGTGTCCAGAACGACTGCGCTGCCTGCGGTGGCCAGGCCGTACGCCAGGAGGAACGACACTGTGGAGCGTCCGCTGCCCCCGGTCGCCGCCATCACCGGAAGGACGAGGCGGACATTTTCCGGCAGCGGTCGTATAGCGATGGGCTTTCTCCCCACCAAGCCCCTCCCCCGATGAACCCTGCTGCTGTCCGCGCACGGACACAGCAAACCCAGCCCGACTTCTCCGTGTTCCAGCAAGGGCAGCCACTCAGGCTCGCCCCAGTCGCAACATTAGGAATCCCCGACAACTCTCGCCACTCAGATGTCGTAGTGTCACATACGACGCACAGGAGTGACGTTCAGGTTCCACCAGGAGCCAGGGTTCGGACCCGCGAGGGACACCCAGGGGGAGACGTCCGTCAGTAGGGGGCTCTGTGAGCATCAAACGGGTGCTGAACACACTGGGGGCGGCCCTGGCAGCAGTCACCTTGGGGCTCGGCGTGGGGATCTTCCTGCTCATCGCCATGTTCGACGACGAAGACGGAGGATCGGATTTCAACTTTCAGCTGACGTCCTCGGACTCGCTGCGCCCTGGTTCGGTGCCGGCCAGGTACCAGAAAATGATCGAGAAGGCGGCGGAGAAATGCGACGTAGGGTTGTCCCCGTCCCTGCTGGCCGCCCAGCTCCATCAGGAATCGGGGTTCGGGGAGAAGGCGAGGTCCGAGGCCGACGCCCGTGGCATCGCCCAGTTCATTCCGTCGACCTGGGCGAAGTACAAGACGGACGGCAACGGAAACGGCACGAAATCGGAATGGGAACCGGCCGACGCGATCGCAGCCCAGGGCAAGTACATGTGCGATCTGATGGAGTCGGCAAAGAAGCACCCCGAGTACAACGGCTCCGCCAACGAGCTCGCGCTGGCCGGCTACAACGCGGGGTGGTACGCGGTGAAGAGACACCACGGCGTACCGCCGAAGTCCTTCGCGGGCGGGCAGACATACAACTACGTACGCACCATCATGGCGAGCGTCCCCCGGTTCGCCGCCGCCAAGAGCAGCACCAACGCCACGCTGCCGAAGGGGTTCTCCCTCCCGTCCGGCACACCGGAGAAAGTCAAGAGCGCCGTGGCATGGGCGCTCAAGGCCAGGGGCGGCATGTACCAGTGGGGAGGTGCCTGCACCGACCCGCATGCCTCTGGCGCCAAGCGAATGCAGCGCTGTGACTGCTCCTCACTGATGCAGCAGGCATACAGGGCCGCAGGGCTCAGCATCCCCCGGACCACGTACGACCAGGTCAACATCGGGAAGCGGGTGAGTATGGACAAGCCCAAGCCGGGCGATCTGGTCTTCAACGCCGGATCCGACGGATCGGACGCGCGCCCCGGTCACGTGGGGATGTACATCGGCGACAACATGATCGTCGAGGCCCCCCGGTCGGGAGTTGAGACCCGCCTCGTCACCTACAGCAGCTGGCGCAAGTCGACCGCGGCAATCACCCGGATCACCGAGGTGCGCCGGGTGGTGGACTGGTGAACCGAAGTCCCGTACCCGCCTGAGCAGGAGAGCCATGCACGACACCGGACCCTTCTACCGCCCCTGGGGCGTGGTGAGCCCCGACTTCTGGGAAGGCGCCACGCCCGTGGCGGACCCCGCACGGCTGGACGAAGAAACCCTCCGCGCCCGCTTCGCAGAGGTGGCGGACGTCGCCACCTCCGGTGACCTCCCCCATGCCACCACCATCGCCAAGCGGCTCGACGAAGACGTCACCGCAGTCTACGGAGAAGTACACCTGCACACCGTCAACGTCCGCGAAATACGGGGATACTTGGGACATCTCGCAAACGAGCACAAACAGGCCCTGGGCTGGTACCTGCACGCCGTCCGGCTGAGAGCGACCGTTCAGGGAAGGGGGCACCCCGACACCCAGAAAGCCAGCCGCCGCGCATACAGCCTCTGGGTAAGCATCCCGGTGACGCCGGAGTGGTATCAGCTGGGAAGCGAACTGCTCTCCACACTGACCGACGTCCTCGGGTCCGACTCGCCCCTCGTCCAGCGCACTAGAGAGCGCGTGGTCCCCCGTGCCCTGGCAGCCGTGCCCTCCCACCAAGCGGCGCTGGGGGAGTAGCCCAGTCGAGCCCGAATACCACCAGTTGCTGGTCCAGGATGGGTCTTCGAGCATTTCGCGTTCGATGGCCTCTGAGAGTCCGAGTTCGGCCAGCTACGGCCCGTACGTGTCGTCCGGGTCGTCGGCCGTGGTCGCAATGGCCATCTCCTGGCCGTCTGCGCCCCTCCACAGCAGGGGAGAGGCCAGGATGCGGGGCGTGGGTGAGGTAGAGCCGGAAGTCGGCGAGGATGCGGGCGTTGTCGTGGATCGCGGCCCACGGCCGACCGATATCACCTGCGGTGCCGTGGGCTTCGTCCACGATCGCGAGGTCGAAGCCGTCCATCCGCTGGCCGCACAGGCGCTCCCCGCCCGCCAGGGCAGCCTCCAGCGGCCCATGAACCTTGCCCTGGCGCCGGGGTCGTCGAAGTCCTCGCGGTCCACCAAGGAGGCGTACGTGGCGAGCACGACGACCGGCCCGCGCCCAGCCCACAGCGCGAGCCGGATCGGATTGGTGGTGGTGCGCACCCCCAGCTTGTTCAGCACCGAGTCGTTCCCCAGAGAACACACCGCGACCATGGGAGCCCGGTGACCCACTGCCCGTCACGCCTGGGCGGTCTGCACGAGCAGGTCCAGGGTCGGCACGGTCGTGAGGATCCGGCCCTCGGGAAAGCACTCCAGCGCGCGGCCGTGATCTTCTTCCCGGACCCGGTCGCGGACACGATTGTTCCTCCCGCCCTCTCCGGAGACACAGATGACCTTGCAGGAAGTCCCACCCACTTACGGAAAGCCACTTTCTGATCGGCCTGGTGTTCCTTGAGCGGAATCAAATACATTCCTTGCTCTCCCGATACCTATCTCTGATGGTGTCTCAGACGGCCGCGTGCGGATGTGAGTACGCGGCAGAGTCGTCCCAGATCGACGCGTTGCGATGGTTCCAGTGCCCAGGCTTTCCTTCCTTCCACGATGGCCGGTCGTCCGGGTCGTAGTGGTCGGCCTCGCGCGTGCAGATGGTGACGTCACCAGTGGTCCGCTCCAAGCTGTCGGCCTTGCCCAGCGCCTCCAGCACCCGCCGCCACTTAGTGGTGTGCGGTTGGGTGCCCGGCAGCACCGTTTCCTTGACGAACGCCTCCAGGCGCACCAGGTCCCGCCCGCTCACGCCGCCTCACATCTGCGATGTGTACGGCCATTTCAGCGACCCCGGTCGACTGTCCGCCGCGCCACTCCCATCTGCGGTCGGCGATGCCCCACCAGGGCCTTGCTCACGGCGGTAACGCCCGGGTCCAGCCCTCGCAGAGCTCCTCGCCCCGAGCAGCGCCCGCGTTCCCGCCCAGCTCCACGACCTCGCACTGCGCCTCGGCGACCGCGCCAGCTCCCAGCGAGGGCACCTGGTCGTCCGCCTCGCTCGCGGGCACACCTTTCCCCTCCAGAAGCGCGACCAGTCTCAACTAGGCATTTACCCTGCGGTCTGGTGCTGCGTCACCTTGAGCAGCGAAATCGCTGTTCAGCACAGATGCCTTTCCTTTAAATCCCTCATGCCCGACCATCCGTGGACCGTTTCTCTCGAACGTGAAGGATTTTTCGGGCGATCGAAGGGGCGTACCGTATCTCCGCCAACGCTACATGCTGTATCACCATGATGCAGCATGTCTAAAGCCGTAGTCTCGAGCAACACCCCCTCCCTCGTAAC
>NZ_JBEZHR010000025.1:0-45858 GCF_040650655.1 Streptomyces sp. NPDC048636 | reverse complement strand
GGCCTTGCCCGGTCTGGAGCGACGCGGATGGGCAACAACCCCGACTGCCCAGCCGTCGGGTTGAGCGGTGGGCGCAGCCATCCGCCGCTCCCGCGGAGCGGGTACCGCCTCGCTGCGCGAGGCGCAAGCGAACACCCGCGCTGCGCGCGGGTGTTGCGCTCCCGCTCTGCGGGAGCGGCGGATGGCTGCGCCATCCGCTCAACCCGACTGCTGCGCAGTCGGGTTGATGGCCCTTCCGCTTCGCTCCAGTCCGGGCAAGGCGGGGGACTGCACCCCCGCCTGACGGTCCTTCCGGCTCCGCCTCCAGAACCGTTGGACCCGCTAGCGCGGGCCTGGCTGGTTACGAGGGAGGGGGTGTTGCTCGAGACTACGGCTTTAGACATGCTGCATCATGGTGATACAGCATGTAGCGTTGGCGGAGATACGGTACGCCCTCAGTGGTGACTTATCTAGGAGATGACGGCAGATCGGGACGGCATATTTCACAGGCTCCGAGCCGGGCTTGCACTTCGCTGCGTGGAATGCTCACAACATCGTGGACGTCGTTTCCCTTCCATCGCGCGTATCGCTGCCCGTCTTTGAGGCCCCCACAGTTCGGTGTCCGGTGGTAAACGCTTCCTCCCTTGGTTCGGTAGACCCGTTTAGGGAGATTTGATCGCGCTGAACGGCAATGATCGCACTGGGAGCTGGGTAACTGCATGGCTTCGCAGAACTCTTCGACCATGGTCAGTATTTTAGTGCTAGGACTCCTTCGCAGCAATGTTCTTCTTCATCCCGTCAACGCTGTGAACTGGTTTTCTAGGCGTGTAACATATCGTGTGAGAAGAAAGGTTGAGGTGTCGGTGATTCAACTCCAAGAACACCAGATCACCGCGACTTCGCAGATTCGCAAGTGGGTGGGATTCCCTGCCAAGTCATCTCCGTCAGCTCGGGGCCGCCGAGGCACTGTCGTATCCGCGACCGGGTCCGGGAAAACCTACACGGCCGCGTGGGCCTCCCTCGAGAGCTTCCGGGACGGGCGGATCCTGGTGATGGTGCCCACCCTCGATCTGCTCGTACAGACCGCTCAGGCATGGCGCTGTATCGGCCACAAGAGCCCCATGGTCGCGGTGTGCTCCCTGGAGAACGACCCGGTACTGAACGAACTCGGGGTGCGCACCACGACCAACCCGATCCGACTCGCCCTGTGGGCCAGTCACGGGCCGGTCGTCGTGTTCGCCACGTATGCCTCTCTCGTCGACCGGGAGGGCCCCGAAGACCCAACAGTCCGGTGGAAGGTCCGCGGGCCGCTGGAAGCCGCCCTACGGGGCGGGGAGCGCCTCTACGGGCAGCGGATGAAAGGCTTCGACCTCGCCATCGTGGATGAAGCCCACGGGACCGCTGGTGATCTTGGGAGGCCGTGGGCGGCCATCCACGACAACACCCGCATTCCCGCAGACTTCCGGCTTTACCTCACCGCCACACCGCGCATCCTCGCGGCGCCCCGACCGCAGAAGGGCAAGGGCGGCCAGGAACTGGAGATCGCGTCGATGGCCGCCGACTCCGAAACGTACGGGCCGTGGCTAGCCGAACTCGGGCTCTCGGAGGCTATCGAGCGGGGCATCCTCGCCGGTTTCGAGATCGACGTCCTGGAGATCCGCGACCCCGCACCCGTCCTCGGGCTGTCGCAGGAAGCCCTGCGGGGCCGGCGCCTCGCTCTCCTGCAGACTGCGCTCCTGGAACACGCCGCCAAGCACAACCTCCGAACCGTCATGACCTTCCACCAGCGCGTGGAGGAGGCCGCCGCGTTCGCGGAAAAGATGCCGGAGGCGGCAGCGGAGCTGTACGTCAATGATGCCTCCGACGACGACCTGGCGGCCGCGGACCGGCTCCCCGCGTCGTCGATCGACTCGGAGTTCTACGAGCTGGAGGCTGGCCGTCACGTCCCGCCGGACCGGGTGTGGTCGGCGTGGCTGTGCGGCGACCACCTCGTGCCTGAGCGGCGTGAGGTCCTCCGACAGTTCGCCAACGGAATCGACGCGGTCGGCCGCCGGGTCCACCGGGCGTTCCTCGCCAGCTGTCGGGTACTCGGGGAGGGCGTGGACATTACCGGCGAGCGGGGGGTGGAGGCCGTGTGCTTCGCAGACACCCGCGGCTCGCAGGTGGAGATCGTGCAGAACATCGGCCGGGCGCTGCGGCTCAACCGCGACGGCAGAACGAAGATCGCCCGGATCATCGTGCCGATCTTCCTCGAGCCTGGTGAGGACCCGACGGACATGGTCGCCTCTGCCAGCTTCCGCCCCCTCGTCGCTGTGCTCCAAGGCCTGCGCAGTCATGACGAACGACTCGTCGAGCGACTCGCCTCCCGAGCCAGCGCCAGCGGACAGCACAAGATGCACGTCCATCGCGATGAGGAAGGGCGGATCGTCGGGGCCGGCGACCAAGGTGAGGGCACGGACCAGGAGCAGAACGGCACCGACCTGCTCCACTTCTCCAGTCCGCGCGACGCATCTACCATCGCGGCCTTCCTCCGTACGCGGGTGTACCGGCCGGAGTCCCTGGTGTGGCTGCAGGGATACCAGGCCCTGCTCCGGTGGCGGGCGGAGAACGAGATCACCGGCCTCTACGCCGTGCCCTATGACGTCGAGGTCGAGGTTGGGGCGACCAAGGCGTTTCCGCTTGGGCGGTGGGTGCACCAGCAGCGGAAAGCGCTGCGGGTCGGGGAGCTGGAGGATCGGCGCAAGACCCTGCTCGATTTGCCGGAGGCCGGGATGGTGTGGGAGCCGGGTGAGGAGGCGTGGGAGGCCAAGCTCGCCGCGCTGCGGTCCTACCGGAGGGCCACGGGGCACCTTGCTCCGCGTCAGGACGCGGTGTGCGGCGAGGGCGAGGTGATGGTGCCCGTCGGGCAGCACATGGCCAATCTGCGCCGGAAGGGCGGCCTGGGGAAGGACCCGGAGCGGGTGGCCGAGCGTGCGAAGCAGCTCGCGGCGATCGATGAGGACTGGAACTGCCCCTGGCCGCTGGACTGGCAACGCCACTACCGTGTCCTCGCCGATCTGGTCGACACCGACGGCCACCTGCCCAACATCGCCCCCGGCGTGCAGTTCGACGGCGACGACATCGGACGATGGCTGGAGCGGCAGAAGCTGCCGGGCACCTGGGCGCAGCTGTCGAGTGAGCAGCAGGAACGGCTGCTCCAGCTGGGCATCAAACCCGCTGAGGCGCTCTCTGCCGCCCCGGCGGCCGGGCGGGCCGGGAAGGGTCCGAGCAAGGCACAGCAGGCGTTCCAGCGGGGCCTGGCGGCCCTCGCGCAGTGGGTGGAGCGGGAAGGCGCCCACCGGCCCGTGCCAAGGGGCCACGGCGAAGAGATCACGGCCGACGGCGAGACGGAGCTGGTGGTCGTGAAGCTGGGCGTTTGGATCTCAAACACAAAGTCGAGGCGCGACAAGCTCACGGCGGAGCAGCTGGACGCACTGCGGAAGCTGGGCGTCAACTGGGCTCTGTGAGCGAGGCTTCCACAGTCTGGTGTGTAGGCGCTTCTGGCTGGCAGGACTCCGTCCGGATGCTGTTGATCGACGCGGCAGCCAAGCCACCGACCGAGGACGAGGACGTGCCCGCGGCGACTGCGGGCGTGGTCCATACACAGGTTCGCCTGCAGAAGCTGGATTTCTGGGTGCGCTACCCGGGCTACCTGGCCTTCGAGCTCATGAACGAGTACGAGGCGGCTCAACACGCGCCCGGCTGAACCTGGTCAAGGAGTGGTTGGGCAGTGCCCATATCGGCGCGGTGCGGAACATCGAGTGCGCGCGAGAGTGCCAGCCATTGTCAGATGGTGCGCACCCGAGGCAGTGCGGAACGTCGTGGTGCGCACGATAGTGGATTCCACCCGGTACCGGGCATCGTGCACCGGATGCCGCACATCGTCGGTCCACTCGATGGACGATGTGCGGCATCGTCACCACAGCCAGGCGCTGGAGTGCCGCACTCGGAACAGAGCCCGGGCATCGCGACGCGCGGCCGCGATGCCGATGCGGTTCTGCCGGGACCGCGACTGCCCGGCGACGAAGCGGCGGCGACCGGCGCCCTGGAGCCGCCTGCGCTGCTTGCGCAGCTCCCGCTTCTTCTCTGCCTTCGGCTCGGCCTTCGGGGCCGCTTCCAGATCGGCTCTCATGCCGGGGGCTCATCGAGCGCGGCAGCCATCTCCTTGGAGGCCGCGCGGGCGAGGTCGTCCTCGAGGCTGGGTTGTTCTTCCGGGGTGCTCACGCGACTCCTCCTGTGGTCCGGCCCCGGCGCGTGCTGAGTGCCGGGCTGCTGGGTGTACGGCGGCGGGGCCGTCGCCGGGGCTGGTTGTGGTCAGGGACCAGGGACGACGGCACGCTCCCGCATGCCGTCCTTGAGCTCGGCGACGGCGACCTGGAGCATCCGGCGGGTCTGCTCCACCATGGCGACGTCCGTCTTCTGTTCCCGGCCCGCGGCTCGCCTTCCGGTCCGTGCGGGAAGGCCGCGGGCGGGGCCTCGGGGTGGCGGGCACGGTGACGGGGTGCGGCCGGGTTCGGGAACCCAGGCGGTCCGCGCGGCGCGCCGCGTGGACCCGGGCCGTGAGCGCGCCAGTGGCGAGGCGGGCCCGCTCGTACGGCGAGGCAAGTCCGGTTGCGGGTCAGCGGACGCAACACGGCCTGGTCCTCGGCGTCGCGCGGGTAGAGGGCGCGGAGGTCGGCGGTCATCATCCGTCGGCCGGCAGGGCGGGTGTAGTCGTCGACGACGCCTGCACGACAGTCCCGGGCGAGCACCACATCATCTGGCGCCGAATCGGCACTGCCACCATCCTCACTGAGCCCTGCCCCGAGGGGGCCCAGCACCGACAAGGGGTCAGAGAGCAGGTGTTGTCTAGGGCGGGGATCGGCCACGCCCTACGAGCGAGCTGGGGTCGCGCTATTACGACGTAATAGCGCGATCGCCGGGGCTCGCCAGTGACACCTTAGGGTGAGCGCATCAGCACGGAGCAACGGCTTGGGTCCCGCTGCGGCCAGTCGACGAAGCGGGGCCCAAGCCATGCCTCACTGGTCCTTGAGCAGCAGGTCGGCAACCTGGTGGCGGTATACCTGGCTACTGGCTGCGAGCAGGTCGGCTACGAATGCCTCTGGGGTCTCGAGCAGTTCCAGGAGGCGGTTGATCATCCTGTGGCGTTCGGGCCGGCTCAGGTTCTGGAAGATGATGTCCATGCTGGCTGAGCCGTCCTCCCAGGGGATGCCCGCTTGGGAGGAGGCTGCCGCGCTGGTCGACCTCGGAGACTCAGCCTCTGTCAGCCCGGAGGTCTGGGAGCCGCTGGCCCCAGCAGACCCATTCATTACGTCGTAATGAACCTCGTCAGCTGCCGACTTCCCAGCGTCGCCCCGACCCGTTCCGTTTGCTCCGCTACGGCTGCTCTTCCGGCTCTTCGCCCCGGCTTGCTTGTCCGCCTTCTCCTGTACCCGCTTGTCCTTGAGCCGTTGCAGATGCCGGTCCTGCTCCTCCGGCTTCTTCCGACCAACCTGACGCAGCAGATCGGCAGGCTCCTCCCCCGCAACGAGCTTCTCCTGCAACTCCGGTGTGAGGCTGAGCAGAGCAAGCCGCTGCGAGACCCAACCCTGGGAACGGTGGAGCCGAGCCGCCAGAGCCTCCTGCGTGCCGTGGACAGTGAGCAGCTGCTGGAGAGCTTTGGCTTCGTCGAGGTGGTCCAGGTCCTGGCGGTGGATGTTCGCGACGAGGGCTGACTCCAGGAGTTCGTCCGGGTTACTGCCGAGGTCCTCGTCCAGCATCACCTTGATCTCGGTGAGGCCTGCTTCTCGGGCGGCTGCGAGCCGTGAACTGCCGTCGATGACAACGTATTTAGTGTCCTCTTCCAGCTCGGCTTCCCGGTCGGAGTTGGCCTCGAGGTAGGCGAAGCGGGACATGATGCTGATGGCCATCTTCTGGCCGTGGTCGCGAAGGCTGCCAGCCAGGTCGGTCAAGTCACCAAGTTCCGACCTGGGGTTGGCCGGGTTGAGGCTGATCTGTGAGACGGGGAGTTTGATGGGTGGGGGAGCGCCTTCGGTCGGGGCGTTGGTGGCGGCGTTGATGGCGGCGCGCCGCGGGCTGATGGTTCGGGCTGCTTGGAAGGAGCTGCCGGTGCCGAGTGCCGATGCTTTGCTGCTCATGCGATCTCCCGTGCGAGCGCGCGCAGGGCCACTGCCTGGTTGCACTTGGGTGCGTAGGCGAGCAGGGGTTGCTTGAGCCGCACTGCTTCTTTCTGTTCTTTCAGGTCACCGATGACGCCGACCACGCGCGGATCCTTTATGTCCATCCAGGCTTCGAGGGAGGAGGTGGCGATGTAGCCGCGGCGGGCGTCGTAGTGGTTCACGACGATGCCGAGGTATTCGAGGTCCAGGCTCATGTCGTTGCGCAGGTCGTCGATCTGGGCGGTGAGGAGGCCGTAGGCGTCGGCGGAGCTGTCTTCGGCCTGGACGACGATCAGTACACCGGAGTTGCCGGGTTCCTCTTCTGGACGTCGCCGTCCGTAGTAGGCGGCGGCGTCCATGCTCAGGCCGAGGCTGGGCGGGCAGTCCACGAGGATTGCGTCGTAGTGCTCTTCGAGAGGGATGAGGGCTCGCTCGAGGGCGGCTTCGCGGGCGCGGACGCCGGAGAGCTTGACGTCAAGGAGGAAGGCGTCGGTGCACGCGGGCAGCAGGTGGAGCCTGCCGCCGAAGCGGTCGCCTTCGACTTCCACGATGAGGTCGCTGATGTCGCCCTTGGCCTCGCCTGCCATGTGCTTGGTGAGGCTGTCGCCGTCCAGCGGCAGGGGCTCGTGGCCGAGTTGCTTGGTGAGGTGGCTCTGGGGGTCGAAGTCGACCAGAAGCACTCGCTGTCCCAGTCCGGGCAGGTCTTCGTAGTCGAGCGGAGACTGCTGTTCGGGCTCGTCCTGGTTGAGGGCAGCGGCGAAGTGCTTGGAGATGCGGACTGGGTGGAGCTTGTCGGAGTCCTCCGCGAGTGCTTCGCCCAGGCCGGCTGTGACGGCGGTCTTGCCGACTCCGCCCTTCTGATTGCAGATGATGCGGCGCTTGACGACACCGGGCCGCTGGACGTCAGGGGCTGGGTTCTTCTCCAGCCACACCAGGACGGACTGGGACAGGCCTTGGACGATGGATACTCCGCGGGCGTTGCAATCCTGGCGGAACTCCTCCCATTGGCCCGAGGGGAGCCATGTCGAGAAGGACTTGGCGCCTGCGGTGTCGACGGGGGAGAGGTTCGAGCCCAGCGCACGCCAGGCTTTGATGCCCGCCTCAACCGCGTGCTGGATGTCGATGCCGTGCTGCGCGGTACGGATCTTCAGGTTCTGCTGCAGCCCGGCCGGGAGCTTGGAGACGACCTTTTCCCGGTCGCCGAGGGAGGGCGATGTCATGGATGACACCTTACTAACGTTCGAGATCATTTGAAGCCGCGACGCGTTAGTAAACTACAAGTTGCTGCCTTCGAGGCCACTACGGACCACGGCTGGCTCATTACGTCGTAATGGTGAGCCCGGCCAGCGCCCATGCGCTGGCCGGGCAGAGGCGGCCGTATTACGTCGTAATACAGGACCCAGCCTTGAGCTCGCGGCGGCGAGTGTCATCTGCTTGGTTGACCTGTCTCAGCGAAGGCTGAGCGATTCTCACCGAAGGTTTGGGTGACTGCTCTGGTCCGATTTGCTCGTCAGCTCGCGTTCACGCGAGCGGTGGAGAGCGGTGGACAAAGATCGCGCGAGCAGCAGACTAGCCCGCGTGAAGCGACTGCTGGTGGATGTGGAGAGCGTCACTACGCGGTTGGTACGTCGATTCGGTCCCCAGATTGCCGAATGGTGCGCTGACACGCCGGATCTCATCGCACGGCTGACGTCCCAGTGGGGACTCTCGCTCGGTGACTCCCTCCCGGACGGTGCTTCGTCGGTCGCGTTGCGGTGCCGTTGGCCCGACGGCACGCCCGCGGTGCTGAAAATCAGTCCGGAGCGGGCCCTTCTGGCCGAGCAGGCCGCAATGCTGGGGTGGTTCGCTGCCTCGGGCCGGGTGGCCTCTGTGCTGGCCGTCGACGAGGAGGCGGGCGCAATGGTGTTGGAGGAGATCGTGCCGGGAACGCCAGCGGAGGACATGCCTGCTGCTTCGCTTCCGGGACAGTGGTCGGATCTGCCAACGCGTGTGTAGCCGGCGCCGGGCTGGAGGGCGTCGAGACCCGCTGCGCGCGCGTGGCGGTGGCGGGGCGTACGCCGGACTTGACCGAACGATGGCGGTCTTGGAGGTAGAGCTGCATCCAGATGAAGCGGCTGGTCATGAGATCTGTGAAGTGATGCGGGAGGTCACACGGACCGAATATGAGCGGTCGCCTCTCTGACGGAGGTCGGCGCCCCTCACCCTCGAGAGGGTGCTCCCCATCTGCCCTCTCAGGATTGGCGCTTTGACGGTTGAAGACCACCAGGGCTTTAGCAGGTGAGAGGCGGTCGCTCTCGGTTCGGGTGGCAAGTTAGTGCTTGGCTGGGGGAGTGGCGTGGGCGCTGGAGGCTGCGGGCGTGTACCTGCAAGACTCCTGGCACGTCCGGGAAAGTTGGACTGACAGGAAAGCACGTCGACCGCAGGGGCCGAGCTTCTCGGGGCAGACGCTTGGGTCAGCCAACGGCGCCGTAGAAAACGACGCCGTTCTCATTCCGCACCACGCCGCCGTACTGATCGGCTTCGAATGGTGCCGCGCCAGGATCCGCCTCACGGTCCTTGCCCGTCCGGCCGTCCAGGACCACCGGCTTGGCATCCAGCCCATGGTCAGGTAGGTCGCCGTAGACCGCACCGTGCCAGAACTCGTTGACCCTCGGCACGGCCCTGCCGGAGTTGTCGGGGAGTGCCCACAACTTCTTGAACGAACGCGCTTCGAAGACGGTGATGCCCGGCTTGTACGAATCCTTCGTGCACAGAATCAGCGACTGCCCGTCGTATTGGCAGCCACCGCCCTCCAGCGCCGCACGCTGCCTGCCGTGCACGACGTCGACGACGAGCACCTTGTTCGCATGCGTCCCAGTCAGCAATTTGGGTCCGGTGGCGCCTGGATCACTGGCGTTGCGGATCGTCCAGCGCTGCTTTCCTGAACTCGCGGTGTATCCCACCAGCCGGTCACCAGAAGGGCTGTGTATGCCTCCGGCGACCGTTCCGTCGGCCATCACCACGGCACGAAATGCCAGCTTCTTCCAACGTACTTTGCTCGTCGTGCGGTCGACGGCGTAGGTGACGTCATTCGCTGAAACCACCACCGTATCGTCGTCGGCACCGATGACCTGTGCCGCCAGAATCCCGTCGGCACCGATCCCCTCATCATCATCGGACGCCGCATTGGGAGCAGCCGTCAACTGTGCCGACCACCGCGTTTTGCCGGTTGGCGCCGATAGGTTGTCCCCGATCATCCAGCCGCCGTCAGTGAGGCTCATGCCGCATCGGGTGGCCGCGAGTTGGAAGAGGTCCCGGTCGGGCTTACGAGTCTCCATGCCGCCGGAGACTGCGACGCCGTCGACCAGGCTGACGAGTCCGACCGCGGTGAGTTTCGCCCGCTGAATGTCGCTGGGACCTCTGGTGACGATGCCGATCGTCCACGCGGCGGCGCGCAGGCGCGTCAGGCTCTCGAGGATCTCGTGTCGGCAGGTGGCGGTGACTGCCATCAGGTCGACGTACTCCTGCCGCAGCTGTGCGGAGGGCACCGTCAGGCCGAAGGCGTCGCGTAGCCGGGCGAAGTCGCCGGGGTTGGCGCGATCGGTCAGCTCGGTGAGCAGCCACTGCTCGATGGTGGCGTCGTAGTCGTGTGCGTGGCAGAGGTTCGCTACGGCGTCGTTGAATGCCGACTGCCGGTCGACCAGAATGCCGTCCAGGTCGAAGAGGGCCAGGTGCATGTGGGCGATCTTGGCGCTGTGAGCAGGCGCGTCACGAGGGGCTGCTACGCGGCCGCTCCCTCAGGACGGGATGAGGAGAAGGAAGGCTTCCCGCCCCACGGGACCCACGGGACTATCAGGCCGAACTGCCTTGGTATCGCTGGCAAAGTCTGCTCGAGTCGTGGTCACTGCCAGCGCTACCCGGGTGTCTGTGCCCCTGAGTGGCTTCATGACCTCATGCGGGAGGTGCGGCGAACGGATGGGTCAGGTGACTCGGCGCGTCGGTGTTCTGGTCGTTCTCGGCTTCCGTGCTACGGGGTCGCAACGCGCGGAGTGCGGCCTGGAGGGTCGGTTCGTAGTCCTTGGGGTCCCAGCCATCGGGGATCGTTACCTTCGTGCGGAGCTTGTCTTTCCCGACGCGGTGAATCTTGCAGTCGACAAACGGCACGAGCCCGTATCGGCGGGCGTGGAGCAGGACCGGTTTGCTGGCCTTGACGATGTCGATGACCTCGAGCCGGGCGACTTCGCCGAGCCGATAGACGTGGCCTTTGGGTCCGCGCTTCGTGGTGCCGACGACGACCATGCCGTCGAAGGTCGACGCGAGTGCCTTCCACTGCTCCGTGTAGTTCTCCGGGGTGAAGACGTCTTGGAACTGGATCAGTTCCACGCCGGGGAGGCGGTGGCGGATCTTCGCCAGGCGCTCGTCCCACTGACGGCGCCGGGCGATGTGTGGCGAGGCGCTGATGTAGACGCGGACGGGCTCGCCGGGCGTCCTCGCTCCGCGGATCTTCTTCATGGCCGCGATGTAGGCGCGCTGCTTTGCCGCCGTCGCGTACGTGGCCAGGGGGGAGTCCGGGGCAGGGGAGTCAGGCATGTCACCCATGATGCCCTGAGGCGGCGTCAGGCCATGGTCCAGCACGGTGAGATGCTCCTTTCACACGCGCCTCAACTCGCCCGCGTCATCCTCTGCACGAAGCATGATCGAGAGGGTATGGTAGCTGCGATCAAGATCTATCTGAATATGGAAAATCCCCCGCGCCTTGGCAAGCCCGGGGGAGTAGAGAACCTAATCAGGAGGTCCTCGGTGTTCATGGCACCACTGTACCCGCGGGCCTTCGCCCGCACACAAGATCCTCGCCGTCTTCGCGATGACTCGCGCTGCATGTCAGCGGGGCTTTTCTGTGCTACCGCGCACCCCGACCAGCCCTCCGCAGAGGGGGTCGAGATGACGTAGGTCTGCGGGCGGCCCAGCCGCCCGGGACGCTCAGCCGGTGATTGGCAGTCACCTCGGCTCAGCGCCCACTTCACTCCGGAGGGCTTCGCAGGCCCTCTGAAGGGAGTGCCCGCCCGGTTCGCAGCCGGTCGGACAGTTCGCACATCGGTTCTATCCCGGAACCACGAAGACCACGAAGGGCTTCGTCATGCCCTCACGCAAGGAGAGGAGCAGTGCTCATTTTGCACGACCCTTCTGTCTTTCGCCAGCCTGCATACGTCCGTTTCATTCAGATTTACTGGTCTGCAGGGTCCCGCCTGGCGGAATCTCACAGCCCGATTCGCCCGATCCATCCCGCCGCCCAGAACTGTTGCTCGACGAGTGTCACACCGCGGCCAGGGTCAACACCTATAGCAGGTGTGACGACCTCGCCTCGCTTCCAGCCCCTGCCCATCCTCGATCTCGGTGACGCCACCCACCCCTACAACAGCGCCCAACCGGTCACTGCTCGCGCTGGAGTGCCACATCTGCCTGCAGACCGCAGCGCACACGCTCGGCCGGCATCTCGCCAGGTGCGCCGGTGAGCGCCACTCCACCTTCCGGAGACCACACCGAGGCCCCATCGTTCGTCTCCATCCGGGGGCCGCAGCAAGAGGTGGGACGCACTGAGTCCCGTCATGCGCAGCCGCGGGCATGGCTGCGTGCCGTGTGCTGGCTGGTGGGTGCGGGGCTTCACCCGCGGGCTGGAGCCTCAACATTGCGGGTGGCGAAGGATCTGGCGAGCCGAATGGACTACGACCGCGGGCTGGTCCTGTACGGCCTGGACGGGATCGTGCGCCGTACCGGGCTGTCGCGGGCGACGGTGAAGCGGCACGTGGCGGTTCTTCGGCAGATGGGGGCCCTTGTCTGGGTGCGTCATGGGTCGAAGCGAAATCTTCGGCTGCTGGGGCGGGCATACACGGCGACGGCAACGATCTACGGGGCGGTCATCCCGCCGGTGTATGACCGTGCCATGGGGCACCGGACGATTGGGCAGGGTTATGAGGCCCGGGTGCGCGGGGTGACGGAGGACGGCCGTGCCCAGGCGATCGCCTCTGCCCGGGCTGCCGCTGACCCTGTGGATAACTCCCGTTCGCAAGCGCGTGAGCCCCATTCCCTTGGGGGTTCCCCTCCAGAGGGTCAGGCTGAGGTAGTGGGTGGTGGTAAAGACACCTCGCGTGCGAGGCGTTCAACGACATCCCCCGCCCGGAAACGGAAGACCAGGCGGGGGGCGAAGCGTGCGGCACGGCAGGTTGCGCGGGACATCGCTGTCGCCCGGCAGGTACGGCCGTTGGTGACATGGACCCAGCGTGAATCCCTTCGTCGCCTGGCCTACGCGCTGCGTCCCCTCATCGACCGAGGCATGGACAGCGTGCAAATCGCTGGCGAGCTATACGGCCTGTTCATGGGCTGGAGGCCAGCAAAACCCGCAGCCTTCATTCAGGCAGCCCTGGCTCGGGATGCCCAGCACGATGGTGACCTGGCCGCGCGGCGCCCGGCCCAGCCGACCTCCACCACCGACACGGTCGAGCCGAGCGCAGAGTGGAACTGTGCACTGGGGGAGATGGGCCGCCGTGAGGAGGAGAGCCTGGAGGTGGTCGCCGAGGTCGGCGAGGGCCAGCTGGTTGACGTCGCTCGGCTCGACCCGGCGGACATCTCGGCGCTAAGGAGTGCGGCTGAGGCCGACCTCGACATGGTCCTGGGCGCAATTGCCGTGGGCGGGGAGCCATACGCCCGGCGTCTGTACAGCCCGGACCTTGTCCGCCAGGCGACGGCAAGCTGTTCCTCGACGATGGTCCTGAACTCCACCTGGCAGCAGGCGTAGTGCCCGCGATTACGCCGCTGGACCAAGCGACCGCCGAGCGCCAGGAACTATCGCGCGGGCCTTGTACAGGTCGCGGCCGATCCGGGCGGCGCCGCCGCGGCGGTCCAGGACCGCGTGCACGAGGTCGGCGAGGGCGGTCTTCCCGCTACCGGGAGTACCAGCGATGAACACGGTGACCGGGCTGGTCCTGGCGCACCGCGCCGTTCGCGGCTGTGGGCAGGATCGCCTGGTGCGGAACATCGCGGTTCTCCTGTTCGGACAGCACGACCGAGACGAGCCTCGGGCCGCGCGGCCCTGCGATCCGTACGCGATATGTTCGTCATTGGTACGCAGATCATGCTCAATCTGTGCGCGCCTTGGGTTAGGGTGAGAGCGGGAGGTGTTCCATGTCCGAGTTGTTCGAGGCGGTAGACGCGCTGATCGCCTCCGCGTCTCCGCTGCCGCCACCCGCAGAGCGGAAGCGGCTGCGACAGGCCCACGGACTGACGCTGGACCAGGTGGCCAGCGCGCTGAAGGTGCGGCGGGCCACCGTCAGCGTCTGGGAAGCGGGCAAGACCGAACCGCGGCCCCCGGAGCGCGAGGCCTACGCACACCTCCTGAACAAGCTCGCAGAGCTCTACCCCGCCCCCGACAACACCGCACTGCCCTCGTCGGGCGTCACATCCACCACCCCCGACACCATCCCTTCGGCGCAGGAATCGACGGACGCACGCTCTCAGCCCCCAGATGTGGAGCCCAAGACCGCGGCCACGGCAGCGGAACACACGCCGCAGAGCCCCGCCACGTCGGCCCCGGTGGCCACCACCAGGTCGACGTCTACCTCCCGACGCCCCGCGAAGAAGGCCGCACCGAAAAAGACCACCACCACGGTCCCCGTCGACCCGCTTTTCGCCAACGGGCCGCTCGCCGTCGTCGATGCCGACGACGACCGCCAGGTCGTGGCGTACGGCGTCGGCGGCCTGGTCCTGGACGTACCCGCCAAGTCCCTCCCGGCCCTGGTGGAGTGGACGCTGAAGGAGGCACAGCTCGGAGCGCCGAAGCTGCACGGCTGCGGCAAGGACGCCGACCCGCTGCTGGTGCTCACCGAGGCAGCCTGCCGACGGTACGGACTGCCGGTCGCGTTGTCGGAGTCGGAGCGTCTGGCCGGACGGATGCCGGAAGGGCACAAGGTCCTGCTGCAGCTCGAGCGAGCTGAGTGGAAGCTGACGAGGCGTGGGTTCGGGCCGTGGGCGCGGATCTACCGTCCCGCGCGGGGCCGGGAGCGGAGTTGCGTGCAGTTGTGCGTCCCGTCCTGGGACGCGCTGGACAGCCGTACCTGGGGTGACGCCGCCCAGCTCCCGCCCGCGGAGCTCGCCCGGCTGCTGGGCGTCTACGCACAGCGGGTGATCACACCGCGGGGCTCCACCGCCGTGACGGGCCTGGAGTTGATGACGGCGCTGAACCCGCCCACGAGGGCGAGTGAGCCGGACGCGAACGGCAGGCGGCACAAGGAGCACCGGCCCGGCTCGCTGGGCGAGGCGGCAATGGAGTGCGCGCCGTGCGAGGCGCCGGACGGACACCCCTTGCTGAAAGACCTGCCCCGCTTCCACCAGCGGGGGCCTGAGGAGATGCTGTTCGAGGAGGCCTACGACTGGGCGCGGCAGCTGACCGACGCCGAGTGCATGAAACGATTCGTGGTCGGCGTCGACGTCAACCTCGCCTTCGGCGCAGCGGCGAACGGCGCGATCGTCGGTCTCTCACAGCCGCCGGTCCACGTGACCAACCCCGAGTTCGACCCGACGCTGCCAGGGGCGTGGCTGGTCGACCTCTCCCACATCGACCTCTCCCGCGTCCTGGTCGGCAAGCAGTGGCAGCAGCTGCAGGGCGAGTTGTTGCCCAGCCCGTTCACCCCCACCGGCGAACGGCCGGCTGGACCGGCCTGGTACGCGACCCCCACAGTGGCGTACGCGGTGGAGCTCGGCTACGACGTCGCCCCCCTCGAGGCCTGGGTGCGCCGAGAGAAGGGCAAGTTCCTGGACGGCTGGTACAAGCGGCTGCGCAACGCGTACGTCGACACCATGAGCGACTTGGGCGTGGGGGAGAAGCTGCCACCGAGTGAGTTCCTGGCGGCGATGGACGGCTACAAGCAGGGCGACCCGGAGATGGCGATCGTGCTGGGCGCGATCAAGGCGACCGTGAAGGGTGGCATCGGCAAACTGAGGGAGCGGCCGCGCGGCGGCGGCTGGAAGCCCGGACAGCCGTGGCCGGCCCTGTCCCGGCCGACCTGGCGCCCGGACATCCGCGCAGCCGTCATCTCCCGCGCCCGGGTCAACATGCACCGCAAAATGGTCGCCCTCGCCGCCGCCACCGGCCAGTACCCGGCAGCGATCCTGTCCGACTGCGCCGTGTACGCCACCGATGGCCCCTCCCCGCTGGACCTCCTGCCGTACGACGCCGACGGCAAGACGGTGCCCGGCAGCTTCCGCCTCGGGGTCTCCCCAGGGATGGTCAAACACGAGGGTACCCAGACCACCCTGTGGGCCGAGGAAGTACGCGAAACGCACGGCCAGGTCCTCAATCTCGCCCGGTACATCAAGACGGGCGAGATCACCGCCAAGGACGACGGACAGTAGAAGGGGGCCGAGCCGATGGCCACAGTCGGGGAAGGACTCGACAAAGCGGTGCAGGGCGCGTTCACCCGCCCCATCCCCAAGAGCGCCGGCGCCCAGATGCGCTACCTGGTCAAACAGCACAAAGGCAGCACCAAGCGCGTTGCCGATCTGCTCGGCATCACCCAGCGCACCGTCGAACGCTACGTGAAGAACCAGATCAAAAAGCCCCGCAAAGACCTCGCGGAACGCATGGAAGGCGAGGTCAAGAAGCGCTGGCAGCCTCAGATCCGCGCGAAGGCGAAGCAGGCCGCGTCCACCACCGACGGGATCCTGATCGACACCCGCGCGCGCTTCGGCTTCACCGCTGCCCCCGGCAGCACCGACGACGCCCGGCTGCGCCACCTCACCCTCGCACTGCCACCACGCCACGCGGCCCGTCTGTTCGACGCCCAGGAACAGGGCGCGACCGAGCAGCAACTGCGCGGCATCGCCGCCGAGGCGCTGGGCGAGACGTACTTCCGCGACAGCGGCCGCCGTGCCCACGGCCTCGATGTGGAGTTCACCGACCTCGAACATGTGGAGTTCGACCTGTAGCAGACAGCCCCGACGAAGCTTCGAGAGAGGGATAGGCTCGTCTCCGATGTCGAAACCGTCGTCGGCATCGACGGGCCTCGGGACGTACCGGTCCCTGTGCTCGTGTTCAGTTGGATCACCGAACGTCTGCTGGGATCATTGATATCCAGCATGGCCAGGTACGCCTGCGACTGAACGAGGTGGCGGTGGACGCCGCCGGAGTCGGCCGTAAGTGATCGGCGACCTCGGCCGTCGGTGCCGCTTCCGGTAGGTACTCGCCATCGATGGTGATGTTGGCGGTGAACCCGGCGTCCGGCTGCGGATGCAGCCGCCGCCGCGCGGGATAGAGCTGCGCGAACGAACTCACTTGCCACGCCGACTCGTATAGACAGCAGGGCGTCGACGCGTCACTCGCCCCATGCCCCGGCCACCGGGGCCGACCAGTTGGCGTTCGTCCGACATCTCCTGGCAAAGCGGGGCTGGCTCGGGCCGTGCAGCATTCGCACGATTCGAGCGGCACATCAGTGCTACAGGTGCAACGAGTTGCCTGTAGCGCACCAGCAGGACCCGCTTCTCGTGCTTGCGCTCACTACCAAGCGGGCTCTCAAGGAGGACCTCGCATCGTCAGAAGCCTCAGCGACGAAAACCTGAGCGCAGCGACTGACCGTGCTGTACCACAGACGTCCGGTCACTCGATGAATTTGCTGGTCAGGGTCACTGACCAGTCTGAGAAGCGACTGAAGCGACTGAAGGTTTGCGTCTATGACACACGCGCGCACATGCGAATGTCGTCATAACCCTGAAATTCAGTCGCTTCAGTCGCTATCTGACTGTTCCGGCCCTCTGACCAGCAGCTTTGTGCTTGCTTGCGAGGAGCGACTGAAGCTTTGCCAGTCGCTGAGCTTCAGTACTCGGTCAGCAGTCCTCCTGCCGCGAGAGGGTCTGAGTCGCTCGCTTCGAGGCTGCTGAGGGGGCTCACCCCAGGTGAGGGCATGTCGAGAGCGACCCAAGCGACTCAGGCAGGCACTGCTGAGCGTCAGGCTCAGCAGTGCGGACAAACTCCAAGTCCGGTCGCTTCAGTCGCTCCTGCACTACAGTTGCCCTAGCTGAGCTGCGCCCCACAGGTCCGTTTGAGGAGGCCGGGGTGATGGTTGCTGTGACGCCACGCACCATGGGTTCCCCGCGACGGCAGTCCCCTCCGCTAGCCTAGTCACAACAATTCAGAACTTGAGTCGCTTCAGTCGCTGCGAGACCTGTCTAACCTTCTCCGAGCTGGGTCTTTCCTCCAGCGACTCAAGGGGCTCACCTATACGTTGAAGGCCCCACCATCCCCGGACCGCAGATTCGCCCTGACATGTCGGCCGTCGCCCGCTGGTGCGCGACGGCCGGCTGGCCAGTGCATCCGCTGGCTCCGGGGCGCAAGAGCCCAGCGCGGAACTGCCCCCACTGCGTTACCCCAGGCCATAGCCATGAAGGCTGTGCCTGCCGTGAGGCAGGCAGGTGGTGTCACGGTTTCTACAGCGCCACTACCGATGCGGATCTCATCAATGCTTGGTGGCTGGAGCAGCCCACCTTCGGCGTCGGTGTCGCCTGTGGCCCAGCTGGCCTCGTCGTCATCGACCTGGACACCCACCACGGGGAACTGCCAGAACGTAGCCGCCTGCTTCCGGGCATCCCTATTCATGACACCGTCGACCTCACCGGCTGGACAAACGGATACCACACCCTGGCTGTGCTGGCTGCCCTACGCCAGGTGCCCGACCCAGCCACCGACGAAGGGACCCTGCGCGTCCACACTCCTTCGGGCGGCCTGCACATCTGGTACCAGGAGGACGAAGGCCGCACCTGGCTCTGTTCGACAGGGACCGGGAAAGGCCGCGCCCTAGGCTGGCAAATCGATGTCCGTGCCACCGGCGGTTACATCATCGCCCCCGGCACCACCACGACCAGCGGTACGTATACCCCTGTGGGGAACTGCCGGATCCCTGCGCCACTCCCACGGTGGTTGGCACAGGAACTGGAGCGCACCGGTCACCTCGAGGCTGTTCAGCAGCCATTTGCCCCACCACGAGCCCCCAGGGCCCCCACTCCGCGGGCCCGCCAGGCGGTCATTGCCGCAGGGGGCGGGCGCCAGCCCGCAGCCCGAGCCCTGGAAACCGTCCTCACAGAGGTGGCAGGATGCGCCGCTGCCCCGTCCGGTATGGGATTCTCCGACAAAGTCAACCGTGCCGCCTACACCGCAGGTGGACTGGTCTCCGCCGGCCACCTCACCGAAGCCGCTGCCCGCCAGGCGCTTCTGGCCGCCGCCGACCATGCACGGCCACACCTACACGCCCGCTCGGACCAGATCATCCGCACCGGCCTGCAAGCCGGCGCTCAACACCCGCTATACCCGGGAGGCTGTCCGTGACCGCCGCCTTCGACGCTGCTGCGATCGCGCGCCAGATCCTGGCCCAGCCCCCCGCACCGCTGCCTGCTCAAAGCCCCCCGCCCACAGCGCCCCCGGCCGAGCCACTGTCCTACCGGGTAACCAGCGTTGGCGTCCTACCGGACTCGCTCACCGACCGCGGCATGGCCAAGACCTTCGCTCACCTCTACGCCAGCGACTACCAACACGCCAACGGTCTGGGCTGGTTGAAATGGAATGGGTACTGCTGGGTTCCCGACGACCACGACACCGTTGTCTGGGCCGCCGGCGACATGGCCGAATCCCTCGCCACCACCGACCCCGAGGGCACCCACACCGACGCGGACCTTCGCCGTGCCCGGCACCGTGCCATGTCCACCACCGGCATCAAATCCATGCTGATGCAAGCGAAGTCCGCACGTGACATGCTCCTGGACGCTGCTGCCCTCGACGCCGATCCGCACGTGCTGTGCACTCCCGGCGGCATCGTCGACCTGCGCACCGGTCGGACCAGCACCCCCGACCCGCGCCGCGATTTCCACTCCCGCTCCACCGCCACCTCCCCCCAGGAGATGCCCACCCCACGCTGGGACCGCTTCCTGGAGGACACCTTCGGCTCCGACGCCGAGGGCCGGGAGATGATCAGCTACCTCCACCTGCTGCTGGGCTATTCCATCACCGGCGACGTCGGCGCGCAGATCCTCGCCTTCCTCTGCGGCTCGGGAAAGAACGGCAAGAGCGTCCTACTGGACGTCCTGGTCAAACTGCTGGGCGAATACGCCGACGCCGCTCCACCTGGCTTCCTGATGGCCCGTCCGTTCGAAGGCCATCCCACCGACCTCGCCGAACTCCACGGCCGCCGCGTCATCGTCTCCTCCGAACTGAAAGCCGGAGACCGCTTCGACGAGGCCCGGGTGAAGCTGCTCACCGGCGGCGACAAGCTCAAAGCCCGCCGCATGCGACAGGACTTCTTCTCCTTCAACCCCACCCACAAGCTCTTCGTCCTCGGTAACCACCGGCCCGAGGTCAACACCGGCGGCTTCGCCTTCTGGCGCCGCATCCGACTCGTCCCCTTCGAACGCGTCGTGCCCGACGCCCACAAGGTCGACAACCTGGCCGACATCCTCGTCACCGAGGAAGGCCCCGGAATCCTGACCTGGCTCATCAACGGCGCCCGCCGCTACCTTGGCGGCGAGAAGGACCTCACTGGACCCGAGCGCGTACGCGTGGCCACCACGGCCTACGCGGAAACCGAGGACCACATGGGACGGTTCCTGAGCGAATCCTGCAAGACCGACGCTGGCCTGCGCGCCGAGCAGAAACATCTCTACCTTGCCTACACCCGCTGGTGCGAAAGCGAAGGAGCCACCCCCGTCTCCTCCCGCGCTTTCGCCGCCAGAGTCCGCGAAGTACTGGGTATGCGCTCCCCGAAGGACATGGCCACCTCCAACTCCAAGAAGTACTACCCCGGCATCGGCCTGATCGCCGACACAGACGAGGAGACCGCGTGAGCGCCCTGATCGACCCCGAGGACCTCACCCACGAAATCGACCTCGTGTGGCTGGAAGACACCGACGGCCTGGACTACGTCCGCCAGTCCCTGGACCGGCTCTCCAGCCGACACCGGAAACCCGCCTACCACCGCAACGGCCGCCTCGTCGGCTACGCCACCCTCGGTCCCGAAGCCAAACCCTCACGCGCCTCCGGCACCTACCTGCGCCGCGTCTTCTGGCTCGCCCCACATGACCGCGACCAGCAACCCGATGGGTTGTACGAGACCGGCGCGCCCTCGGAGGCGGTCGACCCTCGCACGCTTCAGCCCGGGGTCAAGGGTTACAAGACAGAGCGCTCCGAGGGCGGACCGGCATCCGCTGCCATGCGCGAATTGGGCATAACGCTCCCGAAGCGGTGAGGAAGGGGAATGGGCCACCCTGAAATTACCGAGGCAGATCGCCAAGCCCGCGCCGACTGCGCGGACAGGGCCTTGCCTATGGAGGACTGCACCGCAGCAAATACAAGTCGACACAGAGCCTGCGCCCTGCCCCCTGGCCGCGGGAGAGCGGGACATCCCGCGTGGCCCGCTGCGTCACGACCGTGTAGTTACCCCAGCACCGCCCTCCCGGTCCATCTGCGCATCGCCCACGGCATCGGCCGTCTCCCCAGCCCGCCTCGGTGACCCGCGGACAGGCGTTGGCGCCCGGTGAGCTGATGCGCTCGTGTGTGGCAGGGACTCCAGGGGAGCGCCCAGGGCCCGCTTCAAGCGTGCTGCTGTCGCCGACTGACGTCGCATGGCACGACGGCACGGTCATCTCGGGGGCCGAGGCTGCGCCTGGCCATGCGCGGCTTGGCACCGTGCTGGAGTGCCTGCGCCGTGTATCTGATCCCGCCCTGCCGCTTCCTCCTACCCTGGCCGCGGGCCCGGTCTCTCCTGCGAGTCGCGGTTCCTTCGCGGTTGGAGACGCCCTTCACTCGATGCTCAGGTCTGCCAGTCCGAGTACGGCACTACGCTCAAGGATCGCTGACACCTGGCCCTCAATACGTTACGAGTGCACTACCGTCAACATTGCTGTGTACTCAGCGCTAATGCTTTCCCGCCACCTACAGGCATCCTGGGTATGCGTCCGCCGATGCAAGCGGAGTTTGGCCCGCTTCGGGCGAGGGACGATCGCGTTCCTGCAGGTGTCCTCGGCCAAGGCGGTGCAGTGTTGTAGTTCGACAGGGCCCTGCAGCCCAGAGAGGTGATGGAAGGTGGTCTCAGGCAGCCGATCTGCGGGTACCAGCCACGCCGAACGCGTTTTCCGGGTGCAGCAAGCGTTCATGGATCTCGGAGGCTTGGCCCACACCAGTGGGGAGATCGCGAAAGCCACGGGCCTGGACGATTCCGTCGTCCACCGCATCCTGCAGTCCGGGGTCTACCAAGGAACCTTCATCAGGGTGAAGCGTGGTGTGTATCAGCTAGGTACAGGTGCCGCGAAGCTCGGCATCCACGCGCTTGCCCACGACGAGTTGGTGGGAGACCGGGCACGGGCGGTACTCCAGGAGCTCCGCCTGGTCTCCGATGGTGGGCTGGCGCTGCTGTACGCGTTGGCGCCGTTCGGTGGTGCCCAACGGCAGTGCATTGAAATGGCGGTCGGAGATTCCGATCTGGTTGAAGTCGGCATGACCCCCAGGGAGATCCTGACAGTTGGCCGCTCCCTACGTACCGGGGCCTCCGGACGCGTGATCCTGGCGTATCTCCCGGATGCGATACAGCAGCGCGTACTGGCTGAGCCCGTCGTGCAGGAGGCAGGACCAGGCGTCATCACCGACAACGACGTACTGCTCTCCTCCCTTGACGACATCCGCGACCAGGGCCACGCGGTGGGTCGTCAGGAGTGCATGCGGGGCTGGAACTCCTGTGCCGCACCCGTGATGTGGAACGACTCCATCATGGGGGCAGTGCTGCTCCTGCGACCTGCGCACCTCATGCCAGAGGTACCGCCCAAACTCATCGAGGCCACCAAGCA
Organism: Streptomyces sp. NPDC048636; assembly: GCF_040650655.1. Taxonomy (NCBI): domain Bacteria; kingdom Bacillati; phylum Actinomycetota; class Actinomycetes; order Kitasatosporales; family Streptomycetaceae; genus Streptomyces; species Streptomyces sp. NPDC048636. Next base: position 23,833 of record NZ_JBEZHR010000025.1, on the reverse strand, counting down.
CGCTGCTGCCCAGCTGAGTCGCACTGGTGGCAGTTGGCCTGCCTCAGGACAACGCGCCTAGCCAGGTATCCGGACATGTGTCCCGTCACGACTCCGGTGGCGACGACCACCGAGGTTGCTGTCTCTTGTTTCATGTGGCCGTCCTGCCTGCTTGTGACTCCGCGACGGCGACGAGTTCAGCCAGCCCTGGGTGGCAGGCCGCCAACTGTTCGCCAAAGGCGCTGAGATGAGCGGTCAGAGACCCCCCTGCCAGTGCCGCCGCGGATCCGGGTGCAGGCCGGGCCGTCAACAGGACCTCACTGTGGACGCCACCGTGGTGCTCGCCCGGGACCGGACCGTGTCCGTCTTCAACCGAGAACTGCCGCTACTCGGCAAGCCTTGAGTCCTGGCCAGGACGGGACTCGGCTGTGGTGGGGGATCGGCCGGCCTCTTCCGCGCAACTACGAGCCTCGATCGTAGGCTGGGGCTCTGAACAGATCGAAGTCCTCTAGCTCGAGGTGTCCAGGGCGAGCTTCCCGCTGTGCCTTCGGGCTTGCAGATCGCGGTGCGCCTGCGGGGCCTCGCCGAGCGGGTACGTCGTGCCGGTCACCGGCCGCAGAAGTCCCGAGCGGACGGCGCCGAACAGACCTGCCATCGAGACAGACAGCGCGGTCGGGTCCGCGTACTGGGATGCCAGCCAGAAGCCGGCCACTGTGATCGACTTCTGGATCAGGGCCCGGGTGCTCACGGCGGCATCCTGCCCACACGCCTGCCCATAGACGACGACTCGGCCCCCGGGGGCGACCGCGCCGAGGACCTGGTCGAAGGTCTCGCCTCCCCCCGTCTCCAGCGCGATGTGCACAGGTCCGCCTGCGGCCTTGACGATGCGTTCCGTCAGCGCGTCGCAAGAAGAGGAGTCCACGACGGCGTCGGCGCCCAGTTCCTCCGCCAGGCTCCGCTTGTCCTCCGTGCCGGCCATGGCGATGACCCTGGCTCCGGCCTGGTGCGCCATCTGCACAGCAAGGGAGCCGAAGCCCCCGGCGGCCGCCGGAATCAGCACCGTCTGGCCAGGAGCCAACTCACCTGCGGTGAACAGAGCGTGCCAGGCCGAGTTCCCTTGGAGAGCAAGCACAAGCGCGTGCTCGTCGCTGATGTCATCGGGGACATCCCACGTGGTCCGCTGTGGGACCAGAGTCTTCTCCGCGTAGCCACCGCCGGGTGTCAGCGCGACGACGCGCCGCCCATCCACCCTGCCGACCACTTCGTTGCCCGGAGTACAGGGGAGTTCGATTCCGGTCAGGTAGGTGTTCTGGCGGACATGCACGTCGGCGAAGTTGACTCCGCACAGCGTGACGTCCACGACGTGGTACCCGTCGCGGGGTTCGGGGTCAGGTACATCACCGAGCCGTAAAACATCGGCATCGCCGAATCTCTTCATCACGATCGCGCGCACGCTTCTCCCTCACGTTGCAACGGTCGGTTAGCTCGCCCAGGGCCAGACCACAAAGCACTGCAGTCTACCGACTTCCGTCACTCGCCTTCGAATTCCCTTCAGCTCTCTTCTCATCAGGCGAGAAGAGAGATTCTAATACCTCGCGTGACGGAAAGAAGGGGGCCGTATTCTCGCACAGAGGGAAACCTCTTCGAGTTTCGGGGATGGCGGGAGAACGGAAACTTTTCTTCGATCTGTCAGGCGTGTTGTAATCGAAATCACCTGCCCGGCGGGTTTGGCGGGCAGTTTCACGCATCTGGGTTCAGCGACCGTCTCGTCGGAAACGTCATCCAGATGGTCACAAGACTCGGGGGAGTTGTACGTCGATGCCGTCGTTGGAGGCTGTTGCGCGGAAGGTTCTCAACCTTCCCGAGCCGAAACCCGCTGTGAACTCCGCCCAGCCTCAGGCGGTTCCCGACACCGACCCGGCACCGATCGGCGCGTCCTTTGATGGGCCCGCTGTCGGCACGTGGCTGTCGGCTTCTGAGCGTCTGCAGAGCGCTGACGCGAGACCGGGTGCGCGGTCTGACGCGCACAGGAAGCACAGGCCGTAGCGACCCGGTTCGCCCACTCCTACCTGACCTGGCATGCCACCGAGCCGGACGCGCGTGCGCAGGCACTGGGCGCGTGACATGCCCAAAACATCCCGATCGTTCCCACAACCGAGATCGGGACGAGATGGGGAGCAAAGCATTGGATGGACGCCTCCCTTCCCCAACGGCGGATAGCTCGCGATGGCACCACGTCGAGACGATCAGATAGAAAAAGCAAGGAGCATCATGGCGGACCGGACCATCCTGGTCGACGACCTCGACCCGATGACCACTCAGGGTGTCGAGCGTATCGCGTTCTCCTACCGAGGAACGGAATACGAAATCGACCTGGGCCCCGTCCACCAGGCCGAACTCGAAGCCGCCCTGCAGAAGTTTCTGGCAGGCGCTCGCCCCCGGAAGCCCGGGCGCAGGGCCCCCAGAAGCTACACCCGGATCGACCCGGCGCAGACGCAGCGCATGCGTGACTGGGCCGGAAAGCAAGGGCTCAGCGTGCCGACCCGCGGACCCCTCCCCAAACGCATCCGCGAGGCATACGAGGCGGCGCAGCCAGACCCTTCCCACAACCCGACAGCAGCTCAGCACACACCCACCAGCACCAGGAAGAACACTCATGCCAACGCCTCTGCATGACACGACGGCAGCGGGAAGCGTCAAGGTGATCCACTGGCACCTCGACGAGGATGATTCGGCCGGGGACGGCGAATCCTCCGTCCGCCGTTTCGTCAACCTCAGCCTGATCACCGGGGAACTGACGGTCAGCCACGCCGACGCGATCCCACCGTGGTCCGTCTGGGTCTGCCACGAGCTGCGGTGGCCCATCGCGTATACACCTGCCAAGCGGGTGAACACCTTGCTGGACCGGCTCGCCCCGTACGCCCAGCGCCTGATGCGGTCCATCGAGACCGGTGCCACCAGGGAAGGAACATCATCCCGGACCGTCCTGTCGTACCCATCCGGCCTCGCACTCGATGCCATCCAGCGACTGTGCGCAGACACCTGGACGGACCCACCCGGACTGCCGGCGAGCGAAGCAACGGAGTGAGCATGCCTGACATCTCCCCGCCAGAGGTGCCGGACCCCACCTCCGACATGGACCTCGGCTGGACCGAAGCGCCGCTGATCCCTCCGCACCACACCGAGCAGTTCACCGACCTGACGACAGCCATGGGCCGCCAGGACATGACAGCAGCGGCCGCTATCACCGAGGACCTGGAAGCGGCGTTCCACGACGAGTTCGGACCGAACCATCCCCACACCCTCGGAGCCCTCGCCATGCGCGCGCACGTCGCACTCCGCGCCGGTGACGACCTGATCCAGGCACTCACGCTGCACCTGCAGGTCGCCGAGCGGCGCCACGTGGCCCGCGCCACGCGGGAGGAGACGCTCCGGGCCGCACGCAACGCGCACTTCGTCTGGAAGAAGCTCGCCCGGACCGACGAGCCGATGGCACGGCGTACGTGCCAGGAACTGCTGCGCATCCTGCCTCTCGTCGGCGGAGAGCCGGTGTTCTTCGAAGAGACCGAACGAATCCGGAGCGCCATCACCTGCCCAGCGGCGTAGGACTGGGCACGAGCACACGGCACGGGGGAGGAACACCATGACAAGGCCCATACGGAATACCGGGGCCGGACGGTCCGCGCAGCAGGAATACGAGCAGCGGATGTGCAACTGGCGCGCACACACGCCGGCGCTTCCTGATCGGTCTACCGAGCGCCGCAGCGTGCGCGACCGGACTCACCTGGTCGATCGGCCGGCACACGTGGCGCGTCCCGGCAAAAGGATACGCCGCCGGCCTCGCGGTGCTCGGCGCCTGGGCGGTCAGAGCCCTGCGTACCCCGCGGCACGTGACCGCGTGGCGGACCGGAGCGGCAGGCGAACGCAGGACAGCGGACATGCTCCAGCCGCTGGAGCGCCGAGGCGGCCACGTCCTGCACGACCGGGCGATCCGCGGCAGCAGGGCCAATCTCGACCACGTGGCCACCGGAAACCGGGGCATCGCGTACATCGACACCAGGAACTGGCAGGCGAGGCACGCTTCGGTGTCCGTCAGCCGGGAGGGAGACATCCTCTGGTACGGCCGGTATCCCCAGAACAGGTCCCTCACCACGGTCGAGCGGCAGGCACCGCAACTCGCCATTGCCCTGCGTCGCGACGGCTGGGACATCGACGTCCAGCCGGTCATCGCGGTCCACGGAGCACCGGTCGGCCGCCGCGGCAGGCTCGTCTTCGACGGCGTAACGGTGATCGACGCCCCCGTCTCGGGCGCTGCCTGAGAAGGCAGACCGCCCGTCACACACCCCAAGAGGTACGCCGCCTGGGCGCCCTCGCAGCGCGGGCCCTGCCACCCGCCCGACGACCTGAGCAGAGACAAGGACCGGGGCGCCCGCCCCGGGTGAAGTGAGAGAGGCGCCGCGTGAACAGGGAACGGAAGCCCTTCCGCAGCCACAGGACATGGCCGCAGCCCGGCGTGACCGCAACCGCGCAAGCCGCTCGCACGTCGAGAACTGTGACGAACGCGGCCCCGTAGAAAGGTGATGGCCGCCCTGCTGCGAACAGAACGGCCATCCAAAGCGACTCCCGCCAGCGAAGCTTCGAGTCGTAGGTCGGCGGACGCCGGGATCCTGGACCCGCTACGAGGACCAGGACCCACAGCCACCAGGATAGAGCGCCTATAGGCGCGATGCGCAACCATGCGTCCGTGAACGTCACACCTGTCCGGTGACACGCCGATCCGCGGCTCCCCGACCCCCTCCAGGGGAGACCCGCACGATGCGCGACCCGCACAACACCGACACCGCCCAAACACCTGACACGGCCCCGGGAGCCGACTCCAGGCAGACCCTTTCTCCGGTCTCCGACAGCCCGGACCTGTTCGAGTTCACAGGCGACATCACGGACTACTGGTCGTACTCCCAGATCCGCGACTATGTGCTGCTGATGCCCGGTCTGTCGCACACCACCCTGCGGCTGTACCTGCTGCTGCGCTCCATGGTCACCGAGGCGAACAGATGGCCGCGCGGCGGCCTGCGGCGGATGACCATCGACCAGATGTGCTGGCTGCTGCCCGGGCCCGGCGGCAAGCCGATCAGCGTCTCCGCCATGTACGAGCTCCTCGACGCCCTCAAGAAGCTGAACCTCGTCGTGCCCAAGGACAGCATCGCGGCCGAAGGCGCCAGCGCGCTCAAAGGCAAGGAGAAGGCCGCCCGCGGCATCCTGCGCGGTTACACGGTCAAAGACCTGCCGCCGACCGAGTACACCGGCTGGCGCAACGCCTGGGACAAGCTGGACGCCTACACCCCCAACTGGCGGACCGACCAGCCCCAGCCGCCCACCCACCTCACCGATCTCCGACAGGACGAGGACGGCCGGATGACTGCCCAGGTACGCCAGGTGGGTCCTGGCGGGGAGATGTTCCAGAAATCTGGAACACCTCAAGCGGCAGACAGCGCGCCGTGCGCGTTCCAGAATCCTGGAACCCCGTCCCAGGATTCTGGAACGCCCTTCCGGAAAACCGGAACGGATCTATCCCTGACCTGCGAAAACCAGCCCCTTCAAAGAAGTCTCTCCAAGAAGCCCTCCTCTCCCTCCCGCACGGGCACGCCTCAGGCCGACCTCGCCGCCCCCCAGGCCGGAGGAGGAGAGAGCGCAAAAGGCCGGAGCGCACCGGAACCGGCCACCACCGCACGGCCCGACGACCACGACAGCACTCACAACGGCGAGCGGATCGCCGATGCGTGGATCGCCTCCCGGCAGGCTCACGGACACGGCATCCCCTCCCGAGCGCGCAGCCGCTTGACACGGGACGCCAACTTGCTGCTGGCCCAAGGGGAGGACGTGGAGTACCTCGTGGCAGCCGTGACGGACATGGGCAAGCGCGCCAACTGGTTCGACCTGACCCGCCATTTGGAGAGCTTCGTGATACCGGCCAAGGTCACCCTGCCTGGCCGGCGCCGGCCCCTGCCCGACTGGTGTGGCATCTGCAACGACGGCAACCCACCTGCGCAGCCCGGCCAGCGGCTGCGTGAATCGGCGGAAGGGACGCTCACAAAGTGCCCCTCCTGCCACCCCGGCGCCACGCCTACCACCCTCCCGGCCAGCACCGAGCCACGGGCCAACGGCGGCAAGCCGAAGAACCGCCCCGCCACCCCCTACCTGGATCTCGACCACGGGATAGCAGATCACCGATGAGCACCCACACCGCCTCGGAGCACGACGGCCCCGGGCCCACGACCACCCCGCCCCACCGAGAGGCCGTGCACCTCGAGCGCCTCCCGCCCCAGGACACAGACGCCGAACAGTGCGTCCTCGGCGGCATGCTGCTGTCGAAGGATGCGATCGGGGAGATCGTCGAATCGGGGCTCAAGAGCACCGATTTCTACGGCCCTCAGCACCAGCTCGTCTTCAGCGCCGTCATGGACCTGTACGGACGGGGGGAGCCTGCCGACCCCATCACCGTGGCCGCCGAACTCACCAGGACCGGCGGCATCGGCCGGGTCGGCGGTCCTGCCTACCTCCACACCCTCGTCCACGCGGTGCCGACCGCGGCCAACGCGGCCTACTACGCGGAGATCGTCACCGATCGGGCGAAGCTGCGCCGCCTGGTGGAGGCCGGCACCCGCATCACCCAGATGGGATACCTCGCCGAGGGCGACACCGACGACATCCTCGACCGGGCGTCCGCCGAGATACAGGCCGTCACCACCGACGCCACCGGAGGCGGCCTCGAGCGGGTGCGGTGGCTCGACGAGATGCTGGAGGACTACCTCCGCAGCATGGATGAGCCCCGCCCGTCCTGCCTTCCGCTGCCCTACACCGACCTGGAGCGGATCCTGCGAGCGGAGCCCGGTGACCTCATCGTCGTCGCCGCCCGCCCCGCCGTGGGCAAGTCGGTCGTCCTACTCGACATAGCCCGGCATGTATCCATCAGACACCGTCGGACCGCGATGGTCTCCTCCATGGAGATGAACCGCCCGCAGCTGATGGAACGGATCATCGCGGCCGAGGCCAGAGTCGGGCTCCAGCAGGTGAAAGCACGGCAGTACGACGAAGACGATCGCAGACGCGTGGAGCAGGCCGCCGAACAGATCGCGGGGGCGCCGCTGGTCGTCGACGACGGCCCGGCCGCCACCCTCCACCAGCTCCGCTCCCGCCTGCGCTGGCTCAATGGCCGGGGCCGGCTTCCCGCCGTCCTCCTGGTCGACTACATCCAGATCATGAAGGCCGCCGAGAAGCGAGGCCAGAGCCGCACGGCCGAGGTCGACGGACTCAGCCGCGGGCTGAAGGAACTCGCGAGCGAGTTCCAGACCACCGTGATCGCCGCCGCCCAGCTCAACCGCGAGGTGGAACGGCGCGCCGACCGGACACCGACCCTCGCGGACCTGCGCGAGTCCGGCTCGATCGAGGCCGACGCCAACGCCGTCATCCTGCTGCACCGCCCGGACGCGTACGCCAAGGACGACCCGCGGGCGGGGGAGCTGGACCTGATCGTCGCCAAGAACAGACAGGGCCCCACCTCGACGGTGACCGTCGCGTTCCAGGGCCACTACGCACGGGCGAAGGACATGGCACCCCACCCGTGACTCCCAAACCCCCCGTCTCCTGTCCCCGTTCCGCCGCGGCGGACGCGCCGGCGGCCGCCCACCACGACCCGTTGAGTGACCAATGACTGAAACGATCGAGACTGTGGAAGTGGACGACCGAAGCCTCCATTGCCTGGTGACCAGGATGACAAGAGCGGAGTGACGGGAGACTGGCACGCTCCGTTTCGGGAGCCCGGGGGTGAGACTCCCCGGACCACCCGACCTCCCTCCCTCTCCGAGGGAGGGAGGTCGCCCATGCCCACGGCCGTGACGAGATCCTCGGTGTCGCCTACAGCGACCACGACCTGGTGGTCCTCCGCGAAGCACCCGCGAATGCGTCGTAGCGGCGTCGGCACTCCGCGAGGTAGACCGTGAGATCGTCCTGGCTCAGGCGGTCACCGCGGTGCCCCTTGGAGCGGATGCCGTGCTTGGCGCACAGCACCTCCAGCTCGATGAGGGAAGGTTCGCTGCCCTGTATCTCGAGATGCTCGGCCCACACTCGGTAGATGCGCCAGCCCAGCCGGTACCGGCGCAGGGTGCTCGGACTGATCGGGCCGCCCCTGCGGCCTGCCATGCCGTTGATCCAGAGATGATCGGACAGCTCCTGGAGACCAGGCTCAGCGCCGAGCCGATCCGTGAGGTCTGACCATGCCTGGTAGTAGCGGTCGACGAGTGTCGGGGCCCCTTCATTCTGGGACGGGCCCGTTTCCTCTGCCTGCCCCGCCGTTGGAGACGTCCGAGGGCGGTCGTGCGGGTCCTGATCGGGTGCCTGCTGATACTCGGGCGCGCTGTCAGGCGCGGCTGGCTTCTGCGGTATCGGTATCGGCGCCGAGGCAGATTCCTCCGCCCCGGCGACTGTCAGCCCTTCACGTGTCAGGGGATCCTCCCCTGCGGGTGCCTCGCCGGGGTGGGCAAGGCTGCCGGCATCGGCCGGAACGGTCCTGTGTGCGTGGCGGGCTATCCGCGTTTCCTCTTCGGTGTGGCTGTCCGCATCCAGGGGGGACCGCGGCGCGCCGAGCGCGGCCGAACCCGGGAGGTCTTCCCCCTGGAGGGAGTAATCCTTCCGGGGTGCACCGTTGAGGAGTGTGAGTGAGTCTGCGGGCTGTCCCGCAGCCGTCAGCTCGGAGGACGCCGTCTGGTGCAGCGGCACGCCGTAGCGGGTCAGCTTCAGCGGCATCAGTGCCTCGACGGGGGCCCGGCGCCGCCAGGAGCGGCCGTACTGGGCGCGCAGCCGTGTCTCGTAGATCAGCCGGTCCTGTTCCATACGGATCACCTCGTCGTAGGAGCGCAGCTCCCACAGCCTCATGCGCCGCCACAGCCGGAACGTGGAGGGGAAGGCCAGCAGCCAGCGGGAGACCCGCACGCCCTCCATGTGCCGGTCGGCGGTGATGTCGGCCACCCGGCCCACCGCGTGCCGGGCCGCCTCGACGGTGACGACGAAGAGCACCGGGATCACCGCGTGCATGCCGACGCCGAGCGGGTCGGGCCAGGCCGCGGCGCCGTTGAAGGCGATCGTCGCGGCCGTCAGCAGCCAGGCCGTCTGCCGCAGCAGAGGGAAGGGGATGCGGATCCAGGTCAGCAGCAGGTCGAGGGCGAGCAGGACGACGATGCCCGCGTCGACACCGATGGGGAAGAACGGCGCGAACGAGCCGAAGCCCTTGCGCTCGGCCAGGTCGCGGACCGCCGCGTAGGAGCCCGCGAAGCCGATCGCCGCGATCACCATGGCACCGGTGATTACGACAGCGATGAGCATGCGGTGCACGCGGCTCATGTGCACCCCCTGCACCAGTTCCCCCGTTGTCTCTTGCTCTCGTCCTTGATGAGCGGTCAGTGTCTCATTCACGTCAGTGGCTGGAGATGTCCCTGAGGGGACGCCGGCCGGGATGCACCATGGGCTCCCAGGGCCTGCCTCTACTCGCCAGGGCCCGTGGGAGCTGTTGCACCGATGGCGTCCGATCAGGAGGCAGCCGCCTTCCTGTGAGCGGCTGCTTGTGCCGGGTGTTGGTGTGTCCGGAGGCCAGGGGCACGGATTCGGCTGCGGAAGATGCCGCTGCCTTCTCCTGGCGCTCTATTACGTCGTAATGGGCCTCTGCGAAGGAGATGGAGCTCTCACCCGCGGTTGCGGCCCTCTGGGCGGGCTCGGGCTTGCGGCGGCGCTCCTGCTTTTCGGCTTCCTTCCGGGCCCGCTGCTGCTTTGAAAGCTTCCAGAGCGGCTTGCTGCTGATCGGCCGACTTGTTCCCGACCGCACGCAGAAGGTGGATGGGCTCCTGCCCGATCCGCTGTTGCAGCTCGGGGGTGAGGTTGAGTAGCGCGAGCCGCTGGGAGATCCAGTCCTGGGAGCGGTGGGAGCCGCTTGGCCAACGCGGTCTGACTCCCATGGATGGCCAGGAGCCGGTCCATGGCGCGAGCCTCGTCGAGTTCCTCAAGGTCCTGACGCCTGCTTCTGGCCGTGGTCCCTGAGGCTGCCGACGAGGTCGGTCAGGTCACCGAGGCCGGAGCGGGGGTTGCCCGGGTTCAGGCTGATCCGCTCGAGGGGAGTTCGGTGGGGTCGGCGCCACCGTCGGTCGGAATGCCGGTGGGCAGCCGTTGTCAGGCCGGAGCGGTGGCGGCGGCCCCATCTGGTGCGACGCCCCTCAACCACAGGGGATTTCGCATGCCTGAGCCTGGAGGCCGAGGGGTGAAGCTCGTGGGGCGCCCGGTGGCTACAGGTCCTGGGCTTCGTAGACGCCCGGCAGGTAGCTGACGCTGGCAACAGCCGGCCGGGAGTCCTCCTCGGGTGACTGGGCGGCCAGGGTCATGACTCGGGGACCGACTCGGTAGAAGGTCACCCGGCCCACCCGGTAGGAGACCTCCAGCCAGCCCTCCTCGACCAGCCGGCGGATGCTCTTGCCGGTGTTGGGCGGGCTGAGCTGGACCGTCTGCGCGATCTCCTTGGCGGTCTTGCGCACTGTCTCGCCGAGCGGCACGGCTGTCGCGTAGTAGCTGAGCACCCGGAAGTCGGCACCGGGGGCGTCGGCCGTGCCCAGCAGGATTCCGTGCATGAGCTCCGGCGTGAAGGGCAACTCAGGCCGCCGCGCTGCGGGAAGTGTCATGAAGTCTCCTTCTTCCTGGGTACCGGTGAGGGCTTCGGTGCCGGGATCACCGGGAAACGGGCGTCCTGGACGGCCCGCATCTGCTCGGATGCCGAACCGTCGAAGGCCGCCCGCGGGTTGATCCGGTAGAACTTCATCCGGCCCACCTTCTCGGCCTCCAGCAACAGCCCGCCGACATGGAGCCTGCCCACGGACCGCGCCACCGTATCGGGCCGGATGCCCAAGGTCTGTGCGATCTCCTTGAAGGTCATTCGCAAGGGTTCGGCGCGCTCGGGCGAATGCGCCACGTAGAAACCGAAGATGTCCCGGTCGTTCTGCCGGTACCCACTGTCCTTGTGCCAGACCTTCCTCATCAGGGCCTTGGCGACGTTCACATGACGGCCTGGATGGGGCTGCCAGTCGTACCTGGCCGCCGGCAGTACCGGATTCTCCTCGGCGCCTTTGTGCTGGAACGATTCCCTGCCCAGCAGCTCGAGCTGCACGATCTCCCCCGTCCCGCGATTCACCGCGGGCAACCGCCGAGGCGTGCTACTTGGCCTCATATCCCCCCTTTCACCTGCCGTGTTGCCCATAGGCAACACGAAACATGGGGACAGTACACAGGAGATGCTCATAGGCACGTCACTGTCGTGTCACAGCCCCTCACGGCTACGAACATAAATCGAACAAGAGTTGCCTATAGGAAACTGCAACTTCCGAAAGCGTCATTCGAAATACGGATGGGAGCTATTCAGAAACGCTGTGACCTGCGAAAACGCAAACCGCCTCTTAATACATAGACAGACGCCGCAGACGATCTGCGGGTGGACACCCCCTGGACGGAAGTCGCCCGGCGCGGGTCGACCGTGCTCCGGGTCGCAGGCGGCTTCGCCGCGCACCCACGCAGCAGCCCCGTGCACATCTGCTACCCGGTGGATCACCCGCGTGATGGCGGCTTCGCCGCGACCGGAAAACAACCACCCTCAACCTCGATCCACGCATCCTGCCCACGACCGGCCCTGGGCAGCCGAAGGGTATGGGGAAGGCACGCACAAGCCGCGAGCAAAGGAAGCCATGCAGCACCACGAAGGCCTCACCGGGCCTGCGGGGGCCTCCCATGCCTCACAGTCGCCTCCCGACCCACGGCCACAGCACGGCAACGCACACACAGGCCGTACCTCCCGACCGCGGCACGCCCCTCGGGGCAGCCCGTACCGTCCGCTCCCGGGCACCGGTCCAACCGGGTGGTGGCCTGCGCGGGAACCCCCGGCCCACCCTGTTGGCCCCGGCGACCGGCGTTTGCAAGCAGACCAGCTCGATCTCCGGCGCCGATTTCGTTCCGCGCCGTCCGGGCGCGCCGAGCCTCTTCGAGGGCGGCCAGACGCGCGGCCAGCGCCTGGCCGACGGGGGCGGCTCCGGCTTCGGCAGCGTCCGTGCGGGCCCGCGCGACCGCGCGCTCCACCTCCGCACGCGCCTCGGCGGCCGAGGTACCGGGCATCGCCGCCCAGTCATGGACGGCCCCGTCGACCAGCCTGGCGATCTCCTCGCGGACCGCCTCCGCAGACCGCGCGCACGCCCCACAGGGTTCCCCGTCCGCGCCCGGTTGTCCGCCACAGTGCGGACACGACTGCGGCCCGGCAGCCTCCTGCCGCGGCTCCCGGCGCCGATGGGCCCGTTCCGCGCGCCGGTCCTTCTCCCGTTCCCCGCAGGCCCGGCAGGCCGCACCGTCCTCCAGCCTCCCGTCCTCGCACCGGGGGTCGGGGCACGGACCTGCCTTGACCATGGCCACCGCCGCACCCACCGGCCTCTTGAGAGCCCCCTCCGCCAGAAGACGGGCGTATCCGTGCGCGGCCCACCGCCGCCGTACCCGCTCGGCCAGCCGGAGCGGCTCCACCGTGCGCAACTCCCGCTCGACGGCGGTGACCAGAGCGCGCGGCCGGTCCGTGTGCGCCGCTGCCCGTATCGCCTCCCGGAAGCTTTCGGGGAAGGCCAGCAGTACCTCCCGCACCTGGCCGCTGACGAGGAACGTCCCGCGAGAAGCCGACGTCTGGCGCCGCGCTGCCTCCGTGTCCTCGGCCGGGGCGGACGGACCGCGGTCAGCGCTTCCGCGCTCCCCAGGCGCCGTTGCCGGTGCCGGGGCACCGACCATCGGCGCGGATCCGTAACCCCCCTCATCCGTGCGGGCCGACCCCGGAGAGCAACCGTCACCTCCCGGTACCGACCCGGCCACTTCCGAGACGGAGTACGAGACCTCGCCCAGCGGGCCCCCGGAGCGAGCAGATCGCTCCCGCACCAGGTAACCGAACTCCTCCAGCTCCCGCAGCGCGGCCCTCACCGCCGAGACTCCGTCCGTGGAGCACTCCGCGATCAGTTCGGCCGTAACTCCCGGGCCGCCCCCGTGCGTACAGATCAGCCCGAAGACTCCCTTCGCCCGGAAGCTCAGCCGCTTGTCCCCGAACAGGGCGCCACACACCTGTGTGAAGGTGTCACCCACCGACCGGTTGTGGCGGCCGGGTGGCCCGGCATCAATCCCCGTCCCGTCAGAGGGCCGGACTGCTCCGCGTGAGGCGGGTGATGCGGTCATGGTCTGTCTCCTCTGCGCCGAACTGCACCGCAGTCGCCCAAGAGCGTGGACGCGGTGTCCGGAAGACCCGGGGGCCCGACCGGACAGGGGAAGCGCCGCCTCTCCCCGCAGCACGGAGCCGTGCCTGTCTCCACGTCCCACCCTGCGCGGTGCGGCAGCCCACCTGCGTAAGTGTGCCTCCAGAGACGGCGATTACGGTTGGTGCCCCGCGTCACACCTGTGATGCTGTGGTGGCTGATCCGAGAGTCGGGGGGAGACCGGCATGGTGCGAGGGAATCCGGAAAGCAAGCGCACGCACTGCGTGAGCGTGCGCCTGAACGCCGAGGAACTGGAGCGCTGGCAGCGCGCCCGCCAGGGGACCGAGCGCAAAGAACTCGGCGCCTGGGTCCGGGCAGTCGTCGAGGAATCCCTCAACGGCCACCCCGGCATCCCCGGCGACGTCCCCCGGGTCCCCGAGGCCAACGAGACCGCCTACGCACAGCTCGTGCAGGCGGCAGAAGACCTGCGCGGCTTGCTGCGCCTCGCCCAGGAGCACGGCTCCCTGCCCGCCGGCGCCGACACCACGCTCGCCCAACTCGGCAACGCCGCCCTCCAGATGCGCGGACTTCCCGCAGCGCCCGAGCGGACCGTCGGACGGGCACGGTGATCGCGAAGATCACAAAGGGCCGACGCGCCAACCGCGCCCTCCGCTACGACTTCGGCCCCGGCCGCGACGAGGAGCACATCGACCCCCGCCTGGTAGCCGGCAACGTTCCCGGCACCGTCGACCAGCTGGCCCACCTCATCGACGCCCACACCGCCCGGCGCGGTGACATAGCCCGCCCCATCTGGCGCTGCGCCCTGCGCACCGCCCCCGACGACCCGATCCTCCCTGACGCGTCCTGGGCCCGGATCGCAGAGCGCTACGTGACCCGGATGGGATACGGCAACTGCCCCTGGGTCGCCGTGCGGCACGGCGAGGACCACATCCACCTCACCATCAGCCGCGTCGACTGGACCGGCCGGCTGGTGCGGGACGCCTTCGACTACCACCGCTCCTGGCCCGTCGTCCGCGACATCGAACGCGTATGGAAGCTCGTCAACGCCGAAGAACGCAGCAATCGTGTGGCACCCCAGGCCACCCGTCCCGAACGAGCAGCGAGCCAACGCAGGGGAGCGTCCCGTCCCGAGAGGGAGGAGCTACGTGCCCGCATACGCGCCGCACGCGACGCGACCCGCGGCCGGGGCCAAGACACCTTCGAACGCGCCCTCACCGCAGCCGGAGTCGAATGGCGCGCCCACCTCTCCGCCTCCGGGGGCATCCGAGGCTATTCCTTCAGCTTTCCCACCTGGCGGGACTGCGACGGCGGACAGATCTGGGTCGCCGCCTCGAAGGTCGCCAAGGACCTGCGCTGGCCCCAGCTGTGCACTGACCTCGGCTCGACGCCCCCTACCGCCCAGCCGCCGGACATCCGGCGCTGACGAACCGGCCCGGACGACTGTCGGTGCCACACGAGATACTGGAAGCGGCCCTGTTCCGTGGTCGGCCGCCACTTCGTGCAAACCGTGTCAAGCGGAGGGAAGCACCGTGAGTCAGAACCGTACCGACTTCGGACCCGTGCAGCTCGCCCGATGGCTGGGTATCGAGGAGTCACAGCTGCGCCGTGCCCAGAACCGGGGATTGGTCCCGCCGCCTGACATCGACGACAAGCGCTGGTCCTACGACCTTGCCAGGACCCTTCCGGACCGCGTCGAGGAGATCGTGGCCGCTCTGGAGCCGAAGCAGGAGCCGGTCGTATCCGGCGCCGACAGCCGGTCGGCCGTTCCGCGGGCGCGCGGGGCACAGCGGGGCCAATCATTCGGCCCAGTGCAGCTGAGTCGCTATCTGGGCCTGAAGACCTGGCAGCTGCGGCGGGCCCAGGAGCGCGGCCTGGTCCCGGAGCCCGACACTGAGCAGAAGCGCTGGTCGAAGGAGCTGGCAAAGACGCTTCCGGACCGTGTCGAGGAGATCCTCGCAGTGATCGGTGACCACCCGGGCCTCGGTTCCGAGAAGTCCGCGGAACACCTCGCGCAGCGCACGGGCCTGGAAGTGGAGCGGGCCGACATCCAGCTGCTGGCCGAACGCGGCCTCCTCTGCCCGGTCGGTGACTACCGAGGATGGCCGCTGTACGCCGTCGAGGACTTGGACGCCCTCGATCCGGCGGACGTCACTGCGGCCATATCCGACCGCCACGCCTGGATCGAGGCGAGCCTGAACAGTGAAGAGGCCGCACAGGTGCTGGGATGGTCCGTCGGGAAGTTCGAAGTCACCGCCGAACGCTCCGGACTGCCGCCCGGCCGTTTCGGCCGCTACGCCCGCCGAGATGTGCCGCGGCTGGCTGAGGAGAGCACACCGCAGTAGACGGTCCGTCCGGGTGCTCACCCCACCCGGAGGCTCAGCCGGCCGACTCGTCGAGGAAGGAGGAGGCCTGCGCCAGGTACAGACGGGCGTAGACACCCTCCCGTCTCATCAGAGCTGTGTGCGTGCCTTCCTCGACGACCATGCCCTCGTCGAGGACGTAGATGTAGTCCGCCATTCGGATACTGGAGAACCGGTGGGAGATCAATACCACCGTGCGGTCGGCGAACAGGTCCCGTACATGCGCGAAGAGTTCTGCCTCCGCCTCGGCGTCCAACGCGGCGGTGGGCTCGTCCAAGATGACGCAGCCTGCGTTCCGGTAGAAGGCGCGGGCCAGAGCGAGACGTTGCCACTCGCCGCCTGAAAGATCGGCGCCCTCTGTGAACTCCTTGCCCAGATACGTGTGGTAGCCGTACCGAAGCGCACTGATGAAGTCGTGCGCCCCGGCCTCGCGCGCAGCGCGGACTGCCGCCTCGCTGTCGGGCGGGGAGGTGGGACGTCCGAAGGTGATGTTGTCCTCGGCTGTGAACTTGTAGCGGACGAAATCTTGGAAGACCAGCGCCACGGCTTCTTGAAGGCGGGAAGGATCGGGCGCGGGGCTCCCGTCCAGCGACACGTGTCCACTGTCGGGGGTGTACAGCCCGGCGATCAGCTTGCTGAGTGTTGTCTTGCCTGAGCCGTTCGGCCCTACGAGAGCCACTGTGCGGCCCGCCGGCAGCGTCATGCTGATTCCGGCCAGGGCGGGCTCCCGGGATCCCGGGTAGGTGAAGGTGACGTCAGACACGCACAGGGCACGGGGCGTCGAGCAGCCCTGACGGACAAGACTCGCCCGCGAGCCGGAGAACGGGGGCTGCCCCTCGGGGGCGTTGGTGAATGCGCGCAGATCATTGAGATACAGAAGCTGTTCACCGCTCGAGACGACAATGTATCCGACGATTTGCACGCTCTGGGTGAGCATCACGAGCGCCACGACGGCGGTGGCCGCAGTGATCGAATCGAGGTAGTCGAGGCTGCCGAGCCACAGCACCACGCCCAGGAACACGAGCAGCACGAGCTTCGTGAGAACGCGGCCGCCGACCTGCTGACGGGTGGAGTTTCGGTTCACCGCGATCTGTTGTTCGAACTCGTTCTCGTAGTGCTTGCGCCAGCGGTCGAGCAGAGTGGGGCCGAGGGCGAACGCACGTACCTCTTTGGCTTCCTGCCGTCCGGTCAGCAGCCCCTCGACGTACTGACGGATACGCCGGTTCTCGGTGACCTGAGTGTGCACCTGATACTGGGCCTGCCGCGCCCACCGCGCCGTGCAGATGACCGGCACAGCGGCGATGGCGATGAACGGCAGCAGCCACCAGGCGATCACTGCGAAGGAGACGGCCACCGCGCCGGTCTGTACAGCGGCCCCGAGCAGGAGGTTCAGGGTGCTGATCGTCATGGTCGCCTGGGAGCGAGAGGCGAAAACGGCGCGCTGCAGCCGGTCGTGGAAGTCGGGCTCTTCGAAGACGGACAACGGCGTCGCAAGAGCCGCTCCGAGCACCTGCTCAGTAGCGAACCGGTCCACCTGCAGGCCGAGGAGTCGCCCTTGGGCATTCGAGACGAGGGAGAGCAGATCCCGGGCCAGGCTCAGGACAGTGAGGAGCACCGCGCCGCCGACGAGGGCCGGCAGGCTTTGACGCCACTCTTCTCCTCCGAGGGAGAGTGTTTCCGGCCGGGAGAGAAGGTGCCAGGCCAGGAGGATGCCGGTGCCGAAGCCTGTTCCGATCAGGAGCTGGAGCCCGGCGACAAGACACAGGCGCCGCCTGTCCGCCCTCCACGCCAGTGCCGAGGCGAAGGCGAACACTTCGGCCAGTTGCCGGGCCGACAACTGCTGTGCCTTGTCCGGCCGCTCCTGCTTCTTATTCCGCTCGTTCCGCTTCCGCTCGTGTCCGTCGCCGGAAGCCCGTTCTGAGCGACTGCTGGCACCGGACGGTTGTTGCTGGTTCTCGGGCGATTCACCGAACAGGGCAGTCATCCCTCTCGTTCCTGTCGCGGGGAGGCACCGAAGCCGGACCGCTTGGCGGAGCCCGGGACCTCGCACGTGTGCCGGAATGCCTCCGCGGACCTGGCTGAGGCGGTTCTCGAAGTCTCTCACTACGGCACGTCTCTGGGACTGCCCCGCACCTAGAGCCACTGAACCATCCGTCCTCTCCCTCCCTCCCCCTGTGGAGGGGGAGGGAGAGAGCGAGCTATGCAATAGGGCTTCGCTTATTGCTGCTCCTTCGCCGGTTGCGGCGGTTACGCCAGGAGGTGGCTTTGTTCGCGACTTCCGGCAGCAGATGTTCATGGCTCCGGAAGGCCCCCGCAGACCGGAAGAGTCGATGTTCACGAGAGCGGGAGGCACCCGCCGACGCCCGGCAACGGCGCGATGGCGGCTGCCACCTACGCCCGTAGCCAGCGCTTTTGCCGCGAGTTCCGGACGGGCGGCAGACGGCTTCCCGCCGGTCACCACCGAGCTGCTGCCCGAAGTCGTGAATATCCGGCGCGGGCACCTGCCTCCCGAACTGCTGTCGAAACGCTGCTCTGCGACGTGAACAGAGCCAAGGAGGGGTGTCGTAGGGCGGCCGGTGAGGTCAGTGATGCGTTCGGTGTCTTCGGGCTGCTGGTGCCTGTGGCCTGGGCTTTCGTTCGCTGCCCGGAGCGCGTTCTCAGTGTCGACGCTCTGTCCACCGTCCTGCTGCGCTGTCGGTCGCCGTCCTTTCCTGGCAGGGTTCTCTTCCCTGGCGGGAGGGGCAGGCGGACATGGCCACTCCGCGGTAAGTGGTGGGTCTCGGTCTGCGTATGCGCGTCGTGCTCGTGTGCCGCAGGGGGCGCTGGCTGTGTGCCCGCTTCTGGTGTGCCGGGGCCAGCCCTCTGGCTTGTCCGCCACCGGGCGGCAGCTTCTCGCGCCCTCTCGACCAGGTGCAGGCGGTTGTTCCGCGAGCGTCACGGCGTCGCCGAACAACGCTGAGGAAGTGGTGCGTGCCTGGTCAGGTTTGTGGCCGGGTGAGGTATCGGGTCGGGAGTGATCGAGCTGTTGTCTCGAGCCTGCCGTTTGTCGGAGGGCTGGCGTGGTGGTTCCGGTGGGGTGTGTGTGGCACGCGGAGAGGCCGGTGCCTGTCAGGTCCTGATGGGTACCGGAGTCATCTCTCAGTTTGTCAGCTCTGTCCGATGGCCTTGATGTTGCCGCAGCTGTAGCAGACCTCGATTGAGCCGCGCTGGTCCCGGCTTCTGCATCTGCGCGTGGTCAGTTGTCACCCTGACCGGGGTTGTCCCTTCTCCAGGTGCCGGGGGGCCGTTCTCTGGGGTGGCCCGTGGTGGCCCCTGCCCGTCGCTTGAAGCCTGCACCAGGGCGGGGTGGGGGCAAACCAAAGAGCGGTTTGCCCCCACCCCGCCCTGGTGCTGATCGGCCGCGTCGGGCAGGGGCCACCACGGGCCGCAGAGAGCGGCCCTCCCCTCCCGGCATCTGGAGAAGGGACAACCCCATGCAGTGCGACAAGTGTGGTGCGCAGATGCAGAAGCCGGGCGACCAGGGCGGCTCGATGTGGGTCTGCTACAGCTGCGGCAACATCAAGCAGAGCTGACAGCCTGAGAGATGACTCCGGTGCCCGCCAGGTCCTGGCGGGCACCGGCCTTTCTGTGTGTGGTTGGTCCCTTCGGGGCCGATCGTTCGAGCGGCTGCGGGCGGAGAAGACAGCGGGTCGGTGCCTGCAGGTTGGTGCAGCTAGTGGGCAGCCGATTCATGTCTCGTGGACTGTGCTGGTTTCGTCGGCTTCTTCTTCTGACGGTGTGGGTGGGATCGGGCCTCTCTAGAGGGCCGGGACCTCTCCTCCCCTGTCTGTTGCCGGTGCTGTTCGTTGCGGTGGGTCGTGGTGGGCCCTGCCCGTCGCTTGGAGCCTGCGCCAGGGCGGGGTGGGGGCAAACCAAAGAGCGGTTTGCCCCCACCCCGCCCTGGCGCTGATCGGCCGCGTCGGGCAGGGCCGAACACGACCCGCCTCCTTCTCGACGGAGGCCACCACCCGGCACAGTTGAAGAAGGAGACCGCTCATGCGTTACGTGGAGGAGCAGAAGACGGACCGTAAGGACTCCTCACCCAAGTCACCGCTGGAGGAGGGCGGAACGACCAAGTGAGTTCTGTCGTATAGGGACGGGCCCCGGTGCCGCCGGAACTCGGCGGCACCGGGGCCCTTTCCCTGTTGGGGTCGACAGAGGGGCTGTGTGGCTTGTATCGCCGGAATCGGCTGGTGACGCGGGCCAGGGTTCGTGCAGTCCGCCCCGTGTTCGCCTCGCACCGTTCTTTCGAAGTTCGGTGAGAGGTCCGGCAACGGGTTTGTGCGTACCGTGCCAGCTTTTCTCTTGGTGGGTGTGGTTGGCGCTGAGGCTGCTGCTGGAGCTCGGCGCGGACGAGGTGATCCTCTGCGTGGACGACGGTCCGTCGGCGGAGGATGACCGCAGTGCCGCCTACCGGCTGTACGACTCGGTGGGGGTTTGCCGAGGTCGACCGCCTGTGGTTCTGCACGTAGGCGCCGCGAGGCTGAGCCGGGGCGGTGGGGCGGCTGGGGTGGACGGCACTCCTGCCACCCCCGATCCAGGCGGGTAGGAGCGCCCACGGTCGCGGTGCGGGGCTCTGCGCCCCCCTTCCCGGTGCCTGAGCCTGCCCCGCGTCGGGGCGGGGGGTCAACCGGGAAAAGCGCCCGGTTGACCCCCCGCCCCGACGCGGCGCTGTCGGCCGATCACCGGGAAGGGGACCACAGAGCCCCGGGCCGCACCGAGCGGCCAGCCCTCCCGGCCACAGCACAGGAGGAAGACCGTGGAACAGATCACCGTCGCGCAGGCACTGAGGGTCCTCGCCAAGAAGCTCCCCTACCTCGCCACGGCGACCGGGCACGTCGAGAGGACCTACGTGAACCCGAAGGGAACCTGGGCGACTCTCACCGTCCGCGTGACGAACCGTAACGAGGAGACCCGGCGAGAGGACGACTACATCACCTTCACCACCGGGCAGCGTGGGTGGATCGACCTCATCACGTCGCTGGGACAGGGTGACTACGTGACCGCCCTCAGCCTCGAGTACGAGCAGGGTCGCAGGAAGGCGGGCGGGACCTACGGCAGTGACCACCTCGTTCTCACCGAGGTCGTCGTGCGCAGGAAGGCTGAGAAGCCGGTAGCCGCCCCCAAGTTCCTGGAGGGGCTGGTCGACGAAGGCTGACCCCCGGGGGGAGCGGCCCAGCCGCTCCCCCTCCCCGGAAGGGCAGCCCCTCTCGCGAGGGGCCGCCCTTTTTCGTGCCCGGCCCGCCGCTGTGCGGGCCTTTCAGGTTTCCGGACGGGCCACTTCCGGCCCGTCCCCAACAGTCAGGAGGTCAGATGAGTACGAACGTTGTGGTCCCGAGCGGGGTGCGTCGTTCCCTCGTGCAGCCGTCGGTCGCGTTGGACCGGTGGGCGCGGCACGGTTTCGTGCCGCTGGAGGTGGTGGTGGACGCTGTCATCGGGGTCAGCCAGGTGCGGCTGGCGGGCCCCACCCGGCACAGCTGGATCGCGGGTCCTGGAGGCTGGGAACCGCTGGGCTCCCGGAACATGAGCGACCTCGCCCAGTGGGCGGTGCGCACCAGGGAGACCGTCAACGCCCGGATGCTCCTGGTGGTGCGGGACCACCCGGAGAGTGTCGTCGCGGAGCTGGGGCGGGCGCCGGACAAGGAGCTCGGGGAGGCGCTGGAGTGGCTGGGCTGGCCCACGGCGCGAGCGGCCGGAAGGTTGGTGAGTGTCCGGGAACGGCTGGGGGCTCGCAGCAACGACTACTGGCTGCTGGAGGCGGCCATGGAGGCCCTGGGGCTGCCGGAGACCGGCCGGGATCTTCCGACCCTGCCAGGGGTCAGCGTCGTCATCTCCGCGCGTGACGTGCACAGCGTGCTGGCCGGGACGGTCGAGAGCGTCATCGGGGCCGCTGAACGGCTTCCGGGGCAGACGCCGTGGGAGTGCGTCATCGTGGACGACAAGAGTTCTTCCCCGCTGCGGCTGCCCCTCGGGCTGCCGCCGCAGGTGCGACTCGTGCGGTCGAAGGAGCGGGTGTACCGCGGCGGTGCCAGGAACCTGGGTCAGTGGCAGACCGACCACCTGGTCACGGTCTTCCTGGACGACGACCTCCAGATGGCGCCCAACTACCTGCTGGAGCACGCGGTACGGCACCTTCTGTCGCCGTACCTGATCACGGTGTCGGGCCGGGAGGAGTACCTGGAGCCCACCGCTCCGACGCCGGAGCGTCTGCCGTACGGGAAGAAGACCGCTGCCGGTGACGGACGGTTCCGGAACTTCGGGGCGGACGGACGCCTGGGCCCGCGCGAGGTGTACGAACTGGTCGGCCGCGGCGACCTCGTGGCCTCGGGGCCGGTGGCCGACATCGGGTTCCCGCCCGATTATGTGGCCTACGGCCCGGAGGACGGGACGTTCGTGGCGAAGGCGCTGTCCCGGGGTGCGTTCGTTGTGCCGGTTCCGCAGACCGGCGTCTTCCGTCGCGGCTACCGGCGGACCGGGAACCTGGTGGCCCAGGACACGGCGCGGGTCGACGCGTTCGTGGCGAACCTGGAGCGCGAGGAACGCCACTTCGACGCCCCCGCCGACAGCGGGTGGGGTGCCACGGGGTGACGCGCGAGTGACCGGCCTTCCGGCCCTCTTCGAGGGGGCCGGAAGGCTTCGGCCAGGCCCGTGACCGTCCGTCAGGCCCGTGACCATCCGTACCGGTGGTTCCGGGGCTCCGGTCCATGGTGGCCCCTGCCCGCCGTTCAGAACGTGTACCCATGCCACCGCGCGCCGGCCGGTCCTCCGCCGTCGTCCCCGCTCGCCCTGCTCCTTCTCGTCGGTGCGGAGGCGGTGCCTCCGTCGGGAGAGGGGTCCGTGGTGGGCCCTGCCCGCCGCTTGCAGCCTGCCCCTGGGGTGGGGTGGCCGCAAACGAAAAGCGCGTTTG
Organism: Streptomyces sp. NPDC048636; assembly: GCF_040650655.1. Classification (NCBI taxonomy): domain Bacteria; kingdom Bacillati; phylum Actinomycetota; class Actinomycetes; order Kitasatosporales; family Streptomycetaceae; genus Streptomyces; species Streptomyces sp. NPDC048636. The sequence goes on along the minus strand of NZ_JBEZHR010000025.1, from coordinate 1,229 downwards.
TGGCCACCCGCCCCCAGGGCGTATCGGCTGCGCCGGGCAGGGCCCACCACGGACCCCCTCCCTCACGACGGAGGCACCGCCCGGCACCGTCGAAAAGGAGGAGACCATGGCGCAGCACGGCATGTGGACGGACGCCGGTGGTCACGAGCCCCGGCCCGCGCCTCCCCCGCCTGAGGGCGGGTCCGGCTCGGAGGAAAACAACGATTCCTGAGCGGGGCTGGATGGATGGCCCCGGTACTGCCGTACTCGGCGGTGCCGGGGCCATCGGCGTGTGGATGCCGGCGGGTACCGGCTCAGCTCTACTGGGCCTTGTTCGGACTGGCGCTGTGCTTGGGCGTTTCCCGTCCGTGGCGCGTGGGGGCTTCGGGGCGCCCGCTGTCCTTCTCTCGCGCGAGTGGTGACCCTCCGGTGGTCCGTTGTGGCCCCCGCCCGCCGCTTGCAGCCTGCCCTGGGGGTGGGGTGGCCGCAAACCAAAAGCAGGTTTGCCCCCACCCCACCCCCAGGGCGTATCGGCTGCGTCGGGCAGGGGCCACAACGGACCACCAAGGGGCGGTCCCCCCTCCTCGGCGGAGAGGAAAGAGACGATGAAGGTGCTCGCGAAGAAGGTCGTACGGGTTCTGGCGACTCTGAGCAACGCGTGCCTGGGTCGTGACGACAACGGCCCGTGCGTGGGCCTCGGCGGGGCCTGTCACTACTGCCACCGCCCGATGTCCTGACCCGGTTGTCGTGAGCCCGGCGCCCGCCGCACCGCGGCGGGCGCCGGAGCTTGTGGGTATCCGGGACGCGGACTGTTGCTCGCTGCGCGTCCCGTCGTCTCATTGAGGCTCACGGGGTTCGGTGAGTGAGCCGGCCCCGGCGCCGCCGAGAACGGCGGCGCCGGAGCCTTCGTCGTGCTGGGGGTCGGCTGCTTTCCGGTTGTGTTCAGGCCGGGTTCGAGACCTGCGCCAGTACGAAGTCGGAAGGCTGTCAGGCCGTCGTGCGGTGGTCCGGGATGGCTCCTGCCCGACGCTCGCAGCCTGCCCGTGGGGCCACCGCCAGAGCTGATCGGCTGCGTAGGGCAGGGGGCCGGTTACGGCCCACCTCTCTCCACGGAGGTGGCCGCCCGGCCCGTCGCAACGGGCTCTTCGTCACGGTGGCGGGTGGTGGTCCCCTGTCCGTCGCTTGGAGCCTGCGCCAGGGCGGGGTGGGGGCGGAACGAAAAGAGGGTGTGGCACCCCCCCCCCCCGGGG
>NZ_JBEZHR010000024.1:0-79599 GCF_040650655.1 Streptomyces sp. NPDC048636 | reverse complement strand
GTAAGCCTCCGTGGCCTGGAGCGTGGGCGGCTGCGGGTGCTTCGGGCTGGAAAAGGCGGCTGGCGGGGAGAGGGGGGTGGGTGGCCGGGCGTCTGTCGGCCGTCTGGGGGTGTGGAGTTGGGGTGGGCGCCGTACCCCTGCCGTCACGGATGCGGACGCGTGAGGCGACCGTACCGCCCGTCTGTGGCTGAGGGGGGGGCATCTGCTGCCGCGTAGTGGCTGGGTCCGTCGTGGTCGCTCCGCGTCGGTAGCGGCATCACCGTGGCTGAGCAGCGTGTCGTCAGGCACCGTCCCGGCCCGGCCGTGGGCAGCCACCGCCCACCCGTCATAGGAGGCCACCAGCCAACCCCCGAAGAGCACGAGCGCGGCCGGTCGAGACTGCCTGAAATTCCCTCAAAGAAGCCTCTGACCTGCGGTTTTGTGGTGTGTCGGGAGTTGACCCACACCCAAAAACTTGAGAGTATTAGTTACGTCGGAAGGGGGCGGGAATCCCCACCCGGCACCGGGCCCACACCGAACCACCTCAACCGAAGGAATTGCCGTGATCAACTTCGACAATCTCGACCGCCTCGCCCTGGACGGCACCGTCGTGCTGCGACCTGTCTTCGACCCCCGGCTGCGCACCTTCTCCATCCAGCTCTGGAAGAACGGTGAGCCCGGCGGCATCCATGGCCTGATCGAAACTTTCCGGTACGCCGACGAGCCGCTTGAGACGATCGACGCCTTTCTTGCCGACCACGGCGTGCGCGCCGTCACCGACGAGGAGGCCGCGCTTCTCTACGCCGGTCTCGTCCAGGCCAAAGGCGGCCCGGACTGGGCGCTCCTGCTGATCTCCATCGGCGCCGACGAGCAGGCCTGACCAGTCATCACCCCGTGAGCGGGCGGGGGCGGGAATCCCCGGCCGACACACACCGATGAACCTCAACTGGAGGCAGTGAATGAACCACATGAGCAGCGCCGCCAGCGTCTTTGGCCGCATCACCCTGCCCGACGCGGACGCCGAACTGCGCCCCGGGTGTGAAGCGAACGCGGGCACCTTCACGGTCCAACTCTGGATGGACGGAGAGCTCCTGGACACCCTCGGTGCCGACGAGTCCTACAGCGACGCCCAGGACGTCATCGACGCGGTCGACGGCTTCCTCGACCAGTACGACGTGCGGTGGCTGATCCGGTCGGAGGCCGCGCTGCTGTACGCCGGGCTCCTCGAGGCCAAGGGCGGCGAGGACTTCACGGACTTCCTGCTCGAAGCCTTTGTCGGCCCGCTCGGCTGACCGGCGCCTGTACAGACCGGCGGGCGGACGGGGCGGGAATCCCGTCCGCCCGCCGGGCCCCACACCGAACAACCTCATCAGGAGCATGTGCATGAGCACCATCACGACCGCCCTGCCGTACCGCGTCGGAGAGCCGGACGTCGAATGTCGTTACCCCGTGATCATCGGTGAAGACCGAGTCATCGGGCAGGCCTACCGCTGGCATGAACGAGACCGCGAGCGCCGCCGCCCGCCCTGTCATCCGCCGCCCGCAGCGCACGCTCACGCCGGAGGAGCGCGAGATCGTACGGGGCACCTCCGCCCTCAACCTCCAAGGCGCCCTGATCATGGGCATCGTGGACCCGGTGCCCAACCCGTCGCCGATGAGCGAGGACGAGGGCGCCTGGGTGCGCGAGCAGGTCTGGCCCGAGTACTTCACGATGATCGACCGGAAGTATCCGTTCGGCTTCAACCGGTGGGCCAACTGCGAGCGGGGCACCTGCTGGAACTGCCGTTCCGGCCGCTGCGATCTGTGCGTTCACCGGCAGGAGGGTGGCCCGCACGTGGACGACAACACCGACTGGGTGCGTGACACCCGGGGGCGGGGCGTCGCGAAGCTCATCCTCCGAGCCGACGATGCGCCCTGCCTGTGGTGGTGCCGGTGCCCCTGCCTCAAGGATGGTCCGATCCCCGCCGGGCCCGCGGCGTCCGTGGAGGCCGAAGCTGGGCCGGTAGAGCCGGGCCCCGACCGCTGTTCGGACGAGGTCAGCACTGCCCGTGGAAGCCGACGCGTCGGACCGGACGAGGCGCAGTACACCCTGTTCTGAGGAGGCCGGAGTCGCCCGGAGCCAGAAGTCGAGCGGCCCGGCGGGGCGCAAAAGCGTGGGAATCCCGCCGGGCCGTGCGGTCCGGCCACCGAGGGCCCTCAACGGCCCATAACCGAACCAGTCACCATCGTATCCACGACCGACACCACCAGGAGCACCCCCGTGAAGACCGTCGACGGCCGTCAGTGGGCGAACCGCGAGGACCTGATCAAGCACAGCGGCTACAGCCGGGCCACGCTCGGCGCGCTGTGGCGCGACCGCAAGTCCAACGGCCACCCTGCGTGCCACGAGATCGACGGCGTCATGCACTGGGACCTGGACGTGTGGAGCGTGTGGTTCGAGGAGCACTGCCAGCGGCCCCGCGACCTCTCCGGGGTGGACCGCAGCGGCGACCCGGACGAGGAACTCCCGCCAGCGGGGCAGGCTCGCGTGCTCGGCGTCAACCCCAGCCGGATCACCCAGTACGCCAAGAACCCGCCGCCCGGCTGGCCGGACCCGGTCCGCGTCGAGGAACTGCCGACGCGCACCCGCGAGTACCGCACCCGGGCCCAGCTCTGGGCGTTCGCCGACAACCCCGCCGGGGGGCTCGGCACCGTCGGCGGCCGCCCGTCCGGCCCCGACCCCAAGGCCCAGACGCCAGACCCCCGTGTGCGGCAGGCCGCCGCGGCGCTGGCAGCCGAGCCTGACCGGAAGCCCGGCGAAGTGGCTGCCGACCTCGCCGCGCACTACGGCGGATCCGCCCACACCTGGAAGCGCATCGTGACCCAGGCCCGCAAGCAGGACCAGCAGTAGACGACCCCCGGCCAATGATGGCCAGCGCGACCCGGACCGGCGCCCTGACCATCTGCGTTCCACCGACCGCCCCATCTTCACCTCTTAAGAGGTGAATTGATGGTGAGAGGGAGCGGGCGCTGCGCGGGTTCAGGCGGCGGGCAACCGCGGCCGAGTGGTGTCGCACGCGCCTAGGGTCTGTAAGCCTCCGTGGCCTGGAGCGTGGGCGGCTGCGGGTGCTTCGGGCTGGAAAAGGCGGCTGGCGGGGAGAGGGGGGTGGGTGGCCGGGCGTCTGTCGGCCGTCTGGGGGTGTGGAGTTGGGGTGGGCGCCGTACCCCTGCCGTCACGGATGCGGACGCGTGAGGCGACCGTACCGCCCGTCTGTGGCTGAGGGGGGGGGCATCTGCTGCCGCGTAGTGGCTGGGTCCGTCGTGGTCGCTCCGCGTCGGTAGCGGCATCACCGTGGCTGAGCAGCGTGTCGTCAGGCACCGTCCCGGCCCGGCCGTGGGCAGCCACCGCCCACCCGTCATAGGAGGCCACCAGCCAACCCCCGAAGAGCACGAGCGCGGCCGGTCGAGACTGCCTGAAATTCCCTCAAAGAAGCCTCTGACCTGCGGTTTTGTGGTGTGTCGGGAGTTGACCCACACCCAAAAACTTGAGAGTATTAGTTACGTCGGAAGGGGGCGGGAATCCCCACCCGGCACCGGGCCCCGGGCCCACACCGAACCACCTCAACGATCAAGGGCCGGTCATGGAAGACACCCATGCACGAAACGACGTCTCCGGCGTGGCGACGGACGAGGGCGGCCGCCCGTACGCGAACGGCTTCCGGCCAGCGGTGCTGGAGTGGGACGGCTGGACGTGCGCCCACTGCATCGTCTGCGGCACCGGCACGGAGTGCGCAGACTGCCAGGCCTGCACCGACTTCGCCTTCCCCTACCCGCCGCACTGGGCCCGGCCGTGGGCCGAGGGCGACCCGGAGCGCGGCATCGAGGCCTTCGGCGGCCCGGGCGGCATGTCCGCCGGGCGGGCGCTGGTGGACGACGGCGGCGACTGGGTTCTGATCGAGTGCAACCGCGACGCCGCGGCGACCGCCCGGGCGGCCGGACACTGGGTGGTCGAGGCGGACATCCGCACGCTCGACCCACGTCACCCCGTCCTGCGGGGCGTGCGCCGCTTCCACGGCTCCCCGCCCTGCCAGACCCTCTCCGGCGCGGGCAAGCGCGCCGGGTGGAACGCCGCCGAGATCTCCGAACTCCAGTCGATCATGTGGCAGGCGAGCGAGGCCTTCGGCTTCCTCGAGGTGGACGACCTGTGCAGCCTCTACGGTGGCCCGCACCACTACTTCGGCGACGTCATCGACGGCATGGAGGATCACCCCGACGCCGACGGCTGGGGCAAATCGTGCGGCGGCGGTCACCTGCCCCCCTGCATGACTCCCGCGGACTTCCGGACATGGGCGGCGAGCGTGGTCTCCGACGACCGCACAGCGCTCATGGCCGAGATGCTGATCTGGCCGATGTGCCTGGTCCAGATCGGCGCCCCGCTGGTGTCCATCACCATGGAACAGAGCGCGAACCTGCTCAAGCAGAGCCCGGCCCTGGCCGAAGCCATCCAGTCCGAGATCACCAGCGTGGAGGGCCTCGACTGGGTCTGGTGCTCGTGGCAGGTTGCGGACGCCGCCGACTTCGGCGCGGCTACCCACCGCGAACGCGCGTGGATGGTCGCCACCCGCTACGAGGAGCCCCGCTACGCCGATCACGTGGACGGCGACAAGGCGGCCCGCGCGATGTGGGCGCATGTCCTCAAGCGCACCGGGCGACTGCCGGACTGGGCACCGGAACTCGACCGCCGGATCGATCCCTACCAGGGCCGCCCCGCCCTGCCGAAGGTGACCGTCGCAACCGCGCTCAACCTCCCGGCTGACTGGTGGGCCGACACCCGTGGCAAGCGCGGAATCAACCCGGAGACGGGCAAGCCCAAGGGTGGCGGATCGTTCCCTCTCAACGATGTCGGTCCGTGCGTCACCGCCCCCTGGTACGGCATCAAGTTCCGCCCCGCCCAAGTCCCCCAGGGCGAGGGCACCAACACGGTCAACGCCCCCGAACTCGGCGCCCTGGTCGGCTTCCGCCGCGACTACCCGTGGACCTACATTCCGACCCGCGCGGGCGCCCGCGGCGTGCGAAACATCGCGCAGATGATCGCCGACCCGGTGAGCCCCTTCATGGGCGCCGCAGTCTCTGCCGCCGTCCAGGGAGAGGACTGGTACGAGCCGACGGCCACCTACCAGGCCACGCTCTACCGACTGGACGAGCAGGCCGCCGCCACCAGCCCGGCGGCACTGCTCGTCCCGCGTGCCGAGGGCCGGGTGACCAAACAACTGGAGCTGTTCCCCGCAGCCTGACCCACCCCACGATGAAGCCCCGGCGGGTGCCGGGACTCCGCTACCGTGCCGTCATGAGCGGGCCGTTCGCCCAGGGCGAGGACCATCCGGCATGTGGCATCTGCCCGTCGAAGCGCCTGCCGCGCGAGGCGTTCGTGGTGTACTCGCGCCCCTCGTGGGAGTGCCCGTTCGACCCGGCCGATGGCTTCCGCTACACCCTGGACGACCAGACACCGGCATGCGTGCACCCGCACAAGGTCGGGCTGGAGCCGGACCGGATCGCCCCGCCGCCCAGGACGGAGCCGGAAGCCGAGCCGGAGGCTACGCCGCGGCGTAGTCGATGGCGCTTGTCATTCCGCGGTCAGCGATGCCGATGGAGGCGTACCGGGCGTCGAGGACCTGGCGGCGCCGCTCGGCCTCGGCGGCCGGGATCCAGTACCGCTCGTCGACCGGACCGAACGCCGCTTCGTACGCCTGGTGCGTGAGATCGCCGCTGTCCCACGGGGAGTGTCATTGGCGTGCTCGTTGACCGTGGAATGCACGAACAGGTGCCCGGTGCGCTGCTGTCCACGGGACAGGGCGGTGATCTGGGCGCACAGCCCGTGACAGGTGACGTCGACCGGCACGGGCACGGGCAGCTCGGCGAGCAGCTCGTCGCCGGTGAGCTCGTAGACGGCCGTCTTGAGCGCCGGCCGGGGAGGGAAGCGTGCACAACGAGAAGGGGCCCCGCACAGTGGGGCCCCTTCTCTGCCTTCAACGTCGGTCAGCCGGAGGTGCTTCCGGCACCGGCGGCCGCGGACTCACCGGCGCCATCCTGTCCGGGGATCGAAGCCGCTGGCGGCGTCTGCGAGGACTCCGCTGCGGAAGTGCCCGATGCCCTGCTCGGCGTCTCCTTCTTCGACGTCCGCCGACTGCGCGGCCGCCCCTTCGGGCGCCTCGCCGGTTCCTCGGCGCCGATGCCCGTCAGTTCCTCCGCGGTCCAGCCCGCCGCCTCCGCCGCGACGAACGCCTCGGCGTACGGCGCGTCCGTCTCCGCCAACTGCCGCTGGAGGTCCTCGCGCTTCGCCAGGATCTCCGCCAGCGGCTGGAAGGCCTCCTCGCGGGCCAACTGGACTTCCTTCATTCGCTGCATGATGTCGTGTGCGCTCGCCATGCCGTGATCGTACTGGTACGACCCGGACGGCGGCTTGCGGAGAGGGGGCATCATCGCAGGCCCTGGGGGTTTTTGACGGGTGGCCACGTGCACCGTGTGCGCTTCCGGTGGCCTCAGTCACCGGAAGCGAGTTAGTGCAAACTGGGCCCAGTTTGTGTGATCCCCGGCTTTCGGCCCACTACTGTGGGCGGCCGGTGATCTTTGGTCCGAGCACGGACCGGGGGATCGGGAAGGGGGCTGGTGTGGCGGAGCCACCAGCAGCGGACGGCTGGCGCCGCGCCTCTGATCGCAGCGCGCGCTACCGCGAACGCGAGCCCGACGAACGTCGCGACAACCGCCTCAAGGTCTCCTACACCGACACCGAGCTGACGATCGTCCGCGAGGCCGCCGCACGCGACAATCAGGCTCTTGCCGCATGGGTCGGCGACGCCGCGCTGAAGGTGGCCAAGGAGAAAGTCGTTCCTGTCTCGGTCGACGCCCGCGACCTGGTCGCCGAACTCATCCAGTCCCGTAATCAGGCCTCACGTATCGGCAACAACGTGAACCAGATCGCGAAGGCCCTGAACTCAGACGGCACTGTGACAGGCAACCAGATCGCGGCCACTCTTGACGCGATCCTCAAGGCGATGCAGCGCATGGACGAAGCCACCCGCCAGGTGATGCGCGAACGGCGGCCGCGCTCGTGATGCCGAAGAAGGCCCGAGACGGCACCGATACCAAAGGCCTGCTTGACTATCTGTACGGACCAGGCAAGAGAGACGAGCACACCAACCCGCACATGGTGGCTTCCTGGGACGACCCCTTTGTCGAGGACCCGGCGCGCTCACCGGACATGACGATCGCCGACCTGGCGCTCGTCCTGGACGCCCCGGTGTACGCCCTGCTCGGCAAGCGACCGGCCGAGCACGTGTACCACGTCGCGGTGCGCAACGCGCCCGAGGACCGGCTCCTGTCGGACGAGGAATGGGCGCGGGTTGCGCGCCAGATGATGCACGCCTCCGGCATCGCCAAGGAGGGCGACGACCAGGCCTGTCGATGGGTCGCGATCCGGCACGCGGATGACCACATCCACATCGTCGCGACGAAGGCGAGACAGGACGGTCGGAAACCCCGGTTGCGGCAGGACATCCCGAAGATGCACGCGGCCGCGAGGGATTTCGAGGTCGAGTTCGGGCTGCGCCGGTTGAAGCATGGCGACAAGACCGCGCGGAAGTGGCCGAAGACCGGAGAGCAGGAGAAGGCGGTCCGGCGCGGGCTGTCCGAGCCGGTTCGGGAGACGCTCCAGCGGACGGTCCGCCAGGCCGCGGCCGCCGCCGTGAACGAGGACGACTTCTTCGCCCGGCTCACCACGGTCGGGGTCCGCGTGAACAAGAGGGTGGCACCGGACGGGAACATCACCGGATACTCCGTCGCCATGCCCGGTGACCGTGACGGAGGACAGCGCGCGGTGTTCTTCCCTGGCGCCCGACTCGCTTCCGATCTATCCCTGCCGCGCGTGCGGGAACGCTGGACGACAGCGGTCATGGTGCCGACGGTTGCACCGGCGGAGATGTGGCAGGAGGCGGAGCGGCGCGTGCGCGCGGCCGCCGACCAGCTCGGCGCGGGAGGGCTGCACCAGGGCGCCGGGGACGTGGCCGCGCTCGGGGACTTGATCGTGACTGCTGCCGTCGTCTCCCCGTACCTAGTGCGCAGCCAGATGCGGAGGGCCGCGTACGAGTACGAGCGGGCGTCCCGGGCTCCGGCCGCCCGTCAGATGGAGGGTCAGGCCCGGCAGTTGTACCGGGAGTCGAACCAGGTCCTCGCCCGCTCTGTGTCGTCGGTCGGCCGCAACGACGCGGTTGCCGCCCTCGGTCTTCTGCTGGCCCTGGTGACTGCCGTGGAGGCATCCCGGCGCTGGCATCAGGCGCAGGAGCATCGCGCCCAGGCGGAGGCCGCCGGACGGGCTGGACGACTGCTGCACGAAGCAGTTGAGGTGACCGTCGGCGTCCACGCAGCGCGCGAGTACAAGTCCCGAGCCGAGCGCGCCGCGACCCGATCGGGGACCGGGCGGCGCGTGGCCACGGCGCCGGGCGCCCGGCCGATGGTCGGCACCGTCCAGGACGCCATCCCCGAGCACGCCCGGGAGATCCTGGCCGATCCGGCGTGGCCCGCCCTGAGAGCCCGGCTAGTCGAGGTCGAGAAGGCGGGCGACGATCCGGGTGACGTCCTGGCAGCAGTCGCGGCCCGCAGGGAATTGAACTCAGCGGACTCGGTTGCCGAGGTGCTTGTATGGCGCCTGGACGGATGGCAGCGGCAGCGCAGCTCGGCGGCCGCCGCCTCCGGCAGCGGCACGACTGCCGCGCCCGCTGGCAGCACCGGGCGAAGCGCCCCGGTTCGTATGCAGGGGGCGCCGTCGCAGACACGGCGGCCGCCCGGCGAGGAGCAGCAGCGCAAGGGCCCGAAGCGGGGCCGCTGACGAGGGGAGAGCGCGAGATGACATCACCGACACCAGGGGAGCGCGCGGGGGAGGCATTCGCGGAGTCCGCCGCCGAGGCGGTGCAGACCGCGGTCATGGCGGCGCGTTTGGTCATGGCCATTGCGGACGCCGCGCGACGCCACCAGGAGCGCAAGCAGAAGGGGAAGGAGGACGACCTTCCCGCCGCGGCGGAGGCGGTGAACGAGGTCGGCAAGGACGTACAGCGACTGCTGCCTTCCGACGTCTCCGCGGCGCTGATGGAGGAGGCGGACTGGCCGCAGCTCGCGCAGCAGCTGCTCGCCCTGCGCAAGGCGGGCGTCGACCTGGATCAGGTCCTGCCGCGCGTCGGCGAGATCGCGGTGAACGTGCGCGACCAGGTCGCGGCGAAGGCGTCGGAGACCACCGACCAGTGGGTCCGGGCGGTGCGCGAGACACTGCCGGCGGGGCCGGTACGTGAAGCGATCCTGACCTCTCCGGCCTGGCCGGAGATGGCCGCGACGATGGCCCGGCTGGAGGAGAAGGGAGTCAACGTGCGCGAGGTCCTGGCGGCCGCGCACAACGAGGTGCTGGCCGTCGACCAAACGGTGGCGCAGGGCCTCGGGGCAGCTGCGGAACCGGCGATGAGCCGGGATGCCCGGCTGTCGTACGGGCCGTTGACGATCGGGCTGGACCTGCCGCTCGATCTCGACCTGTCCGACCGTGAGCGAGCGCTCACGCACCAGCTGGCCATCTCCCCGCAGGAGAACAATCGGTACACCCGATGGGTGCGCGAGGCGATGCCCGGACATGAGCGGGAGGCGGATCTGATGGTGGCCTCCCGTGAGTGGCCTTTGGTGGCAGCCCGGATGGCGCAGATGGAGAGGGAGCGTCAGCCGGTGCGCGAGCACCTGGCCCGTCTGGCCAAGGACGCATCCTGGCGGGAGGGGCCCCCGGCCCAGGTCGGGAAGCGGCTGGTGCGGGCCGCCGGTGACGCCCTGCACCGTCCGGTTGGGGACGCGGCGACGGAGTCGCGGGTGAAGGTGAGCACCGCGGCGGCGAGGGCGACGTCGCCGAGCGTGGGCCCTACTAAGGCGGCCGCGAAGGGTGGGGCACCGGCCACGCCGGGGGTGGCTGCACACCGTGAGGCCGGGCCTGCTGCGAAGAGCGGCAAGACCCGGTAGAGCCGACGCACGCGTGTGCCGCAGACCGGACGCCGCGGTCTGTGGCACACGTCGTTGTGGGGTCGGTGTAGGTTCTCGAACTTGTTGTCCGGCCAACAATCTCTGACCTGGACTTTTGCGTTCGGTTCTCATCGAGTTGTCCATCGATTCTTCTCATGAAGTTGTCCGGTTCTTCGGGCGGCGTGATCGGTGGTGCTGGAGTTCGTGTGTTGCGGCGCGGAGTCCGTCGGCTGTGAGGGTGTAGTAGGTGCGGCGTCGTCCGGGGCCGCGGCCGACGGGCGCGCGGCCGAGCCAGGAGTCTTCGCTTTCTGGTCGGCTGGTGAGCCAGCCGCGGTCATCCAGTGCCACGACGCGAAGCGCGGGTACAGGACTCGACACCACCCACAGGAGTGGCTTCTCATCGTTCTGTCCAAACGGACAAGCGACGGACAGAACGATGAGAAATGGCCAACTCAAATGCGGCCCTACAGTCGGTCAGGGGCGGGTGGCGCCGTGGTAGTCCGCGGCTGGCATGGCGGTGGAGAGGTTGGTGAGCTCGACGTCGCGGCCGGTGCGCGGGGCCTGGACGATTTTGCCGTGACCGGCGTAGAGGGCGACGTGGTAGATGGAGCCGCTGCGGTTGCTCCAGAAGACGAGGTCGCCGGGCTGGAGGTCCTTCTTGGCGACGGGGTGGTCGGCGGTGGCGCCGAACTGGGCGTCCGCGGTGCGGGGCAGTTTGACCTTTGGCCAGTAGGAGTACTGGGCGAGGCTGGAGCAGTCGAAGCCGACGGTGTGGGAGGCCGAGCACTTCCCGTTCAGGTAGCCGTTGGTGCCGTCGCAGAAGCCCGTGGTGGGGCCGCTGGGGCTGCCGCCGCCCCAGGAGTAGGGGGTTCCGATGCGGCCGCTGGCTTTGCGGAGTGCGTCGGCGCCGACGCCGCTGCCGCTGACCTCCAGGTCCGGGCTGGCCTGGAACTTCTTCATGGAGCTGAGGATTACGCGGACGTAGTCCTGAGTCTCGGTGTAAGGCGGGACGCCCTTGTACTTTTCGACGGCGCCCCAGCCGGCGTTGTACCCGGCCAGGGCGAGGCGGCGGATGTCGCCGGTGATGCCTGAGGACTTGGCTTGTCCGGTCAGGGAGCACATCATGCGGCCCTGGGCGATGACGGCGTCTCCGACGTCCCAGGGGGAGGAGGTGCCGTTGTGGTCGGAGTCGCGGCCCCAGGTGTCCCAGGTGCTGGGCATGAACTGGGCAGGGCCCTTGGCCCCGGCTGGACTTTCGGTGGAGCGTTTGGTGCTGAAGTGGGATTCCCGGTTGAGCTGGGCTGCTAGGAGCGCGGGGGATACCTCGGCGTGTTTGCACTCTTTGTCGGCCTTGAGTATCCAGGGGCGGAATTCTGCTGGTACTCCGGCCAGCCCTTTGCCGTCTCCTCCGCTGCCCGTGCCGGTGGAGTCGCTGTTCTCGTCTTCGATCAGGAGTACCAGCAGCCCGAAGAGGGCTGCTACGCCCATCGCCAGGATGAGCGCGCACCCCTTGAATATCTTCACCCGTTCCCCCCAGCCGAAATGCGGTTCAACCCCCGTGCTGGAATCACGTTAGTCTCAGTGACCCCATAGGCTTCATACTGCATTGGGGGGAGGGAGATTGACGATTGATTACGGATCCCGGAGTGTCAACGGGACCGGGCGGCGGGGGAGTTGGACTTAGGTACGCCTGCATTCCGGTAGTCGGACGTGGCATCACTATGGTGGTCGCCGCTCGGATGCTCGATTCTGACGGGTCTGGTGTCGCGCGGCTGTTGCATTCCACTGAGCCGGTGCCGTACGGAGCCCAGCCGGTGCTGCTCGTGGAGACCACGGTGTACGGCGCGGTGCAGGTGGAGCAGATGCTGAGGGCGTGGCACGCGGGTCTCCCGCGTCCGTGGCTAGTGCTGGTCCCGGATGCTCCGGTGAAGCCCGCGCCAGCAGCGCGGTATCGATTCCGGGCTCTTCAGGCGCGTGTCGCCGGAGTTGCCGAGCTCCCGTACCTGCCAATCCTGCGGACGGTCGAGGGTGCGGATGCCGCAATGGAGGACAAGGACGTGAAGGCCGCAGCCGCGAAGCTGTGCCGCCGATTGGGAGGGAAATGAGTATGGATCGCTTGGGGCTGTGGATCACGCTGGCGGATGACGATAAGAAACCGCTCATCCCGGGGGCCAAGCCGACACGGATCCCGGGGATGTCCGGGACCGTGTCGGAGCTTCTGGGATACGGCCTGTGGCTGCTGGCGCTCGCAGGCGCGTGCGGTGTCGGCTTCGGCGTCTACAAGCTCGCCGTCTCGGACAAGTCGCGGCACGGGGGTGGGAGTGAGCCTTTCAAATGGATGGGCGGCGGGATCGCCGCGCTTCTGCTGTCCGGTTCTCTGATCACCATCATCAACGGCATCGCGGGGTGATCGCGCGATGGCGCGGATGACCAGGAAGAACCGGATCATGGTGGTGGGCACCAGCGCGCTCGCCGCCTTCATGCTCGGGCTGACCGGCTACGTCGCCCTCACCGGGGATGAGGAGTCCGACGGGCCCAAGGAGAAGGGCAAGGAGGGTTCGGCCTCGGCTTCCCCGAAGCCGGGGCCGAGCTACCAGCCGCCGGACGACTGGAGCGAGCCCACGCGGTGGGCGTCGCTCCCGCGGGGCAAGAAGACGGACAGTCACGGGAACGACGTCGGCTTCCCTCACACGACAAACGGCGCGGTGGCGATGCTGGCGGCCTCCACGGCGATGGACGCCAAGGGCGGACGGACGGTCGTCGACGAGCAGGTGGGCATCTACGACTCCTACATGTCCAAGGAGGACCACACGGCCGCGAACAAGGCGAAGGTCCGGGCGGGTGCGAAGCAGCGGGATGCCCAGATGCGTCAGCAGGTGGGCATCTCCGGTCAGGGAGACCTTCCCGCAGGGGCGTATGTGCGGTCGAACGTCATCGGCTTCAAGGTGATCAAGAAGAGCGCCGACGAGGTCAGCGTCTACTTGCTGTCCCGCGTCACGATGAAGGGCAACGAGGTCGACAAGGAGAAGAGCAGCTACGCCCGGAGCGTGCTGGCCGGTCAGTGGGAGGACAAGGACTGGAAGGTGAGCACCGCTGCGACGGCGGCGGCCGCTCAGGAGGCCCAGACCGACTCTATGCCCGCCATTGCGGCACCTGGGGATGTGGCCTTCAACAAGGGCGGGTGGACCGCTATCCGGGAGGCATCGTGAAGCGGCGGCTGGCCGCGCTGCTGGCCGCCCTGGCCGCAATCCTGGCTCTGGTCTCAGCCCCGTCGGCGGCCGCCGACGACGATCCTGGTGCCATCGGCCTGGGAACCGCCTTCGCATGCAAGATGGCGACCGGGCCGGTCAGTGATCTCATCGACGCCTTCGGCGGTCCGGACCTGTGCTTGGAGCTCGGCAAGGTCACCGAGAAGAACGTCAAGAAGGCGTGGGACGCGGTCTGGGACTCCCTGCTGGGTGATGTCATCAACGCAGGCCGGGACGTCGCCAAATGGATCGTCAAAACGCTCTTGACCGTGGCCCTCATGGGGCCATCACTCGATCTAGCCGCCACCAAACTCTTCTCCAGACACGCGACATTGGCGGGGATGCTGGTCTGGCTCGGCTGGGTCATCGCCACGTTCGCCCTCATCTGGCAGCTGGGCAAGATGGCCGTGACCGGCCAACTCAAATACGCAGGTCAAGCCATGGTCGGATGGGTGCAGAACGCCTTGCTGACTGGTATCGGCCTGACCATCGTCGCGTTGCTGCTCAAGCTGGGGGATGCCTTCACCACGGGGATCGTCAACAAGACGTTCGCCGACGACGGGAAGGCGTACGAGCGGATCGTCTCGGTGATGCTCCCGAAGGGCATCTCCAACCCGATCATGGTGCTTGGCGTGGTCGCGGTGCTGCTGCTGGTCGGCCTGGTGCAGATGGTCCTGATCTTCCTGCGGCAGACGGCCATCCCCATTCAGTGCCTGCTGCTGCCCATCGCGGGCGCAGGCCGGGTGGGCGGGGATACCACTCGGCAGTGGGCCCCGCGACTGATCACGTCGATCCTCGTGGTGATCATCTACAAGCCGATGGTGGCCATCATCCTGTGCGCCGGTTTCGCTCAGTTCGGCCACGCGCACACACTGTCCGAGTGGCTGCGCGGCTTGGCGACCCTGGTGTTGTCGATCCTGGCTCCCGGTCCTCTCACCAAGCTCTTCGCCCCGCTGGGGGCCGAAGTGGGCGCCGGACTCTCCGCCGGCGGGGCCTTGGGCGCCGCCAGTAGCGTCGGGTCCTACCTCGGCGGGAAGGACGGCAGCGGCAAGGGCGGCGGCGGGACGGACGGCGGCGGTTCGCTGCCCAGCGCCGTGGACCGCGCCCAGCAGCTGTCCCAGAGCATGCCCAGCAGCTACCAAGGCGGCGCGGGCGAGAGCTCCGGCGGCGATGACTCGGCCGCGGCCCAGGCGTCAAGGAACGCGGCTCAGGTGCCCGGCCAGACCGGCGCTGCCGGTGGCGGTGGCGAATCCGGCACCGGGACCGGCACCGGGACCGGCACCGGGCAGGGGGCCGACGCGGGCGCGGACTCGGGAACGGCGCAGCAGACGGGTCAGGGCGGGGCGAGCGGTGCTGCGGCTGGGCTGTCCATTCAGGTCCTGGACGGAATCAACGACACGGCGCAGGGTGCGTCAGACCAGATGGGAAGCGGGGGTAGCGAGCGGTGACCGCTCACGAGGTGCCCGATGGCCTGCGGGTGGAGGGATTTCGCACCCGCAGGTCCTACGGGTTCGGCAACCTGTCCAAGGGGGCCACGATCATGGCGGCGTGTGTCCTCGCGGCGGACGGCCTGATCGCCATGGCTCAACCCGCTTCCCTGGTCGTCACCTTGCCGCTGACCCTCGCGGTGACGGGGCTGGCGGCCGCCCGGCGGCACGGCATGTCCGCGCTGGCGTACTACTGGGCCAAACTGTCCTGGAACCGGGCGGCCCGTGCTGACATCACCAGCTACCGCAAGCTGCTGCTGCCCCACCCCTACGCGCTGGACCTGCCCGGGGTCGGAGCCTCCTCCAGCCTGATCAAGGCGTATGACCCGACCACCGGGCGGACGGTGGGGGTGGTGCACGACCGGGTCACCGGCCACATGACCATCTCCACGCTGCTCGCTCCCGGCGGCAGCCTCATGGCCCCCACCAACGCCGTGCGCAGCAGCATCCGGACCTGGTCCTCGGTGCTGGACGCCATGAGCACCGATGAGCAGATCAAGGGTGCCAGCGTCACCATCCAGATCACCCCCGGCGCGGGCGAAGCCCTCGGCGACGATGTGAAGGCGCGCAAAAGCCCGGACGCGCCCGCTCTGGCGCAGGACATCATCGACGAGCTGGTGCGCACGACTCCCCACGCCACGGCGTCGGTCGCGCCCTGGATGAGCGTCACCGCCGATCCCAACGCGACCGCCAACCCGCCGCAGGAGCTGTCGGACAAGGTCGCCGAGGCCCTTCGGGTCGTGGACGGGCTCGACCTCAGCGGGACGGGCACCGACATCGTCCGGCGCGCGACCGATGTCGACATCCGCCGCCTGGTCCGCTCCGCCTACGACCCCGAGGCGTTCCACGCCCGCGAGGAGGAACTGGCCGAGCTGTCCTGGGGCGAGTGCGGTCCGGTGGCCGCCGATGACGGGTGGGAGGAGTACGCACACGACGGCGGCGTGAGCGTGTCGTGGGTGCTGCGGGAGATGCCGCGCCGCCCTATCCCCTACAGCGTGCTGCTTCCCCTGCTCAGCCCCGGCCGCTACCAGCGGAGGGTGACCCTGGCCTACCGCGTGCTGGATCCGCACGAGGGCGAAGCGGTCCTGGAACGCGAGATCAGCAACGCGCACCACCGCGCGGAGGCGACCGCCCAGGTCAAGGGGCGGGCGAAGTGGTCGCAGAAAGCAGACTTCACCCGGGCGGAGAAGGCTGCGGCTCAGGCCGCCTCCGGCTCGCAGGTGGTCGACTGGACGCTGATGGTGACCACCACCGCCCGCCGCACCCAGGACCTGCCCGAGGCCCGCCAGGAGATCGAGCGGGCCTTCAAGGCCACCCGCGGAATCCGGATGCGCTACGCCTACGGCGCGCAGGCCGCAGTGTTCGCGGCCGGGATCCCGGTGGGGTACAACCCGCTGGTGAAGGACTGAGAATGGCCCGCAAGCAGCAGCAGAAGCTGATCTCGCCGCGGCGGATGCCCGCCTCGCCGGAGGAGACATCCGCGCAACGGCGGGCGGAGCGGCGGAACGATGCGCAGAGGCGCCGCAGGTTCGCCGGACGTCTGGGCTGGGGAGGCCGCTTCGGCGGCCGCGCCGCCGTCGAGGACGCGGGCACGGTCTACACCGGCCCCTCCACCCAGGCGGGCGGGGTGTACCCGCATCTGCTCGGGGCCGGGCTGCCGCCGCGCGGTGTGCCGGTCGGCCGCGACGTGCTGACCGGCGAGCTGGTCTGCATCGACCCCTCGGGCTGGACGGGCCGGTTGACCACCAACCCGGGCGTGTGGGTCATGTCGCAGCCGGGCGCGGGCAAGTCCGCGCTGGTCAAGCGGATGTGCCTGGTCTACAGCGCCTACGGCTACATGGTGTGCGTGCCGGGCGACGTCAAGGGCGAGTACTCCGGGTTGGTGCGTGAGCTCGGCGGCAGCGTGGTCAGCATCGGGGATGGGGTGAGCCGCCTCAACCCCCTGGACTCCGGGCCGCTCAAGAACCGTCTGGACAGCCTGGCGGCCGCCGAGCGGACCGCGCTGCTCGACGTGCTCAACGGCCGCCGCCTGGAGACACTGGGGGCCCTGCTGTCCACCAAGAACGGTCTGGGCCGGGCCCCCAACGAGATCGAACGCAGCGCGCTCAACACCGCGGTGCAGCTCGCGGCTGACGCCACGAAGACCGATCCGGTCATCCCGGACGTGATCGCTGTGCTCCGGCAGGCCCCGGAAGAGCTTCGGGCCAAGCTCGCCGCCGAGGGGGACGCGTACCGGCAGCTGACCCGGTCCGTGGTCGCCGGACTGGACAACCTGTGCGACGGCCCGCTGAAGGGCCTGTTCGACGGGCCGACCACGGCGCCGCTGGATCTGGACGCGCCGGCGGTCTGCGTGGACATCTCCGGTCTGAGGGCCCGCGGGAATGACGTCATCAGCGCCGGGATGATCGCGACCTGGGCGTATGCGTACTCATCGGTCGACAGTGCGCGCAGCATCGGCATGATGTCGCGGAAGCTGGTGCTGCCCATGGATGAGATGTGGCGGGCACTCAGGTCGGGGCCGGGTCTGGTGGACGCGATGGACGCGATCAGCCGCCTGAACCGGACGACGGATGACGTCACGATCTATGTCACGCACTCGCTGCTGGACTCCGAGTCGCTGCCGAGCGAGGAAGACCGGGCCAAGGCGCGCGGCCTGATGGACCGGTGCGACACCTGGGTGATCGGCGCGTCCAGCGCCGAGGAGCTTCAGCGGGTCACCGGCAAGCGGGCGCTGACCGAGCAGGAACGCATGATGATCACCTCGTGGTCCTCGGCGACCAGCACCGGGCTGGACACCTCTTCCAACCAGGTGCACCCCGGCCGCGGCAAGTATTTGATCAAGATCGGCACGCGGCCGGGGATTGCCGCTGCCTCCGAACTCACCGCCACCGAGCGGCGGCTGTATCACACCGACCACAACACCGCGGCGGACGTCGAGGGGGCTGGGCTGCGATGATGACGGACAACGACCGCGCGTGGGTGGCGGGCGGTGTGCTCCTCGGGGGATCGGTGGTGCTCTCGGCTTCCACCTGGACCGGGGCGGCAACCGGCGCCCTGGTGACCGGCGATGACGCCGCCCCCGCTTCCCCGCTCACAGTCTTGCGGATGGTGCGTGACTGGGGAGCGGTGTGGCCGCATTCGCAGACCGCCTCCCTGATCGGCGCGATCGTCCTGGACGTGGCCGTGGTCGCCGCCCTGGTGTGGGGCATATGGGCGGCTCTCCGGCGGTTCCGCAACGCGTCCGACCTGGCCACCCTGCACGACATGCGGGACCTGACCCCCAAACCGGCAGCGCGTGCCGCGAGCCGTCTGCGCGCCTCCCTGAAGAACGTCAAGCCCAAGGAGGTCAAGCCGCAGGACCGCGGAGTCCTCCTGGGGAACCACATGCCGTCCGGTGTCGAGCTGCGCGGCACCGACGAGGACACTTTTGTTGCGATCATGGCCCCCCGGGCGGGCAAGTCCACCGCGCTGGCCATCCCGATCGCCGAAGAGGCTCCGGCCGCGCTGCTGCTGACGTCCAACAAGCCCGACGTCTACGCCGCTACCGTGAGCCATCGCGGCCGCGCCGGGCAGACCTGGACCCTGGACACCCAGGGAGTGGCCCAGAGCGAGCGCGCCATGTGGTGGGACATGATCGCGCAGGCCGAAACCACCGAGGGCGCCGAGCGGCTGGCGTCCCACTTCGTGGCCCAGGTGATGTCCGAGTCGGCCGATCCGTTCTGGGCCCTGGCCGCCGGAGACGTGCTGGCCGGGTACTTCCGGGCCGCATGGCACGACGGCGGCACCGTGCGCGACGTGATGAAGTGGCTGTCCGACCCGGCTGAGAAAGCTCCGATGCGGATCCTCTACCAGCATGAACCGGTGCTGGCGGAGCAAGTCGACAGCGGCATCAACATCGCTGAGGAGACCCAAAGCGGCATCTTCCAGAATGCCCGCACCGCGATGTCCGCCCTGCGGGACGAAAAGGTGCTGGCGTGGGTGATGCCCGACAAGGCCCGGCCCGAGTTCAAACCGGAGGACTTCGCGCTGAGCCGGGACACGCTGTACCTGCTCAGCAAGAAGGGCGGACCCTCCTCCGCGGTGGTCGCCGCACTGACTGACGCGGTCTTCACCGCGGCGACCGAGACGGGAGAGCGGTACGGCGGCCGCCTGCCCGAGCCGATGCGCGCCGTGTTGGATGAGGCCGCGAACATCTGCAAGATCGCCGACCTGCCCGACCTCTACAGCCACCTCGGATCCCGCGGTATCACCCCGTACACGATCCTCCAGTCCTACCGCCAGGGCACCAAAGCCTGGGGCGAGATGGGCATGGACGCGATGTGGGGAGCAGCAACGAAGAAGGTCATCGGTGCGGGCGTGGACGACCCGCGCTTCGTCTCCGACATCGCCACCCTCGTCGGCCAGCACGACGTCTTCCGCGGCTCGTACACCAAGAGCAAGGACGGGCACTCCCAGTCGGTGAATCACCAGAGGGAGCAGACATTGGAACCGGCCGACATCCGGGCCATGCGCAAGGGCACCGCACTGCTCCTGGCCACCGGGATGCCCGTGGCGCAGATCCAGCTCCGCCCCTGGTACGAGGAGAAGGCGATGGCCCACATCGGGGCGGAGATGGCGGCCGAGGAGGCTGCGATCACCAAGCGGGCGATCGGTGCCTATGAGCTGCGGAAGGCGGGGCGGCGTGACCGATAGCCCTGGCACCGGCCCGGCTGTACACGTGGAAGTCGCAGAGGACCTCGAGGACCTCAAGGCACACGTACAGCGCATGACCGCCGAACTGGAGGTCATGCGCCAGGCCGTCGAGAGCGGCGCGGCGGGCGGGACGCCGGAGAGCACCGAGGAGGCCGGCGGCGACATCGACCAGGAGGGCGAGGAGGGGTTTCCCCCGTTCATCCTCCTGCTCGATCCTCCCCAGTACGACGAGGAACTGCGCGCTCTGATCGAGTGGGTCGAGGGCGTGCTCGTGCCCGGCTACCTCGCCGAGCCGTCGGCCGATGCGCGCTGGTGCCACCTGTGGACCGAGCACGAGGTCGCCATCGCCCGGCTGCATGCCCTGTGGCTGGCCTGGCAGGAGCTCACAGACTCGGCCACCTGCGGGTACACCGGTCCGTCCGTCTGGCACCGCGATCACCTCGATCCCTGTCTGCGGGAACTGAGGGGGTCTGCCGGACCCTTCCAGGGATGCACCAAGGGCGAACACCAGGTTGATCACCGGCTCCCCGGCCGTGTGCCCAGCGCCTGGAGCACATCCATGTAGCCGGGCATAGAATCGAATGCGTGAGCGAATCTCTGCCGAGGGATGTGCAGACCCTCCGGGCCCTGGAGGCCGAGCTCGCCGCTCGGCTGACCCAGGTGCGGACCGCGCTGGCAGACGCCGAGGACCACCCTCGTTGGTGGGTCCAGCGGATGCGGCGCGGCCGGGCTGCCCGCGTACCCCGCGGATACCTGCACCGCGCCGGATGCTGGATGCCGGGGGAACCGGACCTGACCCGCCGAGCGGCGGCATCCGCGCTGGCCGATCCGCGGATTGAGGGCTGCGGGGTCTGCGATCCGGGGCCCGCTCTCGGCTTCCCCTCCGTCCGGCCCCCCGGGGCGGCCAGCCGCCGCTCGTGCGGATGGGCTGAGCGTCAGGCAGTGGCCGGGGCCAGCAGCGCGTCGAGCTGAGCCGCAGTGGCCTCAGGGTCCGTGGTGTGGTGAATGGCGTGGATCCCGAGTGCTTCAGCAGGCGGCAGGTTGTGCGCGTGGTCGTCGACGAAGAGACACTCGGCACCGGTCAGGCCAAGCGCGTCCAGTGTCATCTGGTAGATGGCGGGCGACGGCTTCCGCACTCGAGCGACCTCGGAGAGGATCACCGCGTCGAAAGCCTCCTCCCACATGCCGAGGGCCTGATAGGGGTTGAAAGGCTCCAGGCCGAAGCTGTTGGACAGCATCGCGACCTTCACCCCGGCGGCGCGGGCCCGCTGGGCCGCCGCGACGATCGCGGGTTCTGGCCGAAGGTTCGCAAGGGCCCGGCGCATCAGATCGGTCGGGTCTATGCCGAGGATCCCTCCGATCACCTCGTTCCACTCGTCCTGCGTGGCCTTGCCGACTTCCAGGTCTGCATAGATGCGGATACCGTCGGGGTGCTTCTCCAGAGCGTCGAAGTAGGCGCCGGGAGCCAACCCTTCAGAGCGTTCGAACGCTTGGCCGTTGAGCTTCATTCGTGTGGTGAGGACGCCGCCGAAGTCGAGGATCAGACCACGGTAGGAGGGGGACAATGGAACTCCTTGCGAGAAGCCTTCGCGACGGCCCCCGCCGCGGAGACGGGGACCCGCTGGATGTCCTCCGACGAGGGAGACGACCAGTATCCCCATTCTGGACCGGATCGGGCATACGCTCCTAGCCAGTGCCCATCCCAGGTGGAGAGCGGTCAAGTCATGCTGAATTCACGTGAGTTACTGACCATCGGCCAGCGAGTCAAGTACTTCCGGGAGCGCCGTGGCCTGACACAGAAAGCTCTCGGGGAACTCGTATGCCGCACCGAGAGCTGGCAGTGGAAGGTGGAGCACGACCAGCTCCCCGTGGACCGCATCTCCACCCTGATCACCTACTCGCAGGTCCTCCGGTGCACTGTGGAAGACCTGACCGGAGGCCACCTGTCCGGTCACGGCACCGGCCTCGACACCGAGCACAAGCACGTGCCCGCGATCCGGGCGGTGATGTCGCTGCCGCCCTCCCTGCTGCCCGTCACGGCAGGAAGCGTCGAGGACTTCAAGGAGGGCGTCGACAGCGCCTGGGAGGTGTACGAAACCCAGGCCAAGGGGCGGTACCAAGAGGTCGGCGCTCGCCTGCCCCAGCTCCTGTGTCTTGGTCACGCGGCATTGCACGGTGCCAGCGATGCCGAGAGCCCGGTAGCGCTCCGCCAGCTCGTCAGCCTCTACGGCCTCTTCCAGATCTGGCTGCGCCGGGTCGGGGAGCCGACCCTCGCGCGCATCGCCGCCGACCGCGGTCTGGCTCTCGCGGACAGCGCCGGAGACCCAGCACTGGTGGCGGCCGCCGCATGGAATCTGTCGTGCGTTCTCACCTCCGTCGGAGAGGTCCAGGACAGCGTGGAGCTCGCCCGGCAGACGATCGCAAAGTGTGCCCCGACCGAGGATTCACCGGTAGAGCACTGGTCCGCGTACGGCGCTCTGCACCTGCAAGCTGCCGTCGCCGCGGTCCGCGCGACGCAGGGCCCCATCGCCTGGGACCTGTACCGAGGCGCACAGCTCGCTGCCCGACGTGTCGGCAGCGACCGCAATCACTGGCACGCATGTTTCGGTCCGAGCAATGTCGCGATGCACGAGGTACACCTCACGGCCGAGGAGGGCAACGTCGGCGAGGCTCTGCGGCTGGCGGACACCGTCGAGGTCAACCCAGAACTGCCGCTGGAGCGCCGGACGCGCTACCTGATCGAAGTGATGAACTGCAACCGGATCCAAGGGGACGACTACGCGACGGTGCACGTCCTGGGCAAGCTCAGGAAGCAATCCCCGGAAGAGATCATCTTCTCCCCCCTGGTCAGGGAAGCTGTGGTGGCCTTGCTCAAGCGCGAGAAGCCCATGTTCCGTGAGGACCTCCGGAAGGTGGCCGCTCACATCGGCATCACGCCGGACCGTCGAGGCGCACCCTGACCCGGAGTAAGGGCGGATCCATGCCAACACCCTGAGCTGGAGTCAGGGCAAAACGAGGCGCACCCTGAGCCGGAGTAAGCCTGATTTTTCCTCAGGGTTGTCCTGCGCGTATAGCACTACGTTCGTGTGCCATGACGCAAAGTCATCGCCCTTCGGGCTCCGCACCCTTACGTATCGATCGCTCTGACGGCCGCCCGGTGTGCCTCACGCAGGCGGGCCGGATCGCCATCCCCCTCACCCTTTCCCGTGGGCCCGAGCACGTCGCGGACCTGACGCTCGTCCTTCAGGCAGAAGGGGCGGAATCGCTCCACGCCGAAATCGGGATGGTGCTCTACCCCCCTGCCCCGTCCGCGGCGGAGGTCGCCTCGTGACCGGCCCGCGCAGGACGGCAGGCGAGCGAGCCCGGCGCCTTGCCCTCGCCGATGCGGCAGCGGTTGATTCCTCGGCCTTCAGCATGAGCCCTCGTGCGGCTCCGCCGGATGGATGTGCACCGCAGGCCCGGCCTGATGGGGGTGAGCCCCTTGCTCCACTTCACCGAGAAGGCCGGGCGGTGATGCCCCTGACGGGCGGAACGCGCAAGGGCTCCACCCGCGTGCCCGTGCCCGTGAGTGATCGGTTGGACGTATCCATTTCCCTGGAGCCCGAAGACCTTGTGTCGATGCGGCGCATCATGGCGCAGAGGCTGCGTGGGTGGGGCGTCAGCGAGGAGAGCTCTGACCGGATGCTCCTCGCTGTCAACGAGCTGCTCACCAACGTGGTGGAGCACGTCAGCCCCGACGCCCACGGTTGCCGACTGGCTGATCTGCTGGTCCAGCGCGTGCCGGACGGCGTCGTCGCCGTAGTCGGCGACAAGGACCCTCGCCCGATCGAACCGGTCGCCGCCGCGCCACTGGATGAGAGCGGTCGCGGACTTGCCCTCGTTGGTGCCCTGGTCGACGAGTCGGAGGTATCGCTGACCGCTTCGGGCAAGGACGTGCGGGTCTTCATCGCCGACCCCGCCCCGGCAACCGGCAGCTGACTCAGGCCATGGCGATAGTCCCCATGACCGGGGCATCCGATTCGGCGGGATCCAGTCGCAGCCTCCCGAATTGAGATGACCTCCGCCGCCGGGCCCCTCCGGGCGATTCCTCGAGGGGCGCTGCTGCCACCCCCGTGGACCGAGATGCCCCCGGTCCGGGCAGCAGCCCCGGCCACCGTTCCCCGAGGGGAAGCGGGCCGGTGGCCGGGCCCGGCACCCGCCGGACACAGCAGGGATGCAGGGCTCTTCCTCTTCCACACCACCATCAGACGGGAGTACCGCCGTGCACCTCGCGCGTGGGCTGCGCTCGCCTCTTCGCATCGCCATCGGCGCCGACAGGGCCGGTCGTCGCTACGCCAGCGCGCTCACCGGCGAACTGTCTGCTCACCCGCTGGTCGATTACGTCCTCGACCTCGACACCACCGAGCGGCCGCCCGCCTATCCCGAAGTCGCGGTCGCCTTCGCCGGGGCGCAACTCGTCGCGGAAGGCGCAGCGGACCGGGCACTGCTGGTCAGCCACACCGGTGTGGACATGGCCATCGCCGCCAACAAGGTCAGCGGTGTGCGCGCAGTCAACGCTCATGATCCGCTGGCTGCGAAGGCCGCCGTGGAGGCCAGCGACGCCCAGGTCCTCACTCTCGGGCAAGGCCACATCGGCCTCGACGTCGCGCGCCATGTGGTGGCCGCGTGGGTGACCTTCCAGTTCGACAGCTCCGCGCCGGCCGCCGCGGGGGTCGCGGTCATCACCGGCTACGAAAACCGGATCGCGCGCCCGGTCGCCTTCCGCTGACACAGCGACTGATCCAGCGGCCGCAGCACCGCCGAAAGCCAACGGGGTCCGCCGCGCCAGCCTGACCCCGCCCGCCGTACCCCCGAGATGCGAGCTCGCATCAAGGAGATAAGGAGCATAAAGATGAAAAAACCGCATGCGGTAGCCCTGGCTGCTGCCGTCCTCACGCACACCGCCCTGGCCGAGAGGAGGCATCGCCAGCGCATGACCCTGGCCGCTGCGACGATGCACCAGCGAGGGCTGGCCGACCTGGACGAGAACCCCTACCGGGAGGACGTCCGGAGCGCCGACGGGCAGATTCCCTTTCAGGATTTCGAGCAGGTACTGCACTTCGACCGGCTGATCTTGCTCCTCATGGTCAGGCACCGGCTCGGCCTCCTCAGCCGGGCAGCGTTACGCGCCAGCGCGGCACAGGTGATGACACACGAGCGCGGCCGCCTGTGCTGGGAACGGCGCCGCGACATCAGCCATGAACAGGCAGCGGACGGTACCGATCGTGAGTTCAACACGATCATGGACGCCGCCTTCGCCGCCGCGGAGGTCGACCGCGCCTTGACGGATGCGGGCCGGGAGCCGGGGGCCGAGGCGTGATCAAGGAGGGAACGGATCTCTTCGTCGAGGACCAGGGGCCGGTGGAGCCATACCGCGGCAAGTACGCGGTCAAGACGCCGGAGATCTTCAAGGAGGTACGGGCGGGATGGGCGAGGGCAGGTCTGGACCCGGCGTCGCCTTACCTGCCGATGCGCGTCGAGCTGGAGCTGACGACCAAGTGCAACGACCACTGCCCGAGCTGCGGGATGGGCGCGCTACCGCTGAGCCAGGGACGCACCCTGAGCAACGGGCAGATCGGTTTCCTGCTGGGCCAGTTCGCCTCCATCGGCCTGCCGTCACTGGCCATTACCGGTGGGGAGCCGTTCACCGCATGGCGGGCTCTCCTGGCGCTGCTGAATGGAGCTCGTGAGCGCAGCATCGACATTTCGAAGCTGACCACGAACGGCATATGGGGCACCCAGCGGCGCTGCGGGCCGGTCTTCGACCGGCTGGAGCGCGCCGGGTTCCTAGACTCGAAGCTGTTCGTGCCGCTGCTCATGCTGTCCATCGGTGAGCAGACCACGCCCCTGGACCGCATCGCCCGGATCCTCCACCACGCCGTGACCCACTACACCTCCAGGGACCTCAACGTCGCTCTCTCCTCGCTGGCCGACCCCACCACCCGCGAGCACAGGGTGGACGACCTGATCAGTGTGTACGAGGCCGCGTACGGGGCGTTCCCGCACGACCGGGTGCACTCGACCATGCGGGTCTACCTGAACAACGAGCGCCTGGAGGGACAGGCCCGCGCCGAGCGACCGGGCCGGACACCGGTCAGCAAGTGGATGGACCGCTGCTTCGACTGTTTCCGCCCCACCGTGGGCGCGTATGTGCTGCCGACGTCGCTGCTGAAGCAGGATGGATGCTGGTACACCTGCGCAGCGTTCAACGTGCCGGAGAAACTGGCCATGGGGAATCTCCTGCGGGAACGCGCCAGGGATGTGCTCACGCGGGCCAACTCCTCGGCCTACGTCGCCCGTGTCCGTGCCGGCGGTGGTCTCAAGGCTCTGCACGATGTGGTTCCGCGCGCGGAGTCCAGCTCCACGACCGGCACCAGCTTCTGCGACTCGTGCACTTGGCTGATCGACCGGCACGACGAGATCACCGGTGAGAAGACCGGAGATCCTGCCGCACCGGTCATCCCGGTCTCCTCTCTCCTCTCCCGAATCAGCACCGCGGGGGGCGCCCGATGACCGGAGACGACATCACCGCGGTGGTGAACCAGACCCTGACAGTGGTGACCGGCACCTCTCGCGCAGCGCAGGCCGGACCCGAAGTGCTGCTGGAGCAGGGGCTGGGTGTCGACAGCCTCGCGCTGCTGGAACTGGTGGAGATGCTCCAATCGCGACTCGGAATCGTTGTGCCGGATGAGGTCACTGCGCGTATCCGCACCGTTGCAGACTTGCGGAATGCGGTGGCCCGGCTGGGTGCCGCATCCTCATCCGTGCCAACGCAGAAGGACATCTCGTGAGCGCTCGCGTCATCGCCCCCCGCCGCCGCGGCTTCCTGTTCCTCGACTCCCACCCCGCTGGCTGCCAGCGGATCGTGGATGACATGTGGCAGGCCGTCCCGGCTCCTGCTGCCGGGGCTCAGCAACGACGCCCGGTCGCGCTGGTCATCGGCTCCTCCGCGGGATATGGACTGGCGGCCACCATCGCCGGACTCAAGCGCGCCGGGATCCGCGGCATCGGCGTCTGCTTCGAGAAGGCCCCCGATCGGCGCACCGGGACCGCGGGCTGGTACCGCACCGCCGCCACCGCCCAGCTCGCCCACCAGGCCGGGAGCGACATGCGGTTCCTCAACGGAGACGCCTTCTCCGACAACATGAAGGAAGAGGTCGCCGACCTCCTCGAGCGGCACTACGGACGGCTGGACTACCTCATCTACTCGGTGGCCGCACCCCGCCGTACCGACCCCGACACCGGCTCCACCTACGCCTCGGTCCTCAAGCCCATCGGCACGGCGCACCGCACCAAGACCCTCGCCTTCGACAACGACGTCCCGGTGATCCGCGAGGTTGAGACCGCCCCGGCCGAAGGAGACGACATCGAGCAGACCGTCGCGGTGATGGGCGGAGCCGACTGGGAGCGCTGGATCACCCATCTCTCCGACCGCGGACTCCTCAACGACGGGTTCACCACCGCGGCCCTGTCCTACATCGGCTCATCCCTGACCGCCGCGATCTACCGGCAGGGCACCATCGGAGCCGCCAAGAGCCACCTGGAAGCCACCGCACGCGCCCTCAACGAGCGCCTGGACAAGGAGTGCGGCGGCCGCGCCCTCACCTCCGTCAACGGGGCTGCCGTCACCCAGTCCTCCACCGCCATCCCCGGCATCGCCCTGTACGTGGGGCTGCTGCGCGGCGTCCTCGGTGACTCCCTGGTCCCGCCGATCGGCCAGCTGACCGACCTGTGGGACCAGCTCACCGGCACCGCCCCGCT
The DNA here is from genome assembly GCF_040650655.1 of Streptomyces sp. NPDC048636. Classification (NCBI taxonomy): domain Bacteria; kingdom Bacillati; phylum Actinomycetota; class Actinomycetes; order Kitasatosporales; family Streptomycetaceae; genus Streptomyces; species Streptomyces sp. NPDC048636. The sequence continues at coordinate 52,373 of NZ_JBEZHR010000024.1, read as the reverse complement.
CAAGGTCGACGACGACGGCCGAGTGCGCCTCGACACCTGGGAACTCGCCGACGACGTCCAGGCCGCGATCGCCGAACGGTGGCACCAGGCCACCACCGACAACATCGCCGACCTCGCCGACCTCGGATGGTTCCACGCCGAGGTCCAGTGCCTCTACGGATTTGCCGTGCCCGGCGTCGACTACGACGCCGCCGTCGAGACCGACATCCCCTGGCCCACCACCACCTGACCCACCGGGAGAACCGCCATGCCCCAGCCCAGCCACGACGACCTGATTCACTGGCAGCAGCGACTCGAGATCGCCTTAGCCCGCTTCGCGGACACCGATCTGCGGGCCACCACCGCACGGATAAGTGAACCAGCCGTCCACACCGCGGCCGCCGCCTACCTGACCCGCCCCAGCAAGCGGCTTCTGGGCATGGCGTTCCTCCACGCCGCCCACACCCTCGGACACCAGGACACCAGCCTGGAGGACCGCATCGACATCGCGGCCGCGCTGGAGATCCGGCACGGCGCGATCCTCCTGCACGACGACATCGTCGACGGCGACACCACCCGCGGCGGCCACCCCACCGCCCACCGCGCCCTGAAAGCCCCTTTCGGAACCGAGGCCCCCAGCGCCGCACTCTTCGCCGGCAACATCCTGGCCGGACTGGCACCGCTGCCCCTGCTGCGCTCAGGCATCCCTGCCCATCTGCGCATCCGGCTCACCGACCTCTTCCAGGACACCACCGCCCTGGTGGCCGCCGGGCAGACCGAGCAGCTCGATCTCGACAGGATCCGCAGCGCCGTGGAGGTCACCGAGGCCGACATCCTGCGGATCCACTCTGGTCAGTTCGCCCCCTACCTGCTGTGCTCTCTCCAGCTCGCTGCCGCGCTGGCCGGACTCGAGGACACGGTCATCAACCGCATCGTGCGTGCCGGAGACACGCTGTGCCAGGGCTTCCAGGTACAGAACGATCTGGCCGGATACACCGAGCTCGCCCGCATCCTGAGCCTTGGCGACGACACAAGCGAGGCGCTGACCTTCGCCAACACCAGCGATCTGGCAAGGCGGCGTCGAACCGTGCTGGTCCGCGCAGCGCTCACCAAGCTCAGCGGCACAGACCACGCCCAGATGGCCGATTACCTGGCCGGGGCCGAAACCGATCTCGCCGCCGTCTGCGCCCTGGTGGAACAAGCCGGGGCCGCCGAGTACTGCGCATCGCTCATCAGCCACCTGCACGCCCAGTCCCGCGACCGCATCACCAACGACTCCGAGCTCCCGGCAGACGTACGAACCGCGGTCCGGACCACCTTCGAGTACATGACCGACCTCTACGACCCCAGCTCGCCCGTCAGCCACCTGTACCTGGAGGCCCGTTCCGACCTCCAGCCCATCGGCTGAAACCAGGAGATGCAAAGGGCCGCACACAGAGCACGTCGTGTGCGGCCTTTTCCGGTTCCACCTGACCGGTCGGACTTCCTCCGCTCGAAGAACTCACCCAGCGCAACTCTGGCTCTGCGGTGCCGTTAAGCAGGGCATGAATCGACCAGTGACCGCTATGGCCAGTGCCGTTGTGCTCTCAGTGGCTCCAGTCGCTCCCGCACACGCCTCAGGGGGCGGGAGCGACGGGCCTGTGAGAATCGGTGTCATCGGCGAGGGGCTTCACGTCCGGGAGGTGCGAGCGACGCTCGATGGCCGGAAGTCCGGCGCGAGAGCCCGCGTCTCCTTGTGGCAGCACGGTGACTGGCGCCGGTGGGTCACTGGATGGAAGCACGCCAAGAGGGTCCACACGGCGGGCCGTACATTCGAAGTCACCAAGTGGCGGATCGACAAGCGGTTCCCGCACAACAGTCAGCTGTGCGCCGCGTTTGCCCACGAGTCCGACCGTCTGGCCTGCGCAAAGATCCACAACTAGCACACGGTCTGCCCTGGAGCTGCTCGACAGCGATGGTTCCGCCACGGTGAGCCGGGCCGCAGGGCCCGAGGCCCGGCCCTCGGCGCATCGAGGGGTTGACTCCGGCTATGACAGGGGACCGTGGTGGAGCGCGTGATCAACCCACCCTAAAATCTCACCTCTTAAGAGGTGAGTATTGGGTAGGGTGAAGCCATGACCACCGAAGCCGTCGCCGCCATCCCTGAGCCCGCACCCGCCCCGTCCCTGGAGGCCGTGCCCGACCCGCCCGCCGAGGTCACGATCGCGGAGATCGCCGCAGGAGTCACCTCCGCCCTGGTGGAGGCCTGGAACGCGGTCCGCGCCCGCCACAAGGACGTCCCCGAAGCTGTCATCAGCATGGCCACCGGCGGCCGCCCGAGCTCGGTCGAGCTGGCCCACTTCGCGCCCCGCCGGTGGCGCCTGCGTGGAGGCGACGATGTCCACCATGAGGTGTTCGTCACCGCCGAGTCGCTGGCCGACGGCGCGGAGAAGGTGTTCGGGTACCTCCTGCACGAAGCCACCCACGCGGCGAACGAGGCGCGCGGCGTCAACGACTGCTCGGCCAGCCAGTACCACAACAAGGAGTTCCGGAAGATGGCCGAGGCCATGGGGCTCGTCCAGCGGCCCGACGTCACCGAGAAGTGGAAGAAGAAGTACGGGTTCGCCAGTACGGAGCTGGGCGAGGGGGCCGCGAAGACCTACGCCGACCAGATCGCCGCGCTGGACAAGGCTATGCATGCCACCCGCACCCCCGACATCTACGCCACCCGCAGCCGCGGGGGCGGGGTCAACAAGGGCGGGACCACCGCCGACGCGGGCACCGGAGCCGACGTCGGCGGGGACGACGAGGTGCCGTCCGGGAAGAAGGAGAAGGAAGATCGCAACTACGTCAAGGCGGTGTGCCAGTGCACCCCGGCCGCTGTCATCCGGGTCTCCCCGAAGACGCTGGAGCGCCGCAACATCATGTGCGGCGACTGCATGGAGGCCTTCGCGTTGGAGGAGTCCGGCTGAGTGGCCTATGTGGCCAGATGAACCGGGCCCCGGCGGTCCCCTCGTAGAGGGGGAGCCGGGGCCCGGGCCGTCCATGGCCTGACTTGCCTGCCGCGGGCTGCCTGCTGATGGCCGAGGCGGTCAGCGGCCGCGTCCCCGCCGATTCTGTTGCTCGGGACCAGCGCCCTGTGACATTCGACATGGCTGAGTCCCGGAGTCACAGACCCCGGGACTCGCGAACGTCGGGCCTCCGGCTACCTGCTGCGTCCGCGGCCAGTTTCGGGCCCGTCCAGCCCGTGGCGGGGAGCATCTCGGTCGGGACCGGCGCCCGGGCCTTGCCGCTGGGGCGGCTTGCCCTGCGTGGTGCTCCGGGAGCGCGCCGCCGCCGCCGAAGGGCGCGCCGGTCCGAGCCGCTGGTTGGCAGCGGGGGTCAGCAGCGGCCGCGCCTGGTCGTCGATGCGCCTGAGACGTGCCATCCACTCAGAGCCGAGTCCGCGGCTGGCCTCACGCAAGTGAAGCTGGGTGGTGACGAACGCATCGCTTTCCGCCGCGGTCAGCGGCCGAGCCCGCTCGGCTTCGAGCCCCTGACGCAACGCGGTCGGGGTGATCCAGGCCCCCGCGTCGTCCAGGGCGTTGCTGTAGCGGGGCTTGCTCTCGCCCCGCCGGTAGACGCTGGCCAAGTCGACCAGAGCCTCGCGGTCGACGCGGTCGGCGAGGTCGAGGATGCCCTCGTAGGACTCGTCGGCGTTGGCTTGCACGGTCAGCCGCCCCTGCCCCCGGTCGGCAAGCTGCTCGAAGTACCGGTTGGCGATGCCCTGATCGCTCAACGCCTTCGGGACGCCCATGAACAGGCCCTCGATGCGCGCACCGGATTGCCGGTAGGCGCGCATCTTCTCCTCCACCGCCTCCGCGTTCTGCGAGGTCTCCTGGATGATCGCGTGCAGGTCATGGCTGCGGACGTACTCCTCTGCCTGCGCCATCCATGCCCGCCCGTCAGCCCGGGTATAGGCCGCCATGAGGGTGTCGTCCTGCGCCATCAGCTCCGCGTAGGAAGGGTGGTAGGGCTTGTAGAGATCGCTGTCGATGTCCGCGAAACCGCCGTGGCGGTTGAGCTGCGCGGCCACCACCTCGGTGACCCGGCTCTTACCGGCGCCGGGCTGCCCGACGAGGAAGACGACCGTTGCTGTCTCCTGGGACCTTCGTCGGCCCTCCAGAAGGTCCGGAACAATCCGCTCGCGGAAGATCCGCTCGTTTTCCTCCTCCGGCAGCCGGTACCGCTCGACTTCGGCAGGGTCGATCACGAAATACCCGCCAGAACCTCGCGCGCGAGCTCGGCGTACCGCCTCCGCGCTGCGGCGATCTGCCAGGGGTCAGTGGAACGCAGGAGCTCACGCTCGCGGGCCAGCCGGTTCTGCTCCTGGCGTGCCTTGGCGATGATGCCTTGGTCCGGCTCTGGTTTGGCCTCCTCCGCAGCGATGACAGCGCTGTAGGCGCCGACAGCTCCATTGACCGCCTCGATCGCCGCCTCATACGAGGCCGTCTCTTCATCAGACCACTCATACGGATCCAGATGGCCGGTGATCGAGATGCCGTCGTTGTTGGGCATGGAATCCCCTTTCCCAGTACTGATGATCATTCTGCATGGCTCCCCTTCAGCGGAGCGCAGGCCAGTGTCAATGTCGTGCACGGCCGTGAAGCCCTCGGCGAGGAGGGTCTGCGGGGTGGCCTCGGCCGCCAGGGCGTGCTGCCAGCGCAGAGTGTCGGGCGGCACGCGCCGGTTGGCCGGGCGGATCCGGTTCCGCTCCAGGCAGGTGTCGAGGTCGGGGAGGATGCGCAGGGCGACGATGGGGCGGCCGTGCCGGCGGGCCCGCTTCACCAGCCCCGCCCGGACGTGCGCCTCCACGTTCGTGCTGTCGAGGAAGACCGTGATCCCGGTGGTCAGGTACTGCTCCAACAGGGCGTTCTGCCGGGCGACGGCCACGGGGGTTATGGACTGGTCCCCCTCGTCCCCGCCGATCTCGCGTCGCAGGGTGTCGAGACAGATCACTGCGACCACGGCCGCTGTCCCGGCGTAGGTGGACTTGCCTGCCGCACCGGGGCCGACGGCGACCAGGAGTGTGCCGGGCGCCAAGTCGAGCGGGCCGGGTGGGGGTAGCGTCACGACGATTCCTCTCGGTCCGGGGTGTCGCGGACGGCAGCCAGTTGAGTGCCGAGTTTGCCCACAAGCCCGACCGCCTGGCCTGCGCAAAGATCCACAAATAGCCAACGGCGCGCCTCGGGCTTCTCGAAGGCGGCGGGCCCGGTACGGTGAGCCGGGCCCGCGGATGGGCGCTATAGGCCGATGACCGGCTCCCCGGCCGGGAATTCCCAAGACAGCACGGTCTTTCCCTCCCGGGCGGCGAACGCGATGCTGCGCGCCGCAATGCCGTACTGCTGCCTGGCCTCGTCGGCGATCACGGGCGCGCTGTCGCTGCCTGCGCCGCGGGCGTAGAGCTGGCTGGGACGCCCTAAGTCGTCGATCGCGGCCACCGCCCAGTCGGTGTGCGGGAACCCCTCCTGGAGCTCGTAGTTCAGCCGCCACAGGATGGCTTGGCCGAACTCTTCCCCGTCTTCGTCCCTGGCGATGGCATGTCCGATGATCTCGCCCTGGCTGCCGATGCGGGCCACTCGGGCGAGGGTCTGCAAGGCCCGTTCCACTGATTCCATTGGTTCCATGTCTCGTTTCCTCTTCGAGGTGGGTCGGTGAGTCAGCCGACCGTATCCGGCACCACGGACACCGTCGGGCGCTCGGTCGGTCAGCGGGGGATCCGGACGCTCACGGCTGTTCCTCGTCCGGGGCCCAGACGGCGGAGGTCTTGCCCGGACCGCCGGGGGAGAGCCCCAGGGACACCGCGGCCGCCTTCGCGGTGGCCAACTGGGCGATGGCAGCGCGGAAGACCGGCACGTTCTCGCTGGTCATCTCGTAGGCGATGGCCTTCTGCCAGCTGGGGTTGTCCGGGTCGTACACCGCAGTGATGGGCGCGCTGGTGCCCTCGGGCCACCAGCCTTCGCGCACGCCGCGCGGGATGGCGCGGGACAGGGCGACGGTCGGGCCGTTGAGCTTGCCGAGCACGCTGCGCAGCTGGTCGGCGTCGATGTAGCCCTCGCCGTCGACGACGACCATTTCGGCGAACCTGCGGGCGCCGGCGGGAAGCGACCGCAGGTAGCGTTCGGCGCGCTCGACCGTCCACTCGGTATCCGCGGTGACGATCAGTTCGTGGCGGTGCTCGGCGACGAGGTCGAGCAGTTTCCGCTCGAACTCCGCCGAGGCGCCTTCAATGGTGATCCTCATGGAGGCCCTTCTCAGCTTCGGGTGCCGCGGATGTAGTCGAGGTCCAGGCTCTCGTCCATCCCGCGGCCGGTGCCGCCGGGGGAGTGCTGGGCGGTGCAGTCCTCGGTCCACGACTGGTGCGGGTAGCAGGTGGTCCGGTTGTCGGCGCTCAGGCCGTCGAGCACCTCTGCCTTGTTCTCCCGTTCGATGGCGTTGGCGAGCTTCCTGTTCTTCACCACAGTTCTCCTCTTGTCCGTCGGCGGGCGACGGGTCCTCATGATCCGTGCCGTCCGACAGATTCTTGCCCGGTTCTCCGGGGTCTCCATGGCGAGTGTGGCCCGCCGGACCGCTCCTCGTCTAGACCCCGGAGAATCTGGCCGGAATTCTGCACGCGTTGGGGTGAGGTGGTAGCCCGGCGCGTCTCGGCTCGGATAACGTGCCGAATCCGAGCCGATAGGAGTCCGACCTGCGGCGTTGCCGTCGAAGCCTGTCGGGTACGGCCTTAAGGCCGCGCTCAGAACAGGGCGGTGATCCGGTCAATAGCTATCGTGACGAGGCCCGCTCCTGCGGCGGATGCCGCGCCGAGCGCAGACCGCCACAACAGCACTTTCATCCGGCGCCGGTGGCGCCCGGAGCGGTCGTTGGTCGAGGGCTTGGTCAGCGAGGCCCTCGGTACAGGAGGCAAAGCAGTCACGGAAGTCTCCTTCATCAGGGCGTGCGTGGTCGCGGCACACGGGATTCGTGCGACGCATGGCAAGGCGGGAAAAGCAACGCCGCCCCGGCATCAGCCGGGGCGGCGTGTCTCGGTGGTGTCAGCCCGCCGGTGGAAGAGCGGGACAGCAGGACGGCCGCTGGGCGCCGGGCGAGGTGAGCGGGGCCGTCGCCGGGGGAGTTGGTCGTGCTCTCGACCCCGGGTGGGTGGTGCCGTTGTACGGTTGTGCTGCGCCCAGTGCGGGATCTCGTGGTTCGTCACCGCGGGCGGTCGTGTCATTCGGTTGTGGGAATCGAGAGTGCCCGGCGAGTCCCTTCAGTGTCAAATCGTGGTCAGAAAAGGCGAGTTGGGCGTTCCAGTTCCGCCGACGACGTCACTGGCGGCCCCCCGCAGTCTCGGCTCACGCTCTCCCGCTGAATCACGGCGAGCCGCGTTCCAGAGCGCCGGCCACATCCGCTCCGATGCTGTAGCCAGGGCTGTCGTCCATCAGTTCCTTGCGCTTGTTGTAGCGGCCGGTGGTGCGGGAGTCCTTGTGGTCGGCCCAGCGCTGCACCTTGTCGGGGCGAGCGTCCTTCTTCGCCAGGGCGTGAGTGATGGCGTCGACCTTGGTGCCATGCGGGCCCCGGAGGGGCAGTCCGGCGCGCTTGGCCAGTGACTGGAGCAGCCGCCACACGGCCGGTTCGTCGAGCTGGCCGCCGCTGGCGGTGCAGAACAACCACCCGGTGGTGCGGCCGTCGAGGTACTCCTGAAGCGCATCCCAGGCCACCGGGGGGATCGGCTTTTGCTTCCGGCCGCCGCCCTTGACCTTCTCCAGGAGCAGGACACGGTGTCCCCTGTCGTAGCCCAGGTCCTCGACCCGGGCGTTGAGCAGGGAGTCGATACGCAGGCAGCAGGTGTAGAGGACCAGAAGCAGCGCGTACGCGCGTTTGCGGTACGCCGCGACGCGGTGCTCGTCGCGGGCGACGGCCAGGAACCTGGCCCACTCTTCCTCGGTGTAGCCGGGGGTGGGCGAGTAGTCCGGGTCGATGTACGGCCGCTGCACCGCGTCGAAGGGGTTCTTCACTCCGTCGTCGCTGACCTTGTCCAGGTAGCCGAAGAAGGAGGAGGCCGCCGACAGCGCGTTCGCCCGGGACGCGTCGCTGTAGGGCTTCCCGGTCCGGGCCATCTCGCCGCGGCGTCCGCCCTTGACCCGGACCCAGGTCGGCGTGTTCTCCAGATACATCCGGAAGGTGTCCGCGAGGAGGAACTTCACCGCCATCGGGTGGCTGCCATGCTCCCGGGCGAACTCCTCGAAGACGCGGAAGCCGCGGGCGTAAGACTTCTGCGTGTTCACCGAGCGCTGGTGCGCGATCCAGGAGGCGGCCAGCGTCGGCAGCGGATCGTCCTCGCCGTAGATCTCGAGAAGGAAGTCGTACAGCTTCCTCGCGTGCTCGGGCCACTGGTCGCGCGGGTCACGGTGGAGGGTGCTGAGGTTGGCCCGCGGGGCCGGTTCGATCGTGGTCACGGTCGGCCCTGTGGCCTAGCCGTCGGCTCGCCGATCTCCGTGCTGGGGATGGGGGTGTCGCAGTTGAAGCAGAAGTCCACCGGGTCGGCGCTGGCAGCGGTGACGACCTCCTGGGCCATGGTTCGTCGCGTGCAGCGGGGGCAGTCGCTGATCAGTTCCTGCGGCTCGAAGTGGCGGTACGACATGTAAAGGTCTGCCGCCTCCTCGGGAGCCTGGCTGCCAAAGGGATAGTTGCAGAAGTGGCAGCGGTCTCGGGCGATGAGGGCCAGTTCGCCGCACTCTTGGCATTCGAGCGTGCGGTGCCCCACGTCCTTCAAAGTGTCGAGCAGCCTCTTTCTGCGTTCGGTGCGGTAGGCGCGGATGTTCCGCAGCCCCTTCCTGACCTTCCCGAGCATGTCCTGCCGGACCCATTTCACCGCGTCGTCGCTAAGCTGCGGCTGGAGTTCGTCGTCGAGGAAGCGGACGAGGAAGTCCAGAACCTGCCCGGCTCGGGCCTCTACGGCGCGGGCGTTGTGGGTGAGGCCGTAGTGCTGGAGGGCGTTGCGGTCCCGGCCCAGGCTCTTGAGCGCCTTCTGGTCGGTGGCGGTGAGGGTGACTCGGGCGATCTCGTTGAGCCGGGTAACGGTGTCGGTGATCCCGCAGCTTTGGAAGTTGCCAGACTCGAAGGCCCTGCGGGTGGCTTTGCGAGGGTCGTCGAAGACCAGGCTCCAGTGTTCTTGCTGAAGTCGGGCCTTGAGGAGTACTTCGGCGGCTGCGTGGAGGTGGAGCACCGCGTACTTGAGTTCACGCGGCCCGACCTTGTCGGCGGTGAGGTGGTTCACGACGCCGACGAGGTAGTCGATGCCGTTGGGGACCGGCGGGAAGTCCAGCTGCCCCCCCGGCATATCGGACGATTCACCCGATTCCATGGCATTCTGATTCGGTGTCAGCATACGCACAGGATAACCGTAATTATCCTGTGGGTTCCTTCGAGTCACTCCGACGAGTGAACCCGGCCCGGTGTCAAGGAAACCCTGACGCTATAGCCTGTCAAGGCTACCCTGACGGCATGGATGAAGTGACCCAACCGGCCGAGGGCGAGCGGCCACCGGCTCTCGGCCCGACCGATGAAGCGATGCTCGCCCGCGCGCAGATACTGCGCGAGATCGGCGACGCCGTCCTGCGCGACATCGCCCAGCTCTACCCGAGCGACGACCACGGCAGCGTGCTGCGCGACGCCCTGTTCGTGAAGGGTCTCGCCGAGCAGCTGGTCGAGCGGGCCGTCGTCGTCGAGCGCGAGCGCGGCGCCAGCTGGGCCGATATCGGCGAGGCCGCCGGAAGCTCCAAGCAGGCCGCGAACGAACGATGGAACACCAAGATGGGCGCATGGGTAGCCATGGGCCGCCAGCGCACCGGCCTCGGCCGCGGCCCGGCCGACCCGGCGGATCACGCCCAGGACCTAGACGAGTGGTACGCCGACCTCGTCGGCGAAGGCCCCCACGCGATCAGCACCCTGCTTCCCTCCCTCCACGACCAGGCAGCCCGCGCCGAGGCAGGCGCCTGCCGCACCGAGGTGCAGCAGCTCACCCAGCGGGCCGAAGAGCTGCGCAAGGAGACCGAGGCGGCGTACAACGCGGCGATGGAAGCCGTAGGCACCGACGCGTCCGAGGAGAAGAACGCGGTGTGGGCGGCCAAGCACTTCGCTCGCGCCGAGGTCTACGAGCGGCTTGCCACCCTCGAGGAGCCCATCGCCGCCGAGCACCGCCGCAGCGCCGCCGCCCAGCGCCGCCTGGCCCAGGACATCCTCCGGGGCCGCACCCCCGAGGAGATCACCAAATGAGCCGCAGCACCCAGGCCCGGCGCCTGGCCCAGCACTTGGCCGGCCTCGGGGAACAGCGGTACAGCAGGGCCGCCCGCTCCGGGCAACCCCGTGCCTGGGCCGCCCGCCGGGGCCGTCCTCGCGGCCACCGCGGCGGCTGGCGGCAGACGTTCGCCGCGAGACTGGACAGGGGCCCCGAAGCGTGGTTCGGGGCCCCTGCTGCTCGATCTCCTTAGACCCCCGTCGGACGCGCCCCACGCCCGAGACCTACAACACCAACCCGGGTCCCCACGACGGGCGGCTGGGGACCTGCCTCATCTAGGTTGGTTCGATGAGGTTTTTCGACAAACTGACCGGCACGATGCGCCCCAGCAGCGATGTCGAGCCGCAATCTGCTGGGCTCGTTAAGATCGCACTGCTCGGCCTCAACAAGCCCGATAGCCCCTGGGTTGTACGTGATGGCGCCCCGGAGGGCGTCAACTTGGTCGCCGAGTGGCGGATCATGGAGCCAGCCTGGCAGACCTTCTTCGTCAAGTCTCAGTTGAGCCGTGCGCTTCAGATCCGGATGCGTCTTATCCCGAAGGACCATGTGGTCCGTGCCCTCGACCTCGAGACGGAGGTCAAATGGGTTAATGGCACACCAGTGTCCCTCACTTACAGACGTGGGTCAGTAACACAGACTTCGGTGCAATGGGAGCTCGGGAGGGGGGCTGATGGCCGTATTGAGAGGACGGAAGTGTTCCGCTTCGACAGCTCGTCGCTGAAAGATCCCCTGAGGAACACGGTCCTCAAGGCGGGATGGACCTGGCGTGGAGTGCCCTATTCCAAACTGTGATCACCGGATAGGGGGCCGAGCACGGCGGCCGTTCGGAAGCGTTCCACCACCCTTCCCCGGAGAGTGAAGAAGGCGGCTGCTCCGCCGCCGGAACAGCGGCCCGGTCCGCCCCGCGACCTGGGCGGGCCGGAGAGCAGTCAGGGCCGCGGCCGCTGATGCAGGTCGGGGTGGTCGTGCATCCAGGCTCGGTGTTCCTGCTGAGCGTAGCCGCGAGGGCTGTCGTGCCAGCAGGGGGCGGCCGCCGGGATCGGTCCGCTGGTGGTTCCGTGCTCGCGATCGTGCGCGAGGAGCAGGTGGGCGTAGTGGACGGCGTAGTGCACCGCGTCGGCGGAGTCGAGGACGGCGATCTCGCCGTCGTACTCAGCCATCCGGTCGAAGTAGCCCGCCTGCCGGACCAGGAACTCACGCTCGCGTGGGCTGCCTACGGCAGTGTCGGGTGTGTGGACGAGACGGTCCAGGGCGAGCAGTTCGAGTAGGGAGGCTGCGAACGCATTAGAGGTCACCGCTTCATGGTGTCGCATGCGGGTGGGGTTGGGCCCCGGTACTGAACGGATCGTTTGCCGACAGGCAGGCAGTCAGTCCAACCTGACGGCAGGTCCGCACCGTAGGACCCGGATCGTACGCTGGGTACTGATCACACTGGTGATCAGTACCCAGCGTACGATCTGCTGGCTCAGGGGGAGACGGAACTTCAGGATGGCCCGTTAAGCCAGGGGGGTCAGGAAGATCAGTATCGTGCTGGTGCGCCGTCGCCGCGGTGGAAGCGGACGTCGACATCGTCCCCCTTCAGGTGGTTCAGCGGCTTCTCCTGGAGATACTCGTCGCGGGCGAGCCGCAGGATGACGCCCTGCGGGATCCGGAACTCCAGGAGCGGCTGCGCCGTGCCGTCTTCCGGGGCGTCGGCCGTCTCTACGCTCCGCACCGCCGTTGACCGGTCAGTCCGGCGGCCGGCCGGTCCCAGATGAGCCTGTGCGACATCGCCGCCCGGCTGGTCGTCACGACGGGAGTGGAGAAGGGCCAGACGGTTGAGGTGTGCGGGCATGGCCTCATGCCGGGACGCGGCGGCAGTCGTTGACGACCACTAACTGAACTTTACGGAACAGACTGACCACCCCCCTCTCGCCGGATGCAGGGCGGGCGCCGTCCCGCACGGTCGGTACGGCGCTCGGCCACCGGCGCCGGGTGGGAAGGTCGTCGGTCTGTTCCGTAAAGTTCACGGAGAGGGTTCGTAGGGTGGGGCGGTGACCTCACCGCACCCCGACCCGCGCGCGATCCTCCACGGCTGGCTCGCCGGGACCTACACCCGGCCCGACGGTAGGGAAGTCCGCGGCCGCGCCTGGGACGACGACACCCGCTACCGCTACGGCCTCCTCCTCGCCGGAATCGACGCCCCCACCAGCTGGCGCCAGGACTGGTTCACCTACATCGGAGACCTCGTCTGGCACTTCACCCCCACACACATCCAGGACTGGGCCGCCCGCCTCACCAATCTCGACGGCACCCCGCTGGCCGCCGCCTCCCGCGGCCGCGCCGTCTCCGCCGTCCGCTCCTTCTACGCCCACTGCACCGACGACCTCGGCGCCGCCGACTGGGACATCCCCCCACGCCGCGCCCTGGCCGGACCCACCCCAGCCGCCGACCGCGAAGTACTCACTGCCCACCAGACCGACGCCCTGCGCACCGCCGCCGACCGCTACCGCGGCCCCCACCCCGAACGCGCCCGCCTCGCCGTCTACCTCACCCTCGCCGGACTCCGCCCCGGCCAGTCCATCGCCCTCCACCTCCAGCACATCCAGCGCCACAACCAGGCCGGGCCCACCTGGCGGCTACCGGCCAAGAACAACAGCGCCTCCGCCGTCGCCGCCCCGGCGCCCATCCCCCGGCCCGTGGTGTGGGCACTGGACGAATACCTCCCCGTCCGCCCCCACAAGGCCCCTCACTCGACCGAGACCACCGGCCCCCTGCTGCTCTCCCGCACCGGACGCGGCCTGGACCGGGTCACCCTCCCCCGGCTGCTGCGCGAGGTCGCCGCCACCCATCCCGACCTCGCGGACAACGCGCCCACCCTGCTGGCCGACACCATCGCCCACTCCCCCAGCCCCTTCGCCCCCACCGGCGAGGAGACGCCATGACCACCCGGCACCTCGCCATCCTCCGGTTCCACCCCGGCGGCCCCGCCGTCACCGGTCACTGGACCACCCCCGGCCCCGCCGAAGCCGCCTACCTGACCTGGATCGGCCTCCACACCAAAGACCACAACCCCGAGGTCACCGTCGAACTCCTCGAGGAACACGACGGCACCACCCGGACCCTGCGCAAATGGGCCGGCGACCACGAAGTCATCGCCCCGCCCGACCCGCCGGCGTAGCCCCCGCCGAGCGCGACTCGCCCTGCGGACCTTCAGATGACTACGCCGAGCTGGTGGCAACACCGGCCCTAGCGATGCAAATCCTCGAGAAACGGCGGCCCGCCTAGTACTAGCTGAACCATGATCGCTGACGGCGGGAGTGGCGGCTTCAACTGGGACGGCAGTCCGCGGAATCCAGACGCCCTCTCCTGGAAACCGCGCACACTACGGCTGCACGCCTCCAGCGCCTCCAAAGCTCTCCGCGCCGACAATGCCTCCCGATGTCTGTACTGCCACCACAGGATCGAATGGTTCGACCGCTTCGGAGGCGGCCGCATCCCGCTGCTCCCCAAGGAATTCTCCTCGCGCGCGGTGCCCGACCGCTGCCGATGGAGCGTCGTGAACGGCCTGGCCTATATCGGGGACGGCGGTCGGGACCGCTGCCGCATTGCGCACCCCACGATGTGCCCGGCCGTCGAGCACGAGGACAACGACCCCGCTCTCGAAGGCGCGCGCCGGGCCCATGCGACCAGGACGCGGAAGTGGATCGACGAGGGCGCCTTCATCCCGGCAGCCAAGGGCCCCGGTGATGAAGAGGAGGTCACCGACCAGCGGGTCCCCACACAAGTCAGCGACGTACGGCACGTCATGTTCTACCTGCACACACTGTGGATCGCACCGACGACCATCTACGCCCTGCGCTGCGTGGCCCGCGCCCACAGCAGCGGTTCCCGCTGCAAGAACCCGGTGTTCAATTCCGACATCCGCGAGGGCTACTGGGACCAGCGCGATATTCCAGTCCCGCCGGGGAGAGCCGGACAGGAAACTCTGTGGGCCGGACGACAGATGTGGGTCTACAACCTCAGCGGCCTCGAGACCGGGGAAATGCAGCGGTGGCTTGGGCAGAGGTGCTCCTCCCACGGGCCCAGCAGCCCGGCACCGGATGACACGCCCCCGGAGTGGAACCAGTTCAACACCTGGCGGCACGCGAAGTTCATCCTGTATGAGCGCCCGGCGGGGGTGCCTGAATCACAGTCGCCGCTGAGCGCGTTGTGGAAACCGCAAGAGCCGACGACCTGTGCTGGCACTGGCTGCAATAACGGCCGCCTGGGAGCGGTGGAGGAAGGCTGGCTGTGCCGACGCTGCAAGCCTGTGCACGCCAAGCGCGAGCGCACTCATAAGAAGTGGCAACAACCCAAGGATTAGCACGCTCGCCTCATTTTCTGACGCCGCTACTCTATGCCTTCATGGCGCTGTGAATGCGGCGCATGTTCTCGGAAGAAGAAGGAGAACAGAGGTGAGCAGTAAGCCGCCACGCCGACGGGCTGCGGCTTCGCCGCAGGAGCCGGAGTCGGACCAGATGGCCCTTTTCACCGAAGCGGCGCCCCCGCCCAGGGCCAGGAAGCAGCCGTCCTCTGCCCCCGTCTCCGCGACCAGAGCGTTAAGCAGGCTGATCGCGCAGATCACCCGAGCGTCCGGGCTGAGCTATGCGGAGGTCAACCGACGTCTCAACCGCCGCCTCGGCGTCACCACCCGCTCCGGTGCTTCCGAGGACCTGACACACCGGGCCGTGCTGTTCGCCGAGCAGTGGCTCGAGACGATCGTCGCCCCGCGCCAGCCGCAGGAAAATCACCTGGCCGCCCACCCCGCGCACACAGCCCCACCTCTCCCGCCCTCTCCGAGAACGAGCGGGCCTGCCCCCACCACCGAGCAGGAACGGGCCATCGATGCCAAGAGAAGGGGCGCGCATTTCGTCCTCCAGGCCGGGGCGGGCACGGGCAAGACGGCCACGCTGGCCATGCTGGCGCGCAGCGACCGCCGACGCGGAGTCTTCATTGCCTTCAACCGGTCGGTCGTCAAAGACGCCAGCCGGAAGTTCCCGGGGAACGTCCAGTGCCGGACAGGACACTCCCTCGCGATGCGCGCGGTGGGAAGCCAGTACGGGCCCCGGATGAACACTCCCCGCGAGCCGGGCTGGAAGGCCGGAGCCCGGCTCGGCATCGATGTGCGCATGAGCATCAGGCTCGGCGAACGCAAGCTCACCAACCGCACGTTGTCCCACGCGGCACTGGCCACCGTGAACCGGTTCTGCGAATCGGCCGACACCGAAGTACTGCCGCGCCACGTGCCCCGGGTGCGGGGCCTGGAGGAGCAGTACCACGATCAGCTGGTCCAGATCGTCCTGCCCTACGCCAGGCGAGCGTGGACGGACCTCCAGGACCCGCGGGGCAGCCGTGTGCGCTTCGACCCGAACCACGCCCTGAAGATCTGGGCCCTGACCAATCCCGTCATCCGGGCCGACTACCTCCTCCTGGACGAAGCCCAGGACACCAACCCCGTACTCGAGGAAGTCTTCAACGCCCAGCGCTCCCACGCTCAGCTCATCATGGTCGGAGATTCCGCCCAGGCCATCTACGAGTGGCGAGGCGCACGCGACGTCATGACCGGCTTCGACGGTGAACAGCTCACCTTGTCCCAGTCCTTCCGCTTCGGACCCGCCCTGGCCGAAGAGGCGAACCGCTGGCTACGCATTGTCGAGTCCCCGCTCCGGCTGAGGGGAACACCGTCGCTGGATACGAAGATCGGCCCTCTCGAGCACCCTGACGCCATTCTGTGCCGCACCAACGCCGGGACGATCACTGAGATCCTTCAGTTGCTCGAGCAGAAGAAGCGTGTCGCCCTGGTCGGAGGAGGCAAGCCACTGGAAGATCTCGCCCGAGCCGCCGGTGACCTCAAGGCGGGCCGGCGCGCCAGCCACCCGGAGCTCATCCTGTTCCAGACCTGGGGCGAACTCCAGGACTACGCCAACTACGATCCGGCGGGAGGTGACCTGCTCGCCCTGGTCGAGATCATCGACGACTACGGCGTCGAGCTGGTGCTGGACGCCGTCCGTCGGCTGGACTCCGAAGACCATGCAGAGGTGACCATTTCCACCGCCCACAAGGCCAAGGGCCGGGAATGGCCCACCGTCCGCATCGCCTCCGACTTCGAACCGGCCCCCAACGACGCCGTCGGCCCGGACGGTCAAAGCGGAGCGCGTTGCCTGAGCGTGCCGGAATCCCGGCTCGCCTACGTGGCGGTCACCCGAGCCCGCCAGCAGCTGGACCCCTTCGGACTGTCCTGGGTGGACCACTACCCGGAAGGGCCCACCAGTCCTACCCCACCGGTGCAGAAGGGCTCCACAGACTCCCACGACGTGTCGACTGCCGGTGTGGCATCGCCGTGGGACCTGCTGGGGCCCCCGCCGCCGGTGTGAGCAGAGCCGACCACCAGGTGACCGAGCAGTTCTGCGTCATCAGTCGTCTCAGGCCGGGGCGATGACCTCGACCATGTCCGATCTCCACAGGATGATCTGACGGGTACTGAACCCGTACCAGCCCTCGTCGCCGTAGGCCACACGAAGCCGTGCATCCTGCGCCAACCACCAGTTCAGACGCAGCCGATCCTCCTCCCCGACGCTGTAGGGCGCGGAGGTGATGACCGCTGGAACCTGGTCTTTGATCCACAGCGTGGCATGGTCCATCCAGCGGCTATCACCGGAGGAGACGCCATAGCGGGAACACCTGCTGGACCCGTACCCGCAGCCTCGACTGCGCCGACGCTGGAGCCACAGGGGACAGCAGTCCACACTGCTCTGCGCAGGCCGTAGCGCTCGGCCCAGGAAGTGACCTTCTCCTGCGCTGCTCTGCGGTCCTTCACTCTCGCCTCGTACCGATCAGGGGTCGCGTCGTTGCGGTAGTGGAACCGCGTCGGTGTGGCGACGCCGTAGGGCCAGTTCACCCCTCCGCCCTGGCCTCTGCCGAAGACTCGGGCGGCTCGGTCGTACAGATCTTCCTGTGCCGCCATATCGTCTCTCCCACTGGCAATGGCCCGTTCACTCAAGCACCGGCCATCCGGGCATGGAGCAGCGATGCTGCTTCACGAGACGCTATCTGCGGCCAAACGCCGATGCGTGGCGGTCACTTCCGCTCTCCTGGCCCAGGCCCAGATCTCGACGGCGCGCCAGCGCTGTTGTCAGGCCTCGTTATCCTCACCGCCGGGGTCCGGGTTGGGCTGGACCTTGTTCCAGATATAAGCGGCTCCGGTGACGACCGGACCCGCGACGAGGGTGGCGCCGCCTGCGTCCTCGAGGAGTTCCTTGGCAGTCTCGCTCTGCACTTGGGCCTGCATGACGACGAAGAACACCAGCACGGCCCAGAACCACATGAACAGGTTGCGGCGCGTCTCCCAGGACAGGCCGGCAGGCTGGGAGGCGACAAACGTCTGCGCCGACTCCGCAATGACGGTCAGAAGCTCGTCCGGGAGGCCCTCGGCGGTGGCCTCACCCGTGTCGAGGCGGTCGGCGGTCTGCTGTACGGCCTGCAAGGCACGCTGGCGGATGTCGTTGGTGACGAGCTGGGCCCCAGGCGGAGCTTGGAGCGCCTCTGTCCATGAAGCGCCAGCAGTGAAGTGGGCGTAGAAGTCCTGGACACGCCGCTGGAGCTCGGCGGTGAAGGCGGTGGTGAGGTCCGGGCCGCGGTCCCCACTACGGGACTTCAGGCTCGGGGTGAGGACCTGGACGACATACTCCTGCCAGCGGTCTCCTGAAGGAGTGAGACCGTCGGCCAGATGTCCGCGGAAACCTTCGAAGGCGGGGCCGGAGGCTATCTGCTGGCCGATCCGCCGGGCCAGGGCTTCGAAGTAATCGGGCTGCTGATCGTCAGACATAGCTCCATCCTCACGGACCGGCCCAGCATGCGGGACGATTCCGCCGGAGCAGATCGGCACTTACCCCTAAACTCACCTCTTAAGAGGTGAGTTTAGGGGTAGGCTGATCATGCCTGCCGTCCCACACGACGGCGGCCCGCGCCATCTGCCAGGAGACTGGCACCTGTTCAGCGAAACCGCCACGACCACCCTGCCGCCGAAGGAGATCCCTTGCCCCCTACGGCCACCGCCACCGCTCGCATCGCCCTCATGGTCCTCTACACCGATCACTTGGAGGACTCCCGCGCGTTCTACACCGGCCTGGGATTCCCTTTCGTGCGGGAACAGCACGGCAACGGGCCGGTTCACTACTCCACCACGCTGCCGGACGGCACTGTGATCGAGCTCTACCCCGCCACCGCCAAACGGCCCGCGAGCAGCGCGCGGCTCGGCTTCACCGTCGATGGCCAGACCCTGACCCCGCCGCTGGCCCCTGGCCACCACGTGGTGAAAGATCCAGACGGGCGGATGGTCGAGCTCTACACGGCCTGAGCCCAACCGGAAACGCAGACATGAGGAGACGTCAGTGACCGACACCCCCACTGAGGACGCCGTGCAGAAGGCCGTCCGCACCACCTTCGGAGACGCAGCCGACAGCACGGTCACCGTCCACGCCTCGGGTGCGGTATCAATCAGCATTCACCTCGGCGGACGTCACGCCGTCATCGATGGGACAGCAGACGAATGGGGCGTGTCCGTCGACCCCGACGACGCGGCGGCCTTCACCGGCCACGACACCACCGTCGCCTCGCTCCCCCTGGCTCTGGCCCACGCCCGGAACCTGCTGAACCACTGAGGCACCGGAACTCACCCCTCACCCACCTGCCGTCTCCTGGAGTCACTCCGTGCCGGACCCAAGCCCCGACGAACCTCTCTCCCTCCCGCAGCGTCTCGCCATCGTCTACGAGCGCCTGGATCGCCTCCCTGCGGCCACCAGCGCCGATGAGGCGTTCGACCGGCTGGGAGCAGTGCTGGACGAAGTGGAAGACCAGTACAGCGGTGTGGCGAAGAACCCTGACCCGGGCCTGAAGTTCGACGGCCGGATGTATCACCCGCGCGCCGACTTCACCACACGCGGCGAGGACGGCAGCATCCACGCCGTCACCAAGGGCAACGAGATACATGCCTCGGCAGACGGCACCCTGGTCATCAGCAGCCGCCGCACCGGCGACGAGGTATACCGCCGCCAAGGGGCCGGAACCGCTCCGGGCGGTGAACAGGCCCAGCAGCGGGTGAACTCCAAGGCCGCCAAGGCCCGGTCCACCACGAGCGGCCGACGGCCCTCCACCCCGTCCCCGGGCGCCGCCCAGTCACCCGCCCACCGTCCCGCCGGCCCCGAGCAAAAACGCGGCCGCAGCAAGTAGCACGCCGGACGGCCCCGCCCCCTCCGGCCAGCAGTGCAGGTGGCTCCGGACTACGGTCCGGGGCCACCTGCCTTGGTGCTGTCGTCAGCGCGCGTCGCCGAGCGCGGCTTCCTCCAACGCCCGCAGGAGTCGCCCCTCACCCCTTCGGAGCCGGGAGCCCAACTGCGACAGCAGGATCCGCCGAGATTCATCCGGTGCTCCGCCGGGCCCCGGTAGACGTGAAGCCGACTCTCCAGAGAGAAGGCAGACAGATGATCCACCTCCGGTCCACCGTCCTCGTGCTCGCCGCCACCGCCGCGGCGCTGGCCGGTGCGGTGACGCCCGCGTCAGCAGAGCCCGGCCAGAACGTGACCACCACGCTGCGGGAAGCCATCAACTCGCTGCCCGTGACGGCCGAGGACCGAACCGGCTACCAGCGCACCGCATTCCGGCACTGGGTCGATGCGGACCGGGACGGGTGCTCAACCCGGCAGGAGGTGCTGCTCGACGAGGCGGTCGAGCCGCCCACCGTGAGCAGTCGCTGCTCGATCAGCGGAGGGGCATGGCACTCGTACTACGACGACGCCGACGTGACGGACGCACGGAGCCTCGACATCGACCACCTCACACCGCTCGCCGAGGCATGGGACAGCGGAGCCTCCACCTGGTCGGCCCAGGAGCGGCAGGCCTACGCCAACGACCTGGACGATGCCCGGGCGCTGGTCGCGGTCAGCGCACGGGAGAACCGCTCGAAGGCCGACCAGGATCCGGCCCAGTGGCTGCCCTCCGACCCCGCGGCGCACTGCCGGTACCTCGAGGAGTGGACCGTGGTGAAGTCCCGCTGGGGTCTGGCGGTCGATCCTGCGGAGAAGGCCACACTGGTCGAGATCGCGAACGGCTGTCCGGACTCCGCGGTCGCCTACCGCACGGCCCGCTGAACGCCTGTTACCAACCCTTGTACGAGCAGCCCCCGGCGTTGACCACCGGGGGCTGCGTGCGGTGGGCCTGCGGCTACCGCTTGGGCCTACGGGGCTCCTGCTGCGGCTCGGCGCCGCCACGGCGCAGGTGCCCGGCCTGCTCGGTGCCGTCGGGTGCGGCCTGTTTGCCTCCCCGCTTGGCGCCGGTGGTCGACCGGCCCCGGGCTGCCGCCGTGGACACCACGCGCTTGGTGGCACCGGGCATCGGCCGGTTCAGGGCCTCGCCCATCTTGCGCATCGCGGGGATGTCGACCGTGTTCGCACCGGTCGCGGGCGGAGGCGGAGTGCCGCCCCCGTGCCGCGGACTGCGGTACTCGCGGGCCGCATCTCCCAGCCGCAGCAGTGCCTCCGCGCTCGGCAGGCTCGCCCTCTTGTCCGTACCGTGCTCGTCGCTGCGGCGCAGCCGGTCCGCGCCCTTCTGCGCCCATCTGGCGATACTCTCGCACGCGCGGATCGAGACGCGGCGCACGAAATCGGAGACGCGGCCGTCTCCCATGAGCTTGCCGAAATGCTCACCCGCCCGCTCCTTGATGACGCTCATCAGGTGGCCGAATGCGCCCCTCACGCTCTGGATGCGCTGCCACTCCGGCAGGTCGCGGAGGGCGGGGGCGTGCCTGTCGGCCTCCCTCAGCGCCGAGTTCACTGCGTCCGCCGACTGCTGCGGGCCGGTGCCGTTGGCGGCCGACCCTGGCTCACGGGGCGACGGCGCGGCCGCCGACCCGGGCTCGGTGCTGTGCACGGCGGCGGCCAGCGCCGCTGCGGGGCCGGTCTCCGGTCCGGCATCAGGCTTCACCTTGGCGACGGCCTGAGCGAACAGCCCCTCGAGTCGCCGCAGTTCGTCCTCCACCGTGGCGAACAGGTCATCGCCTGTGCCCCTGTCGGCGGGCACGTGCTCGTCGAATGCCTCCTTGACGGGCGCGAAGTCGGCGACGACATCGACCGGGCGGTCGTCCGCCGGGCCGGCCTCCGCCGGGCCAGTCCACAACGGCAGCTCCCCCACCGGCTCCGCAGCGGCGGACGGCTCGGCCGCCGACCCGGCCCCGGCATTGTCCGCGCCCGGGGCGGGCTCGCCGTCGGCGGCCGGAACGGGGCCGTCGGCGGAGGCCTCCGTGGCGGGTTCGGCCGCGTCCGGCGCGGGTGAGGCGGCAGACGGCTGCTCACCCCGCGGGGCCTTCTTCACCTCCGGGGTGGGGACGGGTGGGATCGCATCTGGTGTCGCGGGACGGGCAGGAGCGGCCATCTCCCGGTCCACCGGTGCCTCGCTCGGGGCGGGCTGGTCAGCTGCCGCCACGTCGGCATCCCGCTCCGGGCCGGGTGCGTCGGCGGGGTCGGAGGCCGGGGCCGGAGTCTGCTGTGCGCTGTCGTCCTGGGCGGGCCCGGCCGCCGTGAGGGCGGCGGCCGTGGCCTCTTGCTCCCGCGCGGCCTCGCGTTCGGCCCGCATCACGTCCAGGGTGGTCTGGAGACGTCCGTGCAGGAGCATGGTCTGGTGCAGCAGGTTCACCAGCGGGAAGACCAGGTGCTGGCGCTCATCGAGGGCGGGGTCCACGGGCAGGGCAGCGCCCCAGACGTTGACCGCCTGCTGGACCGCGGTGAGGTTCGCGGCCATCTGCTGCGAGCCGTGCTCCTCGACATCGGCGGCACCCAGCCGCCCGAGCCGGTTGCTCAGGGCCTGAAACTGAGGATGCTGCCGGTAGTCCGGAGTCACCCGCGCGGCCGCCGCGGTGATGGCGCGCAGCTGCTGCTCAGCAGCACTGCGGAGTTCGCCGCGCAGCACGTCCGCCCGCGAGAGCGGCCCACGGGCGTCGGCCGCGACTGGCGGCTCCCCGTAGGGCTCCCCGGTGAGTGCCGCGTACATGACCGCGCCCTGGTGCGCCGCCCCCTGTGGTGAGCCGTTCAGCTCCGTGACGTCGGCGGGCATCCCGTCCACCGTCATCCGGGCGAACCAGCGTCCGGAGGCGGACAGGCGGACGGCGGCGATAGTGATCTCGCCGTTCCGGAGCTCCCCCTCGCGGGGGCCCTCGCCTTCCGTGCTGGTCAGCCGTAGTTGGTACCGGGCGTCGGCGGCCAGCGGGACCGTCTCCGTGAAGTTCCGGGCCGCGGGCGGGTCTTCGACGTCCACGGCGGGCTCCGCTGTCTCCTGTGCGGGGGTTGCCGCCGTGAGGTCTTCCACGGGCGGGGCGACGGCCGGGACGTCCGTCGCGACGGAAGTGGGTTCCGACTCGTCTGCCACTGCTTCCTCCTTGGGTTGTGGGTCGGGGTCCTCGCCCGCGCGGTCCGGAGCGGGAGCCTCATCCGGCGCAGCCGCCTCGGCGGGCGACGTGTCGGTGGCGGCAGGGTCCGAGGCGGGGGCGGTCTCCTCGGTCCCGAGGGGCGGGAGCAGTCCGTCCTCGGCGGCCGCTGGCGGCTCCGGCTCGGTGGCCTGCGGGGCTTCGGTCCAGGCGCCGCCGCCGAAGACGAATCCGGTCTGCCGCCTGGAGGCGTGGGTCCGTACCCACGGCATGATCTCGTTCGGATCATCGAACCGGCGCAGCCGCTTCGGGGACACGGTGTCCGGCTCGTCGTTCGACGCGATGGCCCACTTCGTGCGCCGGTACTCGATGGAGGGCAGGAACAGGAGGTAGCTGGTGCCCGGAAGGCTGATCTCGTAGCGGCCGTCCCAGTGGCCCCGGTACGTCAGGCTCTCCCCGTCGACCAGGCCCAATCTGTGCTCGCCCGATGACTCGGCGCCGGACGCCTCAGTGTCTTCCGGCGTAGTCGGCGGGGCGGGCGCCGGAGCTGCGGACGACTCCGGGGTCGCGGCGGCGAACAGGTTCAGTTGCTCCGGGTCCGATGCCGCCTCTGCGCTCTGCGTCTCCGTCGGTTCTGGAAGGCCGGAGTCGGGCACCGTCTGCGGAGGCAGGCCGAGGCGGGCCCGCCGTTCCTGGTCCGATGCCCTTGGCTCTCCGGGAGCGCGGGATGGCTGTTCCTGCCAGGGCAGATCGGCGTGGGGCCCGAGGTCGGTGGGCTGCACGACGGCCTTGGCGTCGCCGGTCGAGCCGGATACGACGTGGATGCCGTCGGCCCCGATCGCCGTGACCTTCATCCAGAAGCCCTCGGACTGGGGCACGTACCGGTGCCGAGCACGAACGTAGTCGCCCACCGTCGGCCGCCATCCAGCGCCCCCCGGGTAGAGGATGTCGTCCACCGCGTCGTGGAACTGACGTACAGCGGCCTTGAGCGGCTGGAAGTCGGCTCGTGAGTTCTCCTGGAATCGAGCCAGGATCGCGTGCGTGCGTGCCGTGGCGAGTTGGCCGTCCCCTTCGGTGAGCCGACCGACTTCGTAATGGGTCCTGGCCCGGTCCCAGGCTTCGCGTGCCTGAGCCAGAGCGCTGGTGGTGCTGCTGTTCTGAAGAGTGCTGCGGATGGTCTCTGCCGTGGACAGCGCTTCTTCAGCCTCGGTGATCGGCGCGGCAATCGCTGGTGCTGTCTGCGGGGGCTCCGGGGCGCGGGCGTGCTCGCGTACCCACTCCAGCACGCTGTCCCACTGCACGTAGCGGGCGCTGGTGCCGTCCGGGGCGGTGACCTCCAGGCGGTGGCCGTCATCGCCAGGCTGGCCCTGCTGGTAGACCAGTTCCACCTGGTAGTCGGTCCCGCCTACTGTGAGGTCCCAGCGCGGTCCGTGCTCGTAGGGAGCACCGTTGCGGCGGGGCCGGTCGGGGTGGTCGGCATGGATGCTCTCGCCCTCGTGGAGCGCCCGTTCGGCGATGCCCGAGCGGTAGGTGAAGTGCACCCAGTCGTCGCTGTCGGTCGGATGGGTCTGCGGTGTGCGGCCCAGGGCCGCGCGCTCGGCCAGCTCGTAGCCGGAGTCCACGCTGATGCCTGTGCCTTGGGAGATGCCGTACAGATCCCGGAGCACGTACCCCCGGTACCCGCTTTGGGCTTCGCGTGCGAGGCGGTAGCGCTTGCGGGTGGGCAGGTGGATGTAGGTCCACTCATTCTCGGCCGTGTGCTGGAGGGTGACGTCGTCCCGCTGGAACGGGCGCGGCTCCATGCGGCGGCCGCCTCGCCGGGCCTCGGCGATGTCGGCCAGGCGCCGGTACTGCGTGTAGGACAGGCCGGTGGTGAGTTCGACGCAGCTTCCGCACTCGGCGGCCATGGCGCCGCCGTCCTCGGTGCCGCTGTACCAGGTCCACACCGTCGTGTAGCGGTCGGTGTCGGGAGTGCCGCACCGATCGCACTCGCCGTGATCGGCGTGCCCGTACACGCCGAGGCGTCCGTCTTTCGGGCTGCCCTCGGCGCCCGGGTGGATAGCGGGTTCCTTCCGGCTGGTGCGTCGGCGGCCGATACGCCGCGCGGGTGCGGGGGCATCCGAGGTCTCGCTGGGCGAGAGGTCAGGCTGTGTTTCCTCCTGTGCTCCGGTGCCCTCGGGTGCCGAGTCGGCGGGCGCCGGGTCTGGCACGGTGGTGTTCGGCGCCGGGTCCACGCGGACCTCGGCCTGTGCATCCTCGGGTGCGGGATCCGCCTGCGCGCCTTGTTCGGCAACGCCGGTGTCCGCCAGGGCCGCAGGCTCCGCCTCGCTCCCGATGAGGGTCTTCTGCGTCGCAGTGGGCGCGGGCTCCCTGGCAGAGGTGGAGGTGTCCGGTGCTTCCTCCGGTGCGCGGGGGCGAGCCTGGTAGGGCTCGGCGTACGGGTCCGTCTCACCGATCGGTGGAATCGTGGCCCGCCACCGGGCGGTGTCGTACACCTCGAACTCGAAGCGCTCGACGGCGTTGCGCAGTACGCGTGCGGTGCGCCGTTCCTCGGCGGTGACGCCGGGGAAGGCGTCGGCGGCAGCCTGTGCCGCATCGCCAAGGGCCTGCATCTGCGCGGTGTTCAGGACGTACTTGCGGTGCGCGGCCACCCACTCCGGCGGCTCGATCGGGTCGCCGTCCGAGTAGGTGGCGTCCAGCACCAGGCGGCGCAGCTCCCGGACCTGAGCCGTGGTCAGCCGCACCTCGCGGGCAGCGAACTCGGCCGAGGTCGGGCTGCGGTGCGCTGGCTCCTTGACGGCGTGGAGTTCGGAGCGGATGCTCCCAGCAGCCCGGATCGCCGGGACGCCGGCCGAGGGAGGCAGCGTCTCGGAATAGGGCATGTCGTCGGGGCTACCGCCGCGTGAGTCCTGCGCCCACCAGTAACGGCGACCGTCGTCGCCGAGCCGGGCGCGGACCCAGCCGATGACCGCGCCCTCGGCGTCGACCACGGTGCCGTGTCCGGCTTCCGTGTCCAGGTCGACCAGCCGGTTGCCGTTGCCGTAGCGCAGCTCGATGCCTTCGGCGGTCGCGGCCTGTGCGGCGTCTGCGGCGTTCTGGCGCTCCTTTGCGGCGCGGTCGGTGTTCTCCGGCCGGTCGGTGCTGCCGGGCCACTGGACGTCGCTGCTCTCCCAGACCCGGGTGCCGGACTGGGTGGTGACCAGCACCAGGTTGCCGTCGTCGGTGCCGATGACCGTGCCGGGCCCGTCCGGGGTCTGCACGATCACCGTGTCCTCGGCGGCCGGGACAGTGTCGGCGCCGTCGGCGTCCGAGTCCTCCGGTGCGTCCTCCGACGCTGTGGTGTCGGCGGGTGCGTCTGCCGGTTCGGCTGCGACCGGCGGGACGGGCTCCGTGTCCGGCGCGGACTCACCGTCGGCGGCCGGGCCGGGATCGTCGGCGACGGCCAGCGGGGCGGGCTCCGGCTTCTCCGGCGCCCGTGTCCCGTCCGGGGCGTCGCCGACGGTGGTGGTCTCCTCCTCGGTCTGCGGGGCGTCCTCCACCTCCGGGGCGGGGTCGGGCCCGTTGTAGGTGTAGGCGACGCCCAGCCGCTCGAGGGCGGCGCGCAGACCGCGTACGGCGGTGTCGCGTTCCTCGAAGGGGGTGTCGCGGCGCTGGTACCACTTCTGCTGACGGCGCGACCAGTTGAAGCCCAGGTCGTTCAGCGCGTCCCGGATGCCCTGGTTCCCGCCGCGCGGGGTGTTGCGAACCTCGGTGCCCTCGGCGTCATGGTTGATCACGATGCGGGCCGCGGCCGCCTCCTCGGCTTCAATCTCCGCCTCGGAGGGCAGCTCCACCACGGTCCCGGGCGCGGCGAGGATCGCCTCCAGGTCGACCAGGAACAGCGGCTCCGTCTCCCCGGAGTACAGGGTCATGAGGTCGAGGTTCAGGTTGGTGAGGGTGTCGCTCTGCTGCTGTCGGCGCTCGCCGACGGAGTAGTTGACCCACTCGCTGTAGCTGATGCGGTAGGAGCCGCCGACGCGCTCGGCGACCTTGCCGATCTCAGCCATGAGGTCCGGCAGCGGATTGCCCGGCTCGTACCGGTAGCCGACACCGGGCCGGTCGATGAACGCCACGGCCTGACGGCCGGAGAGCTTGTGCCGCTGCAACAGCGGCTCGTAGTACCGCAGGACGGCCGCGCAGCGCGCAAAGGCCGGGGAGGGGCCGGTGTGCTGCTCGGCTGGGGCGACGCCCGGCTCCTCCGCCGCTGGGGCCGCGCCGGTCTCCGCTGCGGCCAGGAGGACGGGCGCTTCCCGCGTCGGTCCCTGCGCCGACGACTCAGTCCCCGCGGCCCGGAGGAACGGGTAGACGGTCGCGGCGACCGTCTGGTGCATCTGCTCCCGGTCGGCAGACGCCTGCTCTCCGCCCGCCAGGTAGAGCCGGACCCACAGGGGACGCTCGAAGTGGTGGACGCCTTCGTGCTGGTCCATCGTCCAGTCCTCGGCCCAGCGGGCGAAGGCGTGGACGAAGTTGTCGGCGTCGTTGGCGCGGGCGGCCTGTTGCAGCGTCTCGGACGCGGCGGCCGCGTCCGAGAGGGCACGGAGCCCTTCGTCCCACACCTGAGCATCGGTGAGGCGGGGTGCGGCGGCAGGTTCCGACTGCTGGCCGGTGGGCTCGCCGCCGATGTGGGTCACCGACACCCGGTCGCCAAAGAGGTCGATCAGATCCTGGAGCGGCGCCTGCTCCTCGTCCACAGTCTCCGGGGAGGTGGGGGCAGGCCCCTCCTGTGCGACGGGTGTGCTGGGTTCCAGGAGGCGTGAGCCGTCGGGCACAGCCACGATCTCCCGGGGGTGAACGCGGTGGGTTCCACTGCTGTTCTGCCGTCGGCAGATGTAGTAGCCGTCCCGGGTGTCGGGGCCTTCCACGATGACGACCGTCCGGTACTGACGGTGGCGGTCCTCCATGTACTGCCGCCATCCCTCGCGGACCACGTCGCCCGGCACCAGGTCCACCGAGCTGTCGCTGAACGGCTGGTAGCCCGCGGGCACGGCAATCTCTTGGTCCTCGTCGGGGGCCCTTTCCTGGTCGTTTCCTGCGGCGGGCGAGTCGCCTTCCAGCTCCGCAGCACCGGACAGGAGGTCGTCCACGGCCTCCTGGAACCGCTGTTCCCGGGAAGCCTGCTCGGCGGCCTCGCTGTCGCCGGAGGCCTCGGGCGTCTTCGGGCCGGGGGACGGCTCCGCCTCGGGCTCACCGGGAGCGGTGGGCTCAGGGGCGCGCTGTGCGGGCTCGGCGTCCGGGCCGGGCTGGTCCTGCGCTTCGGTCAGCGGGTCCTCCCGCCGGGGCTCGGCGCTGCCCGTGGACGGGCTCGCAGTCGGCGGTTCGGCGCTGCCGTCAGGAAGGAACGCGTTGACCAGGTCTGCGGCGAACGCTTCGGCTGCCTTCTCCGCAGGGGTGGGCGCGTCGGCGGAGCGGTTCTCGTCCTGCACCAGACCCCGGACCCGGGCCTGGACCTCGTGTTCGTCGGCGATGATCTGCCGCAGGTTGACGATGTGCCCGCGCAGTGCTTCGAGTTCCTCGTTGACCCCCTCGGCAGCGTCTTCGTTGACGCTCGCGGCACGTTCAACCCGCTCGGCGAGGGCGGCCTCCTTCTCGTTGGCGACGACGAGCCTGCCCAAGGCATTCTCCTCCCGCTCCTTGGAGCGGGCCTGGATGCGGTAGGGGTTCTCGTCCTTCGGCCGGAGGTTGGAGGCGATCTCCTCGCGACGCTCGCCCAGGGACTCCGCCGACTGCTCCAACTTGATGAGGTCGTCGTCCAGGTGGTTGAGGAAGTGCTCCAGGCTCTGGATGGCGCCACGGCCGTTGGACTGGGTGACGGAAGAAGTCTGCCACTGGGCGCGGTCCTCGCGCTGCCCTATGGGCACGACGTGACCCCAGGCGAAACGCAGGCGCATCTGGCGGCGGCCGCTGGCTCCGTAGGCGATCTCCGTGTGGAAGTCCTGCCCGCCGAAGGTTCCGACCGGGATGCGCTCGCCGGGCCGCAGAGACTGGTCCCCGGCGATGGCGACCATGCGGGCCCCGAGCGCGCTCGCGGCCGCGTCGCGGCTGCGGTAAGTGGCGTCTCCCACGGTCATGGCGAAGTGATCACCGGTGGTCGGCTTCCGGTTCGGTGCCGCCGCCCGCATGCCCTCCAGGGCGGTGTCCGCGCGGGCCAGGAAGTCGTCGATGTCGCCGAGCTGCTGTGTGCGGGTGTCCTGCTGGCGGTCCCAGCTCCGGGCCAGGCCCTGGAGCCGGGCCCGTTCGGCGGTCGCCTCGGCAAGTTGCAGGATCGCCGGATCACCGGAGGCCAGGGCGGAGAGCATACCGAGGTTGATGGCGTCGGCGCCGATGTCCTCGATCTCGCGCGCGCTGAAGTCCTTGCGCTGGATCTGGCCGATGAACCGGGCCTTGCGGGCGAGGGTGGTCAGCCGGAACTCATCGAAGGTCCGCTCGGTGATGTAGTACAGAATGCGGACGTGGTCGGGAGTGTTGTCGATCCACGGGGCGTTGAGGTTGCCGCGCCGCTCGATCCGCCCGTCGCGCTGGGCCATGTCCGCCGGCCGCCACGGGTAGGACAGGTGGTGCAGCGCGACCGCCCGGTCCTGGATGTTGGTCCCGGTGCCCATCTTCTGCGTGCTCCCGACCAAGACGCGGACGCGCCCCGAGCGGCAGTCGGCGAACAGCTTCTCCTTCTTGCGGTCGGTGCCCGCCTCGTGGATGAAGCGGATGGACTCGCGCGGCATCCCCTTGGCGACCAGTTCGTCACGCAGGTCCGCGTACAGGTCGGCGGCGTGCTTGGCGGTGCTGCCCGGGGTGCCCTCGTCCAGGAAGACGAGCTGGAGGCCGCCGGGGAGATCCTGCGGGGTCGGGTCGTCGCCGGAGGCCGGGTAGACGATGTCCTTCGTCTCCTGCCAGATCTCCGCGATCTTCTCCGCCGCGTACGGGATCTTGCTGCCCATCTCCTTGCTGCCGCCGAGGTTGCGCATGTCGGTGGTGGCGGCGTCGGCGAGGTCAGCGATCTTGTCCATGTCCAGCACGCGCCCGCCGTGCGCCGGGCCTTCGCTGGTGATCTGCTCGGCTGTGACACTCAGCCCGAGATTGCGCAGGGCTTCGGTGGCGTCGACCAGGTCCAGGTCGACGGAGGCACGCAGGCCTTCGCCGAGGGCCTTGAGGACCCCGCCGGGCTTACGCACCCAGGGCTGGTGCGGCAGTTCCTTGATGAACTGCCGCTGTGCCGGGGTGGGCGGGATGAGGATGGTCTCGCCGCGCTGCCCGTCCTCGTTCTCCCTTACGGGCGGGGTGGGCAGGTCCAGGTCTTCGGCCATCTGCACGTCGGCGAACGTGCGGTAGGCGGCCATCAGCTCTGGCACATTGAAGAAGCGGCTGAACCGCGCCTTGTACTTGTATCCGTCGCCCTTGGGGTCGGGCTCAAGTTGGGTCACGACCTCGCCGAAGGTCGCGGCCCAGTTGTCGAAGGCGTCGAGCCCCATCTCCTCCAGGATCTGCGGGGCGAGGTAGCGCTTGAGGACGTATGCCTCGGTCACCGAGTTGGCGATCGGGGTGCCGGTGGCCAGGGTCGCCACGCGGTCGGACTCGTTGGTTGCCCGCAGGTAGTCGAGCACCATGTGGAGTTTGGTGGCCTTCGCCGAGCCCTGGATCGCGGCGCCGGGGATCGCCGAGACGGTGCGCAGGTTCTTGTACTCGTGCGCCTCGTCTAAGAAGAGGTAGTCGATGCCGGTGTCCTCCAGGAAGACGCCATTCTCGTCGTCCATGGAGTCGATCTGTTTCTGGAGCTTGGCCTCTGCGTTGGCCAGGGACTCTTCGATCTGCTTAACCGTGTTGCGGTGCATCCCCGCCTCGGCGGCGGCGTCGAGCTGGTCGCGCAGCGACTTCATTTCGCTGTCGAGGTAGTTGCGCTGGGTCTCGGGGCGCAGCGGCACCCGGTTGAAGGCCTCGTGCGTGAGGATCACGGCGTCCCAGTCGCCGCCCGCGATCCGGCCCATGAACTTCGCGCGGCGCTTCTTGTTCAGGTCGCTCGCGCTGATCGTCAGGATCTTGGTGGGTGGGGGGTAGAGCTGGCTGAACTCTCTCGACCACTGCTTGAGCATGTGGTTGGGGACGACAATGCACGGCTTCTTCGCCAGGCCGGTGCGGCGCAGCTCCATCGCTC
The DNA here is from genome assembly GCF_040650655.1 of Streptomyces sp. NPDC048636. Classification (NCBI taxonomy): domain Bacteria; kingdom Bacillati; phylum Actinomycetota; class Actinomycetes; order Kitasatosporales; family Streptomycetaceae; genus Streptomyces; species Streptomyces sp. NPDC048636. Next base: position 21,482 of record NZ_JBEZHR010000024.1, on the reverse strand, counting down.
CGGCGGCCATGGTCGCTGTCTTGCCCGCGCCGACGACGTGCGCGAGCAACGCCGTCGGCTCATTGACGATTCGGCGGATCGCCGCGTTCTGGTGCTCCTTCATCGTCCAGTCGCCGATCAGACCGGGAAGGGTCAGTGCGGAGCCCGAATACTCGGGCAGCAGCAGGTTGTTGAACTGCTGGTTGTAGATCTTCGCGAGGCGGGCCGCGCGGGTCTCGTCGTTCCAGACCCAGTCCTCGAAGGCCTCGACGATCAGCTTGGCCTTCTCCTGGGCCTCGTCTGTGGCGGCCTTGTCGACGTAGGTCCGGCCGTCGCTGTCGGTGTAGGTGACCTGGATGGTCGAGTCGGCCTGCCGCAGCAATGCGTTGAACAGGTCTTTCGTCGGGCGGGAGCTGGTGCCCCATTCGGTGCGCGCCAGGTCACCGTTCTTGGCGCCGCGGACCTCCCACACGGTGCCGCCAGCGTGCAGCACGCTGGCGTCGGTGAAGCCGAGGTGGGTGAGGAAGTCCTTGTAGGTCTCGACCGGAATCCACGGGGCGCCGATCTTCGCCTTGATCTCGGACGGCGCCAGGTCGGCGGGCTGGATCCGTTCCAGGGCGGAGACGTTGGCCTGGAACGTCGGGTCGTCGGCGGCCCGCTCCCGGGCGGCCGCGAGCTTGGTGCGGACGTTGCCGGACAGGTAGCGGTGCCGGGGCTCCCAGACGTCGCCTTGTTCCGCGTCACGCTGCCCGGGGTCGCGGTAGGCGAGCCCGGCGTCCGCGCACTGCGCGGACGCGCTCTCCTCATCCAACCCCAGGAGGCTGGCGACCCGGCTCATGTCCAGGCGGCCGCCGTCGTACTCCATCGCCAGGGCGATGGCGTCCTCGTGGCTGTTCGCGCGGGACGGCAGGGTGCGCTGCTCCAGGACGCGTGTCAGGAGCACCTTCTGTTCGGTGCCCTTGCCCGTCCGCTCGTCCCACTCCTCCAGGCCGAACAGCAGGCTCGCGTCGGGGTCGTCGTCAATCCAGGCGAACGCCGTGCGCTGCTTCCACGCGGCCGGGACGTCCTTCAGACCCTGCGCCGTGGCCTGCGCGCGGGCCTCGGGCGGGGTGAACACGTAGTGCTGGCGCGGCTTGGTCAGCGGCGGGTGGTTCTTGCGGTAGTCCCGCCAGGCCACCCGCAGTTCCGCCCGCATCGCGGCGAGCTGCGGGGTCTCGCCGGGCTCGGGGGTGTCCGCCTCCGCCTCGTACAGGCCGCGGGTCAGGCCCTTGAGCCGGATGAGCTGGATGAGCTGCTCGCGCTGGTCGGGGTGGACCTCCAGCGGCACCGGGCGGCCGTCGTCGATGATCGTGGGCTTGCCCTCGGCGTCGAGACCGAGCGCACCCTCGGTGCCCCCGGTGACGATCGTCTGCACCGACTCGGTCCGCTGGTCGGCGCCCGCGGCCAGCCCAGCGGCCCGAGCCTCCACCGAGATGGCGGCGGCAGCGGCCGCCAGGGCTTCGGCCGGCGCCTGGTCGGTACGCCCGATGACGGTGACGTCCGGCCCCCACTCCCGGGAGCCCGCGCGCAGCTCGCCGAGCACGTACTCGGGGTGCGCGTCGAAGTAGGAGTTGACCGCGAGTTCGTCGTCATGGCCGGGCAGCACCCGCTTGCGGGAGGTCAGCCACGTCTTGTCCCCCGGCTCCTCGCCGGGCATCCGGCGCCGCAGGAACAGCACGTCGGTGACGACATCGGTCCCAGCCGCCGCCGCGTGCGCCCGGGCGGGCAGACGGACCGCGCCGACCAGGTCGCCGAGCTGGTACATGCGCTCGCGCGCATCCGGCTTCTCCGCGTCCAGGGTGTAGCGGGAGGTGATGAGCGCGACGACGCCGCCCGGGCGGGTGGCGTACAGAGACTTCAGCACAAAATGGTCGTGGATCGACAGCTTCAGGTCCCGGTTGTGGACCTTGTCGAACCGCTTGTACCGGCCGAAGGGGACGTTCCCGACGACGCCGTCGAAACCGCCGTCGGCGAGCGGGACCTCTTCCAGACCGCTGGTGATGATCTCGGCGTCCGGGTACAGGTGGCGAGCAATCGCCGCAGTGACCGGATCAACCTCCACGCCGGTCATCTGCACTTGCAGCAGGACCGGAGCGAAGCCGATGAAGTTGCCGGAGCCACAGCCCGGTTCAAGGAAGCGCAGACCCCGGCGGGGCCGGGGAATCAGTCCGCGGACTCCGCCCCAGATCGAGCGGACCAGGTCGGCGTCGGTGTAGTGCGCGTTGATGGTGTTACGGCGGGCCGCCGCCCAGTCGTCCTCGGAGAGGAGTTCCCTGATCTGCTCGCGCAGGTCGCTGACGGCGTCCCAGCGCGCGGCCGCCCGCTCGAACCGCTCCTCCTCGGTGGCGCCCTCGCCGAACGCGGCGCGCGCGGGCCGCGGGTTGAAGATGACCGGCAGGGCGCCCCAGCCAGACCAGCGGGCGAGGGTTCGCTGCTCCTCTTCGGTGGCCGGGCGCCGCTCGCGCTCCAGGCCCCGCAACGTCTCCAGGGCCGCGAGGTTGGCGCGGGCCCGCTCGCTCTGGCCGGCGGGGGCGAGGTCTCGCTGATCTTCCGGCCGGAAGCGGGGCGGAGCTACATCTCCCGGTGCTCCGCCCCCGGCTCCTTCTCCAACCAGATCTCCTCCGCGTACACCAGCTCCTGCGCCTGCGACCGAGTCGCCCGCCGGGCCGCCGCGCGCTGTTCCATCGGCAGCTTCTGGAGAAGTTCGGTCGTCAGCGTCCCGATCTTCTCCGTCACCCGCAGGTCGAGCTCCTGGAAGAACTCCTCCTGCCGTGCCGGACTCCCCAGAGACTCCAGGGCCTGCGGCCGGTAGGTCTCCCAGTACTCCCTGGCCACCTTCCCGTGCCTGCTCAGCTGCGTCACTACGGTTCCCCTCATCCTCGTGGAGCGGCGGCTCCACTCCCCCAACACTCATGAACGCTCTCCCCCCGCGGTGTGCGCGCAGACTTCCAATCCGGTCCGACTGCACACCGTCACCACGGGCGCGACGCGAGCCCCCCGGCCCCACCCCGGCCACCTCAACAGCAACCGGGAGTGATCCATCCTCCGCGACCCTACGCCGCGCGCATAGTTGATTTCCTTGAGCCGCACCGGCAGTTGACATGCCAGTGGCCCACCTCTTCAGAGTGGTGGGCCACTGGCGCTGGGGTGGGGTTGTCTCTCATGAGAGACAACCCACCCCATCTCTTGTCATCACGAGCCTGGCAGCTCCGCAACCTCAGCCAGCGCGTCAACAAAGGGCTTGAGCTGGTCGTAGAGCCTTTTGGCGGCAGTGGGGTCGCTGGCAAGGATCTGCCGAGCCTTGGAGGGATCAAGACTCCGGACCGCGTGGTCCCATCGATCCACGACCGTCTTCCCACCCTGGTCGCCGCTGCTGCTCAGCTCGTCCAGCTTCTCGGTCTCAGGAGACGCAAGACCCAACCGGTCGATCGCGCGTTCCAGACCCGCAGGAGTGACGTCCTCGCCAGCTTCCTTCCAGACCTCTTGCACCTTCTCAGCGCCGTGAGCCCGAAAGACGCTGATGAGCTTGGGAACCTGACGAGTCGAAAACCTGTAGCCATCGGGGGCTACGCCGACCAACGCCCTCGCTACGGGGAACTCGTTCAAGATCCGGTACCCGTGGGCGCGGGAGATGCTGTGGCGCTCGGCCAGGTAGTCCTTGAAGTTCGTGAACTTCTTACCGGTCGCCTTCGATTTTCTGTTGCGGTATGCCTTCTCCTTGTTGATCCGCCAGAGAACCTCGTTCGTCCTGTCGTTGAAGCGTTCGTCGGCAGCATCGAGCGTTTGCCGGTACTGCTCACGCTCGCTGTCAATGATCGCCTCGTAGTGATGCAGGCGCTCGATCGGCGACGCATCTCCTGGAGGGTCCAGGGACAGCACTTCTTGCTTCTCCGCAGGTACGGGCCGATTCTGGACGGGGAGTCCCGCTGAGCCGCTGTCGCTCACGCCAGTGCTGTGCAACCAGTCGAAGACAGCCGTGCCATCGCCGCCAGCGTCCCCAGGGCCAAAGGCATCGGCGAGTTTGCCCGTGGTGTCGTCCCCGGCGGTCATGCTGCCTGCTCCAATCGCATCTTCATACGCCTCATGATCTCAACGGTCAGTTTGTCGTGGGCTTCAGCTAGCGCGAGTGAGGCTGCCCCCAGGTCCCTGTCATTCGGCAGCTTCGCGTCTGCCAGCTCACGGGCTGACAGCCCACGCTCGCGGCATCGCTTCGCTGTCTTCACTGACAGGTGGATCGCCGAGTCGAAGACGTGCGCGTGTGCCCCGAGGTGCTTCCGCGTCTCCTCCACGACCTCGTCGTGGATGCCTGTCGCACCGTTCGGCGACCCAAAGTGCACCACCCCGAGCAGTTCCAACAAGGGGTTCACCTGCCGGGCCGCTTTGAAGGCGTTCGCGATGTCAGTGAGTGCATCCTCCAGGGAACACACGTCGCACTTGACCGGGGCGATCAGCCACCGGGCGGCGCACAGACACATCATGAGCAGGTTCGGGTTCTCCGGCGGAGCGTCGATGAAGGTCACCCGGTAGTCCTTCAGCAGCGGCTGGAGGCACTGAGCCAACCGCAGGAAGGCGGCGTAGGGGCCTTGCTCCTGAGCCAACACCATGAACAGCTGACTGAGCTCGCGAGTCTTCGGCCCGCCGACGACCACATCCAGGTTGGGCCGCACGTTCTTGATCGGCACAAGAGGGGTGCCATTCTTCATCGAGTCGAGGAAGCCTGCCCCTTGATCGCCAATGTCATAGCCCAGTTCGCGACGAAGGTTCCCTTGGCCGTTTATGTCGATTCCAAGAGTAGGCACCCCTTGTGCGGCGGTCTTGACCGCCGAGTTACCAGTCAGGGTGGTCTTGCCGACTCCCCCCTTACCGCTCGCGAAGGCGCAGACAGTCCGGAAGAGCTGAAAGTCGATCCCCAGCTCGGCGGCCGACATGGGCATGGGGTTCATGGCCGGGGGCTCCTTCAGGGGGCAGAAGAAGAATCAGGTGCAGTGCTCGGGCATTCTGCCACCACCACCGTCTGCCGAGCACACCTTGGGGCGCCGCCACCGTGGGACTGTCTCTCATGAGAGACAGTCCGAGAAAGCACGAAAGCGGCCCCGTCCGAGGACGGGGCCGCTTTCGTATGGGGGGCGGCCGGGCGCTCGTCAGGGAAAGAGGAGGGCGGCCGCCAGGAGGAGGAGCGCAAGGCTGGCAAGGTCGTTGGCGGCGCGGACCAGCCGGTGCTTACGCCGCGTGCTGCGTGCGATGGCGATGAGTCGCTCGGCGTCCCCACAAGGAGGCTGTCCCATCACCTCGGTGAGGACCTCCTCGGGTGCGCTGTCAGCCCAGTGGAGGTAGGAGCCGCGGCTGGGGCCACCCAACCGGGCGCGGGTGGCTCTCAGCACAATCAGCAGGGCGGTGACGAAGCCGAGAGCACTCATGCCCACGAGGGTGCTCGCGGTGGAAGGCAGAGGGTGCCCCGGAATGACGGCAACGAGGACGGCCAGCGGCAGGCTGAGCGCGCTCAGGAGCGAAGTCGCCTTGACTTCCGCCGCCCGCCCCTCCTCAATCGCACGGGCGATCTCGACGGCAAGGCGTTCGGAACAGCTGGTGGTCACTGGCCGCTCCCGAGGTTCCAGGTCCAAATCTCACCAGCCCTGGCGGCACTCGCAGCAGCGATGCCCAGCCGCATCGCCACCTTGGAGTGGGCGGTCTTGAGGCTGCGGTGGGTAGCCGCCCGGCGCAGCAGGATCGCCAGTAGTGCCGCTTGGTCGGGCTCGACAATGAGCTGGCCTTGCCCGGCGGCGTCGAGGATGCGGGTCAGCGGCGGGTGATCGGCCGAGGGGAGGACGCCGCGAAGGTGCTGTCCCAGGTCATGCAGGACGGTGACGGTGTAGGTGTCGAGGCCGTAGAAGTCGGAGCCGTGGCTTGTAGTGATGTGGGTGTTCACTGCTTGGCTCCCTGTCCGGTGTGCGAGGCGGGAGCGGTGGTGGTGTGTGCGGGGCGAGGCGGGTCGGCGGGGGAGTGGTGTTCCCCGCCGCGGCTGGCGCCGAGGAGGTAAGCGATGACCACAGCCGCGATGATCCAGCCCAAGCGTCGAGGGGCGGGTTTGGCTGACGCGGATTCGGGTTCGACGGGCAGGAGGCGGTAGGTGGTGTTGGGGTCGACTTGGTCTAACGGCACGGCGGACTCTCCTGTTCGTGGTGGAGTGGTGCGGGATGGCGGCCTTGGGGTTGAGCCGGTCAGTGGGGGCGGTGGACGTTGCTGGTCTTGGCGATCAGTCCGGCGTTGCGGGAGCTGTGGGTGCTGAAGTCCTGGTGCACGTCGCCCTCGTAGTGGTGGTGATGAACGGGCGGGGCGGCAGCGACAACGCTCTTCGCCCGCTTGAGGACGAGGCCGAGGGCGCCAAGGAGGGTGGTGGGCGCGGCGAAGACGATGCCGACGACGGTCGGGTCACATCGTTCGGCGGTGAGCAGCACCACGGAGGTGCCGAGGGCGACCATCATGAAGGTGCCTCCGGCGGCGAGCATGACGCTGCTGATGTCTGTTGCGCGCTTGCTCATCGCTGCCCTTCCGGCTTGGGCGACGGGTGGGGTGTCGCCGATGGACGGCACGGGCGAAATGTCCTTGTAGTGGGTGGCGGTGGGAGTGTTCTCGCTCACCCAGTCCGCGATGAGCCTTTGGGCTGCGGCCTCTTGCTGGGCTTCGGTCAGTACCGGGTCGGACGCCGTCTCGTGTCGGTTCACTGGTGAGCTCCTTGATGCTTGCGGCATGGGGGAGGGCCCCGGAGGTTGCTCCGGGGCCCTCGGCGTGTGGAGTGGTGGGTGGGGGTGGTTCGTGGCGTCGCAGCGCCGACAGTCCCGCTCACCCGAGTCGGTAGCGCTCGGCCAATGGCTGCGGTGCCCATGGCGCCGCTGACGCGGCTGGCTAGTTGGGCAGTGCGTACATTCCGCGGCCCGGCTTGATGAGCCGTCCCTCGTCGACGAGCATCTTGAGCCCGTTGTCGACGCTGCCGTGGTTGCAGTCGAGCAGGCTGGCGACGGCGGCGATGAGGTCCTTGCGGCGCATCGGTTCGCCTTCCTCGGCCAGGACGGCCACGATGGCGTCGGCGATCGACCGGCCGTCATCACCCGCGGTCTCGGGCTGGTCGAGCGGTTCGCCGTGGAGGTCCTCGGCGAACTTCGCTTCCTCGGCTTTGTCGCCCCGGGCGGCTGCTGTCCCCTTGGGTGCGAGCAGGGTGCGCAGGGCCTCGACGGTGGTGACCGGGTAGGGGCGCTCGCCCAGAACGGGTGTATACCCGTGGGAGAGGAGGGCGCGAGCCCTCTTAGCAGTGGTATGGAATACGCGCATCAGCACAGCGCGGTTGTCGCTGAGTGCGTATCCCATTCCGGCGGAGGAGATCCGGGCCTTCTCCCGGCCGTAGAAGACGTCGTCAATTGTCGTACCGCCCAGGTCCCGGCGGATGTTGGAGACCAGGGAAGGATCCTCGACGAACCCTTCGAGGGACTTGCGCTTGGTCATCTCCGACATGACGCGCAGGAGGATCGCGAAGCCGGTCCGGCCCTGCTCACGGATCAGGTTGGAGTCGAGGAGGTCTTTCAGCAGCAGCGACTGGCCCAGAATGCGGAAGCCGATGCCGACCTTCCGGCCGATGGACACTACGTCCTCGACGATTTCGCGTGCGAGGTTGCGGATTTTCTGGTCGGGGTGCCGTCCGATCATGTTGAACTCGTCGATGCTGACCGACAGATACGGAAACGGCGGGATCGCGGCGTCGGCGATGTTCCCGAGCTTCATCTGAGCCATGACCGCTGTGCGCCAGCGCAGTTCCTGCCGCAGGTCCAGGAGCATGGCGACGACACCTTCGACGCCAGTGGCGTAGCGGTCGACGAGTCCTTCCACCTCCGGGAGTGAGGTGCCGCCCTGGCAGTCGCCGACCCAGGAGACGATGCCGGACAGGCGCTCGGCGGCGATGACGAGGTAGGCCAGGACGGACTTGCCTGATCCGGTGCAGCCAGCGGCGAAGCTGTGCAGGGCGCCGCCGGTGGGGTCGATCAGCGGGATGCGGATGACGGTGCCGTCGTGGGCGACGCCGATGGCGATCGTGCCGTCGTCGGCGACGGTCAGGTCCTCGATGGTCGCCTCGCGGACCGACTCCAGCGGGTGGGTGTCGTAGAGGGAGACCACCGCCCGGGTCAGGTCGGCTTCGACGACGATCCGGGTGGGGTCGTCGACGTCCAGGCGGGTGGCGAGTCGCCTGGTGTTGATGGAGATGGGCTCACTGTCGGTGCGCTCCAGCATCAGCCGGACCCCGGCGTCGGTCGCCTTGTGGTCGAGGATGATCGTGTTCGGTGCGGGCCCGTTCGCCCCGGCCGCCTGGAGCTGCCACATCTCCTCCAGGGTCGTGGGCTGCGCGGCGGGCGGTCCGCAGATGAGGCGGACCAGGTTGGGGCTGGCACCGGAGATGGGGCGCAGCTTCAGGCATTCCTGGCCGACGCCGAGGGCAGCGGCCAGTTCCCGCAGGTCGATCTTCGGCACGGGCTGCCCGGCCGGGCCGACGATGATGGCGCTGAAGGCGGTGCCGCCTTTGTGGTCGATGTTCGCCAGCCGCGTGCCCGGCGCGATGGAGACGCCGATGTGCTCTTCCCACAGGGAGACGAGGAACGCCTCGAAGGTCTGCGGCACCCGTACTGGCGTCTCGGCCGGTGCCGTCGAGGCCGGGGCGGTGGTGCTGCGCTTGGGGCGTCGGGGCCACAGCAGGATGGTGCCCCCGCACCATGCGGCAGCCGCGGGGAGCATCGTGGGCAGGCCGGGGTCTGCGAACGCGGTGACCGCCTCCAGGGCGGTCGCCCCGGCGAGGGGCAGTGCTACCCGCCAGCGTCCGATCTTCTTCTCGGGCGCGGAGTTGGCGGCCGCCCACAGGGCGATTCCGCCCAAGGCGCCGGCGCCGAGGCTGGCGGCGGGCGGCATGAGGGCGGCCGCCGTGGTGAGTCCTGCTGCGGTGATGGGGGTAGTGATCCAGCGGGCGCGCACCCGGCGGCCTCCTGTTCTGTTGTGTGCGTGTGCGGTCAGTCGGTGCGGTAGAAGTCGGCAAGGGCCTGCTCGACGCCCATGTCGTTGACGGCTTCGTGGATGGGGCCATAGGTCGTCTGGTGGGCCTGGTGCATCGCGGCCGCCGTCTCCTCCGCCTCCTGGAAGAGCCCGACGATCCGGGTCACCTGGTCGGACTGAGCGGTGGCCGCGGCCGCGGTCTCCCGAACACGGGCGATGCCCTCGCCGGTGACACCGGCCTGGCTGAGCATGTCGGCGGCCTGGCTCGCCTGTTCAGCCCGTTCTTCCTTGCGGCGCTGAAGGCGGAGCAGCTGCCCGCGGGCGCTGCGGAACCGCGCCTGGAGGATCTTGAGCTTGGCCAGGGTCAGCAGGTAGGTGATGACGTCCGGTCCATCGTCCTCGGCGGGCACGTAGCCGCCGTCGGCTCGGGAGGGCGGGTGTTCGTCGGCGGCGACGGGCAGGTTGCCGTCGGCCGGTACGAGGTCGGACACGCTCAGTCTCCTTGGTTGTGGGCACGGGTCGAGGGGGTCGTCAGTCCCTGGTCGGCGGTCGCGTCGACGACTGGGATGTAGTGGTCCTCGAGGTACGCCTCGGTGTCGAGGGCCTCCTCGTAGCCGTCCATCACGCTCTTGCTGAACTCCTCGCCGGAGCGGGCGAGGCTGTGGACGTCGTCGAAGAGCTCGTAGGCGCGCTCCATCGACCGGCCGCAGATGTTGTGCTCGGCCAGGGTGTCGATGAAGGTGTCGATGCTGCTGGCCAGTCGGCTGAGGCGACGGGAGAGCTCGACGGTGTCGTCGTAGTCGCTGACCATCTCCGCGGCCATGTCCGCAAAGACACGGACGGCTTCGCTTGCGCTGATCTCGGTGCTCTGTCCTTGAGGCAGAGCCGCGTCGGCCCCGCCTCTGGTGACGAGGTCGGTCATCGTTCCTCCGGGCATGGGTCGGGGCCGTCGGGTTCCCGGGCGCTGGACGGTGCCCGGGTTTCGGTGGGGCGCGGCGGTCAGGGCGGCCTGCCCGGTGGTGAGCGCGGCCTGCCCGGTGGTGAGGGCCTGTGCCGGATCGCCCGGCTGCCCGGATGCACCGGGCGGCTGATCGTCACGCTCAACGGTGTAGGTGACGCCGTCGTAGGCGGTGGTACGCCAGCCGTCAGTGCGCCAGGTCGCACCCTCACCACCAGGGGCTCCACCGGGTGTTGCGCCGCCGGGCGCGGCCGGTGGTTCATCGGCGGTCGCGCCACTGTCATTCATGTCGTCACGACTGTCCGTGCGGCGCTTGTTCCGCTTCTTCCACCGCTCCCAGGCCGCCGACCAGGGCGTCGACCCACTGGAGTCGTCAGAGCCGCCCTGCGGGCCGTCTGTGGGCTTCGAGGTGCCGTCGGTTCCGGGCGGCGCGTCGGGAGCCTTTGCGGCGCCCACGCCGTCCGTTCCCCCGCGCTTGGTCCCCTTCGGGGGCAGTCCGTCGCGAGCAGTCTCATGCCGATCGGCCGATCGGTCGTTGCCCGCACCGCCCCTGCTCTTGGTGCTCTTCGAGCTGCCATCCGCGGCGGAGGCCTTGGGGCCGTCCTTGGCTTTCGGAGGGCTGCCCCCTCCGCTGCCCTTGGGCTTCTTGCCGGACTTCGAAGCATCGCCCCCGCCGCCACGGCCGGGCCCGGCGCCTGTCTCCTTCCCTGCGGAAGGCTTCTTCGGGGACTTCGGCGGCAGCCCGTCACGGGCCGTCTCGTGCCGGTGGGTCGGCCGCTTGCCGTCCGTACCGGAGCCGCCGCTCTTACCGGGCTTGTCGACTTTGCCGGAGCGGACGTCCTTCCCAGCCTTGCCCGCACCATCGGTCGAGGCCTTGTGGCGCCTGCCATCGTCGCGACCGGGCTTGTGGTGCGGTCCGGCCGGTGTCCGGCCCTTCCCCGCATTCCCGGACGCCTCGGGCGTCCGACCACCGCCCTTGCCCCCGCGGCCCGGCCCGGCCGCAGACCCCGAACCAGTCGCCGAGGGCGCCTTGTTCTGAACAGTGCGAGGGCTTCCCTTCTGCGCGCCAGGGCTGGCGAGCCCTTGGCGCTGCTTGCGCCAGTGGGCTGCCCGCTCCATCGCGGCCGCGGAGACACTCCCCAGCGACCGGAGGGCCTCAATGCCCGTGGCAGTCGCCAGTGCCAGTGCCAGTGCGGTGACCTCGCTGAAGCCGGTGCTTTCCGGCACCTCGCTCGCCAAGGTGGAGCGGAAGGTATCCGGGACCGCTCCCGAGGCGGAGTCCGGCTCAGGCGGGGCCAGGACCAGCGCGTCGGGTGTCTCCCCCTCGCTGGTGTTCCACCACGGCGCGTCGCGCGGATCTTCGGGCGGCGACCACTCCGCAGTGGGCTCGGCAGCGCCGGGCAGATCGATTACGTCGCCCATAACGGGCCTCCTGAAAGGTCACATCCGGTGACGACAGGCCGGGCCCCCTCGCGCGCACGCGCGCGTGCGCGTGTTGGGGCCCAAAAGTCAAGCCTGTCGGGGCAGATGAAGATGAACATGAACATCACGCGTTGTGACTGCTGCGGGAGGCGGCCCATGTGTGAACGTGCTTGGCCAGGTCCCGCCGCAGACCCTTGGACTTCGCCAGCCAGCGGGCGAAGTCGAGCACCGTGTCGAGGTACTCCTCCTCGCTCGCCGTCGTCCGGTCCAGCCGCTGCGTCCAGGTCGCCAGGCTTTTGGCGGTGACTCTGCTCAACGTCCCTTCTCCGTCCGGACGAAGTCGGCCAGGGTCCGCGGGGACTTGCCGTCCTTCGCCTCGTCCTGGTCGGGGATCTCAAGCTCCTCGCCCTTACGCGCCACCGCCGCAGCAATCGCGGCACGGCGCTGACCAGCAGCGATGGTCTTGCGCTCTTCCTTGCGCGCGCGCCGCTCGTCCTTCTTCTTCGCGGCTTCCAGGCGCCGGCGCGGGACCTCGACCGTCTCGTGGACGTAGGCCGGGTGCAGGCGCTGGATCGACTCCAGGCTGCTGGCCGTGTTCTTGCGGACCTCCTTGAGGTGCCGCACCAGGCGCCAGGTACGCAGGGCCTGGTCCCACTTGTGATCGCCGTCAAGGTTGATCGACTTCACCACGGCGGTCAGGTCCGCGATCCGGCGGTCGAGCTCGGTCAGGTCGCTCCGCAGGATGTGGGCGCGGTGACCGGTCCATCGCCGGAAGTTCGTCTCGTCCTCGAAGACGTTGATGTCGTTGCGCTCCATGGTGTGAGCCCTCCTGGGGGTCGGGATAGTCGAACTGGGCGAGCCAGGCGGACAGGACCGGCACCCGCGGGCGGGTGCCGATGCTGCGCGACCGGCTCAGGCAGCGGCGCGGGCGCGCTCGACGGCGCGCACCTGGTTGCGCACGTACTCCGGGCCGGTTACCGGATCAAGGGCGAACTCCCGGGAGACCTCGGCATGGGAGACCTCAACACCGCGGTCGAGGAGCTCGCAGACTCGGGCGCGGATGGCCTCGCGCGTCTCGGGGGAGGGGGCGCTACCGGATGCCTTGCTGGGGCGTTTACCGGATCCGGTAGAACGCTGCTTACCGGATGGGTTACCGGACGCCTTACCGGATCCGGTAGGTCGCTGCTTACCGGACCCGGTACCGGACGTCTTACCGGGCCCGGTACCGGATCCGGTAGGTCGCTGCTTACCGGACCGGTCACCGGACGCACTACCGGACCCGGTAAGGGCGGGGTTACCGGTGCCGCTACCGGCTTCGCCCCCGGTGACGGGCTCCGCCTCCGCGTCGTCCCCGTCGTCGACCGCGGCGTGGTTGTCCATCAGCTTGTGGACTCGCCACACGACGCTCACGAACATCGTGACCACGGAGATGATCAGAAAGGGCGGGCCCTCCGCCTCAGGCGCCGTCACGTGGTAGGTGACGTTCGCAGCCCACATCAGCGCCAGGGCTGGGTAGACATCCTTCTCCCGCTTGAAGGCGACCACGCAGTAGATGTCGATGCACACGGGCAGCAGCGGAGACCAGGCTCCGAGTCCGACCATGAGCGCCAGCTTGTACTCGCCCGAGGCAGCCAGGCCGATCGCAGCGAAGAGCGCGAGCCAGACCATCAGGTCCCAGAACCTGTTCGCCATCCGTTGCCGACGGCCGACCCGCCGCTTCTTACGAGCGATGGCGGCTTCGGCCCGGCGTTCAGCAGCCTCGGCCCTGCGTTCACGGGCCTCAGCGGTGCGGGAGGCCCGGACGGCTTCCGCCATCACCCGTTCCTTCTCCCGCTCCGCCTCGGCGAGGATTGCCTCAGCAGTCCCACGTGCTTCTGCCTCGGCCGCAGCCCTCATCCCCGCCAGCTCGGCGGTCAGCTGCTCCTGCTGCCTCCGTCGCAGACGCTCGTGCTGCTCACCGAGATCGCTGAACTCCTTCTCAACTGCGGCGCGGGCGACCTCGGTGTCCCTGCGGTACTGCTCCAGCTCGGTCCGAATCTCCGCCCGCCGCTCTTCGAGCTCCTCATCCATCTCCAGTCGGGACCGGCGACGGATCAGGTCGACTTCGGCCTCGGCCGCCGCGTGCGCGGCCGCCGTCTCGCTCGCCTTCTCCTGGGCCTCCCCGAGGATCCGCGCCGCGTCCGCCAGGGCATCGCGGTAGGCAGCCTCAGCGGAGGACCGACGCAGGGCAGCGAGCGCGGTCGCCTGCTGCTCTGCCTCAGCAAGAAGCGTGCGGGCCTGCTCCTCGGCAGCCCGGGTGATCTCTTTGGCCGTCAGCTGCACTTCCATGCGGGCGGCATCCAGAAGCGCCCGAGCCTCCTGCTCGGCAGCGGTACGGACGGTGTCCGCCTCACCGGCGACCTGACGCAGCCGGTGGCCGGCGGCGTCGGCGACCTCAGCAAGAACCTGCTTGGCATCGGCGGCCGCAGCCCGCCGGATCGAGTGCGCCTGACCCTCGGCGGCCCGGATGTGGGCCGCCGCTTCATCAGCAGCGGCCTGCCTAGCCGATGCGAGCACATCAGCAGCCCGGTCCCTCATGTCGTGGGCACGGTCGCGCATATCCGCGAGCCGGGAGTCCGCCTCCTCCTGAACCTCCGGGCTCGGCGGCACAGTCGCCGCAGGGGCTTGGCGGCGCGGCGGCGGTGTCGTCTTCAGCGGCTTTCGGGCCGCCGTCTTGCTTCGGGTGTTACGGGTGCCGGGACGGGCCGCCACACCGACTCTCCTCTCGTGCAGAGGTGACCGCCCCCGCAGGGGCGGTCACCTGACGTGCGTTGATGTAGCGGTTCGTCAGCGCCGATCCAGCCGTCGGCGCACCTGGTACATCGCCTCCACGAGCTCCTCGGCGACCACCTCGACCCGGGCCACGAACCGGTAGTCCCCAGCCCTGAGACACCCTCGGCTGACGGTGACGTACCTGCTGTCGACACGGTCCACATGCCGGGTGAGCCGGTCCCAGTAGGAGCCGCGCACGATGCTGATCAGCTCATCCGCCACGTAGAGCGGCATGGCGTACGCCACGAGCGCCAGGATCTTGATGCGTCGCAACGACCGGGACGACGGCCTCCGCTGACCATGGGCGGCGGAGAGCAGGTCCTGGAAGAGCGTGTGCTCCTCACTCGTCCATGTCTCCATCGGTCCGTGGTGCTGATGGAACGTACGAACCGCCCGCTTCGGCTTGCTGAGCAGCACATTCACCGGCGAGCTCCCATCCCGTACCTGGCCTGCCCGTGACGCTGTAAGTCCGCCGCCGCCTTCCGGCGGCTCTCGTCTGACTTCTTCGCCGCTTTGGCGGCGGCCGCTGCTGCCGCGGCCTGCTCCTGCCGGGTCACAGCAGGCTGGTGGGGTCGGCGGACTCAGAGCCGGTCAGCAGCGCGAGTTCCTCGGCGCTCACCCAGGACTCCGGGATGAGCACTCGCAGGAGCGCGCTGCCCTGGCACATCGTTCCCGTGACCGCCAACTGACCGCTCGGCAACTGGCCCGGCCGTGTGTCGTCGATGTGTGCCAGGAGCTCCGGCAGGGTGGCAGCCACGGAGCGGGCGACCTTGATCGTGACAACGACCTTCGACGGCGCCACTTCCACCGAGACATACACTCCACGCTGGGCCAGCATCTGGACCTCGGCGTAGAGCGGGAAGACCTCGTTGATCGTGTCCTGAACCTCGTTGGCCATGCCCGTGGGGTTCACCGGCATGCCAGACGGCATGATGGTCATGCGGATCACTCCTTCGCTGGTAGATCCGTGGTGGGCCCCCGGCACAAATGGCGCTGCAACGCCGTGTGGGGGGCCGCGCCGTCTCTGCGGCGCGGCGAGCGGACAGGGACTTGCACCCGCAGCCCCACCCTTGGGGCCCTCTCAGATCCGCTCTCGGGCTGCCATGCGGCCAGCCCCCCGCTCAAGACCTCACCAACAGAAATGCGCTGGTGAGAGGGTCGTCTCGTCGAAATGACGGCAGGGGCGCCGCGCCCGAATCAGTTCACTGTTGAGTTCTCAAGACCACGAACGCTCATCCGGCCTTGCCCCTGTGTGGAGCCGGTTCCGAAGGCGCAACGACGGCTGGCCTACCGAAACTCGCAGGGCCTGGGCCCTGCGGGGCGTTGCATTCCTAGGGAATCCTAGGACACCCTAGGGTGTCAAGCGCTACAGTAGGGTTCCGATCAGAGAGGCGAGGGAGTGAGATGCCGAAGACAGGCAGTGGCACAGGCGATAACAGGCCGCCGTACCTGCGCATTGCGATGATGTTCCGCGATCAGATCGCCACCGGCGAGTTGTCCCCCGGATCGCTGCTGCCCAGCATCAAGACCATTGCTGAGGATGCAGGAGTCAGCAAAGCGACAGCTGAAAAGGCCGTAGCGCAGCTGAAGAATGAGGGGCTCGCTCGGGGGATCCATGGGATCGGAACGGAGGTGATCGGCCGCCCCGTACCACTGTCATCAGGCTCTCAGCGTCTGGAACGCGGACACCGGACCGGTTCCTCGTGGGGGACAGGGGAGACGTCCGATTCCCACACGGCCGACCTTGTTCCGGCGCCGCGGACGGTGGCAGTGGCCCTAGGCCTTGAGGAAGACGAGCGGGTCATCAAGAGGACTCGTCTCTACCGGGACGCCCGAGGAGTCGTGGCTCATTCCACCTCATGGCTGCCGCAGGAATTCGCCCGAGTGGTGCCGGGGTTGCTGCGCAGCGAGCGCCTGGTGGGGGGCACGTCCTTGGAACTCATTGCAGAAAAGACCGGTAGGTCAGTTGAGTCCCGGGTGAGCGAGACGGCTGCCAGGATCGCCACACGCGAGGACCTGCTGCTCCTCGGTCTGGATCAGAGCATGGTGGCCGCGATCCTCGTGCTGACTGCGCGTTTTCTGGACGCCGACGGAACACCACTGGAATACGGGGTGGACCTCGGCGCCCCCGGCCGAACTCGCGTCGAGAGCTCGGCGACTGAGGGTTGAGAGAAATGGGGGGAACGACGATGCGCGCTCCGCACTGTGTCCTGATGAGTGCATTGCCGGGGGCGGGGAAGACCTCTCTGGCCCGGGCCCTGGAGCAGCATGGCTTTACGCGTCTCTGTCCGGACGAGGAGATGTGGCTTCGCTACGGCCACTACGGAACCGACTTCCCTCGGGGCGAGTTCAAGGTCCGAGAGGCGCCTGTTCTTGCGGATCTTGCCGTCGAGTTCCAAGAAGCGCTCAGGCGCGGTGAAGACGTGGTCTTCGACCACGGCTGGTGGACACCGGAAGAACGTGCCAGCTGGCAACGTCTCGCAATCGAGGTCGGGGTAGCGCCGCTGATGGTCTACCTAAACGTCTCGCACGAGACCAGGTGGGCCCGCATCCAGCGACGTAATGCGCGAGCCCACGCCGACGCCAATGCGATCTCGTTCACAGAGTCCGACCTTCGCCGATACGAAGGCCGCTTCATCTCACCGAGTGACACCGAGCCTCATATCGTCTATGACGGTAACCCTGCGTCGATCCTCTTCGCTCTGGCCCAAGTTGAGGCTCACCCCGAGCAGCCCCAGGGCAACAGCATGGGCGACACTCCGAAGCAGACCCGTTGAACACGCGAGAAGGCTCCAGCGGGGGAGGATGTTGCTCCGCAGAACGCAAACAGGCCCCCGCGGGGGCCTGTCAGTCGCACGGTCGGTGTTGTGGTGGCCCCGACCCGCGACAGCACCTGAATAGGAGGTGCCTGCGATGTCTAGCAGGCTACGCGAGCCCGCCACCGGTGAGCCAACGGGACACGGCAACACGCCGATGACAACCCGCTACTTCCGCATGACGCGGCGGGCCGACGAGCTCTCCCTCAATGAGCGGGAGGGGAATCCCGCTTTCGCTGAGTGGGTGGAGGACCCCACCATGATCTTCATGTGTGCACGTGCTCCGTAACGCCGAGGGCCGCCCCTGTTGGCGCAGAGACGGCCCTCGATCTCAACTTTGACCCAGCTCCTTGGCTCCCCAGCCTCCAGATCCTGAGTCGTACGTCGGCGGTAACGCCGGGCTCCCTATGACCCCAAGGGGCCCGGTCACCGTTAGCTAGAGTAACCGGCGCGACAGGTTTTGTGCAGCACTGCCTGTTGACCCACACGGTCACCTGCTGTAACCACCGACGTGCGACTCTCTACCCCGATTGAGAGATCGCACCCTATGCTCGACCCCCTCTCTGTCCCGGCCGCGTCGGCGGTGGTCACATGAAGGACCACCTGTCGGACCCGAACGAGCTCGACGAGACCCTTGAGGTCGGCCTCGGCCGCCGTGCCCCCTTCAGCCAACTGGGCGACTGGGTGCTGTTCTCCGGCGTGGACTCGGATGCCCGCACCCTGTACTGGGGGCTATCCGCGCACATCAACACCAGCGTCCGCGACGACACAGAAGTCTGGCCGGGCCTGGCCGCGCTGGCACGGATCCTCCAGCTGAAGAAGCCGGAGAACGTCTCCAAGTACATGCTCCAGCTGGAGGTCATCGGCGCGATCGAGGTCGTTCGCACCATGGTCGGGCTGGTGCGACGTAACCGGTACATCGTCCACCAGACGCCGCCAACGTCGCACACCGGCGCGCGGTCGACGAGCGAGTGGTACGCGCTGAACCGAGGCCCAAAGGGAGAGACCCCCGAGGCCCGTAAAGCGCGTGAGAGCGAGTTCGACCAGTGGCTGTTGGCGGTCCGCGATGGTCTCAAGGCTCACTGCGACAGTGTCGCCAAAGCCCGCGCGGCGGCGAAGAAGGCGAAAGCCGCGTTTCCACCCATCGAGCTGTTCATCGCGCCGGTCCTCACAGACTTCCGTACCCCCGCTGGAGGGGGTACGGCACGACCTGCACCGATCCAGAAACCCACTGGTCGCACCGTACCCCCGCGCCAGGGGGTACGTACCCCCGCTGAAGGGGGTTCGGTACCCCCGCCCCAGGGGGTTGAACGAGACCAATATCAACTAGACCAATCTCTCTCTCCCTACTCACCCGTCCCAGAGGCTCCGGCCGACAGGACTTCACCGACCAAAGGGAGAGAGATTCCGGCTCCGCCGACGAGCACCACCCCGGCGGCGGACGCCGGAGTCGGCGAGGAGCCCGGCGCTGCTGCTGTTGCTGAGCAGTTCGCGATCCTGTGGAAGGCCGCGCGGGGTACGCGGCCGGGCCGCCGTCAGCTGGACAGCATCGCTCTGGACGTTGCCGAGGCCATCGCGGCCGAGGACTCATTGGAGTGGCTGACGGAGTCGGTGGTGCCGTTCATGGTCAGCCGCAACTACCTGGACCTTGCCAGGGCCAAGACCCATCCGCAGTGCCCGGCCCCGCAGGGCACGAAGGTGCCCGGCCAGCGGCCCGGCGTCCTGGAGTGGTGCGGCGAGTGCAACGACGGCATCGAGCCCGAGCTTGTCGCCGAGCGATTCCGTCGGCACGGCGGTCGCCTGGTCAAGTGCCCGGAGTGCCATCCCGGCGGTGTGCGGCAGTCTGCCGCAGTCTGACCCCCGAAATACGTCACGGCGGCCGTGCTCCCGCGAAGAAACCGGCCGCCGTGCTGATCCCAACCGCGAAGGAAGAGATCCGATGACCAGCATGACACCCCAGAACCCCGCGGGCGAAGGCAGCCTGTTCGAAAGCGACCCCGTGATGTTGCCTGCTCAGGATCGCGGAGACATCCCCGAGACCTTCCGGACAGCGCCAGGCGACGGCTTCGACCGGGTTCCGCCCCAGGACCGGGATGCCGAGCAGTCCGTCCTCGGCGGGTTGCAGCTGTCCAAGGACGCCATCACCGAGGTCGTGGAGGTCCTCAAGGGCCACGAGTTCTACAAGCCCGCCCACGAGACGATCTACCTCGCCATCGTCGACATGTACGGCAAGGGCGAGCCGGTCGACCCCATCACCCTGGCGGAAGAGCTCACCCGACGCGGAGAGATCGCGCGGATCGGCGGCGCGTCCTACCTCCACGCCCTCGTCCAGTGCGTGCCCACGGCGGCGAACGCTTCGTACTACGCCGAGATCGTCCGAAACAAGTGGAAGCTACGGCAGGCGATCGAGGCCGGCACGAGCGTGACCGCGATGGGCTACGCCCAGGATGCGGACCCGGCTGAGGTGATCGAAGCCTCTGCGGCTCGGCTGCTGGCGCTCCAGGCCAGCTTTGACATGGGCAAGGACCCTGCTGGGTTCGACGCGCTCATGGAGGACCGGGTGGAGGAGTGGGAGGACGATCAGGCTGCGGGCCTGGACCCGGGCCTCCCGATGCCGTGGGAGGACCTCCAGGCCATGCTGGGCACCGTCCCCGGTCACCTGGTTGTCCTCGCGGGCCGTCCCGGCATGGGTAAGTCGGTGGCGCTGCTTGACCTCGTGCGCCACCTCGCCATCGTGCACGGTCGTCCGGCCGCGTTCATCTCTCTGGAGATGGCCCGTCGCCAGATCATGAACCGGCTGGTCGCCGCCGAGGCCGAGATCCCTCAGCACGACATCCGTAAGCGCGCCCTGTCCTCGGACCAGTGGAAGAAGTACGACAAGGTCCGCCCGCGGATCGTCGGCGCCCCGCTGCGGCTGATCGTGCCGCCCGGCGGCATCACCGTGCCGCAGATCCGGTCAGGCCTGCGCCGTTGGCAGATCGAGGATCGCCTGCCCCACGCGCTCGCGATCGACTACCTCCAGATCGTCAAGCCCGACGGCCAGAGCCGAGGGGGGAACCGGACCAACGAGGTCGACGCCATCGCCCGCGGGCTCAAGGAGATCGCCTTGGAGTTCGATCTCTCGGTCTTCGCCGCCGCGCAGCTCTCCCGCCAGACCACCGGCCGGGAGAGCAAGGTCCCGCAGCTGTCCGACCTGCGCGAGTCCGGAGAGATCGAGCAGGCCGCCGACGCGGTCATCCTGTTGCACCGGGAGGACTACTACGAGCCAGAGAGCGAGCGCGCTGGCGAGATCGACCTGATCGTTGCCAAGAACCGCGAAGGTTCCACCGGAGTCGTGACCTGCGGATTCCGGGGCCGTTTCAGCAAGATCGAACCCATGGGCCAGGACTTCTGAAAACGTGTGGTGTCTCAGATTCCGTGGCACAGTCTCACGATCTTGGCACCGAATCGGGAAACCGCAGTTCACCGGCCTGCTACTTCCGGGGGCCTGTCGAGACCTTCTCATAGCCGGTCGACGCCGGTCGCCGGGACACGGCAGACTCAGACCAGACCGAAAGGGGATCGCGATGACCGCACAGCCGATCCAGCCGCACGAGCCGGAGCGGGTGCCGCGCAACGCCGAGGGCATCGCGGCCGCCCTGGACGGCGAGCGACGCATGGAGTTCTACCGTGAGCTGCTCGCGGCTGCCCCGGAGGAAGCGGAGCGTGTGCTGAAGCGCTGGTGGTGCGAGGCGATGCTCGACACCGACCCGGCCGGTGACCGGCTCACCGCGGCCGCGCTCGACGGCAGGCTGCCGACCGCCGAGGTCGGCGACATCGTCGCCCGCCGCCGCCAGGCAGGGTTGCCCGTTGAGTGAGTCGTACGGGGGCGAGGAGCCCCAGGGCTTACCGTGCGTGCTGTCCGAGGAGGTCACTGCGCTCCTCCTGGACCCGGCACTGCCCGGCGAGGTGTTCGGCGCGATCGTCGCCGCCACGGTGGTGATCAACGAGACGCGTGGTGAGGTGCCGGGCAGCACGGCGTCTGTGAAGTGGCCCGAGCAGCGGCGCATGCCACTCGGAGCGACCGGGGAGCTCGGTATCGCCGAGTACGTCATCTCTGCTGACGCCGACCCGCCGAGCATTGTTCTCACTCGCATCCAGCTCTACTGACCACCCCACCCCCGGGCCCGGCGAGACACCCGTCCGCCGGGCTTTTCGGTGGGCGAGGGGCCATTTTTGATCTTGCGGTCCGTGAGTGGTTCTGGGCGAGCGGGGTCGGCGGGAACCTCCGATTAGCTTGCCGTGCGGTGCCCGCTGGAAGGTGCTCCAGGGACGGGCGGTATCCGCCTAGGGTCCGTAAGCCTCCGTGGCCTGGAGCGTGGGCGGCTGCGGGTGCTTCGGGCTGGAAAAGGCGGCTGGCGGGGAGAGGGGGGTGGGTGGCCGGGCGTCTG
>NZ_JBEZHR010000023.1:0-94324 GCF_040650655.1 Streptomyces sp. NPDC048636 | reverse complement strand
ACTTGCCATTTGTGTGGGACTCGCTGGGAAAATATAATCCCCACCAAATTACACAACAGCGCTCCCTGGGGCACTTGGCCCTCGGCACCCGGCCACCGCCCCACCACCGCCGCCCCTCAACACACACACGGCCGTGTCCCCGCGCGCCGCTGACGCGCGGGGACACGGCCGTGCCGCTCAGGCGCCGTGCCAGCGCAGTACCGCGCCCAGACCACCGGCCGGACCGGCCACCCCCTCGGGCACGAGCAGCACCTCGGTGTCGGCCACCGCGGCCGAACGCATCAGCGCGTCGTCCGCCCGCGCGGGCTCGGGGGTGCTCACTCCCAGGGCCCGGGCCTGGGCTCGCTGCACCGCCACCTGGTCGGCCGAGGGGCCGACCCACACCTCATGGCGCATATCGCCGCCCGCCTGCCCCAGCAGCAGCGTGGCCGCCTGATGGCTGCGCATCGCCTCCACCACCGCGGGCACACCCTCCGCGGCCCCGCTGGGCGCGCTGCCGTCGTGGCCGCTCTGGGCGCCCGGACGGCCGCGTCCGGCGCGGAAGGCGTCGAGGACGGAGTCCAGATGGGCGCGGGCGTGCTCGGCGCGGGCGTGGTCGATCTCCGCCTCCAGGAGCTCCCGCGAACTTCCGGCGGCCCGGCTGCCGCGCTGTACCTCCACCGCCCGCTCGCGCAGCGGCTCGGGCAGCCGGTCGCGCACGGCCCGGCGCTCCCGTGGGTCGCCGGTGAGGATCAGCAGTTGCGCGGGAGCGTCCGACCAGCGGCGGATCAGCTCCTCGGCGACCTGGTCGGCGGTGTGGTCCCAGGTGTTCTCCCGCCGGTTGCGGTAGCGCCACTCGTACCGGTCGGCGGGTACGGACCGGTGTCCGCGGCCCTGTGGGGTCCCGCCCGAGGTGTGGCACACCGCATGGGTGCCACCGGCGTCCCGCAGCTCCAGATCGGCGCCCGCCCGGTCGACGTGGGCCAGCAAGCAGCAGGGCCACTCGCCCCGCAGGGCGGCCAGGGGCGCCACCCGCGGGAGCGAGGTCCATGAGGTGACCACGTCCCCCGGTGACACGGCGAGCGGCATGTCCAGGACCACCTCCCCGCCCGCGGCGAACAGCGCACGTCCCGCGGTCGCCCTGGTCAGCGGCTCCGCGGCGAGTCTGCCGATCAGCGCCTGGCAGGTGGCGGGCTCGGCGCCCTGGCCGGCCAGCTGATCGGCCACATACCGCTCCCGCAGCTTGCGCCGCCGGGGCGCGTCCTCCGTCGTCCGCGAGGTGTCCATGTAGACACACGCCCACGGACCGGGACGATCGAACAACGGCTTCAGGAAACCTACGTCCATGACCTCCCCCAACCCGGGGAAACGCACGGCCGGAACCCTCGACCCGGAAGCCCGGTGGATCGCGGTCCCATTCCTGCACACCAGGATCCCTCCACCTCACCGGGAGCGCCAGAGCCGACTAGAATCACTGCCATGGCTCGCTCCAACGAGGAGGTCGAAGCCCTCCTGCGCGAGTACGCCGATCTCCTGCTGATCACGGGCGGGGACGCGTTCCGGGCGCGCGCCTACGAGAAGGCCGCGCGGGCCATCGGCGGCCATCCCGTCGATGTGGCGCGGCTGGACGTGAAGGGGCTGCGGGAGATCCCCAACGTGGGCCGGTCCATCGCCGACAAGGTCGTCGAGTTCCTGACGACCGGGAGCATGCCCGCCGTCGAGGAGGCGCGGGCCGCCATCCCGGCGGGTGTCCGGGAGCTGACGGCCATCCCCGCCCTCGGCCCGAAGAAGGCCATGCTGCTGTACGAGGAGTTGCGGATCTCCTCGGTCGACCAGCTGGCCGACGCGATCGAGCAGCACAGACTGCGGGACCTCAAGGGGTTCGGGCCGAAGTCCGAGGAGAACATCCTCCATGGCATCGGGCTGCTGCGGGCCGTCGGGAACCGCATTCCGCTGGACGACGCCATGGGCGTGGCCGATGACATCGTGGCCGCCCTGTCCGAGGTGCCCGGCTGCCGGCGGTGTGCGTACGCGGGGTCGCTGCGGCGGATGAAGGAGACCGTCGGCGATATCGACATCCTGGTGGCGGCGGAGGAATCCACCCCGTTCATGGACGCGTTCACCGGACTGCCGTACACCGCCGAGGTGATCGCGCACGGATCGAAGAAGACCTCCATCCGCACCACCAAGGGGCTCCAGGTGGATCTGCGGGTGCTGCCGCTGGATTCCTGGGGCGCGGGGATGCTGTACTTCACCGGCTCCAAGGCCCACAACATCCGTGTCCGCGCCATCGCCGTCCGCCACGGCCTCAAGCTCTCCGAGTACGGCCTCTTCGAGGCCAAGAGCGGTAAGAAGATCGCCTCACGCAGTGAGGAGGACGTCTATGCCCGGCTCGGTATGGAGTGGATCCCGCCGACGCTGCGCGAGGACCGCGGCGAGATCAAGGCAGCCCTCGACGGCAGTCTGCCCGCGCTGGTCCGGGAGTCCGATCTCCGTGGCGATCTGCACACCCACACCGATCTGACCGATGGGCTGGAACCGCTGGAGGACATGATCGCCAAGGCGGAGCGGCGCGGCTACGCGTACTACGCCGTCACCGACCACGCCCCGAAGCTGTATATGCAGCAGATGACCGAGGAGAAGATGCTGGCCCAGCGGAAGCGGCTGCGCGCGCTGGACCGGGGGCGCGGCCACCGGGACACCCGGCTGCTGCACGGGGTGGAGCTGAACATCGACGCCGACGGCGAGGTGGACTGGCCGGACGACTTCCTCGAGGACTTCGACGTGTGCGTGGCCTCGGTGCACTCACAGTTCGGCCAGGACCGGGAGACCATGACCCGGCGGCTGGTGCGGGCCTGCGAGAACCCCCAGGTGAACATCATCGGCCATCCCACCACCCGGCTCATCGGCAAACGGCCGGGCGTGGACGCCGACTTGGACGAGGTGTTCGCCGCATGCGCCCGTACCGGCACCGCGCTGGAGATCAACGCTCATCCGAACCGGCTGGACCTGTCCGACGAGAACATCCTGCGGGCGAAGTCGCACGGTGTGGTGTTCGCACTGGACAGCGACGCACACTCCACCCGCGACCTCGACCATATGCGCTACGGGGTGGGGATGGCCCAGCGCGCCTGGCTCACCACGGACGATGTCATCAACACCTGGTCGCTCACCCGGCTGCGCCGCTTTCTGCGCAAGAACGGCACCGGCGGGGACCGTTGAGCCGGGGTCCCGGCCCCGGGTCCCGGGTCAGCGAGAGGTGTCGCGCTCGGGTGCCAGCAGACCGACCACGGACAGCGCGGCCCAGCCCACCGATACGGCGACGGCCGCGGCGCGCCGCTCACGGCCGGGCAGTGTGCGGCCCAGCAGCCCCGCGTCGCCGAGGTCCGCGGCGATCCGCAGTGCGGTGGCCGTGGTCAGCGCCGGGCCGCGCGGCGCCACGGCCATGGCGAGACCGCTGGCCGCTTCGCGCAGCCCGAGCGGGCGCAGCGACACACTCGTGGCGGGCTCCGTACGGCCCCGCGCGTCCACCAGCCCGGATGGTTTGGCGAGCAGCGCGGGCCAGGCCGTCACCGCCACTCCGTAGAGCGCCGTGGCCGCACCCACCGTCCGCAACAGGCCCACCCGCATCGCCCGTGTCACCCTCTTCCGTGTCGTCCGTGTCTGCTGATCGCCGTGCTGCGATCCTCCCCAGTGTGCCCCGGGCCATGCCAGGCGTCATCATCGGACGGGAAGCGTCCCCCGAAACCGAATCCGAAACCGAGAACGACACCGTCAGCCAGGAACCCGTATGACCCCTCCCGCTCGTGACACCGAGTCCGCTTCCGGCACCGGCTGTGATTCCGGCGGCTGGCCCGCCCGGCAGGCGCCCGGCGCCGATGACCTCGCCGCGCTGGACGCGCGGATCTGCCGCTGCCGGGCCTGTCCCCGGCTGGTGGAGTGGCGGGAGGAGGCCGCCCGCACCAAACGCCGGGCCTACGCCGACTGGGAGTACTGGGCGCGGCCGGTGCCGGGGTTCGGACCGCCGGACGCGGCGGTGGCCCTGGTGGGTCTCGCCCCGGCCGCCCATGGCGGCAATCGCACGGGCCGGATGTTCACCGGTGACCGCTCCGGGGACTTCCTGTTCGCGGCGCTGTACGACGTGGGCCTGGCCAGTCAGCCCACCGCCACCCACCGGGGGGACGGTCTGACGCTGCGCGGCGTACGGATCACGGCGCCGGTGCACTGCGCGCCGCCCGCCAACCGGCCCACCCCCGGGGAGCGGGACACCTGCCGTCCGTGGCTGACCCGCGAACTCACCCTGCTCCGGCCGACGTTGCGCTCGGTCGTGGTGCTCGGCGCGTTCGGCTGGCAGGCCGTGCTGCCCGCGCTGGCCGCCGCCGGGTGGCAGGTGCCGCGGCCGCGCCCCGTGTTCGCACACGGGGCGCGGACCACTCTGCGAGCGGCCGACGGCGCGGCGCCGCTGGGGCTGTTCGGCTGCTATCACGTGAGCCAGCAGAACACCTTCACCGGACGGCTCACCCCGGACATGCTGCGCGAGGTGCTCCGCGGGGCCGCGGAGGCGGCCGGGCTGCCGGTGTCCGGTACGGACCGACCGGACGGCCCGTACTGACCGGACGGCCCGTTCCGATGGAGCGGGCGTCCATGAGCCGGGGAGACCCCGGGCACTGGGGCAGGAGTGCGCCCGGGGTCCCGTTCAAGGGGACGGCCGTGCTCAGTTGAGTCCGGTGCCCGCGTCACCGGCACCCGCGTCACCGGCACCGGCATTTCCGGCGCCCGCGTCGCCACCGGCACCCGCGTCGGCGGCACCACCGGCGTCACCGGCGCCCGCGTCGCCACCGGCACCGCCGTTGGCCTCGGCACCGCCGTTGGCCTGGCCACCGGCACCACCCGCGCCGCCTTCGTCACCGGCGCCACCCGCGCCGCCTTCGTCACCGGCACCGCCCGCGCCACCGGCACCGCCGTCGTCGCCCGCGCCACCGGCGCCACCGCCACCACCGGCGTCGCCGCCGATGACGGCACCGGTGGCCTCGAGCGCGGCGGTCACCGGCTGGAAGAAGGTCTCGCCACCCTGGGTGCAGTCACCGCTGCCGCCGGAGGTCAGGCCGACCGCCGCGTCCTCGGCGAACATCGCGCCACCGCTGTCACCGGGCTCGGCGCACACATCGGTCTGGATAAGGCCGTTGACGATGTCGCCGTTGCCGTAGTTCACCGTGGCGTTGAGACCGGTGACCGTACCGTCGGAGAGTCCGGTGGTGGAGCCGGAGCGCTGCACCTTCAGGCCGACGCTCGCCTCGACCGCGCGCCCGATCTCCTGGGTGCTGCCGTTCTGGAGGTCAACCGTGCTGGCCGCCTGGGTGTTGGCGTCGTCGTACATGACGAGCGCGAAGTCGTTCTCGGGGAACTTGGAGTCCTGCACGGTGCCCACCTGCTGGGCGCCCGCCTCGTCCGAGGTCCAGGTCTGCGAGGCGTTTCCGCAGTGGCCCGCGGTCAGGAAGCCCGGGGCGCCGTCGACGTCGACGTTGAATCCGAGCGAACACCGGGCGCCACCACCGAAGATGGCGTCGCCGCCGTCGAGACCACCCGCGGCCTCGCCACCGCCACCGGCGTCCCCGCCACCGGCGCCTCCGGCGTCACCGGCACCACCCGCGCCGCCTTCGCCGCCCGCACCGCCCGCGCCCTGGTCTCCGGCGCCACCGGCTCCGGCGTCACCCGCACCACCGGCACCGCCCGCGCCCGCGTCACCCGCGCCACCCGCACCCCCGGCACCGGCGTCACCGGCACCGCCCGCGTCACCGGCACCACCCGCGCCCTGGTCTCCGGCGTCACCCGCGCCACCGGCACCACCCGCGCCCGCGTCACCTGCCGCGCCGCCCTCGTCGCCCGGCTGGGCCGGTTCCTCCCCGTCGAAGCGCTTGAACTCGCCCTTGGACCGCTTCACGCTGACCAGGCCGTCCATCGCGCCGGTGGCCTTGGTCAGGGTGGCCCACTTGGCACCGGTCACCGTGCGGTCCGCGGTGACCCGGACCTGGTTGGTCACCGGGTCGATCGACCACGCGGTGCCGGGGACGGAGGCATCACTGCTCAGTGTCTTGGTGGCGCCCTTCAGATCCGCCATGCTGTTCTTGACGATCTTGGCCACGGCGCCCTTGGCACGCACGTCCTGGGCCGAGTTCTCGTCCATCACGTTCATGACGAGCTTGCGGGTGCCGTTGTCGTAGTACCAGCCCGCGCCGTTGTCGCCGAGGTCGGTGGCGAGGGAACGGGCGAGCTTCACCGCCGCGTTGGACGAGAAGGTCTTGGCCTCCGACGACTTGTCCGGGCTCGCATTGGCGTTGGGCAGCAGGATGACCGCCGCCCCGAGCGCGGCGATGGCGGCTCCGGCGACAGCAACGTTGCGCTTGTTCACACGTCGGTGGCTCAACTCAGGACCTCCGGTAGGGGGAGCGCGGAGTTCGTGCGGAGAGCGGCCGGTTGACCGTGTCCTCCACGCCCCGCGCGGGGCCACCACGTCGTACGGGGCTGCGTTTACTCCGTTCTCACCACCACTCACACTGTGATGAAAGGCTGCGCCGGGGCGAGCGGTATGAGTAGGCTCCCGCGCTCGCCCGCGCCGGACGGTCCAGTCCGCCGCCGGGGCCCCTGACAGTTCCGATCATCCAGATGATTGTTTCTGATTGGAAGAGCCTCGTAATAAGCAACTCTTGACATACGGTGTCGTCGCCATCAGAGTCGTCCCCGCTGCTTACCGGACATGGAGAGCCAGGAGTGATGCCTGATGCCCCAAATCCCCGCGGTCTCACGACGATTGCTCCTGGGCGGCGCCCTGGCCACGGGTGCGCTGGCGGCGGGCACAGGGCAGGCGGCCGGTGCCTCCGCCCGGTCCGCCGCCCCGGCGGTGACCTCCGCCGCCCCGAAGCGCAAGCCCGGTCAGAAGTCCATGATCGGTGTGGCCTATGAACCGCACCGGACGGTGCGCACCGCGGTGATCGGGCTCGGCAACCGCGGCTACGAGATGTCCGCGGGCTGGTCCGCGATCCCCGGCTGTACGGTCACCGCCGTCTGCGACATCCGTGCCGACCGTGCCAAGCGCACCGCCGACCGGCTGGTCTCCCTCGGCAAACCGCGCCCCGCCGAATTCGGCGGCTCCGACACCTCGTACGCCGAGATGCTGAAGCGTGACGACATCGACCTCGTCTACATCTCGACTCCGTGGGAGTTCCACTACGAGCAGGGCAGAGCCGCCCTGCTGGCCGGGAAGCACGTCGTCGTCGAACTCCCCATCGCCACCGAGCTGGACGAGCTGTGGGACCTGGTGAACACCTCCGAGCGCACCCGCCGCCATCTGATGCTGTCCGAGAACTGCTGCTACGGGCGGAACGAGCTCGCCATGCTCAACATGGCGCACGAGGGGGTGTTCGGCGAGGTCACCAACGGCCACGGCGGCTATCTGCACGATCTGCGCGAGCTGCTGTTCTCGGACACCTACTACACCGACGCGTGGCGGCGGCTGTGGCACACCCGCAGCACCGCCTCCTTCTACGCGATGCACGGTCTGGCCCCCGTCGCCGGGGCCATGGACATCAACCGCGGCGACCGGATGACGGTGCTGCGGGCCACCTCCACCGAGCCCAGGGGGCTGGCGGACTACCGCAAGCGGTACGTCCCGAGCTCACATCCGTCGTGGAAGGAGAAGTACATCAACGGTGACCTGGTCACCTGCCTGATCGACACCGCCGCTGGACGGGTCATCCGGGCCGAGCACGACGTCAGCTCGCCGCGCCCGTACAGCCGCATCAACAGCCTCGCCGGCACCCGCGGCATCTTCGAGGACTACACGGGCACCTCGGAGACCGGCGGACGCGTCTATCTGGAGCCGGACCACAGCGGTCACACCTGGCACGACTTCGCGTCCTACCGCAAGGAATTCGACCACTGGCTGTGGAAGAAGCTCGCCGACGACGCCGCCAACGGCGGCCACGACGGTATGGACTACATCCTCCAGTGGCGCACCGTCCAGCAGATGCGCGCGGGTCTGGTGCCGGACATCGACGTATACGACTCGGCGGCCTGGTGCTCGCCCGTACCGCTGAGCGTCACCTCCCTGGCGGCGGGCGGCCGCCCGGTGGCGATGCCGGACTTCACCCGTGGCCAGTGGGTCAATCACCGTCCGGGGCTGGACTCGCGCCCCACGGAGATGCCGCCGGTCGGCTGAGGCTCCCCGGGCCTTCCCGGGCACCGGACGGCGGTGGCGTCCCGGTCGGTCGGGCCGGGCGCACCGCCGGTCCGGGTGCCATGGCCGGAACTCCCGCGCGGCGCTCTACGATGCAAGACCGGAACGCCCAAGGAAGGACCTCCGCCCATGGCCATCACCCCGGTGCGCGACCGCTCCACGATCATGGTCCTCAACGGGCCGAACCTGAACCTCCTGGGGCGGCGCCAGCCCGAGATCTATGGCACGGACACCCTGGCCGATGTCGAGAAGCTGGTCGCGGAGACCGCCGCACCGCACGGTCTGACCACCGACTGCCGCCAGAG
Source organism: Streptomyces sp. NPDC048636 (assembly GCF_040650655.1). NCBI lineage: Bacteria > Bacillati > Actinomycetota > Actinomycetes > Kitasatosporales > Streptomycetaceae > Streptomyces > Streptomyces sp. NPDC048636. Next base: position 85,807 of record NZ_JBEZHR010000023.1, on the reverse strand, counting down.
CAACCATGAGGGACAGCTGATCGACTGGGTGCACGAGGCACGTGAGCGGCACGCGGCCGTCATCATCAACCCCGCCGGTTACTCCCACACTTCGGTCGCCCTGCGGGACGCCCTGGCGACCTGCGACGGAATGCCGATCGTCGAGGTGCATATCTCCAACATCCACCGGCGCGAGACGTTCCGGCACCACTCCTACGTCTCCGAGCTGGCCGACGGGGTGATCGCCGGATGCGGTATCCAGGGGTACGCCTTCGCGGTGGAGCGGGCGGCCGCGTTGCACGCCGCCGCCAAGACCTCGTCGTAACGCCCTGACGCGCCGTCAGAGGATCAGGCCCTGATGACCTCGACCCCGGCCTCGGCGTAGGGGGCGATCCGCTCGTCATCGGCGCCGGTGTCCGTGACCAGTACGTCGATGGTGTCGAGCGGGCAGATCCGGGCGAACGCCCGGCGGCCCAGTTTGGAGCTGTCCGCCACGACCGCCACCCGCGCCGCGCGGGCGGCCATCAGATGGTTGATGCTGGCCTCGCCCTCATGATGGGCGGTGGCCCCCTGGGCCGCGTCCAGGGCGTCCACGCCGAGGACGGCCAGATCGAGCGAGACCTCGGCGAGCACCCCGGTGGCCAGTGGCCCCATGAGCTCGAACGACTGGGGGCGGGCGACCCCGCCGGTGAGCACGATCTTGACCTGGGGGCGTACCGCCAGCTCGCTGGCGATGTTCAGCGCGTTCGTCACGATCGTGACGCCCGGACCGCCGTCGGAGGCGGTCAGCTCACCGCGGGTGGCGATGGCGCGGGCGGCCTCGGTGGTGGTGGTCCCGCCGTTGAGACCGACGATCGAACCGGGTTCGACCAGCCGGGCGACGGCCGCGCCGATCCGCTGCTTCTCCGGAGCGCGCCGGGCCGTCTTGTAGCGCAGCGGAAGGTCGTAGGAGAGGTTGTGCGCGACGGCGCCGCCCCGGGTGCGGGTGAGCATCTGCTGCTGTGCCAGCTCGTCCAGGTCCCGCCGGATGGTCGCGGCGGAGACCGTCAGCTCGGCGGCCGCCTCGTCGACCTCGATCCTGCCGTCCCTGGCCAGCAGCTCCAGCAGGGCGTTCCAGCGCTCGGGCCGCTTCACGCCGTCTCCTTATGCCCCGTCGTCCCGTGATCGTCGTGTCCGTCCGCGCGGGCGCGTCCGGCGATCGTCGCAGCTCACCCTACCCTTCACCCCTCCACACTGGACTTCTATGCAAGATCCTGCGCATTATCGGCTCAGAAGTTGCATCTCTGAGCACGCAGAGGAGCCCCATGAGCTACACCGAGGCCGAGATAGCCAGCCAGCCCGACTGCTGGCGGCGCGCGATCGCCCTGGCCCGGGATCCGGAGGGTCCGGTACGCGAGGCGCTGCCCGGGGCGGGTGAGCGGGTCGCCGTCGTCGGATGCGGCACCTCGTGGTTCATCGCCCAGTCGTACGCGGCGCTGCGCGAAGCGGCCGGGCAGGGTGAGACGGACGCGTTCGCGGCGTCGGAGATGCCGGTGGGCCGCTCCTACGACCGGGTCGTCGCCCTGTCCCGGTCGGGCACCACGACCGAGGTGCTGGAGCTGCTGGGCGATCTGCGCGGTACCGTACCCACCACCGTGATCACCGCGGTACCCGGCTCCCCCGCGGTCACCGCCGCCGACGCCGCGGTCGTCCTCGACTTCGCGGACGAGGAGTCGGTGGTCCAGACCCGCTGGGCCACCAGCGAACTGGCCCTGCTCCGCGCCCACTTGGGCGAGCCGCTGGACGGACTGGAGGCGGACGGCAAGGCGGCGCTGGCCGAACCGCTGCCCGAGGAGCTGGTGGCGGGGAAGCAGTTCACCTTCCTGGGGCGCGGCTGGTCGTACGGGGTCGCGTTGGAGGCCGCGCTGAAGATGCGGGAGGCCGCGGGGGCGTGGACCGAGGCGTACCCGGTGATGGAGTACCGCCACGGACCGATCAGTGTCACCGGGCCGGGGAGCGTGGTGTGGTGGCTCGGCGAGGGCCCCTCGGGGCTGACGGACGAGGAGGTCACCGGCCCCGGTGGAGCCATCGCCGGATACGGCCGCGACCCGCTGGCCGAGCTGGTCGTGGTGCAGCGGCTCGCGGTGGCGATCGCGACGGCGCGCGGGCTCGACCCGGACCGTCCCCGCAATCTCACCCGCTCGGTGATCCTCCCGTGAGCGGGTGGCCGGACGGCCTTCGGACGGGCGGGGACCCACAGCCGAGCGGGCGAAAGGAGCCGGGCCATGCCACTGGTGGCCACCGGTGAGATCGTCGGGCCGGCCGAACGGGCCGGGCTCGGCGCGGGTGCGTTCAATGTGATCCAGCTCGAGCACGCCCAGGCGATCGTGTCCGGGGCGGAGGCGGCCGGTGCCCCGGTGATCCTCCAGATCAGCGAGAACGCGGTGCGCTACCACGGTGCCCTGGCCGCCATCGGCCGGGCGACGGTGGAGGTGGCCCGCGCGGCACGGGTACCGGTCGCGGTCCATCTGGACCATGCCACCGGGCCCGAGTTGGTGCGGGAGGCGGTCGGTCTCGGCTTCGGCTCGGTCATGTTCGACGCGTCGCGTCTGGACTATGACGCCAATGTGACGGCCACCGCCGCGGTGGTGGCCGACTGCCACGCCCGCGGGGTGTGGGTCGAGGCCGAACTGGGCGAGGTGGGCGGCAAGGACGGGGTGCACGCACCGGGCGCCAGAACCGATCCGGCCGAGGCCGCCGCCTATGTGGCGGCCACGGGGGTGGACGCGCTGGCGGTGGCGGTCGGCACCTCGCACGCCATGGTGGTCAAGGCGGCGGTGGTCGATCTGGAGCTGGTCGCGGCGTTGCGCGCGGCCGTGCCCGTTCCGCTGGTGCTGCACGGCTCCTCCGGAGTGCCCGAGGGGGATCTGACCCGGGTGGTGGAGGCGGGACTCACGAAGGTCAACATCGCCACCCATCTCAACGTGGCCTACACCCGGGCCATTCGCGACCACCTCACCGAGCACCCCGAGGTCGTGGACCCGCGCCGCTATGTCGCCGCGGCGCGCGAAGCGGTGGCCCGCGAGGTGGCACGGCTGCTGAAGCTGGTGCGGGCCGCGGCCTGAGCGTGGACGCGCGGCCGGGATCCGGGTCCCGGCCGCGCGTCCACCGTCATTCCGGGCCCGTCCTCCCCGGGGTCCAGAACGGTTTGGTGACCACCGAGCGGCGCGGCCAGCCACGGTCGTCGACCAGATGCCTCCGGACCGCCTGAACGGCGCGGGCCTCCCCCGCGACATAGGCGACGCCCGGCCGCCCGGGGAGGTCGAGGGCCCGGATCGCCGCCACCAGGCCCCGTGACGACGCGGCCGGCGCACCGTGCCGGAACCGCCAGCACACCTGTCTGGGCAGCGGAAGCCGGTCGTTCTCGGTGTCCACCTCGACCAGGCCGTACACCGTCTCGGAGGGGTCCAGCGCGGCCATCATCGGCCCGAAGGCGGCCGTCGCCGTCTCCTCCCCCACGAACAGGTGGTACCGGGCGGGCCGGGTGACGAATCCGCCCTCGGGGCGGCCGAACAGCACCTGCTCGCCGGGGCGCACGGTGCGCGCCCACCGGGCGCCGGGTCCCTCGCCGCCGTGATCGAGTATCCGCAGCTCCAGCGCCCGGGCGTCGAGGTCCCACACCGAGTAGGTGCGGCGTGGCCCGCGCACCCCGCCCAGGTGGAGACGTACCTGCTGACCGGGGGTCCATGACAGCTCTCGGCAGGCGATCCTGACCCGGCGCATCCGCCCGGCGGCCACACCCGCGTACTCGACCGTGCCCCGGACCAGGAAGCGTTCGAGCAGCTTCACCGCTTCTCCTCCCGGAACCAGACGAGGACCACGACGGCCAGCACGGCGACGACCGCGGCGACCACCCGGAAGCCGATCGCCATGGCGTCCGTGAAGGCGCTGATGACACGGGCGTGTTCGGCGGGGCCGAGCGCCCGCGCCGCCGCCATCGCCTCGCCCGCCGAATCCGTGTGTCCGCTCAGGGCCTCCGGCAGCCGGTCGGTGAACCGGCCGGTCAGCACGGTGCCCATGACGGCCACTCCGAGCGCGCTGCCGATCTCCCGGGCGGCGCTGCCGAGGCCGGAACCGAGTCCGGCCCGGCTGTGCGGCAGGGCGCCGAGGATCGACGCCGACAGCATCGGCATGGCCAGCCCCATTCCGCTCGCCAGCACCAGGAACACCGCGGCGTACAGCGGATACGGCGTGTCGGCGTCGGCCACGGAGAGCAGGGCGAGCCCGGCGGCCAGGACGCCGAGCCCCGCCGCGATGACACGGCGGGCGCCGAACCGCTGGCCGAGCGGGATGCTCAGCCGGGAGAACACCAGCATGCCGATGGCCAGGGGGCCGATCGCCAGCCCGGTGAGGGCGGGTGAGTAGCCCCTGGCGTACTGGAGGTACTGGGCGTTGACGAAGAACAGCGCGAACAGACCGAAGAAGGTGAGGGTCACCCCGAGCACCCCCGCCCGCAGCCGGGGCACGGCGAACACCCTCGGGTCGATCAGCGGATGCGCGGCGCGCAGCGCGTACACCACGAAGCCGGTGAGGACGACCGCGGCGGCGGCGAAGGAACCGAGGACGGTGGTGGAGGTCCAGCCGCGTTCGGGCCCTTCGATGACGCCGAAGAGCAGGGCCACGAAGCCGAGGACGAGAAGGACGGTGCCCACGGGGTCCGCATCGGCCGAGTGGCGTTCACCGCGCGGTGCGTAGCGCGCGGTGAGGGCGAGCAGCACCAGCGAGATCGGGGCCACACACCAGAACAGCCCCTGCCAGGGCAGGTATTGGAGGACGAGACCGCCACCGAGATTACCGGCCATTCCGGCGGCACCGGTGGCCGCGGTCCAGACGGCGATGGTGTGCGGCCGCCGCTCGGGCGGGGCGCTCTGAAGGGCCAGGGAGAGGGTGGCGGGCATGATCAGCGCGGCTCCGGCACCGGTCAGCGCACGGGCGGCGATCAGGACCCCGGGGCTGGGGGCGAGCGCGGAGGCCAGACATCCGACGGTGAACACGGCGAGCCCGCCGAGCAGCGCGCCCTTGCGGCCGTGGCGGTCGCCGAACGCCCCGGCCGGTATCAGCAGACAGGCGAAGACGATGACGTACGCGTCGACGATCCACAGCAGTTGGGTGGAGCTGGGGTGCAGGGAGCCGTTGTTGAGTGCGGGGATGGCGAGGTTGATGGCGGCGACGAGTGCGATGGTCAGGATCACGCAGGCGGACATCAGGGCCAGGACGCCGCCGGAGCGTGGCGCGGTCCGGCCCGGCGGCGCGGGGCGTGCGGTGATGACGGTCATGGAGAACCTCGCGAAGCGAAGGAAGACGGATACGGAGAAGAGCGGGGGGAATGGGTGGGCGGTGCTACGGCGGCCGACCGTCGCTTGTAACCTTGGCGCCCCTGAGACATAACTTCAAATGCAACTTATGCAAGGAATAAGTGCACGTGACGCAATCAAGGCTGGACCTCAATCTGCTGGTCGCCCTCGACGCCCTCCTGGAGGAGGAGAGCGTGAGCGGCGCGGCGCTGCGGCTCCATCTGTCGAGCCCGGCGATGAGCCGTACGCTCGCCCGGATCCGCACGGCGCTCGGCGATCCGGTGCTGGTGCGTGCGGGGCGGCGGATGGTGCCGACCCCGCGGGCGCTCGCGCTCCGCGAGGAGGTGCGCGAGATCGTGGAGCGGACGCGGGCCGTGTTCACCCCCGCCGGGGAGCTCCAACTGGCCACGCTGGAGCGCACCTTCACCCTGCTGGCGGACGACGGACTGCTGACCCTCATCGGGATGGGGCTGCTGGAGCGGATCCGGCGGGAGGCACCGGGTGTCTGTCTGCGGCTGGTCCCGGAAGGACCCGGAGAGTCGTCACTCCTGCGGGAGGGGCGCGCCGATCTGGAGCTGGGGGTGTTCCACGATCCGTCGCCCGAGGCCCGGGTGGAGCATCTGGTCACCGATGACAACCTCGGGGTGGTCCGCGGCGGCCACCCACTGCTGTCCGGGGCCGTCACGCCCGAGCGCTACGCGGCGGCCGACCATCTGTCGGTCTCCCGCCGGGGGCTGCTGCGCGGCCCCATCGACGAGGCGCTGGGCGAACTGGGGCTACGGCGGCGGGTGGTGGCCTCGGTACCGACCTTCGCCGCGGCCCTGCTGGTGACGGCCGACAGCGATCTGGTCGCCCGGGCCGGGAGGCTGCTGGCCCGGCCCCATATCGAGCGGCTGGGGCTGGCCACGTTCGAGATTCCGCTGGAGCTGCCGAGGCTGCCGATCGGTCAGCGGTGGCATCCGCGGTACGACGCGGATCCGGCCCACATCTGGCTGCGTGGCCGCGTCCGGGAGATCGCGGGAGCGATCGGCTCGGGGGCCGGCGGCCGATGACTTTTGCTCAGACCACGGGTCTGTGCTGATGAACACCACAACAGGAGGTGGATGTTGGCCGGTCCCGAGGACAAGCCGCCGCGCCGTACGGGCGCCTGCGAACCACCCGGCGGGCCGCCGGCGCCGCCCCGGCCCCCGGCCGTCCTGGTGCTGGACGGGCCGGTGGGGCGGGCGGAGGTGCCGCTGTTGTGCGCACGTCTCGGGGAGCTGGCGAGCGGCAGCGGTCCGGGACCGGTGACCGTGGACGTGGGCGCGGTGGGCCGCCCGGATCTGTCCATGATCGAGGCCCTGGCCAGGCTGCGGCTCACCGCCCGGCGGCTGGGCCGCGGGATGCGGCTGCGGAACGCCGGGGGCGAGCTGCGGGAGCTGCTCGGCTGGGCCGGGCTCGAGGACGCACTGACCGACGGGCGGCAGGACCCGGACGGGCGGGACGGCCCGGACGGACGGCAGGACCCGGACGGGCGGGACGGCCCACAAGGCGAGCGGGACGGCCCACAGGGCGAGCGGCAGAGTCGAGGGGAACGACGGGAGCCAGAGGATCCAGGAGATCTACGGGCCGAGCCGCTCGGGGAGCCCGAAGAGGGGGAACAGGCTCTGGGTGTCCAGGAACGAGTTGAGCCCGGTGATCCGCCCGTCTGATATCTCCAGCACCTGAAGCGCCCACGCCTCATGCCCGCCGTCGGGGGCCTGACGGTACTGACCGAACGCGGGCGTGCCGTTCGCCACCGTGGGGACCAGCCGGGAGCCCCGGCATCCGGCGCCATGGCCCACCAGCCACTGGCGGATGTGCTCATGGCCGCGCAGCCACAGCTCGTACGGCGGCATGGACAGGGTGGCGTCCTCGTGCAGCAGCGCGGTGAGGGAGTCCAGGTCGTAGCGCTCGAACGCGTCCACATAGCGGGTGAGCAGCGCGCGCTGGTCGTCGTCCAGCGGCTTCACCGGGTCGCTGGCGCTGATCTCACTGGCGGCGAGGGTGGCCCGCGCGCGCTGCAACGCGCTGTTGACCGAGGCGACGGTGGTGCCCAGGAGCTCGGCGACCTCGCTGGCCTTCCAGGCCAGCACCTCGCGGAGGATCAGCACCGCGCGCTGCCGGGGCGCCAGGTGCTGGAGGGCGGCGATGAACGCCAGCCGGACCGAATCCCGCTGGGCGGCCACCTCGGCCGGGTCTCCCCCGTCGGCCAGCACCTGGCCGTCCGGGACGGGGCCGACCCAGGTGGCCTCCGGCTGCGGAGTGAAGGTGGTGGGGTACGGGGTGGCGGCGGAGGTCAAATCCATCGGGCGGGCGCGGCGCTTGCTCCCGTTCAGCATGTCCAGACAGACGTTCGTGGCGATGCGGTACAGCCAGGACCGCAGGGCCGAACGCCCTTCGAAGCGGTCCAGGCCCCGCCAGGCGCGCACCATCGTCTCCTGGACGGCGTCCTCCGCCTCGAAGGCCGAACCCAGCATCCGGTAGCAGTATCCGGTGAGCTGCACCCGGAAGGGCTCCAACTGGAGCTCGACACCGGCCGTACTGTCCACAGCGGCGACATCACTCATGGAAGACTCCCTGCCGCGCGGCGAGCCACCCGACCAGCCGCACCGTCGATCCTTCTCCGGTTCCTGTGAGTGCACCGTATAGCGCGGGTCTGACAATCCACCCCGACGTGCGTGAACACCGGACATGACGGGCGCGTCGCCTCGTGTCCCGGGCGCTGCCGCACCGGCACAGCCACACCGCCGTGGCCGGGCTCTCAGGCCACCGGGCGGGCGGTCACGGCGGAGGAGTGCACCTGGTGCCCGCCACTGGCGATCATCCGCACCTCGGCGCGGTCGCTGATCTCCGCCCGTACGATCCCGGTGTCATCGGCGTACACCGGGTGTCCACCGGGTCCGCTGCTTTCCGTGCGGTGCACCACGACCACGTCCTCGGCCGCCGTGTCCACCGAGGTCAGATCGCCCAGATCGACGAAGATCAGTTCGTATCTCTCCTGACGCCCCATGACGCCCTCCTCCCGCGCCAAGGTGGCCCCCTGGCTTACAAACCGGGACATTCCACCCTATCGGACGCCTCCCTCCCCGCACGACCGCACAGCGCTGATCACGGCTTTTGCCCAGATATGCGCCCGGCTGTGCGAGGAGGACCGAGAGACGCCCGCCCGGAAAAGCACAAGGTCGGCCCCTCCTTCCCCGCCACGGCAGCCGTGGGATACCCCTGAACGAAGGCGCCCACGACGCGCGCCCCCGGCGACCGGAGGAGAAGACCACCGTGAGTGACATCAGCGACAGCACGGCGCCCGGCGAGGAGCGCGGCGCCTGGTACGTCGACGAGCGCTGTACCAACTGCGACGTCGCCCGGCAGCTCGCCCCGGGGCTCATCGGTGAGGCCGAGGGCCGCTCCCGGGTGCTGCGCCAGCCGCGCGACGACGCGGAGAGCGCGGCGCTGTACGCCGCCGCGTTCGCCTGCCCGACCCGCTCGGTCCGCCGCTCCGGGGGCCGTGTGGCCCCCGCATACGATCCGTTCCCGTTACGGCTGGACGACCGGGTGCTGCTGTGCGGGCACCACTCCCCGCACACGGCCGGTGCCACCTCGTACCTCGTCCGGCGCCCCGGCGGAACGGCGATGATGATCGACACACCCCGGTTCGCGGAAGGGCTCGCCGTACGGTACGAGGAGCTCGGCCCGGTCACCGACGTACTGCTCACCCACCGCGACCACACCGCCCACGGCCGCCGCTGGGCCGACCGGCTCGGGGCCCGGCTCTGGATCCACGAGGGCGATCTCGACGCCGCGCCGGACGCCGACCGGGTGCTGCGGGGCACCGACCCGGTGGAGGTCGCCGACGGGGTCACCGCCCATCCGCTCCCCGGCCACACCGAGGGCAGCGTGCTCTATCTCGCCGACGGCCGTTACTGCTTCAGCGGCGACAGCTTCTACTGGTCCCGCACGACCGCCGATATCGAGGTGGCCGAGAGCGTCACCTGGTACTCCATCGAGGAGTTGGCGGCCTCACTGGCGCGCACGGCCGACCGGCTCCGCTTCGAGTGGCTGCTGCCCGGCCACGGCGACCGGCGCCACCTGCCCGCCGAGGAGATGGCGGCCCGGCTGCGGCGGCTGACCGCCCGGGTCGCCACACTGCGGCCCCGGCCCATCGACTTCACCGCCGTCCGGTGGTGAACCGTGAACCGCGGATGAGCGCCGACGCGCGCCACGTGTCCCCCGCCCGCTACGGTGAGGGGGAACAACTCCCGCTCCCCCGGCCACCGGCACGGAGGTCATGATGGGCATGGACGCGCGGGAAGCGCGGCTGGACGGCACGCTCGTCGAGCGCGGCGACCCGGACTACGAGCGACTGTGGGCGCGCATGGTGTGGAACGGGCGCAAACCCGCGCGGTACCCCGAAGTGATCGTGACGGCCGCCTCGGAACGGGACGTCCCGCGCGCGGTCCGGCTGGCGCGCTCGCGTTCGCTGCGCGTCAGCGTGCGGTCCGGCGGGCACAGTTGGTGCGCCTCCTCACTGCGCGAGCGCAGTCTGCTGCTCGATCTGTCCCGGCTGCGCGGCCTCACCGTCGATCCGGACCGTCGCACCGCCGAGGTCCAGCCCGGCGTCACCGGAGGCGAACTCGCCGCGGAGCTGGACCGGTACGGGCTGCTCTTCCCCTCCGGCCACTGCCCCTCCGTGGCGGTCGGCGGCTATCTGCTCAGCGGGGGACTCGGCTGGAACCCGGGGGTGTTCGGCCCCGCGTGCGCCAGTGTGACGGGGATCGAGGCGGTGACGGCGGACGGAGAGGTGGTCCGCTGTGACACCGCGGAGCACCCCGGGCTGTTCTGGGCGGCACGCGGCGCCGGTCCGGGATTCTTCGCCGTGGTGACCCGGTTCCGGCTGCGGCTGCGTCCGCTGCCGTCGGCGATCACGACCACCGCGTACTCCTTTCCGCTGGCCGACGCCGAACCCGTGGCGCGCTGGATCACCGGGGTGGCCGAGGAGCTCGATCCGAGTGTCGAGACGGGGCTGACGCTGGCCACCGCCGGACCGGACGTCTCCGGTGCCTCGCCGCTCCCCAAGGTGGTGTCGGTGACCGCCACCGCCTTCGCGGACTCGCGCCAGGAGGCCCTGCGGTCGCTCGCCCCGCTCCGGGACTGCCCGTTCGCCCACCGCGCCCTGTCCCGGCGGGAGGAGGAGCCGACGACGATGGCGACGATGTACGACGGCTGTGACGCGGTGTGGCCCCGGGAGCACCGCTACGCGGTGGACACCCTGTGGTCGGACGAGGACCTGGGCAGGCTGATGGCGCTGTGCGGTGAGGCGATGGCGAGGGCCCCGTCCGAGAAGTCCCTCTTCCTGGTGCCGCTCGCGCCCGCCTCGCGGAAGCCGGAGCTGTGGCACGATATGGCGTTCTCCGTGCTGGGCCGCAACTATCTGGTGTCGTACGCGGTCTGGGCGGATCCCGCCGAGGACGGTGCCCAACTGCGGTGGCTGCGGCGGACGATGGACATGCTCGAGCCGCTGGGCACCGGCCACTACATCGCCGAGGCCGACCTCCCGGCCGGGCTCTCGCGTGCCGAGCGGTCGTTCACCCCGGATGGCTGGCGGCGGCTGGAGGCGCTGCGGGAGCGCTACGACCCCGACGGGGTCTTCCCTCCGTGCCTCCCCCGCTGACCAGCCGCGGGGGTGTTGTCGCCAGGGGTGCAGTCGGGGGCGTTATGCGTCCTCGTCCTCCGATCCGGGCCGCTGGAGGGCCAGTTCACGGGCGAACGGTGTCAGCGCCGACCCGAAGAGCGTGGCCGCCGCGATCGAGCCGAGGGTGATGCCCCAGGCCAGCGGGCCGAGCGGGGTACAGCCGAAGAAGTGGCTGACGCCCGGTGTCTGGATGATGGCGGCGAGGATCGCGGCGGAGCCCAGGCCCGCGATCAGCACATGCCGGTCCAGTCCGCCGGTGGCCAGGGTCTGCGCCAGCTGGGTGCCGACCAGCGCGGCCAGTGCCACCGTCCGGGCCCGTTGGCGGCGGCCGGTGAGCCGAGCACCGGTCCACGCCATCCCGGCACCGGCGGCCGTGATGAGGCCGCGGAGCAGCATCTCCTTGGTCAGCGCGGTGCCCAGGGAACGGCTCGGGCCCTCCTTGAGCAGCCGTTCGCCGGTGTGGCCGGTGGGTTCGCGGACCGCGATGGCCAGCGCCGGGGCGAGGTCGGTCAACAGGTTGACCAGCATGATCTGCCGGGCGCTCAGCGGGGTGCTGCCGGTGAGCGCGGAGGCCAGCACGCTGAAGGTGACCTCGCCGAAGTTGCCGCCGATGAGGATGGCGAGCGCGGCCCGCACCGACGCCCACATGGCGCGCCCCTCCATCAGGGCCGACACGATGGTCTCCAGCCGGTCGTCTGTGACGACCAGGTCCGCGGCGGCGGTCGCGGCGGGGGTGCCGCGCCGTCCCAGCGCGATGCCGACGTCCGCGAGCCGGATGGCGGGGGCGTCGTTGGCGCCGTCGCCGGTCATCGCCACGACCCGGCCCAGCCGCTGGTAGGCCTGGACGATCCGGACCTTGTGGTGGGGACTGCACCGGGCGATGACATCCACCGTGGGCAGCAGCGCGTCGAGTGCGGTGTCGTCCATCTCGTCCAGCTCGGGCCCGGTGCACACCTTCGGGTCGGGGGTGTCGATGACGGTGGCGGCGATGGCGTCCGCGGTGGCCGGGTGGTCCCCGGTGAGCATCACGGTCTGCACACCCGCGTCGCGCAGCCGCGCGGTGGCGGGGGCGGCGCCGGTGCGGACCGGGTCGGCGAGCGCGATGAACCCGAGGAACACCAGGTCGCCCACGGATTGGTCGGTGAGCTCCTCGCCCGTGCGCATGGGGCGTTCGGCCACCGCCAGCACACGGCGTCCGGCACCGGCCAGTTTCTCGGCGGCCGCGGTCAGTTCGCGTACGGCGGCGTCGTCCAGTTCGGTGGCGGCGGGCTGGCCCGGTGTCTGCCGCCGGACACAGCGGCCCAGCACCCCTTCCGGCGCCCCCTTCACACTGAGCAGGGTGCCGCGGACAGTGGTTCCGGCGGTGGCGTGGTAGGCGCGGGAGGGTTCGAAGGGCAGCGAGTCGGTACGCCGCCAGCGGGGCGCGCCCCGGCGCACGGCGACCCCGGCCCGGCGGGCCCCGGCGACGACCGCGCGGTCGGTCTGGTGGGCCATGGGCTCCGACTGCCGGGCGGGCGGGGTGGCTCGCAGGGCCGCGGCGAGCACGCCCTTGCTGGGTGAGTCGAGCCGGTCGGCGGGGAGCGGGCCACCGCCGTCGCTGACGGCGGCGAGCTGGAGGGTGCCCTCGGTGAGAGTGCCGGTCTTGTCGAAGCACAGCACCTCGGCGCGGCCGAGCGCCTCGATGGTGCGGGGGTTGCGGACCAGGGCGCCGAGATCGGCCAGTCGGCGGGCGGCGGCCAGTTGGGCCGCGTTGACCAGGAACGGAAGCCCTTCGGGTACGGAGGCGACGGCGAGGTTGACCGCGGAGGCGAGGTTCTCGGTGAGCGGATGGCCGTGCAGCAGTCCGGCGCCGGAGACGGCGGCGGCCGATCCCAGCGCGATGGGCAGACTGGACCGGGTGAGCGAGGTCAGCCGGGCCTCGACGCCGGTGACGGGGGCGGCCTGGCGGGCGGTGGCCAGGCTCCGGCCGACCTCGGTGGAGGGTCCGATGGCCACCACGACGGCCTGGGCCCGCCCGGCCGAGACGGTGGTGCCCTCGTAGAGCATCGAGGTGCGCTCGGTGAGGTGTGCCGCGACCACCGGCGCCGGGTCCTTGGCCACCGGCAGGGACTCACCCGTCAGCGACGATTCATCGACCTCCAGGCCGTCGGTCTCCAGCAGCCGGCAGTCGGCGGGCACCACATCCTCCGGGCCCAGCGCGATGATGTCCCCGGGGACCAGGGCACCGGCCGTGACCAGGCGTTCGGCACCGCCACGGCGTACCCGGGCGCCGACCGCGGAGCGGGCGAACAGCTCCGCGAGCGCCTTTTCCGTCCTGACCCGCTGGAAGCCCCCGACAAGAGCGGAGGTGCCGGTGATGGCGGCCACGAGTGCGGCGTCGGTGCGTGAGCCCACGGCGGCGGCGAGCGCGGCCCCGGCGGCGAGGACGGGGGTCAGGGGGTTGGCCAGCTCCTCGATGAACGCCGAGGGCAGATTGGTGCCGGTCGGTTCACCGGTGCGCGGGCTGACCCCGGCGCGTACGGCGGCCTGCTCCGCGCTCAACCCGTCGGTGCCGGTGCTCAGCCGCTCCAGCACCCGGGGCACGGGCATCAGATGCCAGGGGGTGGTGGTCACCGGCGGCACCATGGGGCGGGCGAGCAACTGCCGGGCGCGCCAGGCTCCCAGGCCGAAGGCCATGGTCCCGGCGGCGGTGCCCGCGCCGGCGCCGCGGGCCGTGGCCTGGCGGGGCGGTGCCTTGAGGGCGGCGACGGCGCCGATGCCGCTGCCGCTGGCCGAGAGCAGGGCGCTCTCCCGGTCCACCCGCGCGGCCACGCCCACGGCGTCCACGATGAGCCCGGCCGATTCCAGATCCGCGCCGACCAGCAGATGGGCGCCCCAGGCCGGGGGCTCGCCCTCGCGGTGCACCCCGACACCGCAGTCGGCGGCGCCCAGCGCCCGGCGGTTGCCGGAGAGCAGCAGCACCCTCGCGCCCTCGGCCTGGAGGGCGCGTACGGAGGCCACCAGGCGGCGGCCGGCCGGGGCCACCGCGTCGGCGAAGGTGAAGGCCGTCGGATGTGGACGGTCGGTGGCCAGGACGATCCGCGCGCCCGCCCGGCGGGCGGCGGCGGCCACCGCCTCGGCACCCGGGACCGCCTGGGCGGCCAGCCCCGCCACCGCCTTCAGGCTGCGCCCCTCGGCCAGGCCGAGCACCCGCTCGGCGCCCTTGCGGCGGAGCTTTCCCGCGGCCTTCTGGCCGTTGCGTCCGGTCAGCTCGAGCCGGTCCAGCGGGCCGAGCACCCAGCCGTCGTCCCGGCGGAGCTCCAGGGGCGCGTCGGGGTCGAAGAGGTCGAAGAGCCGCTCGGTGGTCCGCTCGGGGTCCGCGCCTCCGAGGAGCTCCAGGTCGATGGGTTCGTAGCGGTCGCCCCGGAGCGCGGCCTCGTCCAGTACGACGGTGTCCACCTGTCCCAGCCGCCGCAGGGAGCTGCGGTCCATGGCCAGCACCCCGCGCAGCGCGAGGAACCGGCCGAGGCTGGTCGCGAACCCCTCCCGGCCGGCGCCGGGCGCCTTGGGGATGGACGAGAACGCGACGGCCAGGCCCCGGCGGGGTCCGGCGAACGGCATGCTCAGCGCCCCGGCCAGCGCTCCGGCGGTCATGGAGCGCTCGGCGAAGACCTCCATGCGGTCCCTGGGGACGGGCCCCGGGCGTTCGACGACGATGGGCTCGGCCACCACGTCCTGGGGCCCGTGCACCAGCTGCGGTTCCATCGCCGCCCATGCCTCGCCCTCGGCGCTCGCCTCCCGCCACAGGGCCATCCGCTCCAGGAGGTCCAGGGCGAGTCCGCCGCCCCGGGTGGCGATGCCCTGGGTCAGCGCGCTGAGCACGGGCAGGGTGGCCTGGGTGGGCTCCCCGCGGGTGAGGGCCAGGGCGAGCCGCCGCAGCCGCGGATGGTTCTGGATCGCGGACACGGTGGCGCCCACCTCGGTGGGCAGTTTCAGCCACGGTGTCAGGCGCAGCGCGGTGGCCACGCTCAGGCCCACCACATCGGCGGCCAGGACGGACAGGGACTGGGCGTCCCTGGGCCCGCCCGAGGGGTGGCGGGCCTCCGGCGCCCATTCGTCGAACTCGTCACCGGGGGCGGTGGCCGCCTGCGCTTCCGCCCGCTCGACCAGCGCCGTCAGCTCCAGCTCGGACGGGGGCGGGGAGGCCACTGCCACGACGACCCGCTCGGAGGGCGCGTTCACCCGGGCCCACAGCACCCGTGCGTGCTCCTCGAGGGCCCGCTCCACCCGCCGTGCCACCTGCTCCCCGCCGATGCCGTGCACTCCGTGCACCTCGATGTAGTAACGCCCCGGGTAGGACCAGATACCGCGCTCCGTGGAGCGGATCAGCCGCCCTACGGCAGCGGCGGCGCGCGCCCCGGCGGACACGCTGTCCGTGATCGGCGACAGCAGGGATGACATGGGCAGATGCAGTCCAGACAGCGGTGACATCGACGAGACCTCCGCTCCCCGGGCAGCCTGCCCGGTTCATCACGATTACCCTGAAAAGGGAAGAAGATTCCGACGCTCATCACGTGTGGACGTGAGACAAGTGACCACTCCCACCAGTTCCGGCCGGGGCGGTTCCCCGGCGACCGCGAAGGCAGCGGCGGGCTCCGGCGGTACGCCGGCGAAGTCCCGGGCCGCGCCCAAATCGGCACAGACGAAGGCGGCACAGACGAAGACGGCCGGTACGGCCACCAGGACCGGCGCCACGGCGAAGTCCGGGGGCGGCGGCCGGGCCAAGAGCGGCACCTCGACCGGGGCGGCCACCAAGCGCGCCTCAGCCGCCACGGCCAAGAAGACCGCGTCGACGGCCAGGAAGAGCGCGTCGACGGCCGCGGCCAAGTCGGCGACGGCGGCCAAGAAGAGTGCGTCAACGGCCAAGTCGACGGCCAAGACGGCATCCAGGACCGCGGCCACGTCGACGGCCAAAACGGCCAAGGCGGCGAAGACATCGGCCGGGCCATCGGCCAAGAAGACGCGGAACACGAAGGCCCAGAAGACCGCGAAGCGCTCGCAGACGGCCAAGGCGGCCAAGGCGATGTCCACCTCGCGCAGCGACGGCCTGCGCACGGTCACCGTCACCATGCCGACGCTCAAGACCGTGGGCCACGCCACGACCCGCGCCGCCGGTGGCGCCGCACACGCGGCCATGATGCCTTTCAACGTCGCCCGCCGGGTGCTGCCCGCCAAGGGCGGACTGCCCCTGTACGCGGGGCTCGGCGCACTCGGCGCCGTGGAGGTGCTCGAGTGGCCGGTGGCGGTCGGCATCGGCGTGGGCTACGCGGTACTGCGCCGCGGTGGCGCCATGGCCCCACCGTCCGGGACCCGCAAGGCCACGGCCTAGCGACGCCGCCCCCGTACACCGGCTTTCCCCGTACACCGGTCCGTACCGGTACCCCCTGCCGGACGGTGCGTCAAGGCGCCGTCCGGCCAAGGGCGTTCGGGCATAAACGGTCACGCGTACCGGGGAAACGGTCACGGGGATTGGCCCAGATCATTGGTATACACCCAGAAGCTCATCTAACACCCGTCACGCGAACTCCCCAGGAAAGCGGTGAGCCCCTTGGCCGTCCCCCACAGTGCCCGGGTCGTACCCGGCCGAGCCGTTGCAGCAGTGCGCGCCGCCCCACGGCACGCCACCGGCATGGCCACTCTCGCACCCGGTCTCCAAGTGCTGGCCGCGGACCACGACTTCTTCCGTCATTTCGGAGGCTCTTCGGCCGACCTGTGCGGCCGCCATCTGTTCGACCTGCTGCACCCCAGCGCACCGGCCGTGCTACGGGAGCACTTCTCCCGGCTGCACGATGGGCGGCGTACCCGCTTCACCGAGCGCGTCATGGGCTACCGCTCACGTGACCACGTCTTTTCCGGCGAACTGACGGGCACCGCGATCCAGGGCCGGTCCCACCGGCTGTCGGCCATCGTCGTGCTGATCAAACCGGATGACGTCCGGGCCCACGGCACACTGCCCGGCCAGCGCACCCTGTTGTCGCCCCTGGAGGCTCGGATACTCGAGGGCGTGGCGACCGGTGCCTCGACGCAGGAACTGGCCGGGAAGCTCTATCTGAGCCGACAGGGCGTGGAGTACCACGTGGGGTCGATGCTGCGGAAGCTGAAGGCCCCCAACCGGGCGGCTCTGGTCGCACGGGCGTATGCCGCGGGGATGCTGACGGTGGGCACCTGGCCCGCCACGGTGCCGCCGGACTTCGTGAAGTAGGGCCCGGCCCGACCCGCCCCGAGCGGAGATTCGGGCATGATCCGGGCAGCGTTGTGGTGGCCGACGGGCACGTCCCGTCGGCCATCAGCCGTTCTTGCCCCGATGTTCCGGGCGCGGAGAGGCGCTCAGTAGGCTGGCCGGGCTATGCACTTCTCCCCCTCCGAGCGGCGCGCGGCCCGGCTCCCCCTCCGGGCCCGGCTGGCGCGTGGTGTCCTCTGCGTTCTGGTGGCGGGCGGTGTGGCCGCGGGCGTGGCCAACTGCGCGCCTCCGGCCGGGCCGCGCGACGGCGGCCCGGCGCCCAGGCTGTCCGCGCCCACCAGCGCCTCCCCGCTGTGGCCCGATGACACCCCGGCGCCCGGACGACCGGACAAGGCCGCCCCCACCTACGCCCGTTATCTGCCCCTCGAGAAGGTCCGGGTGCCCAAGGCCGGGGTGACCGCGCTGTCGGCGAAGAACCTGCTGATGCTCGACCCCAATGTGACGTCCTTCGTCCAGATGTCGGTGAAGCCGTGCCCGAAGTCGTACTGTCCGCTGCGCGAACCCGAGTACCGCGATCTGACCGGGGACGGGCGGGACGAGATGGTGGTCGCGGTCGATCTGCCGAAGTTCGACCGGACGTTGTTGGAGATCTACGCGGTGTCGGGACGGACGGTCCGGCCGATCCTGATCTTCTGGGGCCCACTCGGTCTCGGCGGTGACACCTACGGCCGCGATCTGCTGATCACCGCGACCAGTGCCACGGGCCGCTACACCACCCGCTTCCACTGGAACGGCGAGGTGATGGCGGCCGTTACACCGGACGGGACCACCAGCCCGCCGGAGGGCCTGCCCCCCGACGTGATCGGCACACCCGACCCCGGACTGGCCCCGCGGGACGGCTCCGGCAGCGGCCCGGACACCAGCACGGAGACGAGGAAGAAGCCATGACCCCCGCCTTCCCCCCGCCCGGGTCCGTGAACGTCCCCGGGGCCACGTCCGAGGCGCGCATCCTGCTCGTCGAGGACGACGAGGTCATCCGCAACACGGTGCGGATGGCGCTCGGGCGCTACGGCTTCACCGTGCACACCGCGGGCGACGGCCTCACCGGCCTCGAGGTCTTCCGTGAGGTACAGCCCGATCTGCTGCTGCTGGACATCATGCTGCCCGAGCTGGACGGTATCGGACTGTGCCGCAGGGTCCGCGAGTTCAGCCTCGCCCCGATCCTGATGATGTCCGCCCGGGGTGATTCGCTGGACGTCGTCTCCGGCCTGGAGGCGGGCGCCGACGACTATGTGGTCAAGCCGTGCGAGAGCGCGGTGCTGGTGGCCCGGATCCGTTCGCTGCTGCGCCGTGCCTCGTTCGCCCCGGTCGTCCGCGCCGGGGCGGCGGGCCGGGCGGACGGCGCGGAGCCCCAGGACGAGCCGGACAGCCTCGTGTTCGGGGATCTGACCATCGACACCCGGGGCATGGAGGTGCGGCGCGAGGGACGGCCGCTCGCGCTGACCCCCACCGAACTGCGGATGCTGCTGGAGTTCGCGGGTTCACCGGGCGTCGTCCTGGAGCGCCGGACGCTGCTCAGCCGGGTCTGGGACCATGCGTGGCAGGGCGACACCCGGGTGGTCGACCTCCATGTGCAGCGGCTCCGGGCGAAGATCGGCGCCGAGCGGATCGAAACGGTCCGTGGCTTCGGCTACAAGCTGCGGCGCTGACCATGGCCCTGCGATGGCGAATCGCCGCGCTGGTGGCGGCGGCCACCTGCACCGTCGCGGTGGCGATCGGTGTTCTGGTGCACCACGCCTCACGGGACCGGGAGCTGTCCCAGGCGCGGGACGCCGCCCGGACCACCCTGGACCGGGCCGCGCTCATCTACGCCCGCACCGGCGGCGTCCAGGGTTCCGGTGCCGTCATGGACGCGCCCGAGCTGCCCGGCGGTCTGCGGCGGCTGGTCGAACGGGGCCATCAGGGCACCCAGTTCACCAGCGGCTCCGGCGGCCCCGCGATGTGGGCCGCCCGCCCCGCCCCCGGCGGCCGGGTGCTCTCCGTACATGTCGATATGAGCACCCCGATGCGGGACATCGGCGCACTGGACACCAACATCATCCTGGCCGGTCTGATGAGCACCGCCGTGGTGCTGCCACTGGGAGTGCTGACCGCCGAGCGGATGAGCCGTCGGCTGCGCACCGCGGCGGCCACCGCGCGCCGGATCGCCGCCGGTGACCTGGACGCCCGGATCTCCGCCGACACCCGGCCCCAGGACGAGATCGCCGAGATCTCCGGGGCCGTGGACTCGATGGCGGCGGCGCTCCAGGAACGGCTCCGCGGTGAGCAGCGGTTCACCGCCGATGTCGCGCATGAGCTGCGCACCCCGCTGATGGGGCTGGTCACCGCCGCCGAACTGCTGCCGCCCGGTGAGGCGGCCGGTTATGTGCGGGACCGGGTGCGGGTGCTGAGCACCCTGGTCGAGGATCTGCTGGAGATCTCACGGCTGGACGCCGGGGCGGAGGAGGCGGATCTGTCGCCCTGTCCCCTCGGGCCCCTGCTGGAGGAGGTGATCGCCCGCACGGGTCTCACCGCCCGGCTGCGCACCCCGGCGGCCGGGCCGGAGGACACGGACACGGCGGCGGACGGCGCGCGGGTGTGCACCGACCCCCGGCGGCTGGAGCGCATCGTGTCCAACCTCGTGGTCAACGCCCATCGGCACGGCCGGGAGCCGGTCGAGGTGACGGTGGCCGCGGACGGCAGGACGGTGACCGTACGGGACCACGGCTCCGGCTATCCGGACGACCTGCTGGACAACGGTCCGCAGCGGTTCCGCACCGGGGTCCGCGAGCGCGGCCGCGGCCATGGCCTGGGGCTGACGATCGCGGTGGGTCAGGCCCGGGTGATCGGCGCGGCGCTGGAGTTCGGCAACGCGCCGGACGGCGGTGCGGTGGCCACGCTCCGGCTGCCCGCAGCCCCGGCCCACACGCCGATACCGGACTGATACACGGTCGAGAGGCAGTCGAGGGACGGCCGATCCCGGGCCGAGTTCTCGTGGTGCGGATCCGAAGATCTTCCCTGCGGAGGATGACGGCGGCCCGCCGCGCACTCCGTTCGGCGGGATCGACGGAGGTGCTCCCGGTATGACAGGTCCGCTGACCGCTCTACGCGCACGGCGCTCGCCGATTCCGGCGGAGGCACGCGAGGCGACGCGGACGGACGGTCCCGGGCACGCGAGACGGCGGCGCCCGAAGCGGCCGGTACGGCGGACCGGGATACGCCGCCTCTTCACCTGGCGGAAGCTGCTGGCCTATGTCGTCTCCCTGCTCGCCCTGCTCATCGGGGCGTTCACGGTGCTCTACTACTCCATCGACATTCCCCGGGCCAATGCCCAGGCGAAGGCGCAGAGCAACGTCTACAAGTTCAGCGACGGTACGATCCTGGCCCGCACGGGCGAGATCAACCGGGAGATGGTGTCCATCAGCCGGGTGCCCAAGCCGGTGCAGCGCGCCTTCGTCGCGGCCGAGAACAAGTCCTTCTACCAGGACTCGGGCGTCGATCCGATGGGTGTGGCACGCGGCTTGGTCAACACCATGACCGGGAAGGGCACACAGGGCGGTTCGACCATCACCCAGCAGTACGTCAAGAACTACTACCTGAGCCAGGAACAGACCGTCAGCCGCAAGATCAAGGAGCTGGTGATCTCGCTCAAGGTCGACCAGCGCAACGCCAAGGACGACATCCTCGTCGGGTATCTGAACACCAGTTACTTCGGCCGGGTCGCCTATGGCATCCAGGCCGCGGCCCGCGCGTACTACGACAAGGACGTCGATGACCTCACGGTCGAGGAGGGCGCCTATCTGGCGGCGCTGGTGCAGGCCCCCAGCCAGTACGACTGGGCGGTGGCGAGCAAACAGGGCAAGCGGCGGGCCGTACAGCGCTGGAACTATGTGCTGAACAACATGGTCGAGATGGGCTGGCTGGACCGGGCGGAGCGGGAGCGGATGCGCTTCCCGGTGCCGGTCGAGCCCAAGCCCGCCCCCGGCCTCGGCGGCCAAGCCGGATATCTGGTCGACGCGGCCCGCAGCGAGCTGATCGCCTCGGGGGTGAGCGAACAGGAACTCGCCGCCGGAGGCTGGACGATCACGCTCCATATCGACCCCGCCAAACAGCGGGCGCTGGAGGAGTCCATGACGTCGGCGCTCGGCAAGCCCGGTGCCGGCGGCAAGCGGGGCAGGGATACCAAGAACGTCCAGGGTGGCGCGGTTTCGATGGACCCGAGGAACGGCCGGGTCCTCGCCCTCTACGGCGGCCGGGACTACACCAAGCACTACGTCAACAACGCCACCCGCGGTGACTACCAGGTGGGTCCCGTCTTCGAACCGGTCTTCACCGCCGCGATGATGCAGGGCAAGGAGCGCGGCGCCCCCATTCCCAGCTCACCGGCGGCGACGCGCCGCACCGCCGAGGCCCTCGGCATGGACACCGAGGGCGATGGATTCCGGTCCCACCAGGCGGTGCGGCTGGGGCTGATGGGTTCCAGTCCGCTGCGGATGGCCGGGGTCTACGCCACATTCGCCCAGCACGGCAAGCGGGTCACCCCGTCGCTGGTGAAGTCCGCCGTACGGGGCGAGGAGAAGGCGGATCCGCCGGCCGCGGTGGGCGACCGGGTGGTCGACCGGGCCACGACCGACATGATCACCAACCGACTGATCGAGGACGAGGAGCCGTCCGCGGCACACCCCGTCAACCGGCCCTTCGCGGGCAAGGGCGGGGTCTCCGACGACAAGAAGGCATCCTGGTTCATCGGCTACACCCCGCGACTGGTCACCTCGATGGCGCTGTTCGGCGAGGACCCGAAGACGCGCAAGCAGATCAGGCTGGCGGGCACCGGCCGCGACGACCAGGTGGCCTCGCTGTGGAGCTCCTACACCGAGGAGGCGCTGCGCGGGACTCCCCCGTCCAGCTTCGACTTCCGCCCCGGGACGGGGACGGTGCACACGACGCCACCGTCCCTGCGGCCCGGGACCCGGACTACCCCGCCGCGAGAGCCGGAGCTGTGACGGCGAGGAAGAGAAGCAGGGCACATCCCGCCAGCAGGCAGGCCAGCAGCAGACGGCGGCGCAGCGCCCGGTAGACCTCCCGGTACTCGGCGCGGAGTTCATCACAGCGGCGTGCCATCTGGCGCAGATTCTGCTCGGTGACGGTCAGCTGCTCCTGGACGTAGTGGCGTTCGACCTCCGCCCGCTGGGCGGAGGTCAGCCAGTCCAGCCGCCCGGTGAAGCGGCGGGCCCGCTCCCGTGCGGTATCCCGTTCCCGGTGGAGCAGCAGATAGCCCTCGATGTCGTTGATTCCGGCGGCGACGCCCCCGGATTCGGTGGCTCCGGCGGTGCTCACGCCACGACCTCCTTCCGGTCGGCGTCGGGGTGGAGATCGGGATGATGGAGGTCGAAGGCGGGGGATTCGGAGCGGATCTTCGGCAGCACGGCGAAGTTGTGGCGCGGCGGGGGGCAGGAGGTGGCCCACTCCAGCGAACGGCCGTACCCCCAGGGGTCGTCGGTCCCGACCTTCTCACCGTATCTGGCGGTCTTCCAGACGTTGTAGAGGAACGGCAGGATCGACAGGCCCAGTACGAAGGAGCTGATGGTGGACAGCGTGTTGAGCGTGGTGAAGCCGTCGGCGGCCAGATAGTCGGGGATCCTGCGGAGCATTCCTTCCGCGCCCAGCCAGTGCTGGACCAGGAAGGTGCCGTGGAAGCCGATGAACAGCGTCCAGAAGGTGATTTTCCCGAGCCGCTCGTCCAGCATCTTGCCGGTGAACTTCGGCCACCAGAAGTGGAAACCGGCGAACATCGCGAACACCACGGTCCCGAACACCACGTAGTGGAAGTGGGCCACCACGAAGTAGGTGTCCGAGACGTGGAAGTCCAAGGGGGCGGAGGCCAGGATGACACCGGTGAGTCCACCGAAGACAAAGGTGATGAGGAAGCCGATCGCCCAGAGCATCGGGGTCTCGAAGCTCAGCGACCCCTTCCACATCGTGCCGATCCAGTTGAAGAACTTGATACCGGTCGGGACCGCGATCAGCAGGGTCATGAAGGAGAAGAACGGCAGCAGCACGCCGCCCGTCACATACATATGGTGCGCCCAGACCGTCACCGACAGACCGGCGATGGATATCGTCGCGGCGATCAGCGAGATGTAGCCGAACATCGGCTTGCGGGAGAAGACCGGGATGACCTCGGAAATGATCCCGAAGAACGGTAGCGCGATGATGTACACCTCTGGATGGCCGAAGAACCAGAAGAGGTGCTGCCAGAGCAGTGCGCCGCCATTGGCCGCGTCGAAGACATGCGCCCCGAATTTCCGGTCCGCCTCCAGGGCGAACAGCGCGGCGGCCAGCACCGGGAAGGCCAGCAGCACCAGCACTCCGGTGAGCAGGACGTTCCAGGTGAAGATCGGCATCCGGAACATCGTCATACCCGGGGCGCGCATGCAGATGATCGTGGTGATGAAGTTGACCGCACCGAGGATCGTGCCGAAACCGGAGAAGGCCAGACCCATGATCCACATATCCGCGCCCACACCCGGGGAACGGACCGCGTCCGACAGCGGGGAGTAGGCGAACCAGCCGAAGTCGGCCGCGCCCTGCGGAGTGAGGAAGCCGCCCACCGCGATCAGCGAGCCGAAGAGGTACAGCCAGTACGCGAACATGTTCAGCCGCGGGAACGCCACATCGGGCGCACCGATCTGCAACGGCATGATCCAGTTGGCGAACCCCGCGAACAGCGGAGTGGCGAACATCAGCAGCATGATCGTGCCATGCATGGTGAACGCCTGGTTGAACTGCTCGTTCGTCATCAGCTGTAGACCGGGACGGGCCAGCTCGGCGCGCATCAGCAGCGCCATGACCCCGCCGATGCAGAAGAACGAGAACGAGGTGACCAGATAGAGGGTGCCGATCGTCTTGTGGTCGGTGGTGGTCAGCCACCGGACGACCGCGGACCCGGGCCGGGTGCGGCGCGCCGGGAGGGCTTCCGGCGGCGCCGCGACAACAGTGTTGTGACTCATGCCCGGTAGGTGTCCGGCACTGTTCGGATCGTCACGGAGGGCCGCTGAATTTTTTCTTTTCCAGAGGTGTGATGATCGGGGCTGTGCCGGACACCAACGGATCATGAGCACCGACGAAGCCTTCGACGCCGCCTATCGCCAGCATTACTGGGCGGTCAGCCGCTTCGTGGCACGTCGCCTCGGCGATCAGACGGCGGATGTCGAAGAGGTCGTCGCCGAGGTCTTCGCGGTGGCCTGGCGGCGCCGTGGTGAACTACCCGAGCCGCCCCTGCCCTGGCTGTACGGGGTGGCCCGGCACTGCCTGGCCAACACCGTGCGCGGCCGCGGCCGTTATCGCAGACTGCTGGCCCGGCTGGGCCATCACGAGATGACCCGTGGCCAGCGCACGGTGCCGAGCCCGGACGCGGAACGGCCGGGCTCCTGGGTGCTGGAGGCGATGGCCCGGCTCGGCGAGGCCGACCAGGAGGTGCTGCGGCTGACGGCCTGGGAGGAGCTGTCCGTGGACGAATTGAGCACGGTGCTGGGCTGCGGCCGGTCGGCTGCGGCCATGCGGCTGCACCGGGCGCGGCGGCGGCTGCGAACGGAGATCGATCAGTTGCGACGGACGGTCCCGGCCGTGCGGGGATGCGCGGGCGGCACGGCGAGCGACAAGGACGGACGGCCATGACCGATGAACTGGAACTCCTGCGCGGTGCCGATCCCGTGTCCGCGGAGACCGGGCCCTGGCGGGACCGGCCGCTGGACGCCCGCGCCGAACTCCTGCTGCGGAGGCTGGGCCTCCAGCGGCGGCGCCGTACGGTCCGGTTCAGGCTGCTCGCCGTCGAGGGCGTGGCGGCGGCCGCCGTCCTCGCCCTCGCGCTGACCGTCTCCGACGGCGGCTCCACCCCCGCGGTGGCCGCGCCCCGTCCACTGGTGGCGCACACCTCGCGGGCCGATGTACCGCTGGCGGAGATCGCCCGGCGGGCACGGGCGGCGGCCGAGGCGGCCGAGGGCAGGAGTGTGCGGGGCAGCCATGTGCAGCGCTGGTCGATGGCGATGGAGTCGGGCAAGGACGCGCGGCCGCCGGTCACGGCACCCGTGGAGTCGGTGACCACATGGAACGCGGACGGCAGCGGCACCCTGCTCGAAGTGGCCACCGACCCCCGCTATCCGGGCCGTCCGGTCATCGACGACACGACACCGCCCCGTACCGTCCATGACGGCAAGGTGCTGCACCGGGAGCACTATCCGAAGGGCACCTACGGAGCCAACGAGGACTACTTCGAGGCTCCTCCGGCCGGTGTCGCCGCGTTGCGCTCCTATCTCGCCGCGTGGCTGCCCGGTGCGGACGAGGACCCGGTGTCGCTGCTCTCGGCGGTCGAGTCGTTCCGGTCGGTGTGGACTCCGGGCCCGCGCCAGATCGCCGACATCGCCACCCTGCTGTCCCGGGTGGAGGGGATGCGCCCGGCGGGCCGGGTCACCGACCGGCTGGGGCGGGAGGGGCAGGGGTTCCGGATGCCCGGTGTCAACGGCGGCCGGTATCTGGTCATCCTGGACCCGGACGACGGACGGCTGCTGGATATCGAGCTGACGACCACCCGGGCCGACCCCGAATACCGGCTGAAGGCGGGCGCGGTGATGTCGTACACGGCCTGGCGGGACTGACACGCGGGCGGCCGGCCGCCGGGCACCGGCCGGGTCAGCCGCCGTCCGGCTGGCAGTGCGGGCACCAGGTGCTGGTGCGGCCCGCGATCCGGCCGCGGCGCAGCGGACGGCCGCAGCGCGGGCAGTGCGGATCGGGGTCGTCGCGGTGGCCGGTGAGCCAGCCGGACCGGGCGGGCACCTCCCCCACCCGTACGGAGGTGCGCAGCACCTGGCGCATGGCGGTGTGGAGCCGTCGGCGTGCGTCCGGGTCCAGCGCGCCCGCGCGGTGCCGGGGGTGGATCCGGGCCCGCCACAGGATCTCATCGCCCAGCAGATTGCCGAGTCCGGCGACGACGGACTGGTCGATCAGGGTGGCCTTGACGCTGCCGCGCCGGTCCGCCAGCCGGGCGTCGAGTCCGGGCCGGTCCAGGGTGAGGGCGTCGGGTCCCTGAGGGCCGAGCACGCGGTCGGTGTCGGCGTCGGTGGCGGCGAGCCAGATGCCGCGCAGCTTGCGCTGGTCCTCGTAGCCGAGCCGGTGGCCGTCGTCGAGGGTGAGGGCGACCCGCTCGAACCGGCCCGGCGGAGCGCCGTCCTCGGCGCAGACGAGACGTCCGGTCATGCCGAAGTGCAGCAGCAGCGCGGGGCCGTCGGTGGGGGCGATCAGCCACTTGCCGTGCCGCCGGGGCGCGGCGAAGCGGCGGCCCTCGAGCTCGCGCCGCAGCCGTCCCGGGGTCACACCGTGCAGCACGCCCGCGTCGGACACCTCGACATGTGCGACGCGGCGGCCCTGTGCGCAGGAGGCCAGCGTCCGCCGGAACCCCTCGACATCGGGCAGCTCGGGCATGACGCCAGCCTACGCACGGGCTCCGTGCCACGCATGTGCGCGCCCGGGAGCCTGCCCGCGCCCGCGAGCGCGTCCGTCGGCGGGGAGCCGGTCAGCGCAGTTCGTCCAGGACGGCCGCCCACCACTCGGGGTTCTCCCGCCACAGGCGCCAGCTCTCGTGGTGGTCCACCACCGTGCGCAGGGCCTCCTGCGCATCGAGGGTCCCGCGCCCGGCGAGCTCCCGCACGATGACCACGGTCGCCAGCAGCCCCTCCCAGCCCCCCGCCGCCAGATGGCGGAGGGTGTCCGCCGGTGGCGCGGAGGACGCGCGGGCACTCTCCACCAGCGGCTCCAGCCAGCGTGCCCAGCGCTCGTAGCGAGTCTCGCCGGGCGGCTCGGCCTCGGCGAGGAGGGGCGCGAGCGCGGATGCCAGCCGCGCCGCGTAACCGTCCGGGTCGTCCTCCACCCAGGGGTACTCGGCGGTGAAGTGTTCCCAGCCCTCCGCCACGCGCAGCGTGTCGGTCCACCAGGAACCGGCGGGCCGCAGCCCGTCCACACCGGTGCGGACGAAGGTGTCGCGCACCAGGGCGTACGAGGGCGGGGTGCGCTCGGCCAGCAGCACCGCGTCGTAGAGATCCTTGCCCTGCGGATGGAAGTCGCTGACCAGCCACAGCAGCTTCCAGGCCAGGGACAGCTCCGGGGAGGCGGCCGGCAGGCGGCAGCCGGGACCGTCGCCGAGGGGGCGCAGCCGGGTCGGTACCGGCGGGGCCGGAAGCGGCTCGTTGAACACCAGGTCGAGCTGGACGGTGCCGCCCGCGGTTCCCGGCGCGGTCCAGGGCAGCAGCATGCGGCGGCCCGGCACCCGCTCATAGCTCCAGATGTCCTCGGTCACCCGGCCCCCGGCGTCGATCCGCACCGCGCCACCGCCGCGGGCGGCGGCCTCCGCGTCGCGGGCGATACCGTCGAAGAGACCGGCCGTGCGGGGGTCGGCCAGCTGCCAGCCCTGGGGCACGACGACGAAGTCCAGATCGCCCGGATCGCGGGCGGCGTCCCCGAACCAGGTGGCCATCAACACACTGCCGCGCAGCATCAGATGGTCCGCCCAGGGGCCGTCCGCGACGGCCGCGAGCACCGTGTCCAGTACGGTGCGCCGGGCGCGGTGCCAGTCACGCGCCGACGCCTCGTCGGCGAAGCGCGGTTCGCCCGCCCGGAAGGCGCGGCCGAACTCCTTCAGCGCGGGATCGAAGACCGCCGTGCTGCGCAGCCCCTCCGGGGTCGGCAGCAGCGTACGCGGCAGTTCGTGCCGTCGGCGCACGGTGTCGTCCAGCGGGGTGTGCGGGATCTCGGGGGTGTTGCTGCCCCATATCGCTTCCCAGGTGGGTTCGGGCTCCGGCGGCGATGTCATGGTGTGGACTCCTCGGTGAGCCAGCCGTCGTCCAGGCCGAGGTTGGTGTCATGGAGCACGAACTCCCGTTCCACCTCCAGCGGTGGGAGACCGGCCGTGCGCACGGTCCCGAGCAGCGCGGACAGCCGCCGCTCGGCGGTGGCGCGGCCGACCCCGTGGCAGCGCTGGGTGAGGAACCGCTCCTGCTGTCCGTCGGCGCGGACCCGGCGGGCGTTCCATGACACATGGGCGCCGTGCGGAACGGCGAGGCGGGCCAGGGGTGTCCGGTCCCGCTCCACCGGCAGCAGCAGCTTGATGTGGTGTTCGAAGTAGCGGCCGGGGCCATGGACGGCCGCCGCGAGGTCGTCCTGGGGAACCCCGGCCGCCCAGGGCGCGGCCTCGGTTTTGATCCGCACCGGGCGGAAGCCGTCCGCCACCAGTTCGGCGGCCACCCGGTCCGTGGTGTCCCGCCAGACCGTGGCCGGGCCGTCGCCGCGGAGGTTCAGCATGGGCTGGGAGGGCGTACGGCCACGGGCGAGCACGATGTGGGTGAAGCCGAATCCGCGCGCCGCGGCCCAGGCCGCCAGCCGGTCGGTGGCGGACGCGGGGCAGGCCACGGTGATGTGGCTCTCCAGCGCGCCGCGTATGTCGGGGAGTGCGGGGGCCGCCCCCGGAGCGGTGGCCATCAGGGGGCCGACGCCTCGGAGCGCGGTGGCGCCGCGCCGCCGAACTCCTCGACGGCTCCCGCGACGATGGCCTCCAGCCGGGCGTGGTGGGCGCCGCGCCAGTAGACGCGCTCACAGGCGGTGCAGGCGGCGAAGACGTCGTAGCTGCGCCGGGTGCCGTGCTCAAGACGCTCCCGGACCATCTCCTTGTCGGCGTCCTCCAGCGGTCCGTTGCAGGCGGTGCAGCGGGTCCATGGCGCGAGGCGCGGGGCGAACCGGCCGAGCACATCGCGCAGTTGCTCCGCGGGGCGGTCGCTGTAGACATACGCCCCGGCCCACAGCTCACGTCTGCGCAGCAGCCCCCGGTCGCGGGAGAGCATCACCCGGCGCTGGGCGGCGGAGAGCGCGGCGAGCGCCGGATCGCCGATGTCCTCGCTCTCGTACGCGGCGTCGACGCCCAGCAGCCGCAGCCGCCGCGCGAGCGTGCCCAGATGCACATCGAGCAGGAAGCGCAAGGGGGCTCCCGGCACCGGCTGGGGCCGGACCACCGGACGCACCTCGACGCTCTCCCCCGCCCGCGGCACATGGGACACCGGGGTCTCCCGGCCGTCCACGAGCAGTGCGCCGACCTCGGTGAGCGGAACCCCGACCGACTCGACCACGTGCCCGAGGGTGGAGGCTCCGTCGGTGACGAGGGCGAGCTCTCCGCGGCGCCGTTCGGGGGCGGCGAAAAGCCGCAGCTCGGGGGCGATGCTGAGGTGAATCTCCGGTCCGTTCACACCGCCAGCATGCCAGGGTCGGGGGTGCCGGGGCGATCGGATCGACCACCGGTACGGGGCCGTCCGGCCCCGCCGCCTCCTCGGCGGCGGGGCCGGTGCACGGCTGTGCCGTCCGGGCGATCAGACCCGCGCCGTGGCCCGGGACAGGGCGGGCAGCAGACGGCAGGCGTTGTCCCTGTTGATCCCGCGCCGCTGGAGCTCGTCGAGCGCCGGGTCGTCGTCGAGGGCGGGTGCCGTGACCTCCGTGACGACGCGGGCCGGGGTGGGCGGCCAGTCGCTTCCGTAGAGGATCCGGGAGGGGTCCACGGCGGTCAGCAGACTGGGGGTGGCGGAGGGCGACATGGGCCCCGCGGTGTCGTAGTAGAAGCGGTGCAGATAGTCGCGGACCCGGGAGCCGTCGACCTTGGGGGTGAGCTGGTCGCCGAAGGTCTCCAGGCGGCTCGCGAGGTAGGGCAGGAAGCCACCGCCGTGCGGGAGGATGAAGGAGAGGTTCGGGTAGCGGTCCAGCGTCCCGTTGACGATCAGGCTGATCGCGGCACGTGTGGTGTCCATCAGGAAGTCGCACAGGAACGGCGGCACCCCCGGCAGCCCGGCCTCGTCGCCGGGTACCTCCATGGGATGGGTGCTGATGACGGCGGAGCGCTCGTCGAGTTCCGCCAGCAGCGCGTCATGGGACGGATCGCCGAGGAAGGTCCCGCGGACACTGGTGCGGGTGCTCACGCCGATCGCGCCGAGCTCGTCCATGCCGTACGTCACCGACCAGCGGGACAGCTCCATGTTGTCGAGGAAGACGGGGGTGAAGAAGGCGAAGCGCTCGGGATGGGCGCCGACCAGGTCGCTCGCGGACCGCAGTGCGACGCGGGCGCTCTCCTTGCGCAGCGCGGGCTCGCGCAGCCGCCCCAGCATGGCGACGGTGAGCACACTGGTCCGGATGCCCGCCCGGTCCATCAGGGTGAGCGCGCTGTCCAGGTCCCACCGGGTCCACCAGGGGAGCTTGCCGCGCTGGACGATGTCCTTGCTCTCGGCCCATTCGAGCCATTGCGGTGCGGTGTAGTGGTGGTGGACGTCCACCCGTGACCGCCGCGCGTCATCACCCGGCGGTGT
This sequence comes from Streptomyces sp. NPDC048636, assembly GCF_040650655.1. Classification (NCBI taxonomy): domain Bacteria; kingdom Bacillati; phylum Actinomycetota; class Actinomycetes; order Kitasatosporales; family Streptomycetaceae; genus Streptomyces; species Streptomyces sp. NPDC048636. The sequence continues at coordinate 55,138 of NZ_JBEZHR010000023.1, read as the reverse complement.
GCCGGGGCGGTCCGCCGGGACGGTGTCGTCGACGACTGCGGTGTCGGACGTGTTGAGCGGGGTCATCGGACTCCTCGGGAACGTGAGGGGGGCGGACGGAGAGGTGCCGGGCGGGGTTCAGCGGCCCGAGCCACGTCCGAGGACTTCCAGGAGCACATCCGCCAGCTCCTGTTCCGCGTTCGGCGGCAGGGTCCGCGACCGCCAGGCCACGAAACCGTCGGGCCGTACCAGCACCGCGCCCTCCCGCGTGGTGCCGTGGGTCTCCGCCCAGTCCGCGCCGCCCCGGATCTGGAGGTCGGCGTCGGCGGAGGCGCCCACCAGGTAGGCGTCCAGCGGGACATCGAGCTTCTCCGCCACCGTGCGGGCGACGGCCCGCCACTCCGCCCCGGCCTGTCCGCAGAGCAGTACGAAGGAGCGCTCGTACAGGTCGATGGTGGACACCTCGGCGCCGTCCCGGGTGAGCCACATATGGGGCGCGCGGGTACCGGGGTCACCGCGCAGTTCGAAGGTGTCGGGCACGGTGGGGGCGTCCGGGTCGCCGCCGTGGACCGCGGTGGAGTGGTAGCGGTAGCACAGCGCGGTGGTGACCAGGTCGGTGCCGGTCTTCGCCGACTGGGAGGCGGAGTATCCGGGGTGCTGTTCCAGGGACGCCTGGAGGGTGGCCCGCGCACTGGTGGCCTGTGCCACCGGCCGCCGTTCCACCTCGTAGGTGTCCAGCAGTTCGGGGGCCGCCCAGCCGCGGAGCACCGCGGCCACCTTCCAGGCCAGGTTGTGGGCGTCCTGGATACCGGTGTTGGAGCCGAACGCGCCGGTGGGCGGCATCTCGTGGACGGCGTCGCCCATGAGGAACACCCGCCCGGTGCGGTAGCTGTCGGCGACCCGGTCCGCCGCGTGCCAGGGGGCCTTGCCGGTGACCTCCACATCCAGGTCGGGGACTCCCGCGCCGGCCCGGATGTGCTCCACGCACCGGCTCTCGGTGAAGTCCTCGATGGTTTCCCCGCTTTCGGGGGTCCAGGGCATATGGAAGACCCACTGCTCCTCGTTGTCGACGGGCAGCAGCACCCCCTCACCGGCCGGATCGGTGAGGTAGCACACCACGAAGGGCTGGTCGCCCGCGACATCGCGCAGCGCCTTGCTGCGGAAGGTGACGCTGATGTTGTGGAAGAGGTCGCCGCGTCCGGTGTGCCCGATGCCGAGGCGCTCGCGCGCGGGGCTCCGCGGTCCGTCGGCGGCCAGCAGATAGTCGGTGCGGACCGTGTACGTCTCACCGGATTCCCGGGAGCGCAATACGGCGTGCACCACGCGCTCGTCCTGGGTGAAGGAGACCAGTTCGGTGCCGAAGCGCACATCGCCGCCGAGTTCACGGGCGTGCTCCAGGAGGACCGGTTCCAGGTCGTTCTGGCTGCACGCACAGCGGAAGGTCGAGCTCTTCTCGGCCTCCGGGGGTCTGCCGGTGATCCGCGGGTAGATCCATCGCCGCTTGCCGCCCGCCAGGACGTCGGCCTGGAGGATGCCGTCGTTCTTGGACAGCACCGCGGCCGCCTTGCGGATGTCCGGCTCCAGGCCGGCGGTGCGGTACAGCTCCATCGTCCGCATGTTGTTCCCGCGGCCGCGCGGATGCGCGGAGGTGGCCGCATGGCGCTCGACCAGCAGATGTTCTACGCCGAGGCGGCCGAGAAAGACCGATGCGGACAGGCCGACGAGCGATCCCCCCACGATCAGCACGGGCACGTAATCGTTGTCTCGCGCTTTCATTTCCCGGCGTCCTCCATCTGCGTCGACGGCATGGCACCGCGGACCTCTCGGCCGTGGTGTCCCTGTGCACCATGCTCATCACGGGCCGCACGACCGCATCACCGGCGCGTCGTTTCGGTGCTTGCCGGGGGCGAACGAGTGAACACGGTTTCGCTCCGGCCCGGTCCGGGGAGGACGCGCCGCCCGGCACCTTCCGTCGTCGGCCGGGGCGCGCTCAGAGCCGCGCGCTCGGGGCCCGGGTGCGCTCAGGGCCCGGGTGCGCTCAGGGCCGGGGCGGGCCGTCCCGCCGCCGCTGACGGCGCCAGGCGACCAGCCGCAGAAACTCCTCGTGCAGCACCCGGCCCAGCAGTGCTCCACCGAAGACCACATAGCCGACACCCACCAGCCAGGACTGGACGACCAGCACGGTGCCGACGGGGCCGTAGGAGACGGCGCTGGAGGCGATCAGCGGGGAGAACACCAACTGGGAGAAGACCCGCAGACCCACCAGTCCGGCACCGGTCGCCAGCGCGCCGGGCAGCAGGGCGCCCCAGCTGATCCGCCCGCCCAGCAGCAGCCGCTGCGACCACCAGAAGAACAACACGGTGCCCACGACGGCGATGAGCAGCCGGCTGAGACCGGGGCCCAGATGTGAGGACAGCAGGAGATAGCCGATGAGCACCACGAGCCACACCAGATGGCGCCAGACGTTGTGCCAGCGCCCGGCGGGCAGTTCCCACACCTTCTCGTAGCCGGTCTGCACCGCCGCGCCGAAGCTCAGCCCGAAGATGGCCAGGGTCGCCAGACCGAACGCGGTGGTGGTCTCCAGCGCCCGCTTCGGCGGGGCGAACAGCTGCTTCACCTCGTCCCGCGAGGAGGTGGACACCCCGAGCCCCTCGGCCAGCCACTGGGCGAAACCATGGCGGTTCACCGGGTCGGCGGCGGCGACCACGATGAGCAGCGGCACCAGGGTGAGGAAGCCGAGCGCGGCGAAGCCCAACGCCCTGTGCAGCAGCTCGAACTCACTGCCCCGCCGCCATCCGCGGCCCGCCGGGGAGCGGTGGAACACATGGTGCAGCCGCTCGAACCGGGTGCGGTCGCCGCGCCGGTGCCGGTGCTCATGGCGATGCTCATGCCCGTCTGGCTGTCCGGGCTGGTGTCCGTGGTCCGGGGAGCCGGAGGGTTTCTCGGCCATCACCACTTCCCTACCCGTGCCGAGGGCCCGGACCCGGGCGCGCGGAAACGCGCGCCATACGGCGCGCGCACCACGAGTCCCCCTCAGTACGGGTGTCGGTCGGCCTTGTCCATCCATGCCTTGTACGCCTCGGCGCCGAGCTCGGGGTGGATCTGCTCGATCAGGATCCTGCGCTGGTCCATGGGTCTCTGGAAGTCCTCGTACTGATAGGCGTCATCGAAACCGATCCTCGCGGTGGCGGCCAGGTCACAGCTGAAGTAGACGGCGTCGATCCGCGACCAGTAGATGGCGCTCATGCACATCGGGCACGGCGCCCCGCTGATGTAGATCGCACAGCCCTGGAGCATCCGGGCGCGCTCGGCCACCGGGTCGGGCGATCCCTCGGGGCGAGGCACGAGTTCAAGCGTGCTCTCGTTCACATGCTCCCCGTCGATGCTCGGGGCCTCGGGGTTGAGCACCTGGATCGCCTTGCGGATGGTCTCCACCTCCGCGTGGGCGGTGGGGTCGCCGGTCAGCAGCACACGGTTCTGCCCACGGGCGATGATGTCGCCGTTACGACTGATCACCGCGCCGAACGGCCCGCCCCAGCCGTTCTCCACGGATTCGGTGGCCAGCCGTACCGCCTCGGCCAGGAACTCCTGCTTCGCCATGTCAAACCTCCGCTCGGCTCTGCGTGCCTGTGCCGGCACCCTTGCGGAACGCTCGGTTTGTCCAATAAATTCTGTTTGATCTAGACTACTCGGCATGGATAGCCGTGCAACCCATGGCTCCAGCGGAGCCGGGGCAACGGTGGTGACCTCGCAGAAAGTCCGCCCAGGACGCGACGAGGACTACAAGCGCTGGCAGGACAAGACCAACCGCACGGCGCGCGGTTTCGACGGCTTCGAGGGCACCGAGCTGTATCCACCGGGCCCCGGCCAGGAGAACGAATGGGTGGTCGTCTTCCGGTTCTCCCGGGTCGACCAACTGACCACCTGGCTGCGGTCGAGCGCCCGTCAGGAGCTGTTGGACGAGGGACGCCCGCTGTTCGAGGCACCGCCCACCCAGGAGGTGCTCAGCGGCGGAACGCCCGCCGAGGAGCCCGAGGGCATCACGGCGGTCATCTCCCATGAGATCCGCCCGGGATGCGAAGAGCCCTTTCTGCGCTGGCAGGAGAAGACGCTCAAGGCCCAGGAGAAGTACCCCGGCTTCATGGGCTCGGAGCTCTTCCGCCCGGTGCCGGGCATCCAGGAGCACTGGGTCGTGGTCTTCCGCTTCGACTCCCGTGAACACCTCGACCACTGGCTCGAGTCCGACACCCGCAAGAAGCTGCTGAACGAGGGCGGGCGGTACTTCACCCACTATGACGTGCGGAAGATCGGCTCACCGTTCAGCGGCTGGTTCCGCTTCGGGGAGGGGGCGGACCAGGGCATCCCGCCGAACTGGAAACAGGCCATGTCCGTGGTGCTGGCCCTCTATCCGACCGTGATGGTCCTCAACCTGACGGTGGGCGTCGGCCTCGACGACGCGGGGGTGCCCGGCTACGCGGCCCTGTTCATCGGCAACACCCTCAGCGTCTCCATCCTGACCTGGGTGCTGATGCCGCTGGTGAACCGGGCGCTCGCCTTCTGGCTGCTGCCCGGCCGGGCGCACACCCTGCGGGTCCATGTGGCGGGCGCCGCGCTGGTCGCCCTCTGCTACGGACTGCTCGTCCTCATCTTCGGCCTCACCACATGAGGATCCGCCCACCGGGCGGCAGCTAGGCCGTGAGTGCCACGGCCTCGCCGGTGTCGGCGTCCAGGACGCTCACCCGTACCGCGGGCTCGTGTACCGCGTCACGGCTGGCCGCGGCGTCGAGTGCGAAGAGCACCAGCACCGGGCGGGCGGCCGGGCCGCCGCCGTGGACCCCGGCGTACTGGAGGATCCGCCAGCCGCCGTCGTCCCAGTGGTCCAGCAGCGCGGAGCGCACCAGGGGCGCGGTGTGCTGCCAGGCCAGCGAGTGTTCCAGCAGTTCCACCGTGGCGGCCACCGGCACCCTTGTGGCCGCGCGCGTGCCGTCGAGCGGATGCCCGGTGAGCCGAAGCCGCAGTCTGCGCCAGGGCAGCCGCCAGCGGTCGGGGGCGAGGGCCAGCGCGCCGGCCAGCCCGGTGAGGGCGGCGCCCGCGGTGGCGGCCGGCTGGCGCGGGGCCGTGGTCCACCAGGGGTGCTCGGCGAGGACGACGGCCACCCCGCCCACCAGGACCGCGGTGGCCCGGCCGAAGGCGCGGACACCGACCGGTCCGTCGTCCCCGGCCGTGCAGCCGCAGGACGATCCGGGCGCTCTGCGGCGGGCGTAGCCGAGATAGCCGAGGAAACCGGTGCCGAGAGCGGCGGCCGCCGCTCCCGTGGCCACCGACGGCTCCAGCGCCAGCAGCGCCGCGCACAGCAGGAGTTCGACGGCGCCCAGGCCACGCAGGACGCGGGCCGCCCGGTCACCGCCGCGCACCAGCCGGGCCAGGGCGCTACGGGACGCCGATGTCACGGCGCTCCGGCCGAGGAGCTTGCCCGCACCGGCCGTGCCCAGCACCGCGGCGAGCAGCGGCGCGGCCAGGTCCACGGCCACGGTGGCGGTGGCGGTGGCGGTGGCGGCGGAGTTCACCGGCGGTGCCCGGCGCCCGGCCCGACCGACACCCGCACCAGCTCGACGGAGTCGTCCGACGGGCGCCAGGCGCCGAGCACCTGGGCGTCCTGGCCGATGCGCAGCCGGGAGAGATCCGCGGTGGGCGCGGCGCCGGAGTAGGAGACGCTGGTGGTGTCCGGGAGCACCCGGCCGACGATCTCGTGGGAGCCGTGGGCGAGATGCAGCCGGGTCTTCTCGATCCCGCGGACGGTGGTGTGGAGGTTGACGATGTTGACCCACACCGCGTCGGCGGCGAGGGTGCCGTCGGGCATCGGCACACCACGGGCGTAGAGGCCGTCACCGGTCTCGATGGCGGCGACGGTGGTGGCGCGCGCCTTCCAGACGCTGGTGGCCCCGGTGACCCGGACCCGGGCGTACTCGCCCCAGGAGCCCGCGACCTCCAGCAGCCCGCCGTCGATCCAGGTGATCCGCCCCTCCACGAAGGTGCCGTCGGCGCCCGCGGGATCCAGGGAGCGCAGCGGTCCGGCGAAGGCGGCGTCGGCGTCCACCGCGCCCAGGGCGGTCGCCCCGATGACACCGCCGCCGACGACGGTGGCGCCGCGGAGGGCGGCCGTGGTGAGGAAGCGGCGGCGGCCCAGGGGGTCGCCGGTCCGGTACGCGCTCATGTCCGCCCGCCTCATTCGAAGATGACCACCGGCAGGGTGCCGGTGCTCAGACTGCCGATCGCGGAGAAGGCGGCCGGGGTGAGGTCGATGACCCGGTTGGTGCGGCAGGTGCCGTCGCAGCAGCTGGACTCGGAGCAGAAGCTGCGGGTGCGCGGCCCGCAGTCGCTCACCGTGACGCACACACTGGCGCCGGAGCACTGGTGCCGCACCTTCATCACGGAACCGCAGCCGCGCCGGGGCATCTTCTCCCCGCACAGATCCGGCCGGGTGATGTCCCAGCACGCCTGGGAGGCGTTGGGCCAGGCCGCCTGCAATTTGCTGGACTTGCAGGTGCCGCAGGCACCGCCGCCCGCGGCGGCGCACGGGCCCCAGGCGTTGCCACAGCAGAACCAGGTGGCCTCGCCGTTCCAGAGACTGGTCGATCCGCACGCCATGAGGTCATCATGTGCGCGGCCGTCGGGGCCCGCCACGCGGGGAGGTCCGATCCGGCGGTGGCCCGTGCGGGGCCCGGGGCCGTCAGAGCCGTTCGACAATGGTGACGTTGGCCTGGCCGCCGCCCTCGCACATGGTCTGGAGGCCGTACCGCCCGCCGGTGCGCTCGAGTTCGTACAGCAGGGTGGTCATCAGCTTGGTGCCGGTGGCGCCGAGCGGATGGCCGAGCGCGATGGCCCCTCCGTTGACGTTGACCCGCTCCGGGTCGGCGCCGGTCTCCTTCAGCCAGGCGAGCACCACGGGGGCGAACGCCTCGTTGATCTCCACCAGGTCGATATCGGCGAGGGTCATACCGGTCTTCTTCAGGGCGTACGCGGTCGCGGGGAGGGGCGCGGACAGCATCCTGATGGGGTCCTCGCCACGCACCGAGAGGTGGTGGATCCGGGCGCGGGGGGTCAGCCCGTGGTCGCGTACCGCCCGTTCGGAGGCGATCAGCATCGCCGCGGCCCCGTCGGAGACCTGGGAGGAGAGGGCGGCGGTGATACGGCCGCCCGCCATGACGGGGGTGAGCGCGGCCATCTTCTCGAGGCTGGTGTCCCGGCGCGGCCCCTCGTCCGCGGTGACCTCCCCGTACGGCACGAGCTCGGCTGCGAAGCGGCCCTCGTCCGCGGCGCGTATCGCCCGCTGGTGCGAGCGCAGCGCGAACTCCTCCATCGCCTCGCGGGTGATGCCCCACTTCTCGGCGATCAGCTCGGCGCCGTAGAACTGGTTGACCGGCCGGTCGCCGTACCGCTTACGCCAGCCCTCGGAGCCCGCGAAGGGGCCCTCGGTCAGCCCGAGCGGCACGGTGGCCTGGCGGCTGGCGAAGGCGATCGGCACCATCGACATGTTCTGCACCCCGCCCGCGACCACCAGGTCCTGGGTGCCGGAGAGCACCGCCTGCGCGGCGAAGTGGATCGCCTGCTGGGAGGATCCGCACTGCCGGTCGACGGTCACCCCCGGCACCTCCTCCGGCAGTCCGGCCGCCAGCCAGCAGGTGCGCGCGATATCCCCGGCCTGCGGTCCGACCGTGTCCAGACAGCCGAGGACGACATCCTCGACGGCGGCCGGATCGGCGCCCGAGCGCTCCATCAGCGCCCGCAGGACATGGGCGCCGAGATCGGCCGGGTGGACGGCGGCCAGTCCGCCGTTCCGCTTGCCGACGGGGGTGCGTACCGCTTCGACGATGAATGCCTCGGCCATGACCGCTGACGCTCCTTCTGGGCTGGTGGTCATTGCCTCGGGGTGATGCCGTCCAGGACCATCGACAGGTACTGGCGGGCGATCTCCTCGGGGCTGTGGTGTCCGCCCGGCCGGTACCACGACGCGGCGACCCATACGGTGTCGCGCAGGAAGCGGTACGCCAGCCGGATGTCGAGATCGGCGCGGAAGGCCCCCTCGGCCACCCCGCGCTCCAGGGTGCCCAGCCAGGCCCGTTCGAACTTCCGCTGCGACTCGGTGAGATAGCCGAAGCGGGGCTGGGCGGCCAGGTGGCGGGCCTCCTTCTGGTAGATCGCCACGGCGGCGTGGTGCCGGTCGATCTCCCGGAAGGACTCGGTGACAAGCGCCTCGATGGTCTCCCTCGGGCCGAGCCCGGCGCCGAGCACCTCCTCGTACCCGGCCCACAGCTCGTCGAGGAAGGTGGTGAGGATCTCGTCGATCATCGACTCCTTGGAGTCGAAGTGGTAGTACAGGCTGCCCGCGAGCATCCCCGCCTGGTCCGCGATCCGGCGGACGGTGGTCGCGTTGTACCCCTGGGCGGCGAACACCTCCGCCGCCGTGGTGAGCAGTTCGCGACGTCGTTCGGGGGACGGGCTCACGGTCGTCTTCTTCTCGCTGTTCCCACTGGGGTTCTGGTTCGGCACGGGGTCATTGTCGCCTCATGCGTGCTGGCTGCTGACGGACACGGTCTCCCCCGTCATATACGAGGAATAGCCGCTGGCCAGGAAGACGATCACGTTGGCCACCTCCCAGGGCTCTGCGTACCGGCCGAACGCCTCCCGCTCGGTCAGCTCGGCGAGCAACTCGGGGGTGGTCACCTTCACCAGGTGCGGATGCATCGCCAGGCTCGGCGAGACCGCGTTCACCCGGACCCCGTATCCGGCCGCCTCGACGGCGGCGCAGCGGGTGAGCGCCATGACACCCGCCTTGGCCGCGGCGTAGTGGGCCTGTCCGGCCTGGGCGCGCCAGCCGACCACCGACGCGTTGTTGACGACCACGCCGCCGTGTCCGTCGGCCCTCATCCGGCGCAGCGCGGCGCGGGTGCAGCGGAAGGTGCCGGTCAGCGTGACGTCGATGACGCGGTCCCACTGTGCGTCGGTCATCTCTGTCAGCAGGGCGGTGCCGCCGAGACCGGCGTTGTTGACGACCGCGTCCAGCCGTCCGTGGCGCTCCTCGGCGAGGTCGTAGACCGCCGCGATCTGCTCCTCGTCGGTGACATCGCAGACCCGCCCGGCCACCCGGTCCGCGCCGAACTCCCCGGCGAGGGCGGCGGCCGTCTCCTCGAGCCTGCGCTCATGGGCGTCGCCGATGACGATCCGCGCACCCTCCTCCAGGAACCGGCGGGCGGTGGCCCCACCGATCCCGGAGCCCGCGGCGGCGGTGATGACGGCCGTGCGGCCGGTGAGCAGGCCGTGGCCGGGGACGTACGGCGCCTTGTTGTCCGTCACCCTGCCACGGTAACCTACCAAACACTTGTTAGGGAACCTGCGGGGCGAGGGGAGACGGCGCGGTGGACCTCGAACTCACCGAGCGGCAGCGGACGTTCCGGGACGGGGCCCGCCGCTGGCTCGCGGCGCACACCCCCGTCTCCCCGCTGCCCTCCCTGGAGACCGCCGAGGGCTTCGCCGCCCACCGCGCCTGGGAGCAGACGCTGGCCGAGGGCCGCTGGTCGGCGGTGACCTGGCCCGAGGAGTACGGCGGCCGGGGGGCGTCGCTGGTGGAGTGGCTGCTGTTCGAGGAGGAGTACTACGCGGCGGGCGCGCCGGGCCGGGTGAGCCAGAACGGGATCAGCCTGCTCGCCCCCACCCTCTTCGCGCACGGCACCGCCGGGCAGCGGGCGCGGGTCCTGCCGCCGATGGCGCGCGGCGAGGTGATCTGGGCGCAGGCGTGGTCCGAGCCGGAGTCCGGCTCGGACCTGGCCTCGCTGCGCTCCACGGCCCGCCGCGCGGACGGCGGCTGGCTGCTGAACGGCCAGAAGACCTGGTCGTCCCGGGCCGCCTTCGCCGACCGCGCCTTCGGGCTCTTCCGCGGCCACCGCGAGGAGGGCGCACCGCCGCACCGCGGGCTGACGTATCTGATGTTCCCGCTCGACGCACCGGGCGTGACCGTCCGTCCGATTGGCCGCCTCGACGGGAAGCCCGCCTTCGCCGAGCTCTTCCTCGACGAGGTGTTCGTGCCCGACGAGGACGTCATCGGCGAGCCGGGGCAGGGCTGGCGGGTGGCGATGAGCACGGCGGGCAACGAGCGCGGGCCGACCCTGCGCAGTCCGGGCCGCTTCACGGCGGCGGCCCGGCGGCTGCTCTCGCTGTGGCGGGAGCGGTCGGCGGAATCCGGTGCGGGCGAGGACGGCGCGCTGCGGGACCGGGTCGCGGACGCGGTGATCGGCGCCCGTGCGTATGAGCTGTTCGCGTACGCGAGCGCGACACGGCCGCAGGCGGGGCCGGAGGCGGGAAGCGCGGCGGGCGCCGCCACCGGGGCCGAGTCGAGCCTCAACAAGGTCTTCTGGTCCGAACTGGACATCGCCCTCCACGAGACGGCGCTCGACCTGCTCGGTCCGGTGGGTGAACTGGCCGACGGCGCGGCCGAGGCGGCCGGGGGCGGCGCCTGGGCGGACGGCTACACCTTCGCCCTGGCGGGCCCGATCTACGCGGGCACCAACGAGATCCAGCGCGATCTGATCGCCGAACGGCTGCTGGGCCTGCCGAAGGACCGGCGTTGACCCCGCCCTTCCCGCACCGGGGGCCCGCCCCTGGCCCCGGACTGCCGCGCGGCCGGGGCGCGTGCGTAGACGGCGGCGCACAGTCGTGAAATGGGGCGGGTGGAGAGGGGAACGTGGATGGAATTCGTGCTGGACCGTGCGCAGGGCGAGTTCGGGCGGACGCTGGACCGGATGCTCCATGAGGCGCGTACGGCGGAGGTGGTACGGGCCTGGGGGCGGGGGGATCACGGGCCGGGGCGGGCCCTGTGGCAGCGGCTCGGCGGGCTCGGGGTGACCGCGCTGGCCGTCCCGGAGATGTACGACGGCGTCGGGCCGCTACCGGTGGAACTGGCCGTGGCGTACGTGGAGTCGGGCCGGCACGCGGTGCCGGGGCCGCTGGCCGAGACCGCCGCCGTGGCCGTCCTGCTGGCCGCGCTGGCCGAGGCAGACGACACCCCGGCCGCCCGGCGCTGGCTGCCCCGGATCGCGGCCGGGCAGGCCGTCGCCACTCTGGCGGCGCCCGACGGCGGGCCGTACGCGCTGGACGCGGAGGCCGCCGACGCCGTGTTCGCCGTCGTGGGCGAGGAGTTGTGGCTCGCCCCGGGGCACGGCCCCGTACAGCCCTCGTCCGACCCGGCCCGGCGGCTGGCCCGGCCACGGTCCGGCGGTGAGCTGCTGGCCCGGGGTCCGGCGGTGGCCGCGGCCGCCGAACGGGCGGCGGACTGGGCCGCGTTCGCCACGGCCGCGCTGTCCCTCGGCACCGGACTGGCACTTCTGGAGCGGACGGTGGCGTATGTGAAGGAGCGGCGGCAGTTCGGCCGGGCGGTCGGGTCGTTCCAGGCGGTGAAGCACCGGCTGGCGGATGTGCTGATCGGGCTGGAGTTCGCCCGGCCGCTGCTGTTCGGGGCGGCGGTGGCGCTCGCGGCGGACGGGCCCGGCGCGCGTTCCGGGGTCGCCGCCGCCAAGGTGGCGGCGGGCGAGGCGGGTTACGCGGCGGCCCGCGCCGCGCTCCAGCTGCACGGCGCGATCGGCTACACCGACGAGTTCGATCTGTCGCTGTGGATCCGCCGGGCCCGCGCGCTGCGCTCCGCGTGGGGCACGCCCTCCGTCTGCCGCGCCCGCGTGCTGGCGGGCCGACCCCACAGCGAACCGCACGGCGAATCCCACGGCGGACCGCACGGGGAATCCCACGGCGAACACGGCGAACGACACGGCGAAACGGGACCGACCACGCCGAAGAGTGTTCCCCGCTCCCGTTCTTGATCCATGCTGGTGCGAGCCCCGGCGAGCGAACCCAGTGAACAGCGAGGGATGCCACAGATGTACCGGCCCCGGCCCACTCTGGAGAACGTGGCACGGCACGCGGGTGTTTCGCGCGCCACCGTGTCCCGTGTCGTCAATGGATCCACCACGGTCGGCGAGGACAGCCGGGAGGCGGTGCTACGGGCCATCCAGGAGCTCGGCTACATCCCCAACCAGGCGGCCCGCAGCCTGGTCACCCAGCGCACGGACTCCTTCGCGCTGGTGCTGCCGGAGGAGCCGGGCCGGGTCTTCTCCGACGACCGGTTCTTCCCGGGTGTGGTGCGCGGCGTGAGCCAGGAGCTGGAGGCGGCCGACAAGCAGTTGGTGCTGATGATGGCCCGCTCCCCCGCCAGCCGGGCCCGGATCGAGCGGTTCGCGCTGGCGCGCCATGTCGACGGGGTCATGGTGGCGTCCATGCACGGCGCCGATCCGCTGCCCGCCGCCCTGGCCCGGATGGGGATCCCGGTGGTCTGCAACGAACGGGCCCTGGGCGCCGCGATGCTGCCGTACGTGGGGGTGGACAACACCGCGGGCGCGGCGAGCGCCGTACGTCATCTGGCCGCCTCCGGCCGTACCCGGATCGGCACCGTGGCCGGTCCGCAGGACATGGTGGCCGGGATCGACCGGCTGGCGGGCTATCGCGCGGCGCTGCGGGCGGCGGGTCTTGATCCGTCGGTGGCGGTCGGCGACTTCACCCAGGAATCGGGTGCGGTGGCGATGCGGGAGCTGCTGGAGCGGCAGCCGGGGCTGGACGCGGTGTTCGTGGCGTCGGACCTGATGGCCATCGGGGTGCTGCGGACGCTGCGGCAGGCCGGGCGGCGGGTGCCGGACGATGTGGCCGTGGTGGGTTTCGACGATGTCGAACCCGCCCGTTACACCGAGCCGCCGCTGACCACGGTGCGTCAGCCGATCGCCGAGATCGGCCGCAGGCTGGCGCGGCAGCTGCTGCGGCTGACGGGCGGGGAGAGCATCGAGCCCGCGCTCGTCCTGCCCACCGAGCTGGTGGTCCGCGACTCGGGGTGACCGCGTGGTCCGCGACTCGGGGTGACCGTTCCGCCGCCCGCCCGCGGAGGCGCGGCGGTCAGCCGCCGGTGTGCTGGGAGAGCAGGGTGCGGAACTCGCGCTCGAAGGCGTCGTAGCGGCGTCGCAGCCCGGCGCCCGGCCAGTCCTCGGGCAGCAGCCGGGCGGGCAGTACTGGGTCGGCGAGCAGATGCCGCAGCGCGGCGGCGCCGACGGTGAAGCGCGCGGCGGGGCCCTCCGCGCGGTCCAGTGCCTCGCCCAGCGCCCGGGCCCGGTGGGCCCAGCCGTCCAGGTCCCACAGCCGCGCCGCGAGCGCGACCGGGTCGTCCTCAGGGCCGCCGGTGAACCAGCCGCACTGCGCGGCGGCGACGGCCGGGCGCGGGCGGACCAGATTGGCGGGGCGCAGCCAGGTGCCCTCACGGAGCTCGGCCAGCCTCAGGGTGGCCATCGCCTGGCGCAGTGCGGCGCGCTCGGCCGCCGCACGCCGGTCGGAGGTGACGACGGCGATCTCCCAGCCGCCGTCCCAGCGCCGGGTGCGGGGGGCCCGGCTGTCGTCCTGACGCGCCTGGCGGGCGAGCAGCCGCTCGGTGAGGACGTACTCGCCGTCGCGCTGTTCCAGGTCACCGGCGGCGACCATCCGGGTGAGCGCGACCCGGACGGTGCCCTCGGCGGTGCCGAAGAGCGCGCCGACGCGGACCAGGATGCGGGCGGGCAGCCGGGGCGGATGATGGCCGAGCAGGGTGCTGAGCACGATGGAGCGCGCGGTCAGCGGCCGCAGTGTGAGGGATCCGGTGTCGTCCATAGCTGCTGAGCACCCTATACATTACAGTTCTTCATCACGCATGATGGAAGTGTAAGACGCGTAGGACCGCCCGGAGGAGACCGGTGATACCGGTACGGACCGGGAGACCGGTGAGCCCGCCGCGACCAAGGAGTTGCCCGTCATGAGCTCGACGCATGAAGTCCTCAACCAGGCCCCGCCGCTCGTCGGCTTCACCACGGCGGACGACCCCGCCCTGCTGGAGGCGCTGCGCCGGGACGGCGGTGCCTGGGGCGAGGAGGAGGTCCGGCAGCTGGGCGCGCGGGCCGGTTCCGCCGAGGTCCAGGACCGGGCGCGGATGGCCGAGGAGCACCCGCCGGTACTGCACACCCACGACCGGTACGGGAACCGCATCGACGAGGTCGAGTACCACCCGGCCTACCACCAGCTGATGGCGGAGGCCGTGGCGAACGGTCAGCACGCGGCGGCGTGGCGGGAGAGCCGCTCCGGCGCCCATCTGGTGCGCGCGGCCAAGTTCTACGCCTTCGCGCAGGCCGAGGCCGGGCACGGCTGCCCCATCTCCATGACGTACGCCGCGGTCCCGGCACTGCGCGCCGAACCCGAGCTGGCCGCCGCGTACGAACCGCTGCTGGCCTCCCGGGAGTACGACTTCGGGCTGCGCGCGCCGCTCGGCAAGCGGGGCCTGATCGCGGGCATGTCGATGACGGAGAAGCAGGGCGGTTCGGACGTCCGCGCCAACACCACCCAGGCCGTCCCCAGTGACGACGGCACCTATGTGCTCACCGGCCACAAGTGGTTCACCTCCGCGCCGATGAGCGACGTCTTCCTGACGCTGGCCCAGGCCGACGAGGGGGTGACCTGCTTCCTGGTACCGCGGGTGCTGCCGGACGGCACCCGCAACACGCTGCGGTTGCAGCGGCTGAAGAACAAGCTGGGCAACCACTCCAACGCCTCGTCGGAGATCGAGTACGAGCGGACCGTCGCCTGGCGGGTGGGCGAACCGGGCCGCGGGGTGCGCACCATCGTCGAGATGGTGAACATGACCCGGCTGGACTGTGTCATCGGTTCGGCGGCGGGTATGCGCGCCGGGCTGCGGCAGGCGCTGCACCACGCCGAGCACCGCCGGGCGTTCGGCGCCGAGCTGATCGACCAGCCGCTGATGCGCCATGTGCTGGCGGATCTGGCGGTGGAGTCGGAGGCGGCCACCACCCTGGCGATGCGGCTGGCGGCGGCGCTGGACCGGGCCGAGGCCGGGGACGCGTCGGAGGCGGCGCTGCGCCGCCTCGGGCTCGCGGTCAGCAAGTACTGGGTGTGCAAACGCGGTGCGAGCCATGCCGCGGAGGCCCTGGAGTGCCTGGGCGGCAATGGCTATGTGGAGGACTCGGGGATGCCGCGGCTGTACCGGGAGGCGCCGCTGCTGTCCATCTGGGAGGGCTCGGGCAATGTCGCCGCGCTCGATGTGCTGCGCGCGCTCGGCCGTGAGCAGGGCGCGCTCGACGCCTTCCTCGCCGAGGTCGAGACCGCCGCGGGGGCCGACGCCCGGCTGGACGCGGCCGTGGCCCGGCTGCGGGCGCTGCTGCCGCGGCTCGGCGATCCACAGCGGGCCCAGGTGCTGGCGCGCAGGCTGGCCGAGCAGATGACCCTGGTGCTCCAGGGCAGCCTGCTGGTGCGGTACAGCCATCCGGCGGTGGCCGACGCGTTCTGCGCCTCGCGGCTGGACGGGGACTGGGGGCACGCCTTCGGCACTCTGCCGGCGGGCACCGACACCGGGCCGATCCTGGACCGGGCCCGCCCCAAGGACCTGCGGTGACGTCGGCCGGGGGCACGGCGGCGGTCCGTAGCGAGCGGTCGGGCCCGGTCACCACCGTGGTGCTCGCCCGCCCCGAGGTCCGCAACGCGGTGGACGGGGCCACGGCCACCGCCCTCGCCGACGCCTTCCGCGCCTTCGACGCCGACCCCGGGGCGCGGGTGGCGGTGCTGTGGGGCGAGGGCGGCACCTTCTGCTCCGGTGCCGATCTCAAGGCGGTCGGCACCGAGCGCGGCAACCGGGTGGCCGAGGACGGCGACGGGCCGATGGGGCCCACCCGGATGCGGCTGTCCAAACCGGTGATCGCGGCGGTGAGCGGCCACGCGGTCGCGGGCGGGCTGGAGTTGGCCCTGTGGTGCGATCTGCGGGTGGCGGAGGAGGACGCGGTCTTCGGGGTGTTCTGCCGCCGCTGGGGCGTGCCGCTGATCGACGGCGGCACGGTGCGGCTGCCACGGCTGATCGGTGCGAGCCGGGCGATGGACCTGGTGCTGACGGGGCGTGCGGTACCGGCTCCGGAGGCGTACACCATCGGGCTGGCCAACCGGCTGGTGCCACCGGGCGAGGCCCGTGCGGAGGCGGAGCGGCTGGCCGCCGATATCGCCCGTTTCCCGCAGATGTGTCTGCGCGGCGACCGTGCCGCGCTGCTCGACCAGGAGGGGCTGCCGGAGGAGGAGGCGATGGCGCGGGAACTGCGCCATGGCCGGGCCACCCTGGCGGAGGGTCTTGACGGCGCGGCGCGCTTCGCGGCGGGCGCGGGACGGCACGGCAGCTTCGACGCTCTGTGAGGCGCGGGCCCGGCGCATCGGTGCGTTGAGGGGGCGGAATCGCGCCCCTGACGTCAACCTCGACGCGGTGAACTCCGGTGCGCCGTCCCCCGTTCGAGGGAAAACACAGGGCCGTACGGCTGGCACCGGTCCGATGGGCCAAAGATCTTCCTCGTGAACCGATGGCATCGCGCATGGCGTTCAGGGGTCCTCGTCACGGCCCTGCTCTGCGCCTCGGCGGGGGCGACGGCCGTGGCCGACGGGAGCGGCGGGAAGGGCGGCTCGGCGTCCGTCACGCCCGCTCCCGGGCGGACGATCGACGTCCGGGTCCGGACAGGGGTGACGGACGAAGGGGCGTACGCGGCCGCGCGGATCGAGGTCCGCCCCGGATTCTGCGTATGCGCCGTCGCGTCGGCCGGAGGTGACGGCGCCTTCGCGCGGTACGGGCACTGCCCCACGCCCACTCCGACGCCCACTCCGACCCCGACCCCGACAGCGACGCCGACACCGACCCCCACGCCCACTCCGACGCCGACACCGAGTCCCACCCCGACGCCGTCGCCGACTCCGACGCCGAGCCCGACGCTCACCTCCGAGGCTCCGGCGCCCGCTCCGGAGCGCCCCGCGCCCAGCCGCCCTGCCGCGCCCCGGCCCACCCCGCCGCGCCCGTCGAAGCCCGCGCCCGCCGAGCCCACGGCACCGTCCTCGGAGCCGACCCCCACCCCGACCCGGGCGCGTCCGGTCCTGGCGCAGAACTATCGCCCGCCCCGCCGCGAGGAGCCCCCCGAGGGGACGTCGCTGGTCACCTTCACCCTGCTGCTCACGGCGCCCGCGGTGCTCGCGGCCGCCGCTCTCCGCCCGCGTTCGCGCTCCGCCTCCCGCGGCGGACGGCGCGGCTGATCCGCCCTGCCGACCCGCTCCGGAGGTTACCCATGCCCGAATGGCTCATTCTGACGCTGCTGATGGCCGGGATCTGCACCGCCGTCGTGGTGGCCGCGATCCTCAACGCCCGTCGTCTCGGTGTGGAAGACGACCCGTCCGAGACCCCCGATGTCCTCGACTACATGATCATGATGATCGGCGTGGTCTACGCGATCGTGCTGGGCCTGGCCATCGCCGGGGTCTGGGAGGCGCGTGGCGCCGCCCAGGACGGGGTGCAGTCGGAGGCCCAGGCGCTGCACGAGGTGGACGAGCGGGCCAGTGTCTATCCACGCTCCGTGCGCGCCCGGATCCATCAGGACATCGAGTCCTATGTGGACCATGTGGTGACCAAGGAGTGGCAGGTGATGATCGACAAGGGTGAGCTCACCGAACATGGCGCGGTGTTGCTGGACGCCGTACGCCATGACGTCACCCACGCCCGGCCGCGGACCGCCCTCCAGTCACAGGCGTATCAGCCCATGGTGGACGAGGTGGCCGCGGCGGACGCGGCCCGGACCGCCCGGCAGCAGAGCGCGGGGCCGACCATGCCCCGGGTGGTCTGGATCGGGCTGGCACTGGGCGCCACGCTGGTCATCGGGCTGATCTTCACCCTTCAGATCCGCCGCTCACCACGGGAGTTGATGCTGTCGGTGATGTTCACCAGCCTGATCGTCTTCCTGCTCTTCCTGGTCTGGGACTTCGACGATCCCTTCGGACGCTCGGCCGGTGACACCACCGCGCCGTTCACCGATCTGTTTCCCAGCGCACGGGGAGGCGCTTGAGCCCGTTCTGGAAGTTGGAGGTGAGCCGCACCGGCTCCCCGGCGAGACGCAGTCCGGGCAGCCGGTCGAGGGCGCCGCGCAGCATGGCCCGCATCTGGACGCGGGCCAGCCGCGCGCCCATGCAGAAGTGCGGGCCGTAGCCGAAGCTGACGTGGTCGTTGGGTGAGCGGGTGGGGTCGAACCGGTCCGGGTCGGGGAAGACCGTCTCGTCGCGGTTGGCGGAGGCGTGGAAGACCACGACCTTGTCACCGCGCCGGATCAGCTGTCCGCCCAGTTCCACATCGCGGGTGGCGGTACGGCGGAAGTCGATGACCGGCGGCCAGAAGCGCAGCATCTCCTCCACCGCGGAACCGGTGAGTTCGGGCCGGTCGAGCAGCAGTCGGTGGCCGGCGGGGTGGTCGAGGAGGGTGAGCAGTCCGCCGGGGATGCCGTTGCGCAGCGTCTCGTTGCCCGCCACCGCGAACAGGAAGAACATGTTCTCGAACTCCTCGCGGCCGAGGCCGCCCGCCCGCATCCGTGCCATCACACTGCCGGGCCGGGGCCGTTCGGCCAGTGCGTGGGCGTAGCCGAACATATCGGCCAGGGCCTCGCGGGAGCGCGGGTTCATCAGCCGTCCGTCCGGGCGGACCGCCGAGGCGGGCCGGAGCGCGAGCGCGGCCCGTCCCATGGGACTCAGCTCCTCCGGATCGGCGGTGCTGGATCCGGCGTGGTCCGTGTCCTGATAGCCGATGACCCGGTTCGACCAGTCGAAGAGCAGCCGCCGGTCGTTCTCGGGGACGCCCATCACCTGGGCCAGGGTCCACACCGGCAGATCGGCGGCGAGTTCGACGAAGTCGGCCTCGCCGCGGTCGGCCACCGAGTCGATGAGCGCCGCCGCGCGTTCCTCGATGGCCGTCTCCAGTTCGCGCACGGCCCGCGGGGTGAGGGCGGCGGCGACGATCCGCCGGAGCCGGGAGTGGCCGGGCGAATCCTGATTGAGCATCATCGCCCGGACGAAGTCAAGGTCGGCCGGGGTGTCGGGGTCACGGATCTGGGTGGCACCCAGCCAGGAGGAGAAGGTCTCGGGGGTGCGCAGCACGTGTTTGACGTCGGCGTGCCGGAACACCGCCCAGAAGCCCGGGCCCGCGGGCCACGCCCCGACCGCGGGCTCCTCGATCCGGCAGACGGGGCGGGTGGCGCGCAACTCGCGGAAGAGCGCGTAGGGGACGCCGCCCGCGTAGGTCTCGGGCAGGAACGCCTCGACAGGGTTCACAGCCGGGACCGTACGGCGCCGACCGCCCGGTCCGTCAAGACGGCATCGCGGCCCGCGTCATGGCACCGCCACCGGGAGGACCCGGCGCAGCGGGTCCTCGGGCAGCCTGCCGTGCGCCTTCCACTCGCGCGGATAGCCCACCGACACCTCCTGGAACGACACCCCGTCCTCCACCGTGGTGCGGGGGATGTGGAGATGGCCGTAGACCACCGTCGCGGCGCGGAACCGGACGTGCCAGTCGGCGGTCAGCTCGGTGCCGCACCACAGGGCGAAGTCCGGGTAGCGAAGCACCCGGGTGGGCAGCCGGGTCAGCGGCCAGTGGTTGATGAGCACCGTCTGCACGGTGGGGTCGCACGCGGCGAGCTTGGCCTCGGTCTCGGCGACCCGGGCGCGGCACCAGGCGTCACGGGTGGGGTACGGGTCGGGGTGGAGGAAGTGCTCGTCGGTGCAGACCACTCCGGACTCATGGGCGTGGGCCAGGGCGGCTTCCTTGGTGGTGATGCCGTCGAGCCGGAAGGTGTAGTCGTAGAGCAGGAAGAGCGGGGCGATGGTCAGCGGCCCCCCGACGCCCTCCCAGAGGGGGTAGGGGTCCTCGGGCGTCACGATGCCCTTGGCGCGGCACATCTCCACCAGCGCCTCGTAGCGTGCCACGCCACGGGCCTCCAGCGGGTCCTTGGGGTGGGTCCACAGCTCGTGGTTGCCCGGCGCCCAGATGACCTTGGCGAAGCGCTCGCTCAGCAGCCCCAGCGTCTCCTCGATCTCGGAGAACACCTCGCCGACGTCGCCGGCGACGATCAGCCAGTCGTCGTCGGAGCCCGGCCGCAGCCGCTCCACGATCTCCCGGTTCTCCGCGTAGGCCACGTGCAGGTCACTGATGGCGAGTAGTTCGCCCCGGTGCGTGCCGCCCATTGTTTCTCCTGTCGTACGGTGGCGGTCATGGTGCGATGGCGATGCTGTCGCACCCGGGTCCGGCCCGGCCGACCGCCGTTCCGTCCCTGGCGCTAGCCTCGCAGATGTGGTGGACAAACTCCCGGCGTCTTTTGAACGCGGTACCGACGGACCGAAGGTCATCCTGGTCGGAGTGGACGGCTCCGATTCCTCCTGGCGCGCCGCGTCGTACGCCGCCGGGCTGGCCAGACGGCAGAACGCGCTGCTGGCCGTGGTCTATGTGCAGCCGGTGCTGCCCGTGGGCGCGGCGCTCGGCGCGGCGGTGGCCGACACCACCGGTGAGGTGGCCGAGGAGCTGATCCGGGAGGTCCGGGAGGCCGCCGAGCGGCTGCGCGGGGTGTTCGAGGTGCGCTGGGAGTTCCACACCTTCCGCGGCGACCCCTACAGCGGTCTGGTGCAGGCCGCGGACGAGCTGACCGCGGACGCGGTGGTGGTGGGCGCGTCCGAGCAGGCGGGGCACCGGATCGTCGGCTCGGTGGCGGTCCGGCTGGTGAAGGCCGGGCGCTGGCCGGTGACCGTGGTTCCGTGAGACCGGGCCGCGGCCGTCCGGCTCGCGGACGGCGGCGTCGTGAGGCACGGTGGGAGGAGCAATCGGACCGCCCCACGGACCGGGGAGACTGCCATGTCCCACACCTACCGGGTGACCGAGATCGTCGGCTCGTCCAGCGAGAGCGTCGACGACGCGATCCGCAGCGGTATCAGCCGCGCCTCCCAGACGCTCCGGAATCTCGACTGGTTCGAGGTGGGCCAGGTCCGCGGGCATATCGAGAACGGCAGGATCGCCCACTACCAGGTGGGGCTGAAGGTGGGCTTCCGGCTGGAGGAGACCGACGACGGCGCGGGCGATCTGCCGGGCTGACCGCGGCCGGACCCGCGGGGCGGGCCCGGCCGGGGAGCGGTGTGCCGGGGGCGTGGAATCAGCCACGGGGCAGCACGGACGACAGCACGCTCGGCAGCGGGTACCAGTCGGCGGTCACGAAGCTGGCGTGCCGGGTGGCGAGTTCGGCCACCCGCGCCTTCGCCTGCTCCTCGGTGGGGTGGGTGCCGTCGATGGCCGGGGGCACGCTCTGCGCGTCGGTCATGATCAGTAGGTAGTGGCGGTCGTCGTACCAGGCGGTGTCGATCCCGCCGCCCACGAACGTGGACGCGTCCCCGTCGAAGAAGACGAACCAGGGGCGGATGGCGGCGTCCTCGTAGCGGGTGCGCGGATCACCGGCGGTGGCCTTGATGACCGCGGGGAAGGCGGCGGCCTGCCCGAGCTTCCCGGACGCGGCCAGGTCGCGGAGGTGGGTGGCGTACTCGCGGTCGGTCCACAGGTGGTCGAAGGGGTTGCTCTGCTCGACGGTGCCCGGGATCAGCTCGAAGACGAACTTGCCCGCGAGGGCGGAGCGGGACGGCCAGCCGTCGGCCCGGACCGCCTCGTCGAGGGTGGCATGGCCACCCGTCACACCGGCCGGGCGCAGCAGGGCGTCGCCCAGAGTGCCGTTCAGCAGGGCGTCCAGCTCGGCCGGACCGCGGCCGCCCTTACCGTTGAAGCCGTCCTTGAGCTCGGTCTTGATGACGATGGGGCGGTGCCCGGGGTGGGCGTCGTGCCAGACCTTGAGGTCGGCCAGACATCCGGCCAGGCTCTGATTGCGGGACTTGGTCCGCAGTTCGGCCGCGGATCCGGCGTTGGCACAGTTGTTGTCGTTGCCCAGTGGATTGCTGTGCGAGACCCGCCAGCCGGAGCCGAACGCGTTGGTCCACACGTCGAGTTCGAGCAGTGCGGCGCCGGAGTCGAGCGCGTCGGCGAAGTACGGGTACTTGTCCTTCTCGTACGCGTTGTGCACGCCCACCGCCGTGGTGGCGGAGTAGGGCGGATCGTCCGTGGTGTCCGCGGGCCGCGCGCCCGCCGGTGCCGCCAGACACAGTGCGGCGGCCGCCGCGACGACCGCCACCGTGCCCGTGCGCCGGGCCTTCTCGCCCGCGGCTCTGCCCAAGTGCCCCATGGTCCCCGCCCTTTGTCGACGTCCGGTACACAACTGGGCAGTAGCGTACGGGAGTCGCCTCGCGGGGTACGAGAGGCCGGGCGCGCACAGCTCGACGGACCCGGGGCGCTGGGGCCCCGGGCCCGTCGGACATCGTGCGGATCATATGGAGTTGTCCCGGCGGAGGGCCGCGAGCGGGCCGGTGCGCCGGATCAGGCGCGGACTCGGGCGCCGAGTCAGGCTCCGGCGAGTTCGCGGGCGGCGGCCACGATGGCGTCCGCGTCGATCCCGGCCTCGTGCAGCTGCTCGGCCGGGGTGGCCGAGACCGGCATATCGCGTACGGCGAGCCGGACCAGCCGGGGCACGGGGCGGCCGTCGGTGAAGGCGTCGAGCACCGCGTCGCCGAGTCCGCCCTCGGGGTGGTGGTCCTCCACCGTGATCAGCCGACCGGTCGCCTCGGCGGCGGTGCGCAGCGCCCCGGCGTCCACCGGCTTGACCGAGTAGAGGTCGATGACACGTACCGGGAGGGACTCCTCGGCCAGCCGGTCGGCTGCCGCGAGGGCCTCGGGCACCGTGACCCCGGCGGCCACGAGGGTGACGCGGTCGTCCTCGGTGGCGCGCAGGACCTTGGCTCCGCCGACCGGGAACTCCTCGGTGGGCGGGTAGATGACCGGGGTCGCGCCGCGGGTGGTGCGCAGATAGCGGATGCCCGACTCCCGGGCCATGGCGGCGATGAGGTGGGCGGTCTGGTTGGCGTCGCAGGGGTAGAGCACGGTGCTGCCGTGCACCGCCCGCAGCGCTGCCAGGTCCTCCAGGCCCATCTGGGAGGGGCCGTCCTCACCGATGGCCACACCCGCGTGGGAGCCGATGAGGTTGAGGTCGGCGCGGCTGACGGCGGCCATCCGGATGAAGTCGTAGGCACGGGTGAAGAACGCCGCGAAGGTGGAGACGTAGGGGGTCCAGCCGCGGGTCTGCATGCCCACGGCGGCGGCCACCAGCTGCTGTTCGGCGATGTAGAACTCGAAGTAGCGGTCGGGGTGTTCCTTCTGGAAGTACTCCAGCCGCGTCGAGTCGCCCACCTCTCCGTCCAGCGCCACCACATCGCCGCGGGCGGTGCCGACGGCGGCCAGGGCCTCCCCGAACGCGTCCCGGGTGGGGACGGTGTCGCCGGGGTTGAACCGCGGCAGGCTCAGCGGGCCCTCGGAGGTCGCCCGGGTGGGGGTGACCGAGGGCGGGCCGAGCACCGGCACCGCCATGTTCCGCACTCCGCCGAGTTCGGCGATGGCCTCCTCCGGGTCCTTCAGCGGTTTGCCGTGCATGCCCTCCCGGTTCTCCACCGCGGCCACACCACGGCCCTTCTGGGTGCGGGCGATGATGGCGGTGGGGCGGCCCACGGTGGACATCGCCTCGCCGTACGCGCGGTCGATCGCGGCGATGTCATGGCCGTCGATCTCGATGGTGTGCCAGTCGAAGGCGCGGATCCGCCGGGCGTAGGCGTCGAGGTCCCATTCGTGGCGGGTGGGGCCGCGCTGGCCCAGCCGGTTGACGTCGATGACGGCGGTGAGGTTGTCCAGATGGTCGAATCCGGCCTGCTCGAAGGCTTCCCAGGCCGATCCCTCGGCCATTTCGCTGTCACCGATGAGCACCCAGACCCGGCTGGCCACATGGTCCAGCCGTTTGGCGCTCAGCGCCATGCCGACGCCGAAGGGCAGTCCCTGCCCCAGGGAGCCGGTGGCCACGTCCACCCACGGCAACCGGGGGGTGGGATGGCCCTCCAGCCTGCTGCCCAGCTTGCGGAAGGTGAGCAGTTCCTCGTCGCTGATGGCGCCCGCGGCCTTGTAGACCGAGTACAGCAGCGGGGAGGCATGGCCCTTGGAGAAGACCAGGTGGTCATTGCCGGGGCGGTCGGGCTTTTCGAAGTCGTAGCGCAGATGGTTCCCCATGAGAACGGCCATCAGGTCCGCGGCCGACATCGAGGACGTCGGATGGCCGGACCCGGCTGCCGCGGCGGCGCGCACCGAGTCGACGCGGAGCTGCTGCCCGAGCTCGGTGAGCTGTTCGTGTCGCATGGTTCTCCTTCCTTCGGTGTCGGGCGGTTTCCTGTCAGGGCGGTTTTCCTCGGTGCCGGGCGGTCAGCCGCCGGACGTACGGGCCGTCCGGGCGACCTCGGGTGACTCGGTGTCCAGCGGAACCGCCCAGGAGGGCACCATTCCGAGTTGCACCGCCTGGCGTGGCAGCACCGCGTCGAGCAGCCAGTCGGCGGCCACGCGGACGCGATTGCCGGGCATGGCCATCAGGTGGTAGCCGCGGGTGAGCGCGTTGGCGATCGGTCCGGACAGCGGGATGTGCAGGGGGTCGGCGGCCGCCTGCACTCCACCGAGGTCGACCATGAACCCCAGATCGTGGTGTTTGTAGGGCTTGGCCGTGCCGTGGCCGAGGGAGGCAAGGATGTTGCGGGCCGCCGTCCGGCCCTGGCGCTGGGCGTGCTGCGCGGTCATCGCGGTGAACTGGCCCGGTCGGGTCAGATCGGGTACCGCGGCGGCGTCACCGCAGGCCACCACCTCCGGATGGCCGGGGACCGCGAGGTACTGGTCCACCCGCAGCCGCCCCTGCTCGGTGGCCAGTCCGAGGTCCTCCACCAGCGGGTCGGGGCGCACCCCGACACACCAGATCAGCGAGCGGGTGTCGATGAACTCGCCGTTGTCGAACAGCACCCCCTCGGAGGTGGCCTCCTTGACGCTGGTGCCGGTGCGCACCTCGACCCCGCGTTTGCGCAGCACCCGGTCGGCGGTGCGGGAGAGCCGTTCGTCCAGCCCCGGCAGGACCCGGGGCGCGACGTCGACCAGCAGCCAGCGGGGCGGGGCCGCACCGCGCAGCGCGGTGTTCTTCCGGGCCAGCGCGTCGGTGAGCAGCACCCCGTGGGCGGCCACCTCGGTGCCGGTGTACCCGGCGCCGACCACCACGAAGGTGCTGCGGGCGGCACGTTCCCGGGGGTCCTCGGCATTGCCCGCCATCTCGATCTGGCGGGTCACGTGGTCGCGCAGGTAGAGGGCCTCGGGCATCCCGCGGAAGCCGTGGGCGTGCTCGGCGACGCCCGGGATCGGCAGCAGCTTGTTGACGCTGCCGACGGAGAGGATGAGCCGGTCGTAGCTCAGCTCGCCGCGGTGTCCCTCCGGGTCCTCCCAGCCGACCCGGCGGTTCTCGAGGTCGACCGAGTGCACCTCGCCGAGCATCAGCCGGACATGCGGCAGGGTGCCGGTGAGGGAGACCGAGACCCGTCGGGGTTCCAGCACCCCCGCGGCCACCTCGGGCAGCAGCGGGAGATACAGAAAGTAGTCATTGGGGTTGATCAGGATTATCTCCGCCGCTTTGCGCAGGGTACGGGAGAGCGTACGGGCGGCCTGGTAACCGGCGAAACCGGCACCGACGATCACGATACGTACTGGGTTCACAAGGGACTCCCGGACGTACGGAACCAGAGCGTTCCAAGTGCCCGTGCGGACCGGGGCCAAACCTGGGTGGCGGGTGGCCCCGGCCACGGGGAGAATGTCCGGTGGCTCCCGGCGCGGACACCGGGCTCAGCGGCGGCCGCGGACCGCGGTCTCCCCTTCCACGGGCTGGTCCCAGTCGATGCGGTAGCCGGTCAGCCAGTCGGTGGCGGCCGCGCCGCCCGCCCGGTCCAGACGCCGCGGCAGGGTGGCGTCCCGCAGGGCGCGTTTGACCGGGCCGGGGGCGGTGCGGCGGGCCAGGTCCGCGCTGCTCCGGGCCACCTTCTCGACGCGCGCGCGGCGCAGCCCCTCGTAGGCGGCGAAGGCGGACCGGGGGTGGCGCAAATCGCGCAGACACTTGGCGAGCACCACCCCGTCCTCCATGGCCAGAGAGGCGCCCTGTGCGGCGTTGGGGGCGCACGCGTGTGCCGCGTCCCCCACGATGACCATGGCCTCCGAGGACCAGGTGGGGGTGGAGACGATGTCGTAGCCGCCGGTGGCGATGATGTCCTCGCCGGTGGCGCCGATGATCCCGGCGGCCGCGGTCCGGTCCTCGGCGAACAGCCCGGTGAGCTTCTCGCGCCACTGCTCGGGGGTGACGGCGGCCAGCTCCGCCGGGGGCAGCTCGGGGGCCGGGGCGTTGGCGAACCACCAGATCCCGCCGTCCGGTGCGGTGGTGCAGCCGAAGAACGCCTGTTTGCCGAAGATCATGGTGTAGGTGTCGGGGTCGGGGGGTGCGGGGACCTCGCGGGCGTAGCCGCAGACGGTCTGCTGTCCGGTGTAGCGCGGCCGGGCCGAGGCGGCGTCGATGGTCCTGCGGGTCAGGGAGTGGAGGCCGTCGGCCCCGATGAGCACGTCGGCCATCGCCCGGCCGCCGTCGGCGAAGCAGCCGACGACGGTGCCGTCGGGGCTGGTGTGGGCGGCGAGCAGCCGTTTGCCGTACTCGATGCGCACCCCGCGGCGCGCCGCCTCCTCGCGCAACACCCGGACCAGGGTGGCGCGTTTGATGGTGCGTGACCCCGGACCGCCGTCCGCCGAACCGGAGATCGGTTTGCGGCCGAGCCGTTTGCCGGTGTCGCTGATGAAGTCGACATGGCCGGTGGCGAAGGAGTGGTCCAGCACGGGTCCATGGGCGTCGATCGTGCGCAGCGCCTCCAGGCCGTTGGCCGCGACGACG
Source organism: Streptomyces sp. NPDC048636 (assembly GCF_040650655.1). Taxonomy (NCBI): domain Bacteria; kingdom Bacillati; phylum Actinomycetota; class Actinomycetes; order Kitasatosporales; family Streptomycetaceae; genus Streptomyces; species Streptomyces sp. NPDC048636. The sequence goes on along the minus strand of NZ_JBEZHR010000023.1, from coordinate 28,346 downwards.
AGGAACGCACCCGTGTCGATGGCGCCGGCGTCGGCGACATGGGGGGATGCCTCGTGGACGACCGCGTCGATCCCGGCCCGGTGCAGGGCCATCGCGGTCACCGTGCCGGCGATGCCGCCACCGATGATCAGGGCTGTGGTCATGGCCACCATATGGCGGGGTTGTCTTGCCCGGGTCAAGAGGGTGTCGCCAACTGACCGTTCCTATGCGCTATTTGAGCAGTCGGGACATCCTGCGGTCGGCAAGTGGTTTGCCGCCGGTCTGGCACGTGGGGCAGTACTGGAGGGCGGAGTCCCTGAAGGACACCTCGCGGACCGTGTCACCGCACACCGGGCAGGGCTGGCCGGCGCGTCCGTGCACCCGCATCCCGCTGCGCTTCTCCGCCTTGAGGTCACCGGCGGCGAGCCCGCGGGAGCGCTCGACGGCGGAGCGCAGCGTGGTGTCCATGGCCTCGTACAGGGCGGCGATCTCCTCCTCGCCGAGGTCGGAGGCGAGCCGGTAGGGCGACATCTTCGCGGTGTGCAGGATCTCGTCCGAGTAGGCGTTGCCGATTCCGGCGATGACGCTCTGGTCGCGCAGCACCCCCTTGATCCGGTGGCGTACGCCGCGCAGCAGTCCGGCGAACGCCTCAGGGGTGAGGGAGCCGTCCAGCGGGTCCGGGCCGAGCCGGGCGATCCCCGGGACCTCCTCGGGCGAACGTACGACGTACACCGCGAGCCCCTTGCGGGATCCCGCCTCGGTGAGGTCGAAGCCGGAGCGCTCCGGACCGGCCAGGACCAGCCGCAGCGCCAGCGGGCCCTTGCCGGGCCGGGGCGGAGCCTCCGGCAGGCCGTCCTTCCAGCGCAGCCAGCCCGCGCGGGCGAGATGGACCACCAGATGGGGCCCGTCGGTGGCCAGGTCCAGGAATTTGCCATGGCGGCGCGCGGCCGTGACGGTCCGCCCCTCGAGGGCGGTCAGCGGTGGATCGTACGTCTTGAGCACGCTCACCGCGACGGGCAGGACACGGTCGATCTCCCGTCCGACGGCACGCTCGGCCAGGATCCCGGTGAGGGCCTCCACCTCGGGCAGTTCCGGCATGCACCCAGTGTGCCGCAGCGGCCGGCGGCCGCGCCGCCGGAGACGGCCACCCCCGCGACCGGCCCGGGCTGCGGCCCCGGACTCCCTCCCCTACCGTCTTCTTTTATTCCTGTTTCGCAGGTTTCCTCGGGTTTCCTTGTGCATTCGTCGCATATGAGTCGTGTAGGTCCCCGTACGGAGAGGTCCCCATGGTCGACACCGGACAGCAGGAGCAGTCCGTACGGAGTCACGGGCACGACGCGACGGCCCACCCGGCACCCGGGCACTACGAGGCGTACGAGGGAGGCAGCCCCGAGGCAGAACGGGTGCTCCTCGACAAACTGGCCCGTGAGCTGATGCGAATGCGGCGCACCCATCGGGACATCGCGGGCGCCACCCAGCTGCCGCGCGCCTTCCACGCCGGGGCGGCGCTCGGTGTGGAGAACGCCCGGCTGCGGTTCCGTGACGACCTCCCGCCCGAGCTGTGCGTGGGGTACGCCCGGCCGGGCGCGGAGTACCCGGCCGTGGTGCGGCTGTCCAACGCCCGTGGCACCGAGCGCCACAACGCCTCGCCGGATCTGCGCGGTATGGCGGTCCGGGTCCAGGCCGGGCCAGAGGAGACCCACGATCTGCTGGCCACCGGCTTCCCGGTGTCCCATGCCGCCGACGCCCGGGAGTTCGTGGCGTTCGCCAAGGCCATGGCGGGCGCGACCAGCGCCGTGGAGCAGGCGTTCGGGCTCTTCGTCCGGCTGCCGCTGGCGGTGGGCTGGGGCAGCGCGGACCGGATGCGCCGCAATGTGCGCACCGCCACCCGGCACACCGTCGGCTCCCTCGCCCGGGAGACCTTCTGGAGCCGGGGCGCGATCCTGTGGGGCGGCGCCGGGCCGGTCCGCTACCAGCTGCGTCCGGCGCCCGGTGGCACCCCCGCTCCCCCGCCCGACCGCGGCGACCCCGACTACCTCCACCATGAGCTGGCGCTGCGCCTGGTCACCGGGGACATCGCCTTCGAGCTGTGTCTCCAGCGCTACCGGGACGAGCGCCGCACCCCGGTGGAGGACGGTTCGGTGGAGTGGCCGGAGAGCGACGCGCCCGTCGAACCGGTGGCCCTGCTGACCGTGGCCCGCCACGACCCGGACTCCGCCGAGGCGCGCTCCGCCGCCCGCCGCGTCGAGCAGCTGGCGTTCAACCCGTGGCACACCACCGAGGAGTTCCGGCCGCTGGGCAATCTCAACCGGGCCCGCAAGGCCGCGTACGAGGCCGCCGCCGCACACCGTCTCGGACAGCGCTCCTCCAGCCCCGAACCGCGCCACGACACCCTGTTGCGGGTGCCCATTCGGGTCGCCTTCGGGCTGGTCGACCGGGTGGCGGCGGGGCACCGGCCGCCGGTGCCGCTCGGGCTGCTCAACCTGGTGGCGCTCCGGCGGACCCTGCGCCGGTTCCACCTGATCGACCCCGAGCTCCCGGACACCCCGCCGCGGCCCGGCCCGGCGCCCGCCCGGCCCGACGACAGGCCGCGCGCACAGCGCTCCTACGACGGCTAGGGCACGGGCACGATGCCGGTGTCCTGCCGGAAGCGGTTGATCGCCGGCAGATGGCGCTCGCGCAGCTCGTGGTCGCGTACGCCGAGTCCCTCCTGGGGGGCCAGGCACAACACCCCCACCTTGCCGGAGTGGCGGTTGCGGTGGACGTCCTGGGTGGCGACGCCGACCGAGTCCAGCGGATAGACCGTGGACAGCGTGGGGTGGATCATCCCCTTCGCTATCAGGCGGTTGGCCGCCCATGCCTCGCGGTAGTTGGCGAAGTGGGTGCCGACGATGCGCTTGAGCCCCATCCATAGATAGCGGTTGTCGTACTCGTGGCGGTAGCCGGAGGTGGCGGCGCAGGTGACCACGGTGCCGCCGCGGCGCGCCACGTACACACTGGCGCCGAAGGTCTCCCGGCCCGGGTGCTCGACCACGATGTCCGGGTCCTCGCCGCCGGTCAGTTCGCGGATCCGGGCGCCGAACCGCTTCCACTCCCGGGGGTCGGGGGTGGCGGCGTCCTTCCAGAAGCGGTAATCCTCCTCGGCGCGGTCGATCACCAGCTCCGCGCCCATGGAGCGGGCCAGCGCGGCCTTGTGCGGGCCCGAGACCACACACACCGGGACCGCCCCGCCGTTGACCGCCAGCTGGGTGGCGTAGGAGCCGAGGCCACCGGCCGCGCCCCAGATGAGCGTCACATCGCCCTGTTTCAGCTGGGCGCCGTTGCGGGAGACCAGCTGCCGGTAGGCGGTGGAGTTGACCAGTCCGGAGGAGGCGGCCTCCTCCCAGGTGAGGTGTTCGGGTTTGGGCATCAGCTGGTTGGCCTTGACCAGGGAGAGTTCGGCCAGTCCGCCGAAGTTGGTCTCGAAGCCCCAGATCCGCTGTTCGGGGTCGAGCATGGTGTCGTCGTGGCCGTCCGGCGACTGGAGCTCGATGGACAGACAGTGGGCCACCACCCGGTCGCCCGGCTTCCAGCGCCGCACCCCGGGGCCGGTGCGCAGCACGATGCCCGACAGGTCGGAACCGAGGACGTGGTAGGGCTGGTGGTGGCGGGCGGCCTGGGGGTCGTCGGAGCGTGCGTAGCGCTCCAGGAAGCCGAAGGTGGGCAGCGGTTCGAAGATGGCGCTCCAGACGGTGTTGTAGTTGATGGCGCTCGCCATCACCGCGATCACCGCCTCGCCCGGCCCCGGTTCGGGGGTCGGCACCTCCCGTATGTGCAGGGACTTCTGGGGGTCCTTGTCCGAGGTGGCCATTCCCTGGAACATCTCGGACTCTTCCCGGAGGATCACCGCGCCCCGATAGGAGTCCGGAATCTCCATGGCGGAGAAATCCCCGCCCTCCGCGTCCTCGGCCGCCGCGGCGCTGCTGATCTCCTGCATGACATGTCCTCCGATGTACCGCTCCGGGGTGCCCGACGCTTTCGGAGGCTAGAACAGCGAACGGGGCCGAATAACCCCTAGACCGGGCACCCCTGAAAGGAGCCCCTATTTCACGAGGAGGCTGTGCAGACAGGCGATCAGGGTGCGGGCCTCGACATTGACATAGTGGCTGTGGCGGATCAGATCGAGCAGTTGGTGCAGCGCCATCCAGCGGAAGTCCGGATCGTCGGGCGCGACGACGTCCATCGCGGAGTCGACCACCAGATAGCGGTTGAAGGCGTGGTAGAAACGCCCGCCCTCCTCGGAGAGCACGGTGTCGAAGCGCACCCGGTCCGCCGGGGCGTGGACCACCTCGTCGAGGAAGCGCGGCATGGCCGCCCCGGGCAGATGGGTGTAGTTCCGCGGGGTGCACTGCACGGTGGGCGCGAGCTCCACCACATCGGTGTAGCCGGGTTCGGCACGGGCCTGCACCAGCACATGCGGTACCCCGTCGGCGTGGGCCAGCAGGAAGGCGGCCACCCCCGGACCATGCGGCTCGATCATGGGCTGGGTCCAGCCGCGCACCTCACGGCCACCGGCCCGGACGTCCACGGCCATGACGCTGAAGTAGCGGCCGCTCTCATGCGAGATCCGGTGGCCGGTGCGGTGCCATCGGTCCGTCTCGCGCAGCGGGATCCGTTCGGTCTCCACCTCGCGGTCGGTGCGCAGTCCGGTGACCCAGCTGAGGATGTCGGCGGTGCGGTGGACGCTGCCGCCCGCTCCCGGCGGGCCGCCGTCGTAGCTCGCCGGGAGACAGGCCAGGGCGCTACGGGCGTCCATGTTCACCAGGTCCTCGACGGCCAGCAGGTGGTGCAGCTGGCCGAGGGTCAGCCAGCGGAAGCCGTCGCGCACCTCGATGTCCTCGTCGGCCGCGACCTCGACGAGCATGTTGCGGTTGCGTTTGCGGAAGAACCAGGTGCCCTGTTCCGACTGGCGCACATCGGCGAGTACCCGGTGCCGGTCCATGCGCTGGAAGTACTCCACGTACGGCACCGGCCGGCCCCGGTGCACCCGGGTGTAGTTGCTGCGGGTGGCCTGTACGGTCGGCGAGAGCTGGAGTCCGCCGTGGTTGCCCGGCTCCATCTTCGCCTGCATCAGGAAGTGCGGTACGCCGTCGAAGTCCTTGACCAGGATGCCGAGGATGCCGATCTCGGGCTGGTGGAGGATCGGCTGCGTCCACCGCTCCACGGCACCGCCGGGCATCCGCACCCGCAGCCCCTCGACGCTGAAGAACCGGCCGGTCTCATGGACCAGGTTGTGGGTGTCGGCCGCGAAGCTCCAGCCGCGCAGCTCCTCGAACGGAATGATCTCGACGCGGGAGGTGTCGGCCTCGGTGCGTGCATGGAACCACCGCTGGATGTCGGCCAGTCGACCGGCCGAGGTGTCCACGGTGGCCGCGGACCGCGCCAGCCGCTCCTGGAGCGTATTCACCACGCCCATGCCTCCGGTCCCGGGCCGCCGTTGCCGATCGGCGGGAACAGGGTGTCGAGTTCGGTCAGCACCTCGTCGGGGAGGGTGAGCTCCAGGGCCTGGAAGGCCCCTTCGAGCTGCTCCAGGCTGCGAGGCCCGATGACCGGGGCGGTGATACCGGGGCGCTGCATCACCCAGGCGAGCCCCACCTGCGCGGGGTCGGTACCGAGGTCGGCGCAGAGCTTCTCGTATCCGGTGATGGCGTCGTGGTGGCGCTCCAGCGCCTCGGCGGCGCGGCCCTGGGCGGTCTTCATGGCCGTGCCGTCGGCCAGTTTGCGCAGCGCTCCGCCGAGGAGTCCGCCGTGCAGCGGTGACCAGGCCAGCACCCCGACCCCGTAGCGCTGGGCGGCGGGGATCAGCTCCAGTTCGATATGGCGGGTGACCAGGTTGTAGACGCTCTGCTCGGAGACGATGCCGAGGAAGTGGCGGCGGGTGGCGGCCTCCTGGGCCTCGGCGAGGTGCCAGCCCGCGAAGTTGGACGAGCCGACGTAGCGCACCTTGCCCTGCCGGGTCAGCGTCTCCATGGCCTGCCACACCTCCTCCCAGGGCGCGTGGCGGTCGATGTGATGCATCTGGAAGAGGTCGATCCAGTCGGTGCGCAGTCTGCGCAGCGAGTCCTCGCAGGAGGCGATGATGTGGCGGGCGGACAGCCCGGAGTCATTGGGCCAGTCGCTCATCGGGTTGAAGACCTTGGTGCCCAGCACGGTCTTCTCGCGGCGGCCGCCGTCCCGTGCGAACCAGCTGCCGAGGAATTCCTCGGTGTAGCCCTTGTGTTTCTGCCAGCCGTACTGGTTGGCGGTGTCGACGAAGTTGACCCCGCGCTCCAGCGCGGTGTCCAGGATGGCGTAGCTCTCCTCGTCGCTCGCCCGGACCCCGAGGTTCAGGGTGCCCAGACAGACCCGGCTCACCAGGAGGCCCGTGCGGCCGAGATGGGTGTACTGCATCAGTGTCCTTCGGTACGGGCCGCCGCGGCAGCCGGTCGACGCCGGGCGGAGGCCGCCCACAGGTCGTACAGGGATTCCTTCAGCGGCACTTTCGGGGACCAGCCCAGCAGGGTGCGGGCGAGCCGGATGTCGGCCTGGGTCCAGCGGCCGCCCTTGCTGTGGACGGGGGCGTCCTCCTCGCGCACCAGATGCGGGGGGACGCGCGAGGCGGAGATCAGCAGTCCGGCCAGCTCGCGCATCCCGGTGGCGGTGCCCTGGCCGATGTTGATGACCTGGCCGCCGACCGGCGCCCCGGCGGCGCGCACCACGGCGTCGGCCACATCGCGTACATCGATGAAGTCGCGCCGGTCGTCGACGAGGGTGAGGGTGAGCGGGGTGGCCTCGTCGGTCTCGCGCAGCCGGGCGGCGAGGCGGCCGAGGAAACTGCCGTACGGGGTGCCCGGTCCGCAGACGTTGGTCACCCGCAGCACACAGCCGTCGATCCGTCCCGCGTCCGCGGCGCCCAGCACGATCCGGCTGCCGACCAGTTTGGTGCGGGCGTAGGGGGTTTCGGGGGCGGTGGGGTGGTTCTCGCCGACGGCCGTGCCGTCGGGGACCGGGCCGTACTCGTGGACGGAGCCCAGATGCAGCAGTCTCGGCCGCCGGGGAAGGGTGGCGACGGCGCTCACCAGCTGGTCGACCAGCGGGATATGCGAGGCCGTCATCCGCTCCTCGTCGCCCTCCCAGCTGTCGCCCGCGGCGTTGACGACGAGGTCGGCCGGGCCCACCGCGGCGGCGATGTCGCCGACCGGTGCGGCCACCGCGTCCAGCGCCAGGAATCCGACTCCGGGAATCGCTTCAGCGGGTTTTCTCGCCATTGCCAGGACGTCATATTCCTGTCGGGCGAGAGCCCGGCAGATATGCCGCCCGATGAATCCGGTGCCGCCGACGACGACGGCCCGCCGATTACGCGAAAGGGCCATATCGCCAACCTATGGTCGCCGCTTCGCGCGCAACAACCCCTACCCTGGCCCACCCCTATCCGGCACCCCTACCCCGGGTGCCGGATGGCCTTCCTAGCCGAACAGATGGCGTTTATGGGCCTCGCTGACGGCCGCCGCCCGGTCCTTCACCCCGAGTTTTTCGTAGACATGGAGAAGGTGTGTCTTGACGGTCGCCTGGCTGATGAACAATGCGGCGGCGGCCTGTCGATTGGTGGCGCCGTCGGCGATGAGCCTCAGCACTTCGAGTTCGCGTTCGCTCAAGGGTCCCCGGGTGGGTTTGCGCACCTGTCCCAGCACCCGTCCGGTGACGGCGGGGGACAGTACGGACTGGCCCGCGGCGGCGGACCGCACGGCGCGGGTCAGCTCCTCCCGCGGGGTGTCCTTGAGGAGGTAGCCGGTCGCCCCGGCGGCCAGCGCGCCCATCACGTCGCTGTCGGTGTCATAGGTGGTCAGCACCAGGATGCGGGCGTCCGGATCCTGGCCCAGCAGCCGTTTGATGGCCTCCACCCCACCCATCCGCGGCATCCGCAGATCCATCAGCACCACATCGGCCGGGGCCGAGGCGTACAGCTCCACGGCCTCGGCGCCGTCACCGGCCTCACCGGTGACGGTGAACTCCGGATCCCGCTCCAGCACCCCGCGCAGCCCGTCGCGGACCACGGGGTGGTCATCGACGATGAGGATACGAATGGGAGTGGGGGTGGCCGGAACGCTGTTCATGGTGTGACGGTTTCCGCTCATTCACCGGCTTCCAGGGGGATGACGGGGACGGCCGCGCTGATGGCGGTGCCCTCTCCGCGGGCGCTTTCGATGTCCAACGTACCCGCGACCCGGCGCAGTCGGCGGCCCATCGCCACCAGTCCCAGGCCGTGGCCGCCGGAGCGGCCCGCCCCGGCCGCGGCGGAGGCGGGGTCGAAGCCGATACCGTCGTCGAGGACATCCAGGACCACGAGGTCGTCCATATAGGACAGGGTGATGCCCACCTTCGACGCCTCGGCGTGTTTGGCGATGTTGGTGAGCGCCTCCTGCGCCACCCGGTACAAGGTGGCTTCCACTTCGGCGACCATGGGCGTGGCGGTGCCGGTGGTCTCGAAGCCGACACACAGATCGCGCTCCCGGGACCAGCCGTCGGCCAGCGCCTCCAGGGCGTCGGGCAGGGTCCTCGACTCCAGCTGTTCGGGGCGGAGCGCCTGCACCGAGCGGCGCGCCTCGGCCAGGGACTCCCGGGCCAGGTCCTTGGCGGCGACCAGATGGCGCCGCCAGCGCTCGCGGTCGTGTTCGGCGTCCTCGGCGGCCTCGAGTTGGCGGATGATCCCGGCCAGCCCCTGGGCGAGGGTGTCATGGATCTCCCCCGCCATCCGCTGGCGTTCGTCGTGCACTCCGGCCTCACGGGCCTGGGTGATCAGCTGGGCGTGCAGTCCGGCGTTCTCGGCGAGCGCGGACCGCAGTTCGGCCACCGTGCGCTTGCGCCGCTGGTGCTGTTCGTTCAGCCGGCTCGACAGGAGGTTGATCCAGCCGATCACCACGGTCTGGAAGGCGATGGCGGCGAGATAGCCGACGACCGCGGTGGTGGAGGGCTCGGGGAAGCCGTGCGGCACGGTGTTGACGACGAACGAGGTGGCCGCCACGCAGACGAACGCCCATACGGTGGGCAGCAGCACCAGGGCCTGGAGGAAGCCGGTGGCGGCGAACAGCATGAACACCGTGTCGCGGGCCATCAGCACCGCGGCGAGGGCGAGCAGTCCGGCGAAGTACACGGATGTGCGGGCCGTGCCGTACGCCTGGCGGCTGCGCCGCCCGGTCGGGAGGGTGTAGGTGCCGAGGATCCACGCGGCGGCCACCGCCACCAGTGCGAGGGTGGTCAGCCGGTGCCGGTCCGCCTGGCCGCCGTGGAGCAGGCTCAGCCCGGTGGACAGCAGCAGGAGGAGGTAGGGCAGCCCCCCGAACAGGATGTCGGAGTGCCGCTCCCACCGTCCGCCGTCGTCCTTGGCCGCGCTCACCTCACTCCCAGCGGAAGAGCTTGGCGGCCGCCGCGGTGGCGGCCACGCCGATCGCGGCGAGCACGGCCAGGTGCAGATTCTGCGGCCACTGTCCCTCCCAGGAGTCGCGCAGCGCCTGGAGCGCGGCGCCGAGCGGGGTGTAGTCGCCGATGGTGGCCACCGTCCCGGGCAGATCCTCCTTGGGCAGGAACGCCCCGCCGAAGAACAGGCTGGGGAAGAGCAGGGAGAGCCCCATCGCGGTGGCCGACTTGCTGCTGGGCGCCACGGCCGCCACCACCAGGCCGACGGCGAACAGCGCCCAGGTGCCGAGGGCGAAGCTGATCAGGAACGCCGGGATGTCGCCCGGCAGATCGGTGTCGAAGGCGGCGGTGCCGACGGCGATGACCAGGACGGCGGAGACGGCCGCGGTCACCAGGTTGATGACCAGCTGGGCCACCAGCAGATTGCCCGGGTGGACGGGGCTGGCGGCCATCCGCCGCAGGATGCCCTTCTCCCGGTAGGTGGCCAGGGTGGTCGGCAGCAGGTTCAGGGCCAGCATCGTCAGACACAGCGACATGGCCATCGCGGGGACGAACGCGGCCATGGACGCCTTGGTGCTGGCGTCGTCGTCCGATTTGGTGGTCACGAAGTGAAAGATCGTCAGCAGCATGATGGGCAGCGCGATCACGAAGAACACCGCGGTGGGATCGCGCAGGAACAGCTTGCTCTCGACGAAGGTCAGCTTGGTGCGCCCGGACATGGGACGGTCTCCTCGGGGTTCAGTGGGCGGCGGGCTGGGCGCCGGTCAGGGCGACGAAGGCGTCATCGAGGCTGGCCTGTTCCAGGCGCAGTTCGTTCGCCACGATCTGGTTGCGGGCCAGGACGGAGATCACCGCGTAGACGACATTGCCCTTGCCGACCACCGTCACCTGGGAGCGGGACCGGGTCACGCTGTCCACCTCGGGCAGCGCGGTCAGCAGGGCGTCGTCCAGCGGCACCGAGGGCTTGAAGCGGATGATCTGCTGTTCATCGACCCGGGAGACCAGTCCGGAGGGGGTGTCGAGGGCCACGACCCGGCCGGACTCGATGATGGCGATCCGGTCGCAGAGCCGCTCGGCCTCCTCCATGAAGTGGGTGACCAGCAGCACGGTGACGTCCTGGGCGCGGACCTTCTCGATCAGCTTCCAGGTCTCGCGGCGGGCGTGCGGATCGAGCGCGGTGGTCAGCTCGTCGAAGACGGCGATCCGGGGGTTGCCGACGAGGGCGAGGGCGATGGACAGCCGCTGCTGCTGGCCGCCGGAGAGCGAGCCGTAGGCGGCGTCGGCCTTGCCCGACAACCCCCATTCCTCGATGAGTTGACGCCAGTCGACGGGGTCGCGGTAGAAGGTGCTGTACAGCTCCAGCGCCTCCCACACCTTCATCTTGGGCGGCAGTTCGCTCTGCTGGAGCTGGATCCCGATGGACTGGCGCAGCTCGGCCACGTCCTTCAGCGGGTCCAGACCCATCACGGAGATGCGCCCGCCGTCCCGTTTGCGCATCCCCTCGACGCATTCCACGGCGGTGGTCTTCCCGGCGCCGTTGGGGCCGAGGATCCCGAAGATCTCGCCCTCCTCGACGGAGAAGGACACATCCTGCACGGCAACGTGATTGCGGTATTCCTTGCGCAGGTTCTCTACCTCGATCAGCGGCATCGGCCCGCGTCCTCCTCGGTCGGTTCGCTCACCCTTCCACCGTAGGAATCGGGTGCCCGGTGCGGATCGGCCCATCGGCCGCCCGTCGGGCTGATCCTTCCCCCACCGACCGGCCGATGGGTGGCATCAACCGATCGGTGGATGCGGAATCAGCCACCTCGCTTGTGCAGTGCCCGGCAGGCCGCGTAGGACGGCAGCAGTCCGGCGCGTTCCGCCTCGGCCAGCGTCGGGGCGCTCCGGTCACGTGCGGAGACCAGATGCTCCAGGTCGTCGGGCCAGGGAAGGGCGAGCGCCGGGTCGAAGGGGTTGATCTCGTGCTCGGCGGCCGGGTTGTACTCCTCGGAGTTCAGATAGGCGGCCACCGTGGTGTCCGCCAGGGCGACGAAGGCGTGGCCGAGCCCCTCCTCCAGATAGACCGCCCGGCAGGACACCGGGTCCAGCCGCACACTGTCCCAGCGCCCGAAGGTGGGTGACCCGGTCCGCAGGTCCACGACCACATCGAGCAGTTGGCCGCCGGTACAGGTCACCACCTTGGCCTGGCCGGGCGGTACGTCCGCGTAGTGCACCCCGCGGACGGCGCCGCGCCGGGAGACGCTGTGGTGGTTCTGGCCGAGCCGCAGCGGGTGACCGATGGCCTCGGTGAACGCGGAGGACACATAGTGCGCGACGAACGCGCCGCGGTCGTCGCGGTGCACCTCCGGGGTGATCTCCCAGGCGCCGGGCACCGCCAGCTCACGGACCTTCACCGGCGGCGCTCCGCGGTGAGCCGCTCCAGTACCGGCACCAGGTCGTGCGGGGTGGGCGCGGCCAGGTTCTCCTCGCGCAGCCGTTCCGCGGCCTTGGCGAAGGAGTCCTCCTCCAGCAGCCGCGTGACGCTCTCCCGCAGCCTGTCGGCGGTCAGTTCGGAGGCGTGGACGGCGAGCCCCGCCCCGGCCTCCTCCAGACTGGTCGCCTTGTTCCACCAGTCCGCATAGCGGATGGTGGGGATGAACTGCGGTACGGCGTTGGCCACCGCGGTGCCCCAGGAGCCGAAGCCGCCGTGGTGGATGAGGACCGAGGCGCCGGGCAGCAGGGCGTGCAGCGGGACGAAGTCCACGAGGCGGGTGTTGTCCGGGACCGCCTCCAGGGCCTCGACCTCCTCCGGCGGCACCGCGGCCACCACGTCGACGTCCATCTCGCCCAGAGCGGCGATCATCTCGGCGAGGGGCATGAAGGTGGCGCCCAGCGCCGCGCGGGTGGACACTCCGGCGGTGAGCACGACCCGCGGGCGGGCCGGGGGCTCGCTCACCCAAGCGGGTATCTCCGAGGGGCCGTTGTAGGGCAGATAGCGCACCGGCACCCGGTCGACGGTCAGCGGGAGCTGGAGGCTGCCGGGTATCTGGTCGATGGTCCACTGGCCGACCACGTCCTCCTCGTCGAAGGTGTGGCCGTAGCGGGCGAGGATGCCGCCGAGCCAGTCGGCGAGCGGGTCCTCGCGGCGCTCCTCGGGCTGTTCGGCGAGCCGCTCGAGGAACACCTCGCGCATCTTGGAGTAGATGTCGATACACCACAGCAGCCGGGCGTGGGCGGCGCCGGACACCTTGGCCGCCACCGGTCCGGCGTAGGTGACGGGGTCCCAGATGACCAGATCGGGCTTCCAGTCCCGGGCGAAGGCCACCAGTTCATGGACCATGCAGTCGTTGTAGGTCTGGTAGGCGAACATCACGCTGACCTTGAACTTCATCAGCACCTGTTCCCAGGAGTGCTGTTCGGGGTCCGGGTCGGACCAGTCGGACAGCGGGTTCTCCAGGGAGTCCCGGTTCTGGGTCAGCATCTCGTGGAGGTTGTGGTCCTTGCCGACGGAGACCGCGGGCAGACCGGTGCTCCTGATCGCCTCGGTGAGGGCCGGGTTGCTGGCGACCCGCACCTCATGGCCCGCGGCCGCCAGGGACCAGGCCAGTGGCACCATGGTGAACAGATGGGATTTCTCGGACACCGTCGCAAAAAGGATACGCATCGTCGGTTCTCTCTCAGTCGTTGAGTGGGCCGCCGTGGGCGGTGTACGTCCGCAGGGTGTCCGCGATGACCCCGGCCACCGCCGCCTTCTGCTCCCCGACGTAGAAGTGGCCGCCGGGGAATACCTCGAGCCGGAAGGAGCCGGAGGTGTGCTCCTGCCAGCTCGCCACCTCCTCGACCGCGACCCGGTTGTCGGTGTCGCCGATGAGCCCGACGATGTCGCAGCGCAGCCGGGGGCCGGGCCGGTACTCATAGGTCTCGGCCGCCTTGTAGTCGCTGCGGATGGACGGCAGCGCCAGCTGAAGCAGTTCGGCGTCGCCGAGGATCCGGGCGTCGGTGCCGCTGACGAGCTGGAGTTCGGAGATGATCCCGGCGTCGTCGAGCCGGTGGATGTCCCGGCTGCGGTGGCGGGAGGGGGCCGGGCGGCCCGAGGCGAAGAGCGCCAGGGGCACGGTGTCCAGCTCCGCTTCCAGCAGCCGGGCCAGCTCGAACCCCACGCTCGCGCCCATGCTGTGGCCGAAGAGGGCCAACGGCCGTGTGGCGGCGTGCGGTCGCAGCGCCGCGAAGACCTCGCGCGCCATCTCATGGACGCTCTCGATACGCGGATCGCGGCGGCGGTCCTGCCGCCCCGGGTACTGGACGGCCAGGACCTCCACGGTCGGCGGCAGCAGCTCGGAGAGCGGGAACCAGAAGCTCGCGGCTCCTCCGGCGTGCGGCAGGCAGACCAGGCTCACCTCGGCCTCCGGACTGGGGTGGAACCGGCGGAACCACAGACTCTCGTCAGCAGCGGGCAACGCCATGGTTGTCGGTGTTCCTTTCGCGAAACGTAGCGGTGGGTACGGGGCGGTGACACGGCGGTGCGGAGGAAGTGGCGCCGGGGCGTCAGCGCGTGCCTCGGCCCGTGTCGCGCGGACGGCGTTCCAGCCAGTCCTCGATGGCCTGCGCGGTGGGTGTGGAGTGGTCCTCCATCATGGTGAAGTGGTTGCCCCGCACATCGACGATGTCGTGCGGCAGCTCCCAGAAGGACCGCCAGTCGGGCAGCTCCTCCAGCTTCAGGGAGCCGGTGGACAGCGGTTCCCGCGCGCGGACCAGCAGGGTGGGGGTACGGATCGGCTCCGGCTCCCAGGTGCCGAAGAGGTTGAGGTACCAGCCCATGGCGGACAGCCGGTCGTCGTCCATGGTGACGAACACGCCCTCGCGCTCGGTCATCCCGTCCATCAGGGACAGTCCGAACTGGTTGAGGATGCTGCTCTTGGGCACGTAGGTGTCCACCAGGACCACGGCGGCGGGCTCGAGGCCCATCCGCTCCAGATGTCCGGCCGCGGCCTGGGCGAACCACCCTCCCGCCGAGGAGCCGAGCAGTACGATCGGCGCCCCGTCGGCGGCCTCCGCCACCGCCTCGGCCTGTGCCGCCACCACCGCGTCCGCGGTCTCCGGCAGCGACTCCCCGCGGCCGAACCCCGGCAGCGCGAGGGCCGACACATTGCGGCGGCCGCGCAGGGAGGCCGCGAACCGGGCGTACTGGTGGATGCCCGCCACCGCCAGGCAGGAGGAGAAGCAGAACATATGCTCCTCGGCCGGGCCCTTGCTGAGCCTGACCGGCGTCGGCAGCCGGTCCAGCTCGGCGGTGGAGGAGAACCGCGGCCGCAGCGCCGCGGTGGCGTGCAGCAGATCGAAGATCTCTTTCCACTTCCCGGTCTCGAACGCCTGGGTGTACAGCGCGGAGAGCGTGGTGGAGTCCCCGGACGCGGCGGGCACGGTCCGCGCCGGTGCCGCACCGCCGTCCGCGGGCGCCGACTGCCGGGCGGCCGCCAGATCGGTACGCAGCCGGGCGGCCAGATCGGCGGGGCTCTCATGGTCGAACACCAAGGTGGCGGGGAGCCGCAGCCCGGTCGCCGCGTTCAGCCGGTTGCGCAGTTCCACCGCGGTGAGGGAGTCGAAGCCGGAGTCCACGAACTCATGGCCGGGGCCGACGGCGGACGGGTCAGGATGGCCGAGCACGGTGGCCACCTGGGCACACACCAACTCGACCAGGACCGTGTGCTGTTCGTCCTCGGAGAGCCCGGCCAGCCGGTCCGTCAGCGCCGCTCCGCCGCCGGAGCCACCGCCGCGGGTGGCCGCGCCCGCCCGCCGCGCCGGTGCGCGGACCAGTCCGCGCAGCAGCAGGGGCACCGAACCCGATCCCGCGCCCGCGCGCAGCGCGGCGAGGTCGATCCGCATCGGGACCAGCAGCGGGGTGTCCAGGGCGAGTGCGGTGTCCAGCAGTTCCATGCCCTGCTCGGAGGAGAGCGGGGCCACCCCGGAGCGGGTGGTCTGCGCGGTGTCCACCGCCCCGGTCATCGTGCTGCTCTGTGCCCACAGCCCCCAGGCCAGCGAGTGCGCGGGCAGTCCCAGCGCCCTGCGGTGCTGGGCGAACGCGTCCAGGAAGCCGTTGGCGGCCGCGTAGTTGCCCTGCCCCGCGCCGCCGAGCACACCGGCCGCGGAGGAGAAGAGCACGAACGCCGACAGATCCAGGCCCTGGGTCACCTCGTGCAGATTGAGCACGGCGTCGACCTTCGGCCGCAGCACCCGGTCCACCCGCTCCGGGGTGAGCGAGGAGATCACGCCGTCGTCCAGCACCCCTGCGGTGTGGAACACCCCGGTCAGCGGACGGTCGGCGGGCACCCGGGCCACCAGCTCCGCCAGGGCGTCCCGGTCGGCGGTGTCACAGGCCGCGACCGTCACCGTGGCGCCCAACGCGGCGAGTTCGTCGCGGAGTTGACCGACGCCCTCGGCCGCCGCGCCACGGCGGCTGGTCAGCAGCAGATGGCGGACACCGTGGCCGGTCACCAGGTGGCGGGCGAGCAGCCCGCCCAGGGTGCCGGTGGCGCCGGTGATCAGCACGGTGCCCTCGGGGTCCAGCGCCCGGTCCGTGGCGGTGCCGCCCTGCGCACGCGCCAGCCGCGGGGTGTGCGGCACTCCGGCGCGCAGCGCGAGCTGGGGTTCGCCGGAGGCCAGCGCGGCCGGCAGGGCGCGTACCGAGTCCTCGTGTTCATCGAGATCGACCAGGGTGAACCGGTCGGGGTTCTCCGACTGCGCGGAGCGCACCAGCCCCCAGACGGCGGCGTGCGCCAGATCCGGCACGTCCTCGCCGGGTTCGACGCCCACCGCGCCACGGGTGACGAACACCAGCCGGGAATCGGCGAACCGCTCGTCGGCCAGCCAGGTCCGCGCCAGTTCCAGCGCGGTGTGCACGGATGTGCGTACCGCACCGGCGAGTTCGGCGGGCTCCGGGGCGCAGGAGATCAGGACGGCGGCGGGCGCGGACGTCCCGGCGTCGACCGCGGCGCCCAGCGACTCCAGGTCCGCGTACGACTCCAGGTGGACCCCGGCCTCGAAAAGGTCCTCGGTCACCTTGAGGCCGTCGTCGCCGATGAGCGCGGCCCGGCCGAGCGGGGGCGGCGCCGGTGCGGTGATGGCCGGAGCGGGCCAGTCGAGCCGGAACAGCGACTCACTGGCGGCCGCGCGGGCACCGCTGAGCTGGTCACCGGTCATCTTCCGCAGCAGCAGCCCGTCGACGGTGGCCACCGGACGGCCCTCGGGGTCGGCCACCGCGAGTGCCACGGTGTCCGCTCCCGCCGGGGAGATCCGCACCCGGACCTCATCGGCGCCGGTGGCGTGCAGGGACACCCCGGTCCAGGAGAACGGCAGCCGTCCCCGCGCGGTGTCCGGGTCCTCGCCGTCGAACAGGGTGCCGAGGGCGATGCCGTGCAGCGAGGCGTCGAGCAGGGCGGGGTGGATGCCGTACCCCTCGGCGGACTGCCGCTGCTCCTGGCCGAGCCGTACCTCGGCGAACACCTCGTCGCCGCGCAGCCAGGCGGCGCGCAGGCCCTGGAACGCGGGGCCGTAGCCGAAGCCGCTCGCGGCGAACCGCTCGTACACATCGCTGACGTCGAGTTCGGTGGCGTCCGCCGGGGGCCATGCGGTCAGCTCCCGCGGTGTGGCCGGTTCGGCGGTGGCGAGGGTGCCGGTGGCGTGCGGGGTCCACGGTTCGCCGAACCCGGCGCCGTCCGGGCGGGAGTGGACGTTCAGCGGGCGCCGCCCGCCGTCGTCGGGTTCGCCGACGGTCACCCGGAGGGTGAGCGCGCCCCGCGTGGGCAGGATCAGCGGCGCCTGGAGGGTCAGCTCCTCCACCTGGTCGCAGCCGACCTGGTCGCCCGCCTGGACGGCGAGTTCGAGGAAGGCGGTGCCGGGGAAGAGGACCGTGCCGGAGACGGCGTGGTCGGCCAGCCACGGCTGGGCGGCCAGCGAAAGCCGTCCGGTGAGGACCAGACCGTCGGAGTCGGCGAGTTCGACGGCGGCGCCCAGCAGCGGATGGCGGGCGGCGCCCAGACCCGCGGAGGCCATGTCGCCCGCGGCGGCGGGCGCGTCGAGCCAGTAGCGCTGCCGCTGGAACGCGTAGGTGGGCAGCTCGACGGGGTGTGCGCCACGGCCCGCGAACATCCGCTCCCAGTCGACGTGGCCACCGAGGGCGTGCAGCAGCCCGACGCCGGACAGCACCGTCTCGGCCTCGGGCCGGTCGTCGCGCAGCAGCGGGACGAACGAGGCCGCCCCTGCGTCGGACACACACTCCTGGCCCATGGCGGAGAGCACACCGGCGGGGCCGATCTCCACATAGCGGGTCACGCCCTGGGCCTCGAGGGAGCGGATGCCGTCCTTGAACCGCACCTCCTGACGCACATGGCGCACCCAGTACTCGGGGGTGCACAGCTCCTCGCCCACCGCTTCCCCGGTCACATTGGAGATCACCGCCATCCGGGGCGCGGCATAGGTGATCGAGGCCGCCACCTCGCCGAACGCGGCGAGCATGGGGTCCATCAGCGGGGAGTGGGAGGCGGCGGAGATCCGCAGTCGCTTGCTCTTGGCGCCGACGGCGGCGGTGACCGCGGCGGCCACGTCCAGGACCGCGCGCTCCTCACCGGAGATCACGGTGGCGGCCGGGCCATTGACCGCGGCCAGGCTCACCCGGTCCTCGTAGCCCGCAAGATGGGGCAGCACCTCGGCCTCGGCGGTCCGAAGGGAGACCATCGCGCCACCGGCGGGCAGCGCGTCCATCAGCCGTCCGCGGGCCGCGACCAGCGCACAGGCGTCCTCGAGCGAGAAGACGCCCGCCACATGGGCCGCCGCCAGTTCACCGACCGAGTGGCCGACCAGGAAGTCCGGGGTGACGCCCCAGGACTCGACCAGCCGGTGGAGCGCCACCTCGATGGCGAACAGCCCGGTCTGGGTGAACACGGTCCGGTTCAGTGTCTCCGCGTCCTCGCCGAACATCACCTCGCGCACGGAACGGTCGATGTGGCCCGTCAGATGGCGGTCGAGCCCGGCACAGACGGTGTCGAAGGCGGTCGCGAACACCGGGAAGGCGGAGTGCAGGGCACGTCCCATGCCGAGCCGCTGTGCGCCCTGCCCGGGGAACAGGAACGCCGTGCCGCCCGCACCTGCCACCGCGCCGGAGTCCACGCCCTTGGCCAGCCGCTCCAGTCCGCGCAGCAGCTCCTCGCGGCCGCTCCCGGTGACAACGGCGCGGTGCGGGAAGGTGGCGCGGGTGAGGGCGAGCGAATAGCCGATGTCCACCGGGGACACCTCGGGTGAGCGCTCCACATACGCGCGCAGCCGGTCGGCCTGTTCCCGCAGCGCCTCCTCGGACCGCCCGGAGACCGGCCAGGGGACGGCGTCGCAGGTGACGGCGGGTGCGACAGCTGTCTCGGGGGCGGTGTCCGCCGCGGTGGCGCCCGGTGCGGTGGCGCCCGGTGCGGTGGCGCCCGGTGCGGTGGCTTCGGGTTCGGCGGCCTCCTCCGGGGGTGCCTGCTCGAGGATCACATGGGCGTTGGTGCCGCTGAACCCGAAGGCGGACACCGCGGCGCGGCGCGGCCGTTCGGTCTCCGTCCTGGGCCATTCCCTGGCCTCGGACAGCAGTTCCACCGCGCCCGAGGACCAGTCGACGTTGGGGGTGGGCTCCTCCGCGTGCAGCGTTTTGGGCAGCACAGCGTGGCGCAGCGCCAGCACGGTCTTGATGACACCGCCGACCCCGGCCGCGGCCTGGGTGTGGCCGATGTTGGACTTCAGCGAACCCAGCCACAGCGGATGGCCCTCGGGCCGCTCCTTGCCGTACGTGGCCAGCAGCGCGCCCGCCTCGATCGGATCGCCCAGCGAGGTGCCGGTGCCATGGGCCTCCACCGCGTCCACGTCGGCGGCGGTGAGTCCGGCGTCGGCGAGCGCCTGGCGGATGACCCGCTGCTGGGAGGGGCCGTTGGGGGCGGTGAGCCCGCTGCTCGCACCGTCCTGGTTGACGGCGCTGCCGCGCAGCACCGCGAGTACCCGGTGGCCGTTGCGCCGCGCGTCCGACAGGCGTTCCATGAGCAGCATGCCCACGCCCTCGCCCCAGCCGGTGCCGTCGGCGTCCGCGGAGAACGCCTTGCACCGGCCGTCGGAGGCGAGGCCGCGCTGACGGCTGAAGTCCACGAACGCCACCGGCGTGGACATCACCATGGACCCGCCGACCAGGGCGAGTCCGCACTCCTCCTTGCGCAGCGCACGCGCCGCCAGGTGCACGGCCACCAGCGAGGAGGAGCAGGCCGTGTCGACGGTGACGGCGGGGCCCTCCAGACCGAAGGTGTAGGCGATACGGCCGGAGGCGATACTGCCCGAACCGCCGCTGCCGACATAGCCCTCGACATCGTCGGCCACCTGCCGCAGCCGGGTGGCGTAGTCCTGGTACATCACCCCGGCGAACACACCGGTGCGGGTGGCGCGCAGCGAGGCGGGGTCGATCCCGGCCCGCTCCATCGCCTCCCATGAGGTTTCCAGCAGCAGCCGCTGCTGCGGGTCCATGGCCAGCGCCTCGCGCGGCGAGATGCCGAAGAACGCGGGGTCGAACCGGTCGGCCCCGGCGAGGAATCCGCCTTCGCGCGCATAGCTGGTCCCCGGCTTGTCCGGGTCCGGGTCGTAGAGCGCGTCCAGGTCCCAGCCGCGGTCGGCGGGGAAGGCCGACACCGCGTCCCGGCCGTTCGCCACCAGCTCCCACAGGTCCTCGGGCGACGCCACCCCACCTGGGTAGCGGCACGCCATCCCGATGATGGCGATCGGCTCCCGGTCCCTGTCCTCGAGCTCCTGAACACGCCGGCGCGTACGGTGCAGATCCGTGGTCACGCGCTTGAGGTAGTCGCGGAGCTTTGCCTCGCTCACCGTGTACCGCCCATCTCTTTGAGTTCCGTTCGTGAGCACAATCAGGACAGGCCGAGTTCGTTCTCGATGAAGTCGAAGATCTCATCGTCCGAGGCGGCGTCGATGCGAGTGGAGACCACGTCGTCCGCGCCCTCCGCGTGCCGCGCGTCCTCCTGGATCCGGCCCAGCTGGGCCAGCAGGTCCTGCAACCGGGTGGTGAGGGCCTCACGCGCCCCGTCGTCCGCGGCGAAGCGGCCCAGGCCCCGTTCCAGGGTGTCGAGTTCCGGGAAGGTGGCGCCCGTGGCGGCGAACGCCTCCGGCGCGATCTCGGCTTCCAGGAACTCGGCGATCGCCTTCGAGGTCGGGTAGTCGAAGAGCAGCGTCACCGGCAGCCGCCGTCCGGTGGCCTTGCCCAGCTGGTTGCGGAGTTCGACAGCGGTGAGCGAGTCGAAGCCGAGGTCCAGCAGACCGCGCTCCGCCTCGACGGCCGACACACCCTCGTAGCCGAGCACCCCGGCGACGGTCGTACGGACCAGATCCAGCAGGAAGCGGCCGCGCTCGGCGTCCGGCAGAGCCGACAGATGCCTCTTGAGCCCCTCGGGCCCGTCGGGGCCACCACCGGCTCCGGTGGCCGCGGCGGTGCGGCGGACGGACGGGCGCGCGGGGGTCCGCACCAGCCCGCGCAGCAGCGCCGGGACCGAGCCGGAGGACGCCGTGAACGCGGCGGTGTCCAGCCGCATCGGCAGTACGACCGGGGCGTCCAGCGCCCGTGCGGCGTCGAAGAGCCGCGCCCCGTCCGCCGAGGAGAACGGCACGATGCCACCGCGCGCCAGCCGGGTCAGATCGGCGTCGGCCAGCTTGCCGGTCATCTCACTGCGCTGGGCCCACAGCCCCCACGCCTGCGACTGGACGGGGTGGCCCTGGGCACGGCAGTGCTGGGCGAAGGCGTCCAGGAAGGCGTTGGCCGCGGCGTAGTTGCCCTGGCCCATCCCGCCGAAGGTGCCCGCGATGGAGGAGAACAGCACCAGGGCGGACAGGTTCAGCTCGCGGGTCAGCTCGTACAGATTCACGGCGGCGTCGACCTTCGGACGCAGCACCCGGTCCACCCGCTCGGGAGTGAGCGAGGAGACCACACCGTCGTCCAGCACGCCTGCCGTATGCACCACCGCCGTCAGCGGATGCGCGGCCGGGACGGTGGCCAGCAGTTTCGCCAGCGCCTCGCGGTCGGACACATCACATGCGGCGAGCGTCACGTCCGCGCCCAACGCGTTGATGTCGGCGATGAGTTCGGCCGCGCCGTCGGCTTCCGGGCCACGGCGCCCGGCGAGCAGCAGATGCCGGACACCTCCCTCGGCGGCCAGATGGCGGGCGATGACCCCGCCGATGGTGCCGGTGGCGCCGGTGACGAGCACCGTGCCGCGGGGATCCCACGCGGGAGCCCCCTCGGTGGCTTCCGCGGCCGTGGCGGCGGAGGTGCGCGGGGTGGGGGCCAGCCGGGCCACGCTGACGGCACCGTCGCGGATCGCCAACTGTGGCTCGTCCAGGGCCAGGGCGGTGGTCAGGGCGGAGACCGAACGCTGGTGTTCATCGAGGTCGACGAGGACGAACCGGTCGGGGTTCTCCGACTGCGCGGAGCGCACCAGACCCCAGACGGCGGCGTGCGCCAGATCCGGCACGTCCCCGGCGGGTTCGAGGGCCACCGCGCCACGGGTGAGGAACACCAGCCGGGAATCGGCGAACCGCTCCTCGGTCAGCCACGCCCGCACCAGTTCCAGCGCCCGGTGGCATGCCGCCCGTACCGAGTCGGCCACTCCCCCGGGCTCCGGCACACACGGCACCAGGAGGGTGGTGGGCACCTCGGCGGCTTCGACGGGCAGCGCCGACAGCTCCCGGTAGCCACGCACATCGAGGCCGACCAGTTTGAAGTCGTCGTCGCCGAGGAGTCCCCAGCCCTCGGTGGTGAGCGGTTCCCGCCCGGCGGGCTCGTCGGCCGTGGCCACCCAGTCCAGCCGGTACAGCGCGTCGCCGACACCACCGGGGCCCGTGTCGACGAGCCGTTCGGGACGCTTGCGCAGCACCAGGGATTCGACCGTGGCCACCGGTCGGCCGATGGCGTCGGCCACGGTGAGCGCGACCGTGTCGGTGCCGTTCGGCGTCAGCCGTACCCGCACCTCGCCCGCCCCGGCGGCGTGCAGGGACACACCGGTCCAGGAGAACGGCAGCCGTCCCTCGCCCGCCTTCAGCATCGGGCCGAGCGCGATGGTGTGCAGAGCGGCGTCCAGCAGGGCGGGGTGCAGCCCGTACGCGGTGGCGTCGGACTGCCGCTCCTGGGCGAGCCGCACCTCGGCGAACACCTCGTCGCCGCGCAGCCAGGCGGCCCGCAGCCCCTGGAACGCCGGACCGTAGCCGAAGCCGTTCTCGGCGAACCGCTCGTACAGGTCCGTGACATCGATCGCCTCGGCGCCCTGCGGCGGCCATACCCCGCCCAGGTCGTACGAGCCGTCGGGCGCACCGGTGATCAGCGCCCCGCTGGCGTGCTGGGTCCAGGGCAGGTCCGCGCCGGTGTCCGCGGGTGTGCCCGGGCCGGTGGCCTGCGGACGGGAGTAGACGGTGAGCGCGCGGGCGCCCCTCTCGTCCGGTGGTTCCACGACCAGCTGGAGGGTGACGGCGCCGCGCTCGGGGAGGATCAGCGGTGCCTGGAGGGTCAGTTCCTCGACGTGGTCACAGCCGACCTGGTCACCGGCCTGGATGGCCAGCTCCAGGAAGGCGGTGCCGGGGAAGAGAACCGCACCGGAGACGGCGTGGTCGGCCAGCCACGGATGGCTGCGCACGGACAGGCTCGAGGTCAGCACCAGCCCGTCGGAACCGGCCAGTTCGACGGCCGCGCCCAGCAGCGGATGCTCCGCCGTGCCCAGACCGGCCGACGTCATATCGCCCACGGTGGCGGGCGCGTCGAGCCAGTAGCGCTGGCGCTGGAAAGCGTAGGTGGGCAGCTCGACGCGGTGGGCGCCACGGCCCGTGAACACCCGCTCCCAGTCCACCGCACCGCCATGGCAGTGCAGCAGTCCGATGGCGGTGTGCAGCGCCTCGACCTCGTCGCGGTCCTTGCGCAGCAGCGGAACGAACGCGGGGTCGGTGTCGGTGTTGGAGTCGGTCGCCTTGTCGTCGGTGACACATTCCTGGCTCATGGCGGTGAGCACACCGGCCGGACCCAGCTCGACAAAGCGCGTCACACCCTGAGCCCTGAGGGTGCGGATGCCATCGGCGAACCGCACCGCCTGCCGCACATGACGCACCCAGTACTCCGGAGAGCACACCTCCCCACCGGCCACCTCGCCCGTCACATTCGACACGATCGGGACGACAGGCGCGGTGAAGGTGACACGGTGTGCGACGGCGGCGAACTCGGCGAGCATCGGCTCCATCAACGGCGAGTGGAACGCATGCGACACCCGAAGCCGCTTGCTCTTACACCCCACCACCTCCGCGATCTCCAACACCGCTGTCTCCTCCCCGGAGATGACCGTCGCACGCGGTCCATTGACCGCCGCCACACTCACCCGGTCCTCGAGACCCGCCAGATGCGGCAATACCTCGGCTTCAGGCGCCTGAAGAGACACCATCGCGCCACCCTCCGGCAACGCCTGCATCAACCGACCCCGAGCCGCCACCAAAGCGCAAGCGTCCTCCAACGAGAACACCCCCGCCACATGAGCCGCCGCCAACTCACCCACCGAATGACCCACCAAGAAGTCCGCCACCACACCCCAGGACTCCAGCAGGCTGAACAGCGCCACCTCAAAGGCGAACAGCCCCGACTGCGTGAACACCGTCCGATCCAGCGCCCCGGCGTCCTCACCGAACACCACCGACCGCACCGAACCATCCAGATGACGTTCCAACTCCGCACAGACAGCGTCGAAGACCGACGCGAACACCGGGAAGGCGTCATACAGCTCACGCCCCATACCCAGGCGCTGCGCGCCCTGCCCCGTGAACATCAACGCCGTCCGGCCACTCACGGCCGCCGTGCCCGGTGCGAAGTCGGAGGCCAGGTCCGCCAGCCCAGCGAGCAGCGCCTCGCGGTCGGAGCCGACCACGGTGGCACGGTGCGAGAACGCCGAACGGCTCAACGCCAGCGAATAGCCCACATCCACCGGCGACAACTCCGGCCGCGCCGCCACATACCCCCGCAACCGCTCCGCCTGCGCCCGCAACGCCCCCTCACCACGGCCTGAAAGCACCCACGGCACCACATCCGTCACCACCGACGGCTGCGGTGCGACGGCTTCCACCGGCTCCGCCACCGGGCCCTGCTCCAGCACCACATGCACATTGGTGCCGCTGACGCCGAAGGCGGAGACACCCGCACGCCGTGGCCGTCCGGTCTCGGGCCAGTCGCGGACGTCGGTGAGCAATTCCACGGCACCGGCCGACCAGTCCACGTTCGGCGAGCGCTCGTGGGCGTGCAGCGTCCTGGGCAGCAGTCCCTGCCGCAGTGCCAGCACCATCTTGATGACCCCCGCCACGCCCGAAGCGGCCTGGGTGTGGCCGATGTTGGACTTCAGCGCGCCCAGCCACAGTGGCCGGTCCGCGTCGCGCTCCTGGCCGTAGGTGGCCATCAGGGCCTGTGCCTCGATCGGGTCGCCCAGTGAGGTACCGGTGCCATGTGCCTCGACCGCGTCCACGCCGGTGGCGGTGATACCCGCGTTCGCCAGCGCCTGCCGGATCACCCGCTGCTGCGAGGGGCCGTTGGGGGCGGTGAGGCCGTTGCTGGCGCCGTCCTGGTTGACGGCGGAGCCCCGTACGAGGGCCAGCACCTCATGGCCGTTGGCCCGCGCGTCCGACAGCCGCTCCAGCAGCAGCATCCCGACGCCCTCGGCCCACCCGGCACCGTCCGCACCCGCGGAGAACGCCTTGCAGCGGCCGTCGGGGGCCATGGCGCGCTGACGGCTGAACTCGATGAAGGTGTCCAGAGTGGACATCACCACCACACCGCCCGCGAGCGCCATCGTGCACTCGCCCTGACGCAGTGCCTGTGCCGCCTGGTGGAGGGCGACCAGCGACGAGGAGCAGGCGGTGTCGATGGTGACGGCCGGGCCCTCGAGACCGAAGACGTACGAGATCCGGCCCGACGCCACACTGCTCGCGCTGCCCGTGGCGAGATAGCCCTCGAACTCCTCGGGCGCGCGCTGGAACCGCGATCCGTAGTCGTTGTAGCTCGCGCCGATGAACACACCCGCTCGGCTGCCCTTGACCGCGGCGGGGTCGATCCCGGCCCGTTCGAAGGCTTCCCAGGTCGTCTCGAGCAGCAGCCGCTGCTGCGGGTCGATGGCCAGCGCCTCGCGCGGGGAGATACCGAAGAACTCGGGGTCGAAGTGGTCGGCGTCGTAGAGGAAACCGCCGCCGGTGGCGTAGAAGGTGCCGGGCTTGTCGGGGTCGGGATCGAAGTGGCCGTCGATGTCCCAGCCGCGGTCGGTGGGGAAGTCCCCGATGGCGTCGCGGCCGTCCATGAGCAACTGCCACAGTTCCTCGGGGGTGCGGACACCGCCGGGGAGGCGGCAGCTCATCGCCACGATCGCGATCGGGTCGTCGTCGGTCACCGCGTTCACGGCCGCCGGGCCCGCCGGGGCGTCCGTCGCACCGGGCCCGGTGGCACCGGTCTCGGCGAGCAGGAAACGGGTCAGGGAGGTGACATTCGGATAGTCGAAGACAAGCGTGACCGGCAGCCGCAGTCCGGTGGCGGTGCCGAGCCGGTTGCGCAGGTCGACGGCGGTCAGGGAGTCGAACCCCAGCTCGCGGAAGGCACGTCCGGTTTCGACGGCCGAGGCGTCCGGGTAGCCGAGCGCGGCCGCCACCTCGGTGCTGACGAGCTCCATCAGCGCCTCTTCGGCCTCCTGCGGCGACAGTCCGTCGAGCCGCTGGGCCAGCGGGGTCACCGGGTCGCCCACACCGGTGTCCGCCGCTCCCCGCTCCGACAGCCCCCGCACCTCGGGGAGTTCACGGAGGACGGCGGCGGAGGCCGACGAGGGGGTGGCGGCGATGAGCCGGTCCCAGGCGATGTCGGCCACCGCCACATAGGTGTCGGACACGTCGAGGGCGCGCTGAAGGGCCGTAATGGCCGGTTCCGGTGCCATCGCGGGCATACCAGTGGCGTGCAGCCGGGCCTCCACGGCCTCGTCGACCAGCCCGCCGCCGGACCACGCGCCCCATGCGAGGGAGGTGGCGGCGAGGCCCTCGCCGCGGCGCTGCTGCGCGAGGGCGTCGAGGAAGGCGTTGGCGGCCGCGTAGCTCCCCTGTCCGGGGCCGCCGAGCGTGCCCGCGAAGGAGGAGAAGAGCACGAAGGCGGACAGTTCGCGGTCCCGGGTCAGCTCGTGCAGGTGCAGGGCCGCGTCCACCTTGGGGCGCAGCACCCCGTCGGCCCGTTCCGGGGTGAGGGTGTCGAGCACACCGTCGTCCAGGACTCCCGCGGTGTGCACCACGGCGTCGAGCGGGGTCTCGTCGTCGTCCAGCCCGGTGAGCAGGGCGGCCAGCGCGTCGCGGTCGGCCACGTCGCACGCCGCCACGGTCACCCGGACGCCCGATGCACGCAACTCGTCCGCAAGTTCGGCGGCACCGGGGGCATCCGGACCGCGGCGGCTGGTGAGCACCAGGTGTGCGGCGCCACCGCGCGCCAGCCAGCGGGCCACATGGGCGCCGAGGCCCCCGGTGCCGCCGGTGACCAGCACGGTGCCGCGCGGCTGCCACCGGTCGGGGGCTTGCGCGGGTGCGGTGGCGGCGTGCACGAGTCGGCGTCCGTAGATCCCGGAGCCACGGACGGCCACCTGGTCCTCGCCGTCCAGCGCGCCCGCGAGCACTCCGCACAGCCGGGCGATGGCGCGGTCGTCGAGGGTGTCGGGCAGGTCGAGCAGCCCGCCCCACCGCTGGGGGTACTCCACGGCCGCGATACGGCCCAGTCCCCAGGTGAGGGCCTGGAGGGGGTGGTCCAGCGGGTCGGCGCGGCCGACGGACACCGCCCCACGAGTGGCGTACCAGAGCGGGATGTCGGTCCCGGTGTCGCCGAGGGCCTGGAGCAGGGCGAGGTTGAGGGCAAGTCCGGCCGGCTGCGCGGTGTCCGTACGGTACGGCTGTTCGGCGAGGGCCAGGAGGGAGAGCACACCGGTCGGCGGGGTGTCCGCCGTCTCCTGGCCGAGGCGCCGTGCGAGGGTGCCGCGGACGGCGTCGGCCTCGGTCAGCTCCAGCACCCGGGCGGCGGCGCCGTGGGCCCGCAGCGCCTCGGCGATGAGCTCGCCCTCGGGGGCTCCGGCCGGGGTGGCGATGAGCCAGCTGGCACCGGCCGTCGCCGGGGTGTGCGAGGTGGCGAGCGCGTCGCCCAGGGGCTTCCAGCTGATGTGGTAGCGCAGGGCGTCCTGGGCGGAACGCTCACGGCGGGCCCGGCGCCACGCGGCGAGCGCGGGCACCACCATCGCCAGCGAGGATTCCTCGGCGTCGAGGTCCAGTGCGGTGGCGAGGGCTTCGAGGTCGCCGCGGTCCACGGTGTCCCAGAACTCGGCGTCGGCGGGGTCGCCTTCGGCCGTCACCGGCCCCGCGGCACCCTCCAGCCAGTACCGCTGACGCTGGAACGCATACGTCGGCAACGCCACCACCGAAGCGCCCAGCCCCGACAGCACCGCACCCCAGTCCACCGCCACACCACGAACGAACGCCTCACCCAACGACGCCAAAAGCCGCCCCGGACCACCCTCATCACGCCGCAACGACCCCACCACCACGGCATCCTCCACCGTGGCCTGCACCGGCATCGTCAACACCGGATGCGGACTCATCTCCAGAAACGTCCCGAAACCAGCCGACGCCAACCCCCGCACCGCCGACTCCAGCTCCACCGTCTCCCGCAGATTCGTGTACCAATACCCCGCGTCCAAACCCACGGTGTCCACCGGCCCACCCGTCACCGTGGACCAGAACGGCACCTCGGCGCTGCGTGGCGCGATCGGCGCGAGCACATCGAGGAGTTCTTCGCGCAACTCCTCGACATGCGCCGAGTGGGACGCGTAGTCCACCGGGATGATCTTCGCGCGTACGTC
>NZ_JBEZHR010000022.1:0-98384 GCF_040650655.1 Streptomyces sp. NPDC048636 | reverse complement strand
GGCGCTTCCCTTCGGTGTTTCCAACCTTACCAGATCCGTTTTCCAGTCCGTTTCCGAACCGAATTCCGATTCCGGCCCCCTGTTGGAGCGGGGTTTCGCGCCTTCCGGCGTGATCACTACTTTAGCGGATTCCCCCCGATGCTCATAATCGAGCTTTCGAACCGAATTTCGGCATGCCGAAATCCATCCCGATCAGGGGCCGTGCAGTAGTGGTTTGCCGCCGGTGCGGCGCAAGTGCTGTCCCGTTTCCCCTGGGGGCTCCGTGACAACCCGCAGAACACTACACGACGCTCCCGTGGCCACCAAACCGTGGCCGAACCCCCCGCGACGGCGTACTGTCGACGTCATGACGAAGCATGCGCACACCCAGCAGTGGTGGGCCGCCTGACGGCGGCCGCCCAGCGCATGCACTTCCACGGCCGCCGCTCCGGCGGCCGTTCGCGTATCTCCTCCCCGCGCACTCCGGCCGCAGGTCCGGCGGTCCCGAGACGGCGGGAGAGAACCCGAGATGGCACAACCGAACACCGCACGGCCACGGATCTTCAGTGGGATCAAGCCGACCGGCCATCTGACCCTCGGCAACTACCTGGGCGCCGTACGCCGGTGGGTCCAGGACGATCAGCACCGGGCCGACGCCCTGTTCTGCGCCGTCGATCTGCACGCGCTGACGGTGGAGCACGACCCGGCCCGGGTGCGGCGGCTCACCCGGCAGGCGGCCACCCTGCTGCTGGCCTCCGGTCTCGATCCCGAGCGCTGCACCGTGTACGTCCAGAGCCATGTGGACGAACACACCCGGCTGGCTTATCTGATGGAGTGCACCGCGGCCGACGGTGAGATGCGGCGGATGATCCAGTACAAGGAGAAGGTCGCGCGGGAGCGGGCGCGCGGCGGCAGCGTACGGCTGTCCCTTCTCACCTATCCGGCGCTGATGGCGGCCGACATCCTGGCGTACGGCACCGACGAGGTGCCGGTCGGCGACGACCAGGTGCAGCACGTGGAGCTGGCCCGGGATCTGGCGCAGCGGTTCAACCAGCGGTACGGGGCGGTCTTCACCGTGCCGCGGGCGACGCGCCCCGCGGTGGCCGCGCGGGTGATGGACCTCCAGGACCCGCTGTCGAAGATGGGGAAGTCGCACGCGGAGACGGCGGGGATCATCTATCTGCTCGATGAGACGGATGTGGTCCGCAAGAAGATCATGCGTGCGGTGACGGACAGCGGAACGGATGTGGTGTACGACCCGGTGGAGCGGCCCGGGGTGGCCAATCTGCTGTCTGTGCTCGCCTCGTGCACCGATGACAAGCCCGAGGTGCTGGCCGAGCAGTTCTCCTCTTACGGGGCGCTGAAGGGTGCGGTGGCCGAGGCGGTGGTGGAGCTGTTGCGGCCGGTCCGCGCCCGGCACGCCGAGCTGTGTGCCGACCCCTCTTATGTGGACGGGGTGCTGCGGGCCGGGGCGGAGCGGGCGCGGGGGCTGGCGCGGCCCCGGGTCGACGCGGCGTACGCGGCGGTGGGGCTGCTGCCGCCGGGGTGAGTCAACCGTTGCCGGAGGCGAGCTCGCGGCTGCGGTCGCGGGCCGCCTCCAGGGCGGCGATGAGGGCGGCGCGGACGCCGTGGCTCTCCAGTTCGCGGATGGCGTTGATGGTGGTGCCCGCCGGGGAGGTCACCGCCTCGCGCAGTTTGACCGGGTGCTCACCGCTGTCGCGGAGCATCACCGCGGCGCCGATGGCGGCCTGGACGATGAGGTCATGGGCCTTGTCGCGGGGCAGGCCGAGCAGGATGCCCGCATCGGTCATGGCCTCGACGAGGAAGTAGAAGTAGGCGGGGCCGGAGCCGGACAGGGCGGTGGCGGCGTCCTGCTGGTTCTCGGGGACGCGGAGGGTCTTGCCGACCCCGCCGAAGATCGCCTCGGCGTGGGCGAGGTGCTCCTCGGTGGCGTGGCTGCCGGCCGAGATCACCGACATGGCCTCGTCCACCAGGGCGGGGGTGTTGGTCATGACCCGGACGACCGGGGTGCCCGCGGCCAGCCGCTCCTCGAAGAAGGAGGTGGGGATGCCCGCGGCGCCGGAGATGACCAGCCGGTCGGCGGGGACGTGCGGGGCGAGCTCATGGAGGAGCGTCCCCATGTCCTGCGGTTTGACGGTGAGGATCAGGGTGTCGGCGTACTTGGCGGCCTCGGCGTTGGAGACGGCCTCGACGCCGTGGCGCGATCGCAGTTCCTCGGCGCGCTCCGGACGGCGGGCGGTGACCAGCAGATCGGTCGGTGACCAGCCGCCCCGGATCATTCCGCCGAGAAGGGCTTCGCCGATCTTTCCCGTGCCGAGCACGGCGACCTTCTCCGTCATGGTGCGGCTCTCCTCATGCCTTGTATGGAGCGATGCGATGGGCCACGTCCGGGCGTGCCGCGCCCAACAGGGCCTACTCCGCCATCCTCCCATGGGCCGCTGCGCTTACCGGCCCATTATTCATCGTTCGAGGAATTAACTTTTTTCCCCGCCGTCCGGCGCATCGGCGGAAGTGGATCGCGCCAGCGCTCGCCGGGGTGAACGGAGTCCGATCCTCCTGTTCGATAATCCCGTGTTCACAATTCAGTTACATATCGACTTGCAAACGGTCACGCCCATCAGGAGACAATGGGTGTCGGTGTCGATACGCGCATGGAGGGGGCGATGGTGAGGACGCTCCGGAGCGCCGCACGCGGAATGCTTGCCGTGGCCTCCGTCTTAGTTGCCCTCTTCATCGCGGCAGACTGCGCGTCAGCGCAGGTCACACACCCCGAGACGGTCACAACGACCGTATCCGCCGATACCCGGCCGGCCTTCGGGACCCTCTCCTCGCACCATGACACCGGGGCAGAGGACTGCCACGGGCTCCGTGGCGGACGGGCCCCGTTCACCGCCCCCACACCGAGCGGCAAATACGGATGTGTGTGCGGGTGCGACGCGGTGCCGTCGGCACCGCGTACCGCCGTCACCACATCCCTCCCGGAACGACAGACCGTTCCTCTTGTGAGATCGGGCGAACTGCCCGTCCTCTTGCAGATCTTCCGCTGCTGAGAGCCACACCGTCGTAGCCCGGTGCTGCCGACGCGACGACACACAGCTCTCACGCTTCTCTTCAGCAAGCGACCCAACCGCCAGCGACCGATTCCATCGATCCCACTGACGTGGCGCTATGCCGTGCCCCCGCCTGCCCGCGCGCAGGTCGACGGGGCGCTCTGGAGGCAACCCTCATGCGAAAGATCCTTGATCGTTTCCGTGGAGCCGGATCCACTCCGCCAGGCTCCGGATTCGGCACCGGAACACTCCGTGCCGACTTCACCGCTTCCCTCGTCGTCTTCCTCGTGGCCGTGCCCCTGTGCGTGGGCGTGGCCGTGGCCTCCGGTGTACCGGCCGAGCTCGGCCTGATCACCGGCATCGTCGGCGGGCTGGTCACCGGCTTCCTGCCGGGCAGCAGCCTTCAGGTCAGCGGCCCGGCCGCCGGGCTGACGGTCCTCGTCTACGAGGCGGTCGAGAAGTACGGCCTCGCCGCCCTGGGCGTCCTCGTCCTGGCGGCCGGGCTGCTCCAGCTGGCGATGGGCGCGCTGCGCCTGGGCCGCTGGTTCCGCGCGATCTCGGTCGCGGTGGTGCAGGGCATGCTCGCGGGCATCGGCCTGGTGCTGATCGCCGGACAGCTGTACGCGCTCGCCGACGCCAAGGCGCCGAGCAGCGGTCTGGGCAAGATCGGCGGGATCCCCGAGCTGATCGGCGAGGTGGCCGGGTCCGGCACCGCGCTGAAGGCGGTGGCCGTGGGCGCCGGGACGATCGCGACACTCATCCTGTGGCCGCGCTTCCGCCAGGGGGCCAGGTTCCTCCCCGCCCCGCTGGCGGCGGTCGCCCTCGCGACCACCGCGACCGCGGTCCTCGACCTCCCGGTGGCCAGGGTCGAGGTCAAGGGGCTGCTGGAGGCGGTGCAGCCGCCCGGCGGAGGGGAGTTCGCGGCGCTGGCCGAGGTCGGCGTCATCGGCACCATCCTCGCGTTCACGCTGATCGCCTCGGCCGAGAGCCTGTTCAGCGCCGCCGCCGTCGACCGGCTGCACGACGGTCCGCGGACCGACTACGACAAGGAGCTGATGGCGCAGGGCGCGGGCAACGCGCTGTGCGGTGCCCTGGGCGCGCTGCCGATGACCGCGGTGATCGTGCGCAGCGCGGCCAATGTGCAGGCGGGCGCGGAGACGAAGGTCTCGCGGGTGCTGCACGGGGTGTGGCTGCTGGTCTTCGCGGTGCTCTTCCCGTCGGCGCTCGGCGTCATCCCGGTGGCCGCGCTGGCGGGTGTGCTGGTGCACGCGGGCTGGAAGCTGATCCCGGTCAAGGACCTGGTCCCGCTGTGGCGGGAGCACCGCGGTGAGGCCGTGGTGCTCGTGGTGACCGCGGGCTCGATCGTGATCACGAACATGTTCGAGGGCGTCATCATCGGTCTGCTGATGGCCGTGGCCAAGACGGCCTGGGAGACCTCGCATGTCCATGTGGAGGTCAACGGGCTGGACGGCGCGGACGACGAGCCGCTGCGCGTCCGGGTGCTCGGCAACGCGACCTTCCTGCGACTGCCCAAGCTGGTCGACGAGTTGGAGGCGCTGCCCCGTGAGCGGGTCGTGGAGCTGGACCTGAGCGGGCTGCGCCATGTGGACCACGCCTGCGGGATGGCCCTGGCCACCTGGACCGAGCGGCATAACGCGGTCGTCAGCCATGCGGTGGGATCCACCGCCGCGCGCGGCTCCAAGACCCCCGGGGCCCCCGACTCTCCCGAGGCCCCCGAGGAGCACAAGGTCCTGGCGTAACACCGCCGCACCTCGCTGACGGGCCCCCGGCGCCATGCGCGTCGGGGGCCCGGTGCGTGAGGGGCCACGCGGCGGCCGGGCGGGGACGACCCTGCCGCCCGCCCGAGGCGCCCTCTAGGCTTTGTCCCCAGGGGGACGCTGGGGCCGATGGGGTTCAAGTGACCGAACAGCGCGTACGGTCACCCGGGGACGGAGGGGAGGGGTGGCGGTGCCACGGAGCGCGGGAGACCCGGAGAAGGTGGGCGACTACACGCTGGAGGACCGGCTCGGCTCCGGTGGTATGGGCGTGGTCCACCTGGCGCGGTCGGCCTCGGGGCGACGGGTCGCGGTCAAGGTGGTGCACGCGCAGTTCGCCGAGAACGACGAGTTCCGCACCCGCTTCCGGCAGGAGGTGGCGGCCGCGCGGCGGGTCAGCGGCGCGTTCACCGCCCCCGTCGTGGACGCCGACCCGGATGCCCGACGCCCCTGGATGGCCACCCTCTACGTACCCGGGCCCACCCTCTCCGAGCGGTTGACCGACGGCGGTCCGCTGGATGCCCGGGAATTGCGGCAGTTGGCGCTGGGAATGGTCGAGGCGCTGGGCGACATCCACCGGGTGGGCGTGGTGCACCGTGACCTCAAGCCCGCCAACGTGCTGATGGCCGAGGACGGTCCGCGCGTGATCGACTTCGGGATATCCCGGGCCGGGGACAACCAGGCGCTGACGGTGACCGGCCGGGTGATGGGCACTCCGCCGTTCATGTCGCCCGAGCAGCTGAGCCGCCCGCGCGAGGTGACCGCCGCCTCGGACGTCTTCTCGCTGGGCGCGCTGCTGGTCTACGCGGCGACCGGGAGCAGCCCGTTCGACGCCGAGAGCCCGTATATGACGGCGTACCAGGTGGTGCATGAACCGCCCGCGCTGGAGGAGGTGGCGCAGCCGCTGCGCGGCGTCGTCGAGCGCTGTCTCGCCAAGGATCCGGCCGCCCGCCCCGAACTGCCCGAACTGGAGCGGCTGCTGGGCGAGCTGCCGTCGAGCGGCGCGGTCCGGGTGGTGGGCGGTGCCAAGCGGCGCAAGCGCGGCCGGAAGGGGGCGCGGCACACCTGGTCGACGACGCTCAGCGGGATCCGTCGGCGCAGACCCGTCCTCGCCGCGGTGACGGCCGCCGCGGCGCTCGCCCTCGGCGGTGGCACGGTCGCGCTGGTGACCGCCCCCAGCGGCGGGGTGCGCTCCGGCGGCGCGGCCGATCCGGAGGGACAGCCGTCCCGTCCGACGCGGGTGATCGCGCTTCCGGCGGACTGGCAGCCGTGGCAGCTGTCGCTGGTCGCGGCCTCGCTGGGGGACCGGGCCAGCCGCCCTTCGGTCGCGGGCGACGATGTGTCCGGGCGCTGCGAACGCGTCGGCAACGCGCTCTTCTGCGGCGGCTACGGCTTCCCGGCGGTACGGGTGAACGGGGCCACCGGGCATGTGGAATGGCGTGCCCGGGGCCTGTCGTCGGACAGCGAGGACGCGACGCTCGGCAGCCAGCCCAGCGGGGTGCGGGACGGCCGCGTCATCGTCCACGACACCCCGGGCGACAACGACACCCGGGTGGTCGCCCTCGACGCGGGGACGGGCCGGAAGAAGTGGTCACGGCAGACGAGCGACACCACCGACACGGCGCTGTTCGGCCATGGAGTGCTGGTCAGCGATCCGGGCGACCGTTCGCTGACCGCCTGGCGGGTGACCGACGGGGAGAAGCTGTGGAGCACGCCCGTGCCCCAGGGGCAGGTGTGCGCGGCCGCCGCGTACGACGACCGCCCGTACGCGCTGTGCGCGGAGAACTTCCAGGGCGGGGGTGGTGACGTCCGGTACCGGGTGCTGCGCCTGGACCCGCGCGACGGCACCACCGAGCAGCTGATCCGGCTGAAGAACGTCGACAATCCGCTGGGCGTGGTCGGTCATGAACTGCTGGTGCCGCGGCTGGCCGAGGAGTACGGGCCGAGCAAGTACTCGTCCGCGATCCTGGTCGATCTGCGTACCGGCGCCACCCGTACGGTGCGGTTCCCGGACAACGCTCGGGGCACTGCCACCCTGCTCGACGACCGGGTCTACTTCGTCCAGGAGAGCGGCAGGGTCACCGCGGTCGACGCGAAGAACGGCAAGCAGCTGTGGAGCGAGCCGACCACGGTGGAGCGGCTGGGGCCGCCGCTGAGGTCGGAGCGCGAGAACACCGTCTATCTCGCCAGCTCCAGCGGCCGGTTGCTGGCCCTGGACCAGCGGACCGGTGAGGAGCGCTGGCAGGGCAGGGCTCGCAGTCTGTCCAGCGGCACCGGTGGCGGCGCCGGGTCGGCGCAGGTGCTGCGGGTGGACGGCGCGGTGGTGGCGCTGGCCAGCGACGGCACGCTGTTCGCGGTGGACCCGCTGCGGCCGGACGCGAAACCCGTGGAGGGCCCCACGAAGAGCCCCGTGCCGGACGGGACCCCGGAGCCGCCGGAGAGCGTGGCCCGGTCCACCTTCACCGGCGAGTAGGCCGCGCCCGGCCAGGACGGCCGGTCAGCCGCAGGGCACGGTGACCATGCCGTCGCTTCCGGTCCGCACATACGCGTCGGAGACATACTGACCGGGCGCGATGCTGTCCCAGATGTCCGTGGTGCCGTACGGGCCGGAGACCTTCTCGCCGTGCCGCTGACAGCGGATGGGCACCCGGGTGTTGTACGGCAACACCTTGATCAGTCTGTGGTGGGTGCCGGGTCCACTGCGGACGTTGACCTGGTGACCGGGTGCGGTCGGATAGGTCACCGCCCCCGCGGCGGTCTCGACGTCGGTCTCGACGGCACTCTCGTCCATGGTGGTGTTCTCGTCGGCCATGTGGCCCTCCCCCGTCGAACTGCTTTCCCGAGTTGTGTGGATGTCGTGCG
Organism: Streptomyces sp. NPDC048636; assembly: GCF_040650655.1. Lineage (NCBI taxonomy): Bacteria > Bacillati > Actinomycetota > Actinomycetes > Kitasatosporales > Streptomycetaceae > Streptomyces > Streptomyces sp. NPDC048636. The sequence goes on along the minus strand of NZ_JBEZHR010000022.1, from coordinate 90,697 downwards.
ACCTGCCACGACATGCGGAGGCTAGCAAGGCTCGTACATGTCATCGACTAGGCTCGCCGAGTCGCAACTGGGGCCCGATGACGCGGGGGTGGGGCATGCCGCCGGTGCGCAGACCCGGGTCGGACCCGGAAACGGAGGATCCGGAGTTCGCCGGGCAGTACCGGCTCGAGGCACGTCTCGGCTCGGGCGGTATGGGTGTGGTGCATCTGGCGCGTTCGACGTCGGGGCGGCGGCTCGCGGTCAAGGTCGTCCATGCCGACTATGCCCAGGACCCCGAGTTCCGGGCGCGGTTCCGGCAGGAGGTGGCGGCCGCGCGGCGGGTCAGCGGTGCCTTCACCGCACCGGTGATCGATGCCGATCCGGACGATCCGCGGCCCTGGATGGCCACCCAGTACATCCCCGCGCCCACCCTTGCCGAAGAGGTCAAGCGGAACGGTCCGCTGGCGGCGGGTGAGGTGGTGCGGCTGGCCGCGGGGCTGGCCGAGGCGCTACGGGACATCCACCGGGCCGGGGTGGTGCACCGCGACCTCAAGCCGAGCAACGTCCTGCTCGCGGCGGACGGCCCGAAGGTCATCGACTTCGGGATCTCCCGGCCCGCCGACAGTGAACTGCGCACCGAGACGGGTCAGTTGATCGGCACTCCGCCGTTCATGGCGCCGGAGCAGTTCCAGCGGCCGCGTACGGTGGGCCCGGCCGCGGATCTGTTCGCGCTGGGGTCGGTGCTGGTGCACGCCGCCACCGGACGCGGCCCGTTCGAGTCCGAGAGCCCCTATCTGGTGGCGTACCAGGTGGTGCACGACGAGGCCGATCTCGCCGGGGTGCCGGACGAGTTGCTGCCGCTGGTCGAGCGCTGTCTGGCCAAGAACCCCCGTGAACGTCCCACTCCGGACGCCCTGATGACGGTGTTGCGCGCGAGGGGCGGCGCGCCGCCGTCGCTTCCGCGCACCGCGGTGCCGCTGGTACCGGCGCAGCGGGCACCGGATCCGGTGTCGCTGCCCGGCCGGGGCGCGGTGGCCGTGGCCGTACCGGAGCAGCCCTCCGGTGAAGGCGACCAGGACGACGGCACGGGCCGCGAGGCGAGGAGCACCGACGCCGGGGACACCGGGGCCGAGGGCACCGACACCCACGTCAAGGAGGGCGCGCCCGGCCCCCGCCCGGCCCGCCGCCGCCGAGTGCGCCGCTGGATGACGGCCGGGCTCACGGCCGCCGTGCTGATCGGCGCGGGCACGGTCGTGGCGATGCGCCATGTCGCCGAGCCGCGCCCGGGGACGGACACCCGCGCGGGGCACGGACCGCGCAACAGCGCGGCCACCGCCACACCGTGGCGGCCGTGGCGGGCCACCCTGGGCGGCAAGGGGGCGGCGGGCACCGGCACCGCACGTCCCGCCTCCTGCTCCTACGGCGGCGGGGCGCTGTACTGCGCGGGGCAGGGCGTCGGCGCCGCGCGGCTGGACCCGGCCGACGGCCGGGTGATGTGGTCGCGCCCCGCCACGGCCCGTGGTGCGGACGACGGCCTCCCCACCGCCCCGGTGCTCTCCGGTGGTCTGCTGCGGGTGGTCTCGCCGGACGGGGCGCGGCTGGAGGCGCTGGACCCGGCGACCCACCGGGTCCGCTGGAGCCGTGATGTGTCCCGGTACCACGGCCGGGTCTACCCCGCGGGCGACATGGTGCTGCTGGTCGACGCGGACGGCACGGTCCGCGCGGTCGACGGGGCCACCGACCGGGAGCGCTGGCGCCACCGGCTCTCCGGCCACACCCGGCCGAGCTTCTTCGCGTACGGCGACGGCCGTACCGCGTACGCCGTCACCACCTCACCCGACGGTGCGCACACCCTGGTGACCGCGGTGGACGCGGTGCGCGGGACGACGTTCTGGCGGCACACCTTCTCCGGGCACCTCACCCCGGCCGGAACGGGGCCGCGCGGGGTCCTGCTGCTGACCGAGACCGACATCCAGACCCGTACCACCGCCGTGGTGCGCTTCGAGCCGGGGCGGCGCGGGGTACGGCGCGTCGGGCTCACCGCGCCGGTGTCGGCGTCCAGCGCGGTCGCCCGGGAAGGGTCGGTGTACCTGCTGTGCGCGGATGGCGGACTGGTGGCCGTGGACACCGAGCGGGGCGGACGGGGCTGGCGGCTGGAGACCTCGGTGGCCAACGCCTCACCGCTGGTGGCCACGGACGGACGGCTGTACTTCTCGTCGGCGGACGGCAGGCTGCTCGCGGTGGACGCCGCGCGGGGCACGCTGATCGGGCAGACCGAGCCGCGCGCGAGTGGCGCCGGGCGGAGCTATCTGGAGCTGGTGCCCGCGCCGGTGGCGGCGGACGGCAAGGTGTTCGCGGCGGCCCCGGACGGCACCGTCTTCGGGGTGGACGAGCGGCACCCGGCGCGCTGGTGACCCCCGGGTGCGCCCGCGGGCCGCGCCATCCGCCCGATTAGAGTGACCGCTTAGAGTGACCGCTGCATCGTGGGTCGGCAGGGGAAGGGCGGATGGCACTGCGCGCGGGAGACCCGGAGTCCATCGGCGGGTACGCCCTGGAGGAGCGGCTCGGCCGGGGCGGTATGGGCACGGTGTATCTGGCGCGCTCGGAGTCCGGCCGCCGGGTCGCGCTCAAGGTCGTCCACCAGCAGTTCGCCGACGACGACGAGTTCCGGGTGCGGTTCCGGCTGGAGGTGGCGGCCGCGCGCCGGGTCAGCGGCGCCTTCACCGCACCGGTCGTGGACGCCGACCCCGACGCCGCGCTCCCCTGGATGGCCACCTCCTATGTGCCCGGCCGCACCCTGGCCGAACGGGTCGCCGCGGACGGGCCGTTGCGCGGCGCCGAGCTGCGGCGGCTGGCGATAGGGCTCGGCGAGGCGCTGCGGGACATCCACCGGGCGGGCGTGATCCACCGCGATCTCAAACCGGCCAACATCGTGGTGGCGGACGAGGGTCCGCGCGTCATCGACTTCGGCATCGCGCGGGCCGCGGACCACCAGACCCTGACCATGACCGGCCGGGTGATGGGCACGCCCCCGTTCATGTCCCCGGAGCAGCTGAACGATCCGCGCGAGGTCGGCCCGGAGTCGGATGTGTTCTCGCTCGCCACGGTGCTGGTGTTCGCCGCCACCGGGCAGAGCCCGTTCGACGCGGACAGCCCGTATATGACGGCGTACCACGTCGTCCATGAACCGCCTGATCTGGAGGCGGTGCGGGGTCCGCTGCGGGACGCGCTCGCGGACTGTCTGGCCAAGGAGCCCGCCGAACGGCCCGGTCTCGACACGCTGTTGGCGCGGCTGCGGGCGCTGCCCGCCGATGACAGCCGCGTCAGCACCGCGCCCCGGGGCGAGGAGACCGCCGAGCGCACGGAGGACGAGGACACCGGGCCCCTATCGGTCTCCGGCCGCCCACGGCGCCGGGCGGTGCGGGGCGCGGTGGTGGCGGGCGTGGCCGCGGCCGTTACCGGAACGCTCGTCCTGGCCGGTCTCGCGGTGTCGTCCTCGGGCTCCGGGCAGCGCCGGGCCGAGCCCCGGCCCTCGTCCACCACCACCGGATCGCTGCCGGACGGCTGGCGGCCGTGGCACCGTACGCTCCCCGCGGATGGGCCGTCGGCCGACCGGAGCGGGCTGGGCTCCGGCAACGGCATGCCCGACAGCCGGTGCGCGCACACCGGGACCGAGCTGTACTGCGGCGGTCCGGGAGCCCTCCTCACCCGGCTGACCGCCACCGGGCACGAGGTGTGGCGCCGCGCCGCCGACGACCGCGCCGACCAGGTCGTCGGGCTGGCCGGGAAGCAGGTGATCAGCGCCGTCGACCGCACGGACGGCACCAGCCGGCTGGAGGGCCACCGGCGCGCCGACGGGAAGCGCGTCTGGGGCACCGACGTGGGCAGGGCCTTTGTGAGCTCGGTGTTCGCCCGGGGCGGGGGCCACGCCGTGCTCACCCAGAACTGGGACGCCGAGACCTTCCAGGCGGTCGACGCCGCCACCGGTGACATCCGGTGGTCGCACCGGATCAGCCGTCAACTGAGCTGTAGCGGAGTGGTGATCGCGGAGCGCCCGTACGCCCAGTGCCGTCCGCCGGACGACGACACCGACGGGCGCCAGTCGGTGTGGGCCCTCGATCCGCGCACCGGAACGCCCACCCGGATCGCCACCCGGACCCCCGGGTCGGTCATCGGGGAACACGAGGGCCGTCTGCTCCTCGTCCAGCAGCGCTCGAAGAAGACCCTCGACTACACCGATCTGGTGTTCCTCGACCCGCACGGCAAGGAGGCGCCGCGCCGGGTGGGGCTGCCACCGGGGTTCCGCGGGGACCAGGTCACTCCGGAACTGCTGGACGGCGTCCTGTACTTCGTCCGGGACAACGGCGAGGTCACCGCCCTCACGCTGGACGGCAGACAGCGGTGGCGCAGCTCGACCCAGGTGGAGTTCCTGGGGCTGCCCGCGCTCTCCGAGCGTCGCGACACCCTGTATCTGGCCACCGCCGCGGGCCGGGTGGTGGCGCTGGACCGGGGCGACGGCCGGGTGCGGTGGCGGGGGAAACCCCGTACCGACCCGGGCGGCCCCCCGGCGGACACGCTGCTGATGGGGGACGCGCTGTACGTGGTGTACGGATACGAGCGGGTGGAGGTGGCGAGCGAGGACGTCCGCCGGAAGGGCTGACGCGATCGGTGCCGGGCGGCTCAGCCCAGTTGGCCGATGTCGCGCACCGCGCCCTTGTCGGCGCTGGTGGCCATCGCCGCGTAGGCACGCAGCGCGGTGGACACCTTGCGCTCGCGGTCCTTCGGGGCGTAGACACCGCCGAGCGCCTCCCGGCGGGCGGTCAGCTCCTCGTCGCTCACCAGGAGTTCGATGGTGCGGGCCGGGATGTCGATCCGGATCCGGTCACCGTCCTGGACCAGCGCGATGGTGCCGCCGGACGCCGCCTCGGGCGAGGCGTGGCCGATGGACAGCCCCGAAGTGCCGCCGGAGAAGCGGCCGTCGGTGATCAGCGCGCAGGCCTTGCCCAGCCCCCGGCCCTTGAGGAAGGAGGTGGGGTAGAGCATCTCCTGCATCCCGGGGCCGCCCTTGGGACCCTCGTAGCGGATGACCACCACATCGCCCTCGGCGACCCGCTTGTTGAGGATCTTGTCGACGGCCTCTTCCTGCGATTCGCAGACCACGGCCGGGCCCTCGAAGGTCCAGATCGACTCGTCGACGCCCGCGGTCTTCACCACACAGCCGTCGACGGCCAGATTGCCCTTGAGGACCGCGAGCCCGCCGTCCTTGGAGTAGGCGTGCTCCACGTCGCGGATACAGCCGCCCGCGGCGTCGGTGTCCAGCGTGTCCCAGCGCTCGGACTGCGAGAAGGCGGTGGCCGAGCGCCTGCCGCCGGGGGCCGCGTGCCACAGCTCGACGGCCTCGGCCGACGGGGAACCGCCGCGCACGTCCCAGGTCTTGAGCCAGTCGGCGAGCGAGGAGCTGTGCACGGAGTGGACGTCCTCGTTCAGCAGCCCGCCGCGGAACAGCTCGCCGAGGATCGCCGGGATGCCGCCCGCGCGGTGCACGTCCTCCATGTAGTACGTACCGCCGGGGGCGACGTTCGGGGCGACCTTGGCCAGGCAGGGCACCCGGCGGGAGACCTCGTCGATGTCCCGCAGGCCGTAGTCGAGCCCGGCCTCCTGGGCGGCGGCCAGCAGGTGCAGGATCGTGTTGGTCGAGCCGCCCATGGCGATGTCGAGCGCCATCGCGTTGTCGAAGGAGGCGCGGGAGCCGATGGAGCGCGGCAGCACGGTGTGGTCGTCCTGCTCGTAGTGGCGCTTGGTGATCTCCACGACGGTGCGGCCCGCGGTCTCGTACAGCGCCTTGCGGGCGGTGTGGGTGGCCAGCACCGAGCCATTGCCGGGGAGGGCCAGACCGAGCACCTCGGTCAGGCAGTTCATCGAGTTGGCGGTGAACATCCCGGAACAGGAGCCGCAGGTCGGGCAGGCGTTCTGCTCGATACGGAGGATGTCCTCGTCGGACACGTTCTCGTTGACCGCGTCGGAGATCGCGTTGACCAGGTCCAGCTTGCGGACGGTGCCGTCGACGAGGGTGGTCCGGCCGGCCTCCATGGGGCCGCCGGAGACGAAGACGGTCGGGATGTTGAGCCGCATCGCGGCCATCAGCATCCCGGGCGTGATCTTGTCGCAGTTGGAGATGCAGATCAGCGCGTCCGCGCAGTGCGCCTCGACCATGTACTCGACGGAGTCGGCGATCAGGTCGCGGGAGGGCAGGGAGTAGAGCATCCCGCCGTGGCCCATGGCGATGCCGTCGTCCACCGCGATCGTGTTGAACTCGCGGGGGATACCGCCCGCCGCGTGGACCGCCTCGCTGACGATCCGGCCGACCGGCTGGAGGTGGGTGTGCCCGGGCACGAACTCCGTGAAGCTGTTGGCCACGGCCACGATGGGCTTGCCGAAGTCCTCGCGCGCTACGCCGGACGCCTGCATAAGGGCGCGGGCGCCCGCCATGTTGCGGCCGTGGGTGACGGTGCGGGACCTCAGCTCGGGCACGGTACTCGGCTCCCTCGTCATACGGGTGGCGATCGTGGTGCGATCGCATGGATCGGAGTCTTCTGAGCCTACGCCTCACATCCGCGATCCGGACAGTGTGTCCGGATCGCGGGACGGCTGGTTCACTCCTCGGAAAGGTTCGAAAGGTTCCGGACCGGTGGCCCCGGGGCTCAGTCCTCGATGAGGTAGCGCTGAAGGGCGGGCGCCACCATCGCGATGATGTCCTCGGCCCCGGCGGAGGCCACCGGCTCCATCTTGATCACATAGCGCAGCATCAGGATCCCGATCATGTGCCCCGCGGCCAGCTGGGTCCGGAACTCGGGGTCCGGTACGTCCAGCTCACCCGCCATCCGCAGCAGCACCCGGCGGCCGATCAGCTCGCGCAGCACCGCGGCGGCGGCCTCGTTGGTCAGCGCCGAGCGCATCACGGCCAGCAGCGGGAGCCGGGTGACCGGGTTCTCCCAGATCCCGAGGATATGGCGGGCCATCCGCTCGCCCGCGCCCTCCCGGCTGCCCTGGACGACCTCCGGAACGGCCATCGCGGGGGCCAGGATCAGTTCGATGGCCGCGCCGAAGACCTGGTCCTTGGAGCCGAAGTAGTGGTGCACCAGCGCCGGGTCCACCTCGGCGGCCTTGGCGATACCGCGGATCGAGGTCTTGTCGTAGCCGCGCGCGGCGAACTCGCCGCGCGCGGCGGCCAGGATGCGGTCACGGGCGGCGGGCTCGTCACCGGCGCGGGAACGGGCCGGGCGGCCACGCTTGCGCGGGGTCGCTGGCGAGGTCATGAACCGGGCACCGCCTTGCCGGAGCGGGTCTTCGGGGTCGGGGAGGCCAGATGGAGCCGGGTGAAGGCCAGCGCCTCCGCGAGATCGGCCTCACGCTCGGTGGTGGACATCGCGCGCCGGGTGTTGACCTCGACCACCACATGGCCGTCGAACCCATGAGCGGCGAGACGTTCCAGCAGCTCGGCACAGGGCTGGGAGCCGCGCCCCGGCACCAGGTGCTCGTCCTTGTTGGAGCCGTGGCCGTCGGCGAGGTGGACATGGCCCAGCCGGTCGCCCATCCGGTCCACCATGCCGAGCGCGTCGGTGCGGGCGGTGGCGGTATGCGACAGGTCGATCGTGAAGTGGCGGTAGTCGTCCTTGGTGACGTCCCAGTCCGGTGCGTAGGCGAGCATCTCGCGGTCGCGGTAGCGCCACGGGTACATGTTCTCGACAGCGAACCGCACATCGGTCTCACCGGCCATCCGCCAGATTCCGCGGACGAAGTCGCGGGCGTAGGAACGCTGCCACCGGAAGGGCGGGTGGACGACCACGGTGGAGGCGCCCAGCTTCTCGGCCGCCGCTCTCGCCCGCTGGAGCTTGACCCAGGGGTCGGTGGACCACACCCGCTGGGTGATCAGCAGGCACGGCGCGTGGACGGCGAGGATCGGCACCTCGTGGTAGTCCGAGAGCCGCCGCAGGGCTTCGATGTCCTGGCTGACCGGATCGGTCCACACCATGACCTCGACACCGTCGTAGCCCAGGCGGGCGGCGATTTCGAACGCCGTCGCCGTCGACTCCGGATAGACCGAGGCTGTGGACAGCGCGACCTTCGCATCCGGGATGCGCACCACTGGCTCTGTCACGAAGGACAGCGTACGGCGGCCCGTAGGGCGGAGAGCAGAACGGGTCGGGAGCACGCCGTCATGGCGCGGTCACAAACAGGTCATGGCCGGACCATGGCGACATCGTGACGGGCCGGAGACGCCCCCGGTCCGCCGTGCGGCCGCCGCGGACCGTGGTGAGTGTCACGTCGGCAGATGGTCGAGCCGGCGCAGGATGACGCCCTCGCGCAGCGCCCAGGGACAGATCTCCAGCTCCTCCACGCCGAAGAGGTCCATGGCGCCCTCCGCCACCAGCGCCCCGGCCAGCAGCTGCCCCGCCCGCCCCTCGGACACCCCGGGCAGCCCGGCGCGGTCCGCCGCGGGCATGGCGGCCAGCTTCGGCACCCACTCCTCCAGCGCCTTGCGGGTCAGCTGGCGCTGGACGTACAGGCCCTCGGCGGAGCGGGCCGCGCCCGCGATCCTGGCCAGCTGCCTGAAGGTCTTGGAGGTGGCCACCACATGGTCCGGGGCGCCATGGCGGCTGAAGTCGCCGACGGTACGGGCGATCTCGGCCCGCGCATGGCGTCGCAGCGCCCGTACGTCGGCCGGGTCGGGCGGGTCGCCGGGCAGCCAGGAGGCCGTCAGCCGGCCCGCGCCCAGCGGCAGCGAGACGGCCACGGCGGGGTCCTCGTCCATGCCGTACGCGATCTCCAGCGAACCGCCGCCGATGTCCAGGACCAGCAGCTTCCCCGCCGACCAGCCGTACCAGCGGCGGGCGGCCAGAAAGGTGAGCCGCGCCTCGTCGGCGCCGCTGAGCACCTGGAGCCGCACCCCGGTCTCGTCGGCGACCCGGGCGAGGACGTCATCGGCGTTGGCGGCCTCGCGGACGGCGGAGGTGGCGAACGGCAGGACGTCCTCCACACCCTTGTCCTCGGCCGCCTCCAGCGCCTCCTGGACCACCGTGACCAGGCGCTCCACCCCTTCGGGGCCGATGGCTCCGTCCCCGTCGAGCAGTTCGGCCAGCCGCAGCTCCGCCTTGTGCGAGTGCGCGGGCAGCGGGCGCGCGCCGGGGTGCGCGTCCACCACGAGCAGATGGACGGTATTCGAACCCACATCGAGGACACCGAGTCTCATGGCCAGAACGCTACTGCGCAGAGTGCGTACTCATGCACGGGTCCCCGACCTCCGCTTCCGCTTCGGGGGCATACGCTTGCACCGTGGCAAAGACGAAAAAGGCGAAGCAGGACAAAGGCCGGCACGGCGCCCCGGAGCGGAGGGCCGAGGAACAGATCTCGCCCCCGGCCGGGGACGAGGTCGGCCTCGACTTCGCCCGCGCGTGGGTCGAGTTCCCCGATCCGGCCGACGACGAACAGCTCTTCCGGTGCGATCTGACCTGGCTGACCTCCCGCTGGAGCTGCATTTTCGGCCAGGGCTGCCAGGGCATCCAGGCGGGTCGCGCCAGCGACGGCTGCTGCACCCTGGGCGCGCACTTCTCCGACGAGGAGGACGAGGAGCGCGTCGGGCGCCATATGGCCCGGCTCACCCCGGAGATCTGGCAGTTCCACGACGAGGGACACACCCGGGGCTGGGTGCAGGAGGACGACGACGGTGAGCGCCAGACCCGTCGCCACCAGGGCTCGTGCATCTTCCAGAACCGCCCCGGGTTCGCGGGCGGCGCGGGCTGCGCACTGCACATCCTGGCGCTGCGCGAGGGCCGCGAACCGCTGGAGACCAAACCGGATGTGTGCTGGCAGCTGCCGGTCCGCCGGTCCTACGAGTGGATCGACCGGCCCGACGACACCCGGGTGCTCCAGGTCACCATCGCCGAGTACGACCGGCGCGGCTGGGGACCGGGCGGCCATGACCTGCACTGGTGGTGCACCTCGGCGACCTCGGCGCACGGCGCCGGTGACCCGGTGTACGTCTCCTACCGGCCGGAGCTCACGGAGCTGATGGGCAAGGCGGGGTACGACCGGCTGGCCGAGCTCTGCGAGGCCCGGCTGGCGTCCACGCTGCCGCTGCTGGCCCCGCATCCGGCCGACCCGGACCAGCGGCCCGCCGGGGACTGATCCGACCCCGTCCCCTTCCCCGCGTGTCCGGCGCCCGGCCCCGCTGTACGGCGGCCGCTGTACGGCAGGCCGCGCCGGTGGGCGGCGTCGCCCACGCCGGGCTCAGTCCTTCGGCGTCGGCGAGCCGGAGGGAGCGGGGGACGGATCGCTCGGCGAGGGGCTCGGTGTGCCGGACGGCGTGCCGGGCCCGGGTGTCGGCTGGGACGGCGCGCCCCGGCCCTCGATCACCACGACGGTGCCCGAGGGGCCGATCGTGACGCGGGCGCTCCAGCGCCCGGACGGCTCACGCTCGTGATCCACCCAGACGGTGACCCTGGTGGTCTCGCCCGGCCGGAGCACCCCGCTCGAGTGGTTCATCCGGAGCCAGTCCGCCCCCGCGGAGGCGGTCCAGCGGACCGGGGAGCCACCGGAGGCGGTGAGGGTGATCATGGTGGTGTCGCCCTGGGGCTGGGCCTCGACCGTCAGCCGCCCCGGACCGGGTGCCGGACGGGACGGGCCGGAGCCGCCGGAACCGTCGCCGCGACCCGGGGAGCCCGAGTCGCCCGGCCGCCGGTCGCCGTTCTTCCCGCCATGCACGTCGTCGATGGTGCCGTAGCGCACCACTCTGCCGTCCGGGCCGATGACCTCGACCGAGACATCCGCCGACCGCTTGCCGCGCTTGCCGCGCCTCGCGTCCTCGGGGTCCCGGGGATCCCGCCCGGCGCCGAGCCGGGCGGCGGAACGGTCCTGCGCGCTGCCGGTGCGCTCGAAGGAGCGGCCGTCCAGCAGCTTGTGGCCGGTCGGCGCCTCCCCGGCGCCGTCCGCGTCGGCGGCGGCGACGGAGTCGGTGTCGTGCTCGCCCCCGGCCTGCGGGGCGCCCCGGTACGCAGCCCACAGCGCGAGCACCGGCGCCGCCACCACCGTGGCGACCACCGTGGTGGTGAGCGCGCGGCTGCGGATCCGGCTGCGCCGCGCCGCGCGGTCCTGGGGGTCGAGCGGGAAGCCGCGCCGGTCGAAGCGGGGCCCCGAGACGGCGCGCGCGGGGCGCTCGCTGAGCGCGCACATCATCGCGGCCCGCACGGCCGCCCGCGGTGCCTCCACCAGCGGCAGGGCGGCGGGCGCCGCAGCCGTACCGGGCCAGGGGCCGTCCGCCGTGGCCCGCTCGGCCATCCGACGGCATTCGCGGCAGTCGTCCACATGCCGCACCAGCTCACGGCGGAGGGCGGCGGAGAGCAGCACCTGGGTGTCGCCCGCGAGCCGCGCGACCACCGGGCAGTGGCCCAGCTCGACGACGGCGAGGGCGGCGCGGGTCCGCTCCACCTCGCAGGCGGCGCTGGCGAGCAGGGTGCGGGTCTCGTCCTGCTCCTTGCCGAGCGCGGCGGCCACCTCGGCCGGGGTGAGCTGATGGCGCACGGCGAGCTCGAGGGCCTCACGCTGCTCGGCGGTGGTCCCGGCCGCCTCCGGCCAGGCGAGCGCGGCCAGTTCACGACGGCGCTGGGCGGCGAGCGCCTCGGGCAGCTCGGTGTCGACGACGGCGGCGGCGGTGTCCGCGGCGCCCGGCGGGGTGTCCGGCCCCTGGTCGCCGTGGCGGGAGCGGACCGCCCGCCAGTCCCTGATGCCCCGGTACTCGCGCCGCTCCTTGAGCTCGGCCAGTTTGCGCAGACAGGCCCAGCGGGCGACCGCGTAGAGCCAGGGGCGGCACAGATCACCCTCGGCGGGCGCGCGGCCGCGCCCCCGGCCGCGCCGACGCTCGGCCACCGCCAGCACATCGCCCAGGGTGGCGGCGGCCGCGTCGTGCTCGCACAGGACCGAGAGGCAGTACGTGAACAGGCCGTCGAGGTACGGCTCGTAGCGCGCCGGCGGGCGCTGGGGGCGCGTATTGCCGGAGCGGGGCGCACGCCGATGCGTCCGGTGTCCGCCGGTGGCCTGTGTGGAGTGCTCGGACCTGCTGCTCATCACCCGGTGACGGTAGGCGGATGATGCAGACTTACTCGCGCTACTTGCGCGGTTTTAACCCTTACGGGTGACGATCTCCCTCATAAGGGGACAGGTGTCCCACTCGGGTTGCCGCAACCTGCTATGCGTCCCAACGCCCCCGACCGGGCCCGCGGACCCCCGCTGTCGGCGGCCGACGCTAGCGTTACGGCATGGCTGCCCGTAGCTCCTCCCGCTCATCCGCCAAGGACCGGCCCTCCTATCGCTGTACCGAATGCGGCTGGACCACCGCCAAGTGGCTCGGCCGGTGCCCGGAGTGCCAGGCGTGGGGCACGGTCGAGGAGACCGGCGCGCCCGGGGTGCGCACCACCGCGCCCGGCCGGGTCACCTCCGCCGCGGTGCCCATCGGCGAGGTCGACGGCCGTCGGGCCACCGCCCGCTCCACCGGGGTGGACGAGCTGGACCGGGTGCTCGGCGGCGGGCTGGTGCCCGGCGCCGTGGTGCTGCTCGCCGGGGAGCCGGGGGTCGGCAAGTCCACGCTGCTGCTCGATGTCTCGGCCAAGGCCGCCGACGACGACCACCGCACGCTGTACATCACCGGGGAGGAGTCGGCGAGCCAGGTGCGGCTGCGCGCCGACCGCATCGGCGCGCTCAGCGAGCATCTGTATCTCGCCGCCGAGACCGATCTCTCCGCCGTCCTCGGCCATCTCGACTCGGTGAAGCCGTCCCTGCTGGTGCTGGACTCCGTACAGACCGTCGCCTCCCCCGAGATCGACGGCGCGCCCGGCGGGATGGCGCAGGTCCGCGAGGTGGCCGGGGCGCTGATCCGCGCCTCCAAGGAGCGCGGGATGTCCACCCTGCTGGTGGGCCATGTGACCAAGGACGGCGCGATCGCGGGGCCCCGGCTGCTGGAGCATCTGGTCGACGTGGTGCTGCACTTCGAGGGCGACCGGCACGCCCGGCTGCGGCTGGTGCGCGGGGTGAAGAACCGCTACGGGACCACCGACGAGGTCGGCTGCTTCGAGCTGCACGACGAGGGCATCACCGGTCTCGCGGACCCCTCCGGGCTGTTCCTCACCCGTCGCGCCGAGCCGGTGCCCGGCACCTGTCTGACCGTCACGCTGGAGGGCCGCCGGCCGCTGGTCGCCGAGGTCCAGGCGCTCACCGTGGACACCCAGATCCCCTCCCCCCGCCGCACCACCTCGGGTCTGGAGACCTCCCGGGTGTCGATGATGCTGGCGGTGCTGGAGCAGCGCGGCCGGATCAACGCGCTGGGCAAGCGCGACATCTACACCGCGACAGTGGGCGGGGTGCGGCTGACCGAGCCCGCCGCCGACCTCGCCGTGGCCCTGGCGCTGGCCAGCGCCGCCAGCGACACCCCGCTGCCGAAGAACCTGGTGGCGATCGGCGAGGTGGGTCTCGCGGGCGAGGTCCGCCGGGTCACCGGCGTACAGCGGCGGCTGGCCGAGGCCGCGCGGCTCGGCTTCACCCACGCCCTCGTCCCGTCCGACCCGGGCCGGATCCCGGACGGGATGCGGGTGCTGGAGGTCGCGGACATCGGGGACGCGCTGCGGGTGCTGCCCCGGCGCCGGGAGCGCGGTGAGCGGGCCGCGGCGGCCGCGGGGGAGGACGGCGGCTGAGCCTGTCGGTTACGGTGCGTCGGGGCGGTGGGCTGAGTGCCGCGCTCCGCTTCCCGGCCACGGGCGTACGCCGGGAGGCCCCACGGGAGGCCGGTGACCGCCGGTAGACTTTGCCCTGGTCTCGCCCGTACGTGGCCTCGCACACCGGCCGCGGAAGGGCGATCGCGGTACCGACAGACCTGGCGACGGAGGAGTGCAGTGGCAGCAGGCGACCGGGCTTCGGCTCCCGGCAAAGCCGACGGTCTGATGCGCGCCTCGCTGAGCGCGGTCGCGCCCGGTACGGCGCTGCGCGACGGCCTGGAGCGGGTGCTCCGCGGCAATACGGGCGGCCTGATCGTGCTCGGCACGGACCGGACCGTGGAGTCGCTGTGCACCGGCGGCTTCGTCCTCGACGTCGAGTTCACCGCGACCCGGCTGCGCGAGCTGTGCAAGCTGGACGGCGCGCTGATCCTCGACAAGGACATCACCAAGATCGTGCGGGCGGGGGTGCAGCTCGTCCCGGACGCGTCGATCCCCACCGAGGAGACCGGCACCCGCCACCGCACCGCGCAGCGCGTCTCGATCCAGACCGGCTTCCCGGTGGTCTCCGTCAGCCAGTCGATGCGGCTGATCGCGCTGTACGTGGACGGGCAGCGGCGGGTCCTGGAGGACTCCGCGGCGATCCTCTCCCGCGCCAACCAGGCGCTGGCCACCCTGGAGCGCTACAAGCTCCGGCTGGACGAGGTGGCGGGCACCCTGTCCGCCCTGGAGATCGAGGACCTGGTCACGGTCCGGGATGTGAGCGCGGTCGCGCAGCGGCTGGAGATGGTCCGGCGGATCGCCACCGAGATCGCCGAGTACGTGGTCGAGCTGGGCACCGACGGGCGGCTGCTCTCCCTCCAGCTGGACGAGCTGATCGCGGGTGTGGAGCCGGAGCGCGAGCTCGTGGTGCGGGACTACGTACCGGAGCCGACCGCCAAGCGCACCCGCACCGTCGGCGACGCGCTCGCCGAGCTGGACCGGCTGACCCATGCCGAGCTGCTCGAACTGCCCATCGTGGCGCGGGCGCTGGGCTACAGCGGTTCGCCCGAGACGCTGGACTCGGCCGTCTCGCCGCGCGGCTTCCGGCTGCTGGCGAAGGTGCCACGGCTGCCGGGCGCCATCATCGAGCGGCTGGTGGAGCACTTCGGCGGACTCCAGAAGCTGCTGGCCGCCAGTGTGGACGATCTCCAGATGGTGGACGGTGTGGGCGAGGCACGGGCGCGTTCGGTCCGTGAGGGGCTCTCCCGGCTGGCCGAGTCCTCGATCCTGGAACGCTACGTCTGACCGCGGGGCGGGGGCCCGAGGGGCCCCCGGCCGTCAGTCCTTCTTCAGGAGGACCGACACCTGAGCGGTGCCGAGGCCGTCCAGCTTCGCTTCCACCAGATACGTACCGGCCTTGGCCGCCGACGGCCCCGACGGGGTGGCGCAGTGCTCGGCGCTGCGCTTGCGGTCCCACTCCACGATCCGCTTGGTCTCGCCCGAGCCCGGTACCTCGACCAGGGCGGTGGCGCTGCCGTCCGGGCAGTCGCCGGAGGCCCAGACGTGCTCGTCGTCCTTGTCGGTGATGGTCAACGAGGCGGCGGCGCGGCCGAAGTCGACCTTGCAGGAGCTGTTCGAGCTGTTCTTCACGACGATCTCGAACGTGGGCTTCTCACCCGGTCCGTAAGTGTTGCGGACCTTCTCGTCCTTGACGCTGCGCACCGTCAAGTCGATATCCGCGCGGCGGCAGTCGGGCAGGCTCGACCCGACCGGGAGGGTCCGTCCGCCGCCGGTGCCGATGCCATTGCCGCCGCCGCCACCGCCGGAGCCCTCGGAGCCGGTGCCCGTACCGCCGCCGTCGCCGCCCTCGTCGCCGCTGCCGCCGGAGCCGGGGTCCTCGTCGTCGGAGCCGCCGCCGCTGCCCGACTCATCGCGCCCGCCCGGCCGTTCGCTGTTGACCGGGGTGGAGGAGGTGGGGCCGGGGGTGATGGTGGACGCGGGTCCGCCGCCCGGGCGCTTGCCGTCGTCGTGTCCGCCGCCGCCCGAACCACCCCAGCCGGAGGCCCAGATGACGAGGAGTACGAGAAGCGCGAGAAGGGCCAGCGCAACGGCCCTCCGCCGCCAGTAGATGGAGGAGGGGAGCGGCCCGATCGGATTGCGCAGTGATCCCACGCGGAAACTCTACGAGAGATCCGGGGCGCGACCCGCCAATAATCACCGCTCGGCCCCCTACTTTTCTCATCATCGGACAGGATCCGCCATCCGGGGCCGCACCCCGGGACGGCAAGCGGCCATCCGTTCCCACCACGACGCCCGGATTGCACGTTTTTTACCGGCGGCGCGCGGCTCGACCCGAACGCCCGCGCCCTCGGCCACCGTCGAGGGCCTCGGCATGCCAGGATCGTCGTGATGACTGCCAACCCCGCCCTCCCGGCCGCCGTAAGCCCGACCGCCACCGACGGTGCCACCTTCCACCGGCCCGTCATCGACTGGTTCGACGCGCACGCCCGCGATCTGCCCTGGCGCCGCCCGGAAGCGGGGGCCTGGGGTGTGATGGTGAGCGAGTTCATGCTCCAGCAGACCCCGGTGAGCCGGGTGCTGCCGGTGTACGAGCAGTGGCTCGCCCGCTGGCCGCGCCCCGCCGACCTGGCCGCCGAGCCGCCCGGTGAGGCGGTCCGCGCCTGGGGCCGGCTCGGCTATCCGCGGCGCGCGCTGCGGCTGCACGGCGCGGCCGCCGCGATAAGGGAGCGGCACGGCGGCGATGTCCCCAGCGACCACGCGCAGCTGCTGGCGCTGCCGGGGGTGGGCGAGTACACGGCCGCGGCGGTGGCGTCCTTCGCGTACGGCCAGCGCCACGCGGTCCTGGACACCAATGTGCGGCGGGTGTTCGCACGGGCCGTCGGCGGTGCGCAGTACCCGCCGAACGCCACCACCGCCGCCGAACGCAAGCTGGCCCGCACCCTGCTGCCCGACGACGAGTCCACCGCGGCCCGCTGGGCGGCGGCCACGATGGAGCTGGGCGCGCTGGTGTGCACGGCCCGTACGCCCGCCTGTGTGCGCTGCCCGATCGTGGCGCACTGCGCGTGGCACGGGGCCGGGGCGCCGGAGCACGACGGCCCGCCGCGGCGCACCCAGAGCTACGCCGGGACCGACCGGCAGGTGCGCGGCAAGCTGCTGGCGGTGTTGCGGGAGGCGATCGCGCCGGTTCCGCAGGCGTCGCTGGACCAGGTGTGGAACGAACCGGTGCAGCGGGCCCGGGCGCTGGACGGTCTGGTGGCCGACGGTCTCGTCGAACCGCTGGCGGGCGGGTACTACCGGCTGCCGCTCACGTGATCCACCCCACCCCCAACAGCCCTTCTGTGACAGAGCTGTGACACAGCACGGACCCGGTTCTGACACTCCATCGCTCCGGGTTCCGTTGTTACACAACCTATGGGTAGCTGTGCATTGGCCGAGGTGCTGATGCACATCACGCCGCAACAGCGCCTCCGTAGCGTCCTTCCCGTGCTGGACGACCGCCAGCAATCACATGGGGAACACGCGGGATGGAGGCTGCACATGTCCGGCAGCGGCAAGGTTCTGGATTTCGAAGAGTACGTGCGGAACCGGCAGGACGCCCTGCTGCGCAGCGCCCGCCGGCTGGTCCCCGACCCCGTCGAGGCGCAGGACCTCCTCCAGACCGCCCTGGTGCGCACCTACGGGCGCTGGGACGGCATAGCGGACAAGTCGCTTGCCGACGCCTACCTCCGACGCGTCATGATCAACACCCGTACCGAGTGGTGGCGGGCGCGCAAGCTGGACGAGGTGCCCACCGAGCAGCTGCCGGAGGCGAGCGTCGAGGACGGCACCGAGCAGCACGCCAACCGCGCCCTCTTGATCGACATCCTCGGAGTTCTGGCTCCCAAGCAGCGCAGCGTCGTGGTGCTGCGACACTGGGAGCAGATGACGACGGAGGAGACTGCGGAGGCGCTGGGTATGTCGACCGGCACGGTCAAGAGCACGCTGCACCGGGCGCTGGCCCGGCTGCGGCAGGAGCTGGAGAGCCGCGACCTGGACGCCCGTGCGCTCGGTCGCCCCGGTGTGGCGGGCGAGGCCGCCGCCCCGGTGCGGAAGCCCACCCGGCTCCGTCGCGGCCGCAACGAGCGGGGGCAGGAACGGTGCGCGGCCTGACCAGGGCCTCTCCCGTCAGGAGTGCGGTGATCACCGGCGGCGCGATCGTGGGACTCGCGGCCGCCGGCGGCTGGATGCTGGCCGGATGCGGCTCCACCAGCCAAGGAGTGCGTAACGAGGGCCCGGCGCAGACCAAGTGGGCGTCGACCTCGACGGGCTCCGGCAAGCAGGCGGGCGGTGCCTCGGCGCTGCCGACCGCGGGTGAGCGGAAGATCGACCCGGTACGGCTGGTGAAAGAGGATCCCCAGGTCAGCGAGGATCTGAAGGACAATCTCAAGCCCTGCCGGAAGGCCACCAAGGCCAAGAGCACCGAGCTGATCAACGGCTATCCGGTGGATGTCACCAAGGGCCGACTGACCGGATCCACCTCTCCCGACCTGGTCATCAACGTCATGGCCTGCACCGACGGCTTCGGCATCGGGTCGTATGTCTACCGCAAGGTGGGCGAGAAGTACCAGAATGTCTTCCAGGACGAACAGCCCCCCGTCTACGCGGTGATCGCCAAGGACGACCTCCAGGTCACCCGGCTCTCCTACTCCTCCGGGGACCCCGTCTGCTGTCCCTCGCGCGAGGACCTCATCACCTACCGTTGGTCGGGGCAGCGCCAGGAGTTCGCGGAAGTCACCCGCAAGCACACGGACTACAGCGCGCCCAAGGACGATGCGTCCCCGAGTGCCGACGGAACGGAAGGCTGATCCCAGGCGTGGCCGAAACCCATGTGCTCTTCGTCGAGGACGACGATGTCATTCGCGAGGCCACCCAGCTCGCCCTGGAGCGTGACGGCTTTCTGGTGACCGCCGCGCCCGACGGGCTGACCGGGCTGGAGCAGTTCCGCGCCCACCGGCCCGATATCGCGCTGCTCGATGTGATGGTTCCGGGACTGGACGGGGTGAGCCTGTGCCGCCGGATCCGCGATGAGTCCACGGTTCCCGTGATCATGCTGTCGGCCCGCGCCGACGCGATCGATGTGGTGCTCGGCCTGGAGGCCGGCGCCGACGACTACGTCACCAAGCCCTTCGACGGCGCGGTGCTGGTCGCCCGGATCCGGGCGGTGCTGCGCCGCTTCGGCCACGCCAGCGGTCCCGGCGGCCGGGGCGCGGCGGACGACCCGGAGGAGCCGGACTGCGGAGTGCTGCGGTTCGGCGATCTGGAGGTGGACCCGGAGGGCATGGAGGTCCGCAAGGGCGGCGAGCAGGTCGCGCTGACCCCGACCGAGATGCGGCTGCTGCTGGAGTTCTCCTCCGCGCCCGGCACCGTGCTCTCCCGCGACAAGCTCCTGGAGCGCGTCTGGGAGTACGGCTGGGGCGGCGACACCCGGGTGGTGGACGTCCATGTGCAGCGGCTGCGCGGCAAGATAGGCCAGGACCGTATCGAGACGGTCCGTGGCTTCGGCTACAAGCTCAAGGGCTGACCGGTGGTGAAGCTCGCTCTCCGCTCCGGTCTGCGCTGGAAGGTCAGCCTGGCCATCGCCGCCGTGAGCGCGCTCGTCGCCGTCGCGCTGAGCCTGGTGGTGCACAACGCGGCCCGCGTCTCCATGCTCGAGAACAGCCGCAATGTGATGGACGAGCGGGTGAAGGTCGCCCAGCGCTGGTACGAGCAGTCCCGGGTGCTGGGCTTCGGCGCCAAACTGGACGACCCCGAACTGCCCGAGCTGCTGAAGAAGGAGGCATGGCGCGGCCAGCGCGCCACCTACCTGGAGGACTCCGGCACCGGCACCCCCGAGGTGTGGGCCTCGGTCCCGCTGCGGAACGGCAAGGTCCTGTCCGTGCACACCCGGTTCAAGGACCGGTTCGCCGTCCTGGACGATCTGGACCGGGTGCTGATCCTGGGCTCGGTGTCGGTGGTGCTGGGCGGGATCGCGCTCGGGGTGCTCATCGGCGACCAGCTCTCCCGGCGGCTGCGCAAGGCCGCCACCGCCGCCCGCAAACTGGCCGAGGGCGACTCCGAGGTACGGATCCGGGACGCGATCGGCGGCCGGGTGCGCGATGAGACCGACGACCTCGCGCGCGCCGTCGACGGGATGGCCGAGGCGTTGCAGGAGCGGCTGGAGGCCGAGCGGCGGGTCACCGCCGATATCGCCCATGAGCTGCGCACCCCGGTCACCGGACTGCTCACCGCCGCCGAGCTGCTGCCCCCGGGGCGGCCGACCGAGCTGGTCCGGGACCGGGCACAGGCGATGCGCACCCTGGTCGAGGACGTGCTGGAGGTGGCGCGGCTGGACGGCTTCGCCGAGCGCGCCGAACTCCAGGAGGTGGAGCTGGGCGAGTTCATCAGCCGCCGGGTGCGGGTGGTGGCCCCGGACGCGGTGGTCACCGTCCTGCGCGACGCCCATGTCTCCACCGATCCGCGTCGGCTGGAGCGGATACTCGGCAATCTCCTGGCCAATGCCGCCCGGCACGGCAAACCGCCCTTCGAGGTGACCGTCGAAGGGCGGGTGCTGCGGGTGCGCGACCACGGCCCCGGTTTCCCCGAGTCGCTGCTGAAGGACGGGCCCAGCCGCTTCCGTACCGGCAGCAAGGACCGGGCGGGCAAGGGCCATGGGCTGGGGCTGACCATCGCCGCGGGCCAGGCGCGGGTGCTGGGCGCCCGGCTGACCTTCCGGAACACGGAGCCGACGGCGGAGGGCGAGGACGGCGCGGTGGCGGTGCTGTGGCTGCCGGAGTCCGCGCCCACCAACACCGGCAGCTTCCCCATCATCGAGGTCCCGGACTGAGCCGCGCGGCGACCACCGCGGACGCGTCACCCGCGCCGGGCGGGCCGGGCGGACTCACTCCGCGGCGCAGCCGTCCCAGTCCATGCTGAGGTCCAGCTCCTCGCGGGGCTGGGTGAACGAGAACCAGTTGCCGGAGTCGTCGCGGAAGAGCGCCTCGGTGCCGTAGGGGCGCTCCTGCGGCTCCTGGAGGAACTCCACGCCCTTCGCCTTGAGCGCCGCGTAATCCGCGTGGATGTCGTCGGTGGTGAGCACGCCCGCGCCGAGCACGCCCTTGGCGACCAGCTTCTTCAGGGCCTCGGCCGACTCCGGGTCCAGCCCCGGGGTGCCGGGCACCATCAGGGTGAGCTGCACGTCGGGCTGGTCCTTGGCGCCGACGGTGAGCCAGCGCATACCGCCGTCCCCGCCGATCCGCATATCGGTGCGGACCTCGAAGCCCAGCTTCTCGGTGTAGAACTCCTTGGCCCGGTCCTGGTCGAGCACCCAGACGGTGACGATGGACATTCCCTTGATCATTGCTGCCTCCGCGCACGATGGCCGACTCGATGGACGCTTCCGCGTCATCGCCAACGTATGCGGCGGGCCGCCCGCCGGGCTTCTCAAGAGTTGCTGTTCCGCGCGCCCTCCGAAGGGTCCGCCGCGCCGCACCGGATACCGCCGCTCCAGAGCATCGCGTAGCACCCCGGTATCAGCGCCGCGCCCCGGCCGAGGTGCTGACGGCGGTAGTCGCTGGGGCTCAGTCCGGTCTGCTTCTTGAAGCTGGCGGAGAAGGTGCCCAGGCTGCTGAAGCCGACGAGGGTGCAGATCTCGGTGACGGAGAGATTGGCCGAGCGCAGCAGCTCCTCGGCCCGCTCGATCCGGCGGCGGCTCAGATAGGCCCCGGGGGTGGCGCCGTAGACCGCCTTGAAGGCACGGAGGAAGTGATAGCGGGAGTATCCGGCGTGCGCGGCGACCGCGTCCAGGTCGAGCGGCTCGGCCCAGTCGCGGTCCATCACGTCCTTGGCGAGCCGCAGCCGGCGCAGGTGCTCCAGCCGGGCCTCGCCCGGAGTGGTCGCCACGGTCCCGATGCTGACATACCCCACCGACAGCGGGCCGCCCGGCGCCCTCCCCCGGCCCGGAGCGGGCGGGTAGGTGGGCGCCGGGCGGCCCGGCGGGGAAAGTGCGTACGGCTCAGACGGTCTCGGTCACCGGCGCCCGGTCGGCCGGGGCCGCGCCGTCGCCCTCCGCCGTGGGCTCCGCGCCGCGCAGCGGCAGCTCCTTGATGAACCAGGAGGCCGCGAAGGCGACCACGGCGGCCAGTGAGCCCCACAGGAAGACCTGGTGGGTGCCGTCGGAGACGGCGTGGGCGTAGGCGTCCCGGACCGCGGTGGGCAACTTGTCCAGCTGGGACGGCTCCAGCTGGGCGCCGCCGGAGGTGATCGCCTTCCCCTTGTCCCCGGCCTTCTCGACCATGGTGTCCTGGACCTGGTGGGTGAAGAGCGCCCCGAGGATCGCGACACCGAAGGAGCCGCCGAGGGTGCGGAAGAGCGTGGCCGAGGACGAGCCGACGCCCATGTCCTTCATCTCCACGCTGTTCTGCGCGATCAGCATGGTCAGCTGCATCAGGAAGCCCATGCCCGCGCCGAGCACCGCCATGTAGATCCCGGTGGTCAGCCGGCTGGTGCCGGTGTCCATGGTGCCCAGCAGCACCATTCCGGCGGTGAGCAGCACCCCGCCGACGATCGGGAACATCCGGTACTTACCGGTCTCGGTGGTGATCCGGCCCACGACCAGCGAGATCAGCAGCATGGTCAGCAGCATCGGGAGCAGCAGCAGCCCGGAGTTGGTGGCGGAGGCGCCCTGCACGGTCTGCTGGTACAGCGGCAGGAAGGTGAGCGCGCCGAACATCACGAAGCCGACCAGGAAGCCGACGAAGGTGATCACCGAGAAGTTGCGGCTGCGGAAGATATGCAGCGGAAGCACCGGTTCGGCCGCCCGCCGCTCGATGTACAGGAACGCGGCCAGGGAGACGACGGCGATCGCGCCGAGCCCGAAGATCTGGCCCGAGAGCCAGTCGTACTCGGTGCCGCCCCAGGTGGTGATGAGCACCAGCGCGGTGATCCCGACGGTCAGCAGCCCGGCCCCGGCGTAGTCGATCCGTGCCTCGGTGCGCTTCTTCGGCAGGTGCAGCACCACGGTGACGGCGGTCAGGGCGATCACGCCGAGCGGCACATTGATGTAGAAGATCCAGCGCCAGCCGAGGTGGTCGGTGAGGGTGCCACCGGCGAGCGGGCCGCCGATCATGGCGACGCCCATCACGGCGGCCATCATGCCCTGGTACTTGCCGCGCTCCCGCGGCGGCACCAGATCACCGATGATCGCCATCACGCCGACCACCAGACCACCGGCGCCCAGACCCTGGAGCGCCCGGAAGCCGATCAGCTGCCCCATGGACTGGGCCAGACCGGAGAGCACGGAACCCACCAGGAAGATCACGATGGAGGTGAGGAAGATGCCCTTGCGGCCGTACATATCGCCGAGCTTGCCCCAGATGGGGGTCGAGGCGGCGGTCGCGAGGGTGTAGGCGGTGACCACCCAGGAGAGGTGGTTCAGCCCGCCGAGGTCTCCCACGATGGTGGGCATCGCGGTGCCGACGATCATGTTGTCGAGCATCGCGAGCAGCATCGTGATCATCAGAGCCAGCATCACCACACCGGTGCTGCGCGGCTTCCGTTCCGCCTTGCCCTGCGGCCCCACCGCGACGGGCGGCGCTTCGCCTTCCGGCTGAATCTGGGACATGATCTCCACTCCCCCTGGTGATGACGTGAGGCCGCAATCAGCCACTTACTTGCCGACCGGCTAGTTGCGTACAGTGGAGACGGTAGGACGTCAACTAGCCGGGCGTCAAGTAAGCAATGCCGCGACCCGCCCGGGGGTCAGCCGCACACGGACACAGGAGACGACCATGGGCAGCACAGCGCGCGGAGGCGAGCCGAAGGCGCGCCGGGGAGACACCCGCCAGCGCATTCAGGACGTCGCCCTGGAACTCTTCGCCGAGCGCGGCTACGAGAAGACCTCGCTGCGGGAGATCGCCGAGCACCTGGAGGTCACCAAGGCCGCCCTCTACTACCACTTCAAGACCAAGGAGGACATCCTCCTCAGCCTCTTCCAGGACCTGGGACAGCCGCTGGACGAGCTGATCGCCTGGGGCGCGGAGCAGCCCCGCACCCTGGAGACCAAGCAGGAGCTGCTGCGCCGCTACAGCGCCGCGCTGACCAACGCCGCCCCGCTGTTCCGCTTCATGCAGGAGAACCAGGCGACGGTGCGCGAGCTGAGCAGTATCGGCCAGCTCTTCAAGGACCGGATGTTCGCGATGTCCGATCTGATCCGGGAGCCCGACGCCTCACTGTCGGACCAGGTCCGCTGTGTGACCGCGCTCTTCAGCATGCACGCCGGGCTGTTCGCGCTTCAGACGATCGAGGGCGACCCCGAGGACAAGCGCAAGGCCGCCCTGGAAGTCGCCCTCGATCTGGTGACGCAGGCCCATAGGGGTCAGTAGCGGATGCCACGGTCCTTCATGTAGCGGCCGGTGTCGTAGGCCGAGCCGTAGTCGGGGGTGCTGCGGCCCTCGAAGTGCAGGTGCGGACCGGTGGAGTTGCCGGTGCTGCCGGACAGGGCGATCTCCTCGCCGGTCTTCACGGTCTCGCCGATCCAGGCGCGGATGTCCGACAGGTGGGCGTACTGGGTGTAGCTGCCGTCGTCGTGCTTGATCACGATGGCGTTGCCGTACGCCGGACCGTCACCGCCGCCGTTCGGGCCCGCCTTGACGACCACACCGTCGTGGGCGGCGCGCACCGAGGTGCCGCTCGGCACGACGAAGTCCTGACCGCTGTGGTTGTTCGTCCACAGCGCGCCCGCGCGGCCGAAGGTGGCGCCGAGCGTGTACTTGGCGACCGGGGTCACCCACTTGTCCTCGACGGCCTTGGCCGTCGCGACCTTGGTGGCCACCGTCTTCTCGGCCTTGACGGCCTTCTCCACGGCGGCGGCCTGGGCCTTCACCGACTCCCCGAGGGAGGCGGCGGAGCTCACGGTCAGGGTGTCGGTGCTCTTGGCGGCTTCGGCGGCGAGCGCCACCCCGGCCCCGAGTACGACCGAGGCACCCACGCCCGCGGCGACGACGGCGGCATGGGTACGCCGGACGGAGCGGAGAGAGGAACGGCGGAATATGGCACGCGGCGACATAGAGAAACGACCTCCAGAACGTCGGGGGGTACCGGCTGGGGGCCGGAACAGACGCTCCTTGGTATCCCGTGGCCGCGATTCCGCCAAGATACGGTTCTACTAAGGAGACCAGTAGAATTTGCGGGGTCAAGATTCTTTTCCGCGACAGCCGGCGGACCGGTTAAAGAGGTCGCAAAATGCGCCTTGACCTGGCGTGATGAGGCCAGTCGATCAAAGCTGAAAAACTTGCCCTTCACATATGGGGCGGTACCCCTAATTCCCGTAGTAGGCCCGTAGCGGGCTGTGCGGCATATCACCGAGACCTAAGATCGCCTGCCCATTCACCGGGACTTTCGGCTGTCCGGTTCAGGACCAAGGCCCCCGCCCGCCGGAGCGTGGGGAATCGCGGCCGGGCGAGGTCGCCCCGCCCCGGCCGGGCCGGGTGAGGACCGGGGCATGACCGGTTCGGCCCACCCGTAATGCCTGAAGTGTGGGGAGTTGAGAGCATTGCACCGATTCGCTTCACCCAGAATGAGGAGAGCCGGTCATGTCGAAGCGACTGCATGTGGGCAACCTGAGCTACCAGGTGACGAAGGACGACCTGGAGACCCTGTTCGGGCAGATCGGCGAGGTGCTCGACGCCACCGTCATCACCGACCGGGAGAGCGGCCGCTCCCGCGGGTTCGGCTTCGTGGAGATGGACGACGTGGTCGCCGAGAAGGCGATGGCCCAGCTCGACGGAGAAGAGATGAACGGGCGGGCGGTGACGGTGACCGAGGCGCGTTCCGTCTCGCGCGGTGGACGGTGAGCGTGCCGTTCGCCACGTATCGCCGCTAGGACTTGCGAGTGGGGCAGTGTGCCGTGGTGGGATGTTCCGATGCGATCCCCCACACGCATATCTCCACCGCGTCCGCGAAACTCTCACAACGGTGTAACCAGCACGGATCCGAACGACACGGCGTACCTCGCCGGTTACGACGCCGGGTATGACACGGCGTACGACACCGGGTACGACGACCCCACGCATGACGCCTCGTACGACCCCACGTACGACGACGTCCACGCATGGCCGCAGAGCGGTGCGGACCACCCGGCGCCGGGCGCTCCGCGGGGCGGCCCCGACCCCTCCGCGTACAGCAACCCGTATGACGAACTGGCCGAGCTGGCCGACCCTTACGACCCGGACGACCCGCTCGGTCTCGGGCTCAAGGACGATGACGAGGACGGCGCCGACGGCGAGGGCGCCGAGGACGAGCCGTGGACGCCGCCCAACCACCGCCGCCGCTCCCGGCGCGCACGCAACCGCTTCGCGGCCGTGCCGATCGCGGCCAAGCTGGTGATCGGCGCCCTGGTGGCCACCGCGCTGCTGCTGCTGGCCGACCGCTGTGCCCTGATGTACGCGGAGAAGAAGGCCGAGGGTCAGCTCCAGCAGAAGATGGGGCTGGCCACCGCGCCGAATGTGACGATCCACGGCTTCCCGTTCCTCACCCAGGTGTGGGACAAGCGCCTGGACGAGGTCGACGTCACGGTGCCCGATGTCGCGGCCGACCGGGTGTCGCTCGCCGAGGTGAGCGCGAAGGCCAAGGACGTCCGGCTCACCGGGAGTCTGCCCAGCTCCATCCACGGCGCCGTGGCGGGCCAGATGAACGGCGATGTGCTGCTGGCGTTCGAGGACCTCAACCGCGAACTGGGCGCCTCCCAGGTGCAGTTCCGGGCCATCGGTCCCGAGTCGGTACGCGCCGACGGCAAACTGCCGGTCGCCGGACAGCAGGTGACGATGCACGCCATGGCGCAGATCCGGCGCGACGGCGACCGGGGGATCTCCACGAGCGTCAGCGGGATGCGGCTGGACATGCCCGGAGTCGCCACCTATCGCCCCGGCCGCCATGAGGGACTTCAGCTGCACCGCAAGACCGCGGAGCGGATCAGCCGGGACGCCGAGAAGGCCAAGGCGCTGCTGACAGTGGGGTCGGTGGCGCGGCAGCTCGGGCTGGAGCCGGAGTCCTCGAGCCGGTCACTGCCGCAGAACGAGCGGGTGGAGCGGATCACCAAGTCGCGGAAGTTCATCCCGGCGCTGATGAAGGTCAACTTCGTCGACCTGGTGGCCGACCACCCCCAGCTGGTCAAGAAGCTGGGGATCAACCCGGTGGTGGCCTCCGCGCTGACCAAGCTGAAGGTACCGGAGCTGTCGGAGAAGCTGTCGCTCTCCTTCCAGATGCCGAAGAAGGCCAAGGGCGTCCACATCCAGAACATCAGGGTGCGGCCGGACGGCATCGTGGCCGACCTGGTCGGCACCGATCTGCATCTGGGCAGGACCCACCGCTAGGTCGTGTCGTTCGGATCGTCGCGGACCCGCGAAAGATCCGGACGACACGACCTAGGCCCCCGTCGGCCCCGCCTCTCCGGGCGGGGCCGTGGGCGCCCCCGGGAACCGGATCCAGGCGACGGTGCCGCCGCCCTCCGCGGGCCGCAGCCCGACCTCGCCACCGGCCTGCTGGACGGCGCGGGCCACGATGGACAGTCCCAGACCGGAGCCGGGCAGACTGCGGGCGGACGGGGATCGCCAGAACCGCTCGAAGACATGCGGCAGTTCATCCTCCGCGATGCCGGGCCCCCGGTCCCGTACGGTCAGCTCTCCCCTTCTGAGCGCGACATCGACCACACCACCCGAAGGGCTGAACTTCACCGCGTTGTCGAGCAGGTTGACCAGCGCCCGTTCCAGGGCCGCCGGTTCCCCGCGGACGTACCAGGGGTCCAGCGCGGCGTCGACGGTCAGCCCCACGCCGCGCAGCCGGGCCCGCTCCACGGCGGTCAGCGCCACCTCGTGCAGGGCGACCACCTGGGGCGGTCCGCTGCCGGGCAGCGCGTCCGGCCGGGCCAGCTCCTGGAGATCGCCGATCAGCGCGGCCAGCTCGGTCACCTGGGCCTTGACGCTGGCCATCAGCGCGTCGCGGTCGGCGGGCGGCAGCGGGCGGCCGGTCTCCTCACTGCGCACCAGCAGTTCCACATTGGTGCGCAGCGAGGTGAGCGGGGTGCGCAGCTCATGACCGGCGTCCGCGATCAGCTGCCGCTGGCGGTCGCGGG
This sequence comes from Streptomyces sp. NPDC048636, assembly GCF_040650655.1. Taxonomy (NCBI): domain Bacteria; kingdom Bacillati; phylum Actinomycetota; class Actinomycetes; order Kitasatosporales; family Streptomycetaceae; genus Streptomyces; species Streptomyces sp. NPDC048636. The sequence goes on along the minus strand of NZ_JBEZHR010000022.1, from coordinate 62,815 downwards.
AGGAGGCGAGGGCGGCGGCCATCCCGTTGAAGGACCGGGACAGCCGGGCGATCTCGTCATCGCCCTCGGCGGGGATCCGTACCGCCAGGTCCTCGGTGCGGGCCACATGCTCGACCGCCTCCGCCAGCCGGTCCACCGGTTTCAGCCCGGTCCGGGCGATCCACAGCCCCGCCACCCCGGCGCCCAGCACCCCGCCGCCCGCGACCAGCAGCATCACCAGGGCGAGGGTGTTCAGCGGTTCGGTGACCTCGCTCAGCGGGCGGGAGACGGAGACGGTCATCGAGGGGATGCCGTCCTGTGGGGAGGTGACGAAGGTGTACACCCGCATCCGGGTGCCCTCGGCCGTCGTACTGTCGTGGGTGACGTCGTTCAGCCGCCCCCGGGCCACCGCGATATCGTCCCCGGTCACCTTGACCGCGCGGGAGCCACGGGCCACGCACCGGTCACCGCCGGGCGTGACGAGCTGCACGTCGGAGGCGCCGGGCCGGGATCCGGCACCCGGCTGGGACTGGGACGAGCAGGTGTTCTGCGCCTCCACCAGATCGCGGACATAGACCCCGGAGACATCGTGGAGCTTGTCGTCCAGCGCGCCGGTCAGCTGCTCCCGGGTGACGAACCAGCAGGCGAACGCGGACAGCGCCACCGCGACCGCCACCGCGACCGCGGTCAGCAGCGCCAGCCGGGAGCGCAGCGGCAGCCGGGAGCGCAGCGGGCCGTCGCCGGTCACGAGGGATCGCCGTCCGCCGGGCGCAGTACGTAACCCACTCCGCGGACGGTGTGCACCAGCCGCGGTTCACCGCCCGCCTCCGTCTTGCGGCGCAGATACATGACGTACACATCGAGCGAGTTGGACGAGGGCTCGAAGTCGAAGCCCCACACCGCCTTGAGGATCTGTTCCCGGGTGAGCACCTGGCGGGGGTGGGCGAGGAACATCTCCAGCAGGGTGAACTCGGTCCGGGTCAGCTCGACCCGGCGCCCGCCGCGCGTCACCTCGCGGGTCGCCAGGTCCATCCGCAGATCGCCGAAGGCGAGCGCGTCGTCCTCGGCCACCGCCTCGTGCGCCGCCGCGTAGGAGCTGCGGCGCAGCAGGGCGCGGATACGGGCGAGCAGCTCATCGAGTTCGAAGGGTTTGACGAGGTAGTCGTCGGCGCCCGCGTCCAGCCCGGTGACCCGGTCGCCGACGGTGTCCCGGGCGGTGAGCATCAGCACCGGTACGGTCACCCCGGACGCGCGCAGCCGCCGGGCCGCGGTCAGCCCGTCCATCCGGGGCATCAGCACATCGAGCACGATCAGCTCGGGCTGCCAGCTCCCGGCCTTGTCCAGCGCGTCCAGGCCGTCGACGGCGGTCTCGGTCGTATAGCCCTCGAAGACCAGGCTGCGGCGCAGCGCTTCGCGGACGGCCGGCTCGTCGTCGACGATCAGGATGCGGGCGGGCTGATCGCCGTGGTCGGCGGGGGTCATGGGCCGGTTTCCTCACAGATGACGGTGGGGCGGTGGGCGCCGCGCCGGACGGTGGCGGGGCCGCCGCGCCGGACGGTGGCGGGGCCGCCTCCCCGGACGGTGTCGGGCATCGCTGCCAGCCTCGCACGCCGGGCGCCGCGGACGCGGTGGCTCAGGAGTCGGCGCCGCCGTCGCGCAGGGTGTCGAGATCGGCCTTGAGGGTGTTGACCGGGATCGAGAAGCCCAGGCCGACGCTGCCCGCGCCGCCGCCGGAGGCGCGCTCCGAAGCCGAGGAGTACATCGCCGAGTTGATGCCGATCACCTGGCCCTTCATATTGATCAGGGCACCGCCGGAGTTGCCGGGGTTGAGCGAGGCATCGGTCTGGATGGCCTTGTAGGACGTGGTGGAGGAGCCGACGTCGCCGTTGTACTGACCGCCGCCGAACTCGAAGGGCCACCGGCCGCCTTCCCGCCCCTGGCCCTGCCCCTGGTCCTGCTCCGTGGAGACGGTGACCTTGCGGTCGAGGGCGGAGACGATACCGCTGGTGACGGTGCCGGTCAGCCCCTCGGGCGAGCCGATGGCCACCACCTGGTCGCCCACCTGGACCTGACTGGAGTCGCCGAGGGTCGCGGGCTTGAGCCCACTGGCACCCTTCACCTTGATCAGCGCCAGGTCCTTGCCGCTGTCGGTGCCGACGACCGACGCGCTCTTGGTGCTGCCGTCGCTGAAGGACACCTGGATCGAGTCGGCGCCGGAGATCACATGGTTGTTGGTGATGATCTCGCCGTCGCGGCTGAGCACCACACCGGAACCGGTGGACTTGCCGCTGGCCGAGGTGGCCTTGATCTCGACGATGCTCGGGCTCACCGCCGCCGCCACCGCCGAGACGCCGCTGTCGCCGCGGGAGTCGGCGTTGACGACCGGGGTGGAGATCTCGGCGGCGGGCTTGTCCATGGCCCGGACGGCCAGGGCCGACGCCCCGCCGCCGACCAGTGCGGAGGCCACCGCCACCGCCGCGATCAGCGCGAGGGAGCGCGGTGCGCGGCGCCGGCCGCGATGGCCGCCGGACCGCGGCCCGTCCGCGAAGGCGACGGTGCCCGCCCCACCGTCCGCACCACCCGCGCCTCTCGCCCCGCCCGGTCCGCCCGGTCCGCCCGGTCCGCCCGGTCCGCCCGGCCAGACGGTGGCCCCGGACGGTGTGATCACCGGCTGCGCGGGCTGGTACGGAGGCGGCGCCGGGTGGCCCGGCGTACCGCCGTAGGAGAAGGGCTGGGGCTCGTCGTCGCGGCTGTGGCGCGTACTTTCCGTCATGGTCCGACGGTGTCGCGGCAGTATGAGAGCAGCGTGAGGAGCCGCTGAGAAGCCCGGCAGAAACCGGTATGCCCGGGATAAGGGCCGCCCCGCGCCCCGCGGATGGCGCGGTTCTCAGCCGCAGCCGCAGGAGCGCCGGATCACCAGCGCCGACGGGAACTGCTTGACCCGCTCCCGGCGCGAACCGTTCCGTACGCCGTCGTCCAGCACCAGATCCACCGAGGCCCGCGCCATCGCCGGGCGGTCGGAGCCGACCGTGGTCAGCGGCGGATCGGTGAGCCCGGCTTCCTTCACATCGTCGAAGCCCGCGACGGCCAGCTGCCCGGGGACGTCGATCCGCAGCTCGCGTGCCGCTCGCAGCACGCCGAACGCCTGGTCGTCGGTGGCGCAGAAGATCGCCGGGGGCCGGTCGGGTCCGGCCAGCAGCTCCAGGGCGACCTGGTAGGCGTCGTAGCGGTTGTACGGGGCGTGGAAGAGCCGTCCCTCGGTGGACCGCCCCGCCTCCCGCATGGCCCGTCGCCAGCCCTCGACATGGTCGGTCACCGGGTCGCCGACGGTGGGGGTTATCTCGGTGCCGCCGAGGCAGGCCACGTACTCATGGCCGTGCTCGAGCAGATGGCGCACCGCCAGCTGGGCGCCACCGACGTCGTCCAGCACCACGGCCACGTCGTCGATCGCCTCGGGGCGCTCATGGAGCAGCACCACCCGGGCGTCCCACGCCTCGATCTCCGCGGCCGCGTTCTCGCTGGGGCCCTGGCTGATGAGGATCAGCCCGGAGACCCGCATCCCCAGGAAGGCACGCAGATAGTGCACTTCGCGGTCGTCGAGGTAGTCCGAGTTGCCGACCAGGACCATCTTTCCGCGGTCGGCGGCCGCCTGCTCGACGGCGTGCGCCATCTCCGCGAAGAACGGCTGCCGGGCGTCCGGGACGATCAGCCCTATCAGGTCGGTCCGGCGGCTCGCCATCGCCTGCGCGACCCGGTCCGGCCGATAGCCGAGCTCCTTGATCGCGGCAAGCACCCGCTCGCGCGTGGCCGGGGCGACCGGCCTTGGTCCGTTATTGATGACGTAGCTGACGACCGCGGTCGAGGTCCCCGCCAGTCTTGCCACATCATCCCGCGTCACCTTGGCCACGCGCGGCAGTCTACGCGGGTCCAGCTAGGTATTGGCCGGTCGTGCGCCACCCGCTTTCGCCGCGGGACGCGCACCGTCCTGACGGCTCCCGTGGTCGATACCGGGACGGTCGCCGCGGCCGGTGTCCGCCGCGGACGCCTTGGCCCTGGCCTCCTCGGCGGCGCGCTCGACCTTCTCGGGCGCGACGAACCGGTAACCCACGTTCCGCACGGTCCCGATCAGGGACTCGTGCTCCGGGCCCAGCTTGGCGCGCAGCCGACGGACATGGACGTCCACGGTGCGGGTGCCGCCGAAATAGTCGTAGCCCCAGACCTCTTGGAGCAGCTGGGCGCGGGTGAAGACGCGGCCGGGGTGCTGGGCGAGGTACTTCAGCAGCTCGAACTCCTTGAATGTGAGATCGAGCACACGGCCCTTGAGCTTGGCGCTGTAGGTGGCCTCGTCGACCGAGAGATCGCCGTTGCGGATCTCCATCGGGCTGTCGTCGGTGGTGATCTGCTGGCGGCCCATGGCCAGCCGCAGCCGGGCCTCCACCTCGGCCGGGCCCGCGGTGTCCAGCAGGACGTCATCGACGCCCCAGTCCGCGGTGACGGCGGCGAGACCGCCCTCGGTCACCACCAGGACCAGCGGGCAGCCGGGGCCGGTGGACCGCAGCAGCTGGCACAGGCTGCGCACCTGCGGCAGCTCACGGCGGCCGTCGATCAGGATGACGTCGGCGCCCGGGGTGTCCACCAGGGCCGGGCCCTCCGCGGGGGCGACCCGCACGCTGTGCAGCAGGAGGCCGAGGGCGGGGAGCACCTCCGTCGAGGGCTGGAGTGCGTTGGTCAGCAGCAGGAGGGAACTCATCGTCCACCACCCGCCTCGGTCACGGTTCTGACATGGAGCACGCTTCGCTCGCCCATTACCTCGGTTCCTCCTCGGTCCCTTGCGAGAGGGGCACCTCCGCGCCCCTGGAGCTTGTGCCCGCCGAAGCGCACACCGTGCCCCTGAAAGCACAAAAGGACCCGGGGGCAACGCTGCCCGGATCCTCTCCCCAGCAGAATAACGCACATGACACCCGGTGGAGAGGCCCGATCTGCTCGTCGTTCCGTGCCGTCGGTCACTGCGCGCGACCGCAGGGCCACCCTGGTGACGGCCGACGGGGTGCCGATCGAGGCCCGTTACGAACCGTCCCCGCCGCCTGCCGCGGCGCCTTCGGACAGCCTCGCGCTGGTGGTCGCGCACGGCTTCACCGGTGCCCTGGAGCGTCCGGCGCTGCGGCGGGTGGCCAGGGCGTTCGCCCAGCACACGGCCGTGATCACCTTCTCCTTCCGGGGCCACGGCCGGTCCGGCGGGCGGTCCACGGTGGGCGACCGGGAGGTGCTGGACCTGGCCGCGGCGGTCCGCTGGGCGCGACGGCTCGGCCATCGGCGGGTCGCCACGGTCGGCTTCTCGATGGGCGGCTCGGTGGTGCTCCGGCATGCCGCGCTGTACGGATCGGATGGATCAGACGGATCAGACGGATCAGACGGATCAGACGGATCAGACGGCGAAAATCAGCCGTCCGTGGGAATCGGGCGCGAGGGGCGCATGGACGCGCGCGCCGATGCGGTGGTCTCGGTGAGCGCCCCCGCCCGCTGGTACTACCGGGGGACCGCCCCGATGCGACGGGTGCACTGGGCGATCACCCGCCCCGCCGGACGGCTGGTCTCCCGCTACGGTCTGCGCACCCGGATCGACGGCCGCGGCTGGGACCCCGAACCGCTGCCGCCGGTGGCCGCGGTACCGCTGATCGCGCCGGTCCCGCTGCTGATCGTGCACGGTGACCAGGATCCGTACTTCCCGCTCGACCATCCGCGGATGCTGGCGGGCGCGGCCGATCCGTCGTCCACAGAGCTGTGGATCGAGCCGGGGTTCGGCCACGCGGAGACCGCCGCGCCGGACGGACTGCTGGAGCGGGTGGCGGGCTGGGCGCGGGCTCACACCTGAGAGCCGCCCCCTCACGCGCGGGCTCCCCGCCTACTCCGCCTCGACCGCCGCCTCCGCGAACTGCGCCGTGTACAGCCGGGCGTACGCGCCCTGCGCCGCGAGCAGCGCGTCATGGGTGCCCTGTTCCACGATCCGGCCGTCCTCCATCACCAGGATGACGTCGGCGTCGCGGATGGTGGACAGCCGGTGGGCGATGACAAAGCTGGTCCGGCCCGTCCGCAGCGAGGCCATCGCCCGCTGGATCAGCACCTCGGTGCGGGTGTCCACCGAGCTGGTCGCCTCGTCGAGCACCAGGATCGACGGCTCCGAGAGAAACGCGCGGGCGATGGTGATCAGCTGTTTCTCACCGACGCTGACGTTGGAGCCCTCCTCGTCGATCACCGTGTCATAGCCGTCGGGCAGGGTCCGGACAAAGCGGTCCACATAGGTGGCCTTCGCCGCCGCCACGATCCGCTCGAAGCTCGCGCCCTCCGCGCCGTACGCGATGTTCTCCGCGATCGTGCCGCCGAACAGCCAGGTGTCCTGGAGCACCATGCCGATGTCGGTGCGCAGTTCCTCGCGCGACATCGCGGCGATGTCCACCCCGTCCAGGGTGATCCGCCCGCCGCTGACCTCGTAGAACCGCATCAGCAGATTGACCAGGGTGGTCTTTCCGGCGCCGGTCGGCCCGACGATGGCCACGGTCTGGCCGGGCCGTACGGACAGCGAGAGACCGTCGATCAGCGGCTTGTCCGGCTGGTAGCGGAAGGCGACCTCCTCGAACTCCACCCGGCCGCGCACCGATCCGTCCACGGTCCCCGGCCGCGGCGCCGCCTCGGGGTCCGGGCTCTGCTCCTCGGCGTCCAGCAGCTCGAAGACGCGCTCGGCCGACGCCACCCCGGACTGCACCAGATTGGCCATCGAGGCCACCTGGGTCAGCGGCTGGCTGAACTGCCGGGAGTACTGCACGAACGCCTGGACATCGCCGATCGACAGGGCGCCGCTGGCCACCCGCAGCCCGCCGACGACCGCGACCAGCACATAGTTGAGGTTGCCGATGAACATCATCGCGGGCTGGATCAGCCCGGAGATGAACTGGGCCCGGAAGCCCGCCTCGTACAGCTTGTCGTTCTGCTCGCGGAACAGCTCCGCGGACTCCTTCTCCCGCCCGAAGACCTTCACCAGCGAGTGACCGGTGTACATCTCCTCGATATGGGCGTTGAGCTTGCCCGTGGTCTTCCACTGGCTGACGAACTGCGGCTGCGCCCGCTTGCCGATCTTGGTGGCGACCACCACCGACACCGGGACCGTCAGCAGCGCCACCAGCGCCAGCAGCGGTGAGATCCAGAACATCATCGCCAGCACCCCGACGATCGTCAGCAGCGAGGCCATGATCTGGCTGAGGGTCTGCTGGAGCGTCTGCTGGACGTTGTCGATGTCGTTGGTGGCGCGGGAGAGCACCTCACCGCGCGGCTGGCGGTCGAAGTACGACAACGGCAGCCGCGCCAGCTTGTGTTCGACGTCCTCGCGCAGCCGGAAGACCACCCGCTGGACCACCACCGTGGCCACCCGCGCCTGGACCAGACCCAGCAGCGAGGCGACCACATAGATCGCCAGCACCCACAGCAGCACATCGCCGACCGCGCCGAAGTCGATGCCCTGGCCGGGGTGGACGTCCATGGACGCGACCATGTCGGCCACCGTGTCCTGGCCGTCCCGGCGCAGCCGCTCGACCGCCTCCCCCTTGGTGACGCCGTCGGGCAGCTCGCGCCCGACGATGCCCGCGAAGATCAGATCGGTCGCCCTGCCGAGGATCAGCGGCCCCAGCACCGACAGCGCGACGCTGACCGCGCACAGGGCGAGCACGACCAGCACCATCGCGCGCTCGGGGCGCAGCCTGCCCAGCAGCCGCCGGCCGGAGCCGCGGAAGTCCATGGACCGCTCGGTGGGCTGGCCGCCCATGAAGCGGGCGGGCCCGGCGGCGGGTGCCGGGCCCCTGCGAGGCGCCGGGGTACTCATGGGCGGTCCTTGGGATGCGCGTGCGGAAACGACGGAAGGCAGAAGCTACGGCGCGAGGGGCGCGCCGGGCCGCTCACGCGGCTTCCTGCTCGGTGAGCTGGGAGAGCACGATCTCGCGGTAGGTCTCGTTCTGCGCCATCAGCTCGGTATGGGTGCCGGTGCCCACCACGCGCCCGGCGTCGAGGACCACGATCTGGTCGGCGCCGCGGATGGTGGAAACCCGCTGGGCGACGATGACGACGGTCGCCTCCCGCGTCTCGTCCACCAGCGCCGCCCGCAGCCGGGCGTCGGTGGCGTAGTCGAGCGCCGAGAAGGAGTCGTCGAAGAGGTAGACCGAGGGCTTGCGGACCAGGGCGCGGGCGATGGCCAGCCGCTGCCGCTGGCCGCCGGAGACATTGGAGCCGCCCTGGGCGACGGGCGCGTCGAGCCCGCCCTCCATGGCCTCCACGAAGTCCCGGGCCTGGGCGGTCTCCAGGGCCTGCCACAGCTCCTCGTCGGTGGCGTCCGGCTTGCCGTAGCGCAGGTTGGAGGCGACCGTGCCGGAGAAGAGGTACGGCTTCTGCGGGACGAGCCCCACGGACCGCGACATCACCGTGGTGTCCAGGTCACGCACGTCGACGCCGTCGATATGGACGCTGCCGTCGGTCGCGTCGAACAGCCGGGGCACCAGCCCGAGGAGGGTGGACTTCCCGCTGCCGGTGGAGCCGATCACGGCGGTGGTGCGGCCGGGCCGGGCGATCAGCGAGATCTCGCGGAGCACGGGCTCCTCGGCGCCGGGATAGCGGAACTCCACACCGCGCAGCTCCAGCAGCCCGCGTCCGCCACCGGTGGGCGCGGGCGCGACGGGCACCAGCGGCGGAACCACGCTGGTCCGGGTGTCCAGCACCTCCTGGACGCGCTCGGCGCAGACCTCGGCGCGCGGCACCATCATGAACATGAAGGTGGCCATCATGACCGACATCAGAATCTGCATCAGATAGCTGATGAACGCGGTCAGCGCGCCGATCTGCATCCCGCCGCTGTCGATACGGTGTCCGCCGAACCAGACCACGGCCACGCTGGAGACGTTCACCACGAGCATCACCGCGGGGAACATCAGCGCCATCAGCCGCCCGGCGCGCAGCGAGACGTCCATCAGGGCGCTGTTGGCCCCGGTGAAGCGGTCGCGCTCATGGGAGTCGCGGACGAAGGCGCGGATGACCCGGATCCCGGTGATCTGCTCGCGCAGCACCCGGTTGACGGTGTCGATGCGCTCCTGGACGCCGCGGAACAGCGGGCGCATCCTGCGGATGATCAGGCTGACGATGACCCCGAGCACCGGGACGATCAGCAGCAGCAGCGCGGAGAGCGGAACGTCCTGGTTGAGCGCCATGATCACGCCGCCGATGCACATGATCGGCGCCGAGACCATCAGGGTGAAGGCCATCAGGCACAGCATCTGCACCTGCTGGACGTCGTTGGTGGTCCGGGTGATCAGCGAGGGCGCCCCGAAGTGGCCCATCTCACGGGAGGAGAAGGACTGCACCCGGTCGAAGACCGCGGCCCGCACATCCCGGCCGAGCGCCATGGCGGTGCGGGCGCTGAAGTAGACGGCGCCGATGGCGCACACGATCTGTACCAGCGTGACGGCGATCATGAGACCGCCGATGCGCAGGATGTAGCCGCTGTCCCCCTTCACCACTCCGCCGTCGATGATGTCGGCGTTGAGCGCGGGGAGGTAGAGCGTCGCCAGCGTCTGCACCAGTTGCAACAGCACGATCAGCGCGATCGTTCGGGTGTGGGGCCTGAGATACGCCCGTATGAGTCGGACCAGCACACCGAAACAGTAAGCGAGGGGGCCGACAGCGGGCCTCTTATTTCCTGGGCGGCCGTTGGTCCCGGACCGGTGCCCGCACCCGTCATCATGGAGGCGGTAGACGGGAAGGGATCGCGATGGCGATGAAGAACGCGCCGCCCGCCGGCACCATCCGGTACTGGGCCGCGGCCCGCGCGGCGGCCGGTACGTCGGAGGAGCCGTACGCGGCGGCGACGCTGGCCGAGGCGCTCGACGCGGCCCGGCGGCGGCACACCACGCGCCCGGAGTTCGCGCGGGTGCTGCTCCGCTGCGCCTTCCTGGTCGACGGCACGCCCGTCGGCACCCGCGACCACACGACGATCCAACTGGCCGAGGGCGGCACGGTCGAGGTGCTCCCGCCGTTCGCAGGAGGGTGACCCCGAGGTCATGAGCAACCAGCCGCACAACCCGCAGAACCCGTATGAGCCCCATGGTCCGTACGGGTCCCCGACGACGCCGTACGGGGGACAGCAGCCGCCGGCCGATCCGTACGGCGGCTACGGCCAGGGCGGTTACGACCAGACCGGGTACGACCAGGGCGGGTACGACCAGGCCGGGCAGCAGCCGCAGCCGCAGCAGGGCCAGGGCCAGGGATACGACGGCCAGTGGGGCCAGCACGGCCAGCACCAGGGTTACGGCCAGCACCCGCAGGCGTATCCGGACCCGTACGCCGCCGCGCCGCCGGGGCATCAGCAGCAGGGCCACCCCCAGCAGTCGTACACCCCCGGCTGGGACCAGCAGCAGCCCCAGCAGCACCACCAGCCGCAGCCGGCCGCCGCGTTCGCGGCGCACGGCCCCCAGGGACCCGCCGCCGCCCCGGCGGCCACGGCGGACCCGGCCGGTCCGGAGCATCCGGCCACCGCCGCGCCCGCCGCCCCCGAGGAGGAGTCGCGGCCGCTCACCGCCGCCGAGAAGGCCCGGGCCGAGGGCCGTCCGCAGATCCTCCACCCGGGTCCGGTCCCGGCCGTCCTGACCTCCGCCATCGCGGCGGCCCTCGCCGGGGCCGCCTCGCTGGGCCGCCCCGCGGTCGCCGTCGTGGTGGCGCTGCTCCAGGCGGTCACCGCGGCGGGCTGGTTCCGCCTGAACGGCATGTGGCCCGCCCGGCAGGGCATCGCGCTCGCCTACGCGGGCGGGCTGGCCGCGACCGCCGGACTGCTCGCCACCGAGCGGGTGCACGCCCCGACGGTGATCATCGGCACGCTCGGCGTCTGGCTGCTGCTGGTGCTCGTGCTCCAGCTGCGCAGCCACAGCGGGCCGGACGAGCGGATGTACGGGCTGACCGCCACCGTGGCCTCCACCGCGCTCGCCGTGATCGCGGCCGGATACCTGGCCACGGCCGCCGAGTCCACCGACGCCGTGGTGGTGGGCGCGGCCGGGGTGGCGGGAGCCGTGCTGGTGCGCGCGGTGCCGCTGCCGATCGCCGTATCCGTGGTGGTGGCGCTGGTCGCCGCCGCGGGCGCGGGCGCCGGGGCCGGACAGCTCACCGGCACCGGCACCACGGACGCCGCGGTGCTGGGTCTGGCGGCCGGGGTGTGCGCGCTGATCGGCCACCGGGTGGCGAGCTACGACTACCCGTCCCGCTTTGTCCATATGACCGCCGGGGTGGCCCTGCCGCTGGCGGCCGCCGCACCGGTCGTCTATGTGATCGGGCGCGCACTGGTCTGATGTTCGAGCCCCTGGCTCGCCGCTCCGGTTAGGCTCACAACCTCAGGCGAGCGCCTGATCAGAGCCAGGGGGCCCACAGCACATGCGCGCACTACGCATCACACTGATCGTCGTCGTGATACTCGGCGGTCTCTTCGTCGCCGCGGACCGCATCGCGGTGAGCATCGCCGAGTCCAAGGCCGCGGACAAGATCCAGAGCTCCCAGGGGCTGTCCGGTACGCCCGATGTCTCGATCAAGGGCTTCCCGTTCCTGACCCAGATCGCGGGCAAGGAGCTGGACGAGGTCGACATCAGCATGGAGGGGCTGACGACGGACGCGGGCAACGGGCGCAGCGTCCGGGTCGCCGAACTCGAGGCCCAGCTCCACACGGTGGCCATCTCGGGCAACTTCTCGTCCGCCACCGCGGAGCGCGCCACCGGTACGGCCCACATCAGCTACGCGGACCTGTCGCGCGCCGCGGGCCCGGGGGTCACGGTCGGCTACGACCCGTCGGCCAAGAACCAGGTCAAGATCACCGGCAGTCTGCTGGGCCTCTCCCTCACCGCGCGCTCCCGCATCACCGTGGTCAACGGGGACACCATCAAGCTGCACGCCGAGTCCATCCCCGGCGGCTCCGTCCCGCGCTGGGAGGAGAAGGTCCGGGAGCGCACCGATATGGAGCGCAAGGTGGAGGGGCTGCCGACCGGGATGCGGCTGGAGACGGTGAAGACCGACAAGGACGGTATGGAGGTCTCGGTCGCCGGGACGAATGTCGCACTGACGGGCTGAGCGGCACCGCACGGCCGCCCTCGCCCGCGGACCGCCGGTCCAGGCAGTGAGACGGCCTCCTCCGCGACACCAGCTCACAGCCGCCACAGGGCCCCGCGACGGCCCCGCCCGGACGCGCTCCGACCCTTAATCCCGAATCGTGGACAATCTCGTCTCACGATTCGACACGCCGGTGACACGCCCACCGGTCCGTCCCTACGATCGGACGCATGAAGCGACAGGCGGATCTCACGAAGCGGCGGGCAGTCGACCTGTGCCGCGTCGCCGCCATGCTCTGTCACGCCGTCTGAGACGAGGACGCGTGGCCGCCGACGAGACGTCCCCGGCCCGCCCTCCTCGGCCCGTCAGCCGGATCTTCCCGCACTCCGCTCGTACGCTCGCAACCGAGCCCGCCTCGCGCCGTCCGAGCGTATCGCTACCGCCGCAACTGCCCCGGAGGAGAGACATATGAGCCGCAGTGACGTCCTGGTGGACGCCGACTGGGTACAGGCCCGGATCGATGACCCCAAGGTGGTCATCGTCGAGGTCGACGAGGACACCTCGGCCTACGACAAGAACCACATCACCAACGCCATCCGGATCGACTGGAAGCAGGACCTCCAGGACCCGGTGCGCCGTGACTTCGTCGACCAGGCCGGTTTCGAGAAGCTGCTGTCCGACAAGGGCATCGCCAACGACGACACGGTCGTCCTCTACGGCGGCAACAACAACTGGTTCGCGTCCTACGCCTACTGGTACTTCAAGCTCTACGGCCACCAGGACGTGAAGCTCCTCGACGGCGGCCGCAAGAAGTGGGAGCTGGACTCCCGCGACCTCGTCGCCGAGGTGCCGTCCCGTCCGGCCACCCAGTACAAGGCCAAGCCGCAGGACGCCTCGATCCGCGCCTTCCGCGACGATGTCGTCGACGCCATCGGCTCGCTGAACCTGGTGGACGTCCGCTCCCCCGACGAGTTCTCCGGCAAGCTGCTCGCCCCGGCCCACCTGCCGCAGGAGCAGTCGCAGCGTCCGGGCCACGTCCCGACCGCGCGCAACATCCCGTGGTCCAAGTCGGCCAACGACGACGGCACCTTCAAGTCCGACGCGCAGCTGAAGGAGCTCTACGAGGGCGAGGGCGTGGACCTGTCCAAGGACACCATCGCCTACTGCCGCATCGGTGAGCGCTCGGCCCACACCTGGTTCGTCCTGCACGAGCTGCTCGGCCAGACCAACGTCAAGAACTACGACGGCTCCTGGACCGAGTACGGCTCCCTCGTCGGCGTGCCGATCGAGCTCGGCGCCAACAGCTGACCCCCTCCCTCCCCCCGACGTAAGGACAGACATCCATGTGTGGAGCCCAGGCCGGCGGTCCCGACGCCTCGACGATCAAGCCCGGTGAGACCACGATCCAGGGGTCGGTGACCCGTGACGGCGAGCCGGTGACCGGCTACGTCCGCCTCCTGGACAGCACCGGCGAGTTCACCGCCGAGGTCCCCACCTCCGCGACCGGACAGTTCCGCTTCTACGCCGCCGAGGGCACCTGGACGCTGCGCGCCCTGGTCCCCGGTGGTACCGCGGACCGCACGGTCGTCGCCCAGAAGGGCGGTCTGGCGGAGGTCGCCATCGCCGTCTGACGCCACACCGCGCGTCATGCGCACGGCGGGAGGGCCGTACCCCGGGGTTGGACGCCTCGGCGGGGTACGGCCCTTCCGTCCGTCCGGGGACCGGTCCGGGGACCGCCCCCGCGGATCCGGTCCTCGACCCGCCCCCGCCGCGCCCCCGGACGTATCCTGGCTACATGTACGCGCGACGTCGCCACGCATATTTCTTCCTGATGGGCGCGTGTCTGACGCTCTTCATCTCGGCGTGGGCCTTCGTGCGCCTGTGGTCGGTCCCGGCGGCCGTCGTGATGTGCATCGTCGCCATGGTGATCCCCCCGTTCGCGGCCATCGTCGCCAACCGGCGGGGTCCGGACGACCGCTGGTGGGACGAGTCGGGGGACGAGGAGTCCGACCGGTGGTGGCGGGAGCTGGACGAGCACAACCACCGCCACTGACCGCTGCCGAGCCGCTGACGGGCCGGATCTCCTGAGCTCAGTAGACGAGCGCCTGGACGCCGTCCTTCATGATCTCGCTCACGAAGACCTGGGAGCCCGCGATCCGCGCCCCCTCGATCAGGTCCTTCTCCTCGATCTCACGCCGGGCCGCGCACTGGGTGCACACCGTGAGGGTGCCGCCCGCGAGGACCCCCTCGATCAGCTCGGGCAGCGGTGCCGCATGCGGCAGCTCGAACTCCGCCGCCCGCCCCGGGAGCGCGAACCAGGCGGACTCACCGGTCAGCCACAGCGAGACCTCCACTCCGCTCGCCACGGCCACCGCCGCCACCGTGAACGCCTGGGAGCACCTCTCGGGCGCGTCCGCGCCCGCCGTCACCTTGATCACCAGCTTCTTCGCCATGTGCCCAAGCCTAGGCTCGGGGCCTCGCGACGCCGCCCGCCGGACCGCCGACTAGACTCGGGCGCGGTCCGTCAACCGTTCCACCGGCCCTCCGCCGCCCGCGGAGCCGGGGGACACACGCCGTTCGAGGAGCGCGCTCGTGCTTGAGGCAGTCTTCACCACGCTGATGATCCTGGTCGCCGTCGCCACCCTTGGCTTCTGCGCACTCACCTGGAAGAAGCTGTTCCAGGGCCAGCGGTGATCCGCGCTCCCCACACCGCCACCACCGACCGCCCTCGACAGATCGCCTGAGCCCATGATCGAGATTCCCTCCGACCTCCACCCCGGCCTGGTGCCGCTCGCCTTCCTCCTGGGCAACTGGGAAGGGGCCGGTGTCTCGGACTTCCCGGGCGCCGAGAAGTGCAACTTCGGCCAGGAGGCGACCTTCACCCACGACGGGCGCGACTTCATCGAGTACGTCTCGCACACCTGGGTGCTGGACTCCGAGGGCAAGAAGGTCCGCCCGCTGGAGTCCGAGAGCGGTTACTGGCGGATCGACGAGAACCGCAAGGTCGAGGTCGTGATGTGCCGCGACCAGGGCGTCGTCGAGATCTGGTACGGCGAGCTGGCCGACGGCAAACCGCAGATCGACCTGGCCACCGACGCCGTGGCGCGCACCGCCGCCGCCGGACCCTACGCGGGCGGCAAGCGGCTCTACGGCTATGTCAACAGCGATCTGATGTGGGTCGGCGAGAAGGCCACCCCCGAGGTCGAGCTGCGGCCGTATATGTCGGCGCACCTGAAGAAGGTCGTCGACCCGCGGGAATGGGCCAAGGACCTCAAGGACCTGCCGGACGACGGGATCGCCTTCTTCCGCTGAGCCTCCGGCGGGCCCCGCCTACACTGGCTTCGTGGCGACCACCGACTGGAAGACCGATCTGCGGGAGCGCGGCTACCGGCTGACCCCGCAGCGGCAGCTTGTCCTGGAGGCCGTCGACCACCTGGAGCACGCCACTCCGGACGAGATCCTCACCGAGGTGCGCCGTACCGCGAGCGGGGTCAATATCTCCACGGTGTACCGCACCCTGGAGCTGCTCGAGGAGCTGGGCCTGGTCAGCCATGCCCATCTGGGGCACGGCGCCCCCACGTACCACCTGGCCGACCGGCACCACCACATCCATATGGTGTGCCGGGACTGCACCAATGTGATCGAGGCCGATGTCTCGGTGGCCGAGGCGTTCACCCGGCGGCTGCGGAGCGAGTTCGGTTTCGACACCGATATGAAGCACTTCGCGATCTTCGGCCGGTGCGCCGACTGCACCGCCGGGCAGGGCGCGCCGCAGCGGGCCGGCCAGGGCTCCGACGACTCCGCCCAGGGCCGAGCGGCCAAGTCGTAGGCTGAGCTCATGAAAAGCCCTTTGCTGTCGCTGCCCGGCGCCGTCCCCGGCGAGGGCCCCGACGAAGGCGTCGCCGCCCACTACGGCGACCTGTTCCGCGAGCAGCGCGCGCTCGCCGACGGTTCCGGTTTTGTGGACCTCTCGCACCGCGGGGTGGTCACGGTCACCGGCGCCGACCGGCTGAGCTGGCTCCATCTGCTGCTCACCCAGCACGTCCAGGAACTCCCCGCCGGTCAGGCCACCGAGGCCCTGATCCTCTCCGCGCACGGCCATATCGAGCACGCGCTCTATCTCGTCGACGACGGTGAGACCACCTGGGCCCATGTGGAACCCGGAAGTCAGGGCGATCTGATCGCGTACCTGGAGAGCATGAAGTTCTTCTACCGGGTCGAGATCGCCGACCGCACCGGGGAGTACGCGGTGGTCCACCTCCCGGCCGGGAGCATCACCGAGGCCCCCGAGGACACCGTGGTCCGGGAGGCCGCGCACGGCCGCGACCTGTTCCTGCCGCGCGAGCGGCTGGAGTCCTTCGCCGGGGCCGCCGGTCCGCCGGTGGGTGTGCTGGCGTACGAGGCGCTGCGGGTCGAGGCGCACCGGCCCCGGCTGGGCCTGGAGACCGACCACCGCACCATCCCGCACGAGCTGGGCTGGATCGGCACCGCGGTCCACCTGGAGAAGGGCTGCTACCGGGGCCAGGAGACGGTGGCCCGGGTGCACAACCTGGGCAAACCGCCGCGTCGGCTGGTCTTTCTCCACCTCGACGGCAGCGAGGTGAAGCTGCCCGGTCATGGCGCGCCCATACGGCTGGCCGCGGATGGCGAGGAGGGCCGTCAGCTGGGCTTCATCACCTCTTCGGCCCGCCATCACGAACTGGGGCCGATTGCGCTGGCGCTGGTGAAGCGGAATGTTCCGGTGGACGCGGAGTTGTTGGCGGATACGACGGCGGCGGCGCAGGAGGTTGTCGTCGAGCCGTAGCGCTCCGCGCGGTGCTGCGCGATGGCGTTGTGCGGGGGCGTTGTGCGTCGTGGCGGGGTGCGCTCCGGGCGGGGTGCGGGCGGTGGCGTTCACGGCTGCGGGTGCGTTTGTGGCCGGTCGCGCCGTTCCCCGCCCCCCTGCGGGGCGCACCCCCGGCGGCGAGGCTCAGCCGTTGGCGCTCCGGGCGGGGTGCGGGCGGTGGCGTTCGCGACTGCGGGTGCGTTTGTGGCCGGTCGCGCCGTTCCCCGCGCCCCTGCGGGGCGCGTCCCTGTGGGGCGGGGTCAGAGGAGGTCGGTGGCGGTGTCTGCCAGGCGGCTGCGGGCGGCTCGGGCGGCGGGGAGGGCGGCCGCGGCGACCGCGCCGGCCACCGCCGCGGCGCCGATCAGCAGCAGCACCCCCAGCGGTGGGGCCTCGGCGATCCCCGCGCCCATCCCGCTGCTGCGGCCCTGGAGGTCGATCATCCAGCCGGAGGCGAACGTCCCGATCACCGTCCCGGCCAGGGCCGCGGCCAGGGCGGTGAACCCCGTGCCGACCACGATCACCGCGGCGATCTGGCGCGGGGTCAGTCCGATCGCCCGGAGCGCGAGCAGATCGCGGCGGCGGTCGCGCACCGCCGCGCCGATCGTCGTCGACAGCTCGGCCAGGCCGATCAGCCCGAGCACCGCGATCAGCCCGAGGGTCACCCCGCGGACGGCGGAGAGCCGGTCTGCCGGGTTGGGGATCTCCCGCACCTCCAGACGGCCGTGCGAGGTGTCGGCCAGGGAGGCGCTGACCGCCTCGGGGCGGGCGCCGGGGCGCAGGGCCAGGTGGTAGAAGTCCGGTTCGAGCCGGGGATCGCGTTCGCGGAGGGTGTCGACCGAGGTGGAGATCACCCGGCCGCCCTGCTCCGGCTCTATGCTCCGCCCGACGATATGGAGCACCTGGGGGCTTCCGCCGACCGTCATCCGGACCCAGTCGCCGACCTTCACATCGAGCAGGTCCAGCAGGCCCTGTCCGGCCACCGCCTCGTCCTGGCCGCGGGCGGGCCGCCCCTCGGCGACGGAGAACGGGTAGGGGTGGCGGTCGGTGCCGAGGCCCTGGAGGGTGATCGTCCCGGTCTGCCCGGGGACCAGCGCCTCGGTCTCGGTGCCCGGGTAGACGGCGGTGACCTCGGGATCCTTGCCGAGCAGGGCGCGGATCCGGGCGTCGGACAGTCCCTCGCCGCGGGCGGTGAGCGGGGCGGCCAGCCCGATCTTCTCGGGGTGGCTCTCGAACCGGCCGAGAGTGGTCAGGGTGCCGACGGCGACCGTGATCAGCAGCAGCGGCAGGGCGAGCCGTCCGATGGCCGCGAGCGAGCGCACCGGGCGGTGGAAGGCACCGCGCCAGCCGAGCACCAGCGCGGGCGGCAGCCGCATACCGAGCGCCCGCCGGGTGGTGCCGGACATCCGGCGCCCGGGGTCGATGGCGGCGCGGGCGACGGGCACCGGCGGCACCCGGCCCGCACGCCAGGCGGCCAGACAGGTGGCGACGGCGATGAAGACGACGGCGCCGCCCATGATGGCGAACGGAGCCCAGTGGTGCTCCGGGAGCGCCTGCCACAGCGCCACCGCCTCACCGATCCGGCCGGGCAGATGCGGGCCCAGCACCTCGGCGAGGAGCGCCCCGCAGACCACACCCAGCAGGGACAGACCCAGATGCTGGACCAGGAACATGCGCACGACCTGGCCGGGGGCGAAGCCGATCGCCTTGAGCACCGAGATGTCCCGCAGATGGCCGCGGACCCGGGTGGTGATCGCACCGCCCACCGCGAGCGCCGCGGCCAGCAGCGCGCCCAGTCCGAACAGGCCGAGCAGCTGGCCCAGCAGCCGGTCGTCGCCCACCGCCTCGGCGCGCGCCCGCTGCCACAGCGAGACCCCGGTGACCTGGTCGGAGCCGAGTTCGGTGACCGCCCGCTGTACCGCGTAGTCGGTGTCCGTCGGGTCCTGCAACCGCAGCCCGATGGCCTGGCCGAGGTGGTCGGGACGCGTTTCGACCGAGCCGAGGGCGGCGGGCAGCACCCAGCCGACACCCGGGGTCTCACCGGGGTCGTAGCGGGGTTCCGCGGTCTCCGCGACCCCCGCGACCCGCAGCGTACGGGGCTTTCCGCCGGGGGCACGGACGGTGAGCGTGTCCCCCGGCTCGGCCCACAGGGCGTGGGCGAGGGAGCTCTCCAGCACGATGCCGTCGCGCGCGTCCGAGGAGAGCCAGCGGCCGCCGGTGATCAGCGGACGGGCGGTCTCCGGCTCCTCGGACCCGGCGGCGCGCAGCTCCAGGGAGGCGCGGGCGCCGCCGTGCTCGAGGGTGGCCCGGGCGGTGCGGAAGGGCCCGGAGGCGGCCGCGACCCCGTCCAGCTCGGCCAGTGACGCGGCGTCGGCCGTGGCCTCGGTGTGGATCCACACATGGGCGCCGGAGGACTGGGTGAAGACCCGCTGCCAGGGGTTGGCCGCATAGGCGAAGAACGCGCTCGCCAGCAGCAGCGAGACGATGATCCCGGCGGTGGCGAGCACGGTGAACAGGGCCGCGCCGCGGTGTGCGCGCAGATCGGCGTGTGCCCAGCGCAGGGTGGCCCGCACCGGGGTCAGCCCTTCAGCTCGAGGACGTCGGCCACTCCGCCGCCGCGGCGTCCGCCGCCGCCCTGGAGCGCCACGTCGTCGACGACCTGGCCGTCGAAGAAGCTGATCACGCGGTCCGCGGCGCTGGCCATCCGGGCGTCATGGGTGACCAGCACGATCGTCTGGCCGCGCTGGTGGAAGCGGGAGAGCAGCCGCAGCACCTCGCGGGTGCCCTTGCTGTCCAGGCTGCCCGCGGGCTCGTCGGCCAGCAGCACGCTCGGGGTGTTGACCAGCGCCCGGGCCAGGGCGACCCGCTGCTGCTCACCGCCGGACAGCTCGGCGGGCATGCTCTGTTCCTTGCCCGCCAGGCCCAGCTCGGCGAGCAGCTCCTCCCGGTCGGCCCTGGCCTGCCGCGGGGTGGATCCGGCCAGCAGCGCGGGCAGCTCCACGTTGTCGGCGACGGTGAGGTTGGAGACCAGGTTGAAGAACTGGAAGACGATGCCGATCTTCTTGCGGCGCAGTACGGCCCAGCGGGCCTCGCTGTAGGAGTCGACCTGGCGGCCGTCCAGCCACAGGGAGCCGCTGTCGGGGCGGTCGAGGCCGCCGAGCAGATGGAGCAGGGTGGACTTGCCCGCCCCGGAGGGTCCGGTGACCGCGACGAATTCACCGCGCTCGACATGGAGGTCGACCCCGCGGACCGCCTGGACCGGGGCCGCGCCCTCGGTGCGATAGGTCTTGACCAGGCCCTCGGCCCGCACGATCGAGTCCGCGGACGGCCCGGTGGCGCGAGAGGACTCCTCGCGGCTCATCTCTGCTCCTCCTCCAGCTCCTCCTGGCAGCGCTCCAGCCAGTCGAGGTCGGCCTGGAGGTGCAGCATGGCCCCTTCTATGAGCAGCTGGGGAATCCGGCTGTCCCGTTCCTCGGCCGCGGCCAGTTTGGACAGGTCGCGCATGGCGTTCAGATAGTGCCGGCGCTGCTTGTTGATCAGGCCGATCTGGTCGACGTCCCCGGTCTGGGGAGCGAGGGCGAGCTTCATGAAGAACTCGTCCCGTACCCGCGGCTCATCCGTCGGCTCCTCGAACCATAGGGCCAACGCTTCGCGTCCGGCGTCGGTGAGCCGGTAGATGCGCTTGTTGGGCCGGGTCGACTGGGCAACATCCTCGCCCTCGATCAGACCGGACTTCTGGAGCCGGTTGAGAGTGACGTAGATTTGTCCGATGTTGGGCTGAGGGTACGCCGACCCCAGGAGCTTCTCAAGGTCCTGCTTGAGCTCGTAGCCGTGGGCCGGGCCGCGCGCGAGTAGCGCCAGCAGCGGGAGCCGCACCCGTGCCCTCCTCCGCCGAGCCGTACATGTCCGTTAGGGGCCCTTTCCGACTGTGTGCCGGATCGCCCGCGTATCTTCCTGCGACATCTAGTATCCCGCATGCCTAACGGGTATACAGGTGGCCGGATGCCGGTAGCCGGATCCGACCGGTACACGCACGCGAGGAGGGACCGATGCGGTGGACATACGCCGCCGGCAGAGCCCTCCTCGTGACCGCGCTGCTGGTCGCGGGCCAGGCGGGCGCGCGGGGCCCGGACGGGGCTCCGACAGCCGCCGACGGAGGCGGCCGCGGTCCCCTCACCCTGGTCACCGGAGGTGACCTCACCGGCTATCTGGGCGGGGTGCTGGACGGCTGGAACCGTGAGCACCCGGCGGAGAAGGTCACGCTCGTCGAGCTGCCGGACGCCGCCGACGAGGTGCGCGCCCAGATGGTCACCGGGCTGCGCTCCGGGAGCGACCGCTACGACGTGCTCAATATCGACGTGGCGTGGACCTCGGAGTTCGCCGCGGCGGGCTGGATATCCCCGCTGAACGCCGACCGCTTCCCGCTGGACCGCTTCCTGCCGCCGGTGGTCGACACCGCCACCTTCGGCGGGCGGCTGCGGGCGGTGCCGTATGTGACCAACGCGGCGCTGCTCTACTACCGCAAGGACATCCTCGCCCAGGAGCATGAGAGACCGCCCCGGACCTGGGCCGAGCTGAAGCGGCTCGCCGAGACCGCCGCCCCCGCCCACGGTCTGGACGGCTACGCGAGCCAGTTCCTGCCGTACGAGGGGCTGACGACCAATGTCACCGAAGCCGTGCAGTCGGCGGGCGGGACGATCCTGGGCGACGAGGGCGCCAAGGTCACCGTGGACTCCGCGGCCACCCGCCGGGCGCTGGACTTCCTGGCCGGCGGGGTGCGGGACGGCTGGATACCCAAGGAGGCCCTCCGCTACAAGGAGGAGGAGTCGCGGCGGGCGTTCCAGAACGGGCGGCTGCTGTTCCTGCGCAACTGGCCCTATGTGTACTCGCTGGCCAACGCCCCGTCCTCGCCGGTCGCCGGGGAGGTCGGCGTGGTGCCGATGCCGGGCCCGGACGGTCCCGGCTCCAGTGTGCTGGGCGGTTCCAACCTCGCCGTCAACGCGCACTCCAGGCACCAGAAGTCGGCCACCGATCTGATCGCCTATCTGACCAGCGAGAAGGTTCAGCGCCAGGTCCTCACCAAGGGGGCACTGCCACCGGTGTGGGCCGATCTCTACACCGACCCCGCGCTGGTGCGGAAGTACCCGTATCTGCCGACGCTCCGCAAGGGCCTCCTCGCGGCCAAGCCGCGCCCCAAGAGCCCCCGCTATGAGCAGGTGAGCCTGGCCGTGCAGGCCGTGGTGCACGACGCGATGGCGCAGCGGCAGTCCATCGAGCAGACCATCACCCGGCTCCGCCGCGAGCTCGGTGACGTCGTCCGCACGGACTGACCCGACGGCCGGTTCCGGCCGCCCCCCGTCCCCTCCGGGCCTCTGCTTCCTACTTACGTGTTAAGTAGCCGAAGAGCATCCGCACGCCGGGCAAAACACCGCAAACTCGGACAGTCTTTTGCTACTTCTGTGATTTTCGTTGACACCCGTTCGCAACGCTTACTTAACATGCATGCATAACAGCCGACGATGGCGTGCGGCGCACGCCCGCTGAGAACGGGTAAACGGCACGATGCTCACAGCCACGGCCGGCAACGGCCCCTCGCCCACCCCTGCGGACCTCTCGCAGCGGCGCTGGTGGCGCGATGCGGTGATCTACCAGGTGTACATCCGCAGCTTTCTGGACAGCACCGGCGACGGCATAGGCGATCTGGCCGGGGTCCGCGCCGGTCTGCCGTACCTCAAGAAGCTGGGTGTGGACGGCATCTGGCTGAGCCCCTTCTACCCCTCGCCCCAGCACGACCACGGCTATGACGTCGCCGACTACCGCGGGGTGGACCCGGTCTACGGCGACCTCGCCGAGTTCGACTCGGTGGTGGCCGACGCCCACCGGCTGGGAATGAAGATCCTGGTCGACATCGTCCCCAACCACTGCTCCAGCGAGCACCCCTGGTTCCAGGCCGCGCTGGCGGGCGCCCCCGGCGGCCCGGAGCGGGAGTACTTCCACTTCGCCGACGGCCGCGGGGAGCACGGCGAGCTCCCGCCCAACAACTGGCGCGCGATGTTCGGCGGCCCCGCCTGGTCCCGGGTCCGGGAGACCGACGGCAGCGAGGGCCAGTGGTACCTCCACCTGTTCACCCCCGAGCAGCCCGACCTCAACTGGCGCAACCCCGCGGTCGGCGAGCACTTCCTCGACGTCCTGCGGTTCTGGCTGGACCGCGGTGTCGACGGCTTCCGCATCGACGTGGCCGCGGGCCTCTTCCGCCACCCCGAACTCCCCGACTCCCCCGACCCGGAGGCCGACGAGCGCACCCGCGACTCGGTCAACCAGCTGGCCTGGAACCAGCCCGAGGTGCACCAGGTGTGGCGCGACTGGCGCGCCCTGTGCGACGCCTACGCGGAGACCGACGGCCATGACCGGCTGCTGGTCGGTGAGGTGTCGGTGCCCACCGCCCGGGAGCACGCCGAGTACGTCCGCCCCGACGAGCTGCACCAGGCGTTCTTCTTCCATCTGCTCAGCGCCCGCTGGGATGTGGACGCCTTCCGGAGCACCATCACCGAGGCGCTGCGCGATATCGCCGGTACCGGCTCCACCGTCACCTGGGTGCTCAACAACCACGACCAGGTCAGGACCGTGACCCGGTACGCCTCCGGCCCGGCCGGGGAGGGCGACGCCCTCACCGACCACGGTCCGGCACGGGCCCGCGCCGCCGCCCTGCTGATGCTGGCGCTGCCCGGCGCCGCCTACGTCTACCAGGGCGAGGAGCTGGGGCTGCCGGAGGTGCTCGACCTGCCCGACGAGGTGCTCACCGACCCGATCTTCCGCCGGACCGGCAGCCGCCGGCATATCCGCGACGGCTGCCGGGTGCCGCTGCCCTGGTCCGGTCTTGCCTCCCCGTTCGGCTTCACCCCCGCCGAGGGCGGCGCCCGGCCGTGGCTTCCGCAGCCCGAGTGGTTCGCCGAGCACGCCACCGACCGGGCCCTGTCCGACACCCGTTCCTTCTGGCACCTCTACCGCGACGGGCTCCATCTGCGCCGCAGCCTCCCCCAGCTCGGCGAGGGCTCCCTGCGCTGGCTGGAGACCCCGCCGGAGGTGCTCGCCTTCGTCCGGGGCGACGGCCTGGTGTGCGCGGTCAACTTCGGTACCGAACCGGCCCCCGCGCCGGTCTCCGGCACCCCCCTGCTGGCCAGTGGCGACTGCCCGGTCGGCATCCTCCCCGGCTCCACCGCCGCCTGGTGGATCAGCGACATCGACCCCCGATGAGCCCCCGCGAAAGGACATCCACGATGAGACGCATAGTGACCGCGACCGCCACCGTCCTCGGCCTCGCACTGACCGCGACCGCCTGCGGCGGCGGCGACGGCGACTCCTCCAAGGGCGAGCAGAAGCTCAAGGGCCAGACCGTGAACGTGGCGGGGACCTGGACCGGTGTGGAGATGAAGAACTTCAAGAAGGTGCTGGAGGCCTTCTCGGAGAAGACCGGCGCCAAGACCAACTTCGTCCCCACCGGTGACAACGTCTCCACCGTCATCGGCAGCAAGATCGAGGGCGGCAAGGCCCCCGACGTGGTGATGGTGCCGCAGGTCGGCGTGCTCAAGCAGTTCGCCAAGAAGGGCTGGCTCACCCCGCTGTCGAAGAAGGTCGGCGCCCAGGCCGGGGCCACATTCGCCACGGTGTGGAAGAAGTACGGCACCGTCGACGGCACCTACTACGGCCTGTACTTCAAGGCGTCGCACAAGTCGACGGTCTGGTACTCCCCGCAGGCGTTCGAGCAGGCCGGGGTGGAGCCGCCGAAGAGCTACGAGGAGATGCTCAAGACCGCCAAGACCGTCTCCGACTCCGGGACGCCCGCCTTCTCCATCGGCGGCGAGGACGGCTGGGTCCTCACCGACTGGTTCGAGAACATCTACCTCTCGCAGGCCGGTCCCGAGATGTACGACAAGCTGGCCTCCCACAGCATCCCCTGGACCGATCCCAGCGTGGTCAAGGCGCTGACCACGCTGGGCAAGCTGTTCGGCGACAAGAACCTGGTGGCCGGGGGCAACACGGAGGCGCTGCGCACCGACTTCCCCGAGTCGGTGGAGAACGTCTTCGGCAGCGAGCCCAAGGCGGGCATGGTCTACGAGGGCGACTTCGTGGGCGGTCTGATCTCCGGCCAGTTCAACAAGAAGGTCGGCGAGGACGCCCGGTTCTTCCCCTTCCCCGCGGTGGACGGCAAGAAGGCCCCGGTGGTCAGCGGCGGCGACGCCGCGGTGGTGCTCAAGGCGGGCAAGAACAAGAAGGCCGCCATGGCGTTCCTGGAGTACCTGGCGAGCCCGGAGGCCGCCGCGCTGTGGGCCGGGGCGGGCGGTTTCGTCTCCCCCAACACCAACCTCAAGCCGACCGCCTACAAGGACGAGACCACCCGCGCGATCGCCGAGTCGCTGGTCGACGCCGGGGACAACGTCCGGTTCGACATGTCGGACCAGGCCCCGGCCGCGTTCGGCGGGACCGTGGGCACCGGTGAGTGGAAGATCCTCCAGGACTTCCTGAAGAATCCGTCGGACGCGAAGGGCACCGCGCGCAAGCTCGAGGCCGCCGCGGCCAAGGCGTACAAGGACTGAGTGCCCGTCATGTCTGCCACTGTCGGCAAGGTGCCGCCCGCGACCGCGGGCGGCACCCCGTCCGGGCCCACGCCCCGCAGCCGCGCGGCCCGCCGCCGTAAGCTGATCTCACTGGCCTTCCTGCTGCCCGCGCTGCTGCTGCTGGGCTCCCTGGTCGCCTATCCCATCCTCTTCTCGGTCGGGCGCAGTTTCTTCGACGCCTCGGGCGACACCTTCGTCGGTGCCGACAACTACACCGAGATGTTCGATGACCCGGCGACGATGAAGGCGATCCGCAACAGCGCGATCTGGGTCATCGTGGCCCCGGTCCTGCTCACCGGCCTCGGCCTGATCCTCGCGGTGCTCACCGAGAAGATCCGCTGGGCGACCGCCTTCAAACTGCTGATGTTCATGCCGATGGCGATCTCCTTCCTCGCCGCGGGCATCATCTTCCGCGTCGCCTACGAGGCGGACCCCGACCGCGGTGTGCTCAACGCGGTGACCGTCGGCGTCCATGACGCCTTCACCGGGGACACCGCCGGATACCCGACGGCCCACCCCCAGAACCCACGGGTGATCCCGGCCCAGAAGGACGGTTCGTACCGGACGGCGAAGACCTCCTCTCCCGGTGACACCGTCAACCTCGGCCTGGTCGGCGTGCCGCCCAAGGACGTGCCCAAGACCGCCAAGCCCGCCCGGGAGGCGTCCTCGGCCCCCGCGGCCAAGGGCGAGCTGAAGGGCGTGGTCTTCATCGACTTCACCCTCGGCGGCGGTGGCAAGCCGGGCCAGGTGGACCCCACCGAACGTGGACTGCCGCAGTTTGCGGTGGAGGCGGTGAAGGACGGCGAGGTCGTCGCCACCGCCACCACCGGGAACGACGGCTCGTACCGGTTCGAGGACCTGCCGTCCGGTGACTACCGGCTGCAACTGCCCCAGAAGGACTTCGCCGAGGCGTACCAGGGGATCTCCTGGCTGGGCCCGTCACTGATCACTCCGGCGATCATCGGCGCCTATCTGTGGATCTGGACCGGCTTCTCCATGGTGCTCATCGGCGCGGGGCTGGCCTCGCTGCCGCGGGACGCGCTGGAGGCGGCCCGGATGGACGGCGCCAATGAGTGGCAGATCTTCCGGAAGATCACCGTCCCGCTGCTCAGCCCGGTGCTGAGCGTGGTCTTCGTGACCACGGTGATCAACGTGATGAAGGTCTTCGACCTCGTCTACATCATCGCGCCGGGGCCGGTGCAACAGGACGCCAGCGTGCTGGCCACCCGGATGTGGCTGGTCTCCTTCGGCGGCGGCAACAACCAGGGCCTCGGCAGCGCGCTCGGCGTCCTGCTGCTGGTGCTGGTGGTCCCCGCCATGGTCCTCAACGTCCGTCGCTTCCGCAGGAGCCAGTCATGACCCTCCACGACACCGCCGGACGGGAACCCGGCGCACCCGTGGCCGCACCGGCCGCGGCGACCCCCGCGAAGACGTCCGCCGCTCCCCGGAAGCCCGGCCGGGGGCCCGCCGCCTGGCTGACCAAGAAGCTCAGCAACGGTCTCATCCAAGCGTTCCTGCTGCTGATGGGGCTGATCTGGCTCACCCCGGCGGCCGGGCTCTTCCTGTCCTCGCTCCGTTCTGACCAGGACAACTCCACCTCCGGCTGGTGGAAGGCTTTCTCCAGCCCCAGCTCGCTCTCCTTCGACAACTACCAGGCGCTGCTGAAGGATTCGGGCATCGTCCAGGCGTTCTGGAACACGGTGGCGATCTCCGTGCCTGCCACCGCGCTGGTCGTGGTGATCGCCGCACTGGCCGGATACGCCTTCGCCTGGCTGGAGTTCCCCGGCCGGGACTGGGTCTTCCTGGTGGTCGTGGCGATGCTGGTGGTGCCGGTGCAGATCGGACTGCTGCCGGTGTCCAAGCTGTTCGGCTCGGTCGGCCTGTTCGGCACCATCCCCGGTGTCGTGCTCTTCCACGTCGCCTACGGACTGCCGTTCGCCATCTTCCTGCTCCGCAACTACTTCGCGGAGATTCCCCGGGAGATGCTGGAGGCGGCCCGGATGGACGGCGGCAGCGAGTGGCGGATCTTCACCCGGCTGATCCTGCCGCTGGGCCGCCCGGCCATCGCCAGCCTGACCATCTTCCAGTTCCTGTGGGTGTGGAACGACATGCTGGTCGCGCTGATCTTCGCCGACAACGAGTCGCAACCGCTGACCGTGGCGCTGCAAACCCAGATGAGGCAGTTCGGCAGCAACATCGGGGTGCTGGCACCGGGCGCCTTCCTGTCCCTGATCGTGCCGCTGGTGGTGTTCTTCGCCTTCCAGAAGCACTTCGTCCAGGGCGTCATGGCGGGGTCGGTGAAGTAGCTCAGACCTCGACGATCACCGTGAACGGGCCGTCGTTCGTGAGCGTGACCTTCATGTCCGCTCCGAACCGGCCCGTTTCCACATGGGCGCCCAACTCCCGCAGCCGCGCCACCACCTCGTCCACCAGCGGTTCGGCGACCTCGCCCGGCGCCGCCGCGTTCCAGGTCGGGCGGCGGCCCTTGCGGGCGTCCCCGTAGAGCGTGAACTGGCTGATCACCAGCAGCGGGGCGGCCAGGTCCGAGCAGGACTTCTCGCCCTCCAGGATCCGCACCGACCACAGCTTGCGGGCGAGCTGGGCCGCCTTCTCGGGGGTGTCGTCATGGGTCACCCCCACCAGGACGCACAGCCCCGGGCCGACGATCTCCCCGACCGTCTCGCCGTCCACGACGACGCTCGCCCCGTTCACTCTCTGTACCACAGCACGCATACGGACCATCATGCCGTGCGTCCATCCGGGGCCGAACGGGTGGAGAGCCGCTGCACAGGGTGCACATGCGGTGGCACGATGCGTGCAGGCGGTGCAGGTGGGCAGGAACTGCGGGAATGACGCACCGCTGGAGGGGACGGACAGAAATGATCACACCGGGCACAGGGCAGCACACGGCCACCGAGGGCCTGCTGCCGCCACGGCCGCCGAGCCAGCGCGGCGGCCGCCTGGCCGACTCCGTGGCGCTGACCACGAACGCCGCCACGAACGCCACTTCGGGCGCCGCCTCAGGCGCCGCCTCGGATGCCGCCTCAGGCGCCGCCGACGCCGGGGCCTCCGGACAGAGTCTGTCCGGGCTGCGGCTGCCGGAGCTGCGGGCGCTGCGCCGCACCGCTCAGCGCGAGGAGGCGGATCTCAGCTATGTGCGCAGGCTGTTGCAGGGGCGGATCGATATCCTCCGCGCCGAGGTGGAGCGCCGCAGCGACCCGTCGCCGCGGGTGGTGCCGGACGCCCCGCCCGCGGCACTGGTGGAGCTGCTGCCGAAGATCCTCGCGGACGTCCCGTCCCGGCACCGCTCCTCCGCCCGCCATGTGACGCTGGGGACCCCGCACGGCGCGGAGTACGAGCGGCTGGCCGAGGAGATGCTCGCCGAGGTCGGCCTGTCCGACCCGGGGGCCCGTACCGATGAGGAGCTGCGCGGCGCGATGGGCCGCCTGGTCGGGTACGAGCAGCAGGTCTCCCGGCGGCGGCAGGAGCTCCAGCGCACCGCCGACGGCTGTAGCGCGGAGATCGCCCGCCGGTACCGCGAGGGAGAGGCGCAGGTGGACGACCTGCTCGGCTAGGAACGGCGTTCCGGTCGGTGGCGGGGGCCGGAAAATCCGCGTGCGCCCGGGAGAGGCGGACGCCTAGCGTGACTCCATGGCCATCGAGATCCGCACTCCGCTCGCCGACTCCGATCTGAGCTCCTGGAGCCGCGGGCTCAGTGCGGGCTTCCTCCGGCCGCCGACGGTGTCCAAGGAGGAGGTCGAGCTGCGCCGGTCCCAGGTGGATCTGGACCGGGTGCAGGGGGGATACGACGGGGAGCGCTGCGTCGCCACCTTCCGCAGCTTCGCACAGCGGCTGACGGCGGTCGGCGGAGCCGAGGTTCCGGCCGACGCGATCAGCAATGTGACGGTCTCACCAACCCACCGCCGCCGCGGTCTGCTCAGCCGGATGATGGACCACGACCTGCGGGCGGCCAAGGAGCGGGGCGAGGTGGTGGCCAGCCTGATCGCCGCCGAGTACCCGATCTACGGGCGGTACGGCTTCGGCCCGGCCACCTGGGTCACCGAGTGGCGGGTGGACGTGGCACGGGCCGGGCAGGACCCGCGGTACTCCGGCCCCGCGGACGGCGGCCGGGTCGACTTCGCCGACGGCGAGGAGGTGCGGGAGCTCGGCCCCGCACTGCACCAGCGGCTGCGCGCCGGGACGCACGGCGTGATCGACCGGTCCGCGATCTGGTGGCGGGTCAACACCGGGCTCCACCCCTCTCCCGGCCACCCCTGGACGGAACCGTTCTACGCCGTGTACCGCTCGGCCGACGGCACCGTGGACGGGCTGCTCGTCTACACCGCCGATGACCGCTGGGAGGGCAAGCGGGCGCAGAACACGGCGACCGTCCGCGATCTGATCGCGGTCACCCCGGCCGCCGAACGCGCCCTGTGGCACTTCCTGTTGTCCG
This sequence comes from Streptomyces sp. NPDC048636, assembly GCF_040650655.1. Lineage (NCBI taxonomy): Bacteria > Bacillati > Actinomycetota > Actinomycetes > Kitasatosporales > Streptomycetaceae > Streptomyces > Streptomyces sp. NPDC048636. The sequence continues at coordinate 32,829 of NZ_JBEZHR010000022.1, read as the reverse complement.
TCGACTGGATCACGTACGTCAACAGCGGGCTGCGCGCCCCGGACGACCTGCTGCCGCTGCTGCTCGGCGATCCGCGCGCGGCACAGGTCACCACCTGCGCCGACTTCCTGTGGCTGCGCCCGCTGGACGTACCCCGGCTGCTGACCGCCCGTACCTACCGGGCCGAGGGCTCGCTCGTGCTGGATCTGCGCGACCGGGCCGGGCTGGCGGGCGGACGCTTCGCGCTGGAGGCGGGCCCGGACGGCGCCGAATGCGCCCCGACCACCCGCACGGCCGATCTGACCATGGACATCGCCGAGTTGGGGACGCTGTGGCTGGGCGATGAGTCGGCGGTGCGGCTCGCCGCGCTGGGGCGGGTGACCGAGGAGCGCGCGGGCGCGGCGGCGCTGGCGGAGCGGCTGCTGCGGGCGGCCCGCCGCCCCTGGTGCCCCGACATCTTCTAGTACGACGGCCGAGGGCTCAGCAGCACTTGAGGAAGCGGTGCGGGCCCGCGCCCCGCTCGGCGAGCTCGTCATAGGGGTTCGCCAGCGCGCATTTGTCGATCGACAGACAGCCGCAGCCGATGCAGTCGGTGAGGTGGTCGCGCAGATTCTCCAGCTGCTCGATGCGCTCGGAGATGTCCGCGCGCCAGCACTCCGAGATCCGGGCCCAGTCCTCCTTGGTGAGCACGTGGTCCTCGGGGAAGAGCGCGAGCACCTCCCGGATCCGGGCCAGCGGAATGCCGACCCGCTGCGAGGAACGGACGAAGGCGACGCGGCGCAGGGTGTCGCGGGTGTAGCGGCGCTGATTGCCGCTGGTACGGCGGCTGTGGATCAGTCCCTCCCGCTCGTAGAAGCGCAGCGCGGAGGCCGGCACCCCGCTGCGCCGGGAGAGATCGCCGACCGTGAGCTCATGGGTCTTCCAGGTCAGTTGTGTCATGTTGCCGAGCCTAGCTTGACTTAAACCATTGTTTAAGTCCGAGGCTCTTCCCATGACCTCTCAGACCGCGGTTTCCACCGCTTCCACCAGCACCGGCACCGATACCGCCACCACCGCCCCGCTCCGTCTCGCCGTCGTCGTGGGCAGCACCCGCGAGGGCCGCTTCGGGCCGAAGGTCGCACGGTGGTTCACCGAGCGCGCCGCGCTCCGCGCCGATATGGACGTCGAGGTGATCGACCTGGCCGACACCCCCCTGCCCGTCCACCTCACCCACTCGCCCGGCCCCGAGGAGAGCAAGGCCCTGGAGGCCGTCAGCCCCCGGCTGGACACGGCCGACGCCTACGCCGTGATCACCCCCGAGTACAACCACAGCTACCCGGCCGCCCTGAAGAACGCGATCGACTGGCACTACAGCCAGTGGCGGGCCAAACCGGTCGGCTTCGTCTCCTACGGCGGGATCTCCGGCGGACTGCGCGCGGTCGAGCATCTGCGGCCGGTGTTCGCGGAGGTCCACGCGGTCACGGTGCGCGACTCGGTCAGCTTCCACCAGGCGTGGGATCTGTTCGGCCCGGACGGGCGGCTGACGGACCCCGCCGCCCCGGACGCCGCCGCCACCACGATGCTCGACCAGCTCGCCTGGTGGGGCCGGGCGCTGCGCACCGCCCGGGAGACCAGCCCCTACGGGAGCTGACCGCGCGGACGGCCGGGCCAGGGCCGACACCAGGGCCAGCACCAGGGCAAGAGCTGCAGCGGAGTGGCCAGATCTTTGCACATCATGTCCATCTGGCCACTCGTTGTCCACGGGCCGGTTTTCCACCATGGACTCCATGAACGTGCTGTGGATATTCGCCCATCCGGAACCGCGCTCGCTGAGCGGCGCCCTGCGTGACGAGGGGCTGCGCGCCCTACGGGAGCTCGGCCATGACACCCGGCAGTCCGATCTCTACGCGATGCGCTGGAACCCCGTCGTGGACGGCGGCGACTTCCGCCATGACGGCGGGCGGCGCCTCATCGTCGGCGCCACCTCCCAACGCGCCTACTCCGAGGGCACGTTGAGCGATGACATCCGTACCGAACAGGAGAAGCTGGTCTGGGCCGACGCGCTCATCGTCCAGTATCCGCTGTGGTGGTTCGGCATGCCCGCCATCCTCAAGGGCTGGTTCGACCGCGTCTTCGTCAAGGGCTTCGCCTACGGGGTCAAAGGCCCGGACGGCCGCACCCTGCGCTACGGGGACGGCGGACTCGCCGGAAAACGCGCCATGGCCGTCCTGACCGTGGGGGCGCCCGAGGCCGGCATGGGGCCACGCGGTGCCCATGGCGACATCGGCGATCTGCTGTTCCCCCTCCAGCACGGCATCTTCTGGTACAGCGGGATGTCCGCCGTACCGCCGCATGTGATCTACGGAGCGGACCGGCTGTCGGACGACGCGTACGAGGACCATGCCGCCGCGCTGCGGAAGCGGCTGGCCTCGCTGCCGACCGAGGAGCCGATCCCGTTCCGCCGGGAGACCGGCGGAGACTACGACGAAAGCCTGGTGCTCCGGCCCGACATCCTGCCGGGCCGCTCCGGCCTCGCCGTGCACTGCGCCTGAGGGCCGGACATCAACTGCGTCGCTCCTCCCTGCGTCCATGCGCTAATGTCCCGACATCGATCGAAAATGATCAGAAGGCATTACAAGGGGTGGGGTAAATGGGCAGTGTCGTACACACCAGACCGGGCGCGCGCACCAGGGCGGCGGGAGCGGTTCTCACCGCCGCGCTGCTGTGTGCCGGGACGGTGGCCTGCGGCACCGAGAAGTCCGGCGGCAAGTCGGGGGACGGGGCGGCGGAGAAGCCCGCGGCAGCCGTGCAGGCGGCGGCCAGGAACACCGAGAAGCTGACCTCGCTGCGCTACCGGATGACCGGCCGCACCCCCGAGGAGGGCCGGGTGGAGGGCGAGGGAGCGATGTCCTTCGGCCCCAAGGCGATGCGGATGAAGGTCCGCGCCCTGGATCAGGGCGCGGACGCGTCGTTCGAGATCCGGGTCATCGGCAAGGTGATGTACATGGGCGCGGACAAGGCGTCCGCGACCGAGATGGAAGGCAAGCGCTGGCTCAAGTTCGACCTCGCCACCCTGGGCAAGGGCGGCTCCGGTGACCCGTCCGCGGACGCGCTCTCCGGCCAGGCGGACAAGAACCCGGCCGCCGAATCCACCTTCCTCTCCGACGCCGACAACGTGCGGCGCGTCGGCAAGGAGACCATCGACGGCGTCGCCACCACCCACTACCGGGGAACGGTCACCCTCGACCAGATGCGCGCGAGCCTGAAGGGCCAGGACACCGCGACCCGTGAGCGCCGGGAGAAGAGCCTCAAGCGGTTCGAGGAGATGGGGGTCGACCGGCTCTCCATGGACATGTGGATCGACGGGGACCACCACACCAAGCGGTTCCGTATGCGCGGCAAGGGCGACAAGGGCCCGCTGGACACGACGATCACCTTCCGCGACATCAACAAGCCGGTCACGGTGAAGGCCCCGCCCGCGAAGGAGACGCACGACCTGGCCGAGCTGGCCAAGGGGGCCGAGGGCTGACCCGGCCGGGAGCCCGCCCGCACCGGCCCCGCCCCGCCCGGGCTCACGTCCGATCGATGAGCTCGAGCCGCCAGTCGTTGCACTGGATCGGGTTTCCCGCCGGGTATTCGAAGTCGCATACGCCGAGCAGGGTGAACCCGGCCTTCCGGCATACCGCGTTGGACGCCGGATGCCCCGGTGAGGGAAAGGCGTGCAGCCAGCGGTGGGTCTCCTCCGCCGTGGCGGCCTCGGCGACCAGCCGGGCCGCCACTGCCGCGACGCCCCGGCCCTGGAACTCCGGCAGCACGGCCCAGCCGGTCTCGTACACCGTGCCGCCCCGCCACTCCTTCTCCCAGAAGCCGATGGACCCGGCCACCGCCTCCTCCGGCAGCAGCACCACCCGGTACATCCGGCCCCGGCCCTCGCCCGCGAGACCCGCGTAGCGGCGGTGCCGCTCGAGGATCTTCTCCTCGCTCTCCGGCCCGCCCAAATGGCGTGTCATCTCGGGGGTGTTGGTACCGCGCAGCAGCTCCAGGAAGGACGGCTCGTCCTTCCATGGCTCCAGCCGCACCACCGGCCGCGCCCCGTCCGTCACATCCGGCATCCGCCCACCTCCGCGCCCCGCGTCCGGCCGTTCTCCTCATCCAGTGGACCACGGGGGTCCGACAACGCCCCCTCACCTGCCGAGGAGCTCCATATCCGCCGCGTCGAGGACCAGCCGCGCCGCCGCCATGTTCTGCTCGAGGTGGGCGAGCGACGCGGTGCCGGGGATCTGCACCACCGAGGGCGACCGGGCCAGCCCCCACGCCAGCGCGATCTGGTGCTCGGTGGCGCCGTGCCGCTCCGCGACCGTCCGCAGCCCCGCCCCCTCCAAAGCAGTGTGCCCGCCGCCGAGCGCGAAGAACGGCATATACGCGATCCCGGCGTCCGCGCACAGGTCGACCAGCGCGGCGTCCTCCTGACCGAGCACCCCGAACCGGTTCTGCACCGCCGCCACCGGCGCGATGTCCCGCGCCTCGGCCAGTTGCCCCGCACTCACATTGCTCAGCCCGAGGTGCCGGACCAGCCCCTCCTCCCGCAGCGCGGCCAGCGCCGCGAACCGCTCGCCGAGGGGCACCCCGCCCACCGCGCCGAGCCTGCCCACCCGCAGGGACACCAGGTCCAGGGTGTCGAGACGGAGCTGGCGGAGGTTCTCCTCCACCAGCCCCCGTATCTGCCCGGGCGTGGCCTCCGCGTACATCTCCCCGTCGGCGTCCCGCAGCGGGCCGACCTTGGTGGCGACGGTGACGCCCGCCGGATACGGATACAGCGCCTCGCGCAGGATGTCGTTGGCCCGGGCACGGGGCGAGAAGTAGAACGCGGCGGTGTCGATGAAGCGCACACCCAGCTCCACGGCCCGCCGCGCCACCGCGACCGCTGTCGCCCGCTCGACCACACGCGTCCAGCGGCCGGGCAGCTGCATCGCGCCGAAGCCCAGCCGGGGCACGGTGATCTCCCCGCCCAGGGTGAAGGTGGCGGGTACGGAGGACAGGGGCGCCGAGGGCTCTGAAGGTGCTGAAGGTGAGGTCATGGGGCAGCATGCGCAGGTTTCCGCCCGCATCACAAGATCACCAGATGGACCGCCGCCGCGTGGCGCCCACCACTATTGCAAGCATTTGCTTGCAATAGTTAGCGCTCATGAGGCAGCATCGAGGCATGGCATCACTGAACGTCGGCAATCTCGGCGGGTTCCTGCGGGAACAGCGCCGCAGCGCGCAGCTCTCACTGCGCCAGCTCGCCGACGCCGCCGGGGTGTCCAATCCGTACCTGAGCCAGATCGAGCGCGGGCTGCGCAAGCCGAGCGCCGAGATCCTCCAGCAGCTGGCGAAGGCGCTGCGGATATCCGCCGAGACCCTCTACGTACAAGCGGGGATCCTCGACGAGCGCGACCGGGAGGAGGCGGAGGTGCGCAGTGTGATACTCGCCGACCCCTCCATCAACGAGCGGCAGAAGGCGGTGCTGCTCCAGATCTACGAGTCCTTCCGCAAGGAGAACGGACACCCGACCGCCTCGGACGGCACCCCCGCCGCGGACGCCGACGTCACCCCACCCTCGACCTGATCCGGGAGGACCACCAGATGGCCATCACCGACGACGTACGCAAGACCCTCACCGACCCGACCCCGCTGTACTTCGTGGCGGGCACGGCCGACCTCGCCGCGCAGAAGCTCAAGGAGGTGCCGTCACTGGTCGAGAAGATCGTCGCGGAGGCCCCCGAGCGCTTCAACGCGGTGCGCAACACCGACCCCAAGACCGTCCAGGACCGGGTCAGCCAGCAGGCGAAGGAGGCCCAGGACAAGCTGACCGAGGTGCTCGGCACGCTGGACACCGACCTCAAGCGGCTGCGGGACACCGCCCAGGACCTCGCCCTCCAGGGCGTCGGCCGGGCCGCCGAGTTCGCCGTCAAGGCGCGGGAGCGCTACGACGAGGTGGCCGAGCACGGCCAGGAGGTCGTGAAGACCTGGCGCGGTGAGGCGGCCGACGAGGTCGTGGACCTCGCCGGCGCGATCGAGCCCAAGGACGGCAGGCCCACCACCGCCGCGGCGCAGACCCCGTCGCAGTCGGTCACGGTGGACTCCTCCAAGGCGGCCCCGAAGCCCGCGGCCAAGCCCGCCGGGCAGAGCGCCCCGGCCAAGAAGGCCCCGGCCCGCAAGCCCGCCACCGGCAAGAAGGCGGACCCGAAGTAGCCGGGCCGACCCACCGAGGTCCCTGAGGAGGGCCGGGCTCGCCCTGCGTGCCCGGCCCTCCCAGCGGGTACGGTGGCCCGGGAGACGCTCCCCTTCATCTCTTCTAGGCGGTGGACAGCGTGCTGGTGCAAGGTTTCGGTGAGTTGCTGTACTGGGTCTCCTGGGGCCTGCTCCTGTTCAGCCTGTTCGCCTTCGTCGACTCCGCGTTCCGCCGGGAAGACGCCTACCGGGCCGCGGACAAGCAGACCAAGCCCTTCTGGCTGATCATCCTCGGCCTCGCGGCCGCGGTGAACTTCTTCATGGGCATCCTGAGCTTCCTGCCGATCATCGGGCTGATCGCGACGATCGTGTACATCGTGGATGTCCGGCCCGCGCTGCGGCAGGTCTCCGGGGGCGGTGGCGGCTGGAACCGGGGCCGCGGCTCCAGCTCCGACGGCCCGTACGGCCCCTACAACGGCCGGTAGGCAGCCGACGGCCGGTAGGCGACCGACGGCCGGTGGGGGCCGAAGCCCCCGCCCGGTCCGTGTCAGCCGCGGTCGAGCAGCAGCACCGCGAGGTCGTCGGTCAGCTCCCCGCCGTTGAGCGTCCGCACCTCGGTGACGGTCGTGTCGAGCAGTTCCTCACCGCGCCGCCCCTCGCCGAGCTGGCGGGCGACGATCTCGACCATCCCCTCCTGCCCGAGCCGCTGCACCCCGGGGCCGACACGGCCCTCGATCAGCCCGTCGGTGTACATCATCAGGCTCCAGGCGCCGCCGAGCTGGACCTCCCGGCGCGGCCAGCGGGCGTGCGGCAGCAGCCCGAGCGCCGGGCCGTTCTCGTCGGTCGGCATCAGCCGGGGCGCCATTCCGGGCCTGATCACCAGCGGTGAGGGGTGTCCGGCCAGACAGACACCGGCCCGCCGCCCGTCCGGGGTGATGTCCACGGTGCACAGCGTCGCGAAGATCTCGTCGTCCGGGCGCTCGTTCTCCAGGACCTGCTGGAGGGTGCCCAGCAGCTGGTCGCCGCAGAGCCCGGCGAAGGTCAGGGCGCGCCAGGCGATCCGCAGCTCCACCCCGAGGGCGGCCTCGTCCGGGCCGTGCCCGCAGACGTCGCCGATCATCGCGTGGACCGTGCCGTCGGAGGTGCGCACGGTGTCGTAGAAGTCGCCGCCGAGCAGGGCGCGGCTGCGGCCGGGCCGGTAGCGGGCGGCGAACCGCAGCCCCGACCCCTCCAACAGCGGGGTGGGCAGCAGTCCGCGCTCCAGTCGGGCGTTCTCCTGGGCGCGCAGCCGGGACTCGGTCAGCTGGCGCTGGGCGAGGTCGGAGCGTTTTCGCTCCACGGCGTAGCGGATGGCGCGGCTGAGGATGCGGCCGTCCAGCTCACCGCGGAAGAGGAAGTCCTGAGCGCCCACCCGTACCGCCTCGGCGGCGCGCTCGGCGTCGTCCTCGGCGGTGAGGACGAGGACGGCGTGCGAGGGCGCGAGCCTGAGCACGGCGCGCAGGGTGTCCAGCGCGTCCGCCCCCTCGCGCTCCGGGCCCGGCAGGGCAAGGTCGAGGAGGATGCACTGCACACCGTCGGTGAGCAGCCGGGTGGCCTCGGTGAGGTTGCGGGCCGTGCGGATGCGGACCCGATTACCCTCGGTGTCCAGCATTTCGGGGACGTTGAAGGCACCGGACGGATCGTCCTCGATCACCAGCAGGGTGAGCCCGCTGTCGGGCAGCGGGGCGGGGCGGGCCTGAGTGGCCGGCGCCTCCCGTTGCCTCGGCACGGGTACGGACATCGCTCGATTCCTTCCCTCCCCCCGAGGGCGCGGTGCCCGCCACCGACCGGCGGACCGCACGTTCCCCAGCACGCACACCGACTAGTCGGTTTCAGAAGTTTCACAGGCGTGGGTGCCGGATACTGCCAGGCGACCTTAGCGCTAGGGCGCGGCTCTACGGAATGACCTTCAGGCATCGACTTTTGTCATATGCCCCACGTCGGGCGGGACTTGGCGGACAACGGGAGAATCACGGAATGACGAACATCACGCTGGTTCTGGGCGATATCACCCAACAGGACACCGATGCCGTGGTGAACGCGGCCAATTCGTCCCTGCTCGGCGGGGGCGGGGTGGACGGAGCCATCCACCGCAAGGGCGGACCGGACATCCTGGACGAATGCCGCGATCTACGCGGATCCCGCTACGGCAAGGGGCTTCCGGCGGGCCAGGCGGTCGCCACCACGGCCGGACGGCTGCCCGCCCGCTGGGTGATCCACACGGTCGGTCCGGTGCACTCCACGAGCGAGGACCGCTCCGGGACCCTCGCCTCCTGCTTCCGGGAGTCCTTGCGCGTCGCGGACGGGCTCGGCGCCCGGACCGTCGCCTTCCCGGCCGTCTCCACCGGGGTCTACCGCTGGCCGCTCGATGACGCGGCCAGGATCGCGGTGGCGGCGGTCCGTACGGCGGACACCTCGGTCACCGAGGTCCGCTTCGTCCTCTTCGACCAGCCCGCGTACGACGCCTTCGAGGCGGCCCTGCGACAGCGGGACTGATCACCGGCCGAGCGCCTGGCCGCCCGGACGGACGACGCCCAGGATCGGCATCGAACCCGCCCCCGCCACCGTCACCTGGCGGCCGGGGCGCGGGGCGTGCACCATCGCGCCGCTCCCCACGTACATCCCGACATGGCTGGCGTCCGGGAAATAGATGATCAAGTCGCCCGGGCGCATCTCGTCGATGCCCACCTTGGGCAGCAGCCGCCACTGCTCCTGCGAGGTCCGCGGGATCGGCTTCCCGGCCACCGCCCACGCCCGCTGGGTCAGCCCCGAGCAGTCGTAGCTGTCGGGCCCCACCGCGCCCCAGACGTAGTTCTTGCCGATCTGGGCCGAGGCGAAGGCCACCGCCCGTTTGCCCGTCGCGGTCGCGCCCGCGCCGAGCTCCCGCAGTATGCCGGTATCCAGCCACTTCGTCTGGGAGGCGCGGGCCTTGTCCTCCTCCAGCCGCCGCAGCCGCTCCCGCTCCTTCTTCTCCAGCCGGGACTCCAGCCGCTGCGCCTTCGCGAGCTTCGCCGTGATCTGCTTCTTCGCCGCCGCCTTCTTCTTACGGCTTCCGTCCAGCCGCTCCCACTCCTTGGAGGCGGACTCGGCGTAGCGGTCCAGCGCGGCCTGTGTGCGCTCCAGGCGGCTCATCAGCCCATGGGTCGCCTGCTGGCCCTTGCGGGCGAGGGTGACGCCGTCGAGGAAGTCACCGGGGTCATCGTTGAGGAGCAGCCGCGCCTCGGCGGGCATCCCGCCGCCGCGGTACTGGGCGCGGGCCATCGCCCCGGCCCGCTTCCGCAGCCCGGCCATCTCCTTCTGCGCCTTCACCACGGCCCGCGCGATCTTCACGATCGCCTTCTCCTGGCGGGTCTGGCGCTCCCGCGCGAGGTTGTAGGCGTCGGTGGCCTTCTCCGCCTTGCGGTAGAGGCCGTCGATCTCGGAGCGGACCTCCTCCAGGCTCTTGCCGCCGGAGCCCGGCGACCCGTCGTCCGAGTCCGGCCGCGGTACCGGGTCGGCGGGTGCCGCGTGCGCCGCCTCCGGTAGGGCCGTCATCCCGAGCGCGCATACGAGCGCGGTGGCCGCGGCGGCGCTCCCACCCCGCCCCATCCCGTCCCGACTCACCCGCCGTCTCCTCTCGTCCGCTGTCGTTCGCCGAGGCCGTAAGCGCAGCCGTGGGTATCACGTACCAGACCTGACGTACCGGCACGTAGGGACGGATAGTGACATGCCGTACCGCAATCCGACAGAGACACGCGGGAGTTACGTCCGCCGCGCCCGGATCCGGGACGTCACGGTCGTTCAGTAGGGAAGTCACACGGCTGTCACCCGTACGCCGCACGGGCGTTGGGCGGTGATGGAGCGGGGGCGTCAGGGTGGTGCGGCGGGCGGCGCTCCCCCGCCCGGTGGCCGCGCGGGGGCGATGCGCCCAGGCCCGGGGCGGTGCACGCGGGGCGCGTACGGCGGACGGAGCCTCCGGGACGGCGGCTGCCGCGGTCACCCCCAGGCCGTGACCTGGCCGTGACCTGGCCACCACACTGACGGCCGAGGTTCACCATCCGTTAACTCACCCCCTGAGGTCGCTTCACCTGTTCTGCCTAATTTCGGCCCTACTGGGAGCGAGCCGGGACTGAAAACCGGTCCGACCCACAAGAGCCGCTCAGCAGTGCGCCTCATCCGACTCGCGCGCCGTCCCCACCGGCGGCAACTGGAAGGAACCTCCGAAAGTGAAGCAGCTTCAGCGCAAGAACCGGCTTCGCGCCGTCGCCGCCGGTGCCCTCGTCGTCTCCAGCGCGCTGGTCCTCAGCGCCTGCGGCTCGGACGACAACTCCTCCAGCGGTGGCGGCACCAAGGCCGGCAACATCAAGTGCGACGGCAAGGGCCAGCTGCTGGCCTCCGGCTCCTCGGCGCAGAAGAACGCCATGGACCTGTGGGTCAAGAACTACGGCGCCGCCTGCAAGGACACCAAGATCAACTACAAGGCCACCGGCTCCGGTGCGGGCATCCAGGAGTTCCTCCAGGGCAAGACCGCGTTCGCCGGTTCCGACTCGGCCCTGAAGCCCGAGGAGATCAAGAGCTCGAAGAGCGTCTGCAAGGGCGGCCAGGGCATCGACCTGCCGATGGTCGGCGGCCCGATCGCGGTCGGCTTCAACGTCCCCGGTGTGGACAAGCTGGTGCTCGACGCCGAAACCCTCGCCAAGATCTTCGACTCGAAGATCACCAAGTGGGACGACAAGGCGATCAAGAAGCTCAACCCGGACGCCAAGCTTCCGAGCCTGAAGATCCAGGCGTTCCACCGCTCCGACGAGTCGGGCACCACCGACAACTTCACCAAGTACCTCAAGGCCGCCGCCCCGTCGGCGTGGCCGCACGAGCCGGGCAAGGCGTGGGAGGGCAAGGGCGGCCAGTCGGCCGACGGCTCCTCCGGTGTCTCCTCCCAGGTGAAGCAGGTCTCCGGCGCGATCTCCTACTTCGAGCTGTCCTACGCGACCGCCAACAGCATCAAGACCGTGGACCTCGACACCGGCGCCTCCGCCCCGGTCCCGGCCACCGTCGACAACGCGTCCAAGGCCATCTCCGAGGCCAAGGTCAAGGGCACCGGCAAGGACCTGGCCCTGGACCTGGCGTACGACACCAAGGCGGACTCGGCCTACCCGATCACCCTGGTCACCTACGAGATCGCCTGCGACAAGGGCAACAAGGCGGGCACCCTCGCCGCCACCAAGTCCTTCCTGAACTACGTCGCCAGCGAGGACGGCCAGACCTCCCTCAAGGAGCTCGGCTACGCCCCGCTCCCGACCGAGATCGCCACGAAGGTCCGCGAGACCGTCAAGAGCCTCTCCTGACCCGAATGCGGCCGGCTCCCTCGCGTGAACGCGCGGCGGGGCCGGTCGCATCGTCCGGTGCACCGCCGCACGCAGGAGCCGTTCCCCATCGGCTCCGCAGACCGGAGAACCCATGAAAACGGACATAGAACCCACACACACGCCCGCCGGGTCACCACCGCCCCAGGTCAAGAAGCGTTCCACGGGCCGCGCCGGTGACAAGATCTTCCTCGGGCTCTCCCGGGGCTCCGGGATCGTCCTGCTGGCGATCATGGCGGCCATCGCGGGCTTCCTCTCGTACCGCGCCGCCATCGCGATCTCCAAGGACGACGCGAACTTCCTCACCACCTTCGAGTGGAACACCGGCACCGAGCCGATGCGGTTCGGCATCGCCGTCCTCGCCTACGGCACGGTCATCAGCTCGATCATCGCGATGGTCATCGCGGTCCCGGTCGCCGTCGGCATCGCGCTGTTCATCTCGCACTACGCGCCGCGCCGGCTGGCCGCCCCGGTGGCGTACGTCATCGATCTGCTCGCCGCCGTCCCCAGCATCGTCTACGGCCTGTGGGGCGCGCTCTTCCTGGTCCCGCATCTGACCGGGCTGTTCACCTGGCTGGACACGTACCTGGGCTGGACCGGGATCCTCAGCTACCAGGGCGGCGCCGCGCGCTCCCTGTTCACCGTCGGCATCCTGCTGGCGATCATGATCCTGCCGATTGTCACCAGCGTGAGCCGCGAGGTGTTCCGGCAGGTCCCGAAGACGCATGAGGAAGCCGCGCTGGCGCTCGGCGCCACCCGCTGGGAAGTCGTCCGGATGGCCGTCCTCCCCTTCGGCCGCTCCGGCATCATCAGCGCCTCCATGCTGGGCCTCGGCCGGGCGCTGGGCGAGACCATGGCGGTCGCCACCGTGCTGTCCCCCAGCTACCTGATCAACGCCAGCCTGCTGGATCCGGGCGGCGGCACCTTCGCCCAGAACATCGCCAGCCACTTCAAGGAAGCGAACGACAACGGCCGTGACGCGCTGATCGCCTCCGGTCTGGTGCTGTTCGTCATCACCCTGCTGGTGAACGGTGCCGCGCGGATGATCATCGCCCGGCGCAAGGAGTACTCGGGGGCCGCGGCATGAGCAACGCGACGATCACCAAGAACGAGACGGGCGGCGCCCCGGCGGGCACCTCGTCCCTCCACCAGGCCCGGCTGCCCCGCTGGGTGCCGCCGGTCATGGTCGTGGCCTCGGCCGCGGCGGGCGCGGGCATCGGCACCGCCGCCGGACTCGGCAACACCCTCCAGTGGGGCCTGATCGCGGCAGTGCTGTTCATCCTGGGCAGCTACCTCCTCGCCGCCGTGGTCGAAGGCGGCCGCCAGGCCAAGGACCGGCTGGCCACCAGCCTGGTCTGGGTCTGCTTCGTCCTCGCCGTCGTCCCGCTGGTCTCGCTGATCTGGGAGACGGTCGACCGCGGCCGCACCGTGCTCGACGGCTACTTCCTGAACCACTCCATGGAGGGTGTGCAGACGATCCTGCCCGGCGGTGGCGCGTACCACGCGATCATCGGCACCCTGGAGCAGGTCGGCATCGCCACCCTCATCGCCGCCCCGATCGGTCTGCTGACCGCCATCTACCTGGTGGAGTACGGCCGCGGGCGGCTGGCGAAGGCCGTGACGTTCTTCGTCGACGTCATGACCGGCATCCCCTCGATCGTGGCCGGTCTGTTCATCCTCAGCTTCTGGATCATCATCCTGGGCTTCAGCTACTCCGGCTTCGCCGGTGCGATGGCCCTGGCCATCCTGATGATGCCGGTGGTCGTCCGCTCGACCGAGGAGATGCTCAAGCTCGTCCCGAACGAGCTGCGTGAGGCTTCGCTCGCGCTCGGCGTGCCCAAGTGGCGCACCATCCTCAAGGTGGTGCTGCCCACCGCCGTCGGCGGGATCACCACGGGTGTGATGCTCGCGGTCGCCCGTATCGCGGGTGAGTCCGCCCCCATCGTGCTGCTGGTCTTCGGCGCCGCCGGGATCAACAGCAACCCGTTCGAAGGCGCCCAGTCCTCGCTGCCCTACTACATCTACGAGCAGTGGCAGCTCGGCAATGACGCGTCCTTCAACCGGGCCTGGGCCGCGGCACTCGTGCTCATCGCCTTCGTCATGATCCTGAACCTGGTCGCCCGCGGCATAGCCCGCTGGAAGGCCCCGAAGTCCGGCCGCTGAGGCCACGAAGAAGAGAAGTGATTCACATGGCCAAGCGCATCGACGTCAGCGGCCTGACCGCCTACTACGGAAGCCACAAGGCCATCGAGGACATCTCGATGACCGTCGAGCCCCGCTCGGTGACCGCCTTCATCGGCCCGTCCGGCTGTGGCAAGTCCACCTTCCTGCGCACCCTGAACCGGATGCACGAGGTCACCCTCGGCGGCCGGGTCGAGGGCAAGGTGATGCTCGACGACGAGAACCTCTACGGCTCCGGTGTCGACCCGGTCTCCGTGCGGCGCACGGTCGGCATGGTCTTCCAGCGCCCGAACCCGTTCCCGACGATGTCCATCTTCGAGAACGTCGCGGCCGGGCTGAAGCTCAACGGCTCGTACAAGAAGAGCGAGCTGGAGAACGTCGTCGAGCGGTCCCTGAAGGGCGCCAACCTCTGGAACGAGGTCAAGGACCGGCTGAACAAGCCGGGGGCCGGGCTCTCCGGCGGCCAGCAGCAGCGGCTGTGCATCGCCCGCGCCATCGCGGTCGCGCCCGATGTGCTGCTGATGGACGAGCCCTGCTCCGCGCTGGACCCGATCTCCACCCTCGCCATCGAGGACCTCATCGGTGAGCTCAAGGAGCGCTTCACGATCGTCATCGTGACGCACAACATGCAGCAGGCGGCGCGCGTCTCGGACCGTACGGCCTTCTTCAACCTGTCGGGTGTCGGCCAGCCCGGCAAGCTCATCGAGATCGACGAGACCGAGCGGATCTTCTCCAACCCGTCGGTGCAGGCGACCGAGGACTACATCTCGGGCCGCTTCGGCTGACCCACGGCCCCTCGCGATCCCAGCGAGGAACAGGCGTCCTGCGGTGCTGCATGGCGGTGCCACCGCATGACGAAGGGCCCGCCCCTGGCTCCCGGGGGCGGGCCTCCTGTCTGCGGGCGCGGGTACGGCGGGCCCTACCGACCCTCCACATGGCGAAACCCGCGGGGCGTGGGTGACGCCGCCGCGGGCCGCGGGGGGAAGGTGGCCGTCAGCCGAAGGCCAGGTTCACGATCCAGTAGCTGCCGGCCGCCACACCGGCGGCCGCGGGCATGGTGATGAACCAGCCGAGGATGATGTTCTTCGCGACGCCCCAGCGCACCGCGCTGACCCGCTTGGTGGCGCCCACGCCCATGATCGCCGAGGTGATGACATGGGTGGTGGAGATCGGCGCCTGGAACATGAACGACGCGCTGTACATGACGGACGCGGCGGTGGTCTCGGCCGCGAACCCCTGCGGCGGGTCCAGCTCGATGATCCGGCGGCCCAGGGTGCGCATGATGCGCCAGCCGCCCGCGTAGGTGCCCAGCGAGAGCATCGCGGCACAGGCGATCTTCACCCACACCGGGATCGGGTCACCCTGGTCCTCGACACCGGCGATGACCAGGGCCATCACCACTACACCCATCGTCTTCTGGGCGTCCTGGAGACCGTGGCCCAGCGCCATACCGGCCGCCGAGACGGTCTGCGCTATCCGGAATCCGCGCTTTGCCTTGTGCGGATTGGAGTTCCGGAACATCCAGAGGATGGCGACCATCACGAAGTAGCCCAGCACCAGGCCGACGATGGGCGAGATCACCATCGGGATGACGACCTTCTCCAGCACACCGGTCCAGTGGACCGTGCTGGCACCGGCGAGCGCCGCGCCCACCAGACCGCCGAACAGCGCGTGCGAGGACGAGGACGGCAACCCGAAGTACCAGGTCACCATGTTCCAGGTGATCGCGCCCACCAGAGCGGCAAACAAGATCATCATGCCTTGTTTGCCGGTCGGAGTGGCGATCAGCCCCTCACTGACGGTCTTGGCGACCCCGCTGCCCAGGAAGGCACCGGCGAGGTTCATCACGGCGGCCATCGCCAGGGCCGCCCGCGGGGTCAGCGCCCGGGTGGAGACCGAGGTCGCGATGGCGTTCGCGGAGTCGTGGAAGCCGTTGGTATAGGTGAAGAAGAGCGCGACCGCGACGGTCACGACAAGCGCGAAGGTCTCCATGCCGGGGCTCAGGACTCCTTGACGGCAATGGTCTCGACCGTATTGGCCACATGCTCGAAGGCGTCGGCCGCCTCCTCCAGCACATCCACGATCTGCTTGAGCTTGAGCACCTCCATGGCGTCGTACTTGCCGTTGAAGAGGTGGGCCAGCAGCTTGCGGTGGATCTGGTCCGCCTGGTTCTCCAGCCGGTTGACCTCGATCCAGTACTCGGTGAGGTTCGTCATGGTGCGCAGGTTCGGCATCGCCTCGGCGGTCAGCTCGGCCGCGCGGGCCAGCACCTCGATCTGCTGCTCCACGCCCTTGGGCAGCTCCTCGACCTGGTAGAGGACGACCAGGTCGACGGCCTCCTCCATGAAGTCCATGATGTCGTCGAGGGAAGAGGCCAGGGAGTAGATGTCCTCGCGGTCGAACGGCGTGATGAAGGAGGAGTTCAGCTGATGGAAGATCGCGTGGGTGGCGTCGTCTCCCGCGTGCTCCGCGGCCCTCATCCGCTCGGCGATCTCGGCGCGAGCGGAGGAGTCCGCCCCGAGCAATTCCATCAGGAGCTTGGAGCCGGTGACGATGTTGTCCGCGGAGGCGGCAAACATGTCGTAGAAGCTCGTCTCCCTGGGGGTCAGACGAAAGCGCACTGGGGATCCTCGGGATGCAGCGGATGGGGACTCGACGATGCTAGGCGCATCTTCCGGCCACGGTAACCGGCGCTCCCAGTGTCGCCCATCAGGAAGAGTGCTCTTCACAGGGGCCTGGACAGGCCGGAAAACCCGGTACCATATACCCAGTGGGGGTATATGCGGACATAGCATGAACAACGGGAGGACGCCATGACGACCACGGCAGCCGACGCGGGCGCACCCCTCGAGGGCGGCGCCGGGGGCGAGGCGTCCGGCCAGGCGTCGGTACCGGCTCCCGAGAGCCACGGCGGCCATGGGTACGCCAAGCAGAAGGACCAGCACCTCAAACGGCTGCGCCGGATCGAAGGCCAGGTCAGAGGGTTGCAGCGAATGGTCGAAGAGGACGTCTACTGCATCGACATACTCACCCAGGTCTCGGCCGGCACCAAGGCGCTCCAGTCCTTCGCCCTCCAGTTGCTGGAGGAGCATCTGCGCCACTGTGTCGCCAGCGCGGCCGTGGAGAGCGCCGCCCAGGGCGAGCCCGAGGGCGGGAGCGAGGTCGACGCGAAGGTGGCGGAGGCCACAGCGGCCATCGCCCGCCTGCTGCGGACCTGACGAGGCCGACCGCGCCGAGCGGGCCGAGCGGGCCGAGCGGGCGCTCCGCCGGGGGCCCGGTCCGCGGGTCCTGTGCGGGCCGCACCGCGGCCTCGCCGGGCGGAACGCTCGGCGCCCGCCGACGAGGCGGTGACATCTCTCACCCGGCGTCCGGGGCCTCGGCTTCCGGATCCTGCTCCGCATCGGGATCCCGGCCCGCACCCCGGGCACGGCCCGGCGTGGCGCGATCCGGTTCGGCACGGCCCGGCTTGGCGCGCTCGGCCGAATTTGATCGGTCGGCCCGCACACGGAGGACCTCGTCGATGCGATCCGTACTGAGCCTGTCCTCGTCCGCGCTCGACGCAGCGATCATCAAATCACCGTAGAGATCGATCTCGACGAGGGCCACGGGGTCCGGGCCCGACGAGCCGCGACGCGCAACCACGTGTTTCACCTCCTCCTGCGAGCACCTGCGAGCACTTTCGAGCAGCGGCTTCCCAGCGTAGGGATCGGTACACACTCCGCGCATGGCACGGACGGGCCATTTCGAAGGGCAGAGCGGGCCCCTCCGACTACTTCTGAGGTGATCCGACCTTCCCTGTGTAGATATCCGCGGGCTTGGGCAGCTCGACCCGGGCCGGGGCCCCGAAGTCGTACAGCTCGGTGGTGGAGGACACCCCCACCGCGCGGGCGGTGGCGCCCTGCGCCCCGGCCGCGTCCCGCCCGCTGGCATGGGTGCCCACGGTGAACCGGTGACGCACCTCACGCAGCCGCCCATGTCCGTCGAGATACGCGTCGAAGGGGACCACGCCCTCGTCGAACCCCCTGGCCGCGGCCGTCAGCGCGCCGCGCGTCCCGGGCGACGCCACCCGCGCGGCGCGGCCGATGTCGGTGGTGCCGCGGTAGTGGCGCAGCAGGAATCCATCCAGCCCCTCCTCGCCCACCAGGCTCGCCTCCCGCACCCCGCGCAGCAGTTCGGCGGCGACCAGCGGGTCCGTCGCCCCTCCGGTGACCAGATTGCCGTCCGGAATGTCGGTGGTATCCACCCGGACCCATTTGTCGGGCGGGATACCCGCCCCGCGGTTGCGCATGAAAAGCGCACCGGAGGCGAGCAGTTCGGTGATCGGCGCATGCTCGGCGGCCCCCATCGCGTCCCGCGGCAGCAGCAGCTTCAGCCGCCCCAGCCGCTTCTCGAAGTCATACGCCCCGGCTCCCCGGATGGACACGCGGGTGCCGCCCGTGGCCGTCTCCATGGTCGTACGGACCCGTGAACTGCCTTCGCGGACCAGGACGTCAGCCGCCCGGTGCAGCGCCGCGACCGCGGCCGCGTCCGGGGCGGCACCGCCGGGGCGCTCATCGGCCGCCGTCTCGGAGGAACAGCCGCTGATCGCGGCCAGGAGCGCAGCCAGCAGACCGCCCGCCACGACCCCGGCGACCGCGCTCACCCGTCTCCGTACGCCGAGTCCGCGCTGCTGGAACTCCATCGACCGTCGACCCCCTGGCCACGCTCGTCTTGGTACTTGTTCGTTTAACGATCCGGTCGGGCGGCCCGTCACGGCCCGGTAGCGTGGTTATGTGCTCGACTCAGGTGACACGGGACCCGGCGCGGACGACGGCGGCCCGGGCGGCACGGCCGCCGACCACCCCCTCACGTCCATGGTGGAGCGGGGTTCGTTCTGCCTCGCCCGCTGCACCTGTGGCTGGTCGGGACCGGCCCGTCGGGCCCGCGGACTGGCGCGCGACGACGCGGCCGCGCATTCGACGACCCGTCACTCCGCACCCGGCTCACGCTGACGGCGGCGCTCCCCCGCGCCCCGTACCCCGTGACGGCGGTGCTCCCCCGCGCCCCGTACCCCGTACCCCGCGCCCCATGACGGCGCCGTCACCGAGCTCCCCTGTCCGCCGTACCACCGGCGCCTCCCCGATGGCCGATTGAGTGCCGGTCGATGGCCGAATCGCCGAACTCCCGTCCGGACAAACGGAACCGCCACGCCCGGCCGGCCCTCTGACCCAGAGACCGGGCCCGCGCGAGCGCCGCCCGGTCGACCGTTGGGACACAGGTCGACAGGGAGGGGACACCGCCATGAACCGGCGGACACTGCTGGCAGCGGGCACCGGACTCGCGGCGACGGCCGGCTGGGCCACCGCGTGCAGCAACGATTCGGGCCGGGCCGCCTCCTCCCGCTCCGCCTCGGGCACGGACGCCCGCTCGGCCGCCACCTCCGGCCGCCCCGGCTCCCTCGCCGGAAAGGCGCGGGCCGCGGACTGGAAGGCGCTCGGCAGGGATCTCAAGGGTGATCTGCTACGCCCCGACGACTCCGACTTCGCCTCGGCCCGGCGGCTCTACAACACCCGGTTCGACCATCTGCGTCCGGCCGGTGTCGCCTATATAGAGAACACCGCGGACATCGCCGCCTGTCTGGCCTTCGCCCGGCGCCACGGCACCCCGGTGGCCATCCGCAACGGCGGCCACAGCTATGCCGGATGGTCCAGCGGCGACGGCCGGCTGATCATCGACGTCTCCGCGCTGCGCACGATCCGCAGCACCACGGGCGAGGCCCGGATCGGCGGCGGCGCCAAGCTCATCGACGTCTACACCACGCTGGGCGCGCGCGGAGTCACCGTGCCCGGTGGCTCCTGCCCCACGGTCGGCATCTCCGGTCTGACGCTGGGCGGCGGCCATGGAGTGGTCTCCCGGGCGTACGGGCTGACGTCGGACAACCTCACCGGCGCGAAGATCGTCACCGCGGACGGCAAGACGCTGGACGTCTCCAAGGACCACGAGGCCGAGCTGTTCTGGGCCCTGCGCGGGGCCGGCAACGGCAACTTCGGCGTGGTCACCGAACTCCGCTTCCGTACCCACAAGACCCACGACGGCGTCACCGCCTATATGTCATGGCCATGGTCGAAGGCGGCGAAGGTACTGAGCGCCTGGCAGAAGTGGGGCCCGGACCAGCCGGACGAGATCTGGTCCGCCCTGCATCTGTCCGCCGTCCCCGGCCACACCCCCACCGTCTCCGTCAGCTGCTTCTCGCTGGGCACCTACGGCGCCCTCCAGAACGCCGTGGACCGGCTGGCCGACGGACCTGGCGGCCCCGGCCCGGCCACCCGGGTGTCCCTCCGCCGCCGCGGCTACGTCGACGCGATGCGGATGTACGCGGGCTGCGGCGACACCTCGACCACCAACTGCCATCTGCTCGGCGGCCAGCCCGGCCAGAGCGCCTCCGGGGTGCTCAAGCGTGAGACCTACGCGGCGCGCTCGGACTTCTACGACCACTCACTGAGCACGGCGGGCGTCCGCGCCATGCTCGACCAGGTCGAGCGGTTCGGACGGCGCACCAGCGGCGGCGGCTCGGTCAGCATCGCGCTCACCGCGCTCGGCGGCGCCGTGAACCGGGTATCGGCCCAGAGCACCTCGTTCGTCCACCGCCGCTCGCGGTTCCTCGCGCAGTACACCGGCTCCTGGGCGGCGAGCGGCTCGGGCGACGCGCAGAACTCCTGGCTGGTCGGCGCGCACGCGGCGATGCGGCGCCACGCCTCGGGGGCGGCGTACCAGAACTACACCGACGCGTCCCTGAAGGACTGGCGGAAGGCGTACTACGGACCCGCCGCGGACCGGCTGGCCCAGCTGAAGAAGCGTTACGACCCGGACCGGCTCTTCGACTTCCCGCAGGCGCTGTAACCCCCGCGCATGACCGAAGGCCCGGCGGTCCATCCGCCGGGCCTTCCCTTATGTGAACGGGGGAACGGGGGCTAGGCCGCGAGGTCCTTGCTGCCGCGCTCGCCGCCGGGCGCATGGTGCTCGGGCAGCTCCGGCAGCCCCTCCCCCGGCGCGGTCCCGACAGCGCGATCGGCGCGGCCGTCCCGTACCAGCCAGCTCGCGCGCGAGCCCGCGATGGCGGTCGTCAGCGGGGTGAGCAGCATCATCGCCAGCGGCGCCAGCAGCAAGGTGACCGCCGTGCCCAGGGCGAACCCGCCGATCACGTCCGTGGGGTAGTGCACGCCCATGTAGACCCGGCAGAAGCCTTCGAGGAGGGCCAGCGCTATGGCACCGACCCCGAAGGCACGGTGGGCCATGAAGACGCCGACGGCGATGGCCATGGTCAGCGTCGCGTGATCACTGACGAAGGAGTAGTCGGTCTTGCCCGCGACCAGGACGTCGAGCCCCTGGTGGTCCCTGAAGGGGCGGGGCCGCTGGACGAAGCCGCGGATGGGGATGTTGGCCACCAGCGCGAGCCCGGCCGCCAGCGGCGCCCATATCAGCCCCGCGACGGCGGACGGCGCCTCCTGGGAGCGCTTGCGCACACTCCACCAGGCCCCGAGAGCCACCAGGACCAGTGCGATGACGATCCCGGACTCGCCGACGAACTCCATCACACGGTCGAACCAGTGGGGGGCGTCCTTGGCGAGTCCGTTGATGTCGTAGAGCAGGCTGACATCGGGGTTCGACCCGTCCAGCGCGAGTCCAGCCATGTGCCGTGGCCCCTTATCTCTTGCCTGTTGCTACAGCCGCTGACGGCCCCCGTGGTGATGACGGCCGGTGGCCGCCGTGACCGGTGCCGGAGAACCGGCACCCGTTCACGTCGGACCACACTGATCCCGTCGGTGGAATCGTCCACTCCCAAGGGAACGCCCTCTTTCCGCCGGGCGTTCCGTTCTCAACCCAACGATCACCGGGACGTTATCGAAGGGTGACCCATCGTCCCAGCTCAGGGGGAATCTTTACGCGGAGTTCGCCCGCGGCAACGCTTTTGCGCCATCTTGTGTCACCCGCGTCGCGCCGATGTAGTCCGGGGAGTCGATCTTGTCGAACCTGATCACCGCGCCCGTGTAAGGAGCGTTGATCATGTACCCGCCGCCCACGTACATCCCCACGTGGTGGATCGACCTCGGGTCGTCGAGGTCGTAGGCGAAGAAGACCAGGTCCCCGGGGATCAGCTCGTTCCGCTTGGGGTGGGGCCCGGCGTTCCACTGGTCGTTGGCGACGCGCGGGAGTTCGATTCCGACCGATTTGTACGCCGCCTTGGTGAGCCCCGAGCAGTCGAACCGGCCGTCCTGATCGGGCGTCCCGTTACCGCCCCACAGATACGGCTTGCCGAGCTGCTTCTGCGCGAAGTAGATCGCCCCGGCCGACTGCTGTGAGGGCTGCACCCGCTGGACGGGCGCCTCGAAGCTCTTGGCGAGGGTGGTGATCGTCTTCACGTAGTTCTGCGTCTCGCGGTACGGCGGCACTCCACCGTGCTTGATCACGGCGTAGGCACCGGCGTTGTACGAGGCCAGCATGTTGCGCGTGGCATCGCCCGGGACATCCTTCACATACTTGGCGAGGGAGCAGTCGTAGGCGGCCGCCGACGCGATCGCGTCGTTCGGATCCCAGATGTCCCGGTCGCCGTCCTTGTCGCCGTCCACCCCGTGCGCGGCCCAGGTGGAGGGGATGAACTGCGCTATCCCCCTGGCGTTGGCCGGGCTCTGCGCCTTCGCGTTCCAGCCGCTCTCCTGGTAGAGCTGCGCGGCCAGCAGCGCGGGGTTGATGGCGGGACAGGAATTGCCCCACTTCTGGACCAGCGACTCGTACGCGGCCGGCACGGCGCCTCTGGCCAGCCCGACGGCCCTGCCGCTGCCGCCGCCGGTCAGATCCGCGGCGACCATATAGGTGCCGACGACCAGCAGGCCGACGAACGAGGACGTGACCCCGAGACCGACACTGACGCCCAGCCAGACCTTGCGCACCCGGCCATCCTCCCCCATCCACCGGTGGTGCGAACGCGTTTCCGTACGCGCGGCGAAATTCAGCCGCTTCCCAGCCGAAACCATACGGCGGAGCCGGGTACGCGCCCCCTGTGCCTCGCCGCTCCGCCCAGGCCGCCTCCCGGCGGACCGTGGAACGCGTAGAGTCCGGCGCGTCCGAGGCGCCCGGACCACGTCCGGGCGGGATTCGACGACTTCACCGAGGGGTGAGGGCGGATGACGAACCGTCGGGCCGGCTCCGGGCGGCACGGGACCAACTCCGGGGCCGACTCCGGACGGGTGACCCTGAGCCACCGAACGGCGTGCCCGACCCGCGTGTCGGGTGACGCGTCACTGGGCCTGATGGCGGTCACTCATCGTTGCCCGACACCCGGGTGCGTGATACACAGAGTAACCATAGGGCCCTCTTCTGACGCGCCTCGCCCACCGGCCGGGCCACCGTGGTCCACAACATGTGCGAGATCCGCCAAGAAATGCCGCCAAGTCGACATGCGGAAGCGGAATCGTCAGCGAAGATAGAGACCGGCCCACGCCATGACGGCGAGGCAGATACAACTACCCATAAGGGGCGGTGAGTTCAAAATGTTCCTAGCGGCCGAAAAGGGCGACATCAACACCATCATCGGCGGAATCGCCCCAGATTGGGGTCCGTTCGGGAGCCTGGGCAGCGAGGCCCGCGTGATGATCGAGGTCGTGATGGCCGTCGCGCTCCTGCTCTGCTTCGGCATCGCGATCTGGGGTGCGGCCAAGCAGCGGATCGGTGCCACGGCGCTGCGCGACACCTTCAGCGCGGAACAGGGCAAGGGGCTGATCGTCGCCGGCCTCACCGGCGTGTTCATCATCGGCTCACTGGGCACCCTCTTCACGATCGTGTACGGCATGGCCATCTAGCCGCCCCCCGGAGTGGCGGACGGACGTACCGTGCAGGGGAGCGCGGAGCCCGTGGAACCGGCGCAGGCGCCGGAGCGCGCGCTGCTCTTCGAGCCCCGGAGCCGCCCCGCCCACCCGGCGTACGCCCCCGATCCCCCCTACCGGCCCCCTTCCCGTTACCCGAGGCTGCTCCCTGATGCCCGCCCTTCCCGCTGAGGTCGTGTCAGCTTGATGTCCACTCACACCACCGCGCCCGAGCGTCAGTCCGCACCGTTACCGTCGTATACGGGTGGCGCAAGAGCGGCCATGGTCGACGCGGTCGGTACGGGCGGCTGGAGCGGCCCGGTCGGCGGCAGGGACGGCACGGTTGAAGGGGCGTACGCGCGATGAGCATGGGCGGCGACGACGGATACGGCGGCGACTACGACGGCCATGACACGGGCCGCGGCCGCGGCGCGGCCTCCGACACCCACCTGACACGCACCCGCCTGCCCGAGGGCGACGGCGACCCCTACGGGCCACCCCGCCGCGGCCCCGGCCGCACGGCCAAGCCCAGCCGCAATCTGATCACCGTGGTCGGCGTCGTCGTCCTCCTCCTCGCGGCCATCGCGTTCGTCAACCGCGGCGGCGGCAAGGACAGCGACTCCGACGGCGGCGGTGCGAACGGCACCAGCGCCGAAAGCCAGCCCACCGCCCCCACCGGCCAGCGCCCGGTCGAGGGCAAGAACAGCGTGACGGGCATCGCCTCCGGCTTCCCCAAGACCGAGCAGGGGGCGCAGAGCGCGGCGGCGAACTACGCGGTGGCGCTGGGGTCCGCCGATATGTTCAACCGCGAGCGGCGCCATGAGCTCGTGCCCCAGATCTTCACCAGCGCGGCCGCGGGATCGCTCCAGACCAAGCTGGACAAGGCGTACTCGGCCGACTCGCTCGAGCGGATCGGCCTGGATACGGACGGCAAGGCGCCCGAAGGGATGACCTACGTCTCCCGCACCGCCCCCATCGGTACCAAGGTCAGGAAGTTCGCCGCCACCGCCGCGACGGTCGAGGTCTGGTGCACCGGCGTGTTCGGCACCGCCGGTGAAGGATCGAAGAACCCGGTCACCAACGACTGGTTCACCCTGACGCTGAAGCTGCGCTGGGTGGACAACGACTGGAAGGCCGAGGGCTACCGCCAGAAGGACGGGCCCGCCCCGGTCAACAGCGACCGCACCGCCTCAACGGCCGACGAGATCGCCAAGGCAGTCGAGCAGTACGGAGGGTTCACCTATGCCCGCTAGCCCCCGCCGCGCGCTGACTCTCGTCGGCGTCCTCGCGTCCGTACAGGCGGCCGCTGTCCTGCTGGCAAGCCGTGCCGCTGCCGCCCCGGATCCCACTCCCAGCCCGGACGACGGTCACTGTGACGACATCATCGGCCCGGCGCCCTGCGGCAAGGGTTCTGGCGGCGGCTCCAACGGCCCCCCCGACCCCTCCAACCCCCTCGACCCCGCCGCCTCCCTGGCCCGCGGCTGCGCCGACGCCGCCGCCTGGCTCGTCGGCAAGCTCTCCAAGCTGGTCAAAGAGACGGCCAATGTCGACTTCACCAACGAGGCCTTCCTCCGCCAGTACGCCGTCGTCTTCGCCGCCTCGACCGTCCTCACCCTCATCCTCTGGCTCCTCGCCGTCACCAAGCGCGCCATCCGCGGCGCGCCGCTCGGCGAGGCGCTCTCCGAAGCCATCGGCTTCCTCTGGCTGACGGTCCTGGCCTCCGCCTTCACCCCGCTCATCCTCTATACCGTCGTCACCGCCACCGACGCCGTCACCGAGGCCATCGCCTCCGGCACGGGCGCGGACAACGACGCCTTCTTCGGCTCGTTCGCCGAGGCCCTCAAGAAGGACGAGGACATCGGTGGCGGCCCCATCATGCTCATCGTCGTCTCCCTTGTGACGATCCTCGCCGCGGGCGTCCTCTGCCTCGAGCTGGTCATCCGCGCCGCCCTGCTCTACGTCGGCGCCCTGCTCGGCACCGCCGTCTACTCCGGCCTGGTCGACAAGAACATGTGGGGCCACGTCCGCCGCTGGGCCGGGATCATGATCGCCGTGATACTCGTCAAGCCGGTGGTCGTCACGGTCCTCGCCCTCGCCGGGGCGCTCTCCACCTCCGGCGACGAACCCGACGCCTTCTCGGCCGTCGTCTCCGGTCTCTCCATCATCATCCTGGCCATCTTCGCCAGCGCGATGATCTACCGCTTCGTGCCCGGCTTCGGCGATGAGATCGTCAAGGCCCGCAGCGCCAGCGCCGACCCGGCATCCCGTCAGGCCGCCGCCATCATCAGCTCGCCCGCCGCCCTGGTGAAGCAGGGCATCAACACCCACAGCGCCCGCGGCGGCGACGGCGGAGGAGGTGGCGGTGCGGCACCGGCCAAGCCCGCCAACCCCGTCTCCGGCGGCGTGGCCGCCCACAGCACCCGCTCCGGCGGAGGCAGCGGCAGCGGCAGCCCCGGCGGCCGTGGAGGAGGAGGCGGAGGCGCCTCCTCCGCCAGCCGTACCGGCCACACCGGCGGCGGCAGCCGCGGCGGCGCCCCCCGCACCCCGAACCGAAACTCCGGCAACCCCCCGGGAGGTGACCGGCGGTGACGTTCGACGCCCAGGCCCACCCCGTCCATACGGCCCGACGCACCTATCTGATCGGCCGCGCCCGACCCAACGCGATCGTCGGCAAGAACCGCGAGACCGGTGAGATCGCCCTGATCATCGGGGGCGCGTTCGTCGGCATGATGTGCGGGCTGCTGGTGCCGGTGCTCAGCCTGCGCATCTTCGCCCTGGTCGGCTTCCCCACCCTCGCCCTCGCCGCCGTGTACGTGCCGTACAACGGCCGTACCTTCTACCGGTGGTTCGAGATCAACCGTTCCTATAAGCGCGCCGTCCGCAAGGGCACCACCGCCTACCGCTCCCCCGCCGCCGAGGCCGGCACCCGGCTCGACGGCCGTGAGGTCGAGGTCGGCCCGCCCCCCGGCATCGGCCGGATCAACTGGCTGGCCGCCCCCTTCGGCCCCGACGAGATCGCCGTACTGCTGCACGCCGACCGCCGCACCGTCACCGCCGCCATCGAGATCGAGGGCCCCGGCGTCGGGCTGCGCGACAGCGAGGACCAGGAGGCCCTCGTCGACCGGTTCGGCACCCTGCTCAAGCATGTCGCCAACGGCGACGGCTTCGTGACGCGCCTACAGATGCTGGCCCGTACCCTCCCCGCCGACCCCGACGCCCATGCCAAGGACGTCGAGCGCCGCGGCGACCGCGAGGCGCCCCACTGGCTCAAGGACTCCTACGACCAGCTCCAGTCGATGGTCTCGACCTCCTCCGAGCAGCACCGGGCGTACCTCGTCGCCTGTATGCACTACACCCGCGACCTGGCCGCCGAGGCCCAGGCCATCGCCCGCGCGACCCGCCACAGCTCCGGTGGCCGCCGCCTCGACAAGGACGCGGGCCTGGCCGTGGTCATGGCCCGCGAGCTGACCGACATCTGCGCCCGGCTCGCCGAGGCCGATATCCGCGTCCGCCAGCCCCTCGGACAGGGCCGGCTGGCCTCGCTGATCCACTCGATGTACGACCCGGACCACCCCATCGACCACATCCAGGCCATGACCAAGCGGAACGCCTGGCCCGCCGAGCTGGACGCGATGGAGCCCACCTACCTCCAGGCGAAGACGCGCGAGTCCAGCACCCGCGACCCCTGGTGCCACGCCACCGCATGGGTGAAGGAGTGGCCCATGACGCCCGTCGGGGTCAACTTCCTCGCCCCGCTCCTCGTCCACACCCCCGACGTCATCCGTACGGTCGCGGTCTGTATGGACCTGGAGCCCACCGAGATCGCCATCGAGCGGATGCTCACCGAGAAGACCAACGACGAGGCCGAAGCGAGCCGTGCCGCGAAGATGAACCGCACCGTCGACCCCCGGGACATCGCCGCCCACGGCCGTCTGGACCAGCGCGGTGAGGATCTCGCCAGCGGCGCCGCGGGCGTCAACCTCGTCGGCTACATCACCGTCTCCTCCCGCTCACCGGAGGCACTCGCGCGTGACAAGCGGACCATCCGGGCCTCGGCGGGGAAGAGCTATCTCAAGCTGGAGTGGTGCGATCGTGAGCACCACCGGGCTTTTGTGAACACGCTGCCGTTCGCGACCGGCATCCGCCGATAGAGCCGACCGAGCCAGTAGAGCAGATAGAGACGACTGGGACGACAGGGACGATAGGGGCTCCGCCGTGGCCGATCCGATGAGCGCTCTCACCGAAGCGTTCACCAGCTTTCTGTTCGGAAAGGTGGAGTCGACACGGCTGCCCGTCCGCACCTCCACCGGACAGGCACAGGCCGTCTATCTCCCCACCGCGGCACCCGGCCTCGGTGACTCCGGCGTGATCATCGGTCGCGAGGTGTACTCCGGGAAGGGCTATATCTACGACCCCTTCCAGCTCTACGGCCAGCAACTGCCCGCCCCGCACTGGCTGGTGCTCGGCGAATCCGGAAACGGGAAGTCGGCCCTGGAGAAGACCTACGTCCTGCGCCAGCTTCGCTTCCGCGACCGCCAGGTCGTGGTGCTGGACGCCCAGGGCGAGGACGGCGTGGGCGAATGGAACCTCATCGCCCAGGAGCTCGGCATAACGCCCATCCGGCTCGACCCGATGGCGGCCCTGGACGGCGGAATCCGGCTCAACCCCCTGGACCCGTCCATCACCACCACCGGTCAGCTCGCCCTGCTCCGCACCATCATCGAGGTGGCGATGGGCCATGGGCTCGACGAGCGCTCCGGGTTCGCCCTCAAGGTCGCGCACGCCTACGTCAACGAGACCATCGTCGACCGGCAGCCGGTGCTCACCGATATCGTCGAGCAGCTACGGCACCCCGAGGCCGAGTCCGCCGAGGCGATGAACGTCGACATAGACGACGTACGGGCCTGGGGCCTGGACGTCGCCCTGGTACTGGACCGGCTGGTCGACGGTGACCTCCGCGGCATGTTCGACGGGCCGACCACGGCCGGAATCGACCTCGACGCACCGCTTATCGTCTTCGACCTCTCCCATATCGACCGCAACTCGATCGCGATGCCGATCCTGATGGCCATCGTGGGCGTCTGGCTGGAGCACACCTGGATCCGGCCGGACCGCAAGAAGCGGATCTTCCTGGTCGAAGAGGCGTGGCACATCATCAACTCGCCCTTCGTCGCCCAGCTCTTCCAGCGGCTGCTGAAGTTCGGCCGACGGCTCGGGCTGTCCTTCGTCGCCGTGGTCCACCACCTCTCCGACGTGGTCGACGGCGCCGCGGCACGGGAAGCCGCGGCGATCCTCAAAATGGCGTCCACCCGGACCATCTACGCCCAGAAAGCGGATGAGGCACGGGCCACCGGACGGGTGCTGGGGCTGCCCCGCTGGGCGGTAGAGATCATTCCGACGCTCTCGCCCGGTATCGCCGTCTGGGACGTCAACGGCAACGTGCAGGTCGTCAAACACCTGATCACCGAGGCCGAACGCCCCCTCGTGTACACCGACCGGGCCATGACGGAGGACGGGCTCGCCGTCCAGATGGCGGCGGAAGCGGAAGCCGAGGAACGGGCCGCCGCGGCGGTCGAGGCCGCGGAGGCGGAGGCATACGGCGGACCGTCGTACGGATCCACGGTGGCATGACATGAGAGCGGGGCTGAACCGCGGCGGGCCCGCGGAATACGGGAGACCTCCGGGCCGCCCGGAGGGCGGCATTCCGGACGGACTGCTGATCGGCGTCATGGCGTTCCTACTGGGCCTGACCTGCCTTGTGTGGTCGGCCACCGGCCTGGCCGGGCTGTTCGCCCACGGCGCCTGGCCGGACGGACTGGCCTTCATGCATACGCCGCTGGCGCTGCGTCACCTGGTCGAGGAGCCGCACAACCTCGCGGCGGCATGGCCCGTCACCCCGAAGGCGCAGCTCTCCGGGTACGGACTCTTCTGGGGCATCTTCATCAGCGAGCTGATGGTGCTGATCGTGCTGACGGTCTTCACCATCGGCACGGTGACCCGCTACCGGGCGGTCCGCGCCGGACGCCGCGCCGAGGCGATCCAGGCCGCGGCGGAGACGGAGGCGGCCACCGAGGCGAAGCGACGGGGCGCGGTGCACGGCACCGCCGCGCCGCTCCCACCCGCCCCCACCACGGGCGGCGCGTACGAGACGGCCGGATACGGCGCCGCGGCCCCGGGCCCCGGCAGCCCGCACGAGGAGCAGACGGCCCCGCCCGCGAGCGCCGCGGCGGTCCCCGGCCCGGGCAGCCCCCGGCCACCCGGCGCGGTCCCCGCGTCCGCCGCCGTCAACACCGGCCCCGCGCCCATGGCCACCGCCCCCGTCGCCGAGCAGCGAGCCGCCACCACTTCGGACGCCGCCACCGCCTCGGACGCTCCCACCGCCGACGGCGACGCCCCGCTGCCGACGCCCCGCCCCGACCCCGTGACCGCCGCACTCCCCGACGGGGAGCTGACCCGGTCCCGGGTGCTCTTCGGCGCACAGCGCGGTACGTCGGCCGCCGCGGCCGTCCTGGAGGCCGTCGGGCCCGTCCTGGTGGTCACCAGCAACGCCGCGCTCTGGTCCTCGACCAAGGACGCACGGGCCACGTTCGGCCCCACCCATGTCTTCGATCCGTCCCATCTCCTCGACACCCCCGCCCGGCTGCGCTGGAACCCGGCGGCGGACTGCGGATCCCGTGACATCGCGGCCGCGCGCGCCGCGGCGCTCCTCGCCCCCGTACGTCCCGCGCACGCGATGGACAGGCCCATGGCGGAGGCCGCGGAGACACTGCTCCGCTGCTGGCTGCATGCCGCGGCGGTGGACGGCCGCCCCTTCCGCCAGGTGCACCGCTGGGCACAGGGCAGCTCCGCCCATGAGCCCGTACGCATCCTGCGGACCAGCCCCAAGGCGGCGGGCGGTGCCGCGGGCGAGCTCGAGGCCACACTCACCGCTCACCCCGAACGGCGCGATCTGGCCCAGGAACTGACGGCCCGGACGCTGGGCGCACTGTCCTCGATCCACATCCGGGACGCCTGCAATCCGGGGCGTGCCGATGCGCTCGCGCTGGAGTCATTCGTGGGCGAAGGGGGAACGCTCTATGTGATGGGCGAATCCATCGAGGATCCGCGGACCCATCCGGGTGCGATGCCCTTGCTGACCGCACTCGCCTCGTACGTGGTCGAGCACGGCCGGCGCATGGCCGAACGGTCATCCTCCGGTCGGCTCGACCCACCACTCACCGTCGTCCTCGACGATGTCGCCGCCGTGGCCCCGCTCCCGGCGCTGCCTGATCTGCTGGCCCAGGGTGCCGCCCAGGGTCTGCCCACCCTGGCGCTGATGCGCTCGCGGGAGCAGGCACGGGCACGCTGGCCGCACCACTCCCTGGCGGCCCAGGAGCAGGGCTGACCGAGCGGCGCCGGAGGCCCGCGGTGGGCTGCAACCGGAGCCGCGGGGGAGTCCGGGCGCCGCCCGTCAGTGACTCCGGCGCGTGTTGAGCCGGGCGGCCTGGCGCGTCAGATAGTCGCGCTCGGCCAGGTTGGGTGCCTTGTGGGCCGCCTCGGCGTACAGCCGTGCCGCCGTCGCCGCGTCGCCGTCCCGCTCATGGAGGTACGCGGCCACCGCGGTGTGGCGGGGCACGGCCTCGTCCAGCGCCGCGAGCGCCGCCAGCCCGGCGCGCGCTCCGTCGGCCTCGCCGATGGCCACCGCGCGGTTGAGCCGGACGACCGGGCTGTCGGTCAGCCGCGCGAGCTCGTCGTACCACTCCACGATCTGCACCCAGTCCGTCTCCTCGGCGGTGCGCGCGTCGGCGTGGAGTGCCGCGATGGCGGCCTGGGCCTGGAACTCGCCCAGCCGGTCGCGGGCCAGGGCCGCCTGGAGAACCTCCACGCCCTCGGCGATCGACTCCGTGTCCCACCGGCCGCGGTCCTGCTCGGCGAGCGGCACCAGACCGCCGTCGGGCGCGGTCCGGGTCGCGCGGCGGGCATGGTGGAGCAGCATCAGGGCGAGCAGCCCCGCCACTTCGGGGTGGTCGATCGCGGCCGCCAGCTGCCGGGTGAGCCGGATGGCCTCGGCGGCGAGGTCGACATCACCGGAGTAGCCCTCGTTGAAGACCAGATAGAGGACGCGCAGCACGGTGGCGACATCGCCGGGCTGGTCGAACCGCACACCGGAGACGGTGCGCTTGGCCCGGCTGATGCGCTGCGCCATGGTCGGCTCGGGCACCAGGTAGGCCTGGGCGATCTGCCGGGTGGTCAGCCCGCCGACGGCGCGCAGCGTGAGCGCGACCGCGGAGGACGGCGTCAGCGACGGGTGGGCGCACAGGAAATAGAGCTGGAGGGTGTCGTCCACCGCGGGCGCGGGCCCGGGTGCCGGTTCCTCGTCGAGCAGGTCCTCACGCCGGCGGCGGGCGACATCCGAGCGGGTGGCGTCGAGGAACTTCCGCCAGGCCACGGTGGTCAGCCAGCCCTTCGCATCCCGCGGCGGGTCGGCCTGCCAGACGCGGACCGCCTCGATCAGCGCCTCCTGTACGGCGTCCTCGGCCGCCGCGAAATCGGCTCCGCGGCGGACGAGGACGGCGAGCACGCTCGGCGTGAGGCTCCGGATGAGGGCCTCGTTCATCGATGAGGGCACTCGGTGATGGTGGGGTGCGGGCCCAGGAACGGACGCAGCTCCAGCCACTCATGGATCGGCTCGCCGCCCTTCCCGGGGGCGGCCGACAGCTCTCCGGCCAGCTCGACGGCGCGCTCGTAGCTGTCGACGTCGATCACCATCCAGCCGGCGATGAGGTCCTTGGTCTCCGCGAACGGACCGTCGGTGACCGGCGGGCGCCCCTCACCGTCGTACCGCACCCATGTCCCCTCGGGGGCGAGTGCCTGGCCGCCGACGAACTCGCCGGTCTGCTCCAGCCGGGCCGCGAAGTCGTTCATGTACTGCACGTGGGCCGAGATCTCCTCCGGCGTCCACTGGTCCATCGGCGCGTCGTTCACCGATGCCGGGGCGCCGCGGTAGTGCTTGAGCAGCAGGTACTTGGCCATCGTTTCTCTCCTCGGTAGTACTGGGGCGACCCGTCCTGGTCGCCTTCACTACGGGGACGGAGCCAGTCACGGGTTCTCGACATCGGAACAGAGAAGACTTCGCGTAGGTCACTGTACGTGCGGTCCTGCCGCGCGCCGCGGGTCCTGCCTTGAACGCAAAAATGCCTCGGTCCCGGACATTGAATGTCCGGGACCGAGGCTAAAAATTGTTCGGCGGCGTCCTACTCTCCCACAGGGTCCCCCCT
>NZ_JBEZHR010000021.1:37098-122361 GCF_040650655.1 Streptomyces sp. NPDC048636 | reverse complement strand
GGATCGGCGTAGACGGCCACGCTGGCGATTCCGGCATCCCGACAGGCACGGGCAACACGAACAGCGATCTCGCCACGATTGGCGATGAGCACCTTGCGCACGATGACTCCCTCCTTGAAACAAGCCGAGTTTAGGTACTGGTGACACCTCGCGCCGAGAAGACCCCGGGGGTGAGCTTGACCACACGGAGCGTGAACCCGGACGCGAACAGGAAGCCAAATCCCCCGTCGCTCCACGGTACGCCCGGTTTTCGGGCCCTCGGAGCGGTCCGGGATGTGGGCAAGGTCTCTGTCCCGCCGTGCTGCGGCGCTTCGGGTTTCTTTGTGGAATCCCTACGAACGAGCGGCGGAAACTTTGCCGCGTTGTCGCGCTCGTCCACGCCGTGGACGCCGGCTGCTGCACACCTCTTGTCGGCCGCGCTTACCCGTTAGTAGCGTTCGCGCTGTCGAGCGGAAGAGGGTGGGCGGGGTGGCGCGCAGGCCGGTGGCCGCGATAGCGGCTGTCACATTGATGCTGGAAGCGGCCGGAATAGCGCTGCTGAACTGGATCCTGGGCCTGGTCGTGGACAAGCAGCAGATGTCCATGGGCGGGCTCGACACGGACGCGATGTCCATGGGCACCTGGATCGCGGGCGGGGTCTTCGGCCTCTATCTGCTGCTGTGCGGAGTGGTGCTGCTGCGCGTCGCGGTGCGCGACCGCGGGCCCGGCCGCTTCGGCCGGATTCTGCTCATCACCTGTGCCGTGGTGCACGGGCTGTTGGGCGCCTTCTCGGTCGGCCTGGTCGGCTGGCCCGCGTTCGGCTTCATGATGCTCGTGCTGGGCCTGATCGTGCTCACCCTGCTGGCCTACGGACCGGATGACGGGACCGCGCCCGCGGAGCCCGCGGGCAACGGCCAGGACGCCCCCAGCCCGGCGTAGGCCCGGGGGTTAGGGGGCGCCGTCGGTCCAGAGGTCGGTGAT
This sequence comes from Streptomyces sp. NPDC048636, assembly GCF_040650655.1. NCBI lineage: Bacteria > Bacillati > Actinomycetota > Actinomycetes > Kitasatosporales > Streptomycetaceae > Streptomyces > Streptomyces sp. NPDC048636. Next base: position 121,401 of record NZ_JBEZHR010000021.1, on the reverse strand, counting down.
GCCCACACCGACCTCGGCCAGCAGCCGCCGCAGCAGCGGCAGGGACAGCCCGATCACATTGCCCGCGTCGCCCTCGATGGAGTCGATGAACGGTGCCGAACGGCCGTCCAGCGTGAACGCGCCCGCTACGTACAGGGGTTCACCGCTGGCGACATACGCCGCGACCTCGGCGTCGGTCGGCTCACCGAACCGGACGGTGGTGGAGGCGGTGGCCGAGGTGCGCTGCCCGCTCGCGGTGTCGATCACGCAGTGGCCGGTCCGCAGTACGCCCGCCCGGCCGCGCATCGCCTTCCAGCGGGCGGTGGCCTCCTCGGCGTCCGCGGGCTTGCCCAGCGCCTGACCGTCCAGCTCCAGCACCGAGTCACAGCCGACGACAAGCGCCCCCGCCGCCTCCGGCAGGGCCGCCACCGTGTCCGCCTTGGCCTCCGCCAGCACCCGGGCCAGTTCGGCGGGGGTACCGGCGCTCAGCGCGTCCTCGTCCACCCCGCTGACGATCACCTTCGGAGCCAGCCCGGCCTGGCGCAGCAGCCCGAGCCGGGCGGGGGAGGCGGACGCGAGAACGAGGGTGCGCTGTGCGGTCATGCGCACCAGAGTAGGCCGTCGTCACCACGTCCCGCCGGGCCCCTTCGGGACCGGTCGGGGCCGCGGCCGGGGACCGGTCAGGGCCGCAAGGCCAGGACGCACATCGCGATCATCACGGAGATCGCCAGGACGGTGCGGGCGCGCCGGAGCATGGCCTGTACCCGCCGCATTTCCTCGGGCGGCTCATCGGGCGGCTCGGACCACAGCATGCCTTCGATGGTGGAACGCCGGACGCCGTCGCGCCTGAGTACGCGTACTCAGGCGGGACGGCGCGGAGGCACTATTTCCGGTTTTCCGGAGGTACGGCGTATCCGGTCAGGCCGGCCAGTACGTCGTACGCCATGCCTTGGGGCCGGGGTGCGGCACCCGGCGGCTGGGGACGGTACGGGCGGGGTCGGACCACTCCTCGGGTGCGCCCTCGCCCTGCGCGACGGCCGCGGCGGCCGTCGCGCGTGCTTGGACCACCGCCAGGGCGGCGGCCAACTCCTCTGGGGTGGGATTGCCCCGGACGATTCGGATCATGGAAACAGCCCTTCCTAGAGGGGGATGTTGCCGTGCTTCTTCGGGGGCAGCGACTCGCGCTTGTTCCGCAGGGTGCGCAGCCCCCGGACGATATGGCGGCGGGTCTCGGACGGCATGATGACCGCGTCGACATAGCCGCGCTCGGCCGCGATATACGGGTTGAGCAGGGTGTCCTCGTAGGCGGAGATCAGCTCGCCGCGGGTGGTCTCCGGGTCGTCGGCGGCCGCGATGGTGCGCCGGTGCAGGATGTTGACCGCGCCCTGGGCGCCCATCACCGCGATCTGCGCGGTCGGCCACGCCACATTGAGGTCCGCGCCCAGGTGCTTGGAGCCCATGACGTCATAGGCGCCGCCGAACGCCTTACGGGTGATCACGGTGATCAGCGGGACGGTGGCCTCGGCGTAGGCGTAGATCAGCTTGGCGCCGCGCCGGATGATGCCGTTGTACTCCTGCTCGACGCCCGGCAGGAAGCCGGGTACGTCCACGAAGGTCAGCACCGGCACGTTGAACGCGTCGCAGGTGCGCACGAAGCGCGCGGCCTTCTCCGAGGCGTCGATGTCCAGACAGCCCGCGAACTGCATCGGCTGGTTGGCCACGATGCCCACCGGATGGCCCTCGACCCGGCCGAACCCGGTGATGATGTTCGGCGCGAAGAGCGGCTGCGTCTCCAGGAACTCGTTGTCGTCCAGGACGTGCTCGATCGCCTTGTGCATGTCGTACGGCTGGTTCGCCGAGTCCGGGATGAGCGTGTCCAGCTCCCGGTCCTCGTCGGTGACCTCGAGGTCGGCCTCGTCGGGGAAGGCCGGGGGCTCGGAGAGGTTGTTGGACGGCAGGTACGACAGCAGCGTCTTGACGTACTCGATGGCGTCCTTCTCGTCGCCGCCCATGTAGTGCGCCACCCCGGAGGTGGTGTTGTGGGTGCGGGCGCCGCCCAGGTCCTCGAAGCCCACGTCCTCACCGGTGACCGTCTTGATCACGTCCGGTCCGGTGATGAACATATGCGAGGTCTGGTCCACCATCACCGTGAAGTCGGTGATCGCGGGGGAGTAGACCGCGCCGCCCGCGCAGGGGCCGACGATCAGGCTGATCTGCGGGATCACCCCGGAGGCGTGCACATTGCGGCGGAAGATCTCGGCGAACAGGCCGAGCGCGACCACACCCTCCTGGATACGGGCGCCACCGCCGTCGTTGATCCCGATGATGGGGCAGCCGGTCTTCAGCGCGAAGTCCATCACCTTCACGATCTTCTCGCCGTAGACCTCGCCCAGCGAGCCGCCGAAGATCGTGAAGTCCTGGGAGTAGACACAGACCGGGCGGCCGTCGACCGTGCCGTAGCCGGTGACCACACCGTCGCCGTAGGGGCGGTTCTTCTCGATGCCGAAGTTGGTCGAGCGGTGCCGGGCGAACTCGTCGAGCTCGGTGAAGGACCCCTCGTCGAGCAGGAGGTCGATCCGCTCGCGCGCGGTCAGCTTGCCCTTGGCGTGCTGCTTCTCCACCGCCCGCGCCGAGCCCGCGTGCGTCGCTTCCTCGATGCGGCGCTGCAAGTCCGCGAGCTTCCCCGCGGTGGTGTGACGGTCTGGAATCTCGGTGGCGATCTCCGGCTCGGACATCGGGATGCGGCTCCTGCTCGTCCTGGGGATGGGTTCAGGGGGGATTCGGCGAACGGACGGGGTCGATAGGGGTTGCGGACCGGTTCGGTGGCTGTTGAGCTGGCTGGGCTACCGGCTCGTAGCGTATCGGCGGGACTGCGTGGTGGCACTGCGTCGTTGGCCACACCTCCTGACCCTAGGCTGGCCCGTATGACGCCTTCTGACACCCCGGGGAGCCCGGAAGATCCACACGGCCGCTGGTCCGATCTGGACCGGCCGCCCCTGAGCGCCGCCGCGCTGAGCCGGGCGCTGGTGCGCCAGGGCGGGCTGTGGACCGGTCTGGAGGTGGTGCGGGCGACCGGCTCGACCAATACCGACCTGGTCACCCGGGCCGCGGCCGGGGCCCCCGAGGGCACCGTGCTGATCGCCGAGGAGCAGACCGCCGGCCGCGGGCGGCTGGACCGCGCCTGGACCGCTCCGCCGCGCTCCGGGCTGTTCTTCTCGGTGCTGCTGCGGCCGGGCGCGGCCGGGGTGCCCACCGCGCGCTGGGGCTGGCTGCCGCTGCTGGCCGGGGTCGCCACCGCCGGGGCGCTGAGCCGGACGGCGAGTGTGGACACCGCCCTGAAGTGGCCGAACGACCTGCTGGTCACGGTCGGCGGCGAGGAGCGGAAGTTCGGCGGGATCCTGGCCGAGCGGGCCGGGGAGTCGGTGGTGATCGGGCTCGGCCTGAACGTCACGCTGCGCGCCGAGGAGCTGCCCGTGCCCACCGCTGGATCGCTGGTCCTGGCGAACGCCGTCACCACCGACCGCGATCCGCTGCTGCGGGCGGTGTTGCGCTCCATCGAGCAGTGGTACGGCGAATGGTGCCGGTTCGAGGGCGACCCCGGACCCTGCGGGCTCCAGGAGGCGTACGCGACGGGCTGCGCCACCCTGGGCCGCCGGGTCCGCGCGGAACTGCCGGGCGGCGGGGAGCGGGTCGGCGAGGCGGTCGCGATCGACGGTGACGGACGGCTGGTGCTGGCGACCGAGGGCGGTGTGCAGGAGCCTGTCTCCGCCGGGGACATCGTGCATCTACGCTCCGTACCGACGGACGAATGAGCGCTCAAAATGAGCGTTCAAGTGGAGAGTGAGCTACGGCACACCTGACGTATCGTTGTCGCGGTCGGTCCAGTTCGGGGCGGCCGTGGGCGAGCGGAACCGAACCGGAAGAGGGAACGGAAGGGCAGTGCGCAGGGATCGGACAGGGGGCGGGCGGTGACCGCCGACGACACGGGTTCCGGCACGGCCGAGGAGGACGGTGCGCGGGACGCCGCCGCCGACCCGGCCGTACGGGACACCGGGGCGCGGGAGCACGCCGCCGCGAGTGACATCGCTGACGCCGCCGACACCACTGACGCCGCCGACCCGGCTGATACCGCCGGCGACGACGACCCCGACGCACCGGATCCCATCGCGCTCCGGCTGGAGCAGTTGATCCTCGGTGCCGAGCGGCGCTACACCCCGTTCCAGGCCGCCCGGAGCGCGGGCGTCTCGGTGGAGCTGGCCACCCGTTTCTGGCGGGCCATGGGCTTCGCCGACATCGGCCAGGCCAAGGCGCTCACCGAGGCCGACGTACTGGCGCTGCGGCGGCTGTCCGGTCTGGTGGAGGCCGGGCTGCTGAGCGAGCCGATGGCGATCCAGGTGGCCCGCTCCACCGGCCAGACCACCGCCCGGCTCGCCGACTGGCAGATCGACTCGTTCCTGGAGGGGCTCACCGAGCCGCAGGAGACCGGGATGACGCGGACCGAGATCGCGTATCCGCTGGTCGAGCTGTTGCTGCCGGAGCTGGAGGAGTTCCTCGTCTACGTCTACCGGCGGCAGCTCGCGGCGGCGACCGGCCGGGTCGTCCAGGCCGCGGACGACGCCGAGATGGTCGACCGGCGGCTCGCGGTGGGCTTCGCCGACCTGGTGAGCTTCACCCGGCTGACCCGGCGGCTGGAGGAGGAGGAGCTCGGCGAGCTGGTCGAGGCGTTCGAGACCACGGCCGCCGATCTGGTGGCCGCCCACGGCGGACGGCTGATCAAGACCCTCGGCGACGAGGTGCTGTACGCGGCGGACGACGCGGGTATCGCCGCCGAGATCGGGCTGCGGCTGATCGAGACCCTCACCCACGACCAGACCATGCCCGAGCTGCGGGTCGGGATCGCCTTCGGCACGGTCACGACCCGCATGGGCGATGTCTTCGGCACCACGGTGAACCTGGCGGCCCGGCTCACCTCGATAGCCCCCAAGAACGCGGTCCTGGTCGACGGCGCGTTCGCGGAGGAGCTGAGCCGCACCGGGGAGGCCCCGGTGTCGGAGGCGGAGGCCGCGGAGGCCGCCGCCGCGGCGGAGAAGGAGGGCGAGGAGCCCCCCGCCTACCGCTTCGCGCTCCAGCCGATGTGGCAGCGGCCGGTGCGTGGTCTCGGGGTCGTGGAGCCCTGGCTGCTGAGCCGCCGCGGCTGATCCGTACGCGGCTGACCTGTATGCGGACGGCTGACCTGTATGCGATGTGACAACTGGCGCCGGCGCGGAAGCCGCTTCGGCTAGTCTGCGCGCCAAGATCCACGAGTGGGTCCCGGTGAACGGGCGGGCCCGGGCGCGCTGACCGCCCCGGCGCGTACGCCGCCTGCCCGAGACGCCCCCGGATGCCAGGAGCCCTGCGTGACCGAGCCCGATGAGCCCGGCCCCGAGCCTCGCGCGGGAGCGGTCCCACCGCCCCGCTGCCCCGCGCGGACCGAGGGCGGCACCGGGCCGGTACCGCTGGACACCCCCGAGTTCGGCCGCGATCCGTTCGCCGTCTACCAGCGGCTCCGGGAGTCCCACGGCCCGCTGGTCCCGGTCGAGCTGGATCCGGGCGTCACCGCCACCCTCTGCGTGGGCTACGAGACCGCGCTGGAGATCCTGCGGCGCCCGGAGACGTTCTCCAAGGACCCCCGGCGGTGGCGGGCGCGGAACGAGGGCCGGGTGCCCGACACCAGCCACGCCGGGCAGATGATCCGGTACCGGCCGATGGCCACGGCGGTGGACGGCGAGGAGCACCGCCGCTACCGCGCCGCGATCGACGACAGCACCAGCCGGATCGACCCGGGCGCGCTGCGCGGCTATGTCGAGCGCATCGCCGATTCACTGATCGACCAGTTCTGCGCCCTCGGGGAGGCCGATCTGGTCGGCGACTACGGGGCGCTGCTGCCGCTGCTGGTCCTCGGTGAGCTCTTCGGCTGTCCCCGGGAGATCGCCGACCGGCTCTTCACCGGGCTGGCGAACATGCTCGACGGCACGGATGTCGGCTCCGCCGACCGGATGGTGGCCGACGCGCTCCGGGAGCTGATCGACCTCAAGCGCGCCCGCCCGGCCGCCGATGTGACCTCCTGGCTGATCGCCCACCCGGAGCGGCTGACCGACGAGGAACTGGTCGAGCAGCTCGGCCTGCTGATGGCCTCCGGCAGCGAGCCGGTGATCAACCTGATCGGCAACGCGCTGCGGGTGCTGCTCACCGACGACCGGTTCGCGGGCGGGCTCTCCGGCGGCAGCATGCTCGTGGAGGACGCGCTCGACGAGGTGCTGTGGACGGATCCGCCGCTGGCCAACCTGGCGGTGCACTTCCCCCGGCGCGATGTGGACCTGGCCGGGGTGCGGCTGCGCGAGGGCGAGCCCGTCGTGATCAGTTTCGCCGGGGCCAACCAGGACGCGCTACGGGTGGCCGGCAGCCCCCAGGGCAACCGCGCCCATCTGGCCTTCAGCGCGGGTCCGCATATGTGCCCGGGGCGCAGCTCGGCGCGGCTGATCGCGGCGGTGGCCATCGAACGGCTGCTGGACCGGCTGCCGGACCTGGCACTGGCCGTTCCGGCGGCGGAGCTGCTGTGGCGGCCGGGCATCTACCAGCGCGGTCTGGTGTCCCTCCCGGCACACTTCCCGCCAGCGGAAACCTCCGCCGCCGCGGCGGAGGTTCAGCCGGAGGACCGCCCGGCGGCGCCGGAGGCCGGACCGGCCGATGGGGGGCCGACCGCGGCGGCTTCACGCCGGGGCCCGGCCGCGCCCGGCCCCCTCCCGGCGCCCCGCCGCGCCGAACGCGAGCCGTCCGCCCCCGACGACGCACCGGCGCCGGGCGGGGACGCCGACGCCCCCGAGCCGGAGGAGGCGGACGACCCGGTGGCGCGGGGCCGTCCCTCCGTCCTGGCCGCCCTGAAGCGCTGGCGCCGCCTGCGCTAGCCCCGGTCGCCGGTCCGGCCGAGGGGGCCGCCGGTCCGGACGCGGCTTCGGCTCAGATGCCGGTCACGGCGGCCACCGTGAAGGGGGTCCGTGGGGTGCCGTTGTCGCCCAGGGGGCCGCCCTTGTCGAACTGGGAGCGGACCACGTAGAGCGTGCCGTGGCGGCGTATCAGGGTGGTCGGCACCTGGAGCGCCTCATCGGTGAACCGGCGCTCCTGGCGGGCCGCGTGGCCGTCCGGCGCGACCCGCCAGCGGCTGATCGCGTTGTCGGTGTTGTGCGCCGCCCACAGGGTGCCGTGGCGCAGTTCGAGGCCGTCGGCGAGGCGCAGATCGCCGCCGTGCAGGGCCACCCGGCTGATCCGGCCCGTGGACGGCTCCAGCCGGTAGAGGTCGCCACCGGTCGAGTCGACGGTGAGCAGGTGGCGCCCGGTCGGGTCGGCGACGATGCCGTTGAGGGTGTACGTGCCCGGGTCGTGCGGCTCCATCGCGGCGTTCAGGTCGAAGCGCGGGGTGAGGGCCGCGTGCCCGCCGTGCGCCTGGGCGCGGGCCAGTTGCCGCGGGGTGACGCGGTAGACCACGCCACGGAGGCTGTCGGTGAGGTACGCGCTGCCGTCCGGGGCGATGGCCAGGTCGTTGACGAACCGGGCGCCCGGCCCGGCGACGTCGAAACGGGCCAGCAGACGGCGGGTGCGCGGATCGTAGACGGAGACACCGGCGGTGGAGTCGGTCACCCACAGCCGCCCCGCGCCGTCCACCTTCAGCCCGTTGGCGGTGGCGCGGCCGTCGGTGCCCGCGGGCAGCAGGACCTCGGCCACCCGGTGGCCGGGTGTCATCCGGTAGACCGTGCCGTCGGCGTACGACCCGGCGTAGAGGGTTCCGGTGCGCGGATCGGCGGCGATGCCCTCGGGGTAGACGCGGTCGCCCGGCAGTGCGTACGCGGCGGAGATCCGGGGCTCGGTGGGGTGGTGCGCGGCCGGGCGGGGCGCCGGGGCGGTGGCCCGGGCGGCGGGCGCCAGCGGCAGGACGGTGGCCAGGACGGTGACCGCGACGGCCAGGGCGCGGCGCGGAAGGGCGCGGGGCATGCGTGCCTCTCTTCGGTTCTTCGATGAACACAGTTGAATACGCTGCTTGAGATGCATGCGAACAGTAATTAGAGCTCTAATCTTCGTCAAGGTGCTTATCTTTCACCCCGCCGTACGATGCGCAGATGACCTCGATGCCCGCTAGCGAGCGGCTGGGCTCCCACCTCAAGCGAGCCGAGCAAGCGCTGAACGCGACCAAGCACGCCGTGCTGAAGCCCGCCGGTCTGACCGTCCCGCAGTACGCGGCGCTGCTCCAGCTGTCGGAGCACCCGGGCATCTCCGCCGCCGCGCTGGCGCGGGCGTGCATGGTGACCCCGCCGACGATGAACACGCTGCTGAAGAACCTCCAGGAGCGCGGGCTGATCGAGCGCACCCCGCACGAGTGGCACAAGAACGTCCTGGAGACCCGGCTCACCGAGCGGGGCCAGGAGGTGCTGGCCGACGCGGACGCCCGTGCGGTGCGGGTGGAGCGGGGGCTCTCCGCGGAGTTCGGCGAGGAGGAGCGGGAGCGGCTGGTCGCGCTGCTGGGTCGCTGTGTGGACTACCTGGAGTCGGTGCGCCCGCGCTGAGCCGGTGACCTGTGCGGGTTCCGGATGACGGGCCGGGCTGCGATGATCCTCGCAACAGGTTCACGGTCGTTAACCGGGAGGGTTTTCCGATGGGCGAGCAGCTCGGCGAGGTGCGGTACGGCGAATGGGTCGCGGTCCGGCGGCACGGGTATGTGGCCGAGCTGGTCCTCGACCGGCCGAAGGCCATGAACGCCGTCTCCTCCGAGATGGCGCGCTGTATCGCCACGGCCTGCGCCGCCCTGGCGGAGGACCGTGACGCCCGTGCGGTGGTGCTGACCTCCAGCCATGAGCGGGCCTTCTGTGTCGGCGCCGACCTCAAGGAGCGCAACTCGCTCACCGACGCCGAGCTGGTGCGCCACCGGCCGGGCTCGCGCGCCGCGTACACCGGGGTGCTGGAGCTGCCCGTGCCCACCGTCGCCGCCGTACACGGCTACGCACTGGGCGGCGGCTTCGAGCTGGCGCTTTCCTGCGACGTGATCGTCGCCGACCCGACCGCCGTGGTGGGGCTGCCCGAGGTGTCGGTCGGGGTGATCCCGGGCGGTGGCGGCACCCAGCTGCTGCCGCGCCGGGTGGGCGCCGCGCGCGCCGCCGAGCTGATCTTCTCCGCCCGCCGGGTGCCGGCCGCGGAGGCCCGGGAGCTGGGTCTGGTGGATCTGCTCGCCGGTGAGGGCGAGGACCGTACCGAGGCGCTGGCGCTGGCCGGGCGGATGGCCGCCCACTCGCCGGTCGGGCTGCGGGCCGCCAAGCGGGCGCTGCGGCTGGGCCACGGCCTGGACCTGAAGGCCGGTCTGGAGGTCGAGGACGCGGCCTGGCGCACGGTGGCCTTCTCCGGGGACCGGGCCGAGGGCGTCGCCGCGTTCAACGAGAAGCGGACCCCGGAGTGGCCGGGGGAGTAGGCGTCCGTACCGGCCCGGGAGCGGCCCCGTACCGGCCCGCCGTCTACCCGCGGTGAACGGTCCGCAGCGGATTGTCCCCGACGTTCTTACGCTGGAGGGCAGAGCGAGAGCTGCGGTGCGGTGAGAATGCGAGGCCGTCGTGAACGACAACGACGACTACGGAGCGGCCGGTGGACGCCCCGGCGGTGTCGACGGGCGGCTGCGGGCCGTGGTGGCGCTCGCCCAGGCGATGGCGGCGGCCCAGACCCCGCGCGAGGCGGTCGGTGCCGCCGCCGACAGCGCCCGCCGGGCGCTCGACGGCACCTTCGCCGCGGTCTCGGTGTGGGAGCGGGAGCGCGGCCGTCTGCGGGTCCTGGTGAACGTGGGCGAGCTGATGGACGGCGAGGAGCCGCTGCCGGAGGACGAGTCGTACCCGGTGCACCAGTTCCCGGAGATCACCGAGTTCCTGCATGAGCGCTGGGCGGCGGGCGGGGAGCCGCACGCCTGGGTGGAGACCGCGGAGGGTCGCCCCGCCGGTTCGGCCTCGTACCGCACCCGGGGGGCGGCTCCGGGCGGCGGCCCGGGGAGGGTGGCCGCGCTGCGGCGGCGCGAGCGGGGCAGCTGTGTGGTGGCGCCGATAGTGCTGCACGGACGGGCCTGGGGCGAGCTGTATGTGGCGCGTCCGGCCGGGAGCGAGGTGTTCGGCCGGGACGACGCGGATTTCGCGACCGTGCTGGCCGCCGTGACCGCCGCCGGGCTCGCCCAGACCGAGCGGCTGGAGGAGGTCCGCAGACTGGCCTTCACCGATCCGCTGACCGGGCTGGGCAACCGGCGCGCGGTGGACATCCGGCTGGACGAGGCGCTGGAGGCGCACCGCGCCCACGGCACGGTGGTCAGCCTGGTGGTGTGCGACCTCAACGGCCTCAAGCGGGTCAACGACACCCTCGGCCATGCCGTGGGCGACCGTCTGCTGGAACGCTTCGGCTCGGTGCTCTCGCTGTGCGGCGCCATGCTGCCCGGAGCCCTGGTGGCCCGGCTGGGCGGCGATGAGTTCTGTCTGCTGGGGATCGGGCCCCCGGCCGACGAGGTGGTGCGGGTGGCGGACGAGCTGTGCCGCCGGGCCGCCGAGCTGGAGATGGGCGAGGGCGTCGCCTGCGGTGTCGCGTCCACCGGCGATCCCATCGGCCCCATACGGTCGGCCCGGCGGCTGTTCCGGCTGGCCGACGCCGCCCAGTACCGGGCCAAGGCCGCCCGCTCCGGGAAACCGGTCGTCGCCGGGCGGGACGGCGGCCCCGACGACCCCGTGGTCCGGCTCGCCGACTCCGCCGCCGACCACCCCCCGGAGCGCCGCCGCTTCCGCGGGCGCCGCCCGTGAACCGGCGGTCCGGGGCCGTACCGGACGGGCCGCGGAGAAGCCTTCGGTCCGACAGGTGACAGGTCGCGATTCAGTCTCTAGGGTGCCTGAATATGGATATGCACACTGTGGTGGTGGGGACGTCCGGGGCGACGGCCGAGGATGTCGTGGCCGTGGCGCGCGATGGCGCCCGGGTGGAGCTGTCGGCCCGGGCGCTGGACGCCGTGGCCGCGTCCCGGCGGGTGATCGACGACCTGGCCGCCAAGCCCGAGCCCGTCTACGGGGTCTCCACCGGCTTCGGCGCGCTCGCCGTCCGGCACATCAGCCCCGACCTCCGGGTCCAGCTCCAGCGCAACATCGTCCGCTCGCACGCCGCAGGGATGGGGCCGCGGGTCGAGCGCGAAGTGGTGCGCGCGCTGATGTTCCTGCGGCTGAAGACGCTCGCCTCGGGCCGTACCGGCGTGCGGCCCCTCGTGGTCGAGACGATGGCCGCGATGCTCAACGCCGGAATCACCCCGGTGGTGCACGAATACGGTTCGCTGGGCTGCTCCGGCGATCTCGCGCCGCTCTCCCACTGTGCGCTGGCGCTGATGGGCGAGGGCGAGGCCGAGGGGGCCGACGGCACCCTCCGGCCCGCCGCCGAGCTGCTCGCCGAGCACGGTATCGAGCCGGTCGAGCTGCGCGAGAAGGAGGGGCTCGCGCTGCTCAACGGCACCGACGGCATGCTGGGCATGCTCGTCATGGCCTGCGCCGATCTGGCCCGGCTGTTCACCGTCGCCGATGTGACGGCCGCGCTCTCCCTGGAGGCGCTGCTCGGCACCGACCGGGTGCTCGCACCCGAGCTGCACGCCATCCGCCCGCATCCGGGCCAGGCCGCCAGCGCCGACAACATGCTGCGGGTGCTGGCCGGTTCGGGGCTGACCGGCCACCACCAGGACGACGCGCCGCGGGTGCAGGACGCGTACTCGATCCGCTGCGCCCCGCAGGTCGCGGGTGCCGGACGGGACACCCTGGCGCACGCCCGGCTGGTCGCCGACCGCGAACTGGCCGCCGCCGTGGACAACCCGGTGGTGCTGCCGGACGGCCGGGTGGAGTCCAACGGCAACTTCCACGGGGCGCCGGTCGCCTATGTGCTGGACTTCCTGGCCGTGGCCGCCGCCGATCTCGCCTCGATCGCCGAGCGCCGCACCGACCGGCTGCTGGACAAGAACCGCTCGCACGGGCTGCCGCCGTTCCTCGCGGGTGACGCGGGTGTGGACTCCGGCCTGATGATCGCGCAGTACACCCAGGCCGCGCTGGTCAGCGAGTTGAAGCGGCTTGCGGTGCCCGCCTCGGTGGACTCCATCCCGTCCTCCGCGATGCAGGAGGACCATGTCTCCATGGGCTGGTCCGCGGCGCGCAAGCTGCGCACGGCGGTGGACAACCTCTCCCGGGTGCTGGCCGTCGAACTGGTCGCGGCGACCCGCGGGGTCGAACTGCGCGAGGGCCTCCAGCCCGCGCCCGCGACCCGGGCGGTGCTGGCGGCGGTGCGCGCGGCCGGGGTCGAAGGGCCCGGCGGGGACCGCTATCTGGCGCCGGACCTGGCCGCGGCCGACGCCTTCGTACGGTCCGGGAAGCTGGCCGAGGCCGTGGAGACGGTGACCGGGCCGCTGGCCTGAACCGGCCGCCGAGCGGCGGGCCGACAGACCGGCCGACGGACGGTCAGACGGCCTCCGGGCGCGCCCGGCGCACGGAGGCGGTCACCATGACCACGCCGAGCCCCAGGAAGGCCGTACCGCCGACGAGATACGGGGTGACGTCCACACTGCCGGAGTCGGCGAGATTCTCCCCGGGCGTGGACGCGGACTGGCCGGGCAGGCCGGGCTGTTCCGCGCCCCGGGAGCCGGCTTCGGCGGCGGCCGACTGCTGTGTCCGCTCGACCGTGGCGTTGGCCGACGGGACGAACCACAGGGCGCACAGCAGCGAACCGGCAGCGGCGGCCGTCAGCAGCGGTCGGCGTGCGGACACAGCGGCATCCTCCTTGAGGCTGCGGTGACTTGACCCCCGTCGCCCCGATCGTAGTGACATGGGCGGCCCGGGCGGAAGCGAAGCCCCGGGGCCGTGCACGCTCCGCCAAGGATCGTGTACCGAGAGTTTGTGGTTTGTCCGGTTTTGTGGGCGGGCGGCTGGTCCGATCGCGGTGATGTGGCGCCCGGTGGACTGAGTCGCCCCGGGTTGGGTACCGGCGGGTCATAGGCTTGACCGGCGCCTTTGCTAAGTGGCCTTGCACACAGTTTTACTGTGCGTGGAACCGACCAAAAGGTACAGGCGTTCTTGTCGGATAGGTCCGGGGTTCTGGGGTCAAGATCAAGACCAGGTCAAATGGAGAAGCGTGTGATGACGGACGGCAAGCGCCGTAAGGGTCTGGTGGCCGTGGCCGCCGTGCTCGGGGGTGTACTGACGCTCGGAGCCTGTGGCGGCGGCGATGACGGGGACGACGGCAAGAACGACGGCAGTGGCAAGTCGCAGTCGCAGGTCGACGAGGCGGCGGCCAAGGACGCGTCGGACGCCCACATCAAGATCACCCCGAAGACCGGTGCCGACAACGCGGGCATCAACAGCGACACCAAGGTCAAGGTCGACGGCGGCAAGCTCACCTCCGTCAAGATGACGGCCCCGGCCACCGGCGCGACCGTGGCGGGCTCCATATCGCCCGACGGATCGAGCTGGAAGCCCAACGGCCAGCTGGAGCGGTCCACCCAGTACAAGATCACCGCCTCGGCCAAGGACGCCAAGGGCCGCAAGGCCACCGAGCATTCGTCCTTCACCACCGTCTCGCCCTCCAACAGCTTCATCGGCAACTTCACGCCGGAGGACGGCTCGACGGTCGGCGTGGGCATGCCGGTCTCCATCAACTTCGACAAGCCGGTCTCCAACAAGAAGGCCGTCGAGTCGCATGTCAAGGTCAGCTCCACCAGCGGTCAGCAGGTGGTCGGCCACTGGTTCAGCCCGAACCGGCTGGACCTGCGGCCCCAGGAGTACTGGAAGGCCAACTCGACCGTCACCCTGAAGCTCGACCTGGACGGTGTCGAGGCGTCACCCGGCGTCAAGGGCGTCCAGGAGAAGACCGTCACCTTCAAGGTCGGCCGCTCGCAGGTGAGCACGGTCGACGCCAAGACCAAGACGATGAAGGTGGTCCGGGACGGCAAGACCGTCAAGACCATCAAGATCTCGGCCGGCAGCCCCGAGAACACGACCTACAACGGTCAGATGGTGATCTCCGAGAAGTTCAAGGAGACCCGGATGAACGGCGCCACGGTCGGCTTCAAGGACGGCGACGGCAAGGGCGAGTACGACATCAAGGACGTGCCGCACGCCATGCGGCTGTCCACCTCGGGCACCTTCATCCACGGCAACTACTGGGGCGCCAAGTCCATCTTCGGCAACGCCAACACCAGCCACGGCTGTGTGGGCCTGTCGGACACCAAGGGCGCGGGCGACCCCAACACCGACGGGGCCTGGTTCTACGAGAACTCCCAGATCGGTGATGTGGTCGTGGTGAAGAACTCCGCGGACCGCACCGTCCAGCCGGAGAACGGCCTCAACGGATGGAACATGGACTGGGACAAGTGGGTGGCCGGTAGCGCCGCGGGCGCCTGACACCCCCTCTCCTCACCACCGCCGGGCGGCGGTCGGCCCCTCACCGGGCCGGCCGCCGCCCGTCGCGTTTCAGCCGAGGTGGCCCAGCCGCCGTAGATCCTTCACCCGTACGTAGCACAGCTCGCAGTGGTCCTCGTACGGATCGCCGTCCATGCCGCAGACGCTGCGCACCGGCTGCATCGGCAGCCAGGTCATCCCCAGCAGCCAGCGGTGGACCAGCCGCCAGAAGCCCGGCCGCCCGGCGTCCTGGTCGCGCACCACCCGCATCCGCAGCAGCCACTTGCCGACCGAGGCCCGGAAGATCCAGGCCCCCAGCACCTGGTTGACGAAGGACAGCCCGAACACACAGACCAGCCAGAGGACGAGGGCGTTCGCCTCGACCTCGAGCCGGGGGAGCACCCGCAGGGCGAGCGGGGTGCCGGCGCCGAACGCGAGGAGGAAGTCGACCGTCGCCGCCAGCATGCGGCGCTCGTCACCGGCCGGTTCGGGGACGACGGGCGGTGCGGGCGCCGGGGACGGATACCCGCCCGCCGGGGGATACGCCCCCGGCTGCGCATACGTCTGCGGAGGGCCATAGGAAGGGTGCGGTGGCGGTGGGTAGGGCTGTTGCTGCCCCCGTGGATCGATCATGGCCGGAATTCTGTCAAAGCGGTCCGTCGGCGAGGCGACCCCCGTCCGTCCCGGCCGAGTGGCGGCCGGGGTGGATCGGAGGAAGGGTGGGGTGGTGCGGGTGGTCCCGTCCGGCGCCGGGCCGGCCGGACCGCACCCGGGAGGCGGCCATGCCCGACATCACGTCCTACCAGCCCGGAACGCCGTGCTGGATCGATCTCATGGTCCCCGACCAGCAGGCCGCCCTGGACTTCTACTCCGGGCTCTTCGGCTGGTCCGGGGAGGTGGGCCCGCCGGAGGCCGGTGGCTACGCCCTGTGCGCCCTGAAGGACAAGCCGGTGGCGGGCATCATGTCGGCCCGGGCGATGGGCGAGGAGCCCCCGCCGCCGACCGTGTGGACCACCTACTTCTCCTCCGACGACGCCCAGGCCACCTCGGAGGCGATCAGCCGCGCCGGGGGCACCGTGCTGCTGCCGGTGATGGAGGTGATGGACCTCGGCAAGATGCTGGTGGCGGCCGACCCCACCGGCGCCGTCTTCGGGGTCTGGCAGCCGCTGGAGTTCGCCGGTGCGGGGCTCGCCAATGAATCGGGCACCCTGGTCTGGAACGAGCTCAACACCCGTGACCGGGAGGCGGCGTCCACGTTCTACGCCGAGGCGCTGGGCCTGGAGACCGCGCCCATGGAGGGCGCCGACGGCTACTACGCACTGTCCGTCAACGGCCGTACGGTCGGCGGGCTCCAGCCGCTGGACGAGGGGACGCCGTCCGACACCCCGTCGCACTGGATGGTCTATTTCGCGGTCGAGCAGGTGGACCGGACGGTGGCCAAGCTCTCCGCGGAGGGCGGGGCGGTGCTGCGGCCGCCGTTCGACATGGTGGCGGGCCGGATGTCGGTGGTGCGGGATCCGCAGGGCGCGGCGTTCGCCGTCATCGCCCCGAAGCCGATGGACTGACGACCCGGGCCGAACCGCCGCCGGGCGGGCGGATCAGCGGCGCTTGACGACGTAGTAGCCGGAGGCGGTGCCGAAGGGCTCGTAGGTGGCGCCGGGGTGCAGCTGGCGGGCGTAGGCCACCACCTCGCTCATGCTGCGCTCCGGCTCCTGGAGGGCTATGTAGTCCGGTTCGACACCGCCCGCCGCGCCCACCCACAGCACCCGGCAGCGCTCGGTGAGCCGCGCTATCGGCCCCACGTTGGCCTCCACCGACGCCCCGTCCGGGATCCGGCCCAGCAGCCGCTCCACCGCGCCGACCTCCGCGGGCTTGCGGTAGGTGGCCTCCTTGGTGAGGTCGTACAGCGGCATGGACGACGACAGCGCCAGGGCCGCCCCGCACACCGCGGCGGGCAACTGGCGGGAGTACGAGGCGAGCCAGGCCCGGCGGCTGTCGCGGGTCCGGTCCACGGCGTCGACCAGGGCGAGGAAGACCACCGGCATCAGCACCGCGCTGTAGTGCCAGTCGGTGCCCCAGTAGTGGTCGTCGTGGGAGAGGAAACGCCAGCCGAGGGTGGGCCCGGCCACCAGCAGCAGCGGGGAGCGCAGCGCGAGCAGCCCGGTCGTCGGCAGCAGCATCCACAGCAGGGTGCGCAGCGCGGTGCCCAAGGGGATGGAGCCGGTCTGTTCGCCGCCGCCACCGACCTTCTCCCAGTAGTCGTAACCGCCGGTGCCGTTGAAGCCGGGGATGATGACACCGAGGGCGATGGCCGAGGCCATGACGCCGAAGACCATCAGGCCGACGGCGAGCGAAGTGATCCGCGGCTCATGGGTCTTCCAGGTGCGGATCACGATGACGGCGCCGATCGCGGCCACCGTGGCGCCCATGTCCTCCTTGACGAGCACCAGCGGGGCGGCCCACAGCATCGCCGCGTACCAGCGCTCGCGCAGCACCGCCTCCAGGGCGAAGGCCAGCAGCGGGACGGCGAAGCAGATCTCGTGGAAGTCGAAGTCCACGGCGCGCTGGACGCCCCAGGAGGCGCCGTAGGCGATGCCGATCGCCAGTCCGCGGCCGCGGCCCAGCAGCCGGGCGGCGACCCGGGTCACGGGGACGGCGGAGAGGGCGAACAGCGCCGCCTGCGCCACCAGCAGGGTCATGGGGCCGGGGAAGATCCGGTAGACCGGGCCGAGCAGGGCGGTGATGGGGCTGAAGTGGTCGCCGAGGATATTGGCGCCGGGGCCCTTGAGGTCGGCTATCGGCTCCTGGAAGTGCGCGTACGCCCGTATCGCCTGCTCGAAGATGCCCAGGTCCCAGGACATGGTGGCCATCCGGCGGTAGCGGCAGACCGACAGCGTCGCGTAGAGCACGAAGAGGACGAGGGCCAGCCGGTAAGGGTCCAGCAGCGGTCCGCGCAGCCCTCTCGCCCGGGTGAGCAGCCCGGTACGGTCCGTGGTGGCGGACGCCCCGTCCGTGGTGGTGCCGGGCGGGATTGCTGCGGCCGTGTCCATCCAGGGTCCTTATCGTGTGGGCGGTCTGTGCGAAAAGATACGCGAAGGGGGCGAGACGGTTGCAGAAACGGTTTCGGGGAACGGGCCGGGGCACCGCGGTGGTACTGGCCGCACTGCTCGCCGTGGCGGGTTGCCGGCCGGGCGGGGGCGGGGATGGCGGCAGGTCGGAGGAGGACGGCGGGCCGGGAGGCGGCCGTCCGTCCGGTCCGGCGCTCGCCGCTGTGGCGTCGCTCACGGTCAAGGGGCGGGCGCCGAAGACGGGTTATGAGCGGAGCGCCTTCGGCAGCTCATGGGTGGACACCGACCACAACGGCTGCGGCACGCGCGAGGACATACTCAAACGGGATCTGGCGAAGGTGCGGTTCCGCGACGGCCACTGCCTGATCGCCTCCGGCACGCTGGACGACGATCCGTACACCGGCCGCGATGTGCGGTTCGTCCGCGGCCACAGCGAGGTCGACATCGACCATGTGGTGGCGCTCTCCGACGCCTGGCAGAAGGGGGCGCGGCAGTGGGACCGGGACAAGCGGGTGGTGTTCGCCAACGATCCGCTCAATCTGATCGCCGTGGACGCCTCCGCCAACCGCGGCAAGGGCGACGGGGACGCGGCGACCTGGCTGCCGCCCAACAAGGCGTACCGCTGTGACTATGTGGCGCACCAGACCGCGGTGAAGAAGAAGTACGGGGTGTGGGTGACCCGGGCGGAGAAGGCCGCGATGACGCGGGTGCTCAACGGATGCCCGGACACCAACCTGCCCGCGCGCGGCGGCCGTTAGCCGGTGCCGGGCGCCGCGCGGTACGGGTACCGCGCGGCCGCCGCCGTACGTCGAGCGGTACGCCGCCACCGGCCCCGGCCCGCCGTCGAGCGGGGGCACGGACCGAGCCATCCGCTCCGGTGTACCGCGGGAGGCTGACCAAGACGCCGGTGAATCGTTGTCCAAGCTGTGGCCTAGGCCGCGCCGACTTCATACCATCGATCAACGCCAGATCGTCTGTCGCGCCGCACGATCTCTGCCGGGAGGCTCAATGATCCGCCGCCGTACTGCGCTCTCCGTCTCTGCCGCGTCCGCCCTGCTGCTGGCCGCCCCGCTGCTCACCGCGTGCGGAGAGGCCCCGCGCGCCGGTGCCGCCGCCGTGGTGGACGGTGACCGGATCACCGTCTCGCAGCTCCAGGCGCAGGTGAAAGGCGTACGGGACGCGCAGCGCGGCTCACCCAAGGCCGACCAGCTGCTCGCGGCCGGCGGCCGGCTGAGCCAGGACACCCTGATCCGGATGATCCAGTTCCGGGTCATCGAGCGGGCGGGCAAGGACAACGGCGTCACCGTCACCCGCCGCGAGGTGCAGCGGGCCCGTGGCGCCGCCGAGCAGCAGGCGGGCGGTGCCGCCGCGCTGAGCGCCCTCTACCTGGAGCAGGGCATCGCACCGGACCGGATCGACCAGGCCGTGAAGATGGACCTCACCCGCAGCGCGCTGCTGCGCAAACTGGGCACCACCAAGGTCAACACGGTCTTCGCCAGCACCTCCAAGGCGCTCGACATCGAGGTCAACCCGCGCTACGGGAAGTGGGACGACAACCAGGGCACCGCGGTGATCGCCAAGGAGGCCTGGCTGCGTACCTCGGGCGGCTCGGCGGAGCAGGCGTAAGTTACGTTTCAAGGGTGACCGCACCAGACTCCGCCGCCCCGGCCGACACCGCCGCCACCGGCCGTATCGTCCTTCTCACCACCAGCCACCGGGTGGCGCCGGGGCTGCTGTCCTGGCCCGCGTGGCAGGCGCTGCGCGCGGCCGACCGGGTGCTGTGCGGCGACAGCGGCCATCCGCAGCTGCCCTATCTGCGGGAGGCGGGCATCACGGTGGAGCGCGCGCTGCCGAGCGCACGCGAGCTGGTCGACCACTGCCGCACCGGGGGCGGCCGCGACGTCGTGGTGATCACCTCGGCGGAGGGGGAGTCCGAGCTGACCGACGGGCTCGCCCGGCTGGCCGGTTCCGGCCGGGAGGCGATGCCGGACCTGGAGCTGCTGCCCGGCTCCTACGACCTCCCGGGCGCGCGCCTGCTCGACCTGGTGCAGATCATGGACCGGATCCGCGGCGCCTGCCCGTGGAGCGGCACCCGCACCAACGAGGAGCTGGTGAAGTACGGCATCGAGGAGGCGTACGAACTCGTCGAGGCCATCGAGGAGGGCGACCGCGAGGCGCTGCGCGAGGAGCTCGGCGACGTACTGCTCCAGGTCGTCTTCCACGCCCGGATCGCCGAGGACGACCCGGAACAGCCGTTCTCGATCGACGATGTGGCGGGCGGCATCGTGGACAAGCTGATCCGCCGCCATCCGCATGTGTTCGGCGAGGAGACCGCCGAGACCCCCGAGGACGTCAAGGCGCACTGGCTGCGCGTGAAGGCGGCGGAGAAGCAGCGCACCTCGGTCACCGAGGGGGTGCCACTCGGCCAGCCCGCGCTGGCGCTCACCGCCAAGCTGGCCTCCCGGGCCAGGACCGCCGGACTCGGCGTCCGGCTCCCGGAGGGCGAGGGCATCGGCTATGAGCTGCTGGCGCTGGCCGTGCGCGCGGAGAGCGAGGGCGTCGAGCCGGAGACCGCCCTGCGCGCCGCGGCCCGCGCCTACCGGGACGCGATCCGCGCCGCGGAGGAGTCCGCGGCGGGCTGAGGCGGGCCGAGCCGGTCCGCGACGGGCGGGCGGGCGGGCGGTCGGACGGGAGTGGGACGGATGCCGGAGGGTACTCGGGCGCCATGTCCACTCACGCCATGGAACTCGCCGCCGCCCGGGACCTGCTGATCGGGACCGGACCGCTGATCGTCGGCCTGGTGGTCGTCGTGCTGTGCGTCGCGGCCGTCTGGTGGGGGATACGGATCCGGGCCCGGGAGCCGAGGGCGCCCCGCCGTCCGCAGCCCCGCTCCGGCGCCTGGCAGGAGCCCGGCGAGACCGACCGCGCGGCCCGGGAGTCGGGCCACGGCCCGGGGCACCAGGGCGACGACGGCCGCGTCGGCTATGTGACCGAGCACCGCGAACCCGAGGCCCTGCCCCGGGACGGCGCCCGCCGCCGCCCGCACGAGCTGGGCGGATCCGGCACCCGCGAGTCCGGCTGAACCGGACCACACGGGCCCGGTACCGGAGTTCACCGGTAGCGGGCCCGTGCGCCGGGGTCGGCTGCGTTGTCAGCGCGCCGCTGGCACCGGCACCGGTTCGAGCGTGGCGCGGAAGTGGCGCAGGATCGGTGACTGGTCCGTGATCCGGAAACCGTGCACCGCGTCGGCCTCCTTGGCGATCTTCGCCAGGGTCTCGCCGATGTGGTCGTAGTGGCTGCGGGTGTAGACACGGCGCGGCAGAGCGAGCCTGACCAGTTCGTACGGCGCGCTCTTGACCGGGTTGCCGTCCTCGTCCTCCTCGCCGAGGTAGAGCGAGCCCAGTTCGGCCGAGCGGATACCGCCCTCCAGGTACAGCCGGCAGGCGAGGGCGTGGCCGGGGTAGTGGTGCGGCGGGATATGCGGCAGCAGCCGCCCGGCGTTGAGGTAGAGCGCGTGGAGGCCCGGCGGCTCCACGATGTCCACCCCCGCGGCGCGGACCCGGTGGGCGAGGTGGGCCGCGATATCGGCCCGCTCGGCCAGGTAGGCGGGCTCGGTCACCTCGGACAGCCCCTGGGCCATCATGTCGAGATCGCGCCCGGCCAGACCGCCGTAGGTGGCGAACCCCTCGGTGGCGATGAGGAGCAGCTCGCACCGCTGGGCGAGCTCGGGGTCGTTCATCCCGATGAAGCCGCCGATATGGACGATGCCGTCCTTCTTGGCGCTCATCATGCAGCCGTCCGCCAGGCGGAAGGCTTCCTCGGCGACCTGGCGGGGGGTGCGGTCGCGGTAGCCCTCCTCGTGACGGGTCACCAGCCAGGCGTTCTCGGCGAACCGGGCGGCGTCCAGGAACAGCGGTACGCCGTACTGGCGGCAGAGGGCCGCGGTCCGCTTGAGGTTGTCCATGGAGACGGGCTGACCGCCGCCGCCGTTGTTGGTGATGGTCATGACCACCACCGCTATTCGGGAGGCATCCGGCCCGGTCAGCTGGCGGTGGAGCTCGTTCAGGTCGATGTTGCCCTTGAACGGCTCGGTGCTGTCCAGGTTCTTGGCCTCGGGACACGGCAGGTCCCGGGCCTCGCAGTTGTTGAGCTCCACATTGGCGCGCGTGGTGTCGAAGTGCGTATTGGCCAGGACGATGGAGCCCGGCTCCAGCAGCGACGAGAAGAGCACCCGCTCGGCAGCGCGGCCCTGATGGGCGGGCAGGATATGTGCGTAGCCGGTCAGTTCGGTGACGGTCTCATGGAACCGGTAGTACGAGCGGGAGCCCGAGTAGGACTCGTCCCCGGCCATGCCCGCCGCGAGCTGCGCGGCCGACAGCGCACCGGTGCCCGAGTCGGTCAGCAGGTCGATGGTGACCTCTTCGGCGCGCAGGTCGAAGAGGTTGTAGTTGACGCGCTTCAGCGCCTCTTCGCGCTGCTCGCGGGTGGTACGGGGGATGGGTTCGACAACCTTGATCCGGTACGGTTCCACGCTGACCGCTGCTCCTGTCGTTCTCTCGCTCGTTGTCCTGCTGATGTGTCACAGTCCTGCTGATGTGTCACAGCGCCGCGCCCGCCCGCTCATGGGACGGAAGCGCCTGGAGTGGCGGCCGTACCTGGTACGCCTCCGAGGAGACATAGACGGTCACCCGCGGCGGCCGGTGCGGCTCGTGGACCAGCGCCAGATAGGCGATCAGGCCGACGCCGTCCGCCAGTCGGCGCGAGGTCACGGCGGTCAGTGCCCGGTCCAGCCAGCCGCCGTCGATGCCGTACCGCCGCAGCACCGCCACCGCCCGTTCCCGCGCCTGTCCGTCGTGCCGGACGTAGTCGCGGACGGGGATGTGGAGGGTGAAGCCGCTGGGCAGTCCGGTCGCGGTCTCCGTGAAGGAGTGGCAGGTGAGGGCGGGGCGTCCGCTCAGCCGTTCCGCGCCGCCCGCGGGGAAGCCCCCGGCGGTGCGGAAGAACTCCTCGACCCGCTCCCGGCCCGGGTGGGGTGACATCCGGGGGAGGGTGCCGGCCTCGGTGGCGGACATGCCGTGGTGGGTGAGGTAGACCTTCGCCCGGGGCGCCTCCCAGTCCCCGAGGTCCACCGAGAAGAACGGATAGGCGTCGGCCGGGGGCAGGCCGTCGAACGCCCGGCGGTGGCCGAGTCTGGCCAGCCCTTCGCCTACCGTCTCGGCGATCCGGTCCCGGCCGTTCGCGGCGGGGTTGAGGTACGCCTTGACGCGGGGCACCCCGCCGGGGCGCAGCTCCAGGGCGCACCACAGGGCCAGCGGCCCTTCGGGCGAGGTGGGGAAGAACAGGTCCTCGACGCGGTCGAGCGGGTCGGTGGCGAACCCCCAGCGGTCCGCCATCGTCCGGATGGCGTCGAGGCCGATCCGGCCGTTCTCCACCAGGTCGTCGTTGCCCGCCCCCGGTTCCAGCAGCACCCGCAGCCCCGGGCCGGTGCCGGGCAGGAAGGCGAGCGAGAATTCGACCGGGGTGTGGTCGTCGGAGAGGAAGCTCCGGGAGGGCGGCGGAAGGGTCAACGACCGTTCGGCCACCGGCCCCAGAGCGTCGTTCAGCAGCTGCGCGTAGGCCGTCGCGTCCGCGTGGCTCAGCTCCACCACTTCGCACAGCCGCAGGAGTTGCTCGGCGGCGAAGCCGCCGAGCAGACCGGTCTGCGTCCGCGATTCTCCATGGCCGTCCGGAGGGAATCCGGAGAATGCCGCGCTCACGAGGCGAAGAAGGGGTGCGCTCCGGCGATTCCTATCGCACTGGCGTTCGTGCCCGGTGGTGCCTCCGCCTGCCGTATGGAGAGGGATATGAGGGGAATGGGAGTTCGAATTGCGGGTGTGTTCGGCCGGGATGCGAGTGAAACCACGGAACGACGTCGATCGACGGTGTTGCCGACGGCGAGAGGCCCCACGACAGCTCCTTATGGGATTTAGGCCAACTTGAATTCCGCGCTATGGCATACCCGACCGATTGAACATTCATGCAACGCGAAACAGCACCTCTATGTGGCGTGGGTCATGTACGCCACCAGGACAGGAAGGAGCTCCACAAGCCGCCCTTTTCTGCCCTGTTCTGCTGATGACCGTGGGAATCGTTCGCCGCGGGGGTTTCATGTGCAGAAGGCATATGCTGCCGCTTATCCGCCGTGACCGGGGTGAAACGGGCAGGCAGGGTGGACAGCCCGCGGTTGAAGGGTCCGGGGCGCCACGTCAGGCTGGACTCGGGCACCGCCAGCTCGATATCGGGCAGCCGATTGAGAAGTTTCTCGATGGCCACGACGCCGATGAGCTGAGCGGGGTCCTTGGCGGGGCAGGCGTGCGGTCCGGCACTCCAGGCCAGATGGGCGCGCTTGCTGAGCACCTGGCGGGAGGCGGAGAGGCTGGGGTCGGTATTGGCGGCCGCGATGCTGACCAGCACGAGGTCACCCGCCCGCAGCTGGGTCCCGGCGAAGTCCACATCCGACACCGGATAGTGCGGAGCGTAATTGGACATGGGCGGGCTGTTCCACAGCACCTCGTCGATGGCGTCCTCGACCAGCAGGCCGCCGCCTGAGTAACGCTCATCGGAGAGCAATAGCAGCAGTGCGTTGGCGATGAGATTCCGCTGCGGTTCCGCACCGGCGCCGAGCAGCAGCACGAGTTGATGCGCGAGCTCTTCATCGGTGAGCTGGGCATGGTGCTGCATAAGCCAGGAGGTGACATCGTCCCCGGGCCTGCTGCGCTTGAGAGCGACCAGTTCGATAACGCTCTGCGTCAGTACTTCGTTCGCCTTCTCGGCGTTGACCCCGTCAAAGATTCCGGTGATACCGAAGATGAATCGGTCACCGATTTCCGCAGGGCATCCGAAAAGCTCGTTGAAAACGAAGAGCGGCAGCAGCTTGGCGTAGTCGTTGAGCAGATCGACCGAGCCGCGGGATATGAACTGGTCGATCAGATACGCGGCGACCCGGTCGACGTGCCGGCTCAGCCGGTGCGAGTCCACCCGGGCCAGGCTGTCGGTGACCGCCTGGCGCAGCCGCATATGCTCCGCGCCATCGCTGAACATGCAGTTCGGCCGGTACTCCAGCAACGGCACCACCGGGTTGTCCCGGCTGACCCTGCCCTCGTTGAACTCGCGCCAGCGGCGCGCGTCCTTCCGGAAGGTGTCGGGGTTCTGGAGCAGTTGGAGCGCCGCCGAGTAGTCCGTGACGAGCATGGCGTCCACACCGGGGGACAACTCGACCGGCGCGACCGGTCCGTACTTGCGCAGATGCGCGTAGAAGGCACCCGGATCGGCCGCGAACTCCGGCCCGTGGAGCGGGACCCGCTCGCCCGTGTGGTGGGCCGGGCATCCGGGCGGCGGCGCCGTGAAGTCCGATTGAGTGTCCATAGCTTGCTCCTAGCGAGTACGTTCCTGTAGATAGCGGACAAGGGCCATCAGCGCGTTGGCCGATGACTTCTCGTCACGTGCGTCACAGGTGACGATGGGTGTCTCGGGCAACAGGTCCAGCGC
The DNA here is from genome assembly GCF_040650655.1 of Streptomyces sp. NPDC048636. NCBI lineage: Bacteria > Bacillati > Actinomycetota > Actinomycetes > Kitasatosporales > Streptomycetaceae > Streptomyces > Streptomyces sp. NPDC048636. Next base: position 96,368 of record NZ_JBEZHR010000021.1, on the reverse strand, counting down.
CTCACGCAGTTCGTGGTCGGGGCGGTCCGGTGTGCCGTCGAAGTGGTTGACGGAAATCGCGTAGGGCAAGCCGTACTGTTCCACCAGGTCGATCACCGGGAAGGATTCCTTCAGCCGTTCCGGATCGACGAGGATCAGTGCCCCGAGCGCACCCCGCGTCATGTCCTCCCACACCTGGACGAAGCGCTCCTGCCCCGGTGTTCCGAAGAGATAGAGGACCAGCCTCTCGCTGAGCGTGAGGCGGCCGAAGTCCATGGCGACGGTGGTGGTCGTCTTGCCCCGGGTGCCCATGAGGTCGTCCACCTGGGCACCCGCCTGCGTCATACGCTCCTCGGTGCGCAGCGGAGGAATCTCGGACATGGTGCCGATGAAGGTTGTCTTGCCGACCGCGAAATGCCCCACGACCAGGATCTTGGCCGCGATCTGCACCTGGTCGGCGAGATAGACGTCATCATCCGAAACGGGCCTGGAGCCCATCCAGTACCTCCTGAAGGAGCGAAACATCGACAAGCTGGGCGGGCGGCGCCGGGGCCCGGGTCAGGAGATAGCCGTCCGCCGACAGATCGGACAGCAGGATCTTGACGATGCCTATCGGAAGTCCCATGTGCCCGGCTATCTCCGCGACCGAGAGATAACCGCCCGCGCACAAGTCCAACAGGCGGCGCTTCTCGGGATCGAGATGGCCCGGGCGGACCTGGTCGGACGCGGTGACCAGCGTGATCAGATTGAACTGATCGTTGTCCAGCCGGCCGCGGCCGTTGGTGATGACGTACGGCCGTACTAACCGGGCCGACTCGGGCTCCTGCTCATCTGGTGCAGTCATGCCTGGATACTCGTGTTTTCGCGAGGCGGAGTGGTCAGTACCTTGCCGAGCTGCCCGACGAGCTGCTGCATACGGAAGGTGATGTCGGCCATGTCGACATCGGGGGCGGACGAGACCGCCAGATACGCGCCCTCACCGGCGGAGATGAGGAAGACCCAGCCGCCGTCGAACTCGACCAGGGTCTGTCGCCAGTTCATCTCCGGATCACCGCAGAAGCCGCCCATGGTGCGGCTCAGCGACTGGATACCGCTCATCGCCGCGGCCACGGTGTCCGCCTCGTCCTTGCGGACCTCTTGCGAACGGGCCATCAGCAGGCCGTCGGCGGACACCAGGAGGGCATGACGTGCACCCGGCACTTCCAGGGCGCTGTCAAGCATCCAGGACAGGTCGTTGTTCACTGAGGATCATGCCCTTCCCTGTTCGGATTTGCGGAGCGACCGGACTGCGTGCCGCGTTGGAAAGCGCCCATGATCGAGGCGGTTTCCTCGCTCGTCCGGGCGGGAGCGGCGGTGGAATCCGCTTGCGGCACGATGGAGATCGATCCTTTTCGGCGACGTTTCGGCAGACCGCCGGCGGTCGAACCGGGCTCTTCCGGCGCGGCTGCTGCGGGCGTACGGGAAACCGGCTGTTCTTCCGGCTCGGGCATATTGGTCAGCAGGTCCTCGGGAAGAAGCACAACGGCGCGCACACCACCGTAGGGCGAAGCCGAATCGACGGAGACGCTGAAGCCGTACCGGGCGGCCAGCACACCGATCACCGCGAAGCCGAACTGTGGGGGATTCCCCAGTCCGGTGACGCCCGTCGCGCGCTGGGCCGACAGCAGCTGATCGGCCCGGTTCTTCTCCTCTTCGTTCATACCGACACCGGCGTCATCGATGATGATGCAGACGCCCTTGGGAACGGTGCGGATGGTGATATCGATCGGAGAATCCGGCGCCGAGTAACTCGTGGCGTTGTCCAGCAGTTCGGCGAGCGCCAGCGCGACGGGTTCGACGGCCCGGCTGGTGAGCGCGAAATTGCTCTGCGAACGGATTTCGACGCGGGTGTAGTGGCGGATGCGCCCCTTCGCGCTGCGCACCACGTCGTAGACCGAGGCGACGGCCCGCTGACGGCCGAGCCACCCATCACAGAGCACGGCGATGGACTGGGCACGCCGACCGAACTGCGAGTTCATATGGTCGATCTCCAGCAGATCCTGGAGAATATGGTGCTCGCCGTATCTGTCCTGGAGTTTGGAGATGGCCAGCTGCTGCTCGTTGGCGAGGCCCTGGAGCGTGCGCATCGCCGACTTCAGTGCGCTCTTGGTGGCCTCTTCGGCGCGTACCTGGGCTTCCTGGACCGCCGCGGAGTACTGGTTCTCGAGATCCGTGTAGCGGTTTTCGGCTTCCGCCTTCTCGGCGCGCAGTTTCGCTTGCGCCTTTCGCCCGCGGAATATGGCAGTTGCAGCGAGAGGCGTGCCTGCGATCAGGGCCCAGATTGCTGGATCCTGTATGTATTGCGTCATGAGACTCTCTTTAACGACTAGACCGCCAGGGACTGAAAGGGAAGTGTTGCGCGTCTGGTTGTTCTTGGAGGGGCGCGGGGAGGCGGTGAACTCGCTGCCCGCGCGGCGTGATTCAGTGCCCGGATGCTGCCCGGATGGTCCGGGGACATCGCACTCGTCTTGCCGACGGCGGCGCGTAGACGACAGTGCGCCTAAACGGCTCCGTATGCCCGACTGGCGGCATAATGCTCCCTCAGAGTGGACCCTCCCGGCTGATTTACCGGATCGCCGTGTGTCTTACGCGCCCTTGGCTCGCCTGGCAAGCGCGGTGATCGTATCACCAGCGTGGGGTGGCCCCGTGCATGTGCCTGAGTCCCATTCGACATCCTGACGTCATTTCAGCCATGGCGCTTTTTACGCGCGTTGACCGACGTCAGCGGGTGTAACGGCATGTCATGCGACGTTCGGGGCATGATCCTAAGGGTGCCCTCCGGAGCCGCCGCATATCTGGGCAATCAGCGCGGGTTGCGGGCGACTCGTGGAGGGATTGTGGAGATGTCCTAGGGTAATTCCCTAGTCAACTATCCCCTTGATTCTTATTGTTCCGCATTTACCCGGTACAGCCGATAAGAGCTGTATGGGGGCGGTGGCGAGGCGGCCGGTATCGTCGGGGGGTGCCCGAGCAGCCCCGTGACATTCCCACTCCCACCCTCTTCACCTGGGAGTTCGCCGCCGATCCCTACCCCGCGTACGCGTGGCTCCGCGAACATGCCCCGGTCCGCAGGACCACGCTCCCCAGCGGAGTGGAGGCATGGCTGGTGACCCGCTACGCCGACGCCCGGCAGGCATTGGCCGATCCCCGGCTGTCCAAGAACCCGCGAACCCATAGCGAATCGGCCCATGCCCGGGGCAAGGTGGGCATCCCCGGTGAGCAACGTGCCGATCTGATGACACATCTGCTCAACATCGATCCGCCGGACCACACCCGGCTGCGGCGGCTGGTGTCCAAGGCGTTCACCCCGCGCAGGGTCGCCGCGTTCGCCCCGCGGGTCAGGGAGTTGACCGATCGGCTGATCGACGACTTCGGGGAAAGGGGAGAAGCCGATCTGATCCATGAGTTCGCCTTCCCCCTCCCCATCTACGCGATCTGCGATCTGCTCGGGGTGCCCCGCGAGGACCAGGACGACTTCCGGGACTGGGCGGGTTCCATGATCCGGCACGGCGGCGGTCCACGCGGCGGAGTCGCCCGCGCCGTGAAGCACATCCGCGCCTATCTCGCCGAGCTGATCCACCGCAAACGGGAGACGCTCGGCGCGGAGGGAGAGGACGAGGACCTCATCTCCGGGCTGATCCGGGCCAGCGACCACGGGGAGCACCTCACCGAGAACGAGGCCGCGGCGATGGCCTTCATCCTCTTGTTCGCCGGGTTCGAGACCACGGTCAATCTGATCGGCAACGGGATGTACGCGCTGCTGCGCCACCCGGTTCAGCGCGCCCGGCTCCAGCAGGCCCTGGAAGAGGGGGACGAGCGGCTGCTCGCCGCGGGCGTCGAGGAACTGCTGCGCTATGACGGCCCGGTGGAGATCGCCACCTGGCGGTTCGCCACCGAGCCGCTGACCATCGGCGATGAGCGCATCGCCGCGGGCGAACCGGTGCTGGTGGTGCTCGCCGCCGCGGACCGCGACCCCGAGCGGTTCCCCGAGCCCGATGTGCTGGACCTCACGCGCACCGACAACCAGCATCTGGGCTACGGCCACGGCATCCACTACTGTCTGGGCGCCCCGCTCGCCCGGCTGGAGGCGCAGACCGCCCTCGCCACTCTGCTGCGCCGACTGCCCGATATCCGGCTTGCGGTGGATTCGGATGATCTGCGCTGGCGCGGTGGGCTGATCATGCGCGGACTGCGCACCCTCCCCGTGACATGGAATTCCCGGGGTGGCTGAGGCGCCGAAGCTCCTTGGCGGATGACATAAGTGACGAATGATCAGCGGCGTGACCGGGGCGTGACCTGGGATACACCGGCTTGTGATGATCGAGTGCCGTCGCTATGTTCAACCGACAACTCCACCGCCACACGAGAGGCCACCACATGCGTTCCGGGAACGGTCGGCACCGCCGCCCCCGCCAGGCTCCGGCCATCGTCGTCGCGGCGGGCATCACGGGTGCCGGGCTCGCCATCCCCCTCTTCGGGGCCAGCGGGGCCCAGGCCGCCTCCACCGCCACCTGGGACCAGGTCGCCGAGTGTGAGAGCGGCGGGATGTGGAGTGCCAACGAGGGCAACGGCTTCTACGGCGGCCTCCAGCTCACCCTGTCCATGTGGACGGAGCACGGCGGCACCGCCTACGCCCCGCGTCCCGATCTGGCAAGCCGCTCCCAGCAGATATCCGTGGCCCAGTCGATCCTGGACGAGCGCGGCCCGGACGCCTGGCCCAGCTGTGCGGTGAACGCGGGGCTGACCGACGGCGGCGACGCCCCCGAGGTGGACCCCGGGATCACCCGGGAGCCGTCCCTCGGCCAGCGCGGTGACGGCGGGGAGGGCGGCGAGCGCGGCGGCTCGGCGGCCGAGGACCGCGGGGACGCATGGGATTCCTCCGGGGACTCCTCCGGCTCCTCGGACGAGTCCGGCGATGAGCGGTGGGCGCCCGGCGACGACGAGGGATCCGAGGCGGACCAGGAGGAGGGGACAACGCCCTCCCCGTCCGCCTCGCCCACCGAGGAGGACGACGAGGACTCCGCGTCGCCGTCCCCGTCGGACACGAAGTCCTCCGACTCCCCGGACCGCCCGGACGCCTCGGCGTCCCCGGACGAGAGCGAGTCCCCGGACGAGAGCGCCGACCCCGCGCCCACCGGCCGCCACCGCGGCGCCGGGGACCCGGACGAGGCGAACGGCGACGAGGAGGCCCGGCGGCCCTCCGGGCGGCATGCCTCCCGGGACAGCGGGGAACGCGCCGAGGGGTCCTCGGACGACGGCTACCTCGTGCGCCCCGGTGACAACCTTTCAGAGATCGCCCAGCGCGAGGAGCTGTCGACCGGCTGGCACGGCCTCTACAAAGACAACGAAAGCCTCATCGGGGACAATCCGGATCTGATCCTCCCGGGTCAGCGGTTGGATCTGAGCGCCAAGGGGCGGTAGTTCGGGGTGAATTGCCCGATCTGGCGACGGTGAGACATACCTCTCGTCACATTGCCCGGAGCGCACCCCCTGTCCGATCTCTCCGCACCCGGCCCCACCTGCGTAGATGTGGGCCGGGAGAGATCAAATACAGCACCTCTCGCTGCGAATGGGGTGTTTGAACCTTCTCGGGGGGTGTGTTTACGGTCTTCCCGCTCGCCACCGCGGGCACCGTCGATCGTCACGCCGAATCCTGCCGGCGGTCGGGGGGAACCGACGCGTCAGCGCCGAAGGCAGGAGCGGGGGACCCAAGGTAGGTGCCGAACGGCCTGTGGACACGGGCTCGTCGGCTAGGGGTGAAGCCGGGTGTGATCGATCGTCGATCATTCGTCGATCGGTGGTGCACCGGCCGGGCAACTCACGTCCGAACCCGACAGCTCACCTCGTAGGCGTCGGTGAGGAAACGAACCAACGATGCTCAAGTCCAACGGCAAGCACCGTCGCCCGTCCAAGGCCACCCGTATCGCCGCCCTCGCCGGTCTCGCGGGCGCCGCCGTGGCCGCCCCGCTCATCGGGGCCACCTCCGCCTCCGCCGCCACCACCGCCCAGTGGGACAAGGTCGCGGAGTGCGAGGCCGGCGGCAACTGGTCGATCAACACCGGTAACGGCTACTACGGCGGACTACAGTTCTCGAGCTCCACCTGGGCCGCCTACGGCGGCACCTCGTTCGCCCCCACGGCCGACAAGGCCAGCAAGGACCAGCAGATACAGGTCGCCGAGAAGGTCCTCGCCGGCCAGGGCAAGGGCGCCTGGCCGGTCTGCGGCACCGGGCTGACCACCGGCGGCACCCCGTCGAGCTCCACCCCCTCCGACTCCGGTCAGCAGGAGTCCAAGGCCCCGGCGCCCAAGCCCGCGCAGCCGAAGGCCGAGACCCGTTCCGAGCCCGACCGCGCCGCGCGCCACGAGGCCCGCGGTCCGGTGAAGAAGGGCGACGGCGAGTACAAGGTCAAGGCCGGGGACACCCTGGGCGAGATCGCCAAGGCCGAGAAGGTCGAGGGCGGCTGGAAGAAGCTCTTCGAGCTGAACAAGGACATCGTCGAGCAGGCCGACCTGATCTACCCGGGTCAGCGGCTCCACCTGAGCTGACCGCGGTCCGGCCGACCGGGCCGGATCCGGGAACCGTCGGCCACGCGTCGACCACGAGCCCCGGCCGGGCGCGCCGCCCCGCGGTGCGTTCCGGCCGGGGCTCGATGGGTCTCGGCAAAGGGCTCACGGCAGAAGCTTCACGGCAAGGGCTTCGCGGAAAATGTAGATATCCGCACCCAAAACTGGCTATTTATGCCACGTCCTGTCTCGCGGGACGGGCGAACGGGGGGTCCGGCCCTCCGGTCCGGTTAGGCTCGTGTCGCTACCGCAGACACATACGAAGGAGAACCTCGTGCCGTCCATCGACGTCGTCGTAGCTCGCGAGATCCTCGACTCGCGAGGCAACCCCACGGTCGAGGTCGAGGTCGGCCTCGACGACGGCAGCACGGGCCGTGCCGCCGTTCCGTCCGGTGCCTCCACTGGCGCCTTCGAGGCCCTCGAGCTCCGTGACGGCGACAAGAACCGCTACAACGGCAAGGGCGTCGAGAAGGCCGTCCTCGCCGTGATCGAGCAGATCGGCCCGGAGCTCGTCGGCTACGACGCCACCGAGCAGCGGCTGATCGACCAGGCGATGTTCGACCTGGACGCCACCCCGGACAAGTCCTCGCTCGGCGCCAACGCCATCCTCGGCGTCTCCCTCGCCGTCGCGCACGCCGCCTCCGAGGCGTCCGACCTCCCGCTCTTCCGGTACCTGGGCGGCCCCAACGCCCATCTGCTGCCGGTCCCGATGATGAACATCCTCAACGGCGGTTCGCACGCCGACTCCAACGTGGACATCCAGGAGTTCATGATCGCGCCGGTCGGCGCGGAGTCCTTCTCCGAGGCGCTGCGCTGGGGCACCGAGGTCTACCACACCCTGAAGTCGGTGCTGAAGGAGCGCGGTCTGTCCACCGGTCTCGGTGACGAGGGCGGCTTCGCGCCGAACCTCGACTCCAACCGCGAGGCCCTGGACCTGATCGTCGAGGCCATCAAGAAGGCCGGCTACCAGCCGGGCCAGGACATCGCGCTGGCGCTCGACGTGGCCGCCTCCGAGTTCTACAAGGACGGCTCCTACGAGTTCGAGGGCAAGTCCCGCAGCGCCGCCGAGATGACCTCCTACTACGCCGACCTGGTCGCCGCGTACCCGCTGGTCTCCATCGAGGACCCGCTGAACGAGGAGGACTGGGACGGCTGGAAGACCATCACCGACCAGCTCGGTGACAAGGTCCAGCTGGTCGGCGACGACCTGTTCGTCACCAACCCGGAGCGGCTGGCCCGCGGCATCGACAGCGACACCGCCAACGCGCTGCTGGTCAAGGTCAACCAGATCGGCTCGCTGACCGAGACCCTCGACGCCGTCGAGCTGGCCCAGCGCAGCGGCTTCAAGTGCATGATGTCCCACCGCTCCGGTGAGACCGAGGACGTCACCATCGCCGACCTGGCCGTCGCCACCAACTGCGGCCAGATCAAGACCGGCGCCCCGGCCCGCTCCGAGCGCGTCGCCAAGTACAACCAGCTGCTGCGCATCGAGGAGATCCTGGACGACGCCGCGGTGTACGCGGGCCGCTCCGCCTTCCCGCGCTTCAAGGGCTGACCGCCGCCGGGCGTCCGCATCAAGGACGCGAGGACGCGCTCGACCTGAGTAGCAGACACGTCTGACGCATGTCCCCGGCCGCGGTCCCGTACCGTGGCCGGGGACGGCGTCACTCAAGCGAAGTCAACACCGGGGAGGCGATGTGCCGGCGGATCGGGACCGGTTCTCCACCGCGACCAGACTCAAGGCGCTCGGCGAGCACGCCGCCGCCCGGGTCTACCGGGTGCGCGCCCGGCGCCGCCGCGGCCGGCTCACCGGCCGGGCCGCCCTGCTCGCGCTGGTCGTCTGCTCACTGGTGGTGGCGCTGGCCTATCCGATGCGGCAGTACATCTCCCAGCGGGCGCAGATCGCCGATCAGCGGCGCGCGGCCCAGCAGGCGCGCGAGGACGTGAAGAAGCTGCGCGAGGAGAAGGCCCGGCTCCAGGACCCCGCCTACACCGAGCGGCAGGCCCGGGAGCGGCTGCACTTCCTGATGCCGGGGGAGACCGGCTTCAGCGTGGTGGACGGCAGCGCCTACAGCGAGCACACCACCGACCGGGGGGCGGCCGGCCGCCCCTGGTACACCAACCTCTGGGACGCCGTGGACGCGGCGGACGCGCCGAAGGCGGCCCACGCACCCCGCTGATCCGGCACCGTTCGCGCTCCGTTCGCGCCCGGTCCGATACCGATCGATAGAGAACACTCCCACTCATGGACACCCCCCCTCCGCAGACGGAGCCCACCGCGCCCACCGATGCGGATATCGCCGCCGTCAAGATGCAGCTGGGCCGGGTGCCGCGCGGGCTGCGCGCGGTCGCCCACCGCTGCCCCTGCGGCAACCCCGATGTCGTCGAGACCGCACCGCGTCTGGAGGACGGTACGCCGTTCCCGACCCTCTACTACCTGACCTGCCCGCGTGCCGCGTCCGCGATCGGCACGCTGGAGGCCGAGGGCGTGATGAAGGAGATGTCGGCCCGGCTGGCGGCCGACCCCGAACTGGCCGATGCCTACCGCGCCGCCCACGACGACTACATCGCCCGCCGTGACGCCATCGAGGTGCTGGAGGGCTTCCCCAGCGCGGGCGGCATGCCGGACCGGGTGAAGTGCCTGCATGTGCTGGTCGGCCATGCCCTCGCGGTCGGCCCCGGGGTCAACCCGCTGGGCGACGAGGCCCTCGCGATGCTGCCCGAGTGGTGGCGCAAGGGTCCGTGTGTCGCGCCCTGCGGTGCGGCGGACGGCGAGTCCGGTGCGACCGGTCCCTCCGGCGAGCGGGGGGACGGCGGATGACCCGCGTCGCGGCCGTGGACTGCGGCACCAACTCCATCCGGCTGCTGGTGGCCGACGCCGACCCGGCCACCGGTGAGCTGACCGAACTGGACCGCCGGATGACCATCGTCCGGCTGGGCCAGGGTGTGGACCGCACCGGACGGCTGGCCCCCGAGGCGCTGGAGCGCACCTTCGCGGCCTGCCGGGAGTACGCCGCGGTCATCCGCGAACGGGGCGCCGAGCGGATCCGCTTCGTCGCCACCTCCGCCTCCCGGGACGCCGAGAACCGCCAGGAGTTCGTGGACGGTGTGAGGGCGATCCTGGGCGTCGGGCCCGAGGTGATCACCGGTGACCAGGAGGCGGAGTTCTCCTTCACCGGCGCCACCAAGGAGCTGTCCGGACATGAGCGGCTGAGCGGGCCCTATCTGGTGGTGGACATCGGCGGCGGCTCGACCGAGTTCGTCTCCGGGGACACCGCGGTGCGCGCCGCCCGCAGTGTCGATATCGGCTGTGTGCGGATGACCGAGCGCCATCTGGTCTCCGACGGCGCCCTCACCGATCCGCCGACTCCGGAGCAGACCGGCGCCATACGGGCCGATATCGACCGGGCGCTGGACCTGGCCGGGGAGACCGTGCCGCTCAGCGGGGTCTGCCGCCCGGACGAGGGCGGGCACACCCTGGTGGGCCTCGCCGGATCGGTGACCACCGTCGCCGGTATCGCCCTCGAGCTGCCGGAGTACGACTCCGCGGCGATCCACCACGCGCGGATCCCCCTCGACCGGGTCCGGGAGATCACCACCGGGCTGCTGGCCTCCACCCACGCCGAGCGGGCGGCGATTCCGGTGATGCATCCGGGGCGGGTCGATGTGATCGCGGCCGGGGCGCTCGTACTGCTTTCGATCATGGAACGGACCGGCGCCCGGGAGGTCGTGGTGAGTGAGCACGACATCCTCGACGGCATCGCCTGGAGCATCGCCTGAGCGCGGCGAGCAACGCATGAGCGGCCGCGGAGGCCCATCCGGGGGCCGTCCGCGTGTCGCCCGGAGGAAAGTTCGTGAAATCCTTCACATGAAAAAGGGCCCTGGTCGCCGACTGTGGGGGCCGTCCGGGGCGGTTTCGGTGACCGCGCCCCGCCGCTGACCGCATCGTGGCCCGTTCCGACCGGGTCGCAGGACCCCGGCCGAAGGTCCTGGGCTACTCCGGCGTTCAGTCACAAGCCCTGCTCAGGGCGGTGGGAACGGTCCGGATCGACGAGTGGTTCCCCTCCCGGAATATGGCATCCATCACGGGGGCGGCGGAGTGTAGCAGATACCTCCTGGATGCTTGTGAAGGGGCTCACGAGCCCTGCCCCGGGGGGTGCTGGATACTCGAAACATGAGCACCACGGAGCGTCCCAGGATCCTCGTAGTAGGCGGTGGGTACGTTGGCCTGTACGCGGCGCGCCGCATTCTGAAGAAGATGCGGTACGGCGAGGCGACTGTCACGGTCGTCGACCCTCGCTCGTACATGACGTACCAGCCCTTTCTTCCCGAAGCTGCGGCCGGCAGCATCTCCCCCCGTCACGTCGTGGTCCCGCTGCGGCGGGTGCTCCCCAAGGCGGAGGTTCTCACCGGCCGGGTCTCGACGATCGACCAGGACCGTAAGGTCGCCGTCGTCCAGCCGCTCGTCGGCGAGGCGTACGAGCTGCCCTTCGACTACCTGGTGGTCGCGCTCGGCGCGGTCTCCCGCACCTTCCCGATCCCCGGTCTCGCGGAGAACGGCATCGGTATGAAGGGGATAGAGGAGGCCATCGGCCTGCGCAACCACGTCCTCGAGCAGCTCGACAAGGCCGACTCCACGACCGACGAGGAGGTCCGCCGCAAGGCGCTCACCTTCGTCTTCGTCGGCGGTGGCTTCGCGGGTGCGGAGACCATCGGCGAGGTCGAGGACATGGCCCGGGACGCGGCCAAGTACTACCCCAACGTCTCCCGCGAGGACATGCGCTTCGTGCTGGTCGACGCCGCGGACAAGATCCTCCCCGAGGTCGGCCCCAAGCTGGGCCAGTGGGGTCTGGAGCACCTCCAGAAGCGCGGTATCGAGGTCTACCTCAACACCTCGATGAACTCCTGCATCGACGGCCACGTCGTGCTCAAGAACGGCCTCGAGGTCGACTCCAACACCATCGTGTGGACCGCCGGTGTGAAGCCGAACCCGGCCCTCGCCCGGTTCGGTCTGCCGCTCGGCCCCCGCGGCCATGTGGACACCGAGCCCACCCTCCAGGTCAAGGGCACCGACTACATCTGGGCCGCCGGTGACAACGCCCAGGTGCCGGACCTCGCCGTCGGCGAGGGCGCCTGGTGCCCGCCCAACGCCCAGCACGCGCTGCGCCAGTCCAAGGTGCTCGGCGACAACGTGATCTCGGGTATGCGGGGCTTCCCGCAGGGCGAGTACAAGCACGCCAACAAGGGCGCGGTGGCGGGCCTCGGCCTCCACAAGGGCGTCGCGATGATCGTCTTCGGCAAGATGAAGATCAAGCTGAAGGGCCGGCTGGCCTGGTACATGCACCGTGGCTACCACGGCATGGCGATGCCGACCTTCAACCGCAAGATCCGGGTCCTCGCCGACTGGACGCTCGGGATGTTCCTCAAGCGCGAGGTCGTCTCGCTGGGCGCCATCGAGAACCCCCGCGAGGAGTTCTACGAGGCGGCCTCTCCGGTCTCCGCCGCCGCGGCGGCGCGCCCGGCTCCGGCCGAGGCTCCGGCCGAGCAGGCCGAGAAGGCCAAGGCGTCCTGACCTGAGGGTCTCAGACACGCACCAGTGACGCAGAGGGCGTCCGCCATCCGTGGGGCGGGCGCCCTTCGTCATGCGCGCACCCCCTCGTACACCGGCACGCGGGATGACTTTTACCGATTCCAGACGTGTCGCCGGGACTGTGCGGGTGGTTCCATGGTGTTTACGTGGTGAGTGAATCTTCGCTGACTCGCCATCACGGAGGTGTGCGATATGACCGACGCCGCTGGGCGACTGGCCGCCCTGGCCGAGGAGGCGCTGGGAGCCCCGCTGCCGCTGCGCGTCCGCGCCTGGGACCACAGCGAGGCCGGCCCGCCCGGCACCCCCACCCTCGTCGTACGCCGCCGCCGGGCGCTGCGCCGGGTGCTGTGGAAGCCCGGTGAACTGGGCCTGGCCCGCGCCTGGGTGGCCGGTGACCTGGAAATCGAGGGCGATCTGTACCAGGCCCTGGAACTGCTCGCCGGGCTGCTGTGGGAGCGCGGCCCCGGCTCCCGGCGGTCCCGGCTCGCCGCCGCCTTCCAGGCGCTGCGCGACCCCGCCCTGCGCTCCGCCGCCCGCGAGCTGATCGCGCTGGCCGGGCCGGGGCTGCCACCGCCGCCGCCCCCGGAGGAGGCCCGCACCCCGTGGAGCGGGCCGCTGCACACCCCGCGCCGCGACAAGGTGGCCATCAGCCACCACTACGACGTGGGCAACGACTTCTACGAGCGGGTGCTCGGCCCCTCGATGGTCTATTCATGCGCCTACTGGGAGGACGGACCCGGGGGCACGCTCGAGGACGCCCAGCACGCCAAACTGGACCTCGTCTGCCGCAAGCTGGACCTGCGCCCCGGTCAGCGGCTGCTGGACGTGGGCTGCGGCTGGGGCTCGATGGTGCTGCACGCGGTGCGCGAGTACGGGGTGACCGCCGTCGGTATCACCCTCTCCGAGGAGCAGGCGGCGTACGCCCGTAAGCGCATCGCGGAGGCCGGGCTCACCGACCGGATCGAGATCCGCGTCCAGGACTACCGCAAGGTCGTCGACGGGCCGTACGACGCGATCTCTTCGATCGGTATGGCCGAGCACGTCGGCGCGGTGCGGTACGCCGAGTACACCACCATCCTGCACCGGCTGCTGAAGCCCGGCGGGCGGCTGCTCAACCACCAGATCGCCCGGCGCCCGGAGCCGGACGAAGAGGCGTACCGGGTGGACGAGTTCATCGACCGCTATGTCTTCCCCGACGGGGAGCTGGCCCCGATCGGCCGGACCGTGGGCCAGCTGGAGCAGGCGGGGTTCGAGGTGCGCGACGTGGAGGCCATCCGCGAGCACTACGCGCTCACCCTGCGCGCCTGGGTGGCCAATCTGGAGCGGCACTGGACGGAGGCGGTACGGCTCACCTCCCCGGGCCGGGCCCGGGTCTGGCGGCTCTATATGGCCGCGTGCGCGCTCTCCTTCGAGCGCAACCGGATCGGCGTCAACCAGGTCCTGGCGGTGCGCACCCCGGGCGACGGGAGCTCCGGACTGCCGCTGCGCACCCGGGACTGGCGGGAGTAAGGGACATCAGCGGGAGAAACGACGGCGTCCCCGTCCGCCCCGGTGCGGGGCGGACGGGGACGTCCGCTGGACGGGCCGAGGCTACTCGGCCTTGATGGCCGCCAGCATGTTGAGCTTCGCGGCCCGGCGGGCGGGCCACAGCGCCGCCAGGACGCCCACGAAGGCGGCCAGCAGCAGGAAGATCGCCATCCGGCCCCAGGGCAGCACCAGTTGGTAGGTCGGCATCCCGCTGGAGATCAGCTCCCCGGCCGCCCAGCCGAAGAACACACCGAGCCCGAGGCCGAGCACTCCGCCGAAGAGCGAGATGACCAGCGACTCCAGCCGGACCATCCGCTTGATACCGCGCCGGTCCAGGCCGATCGCCCGCAACATCCCGATCTCCTGGGACCGCTCGAAGACCGACATCGCCAGGGTGTTGATGACCCCGAGGACGGCGACGATCACCGCCATGGCCAGCAGCCCGTAGAGCATGTTGAGCATCAGGGTGAAGAACTTCGCGATGCCGTCGGAGATGTCCTGCTTGTTCTGCACCTGGATCGCCGGGTTCTCACCCAGCGCCTTCTTCAGGGCGTCCTTGGTGCTCTCCGAGGCACCGCCCTTGGTCTTCACCATCACCTGCATATCGGTGACGGTGGGCATATGCGCGGTGAGCGTCCTGGAGTCCAGCATGATCCCGCGGATCATCTCGTTGCCGGTGTAGACGCCCTGGACGGTGAGATTGCCACGGCGGCCGTCCTCGTAGGTCACCGGGATCGTGGAGCCCAGCTTCCAGCCGTGGTCCTCGGCCGTCTTGTCGTCCACGACCGCCTTGCCGCCGGAGAGCCCGGCGAAGGAGCCCGCGGAGAAGTCCATGCTCACCAGGTCGGTGATGGACTTCCCGTTGACCCCGGTCAGGTACTCGATATCGCCGTCGATCCGGGAGGGGGAGTTGCGCAGCGGGCTGGAGGCGGTGACCTCGGGCAGGGCGGCGATCTTGCGCGCCACATCCGGCGACAGCGGCCGCTGACCGTCGAAACCGCCCATGCTGACCACGTAGTCGGACTTCAGCGCGTCGGTGGCCATCTTGTCGATGCCCTTCTGGACGCTGCCCGCGATCACCGTCATCCCGGTGATCAGGGTGAGGCCGACCATCAGGGCCGAGGCGGTGGCGGCGGTACGGCGCGGGTTGCGCACCGCGTTCTGCCGGGCCAGCTTGCCGGGCATACCGAACACCCGCAGCAGCGGGGCCGCGGCGGCGATCAGCGGCCGGGACAGCAGCGGGGTGAGCACGAACACCCCGATGACCAGCACCGCGGCGCCAAGACCCATATATCCCTTGCCATCGGAGCCCATTCCGGCACCGGCCACCACCAGGGCGACACCGGCCGCGGCGAGGATCGCGCCGATGGTGTTGCGCACCACCAGACCGCGGGTGGTCGGCGGGGCGTGCACGCTGTTCATCGCGGCGACCGGCGGGATCTTCGCGGCCCGGCGGCCGGGCAGCCAGGCGGCGAGCACGGTCACCACGACGCCGACGGCCAGCGAGACCAGCACGGTGGTCAGGTCGATGACGAGCGGGCCGTCCGGGACCGTGGCCCCGGTGGAGTTGAGCAGCGAGCGCAGTCCGGCACCGATGCCCACACCGGCGGCGAGGCCGGTGACGGCGGCGATGGCGCCCACGAAGGTGGCCTCGATCAGCACCGAGCGGGTGACCTGGCGCCGGGTCGCGCCGACCGCTCGCATCAGGGCGAGTTCCCGGGTGCGCTGGGCGACCAGCATGGTGAAGGTGTTGGCGATGATGAAGATGCCGACGAAGAGCGCGATCCCGGCGAAGACCAGCATGCCGGTCTGCATTCCGCTCATGCTCTGCTTGATCTGCTCGGCCTGGTCATCGGCCAGCTGCTGACCGGTCTCGGCCTCGGCCTCCTTGGGGAGGACCTTCTCGACCGCCGCCTTCAGCTCGGTCTGCGAGGTGCCCGCCGCGGCCTTGAGGTCGATCTCGTCGAACTCACCGGGCTTGGCGAACAGCCGCTGTGCGGTGGGGGTGTCGAACAGCGCGAGGCTGCCGCCCGCCGCCACATTGCCGTCGTCGGTACGGAAGACGCCGACGACCTTCTCCTCGCGGACCGGACCGTCCACCGAGACCCGGATGGTGTCGCCGACCGCGTAGTCGCCGCGCTCGGCGGACTTGGCGTCGAGCGCCACCTCGCCCCGGGCCTTCGGCGCGCGGCCGTCGGTCATGGTGTAGCGCGGGTCCTTGCCGTCCTTGCCCGGGTAGTAGTTGCCGCCCAGGTTGGAGAAGCCGCTGCCGAGCAGGTCGCCGTTCTTCTTGGACAGGGCGGTGTAGCCGGAGACGGTGCCGGTCGCCGACGCGGCGCCGGGCACCTCGGCGGCCCGGTCCAGCACCCGCTGGCCGAGCCGCGGCGCCGCACCGGGCTTGCCGGTGTCGTCGTCGGAGTCGCTGTCGGGCGTGATGGCCACGTCGACGCCGGAGAAGCCCTTCTCGGAGCTCTTCTGGTAGGCGGCGGAGATGGTGTTGGTGAAGACCAGCGTGCCGGAGACGAAGGCCACGCCGAGCAGTACGGCGAGCGTGGTCATCAGCAGCCGGGCCTTGTGCGCGAGCACATTGCGCAAGGCGGTACGGAGCATGGGGCGTCAGTCCTGAAGGGGTCTGGGAGGGCGGAGAGGCGTTGCGGGCGGCGGCTTCGCGGGACGGCGGGCGTCCCGTGTCAGCTGGTGCGGCCCTTGGCGTCGAAGCGCTTCATCCGGTCCAGGACCGTCTCGGCGGTGGGATCGCGCAGCTCGTCGACGATCCGGCCGTCGGCGAGGAAGACCACCCGGTCGGCGTAGGAGGCGGCGACCGGGTCATGAGTGACCATCACCACCGTCTGGCCCAGCTCCCGCACCGAGTTGCGCAGGAAGCCCAGCACCTCGGCACCGGACCGGGAGTCCAGGTTGCCGGTGGGCTCGTCGGCGAAGATGATGTCGGGCCGGCCCGCCAGGGCGCGGGCCACCGCCACCCGCTGCTGCTGACCGCCGGAGAGCTGGTTGGGACGGTGCTTGAGCCGCCCGGACAGCCCCACGGTCTCCACCACCCGGTCCAGCCACGCCTGGTCGGCCTTGCGGCCCGCGATGTCCATCGGGAGGGTGATGTTCTCCAGCGCGTTCAGCGTCGGCAGCAGATTGAACGCCTGGAAGATGAAGCCGATCTTGTCGCGGCGCAGCTGGGTGAGCTTCTTGTCCTTCAGGGAGGTGAGTTCGACGTCACCGATCCGGGTGGAGCCGCTGGAGACCGTGTCCAGACCCGCCATGCAGTGCATCAGCGTGGACTTGCCCGAACCCGAGGGGCCCATGATCGCGGTGAACTCGGCCTGCCGGAACTCCACGGTCACGGCGTCCAGGGCGATGACCTGGGTCTCGCCTTGTCCGTAGACCTTGGAGAGGTCCGTGGCCCGGGCTGCCGCCGTGGTGGGGCGGGCGGCGGTCTCGACGCCGGGGGATGTGGTGGTCACGGTGGAGGGCTCCTGTCGTGCGGTACGGGACGGTCCCCGTGCCATGGGGGGTCTGGTCCCGTACTGCGGAACCCGGCCGGGGGATGTCCTTCCATCGTCCCGGCCGCCCGGCCGGACGGGATCAGCCCGTGCTCCGGTTTCCGGGCGCGACTCGGGTCGTAGGTGCCGCGGCCCGGCTCCTCCTTGGGTAGGAGAGGGCCCCCGTCCGGGGGCGTCGAGATTGCGTCATTCCCCCCGTCGGCGGGGTGTCCGGCATATGGCCAGGTCCGGTCGGTGACCGTCATCCGCGGGTACCCCGCCCCGCCGCTGATGGGCACTCAGTTGCCAATAAAATAAGACAACCTCGGTCTGTGGATTCGCTGTTCGGGGGCTTGTCCCCGGATAGGCTCGTCCTGCTCTCCTACGAGGAGGGCCGTACGCGGATGGTACGGCCCAGGGGGCCACTGCCCGGATGGTGGAATGCAGACACGGCGAGCTTAAACCTCGCTGCCCCTCGCGGGCGTACCGGTTCAAGTCCGGTTCCGGGCACCTCCAGATCGTCGAACGGCACTCAGCGTGCGCGGCCGGTCGCCCGCTGCTCCCGCGCGGGCCGTACAGGGGCCTCGCGCCCGCTCGCCATGCGTGAAAAGATCCTCCTTGGGCACTAGGGTGCATTCTTTGCTTACCTATTACTCTTGAGTCAAGGTCGCGCAGGGCGGCCATGGAGGAGTGAGATGAGGAGCAGCAACCCGGTCTTCTCGCGACGGGGGTTCAGCCGCACCGGCGGCTATGCCGGCTTCGGCGCGGCGCCGCAGGCCGGGAGCCCCGCCGCAGGTCAGGGCAGTCCGTACGCCGGTGGTAACCCGTACGCGCAAGGACAGGCACCGACGAATCCCTACGCGGCGGGCGGCCAGCAGAATCTGACGCCCGAGCAGCTCCAGCAGATGTACGGGGCGCCGCCGACGGGTCCGCGGACCGGCGTGATGACGATGGACGACGTCGTCATGCGCACCGGTATGACGCTGGGCACCGTCATCGTCGCCGCCGTGGCCGCCTGGATCGCCGAGCTCCCGGTCGGCATCGGTATCGGTGCCGCGCTGGTGGCGATGGTCCTCGGCCTCGTCCAGTCCTTCAAGCGCACCGCGTCGCCCGCGCTGATCATGGGCTACGCGGTCTTCGAGGGGCTCTTCCTCGGCGTCATCAGCCAGGTCTACAACGACCGCTGGTCCGGCATCCCGATGCAGGCGGTGCTCGGCACGATGGCGGTCTTCGTCGGTGTGCTGGTGGCGTACAAGACCCGGCTCATCCGGGTGAACGCACGCTTTCAGCGCTTCGTGCTCGCGGCGGCCATCGGCTTCGTCCTGCTGATGGCGGTCAATCTGCTCTTCGCCGCCTTCGGCGGCGGTGACGGTCTGGGCTTCCGCAGCGGTGGTCTCGGCATCGTCTTCGGCATCATCGGCGTGGTCCTCGGCGCGGCCTTCCTCGCCATGGACTTCAAGCAGATCGAGGACGGCGTCCAGTACGGCGCTCCGCGTGAGGAGTCCTGGCTGGCCGCGTTCGGTCTGACGCTGTCGCTGGTCTGGATCTACCTGGAGCTGCTGCGGCTGATCTCCATCTTCCGGGACTAGTGCCGTCACCACCGGTGAGATCCCGGTGGTGAACGGCCCCGGCGCTGAACGGTGAAGGGCCCGCGGAGGCGATTGCCTCCGCGGGCCCTTCTTCTGCGGCGTATGCCACCCCGTTCGGTGCGTCTGGTCCCTGTGGTCCGTCTGGGATACACGTGTGTGCCTCCCGGGAAGGGGACGCGGCTACAGCAGCTTGCGTGCCGCGCGCCTCAAATCGTGCTCATGGATGATCGCTTTGGCGTGGCCGTAGGCGAGCTGATGCTCACCGCGCAGCCAGCTGACCTTCTCCTCGAAGCGGAAGAACGCGGGGCCTTCGTCGACGGTGCGGAGCCAGTCGGCGACTTCGCGGCCCGTGCACTGGGGAATGCGGGAGAGTAGGTTCCGGTGAGTCTCGTCGGAGAAGATTTGGGACATCGGCGCCTCCGGACGCGTCCATGCCGGACCCGGGCGCAAACACCCGGGTGGGGTCCTTCAGCTCACCGTGCCTGAGTGTTCGGCCGTTGGCAACAGTCCGTCGGTGGCGCATACGCTTCGGCCGTGGATGATGCGACCCCCTTGCTCACGGCCGTCGACCGGCTCGCCGACCGGCTGCGCACCCTTTCCCAGTCCCGATTGCGACAGGGGGCGGCGGCGGAAGGACTGGCGCTGGCAAGGGAATTGTCGCTGCGGGCCCAGCGGCTGGAGGAGCCGGGGACCACGCCGCGGACGATGCCGGACGCGGGGATGTTCGCGGTCGCGGATCAGCTGGCGGTGGCGGGCCATGACTTGGCGCATGCGCTGGAGCGCGCGCCGGGAGACGGGGCGCGGGAGCTCGCCGAGGCAGTCACGCTGGTGACGGAGACGGCCGCGCGCTGCGGGGTCTGAGCGGGCCGTCCGGCGGGCCGGGAGTACGCGGCCGAGGGGACCCCGCGCTACGGCGGCAGGGCGAGGGCGATACGGCGGGGCCGGGCCACGGGGGCGGGGCCGCGGGGGTTGCTACAGCGAGGCGATCACGCGGTCGGCCAGTACGTAGACCTTCTCGGTCCCGCAGCCGAAGGTGAGGGCGTAGGCGCCGGAGACGCCCGAGCCGCCCAGCAGCACCGGGGCGGTGCCCTCGCGCAGCGCGTCCGCCAGCCGCTCCGCGGTCTCGCGGTGGCCCGGCGTCATACAGATCGTGGTGCCGTCGGCGAAGACGTACACGTCCAGGGTGCCGAGCGGGCCGGGGCGCACGTCGGCCAGCGGTACGCGGTCGTCGGCCAGTTCGGTGAGCCGGGTCACCGTGCGGTCGTGGTCGGCCACCGGCGACGAAGGCGTGAAATCGGGGTGGGAGGGGTGACGGCGGCGGGCGGCGGCGAGTTCGGCCGACTCCATGGCCTCGCTCTCCAGCTCCGCCTCGGCGCGCACCTCCGCGCCGACCTCGGCGCCCACCTCGAACTCCACCTCGGCCTCGGGCTCCGGTTCGCCGTCCGGGTCGAAGGTGTCATGGCCCAGCGCGTCCAGGCCGAGCAGCGGCTCGAGACCGGCCAGATCGGCCTGGCGGGGCACGAAGAGCTGGTGGTCCGCCACGGGCTCGTCGGCGGGGCCGGACACCCCGCCGAGCAGCGTGGGGGCGTCGGACGAGCCCGCGGAGTCCCGGGCCTCCTGAGCGGCCCAGAAAGCCCGTGCCTCGGCCAGCTCACGCTCCCGCTCCTCGGCGAGCGCGTCCGCCACGGCGGCGCGTATCTCGGCGGCGGGGGTGGTGCGGGCAGCGGGCACCGTGGCGGCGTCCCCCCGGCCGTCCCGGGCCGCCCGGTCGGCGGCGGCGACCGTCGCGGCGAGGTCGGCGCGCAGCTCGGTGATCTGCCGCCGCACACCGCGGGCGGTGTGCAGGGCTGCGGCGCCCACGGCCGTGGCGGTGACCGCGGCCAGGAGGACGGCAAGGGTCATGGGGCTCACTGACTTAACTCCCGGTTGCTATGGATCCCCCGAATTCCTACCTCAGCTTGACGTGCGGCGCCTCTCGGCGTCAGTGCATAACGTCACTAAAGGGGCGGAATCAAGGGCCGGAAGGGTCTGGACGACCGTGGCTGAGCTGGGGAGACAAGCCTCCCCCAGGACTTATGTCACATCCTGGGGGAGATTCGGTCACGGCCCCGCCGCGACCCGGTGCGGCGGGCGCCGCGCGGCCGGACGCGAGGGGCTGCGGTGCGCGCCCCGGCTCAGCTCAGCCGCTCGATGACCATGGCCATGCCCTGGCCGCCGCCGACGCACATGGTCTCCAGACCGAACTGCTTGTCATGGAACTGGAGCGAGTTGATCAGCGTGCCGGTGATCCGGGCGCCGGTCATGCCGAAGGGGTGGCCGACCGCGATCGCGCCGCCGTTGACGTTCAGCCGGTCCAGGTCGATGCCCAGGTCCCGGTAGGAGGGGATGACCTGCGCGGCGAACGCCTCGTTGATCTCCACCAGGTCGATATCGCCGATGGCGAGCCCGGCGCGGGACAGCGCCTGCTGGGACGCCTCGACCGGTCCGTAGCCCATGATCTCGGGGGAGAGCCCCGAGACGCCGGTGGACACGATCCGGGCCAGCGGGGTGAGACCCAGCTCGCGCGCCTTGGTGTCGGACATGATCACCAGCGCCGCGGCGCCGTCGTTCAGCGGGCAGCAGTTGCCCGCGGTGACCAGGCCGTCGGGGCGGAAGACCGGCTTCAGGCCCTGGACGCCCTCCAGCGTGGTGCCCGCGCGGGGGCCGTCGTCCGTGCTCACCACGGTGCCGTCGGGGGTGGTCACCGGGGTGATCTCGCGCTCCCAGAAGCCCTTCTTGATGGCCTCCTCGGCGAGGTTCTGGGACCGCACGCCGAACTCGTCCATCTCCTGGCGGGTGATCCCCTTGAGCCGGGCGAGGTTCTCGGCGGTCTGGCCCATCGCGATGTACGGGTCGGGCAGCAGACCGTCCTCGCGCGGGTCGTGCCAGTCGGTGCCCTCCTGCTCGGCACGGGCGGCGGTACGGGCCTCACCGTCCGCGAACAGCGGGTTGTGGGTGTCCGGCAGCCCGTCCGAGGACCCCTTCACCGAACGGGAGACCGTCTCGACGCCCGCCGAGATGAAGACATCGCCCTCGCCCGCCTTGATGGCGTGCAGCGCCATCCGCGAGGTCTGGAGCGAGGAGGAGCAGTAGCGGGTGATGGTGCAGCCGGGGAGATGGTCCATCCCCATCTGCACGGCCACGATCCGGCCCAGGTTGTGCCCCTGCTCGCCGCCCGGCAGGCCACAGCCCAGCATCAGGTCGTCGATCTCGCGCGGGTCGAGCTCCGGCACCTTGGCCAGCGCGGCCTTGATGATCTCGGCGGTCAGATCGTCCGGGCGCAGGTCCTTGAGTGACCCCTTGAAGGCTCGGCCGATGGGTGAACGGGCGGCAGAGACGATCACAGCTTCGGGCATCACGGCTCCATGGGGCGGAAGGGCTTGGCTGGACTGTCTGGGAAGTTACCTGTACGTACCGCGGGGGTCACGGGGTCCGGCCTGTGACGCGGGACTCTTTTTTCCAAGCGTACGCTCAGTCGCCCTGTTCCCGCCCCCGCGCCCGCTGCCCCACCCGGGGGCGGAGGCGCGGGGGGCGGGGTCAGTGGCTGACGGGCGGGGGTGAGGGGGTCGGCTCGGGGGCGTCGGCGCCCGGCTCGGAGGGGCGGTGGCGGCGCAGCAGCCGGGCCCATGGCCCACGGGCCGCCGTGACCTCGGTGCCGCCCTCGGACGCGGCCTCCGCCGCGGCCGTGGCCACCGGCATGATGCCCTCGTCGCGCGTCTCCGGCGCCTCCTCGGGCCAGAGCCCCAGCGAGGCGCAGAGCGTGGGCAGGACGGCCATGGCGGCCGTGGCGTAGCCCTCGGCGGAGGGGTGGTAGTTGTCCGGGCCGAACAGCTCCCGTGGGTTCGCCGCGAACTCCGGGCCCAGCAGATCGCCCAGCGAGACCGTGCGCCCGCCCTGCTCGACCACCCCGATGGTCTGCGCGGCGGCCAGCTGACGGCTGAGCCGCCGCGCGATCCAGCGCAGCGGCTGGTAGACGGGCTCGATGGTGCCCAGGTCGGGGCAGGTGCCCACCACCACCTCACAGCCGCTCTCGCGCAGTCTGCGCACCGCGTCCGCCAGCAGCCGCACGGACTGGGCGGCCGGCATCCGCCGGGTGACGTCATTGGCGCCGATCATGATCACGCAGACGTCGGGCAGCTGCTCCGGATCGTCCAGCGCCAGCGTGACCTGGCGCTCCAGATCGCTGGACTGGGCACCCGGAAGCGCCACGTTCCGCAGGTCCACCGGGCGCTCCGCCACCGCCGCGAGCCCGGAGGCCAGCAGCGCGCCCGGCGTCTGACTGGGGCGGTGGACGCCCTGCCCGGCCGCGGTGGAGTCGCCGATGAAGGCCAGCCGCAACGGGGGCTGGCCGGTCCGCCGGGCGAAGGCGAAGCCGTACCGCCCGTCCGCCCGCGGTGGTGCGGCCTCGGAGCCGCCCACCACCCGCTTGGCCAGGGACAGCTCGGTGAGCACCAGCCCGACGGCCGCCCCGCCCAGCAGCCCGATCCCGCCGCCCCCGTACGCCGCGGCGGCGGCGATCCGCCGCGCCACCCTCGCCCTCGACATCGACATGGGTCCAGCCCACCTCCGTCCGCACACGCCGCGGGCCCGTCGGTACGGCCCGCTAACACCTTGTTTCCCGGTGGAGGCTCCCTCGCAACGCGCCGGTCGGAGCATCCGGTGGCGCAATAAGCTGACTGCACGGGCCCGCGACGGCGGCCACCCCGACGCGGAGATCCCGCGGAACCCGGACCAGGAGCAGGTGTGCAGTACTACGAATCGATGATTGAGCTGGTCGGCAATACCCCGCTGGTGAAGCTCAACACCGTGACCGAAGGCATCCGGGCGACCGTTCTGGCCAAGGTCGAATACTTCAATCCCGGCGGTTCGGTGAAGGACCGCATCGCGGTACGGATGATCGAGGCGGCCGAGGCGTCCGGTGAGCTTCAGCCGGGCGGCACGATCGTGGAGCCGACCTCCGGCAACACCGGTGTCGGCCTGGCCATGGTCGCCCAGCGCAAGGGCTACAAGTGCATCTTCGTCTGCCCGGACAAGGTGTCCACCGACAAGATCAATGTGCTGCGGGCCTACGGCGCCGAGGTCGTGGTCTGCCCGACCGCCGTGGACCCCGAGCACCCCGACTCGTACTACAACGTCTCGGACCGGCTGGTGCGCGAGACGCCCGGGGCCTGGAAGCCGGACCAGTACAGCAACCCGAACAACCCCCGTTCGCACTACGAGTCCACCGGCCCCGAGCTGTGGGACCAGACCGAGGGCCGGATCACCCACTTCGTGGCGGGCGTCGGCACCGGCGGCACCATCAGCGGCACCGGCCGCTATCTGAAGGAGATCAGCGACGGCCGGGTCAAGGTCATCGGCGCCGACCCGGAGGGCTCGGTCTACTCCGGCGGCTCCGGCCGTCCGTATCTGATCGAGGGCGTCGGCGAGGACTTCTGGCCCACCGCCTACGACCCGGAGGTCGCGGACGAGATCGTCGCCGTCTCCGACAAGGACGCCTTCCAGATGACCCGGCGGCTGGCCAAGGAGGAGGGGCTGCTCGTCGGCGGCTCCTGCGGAATGGCGGTCGTCGGCGCGCTGCGGGTGGCGAAGGAGCTGGGCCCGGACGATGTGGTCGTCGTGCTGCTGCCCGACAGCGGCCGCGGCTATCTCTCCAAGATCTTCAACGATGAGTGGATGGCCGACTACGGCTTCCTGGAGGAGGGCGGCCCGGCGGTGCGCGTCGGCGATGTCCTCCAGGGCAAGGAGGGCGGCCTGCCCTCGCTGGTCCATATGCACCCGGAGGAGACCGTCGGCGAGGCCATCGAGGTGCTGCGGGAGTACGGCGTCTCGCAGATGCCGATCGTCAAGCCCGGCGCCGGGCACCCGGACGTGATGGCCGCCGAGGTCATCGGCTCCGTGGTGGAACGTGAGCTGCTGGACGCGCTGTTCGCGCACCGCGCCGAGCTCGGCGACCCGCTGGAGAAGCACATGAGCCCGCCGCTGCCGCACGTCGGCTCCGGTGAGCCGGTGGCGGACCTGATGGCGGTGCTGGGCCGGGCGGACGCGGCGATCGTGCTGGTGGAGGGCAAGCCCACCGGTGTGGTCAGCCGTCAGGACCTGCTGGCGTACCTGGCCCGCACCCCGAAGTAGCGGGAGGGCGCCGCGCCAACTGCCGCGCGGTGCGGGCCGGATGGGGTTTCCGGCAACTGGTACGCGGCTGTCACGCGCCCGCAGCACAGGGTTAACACGACTGCGGCAGATTGGGGGTGTCGGGAACGGACGACCCCGACACCCCACAGCGGCGGCAGGACTTCCGGAGCGGCTCCCGGACTCCACGGTCGCCCGGCGCGGAGGCCGGCCCTGACCCGGCCCGCGTCACCGCGGGGACCGCCGTCGTCCCGCCCTCGGCGTCCGCGCCGGGGTGCGGCGGTCCCCGCGTTCACCTCCCGGTGCTCACCCGCGCTGACCAACCCGCGCTCACCCTCCGGCGGGGGTCACTTCTCCCCGCCGGTCTCCTCGTGCACGTCCGCCCCGCGCCCGCCGCGGCGCAGCCGGGAGAAGACGCCCATCGCGTGTACCGCGTTGACCCCGACGATCCCGGCCCAGGTGACCAGCAGTCCGGGCAGCCCCTCGTTGGCCGCGGCGATCGCCGACAGCGGGATGGCCAGCACCAGGGAGACGCCGACGAAGGCGAACCGCTCGCCGAAGCCGTCCATGCCCAGTCCCAAACCCGGGCCCTGGCCGTCACCGGCGTACGACCGGGGGCCGCGCGCGGCCGCCATCTGCCGCTCGGCCATCTGGCGCCGCTGATGCCGGTCGGCGGCATCGCTGAACCGCTGCTCGACCTTCTCCATGAAGGAGTCGACCAGCTCCGACTCGTACTCCGGCCCCAGCTCCTTGCGGGTCTGGAGGGTGGTGTCGAGTTCCTTCTTCAATTCGGGGTCAAGGGCGTCCATGGTTGACGACGGTACGGTCACGGGGAGGCTGTGTCGGTAGGGCTAGCCCCCCAACCGGGGAGGGCGACCGGTGCCCCCGGCCCGCCGAGGCCCGCCGAGCCCGCGGCGGCCCGCCGTGGAAGGAGTCCCATCCGTGACCGCACCCCTCCTGACGTCCCTCGCCGCGTCCGGCGGAGACCGGCCCGACGCGCTCACCGTCGGCGGCCACCGCCTCTCGCGCGAGGAACTGCTCGGCGCGGCGGGCGCGGTGGCCGCCCGTATCGCCGGTGCGCCGGCCGTCGCGGTCCACGCCGCCGCGACCCCGGAGACGGTGGTCGCGGTGGTCGGCGCGCTGCTCGCCGGGGTGCCCGCGGTGCCCGTACCGCCGGATTCCGGCCCCGCCGAGCGCGCACACATCCTGCGGGACTCCGGCGCCGCGCTGCTTCTCGCGGGCGCGGCGGCGGATGTCGCGGAGGCGCCGGTGGAGACGGTACGGGTGGACCCGGCCGAACGGGCGGAGTGGACCAAGGCCGAACCCGCCCCGGAGTCGGCCGCGTTCGTCCTCTACACCTCCGGGACCACCGGCGCGCCCAAGGGTGTGGTGCTCTCCCGTGGCGCCGTCGCCGCCGATCTGGACGCGCTCGCCGAGGCGTGGGCGTGGACCGCCGAGGACACCCTCGTCCACGGGCTGCCGCTGTTCCATGTGCACGGTCTGGTGCTGGGCGTCCTGGGGGCGCTGCGGACCGGCGGCCGCCTGGTGCACACCGGGAAGCCGACGGCGGCGGCGTACGCGGCGGCCGGGGGCAGCCTCTACTTCGGCGTGCCCACCGTATGGAACCGGGTGGTCCAGGACCCGGACGCCGCCCGCGCGCTGTCCGGCGCCCGGCTGCTGGTCTCCGGCAGCGCCCCGCTCCCGGCCCCGGTCTTCCGCGATCTCGAGCGGCTGACCGGTCAGCGCCCGGTCGAGCGCTACGGCATGACCGAAACCCTGATCACCGTCTCCACCCGGGCCGACGGCGAGCGCCGCCCGGGCTCGGTCGGCACCCCGCTGCCCGGGATCCGCACCCGGATCGCCACCGAGGAGGGCGCCGGGATCGGCGAGCTCCAGCTCACCGGCCCCACCCTCTTCGACGGCTATCTGGGCCGCCCCGAGGCCACCTCCGGCTCGTACACCGAGGACGGCTGGTTCCGCACCGGCGATATCGCCACCGTCGAGCCGGACGGTTTCCACCGCATCGTGGGCCGCGCCTCCACCGACATGATCAAGTCCGGTGGATACCGGATCGGCGCGGGCGAGATCGAGAACGCGCTGCTGGACCACCCCGCCGTCCAGGAGGCGGCCGTCGTCGGCGCTCCCCATGACGACCTCGGCCAGCAGATCGTCGCCTATGTCGTCGCCGACGGCGTCAGCGAGCAGGACCTGATCGACTTCGTCGCCGCCCAGCTCTCCGTCCACAAGCGTCCGCGCCTGGTCCGCTTCCTGGACGCCCTGCCGCGCAACGCCATGGGCAAACCGCAGAAGAAGCTGCTGCCTCCGGTGTGAGCCCGGTGCGTCAGCGGACGCGGGACGGGCCGGGCTCGGGCTGCCCGGTCTGGTGCGGGGCGAGGATCATCCGGTCCGGGACGTGGTCGGTGTCGCCCCGGGCCAGCAGCCAGTAGAGGGCGGCGGGCACGACGAGCCCGACGATCCAGGAGATGTCCGCGCCGCCCAGCGGTTCGACGAGCGGGCCGGTGTAGAAGTGGGTGGCGAGGAAGGGGAGTTGGGCGAGGACCCCGACGGCGTACGTGACCAGGGCCTTCCAGCGCCAGGCGCCGTAGCGGCCGTTCGGATCGCTGAGCGCGGGGATGTCGTAGCGCTCCTTGGCGATGGCGTAGTAGTCCACCAGGTTGACCGCGCTCCACGGGGTGAAGAAGGTCAGCAGGAACAGCAGGAAGTCCTTGAAGGACGACAGGAAGCTGTCCTTGCCCAGCAGGGCGACCGCCGTACCGGCCACCATGATCGCGCCTATGTAGGCGGCGCGGCCGCGCGGGGAGAGGGTGGTGCGGCCCCCGAAGCCGCTGACGCTCGTCACCATCGACATGAAGCCGCCGTAGGTGTTGAGGACGTTGACCGTCAGCTTGCCGAGGGCGATGACGAAGTAGAGGAGCGAGGTGACGACGGCCGCGCCGCCGCCCAGGCCCACGACGTAGGAGACCTCATGGCCGACGAAGGCGTCACCGGCCGCCGCGGCGGCCAGGGCGCCGAAGGTCATCGACCACTGTGAGCCGAGGACGGTGCCTGCCAGCGTCCAGGAGAAGGTGGCCTTGGGGGAGGTGGAGCGGGGCAGATAGCGGGAGTAGTCCGCGACATACGGGCCGAACGCGAGCTGCCAGGACGCGGAGAGCGACATCGCGAGGAGGAAGAGCGGGATGTCGAAGGTCCGGTCGTGCAGCAGGGTGGCGAGGTCGGCGCGGTCGAGCAGCCGGATCCCGAGGTAGACGAAGGCCAGTGCGCAGATCACCCCGGCGATCCGGCCGAGTGCGTGGATCAGGCGGTAGCCGACGGTCGCGGTCACGGCGGTGACCAGCGCGAACAGCACGATGCCGGTGGTCTCGCCGAGATGGGTCAGCTCCCCGACCGCCTGGCCCGCCAGCACGCTGCCGCTGGCGAAGAAGCCCACGTACATCACGATCACCAGCAGCAGTGGGACGATCGCGCCGCGCACCCCGAACTGGGCCCGGGAGGAGATCATCTGGGGCAGTCCGAGGCGCGGCCCCTGGGCGGAGTGGAGGGCCATCACGGCACCGCCCAGCACATTGCCCAGCAGCAGGGCGAGGATGGCCCAGAAGGCGCCGGAGCCGAAGACCACGGCGAGGGCGCCGGTGACCACGGCGGTGATCTGGAGGTTCGCGCCGACCCACAGCGTGAACTGGCTGAAGGCGGTGCCGTGGCGCTCCGCGTCGGGAACGACGTCGATGGAGCGTCTTTCGACCAGGGAGTCGGGCATATGGTGCTCCTGCGGCTGGTACGTGTGCGGGGGCAGGGCACAGGGGGGCCGACGCGGCGCGTGAAGCGGAACATTCGCTTCCCCTTGCCCTGTCTGCATATAGTCATGCAGAGTCATGGTCGAGTGAATAGAAGTCAAGAGGTCTGCGTTGATCGGCGGTATCTTCTGTTCGCCGATATCCGCGATATGCCGGACAGTGTGAGGCCGGGAGGACGGACGCGATGAGGACCCACGACGGGACGGCGCCGGACGCCGCGGGGGCCGTGGAGGCCGCGGGGGCGGACACCGGGGCGGGCGCCGCCCGGCTCCAGGCGCTCTTCGAAGGCCACCGGCTCACCCCGACCCAGCGCCGGATCGCCCACTGCATGGTGCGGCGCGCGGCGGACGCCCCGTTCCTCTCCAGCGTCGAACTGGCCGAACTGGCGGGCGTCAGCCAGCCGTCCGTGACCCGCTTCGCGGTCGCGCTCGGCTTCGACGGCTACCCGGCGCTGCGCAAGCATCTGCGCGAGGTCGCGCCCGCCGGACCGCCGGTGGCGGAGGGCGCGTACAACGAGTACCAGCAGGCGGTGCAGTCCGAGATCGACAACCTGCGCCACCTCGCCGCCCTGCTGGCCGACCCCACCCCGGTGGAACGCGCCGGACGGCTGCTCGCCGCCTCCCGGCCGCTCCCGGTCCTCGGCCTGCGCGCCGCCTCCGCCCAGGCGGGCGGGTTCGCCTACTTCGCGCGCAAGGTCCACCCGGACGTCCGGCTGCTCGACGAGGGCGGCACGATGCTCGCCGACCGCATCGACGCCGCCCAGCGCGCGGGCGCGACCGCCCTGCTCTGCTTCGCGCTGCCGCGCCATCCGCGCGAGGTCGTCGAGAACCTGGAGTACGCCCGCGAGGCCGGGCTCACCGTGGTGACCGTCGCCGACAGCGCCTTCGCCCCGGTCGCCCGCCACAGCGACCTCCTCCTCCCCGCGGCGGTGGGCACCGGCCTGGCCTTCGACACCGCCTGCGCCCCGATGCTGCTGGGCCGCGTGCTCCTGGAAGCGATGTGCGACGCCCTCCCGGACGCCCAGGCCCGCCTGGAAGAGTTCGACACCAAGGCCGCCACCCGCGCCCTCTTCGTGGACTAGGTCGTGTCGTTTGGATCTTCGCGGACCCGCGAAAGATCCGAACGACACGGCCTAGCCCCGCCGCTCCGTCGGCGGCCCGCCCGCTGCCGGGCCGGCGCCCAGCCCGTTGCTGGTTCTCGCGGGGCGGCCCCGGGGCGCCGCAGGCCGGTGCGCCGTATGGGGGCGCCCCCGGGGGCGGTTCCGGCCGCCCCGGTGACGCGGGTTCCGCATGGGGGTCGTCGTACGCCCGTCCCGCCTGCCCGCGGCCCCCGCACGTTCAGCCCGGCCGGGGCGGCTACAACATCGCGAGGCTCTCGGCGTGGGGGGCTCCGCTTTCGGTGAGGATTTCCTCGATCGTCTGGGGGGAGCGCACCGTGGCGAAGCGGACCTCGTCGCCGTCCAGGGTGAAGCCGTAGACGCCGGGGCGCGGGAGGCTGTTGTAGGCGAAGTGGTTGGAGAAGTAGTACGCGCCGGTGTCCAGCAGGCCGACCAGGTCACCCGCGCCGAGCTGGGGGAGGGGGCGGTCGCGGGCCACCAGGTCGCCCGCGAAGCAGCACGGACCCGCGATGTCCTGGGCGACCAGGCCGCCGGGGGCGGTCGGCTTGGGGCGGCCCGCGGCGTCGTAGGCGGCGATCCGCAGCGGCCAGGACTCCGGGGCGAAGACCGTACGGGTGGCGAGCTGGGCGCCCGCGTGGGTGACCGCGATCGGGCGGCCGCCCGCGGACTTGGCGTACTCGACCCGGGCCAGCACCGTGCCGGACTTGGCGAGCAGTGACCGCCCGAACTCGGTGACCAGCCCGTACCTGCCGTCGAAGAGCCCGGGAACGGTGGTCAGCAGCAGCTGGGCGTAGTCCCGGTAGCCGGGGGTGAACTCGTCGGAGCCGAAGTTCACCGGGAGTCCGCCGCCGATGTCGAGGGTGTCGATCTGCGGGCGGCCGACCGCCGCGTTGATCTCCTCGGCCAGTTCGTACGCGGCCCGGACGCCCGCCGCCATCAGCTCCAGGGGGACGCCCTGGGAGCCGACGTGGGCGTGCAGCCGGGTCAGCCAGGGCCGCTCCGCGAAGGCGCGGACGACACGTTCGCGCGCGCCCGGGTCCTGGAGCGCGACGCCGAACTTGGAGGTCGCGGTGGCCGTGCTGAGCGCGTCGATACTGCCGCCGCCCACCTGTGGATTGACCCGCAGTCCGACCGGGCCGTGCGCGGCCGCCGGGGCGGCGGCCGCGTCCCGTGGTTCGACCAGCGCGTCGAGCCGGTCCAGCTCCTGCGGGTTGTCGGCGTTGACGGCGATCCGCGAGCGCAGCGCCTCGCGGAGTTCGGCGGCGGTCTTGGCGGGGGAGTCCAGGACGATCCGCTCCGGCGGTACGCCCGCGGCGCGGGCCAGCGCCAGTTCGCCGGGGCTCGCCACCTCGCAGCCCAGCCCCTCGTCGGCCAGCAGCCGCAGCACGGGGACGAGCGCGGCCGCCTTCACCGCGAAGGCGTGCAGGACGGGCGTGCCGGGGGCGACGACCTCGTCGAACGCCATGCGCAGGGACGCCGCGGCGGCGCGGATCCCGGTCACGTCCAGCAGTCCGGCGACCGGTTCGTCGGGGCCCAGCAGGCCCTGCTCCACGGCGGCCCGTACGGCGCTCTCCCGCCGGGCGGCCCGCTGCTCGGGCCCGTCCCCCGTGACCGGTTTCGACGTCATGACCTCAGCCAACCACCCGCCCGGGGGCCTGGCCAGTGGTGCGCCCGCGCGTTCACAGCTCCACCAGCACCGCGCCGAGATGCCGGCCGCCGACCAACTCGACCAGCGCGCGCGGCGCCTGGCCGATCCCCGACAGCCGGGTGTGCGGGTAGAGCACCGTGCCCTCGCGCAGCGCGCGGCCGAATTCGCGCGTGTAGTCGGGCAGCGCGTCCTGGTGGTCATGGCCGCTGATACCGCGCAGGGTGACGCCGCGGGCGACCAGGGACAGGGTGCTGATCCCGGTGCGGGCCGTGAGGTCGTCGGACAGCTGGGCGGCCAGCGCGCCGACGATCGCGAACCGGGCCCTGCGGCGGGCCAGCGCCAGCGCGGCCTGGAGCTGTTCGCCGCCGACCGTGTCGAAGAGGACGTCGATGCCGTCCGGCGCCGCCACCCGCAGCTGCCGTTCGATCGGTTCGGCGCCGCGCAGCACCACCGCGTCGTAGCCCAGCTCCCCGACCAGCCGGGCGGCCTTCTCCCGGGAGCCGGTGGAGCCGATGACCCGCGCCGCGCCGTGCAGCCGGGCGAACTGCCCGGCCAGTGAGCCCACCCCGCCCGCGGCGCCCGTGACGAACACGGTGTCCCCGCGCCGTACGCCCGCCCCGCGCACCACCCCCAGCCAGGCGGGGAAGCCCTGGGAGAGCTGGGCGGCGGGGTCGGGCAGCACGTCGTCGACCGGCCGGGCCCCGGCCGCGTCCACCACGGCGTACTCGCGCCAGCCGAGGGAGTGCCGTACCAGGGTGCCCGGGGCGGGGCCGCCGCCGTCCGCCGCCGTGATCACCTCACCGACCGCGGGGCCGCGCGGCACCGCGCCGGGCTCGGCCGCCGGAGGCGGCCCCGGCAACCCGAGGGTGTCCAGGGCGGCCCGTGACGCCGGACGCATCACGGCGGTGACGCTCATCAGCCGGTTGCGCACCAGCAGCTGGCCGGGGCCGGGGACCGGCAGCGGGGCGGTCACCACCTCGAAGTGGGCGGTGCTGAGCGTCCCGTCGGACGGCCGGGCGAGAAGGCGCACCTCGCGGTGGGTGGCGGGCGGGGGCGGGGCCGGTACGGCGGCGGGCTGCGGCACGGGGGCTCCTCGGCGTGGGCCGGGCCCTCGGCGCGGATCCGGGCCTTGGGCGGGGATCCGGGGCGGGCGGCCCGGCGCGGGCGACGACCCCGTGACGCTAAGTCCTGGCGGCGGCCGCGGAGGTGAGGCCACCGCGCGTCCGGTCCGGGAGCCGCGGTGAACCACCCGGGTGCATGCGGCGGGCCCCGTACGCGGCACTATTGACTAGCTCTATTCACTAGAGCCAAGATGTGAATATCTCGATCCAGCCGACGGCAGGGAGGCACCCCCCATGTCAGGTCCGCGACCCGTACGGGCACCGCGCGGTACGGAGCTCAGTGCCCGGGGGTGGCAGCAGGAAGCCGCCCTCCGGATGCTCCAGAACAACCTCGACCCGGAGGTGGCCGAGCACCCCGACAAGCTGGTCGTCTACGGCGGCACCGGCAAGGCGGCCCGCGACTGGCGCTCGTTCGACGCCATGGTGCGCACCCTGCGGACGCTCAAGCAGGACGAGACGATGCTCGTCCAGTCCGGCCGTCCGGTCGGCGTGATGCAGACCCACGAGTGGGCGCCGCGGGTGCTGCTCGCCAACTCCAACCTGGTCGGCGACTGGGCCAACTGGGAGGAGTTCCGCCGCCTCGAGGCGCTGGGCCTGACCATGTACGGCCAGATGACCGCGGGCTCGTGGATCTACATCGGCACCCAGGGCATCCTCCAGGGCACCTACGAGACCTTCGCGGCCGTGGCGGCCAAGAAGTTCCACGGCACCCTGGCCGGGACCATCACCCTCACCGCGGGCCTCGGCGGCATGGGCGGCGCCCAGCCGCTCGCCGTCACCATGAACGACGGCGTCGCGATCTGTATCGACTGCGACCCGCGCGCCATCGAGCGCCGGATCGAGCACCGCTTCCTGGACGTCCGGGCCGACAGCCTGGACCACGCCCTCCAGCTGGCGACCGAGGCGCGCGACGCCCGCCGCCCGCTGTCGATCGGCGTACTGGGGAACGCGGCCGAGTTGGTCCCGCAGCTCCTCGCGATGAACGCCCCCATCGACATCGTCACCGACCAGACCAGCGCCCATGACCCGCTGGCGTATCTGCCGGTCGGCGTCGACTTCGACGAGATGGCCTCGTACGCGGCCGAGAAGCCCGCCGACTTCACCCAGCGGGCGCGGGAGTCGATGGCCCGGCATGTCGAGGCCATGGTCGGCTTCATGGACGCGGGCGCCGAGGTCTTCGACTACGGCAACTCCATCCGCGGCGAGGCCCAACTCGCGGGCTTCGAGCGGGCCTTCGCCTTCCCCGGCTTCGTCCCGGCCTATATCCGCCCGCTGTTCTGCGAGGGCAAGGGCCCGTTCCGCTGGGCCGCGCTCTCCGGCGACCCCAAGGACATCGCCGCCACCGACAAGGCGATCCTGGAGCTGTTCCCGGAGAACGAGTCGCTGGCCCGCTGGATCAGGATGGCGGGGGAGCGGGTGCACTTCCAGGGGCTGCCCGCCCGTATCTGCTGGCTGGGCTACGGCGAGCGCGACAAGGCGGGCGAGCGGTTCAACGAGATGGTGGCCGACGGCACCCTCGCCGCCCCGCTGGCCATCGGCCGTGACCACCTGGACTGCGGTTCGGTGGCCTCCCCGTACCGCGAGACCGAGGCCATGCTCGACGGCTCGGACGCCATCGCCGACTGGCCGCTGCTCAACGCCATGGTCAACGTCGCCTCGGGCGCCTCCTGGGTCTCGATCCACCACGGCGGCGGCGTCGGCATGGGCCGCTCGATCCACGCGGGGCAGGTCACGGTGGCCGACGGCACCGCGCTGGCGGGCGAGAAGATCCGCCGGGTGCTGACGAACGACCCGGGCATGGGCGTGATCCGCCATGTCGACGCGGGCTACGACCGCGCCGACGAGGTCGCCGAGGAGCGCGACGTACGCGTCCCGATGCGCGAGGAAGGGACGGCGTGACCCCACCCCCCGGCGCGGCCCCCTCGTTCCTGGAGATGTGGCGCGACCTCGCGCCCCTCGGCCGTGACACCTCCACCCAGGGCTACCGCCGCTACGCCTGGACGGCGGCCGACGCCGACTGCCGCGCCTGGTTCCGGGACCAGGCGGAGACCCGGGGCCTCGGCTACGAGGTGGACCGCAACGGCAACCAGTGGGCCTGGCTCGGCGACCCCGGGGCGGGCGACGCCGTCGTCACCGGCTCCCACCTCGACTCCGTGCCCGACGGCGGCGCCTTCGACGGCCCGCTCGGCGTGGTGTCCTCCTTCGCCGCCCTCGACGAGCTCCGCGCCCGGGGCGCGGAGCTCGCCAAACCGCTCGCGATCGTGAACTTCGGCGACGAGGAGGGCGCCCGCTTCGGGCTGGCCTGCGTCGGCTCCCGGCTCACCGCCGGACAGCTGAGCGTCGACCAGGCGCATACGCTGCGTGACGCCGACGGGATCTCGCTGCCGCGGGCCATGGAGCGCGCCGGATACGACCCGGACGCGATCGGCCCTGATCCCGAGCGGCTGGCCGGGATCGGCGCCTTCGTCGAGCTCCATGTCGAGCAGGGCCGCGCACTGGCCGACACGGACGCCCCGGTGGGCGTCGCCTCCGCCATCTGGCCGCACGGCCGCTGGCGGTTCGACTTCCACGGCGAGGCCAACCACGCCGGGACGACCCGGCTCGAGGACCGCCGCGATCCGATGCTCACCTACGCCAACACGGTGCTCGCGGCCCGTAAGAAGGCCCGGCTGGCGGGGGCCCTGGCCACGTTCGGCAAGGTCGGCGTGGAGCCCAACGGGGTGAACGCCATCGCCTCCCTGGTGCGCGGCTGGCTGGACTCACGGGCGGCGGACGAGAAGACCCTCGCCGCCGTCGTCGAGGAGATCGAGCGGGCCGCCGTGGAGCGCGGAGAGCGTGACGGGGTGACGGTCCGGGTCACCCGGGAGTCGTTCACCTCGGTCGTGGAATTCGCCCACGAGCTGCGGGACCGGCTGTCGGGCCTGCTCGGCGGGGTTCCGGTGCTGCCCACCGGCGCCGGACACGACGCGGGCATTTTGTCCGCGTCGGTTCCGACCGCCATGCTGTTTGTAAGGAACCCCACCGGCGTCTCGCACTCACCCGCGGAGACGGCGGGCGAGGACGACTGCCTCGCCGGTGTGGCCGCGCTCGCGCAGGTACTGGAGGGGTTGGCGTGTCACTGACGGCACAGACCTACTGGGCGGAGTACGCCTGGCTGGGCGGAAGCGTGCGACCGGATGTGGTGATCGTGGTCGCGTCGGACGGAAGGATCACCTCGGTGCGGCCGGGCTGCCCGGTGCCGCCCGCGGGCTCGGTCACCCTGCGCGGTCTCACCGTCCCCGGCCTGGCCAACGCGCACAGCCATGCCTTCCACCGGGCGCTGCGCGGCTTCGTGCAGGCCGGACAGGCCGGACCGGCCGGACAGCCCGACCGGCCGGGACACCCCGGCGCGCCGGACTCCTTCTGGAGCTGGCGCACGGTGATGTACGAGGTCGCCGACCGGCTCACCCCGGAGAGCTATTTCGAACTCGCCCGCGCCGTCTACGCCGAGATGGCCATGGCGGGCATCACCTGTGTGGGCGAGTTCCACTATCTGCACCACGCCCCCGGCGGCACCCGCTACGACAACCCCAACGCGATGGGGGAGGCCCTGATCGCGGCCGCGGCCGAGGCCGGAATCCGGATCACCCTCCTCGACACCTGCTACCTCTCCTCCGGTTTCGGCGCCGAGCCCGACCGGCACCAGCTGCGCTTCTCCGACGGCAGCGCCGACGCCTGGGCCGAGCGGGCCGCCGCGCTCAAGGAGAACGGCACCACCCGGATCGGCGCGGCCATCCACTCGGTGCGGGCGGTCCCCGTCGACCAGTTGGGTACCGTCGCCGAGTGGGCCGAGGGGCGGTCGGCCCCGCTGCACGTACACCTCTCCGAGCAGACCGCCGAGAACGACGCCTGTGTGGAGGCGCATGGCTTCACCCCGACCCGGCTGCTCGCCGACCACGGGGTGCTGGGGCCGCGTACCACCGCCGTGCACGCCACCCATCTCACCCCCGGTGACATCCGGCTGCTGGGCCATTCGGGCACCGGGGTGTGCATGTGCCCGACCACCGAACGGGACCTCGCCGACGGTATCGGCCCGGCCGCCGAACTCCAGCGCGCGGGCTCACCGCTGTCGCTGGGCAGCGACAGCCACGCCGTGATCGACATCCTTGAAGAGGCCCGGGCGATGGAGCTGGACGAGCGGCTGCACACCCGCACCCGCGGCCACTGGACCGCGCCCCAACTGCTGCGCGCCGCCACGTCCGACGGTCACGCCGCGCTCGGCTGGGGCACGGACACCGGCCGGATCGAGGTGGGGGCGCTGGCCGACCTCACCACGATCGCGCTGGACTCGGTGCGCACCGCGGGCCCGCCGCCCCGGCTCGGCGCGGAGACCGCCGTCTACGCGGCGACCGGCGCCGATGTCCGGCACACCGTGGTCGGCGGCCGCCATGTCGTACGGGACGGCGCCCATCAGCTCGTCCCCCGCGTGCCCGAGGCGCTGGCCGAGTCCATCGCAGCCCTGCACGGCTGAGCGACAACAGCCCCGCACGGCTGAGCGACAACGGGCCGCTCCGGCGGCTCATGAAGGAGACACCCCCACGATGACCACCGCGACGGATACGGCCGCCACCCCCGCGACGACCGCCATCACCCATATCGGCAGCCTCGTCACCAACGACCCCTCGCTCGGCGAAGGCCCCCTCGGTCTGATCCGGGACGCGGCCGTGGTCATCGAGGGCGACCGGATCGCCTGGGTCGGTGAGACCGGCGGGGTGCCCGCCACCGACAACCGGGTCGACGCGGCCGGACGGGCCGCCCTCCCCGGGTTTGTGGACTCCCACTCCCATGTGGTCTTCGCGGGCGACCGGACCGAGGAGTTCAACGCCCGGATGTCCGGGCGGCCCTACAGCGCGGGCGGCATCCGCACCACCGTGGCCGCGACCCGGGCCGCCTCCAACAACGAGCTCAACGCCAATGTCGCCCGTCATGTGCTGGAGGCCCTGCGCCAGGGCACCACCACGCTGGAGATCAAGTCCGGCTACGGGCTGACCTCCGAGGACGAGGCGCGCGCGCTCTCCATCGCGGCCGTCCACACCGATGAGGTGACCTTCCTGGGGGCGCATATCGTCGCTCCGGAGTTCGCCGACGACCCGGCCGCCTATGTGGACCTGGTGACCGGCCCGATGCTCGACATGTGCGCCCCGTACGCCCGCTGGGTGGACGTCTTCTGTGAGAAGGGCGCCTTCGACGGCGATCAGGCGCGCGCGGTGCTCACGGCCGGACGGCGGAGCGGGCTGATCCCCAGGGTGCACGCCAACCAGCTCGGTTACGGCCCCGGGGTGCGGCTCGCGGTCGAGCTGGGTGCCGCCTCCGCGGACCACTGCACCTATCTGACGGACGAGGACGTCGACGCGCTGGCGCAGAGCGACACCGTGGCCACCCTGCTGCCGGGCTGCGAGTTCTCCACCCGCTCGCCGTACCCGGACGCGCGCCGGCTGCTGGACGCGGGTGTCACGGTGGCGCTCTCGCCGGACTGCAACCCGGGCTCGTCCTTCACCAGTTCGATGCCGTTCTGCGTCGCGCTGGCCGTGCGCGAGATGGGGATGACACCGGACGAGGCGGTCTGGGCGGCCACCGAGGGCGGGGCGCGCGCGCTGCGCCGTACCGACGTGGGCCGGATCGCACCGGGTGCCCGCGCCGATCTGGCGCTGCTGGACGCCCCGTCCCATGTCCACCTCGCCTACCGGCCCGGGGTGCCGCTGGTGTCGGCCGTCTGGCGCGGCGGCACCCTCGTCTGAGCCTCCGCGTCCACAGCTTCCGTGTCCACAGCGTCCGCCGGGCGGACGTCGAACGGCGGACGCGGACGCGAATAAGGACCCGTCCTGGCCTTGAGCGGGGGCGGGCCCTTATCCGTCTGCGGCGGCGTTCAGTCCTCGATCATCAGTCCCTTGCGGAGCCGACGGAGGGTGCGCGACAGCAGCCGGGAGACGTGCATCTGAGAGATGCCCAGCTCCTCACCGATCTCCGATTGCGTCATGTTCGCCACGAAGCGCAGCGAAAGGATCTTCCGGTCGCGCGGGTGCAGCTCGGCGATCAGCGGCTTCAGCGATTCCACGTACTCGATGCCCTCGAGACCGTGGTCCTCGTAGCCGATCCGGTCGGCCAGGGTGCCCTCGGTGTCGTCCTCTTCGGGCTGGGCGTCCAGCGAACTGGCGGTGTACGCGTTGCTCGCGGCCATCCCCTCGACGACCTCGGAGGTGCTGATGTCCAGCCGCTCGGCCAGTTCGTCGACGGTGGGGGCGCGGTCGAGCCGCTGCGCCAGTTCGTCACCGGCCTTGGCCAGGTCGAGCCGCAGCTCCTGGAGCCGCCTCGGCACGCGTACGGACCAACTGGTGTCCCGGAAGAAGCGCTTGATCTCGCCGACGATGGTGGGCATCGCGAAAGTGGGGAACTCGACACCGCGGCCGAGCTCGAAGCGGTCGATCGCCTTGATCAGCCCGATGGTGCCGACCTGGACGATGTCCTCCATCGGCTCGCTGCGGGAGCGGAAGCGCGAGGCGGCGAACTTGACCAGCGCCAGGTTCAGCTCGACAAGCGTGTTGCGGACGTACGCGTACTCGTGGGTGCCTTCGTCCAGCACCTCGAGGCGTTCGAAGAGGGTCTTGGAGAGAGCCCTCGCGTCTACCGGGCCAACGGTTTCGTACGGGGGTATTTCCGGCAGATCGGACAATTCCGGCAGTTCATCGAACGAGGTTCCGGCAAGGGCCTGGACGTCCGTCTCGGGGGTGAACTGCTGGGGCACGGTGGTCGACGAGACGCCGGTACTCCAAGAAGGGTCGGTACGCGATTCGTCGAGCTGGGGTGACATAGTCTCCTCCGTCGTTCTCGGCATATGGCTGCCGGTGCCATAACGTGCTGCTCGGGGAGCGGCGCCTCCAAAGCCGGTCGTGTTCGAGCGGGTCACTACTACGCCTACCCGTATTGGCCATCGCGTGGCAAGTCCACGTTGTCCATATTTGCCGAAGTATGCGAAATGTTCGGCTACCGGAGGACCGGGTAGAAGGCGTAGGGTTCGATGCGCGCAATCGAAAGCAACGAGACGCCAGAAGAGGTGCGCACATGGACCGCGG
This sequence comes from Streptomyces sp. NPDC048636, assembly GCF_040650655.1. Lineage (NCBI taxonomy): Bacteria > Bacillati > Actinomycetota > Actinomycetes > Kitasatosporales > Streptomycetaceae > Streptomyces > Streptomyces sp. NPDC048636. The sequence continues at coordinate 56,617 of NZ_JBEZHR010000021.1, read as the reverse complement.
GATGGTCGGCAGCGCCAGCAAGGGCCGGCTCCAGGTCGAGGTTCGGCACCACGGGGCGAGTGCGGTCGTCACACCGGCGGGTGAGTTGGATCACCACACCGCCGATGTGCTCCGCGAGCCGCTGGAGAGGTGTGTGGAGGGAGGGCGCGCACGGCTTGTCGTGGACTGCTCCAAGCTGGAGTTCTGCGACTCGACCGGGCTGAACGTCCTCCTGGGTGCCCGCCTCAAGGCCGAGGCCGAGGGCGGTGGAGTCCACCTGGCCGGGATGCAGCCCATCGTTGCCCGCGTATTCGAGATCACCGGGGCGGAAGCCGTCTTCACGCTGCATGACTCGCTCGACGCGGCGCTTGTTGAGTGATCTGCGTCACTCCTGTTCCCGGTGTGTTCCGAGGGGGCCGTCGAGGCGTTGCCCGCGTCACATCAGCGATGTCGAAGAAGTGGGTGTTCTCACGCTTTGGCCGGGCAGGAGACAGGCTGAAACTGTTGAAGAGATCAGGTAACCCTTCTCCCTGAATCGGCGAATCGGTGAGGTGAAGCGCTGATGAGCACCACCCGGCCGTACCCGCCGGGCGACCGCGGCCCGGACTCGGACGGCCCCGCCGCTTCGGCCACTCCACCGGGCCCTCCACCGGTCACTCCACCTGCCGGGCGGGCCCGTCAGGTCCGCAGGCTCCATCTGATCGGAGCCAGCGGAGCCGTCCCCCGTGCCCGTGACTTCACCCGCGAGGCGCTGCGCGACTGGGGCTGGCTGCCGGCCGCCACCGCCGACCAGCGGGCGGCCGCGGAAGATGTGCTGCTCGTCGTCTCCGAGCTGGTCACCAACGCCTGTCTGCACGCCGAGGGCCCGGAGGAGCTGCGCGTCAGCTCCAACGCCAAGGTGCTCCGCCTCGAAGTGGTCGACCTCGGCACCGGTACGCCCGCGCCGCGCACCCCGCACCGCGCCGGCCGCCCCGGCGGCCACGGCATGTTCATCGTGCAGCGGCTGTGCCTCGACTGGGGCGTCGTGCGGAACGTGGAGGGCTCCGGTAAGACGGTCTGGGCCGAGCTCGCCGCGCCCGCCTGAAGAGCACGGCCCCGGCCCGCGTTCCCGCGCGCGCTCAGCGCCGTCGGGTCCGGCTGATCCGCCGCGCCCGGTCCTCACCCTCTTCGCGCCGATCCGGCGTGTTCTTTGTCTTCCCTCTCCAAGGTCCCCGGCGTACTGTCGGCGCCCGATCTGATGTGCCGTCAGGTCTTTGACCGCGGCGCTCGACGAGAGGGGATCTCGTGGTGTCCCACACCCAACGCCGTGCGGCCGGACGTGGCGGCGCCCTCACGCTCGCCGCGGCCGTGGCCGGTTCCGCGGTCTTCCTCGGCGCCCCGTCCGCCCACGCCGCCACCGTCGATGTCGACTACAAGTGCAAGACGCCGATCGGCGACAAGAGCGCCGTCTCGCCCATCGACATCAAGAGCGTGCGGAGCGGCGGCGGCTACAGGCTCACCATGTCCTTCGAGAAGGGCGTCTCCTCCAGCCCGGTGGAGCTCGGCAAGGGCGCCATGCACCCCAGCGCGCTCATCAAAATGGGCGGTGCGGAGACCGGGACGGTGTCGGTCTCGGGTCCCGCCAACGACAAGGCGATCCCCGCCAACACCCCGATCAAGATCAGCAATCTGACGGGCACCTATACGCCGAGGAAGAGCGGCAAGGTCACCTTCACCGCCTCCACCCTCACCATCAAGGCCCTGGGGACGACCACCACCTGTACCCCCGGCAACAATCCGAAGCCCTCGCTGACGCTGGACGTCAAGGGCGCGGGCGGCTCCGGATCAGGCGGCGGAAACGGTTCCTCCGGTGGATCGTCGGGCGGTTCCCCGGGCGGAAGCGGGGGCGGCGGCGGTACGGGCGGTACGGGCGGGACCGGCGGCTCCCAGCTGCCGCAGACCGGACCGGCCGACTCCGCCATCGCCCTCGGCACCCTCGGCGGCACCGTGCTCCTCAGCGGAGTGGCCGGAGCCCTCTGGCTCACCCGGCGCCGCGGTCAGACGGGCTAGCGCTCCGGCCGGGCCGCACGAGGACGAGCAACCGAGGAGCCGCCGATGCCGTCTCGTACCCACACCGTCGTCCACGTCCGCACCCGCGCCGCCGCGCTGCTGACCGCACCCGCGCTGGCCCTCGCGGTCTTCCCCGCGGCGGCGGCCACCGCGGCCCCCGCCGCACCCGCGGGAGCCAGCTGGTCGGCGGCGCCCGCGCCCGGCGGCGGAAGCGCGCCGGGCGCGGGCGACCGGGCGTACTTCTATCTGGAGGGCGGCCCCGGCAGCGTGCTCCATGACACGCTCGCCGTCACCAACGAGGGCACCCGGCCCCGCACCGTACGGCTGCGCGGCACCGGCGGTCTGCGGATCTCGCTCGCCGAGCACACCGTGAAGGTGCCGCCCCGCACCCGCGCCGACGTCCCGCTCACCGTCACCGTCCCGGCCGACGCGCCACCCGCTGAGCGCTCCGGCGCGGTCCGGGTCTCCGGCGGCGGGCGCGAGATCGCGGTCCGGGCGCATCTGCGGGTCAACGGGCCCACCATGGCCGCGCTCTCCGTCGAGGACGTGCGCGTCGAGCGGCACGGCGACGGGGCGGCCATCCGCTACGCCCTCGTCAACCGCGGCACCACCACGCTCACCCCGCGGCTCGCGGTACGCGCCGAAGGGCTCTTCGGCGCCGTGCTGCGCCGCGACGCCCGCACCCTGCCGGTCGAACTGGCCCCCGGCCGCCGGATGCGGCTCACCGAGAAGTGGCCCGATCCGCCCGCCGTCGACCGGGTGGCGGTGGAGCTCACGGTCACCGCGGCCGGGGGAGCCCACTCCGCGGCGTCCACCACCTACACCGCCGTACCGCCATGGCTGCTCGTTCCGGCCGCGATCGGGGCGCTGGGCGCGGGCACCGGCGCGGGCGCGTGGCTGGTGCGGCGGCGGCGGCGCCGCGCGGCCGCGGTGGCCGAAGCGGCCGTACCGGAGAGGGCCGTACCGGAGGCCGTCGTCGCGGGGGCGGGGGCGGACGGATGAGACGACACCACCCCCACCCGTCGGCCGCCCCCGTGGTCCTCGCCCTCCTCGCGCTGCTCCTGGGCGCCCTCGCCGTACCGTTCCCCGGCCGTGCCGCCGCGGCCTCCGACGGGCCGACCGTCGTGGTCTCCCCGCGCGAGGCGGGCACCGGCGGCTCGATCACCGTGACCGGCCGCGGCTGGCGGCCGAAGGCGCTGCTCACCCTGCTCATCTGTGGACAGAAGATGATCGGTGGCACCAACTCCTGTGCCAATTCCGACGGCAGAGCGGTCACCACCGGAGCGGATGGCACCTTCCGCCGAAAGCTGCCGGTCGCCGATCCGCCCGAGCCCTGCCCCTGCGTCGTCCATGCCGCGACCGTCACCGGCGCGGCCGCCTCCGCGGACGTCACGTTCCGCGTCGCCGGACATCCGGTGAAACCGCTGCCCGGGGAGCGCATCGGCGGTGAGCGGCTCAGTGTGCTCTCGGCGCGGCTCGACGGTTCGAGCGGGCCGCTCACCTGGTTCGGCGCGCCCCCGCGCCGCAAGCTGGTGGTCACGGTCGCCAACCTCGGCGCGACCCCGGCCCGCGACCCGGTCTTCCGGGTGGGCGCCTCGCGCGGTGTCTTCGCTCCCTCGTGGGAGGAGCGGCAGTGGCGGGGGACCATCGCACCGGGGAAGAAGGCCCGGGTCGAGCTGGAGGTCGAACTGTCGGCCGCGGCCCACGGCGACTACGTCGTCTCGCTCGAGTACGGCCGCAAGTTGCTGGTCGAACAGCCGTGGTCGGTGGGGCGGCCCTGGGGCGTCACGCTCTTCTGGATCCTGCTGTGCGTGGTGATTCCGGTGGGGGTCTTCCGGATCGGCATGGCCGTCGTGGACAAGGCGCGGCCGCGTACGGCGGCGTCGCCCGCCCACGCCCGTACCCGCCGCTCCCGTACCGGCCGTACCCGCCCCGCCGCCGGTCCCGACCGTGGCGGCCGCTCCCATGACGCCCCGGCCCTGCCCTGGTTCACCCCGGACACGCTGCCGGGGTCGCAGACGCACCACCCTTCCGCACCGTCCGAGAACGATCGACCTACCCCGAAAGGATCGACGTGAGTACGCAACGAAGAGTGGGCGCGGCCGCCGCCGCGCTGGTGCTCGGCGGTGCGGGCGTGCTGTTCGGCGCGAGTACCGCACAAGGCGCCGAGGTCTCGTACAAGACCGAGTGCCTGCCACCGCCGATCTCCGGTATGCCGCCGGTGCAGGGCACCACGACGGTGGATGTCCAGGCCCCGGCCACGGCCAAAGTCGGCGACGAGGTCGAGGTGGTGTGGAAGACGGTGCAGGCCGCTTCCAAGAACCCGCCCATCCTCGACCTCGAGAAGGACACCGTGAAGCCCACCGGCACCCTCACGGTGGGCGGGGCGCAGACCGGCGACCTGGCCATGGAGGGGGCGCGGGAGAATCCGCCGATCCCCAAGGACAGCCCGATGAAGCTGTCCGAGATGAAGGCCAAGCTGAAGCTGACGAAGGCGGGGGAGGTGACGCTGACCCCCGGCGCGTACAACATCAACGTCAGCAAACCGATCTCCACGGACACCAAGTGCTCGGCCAAGGAGACGGTCAAGGCCGCCGCCACCATCAAGGTGACGGACGGCGGCGGCTCCACCACGGGCGGGACCACGACCGGCGGTACGACCACCGGTGGTACGACCACGGGTGGCACCACCACCGGTGGTACGACGACCGGCGGTTCGACCACGGGTGGCACGACGACCGGCGGTTCCACGACCGGCGGGACGACCACGGGCGGCTCCACCACCGGCGGTTCGACGACCGGCGGCGGTGGCGGCGGGGGCGACACCCAGACCGGCAAGGAGGTGAGCGTCGACTACCGCTGCAAGACCCCGATCGGTGACAAGGAGGCGACCTCCCCGGTCCAGATCAACGCCACCAAGAAGGGCGGGAACTTCGACCTCACCGTGAAGTTCGGCAAGTCCGTGATGGACAGCCCGGCCGATATCCCCGCCGACTCCGTCAAGCCCTCGATGGCCGTGGCGGTCGGCGGCGCCGACAAGGGCACGGTCGCGGTGGAGGGCCCGACCAACAAGGGACCCATCAAGTCCGGTGAGCCGATCGAGATCCCGGACCTCACCGGCACCTACAAGCCGGGTGCGAGCGGCAAGGCGACGCTCACCCCCGGTGTGCTGACGGTCAAGGCGCTCGGTACGACCACCACCTGCACCCCGGCCAAGGACCCGGGCGCCTCGCTGGAGCTGGACACCACGGCCCAGCCCGGCGGCACCTCCGGTGGCAGCGGCGGCGGTTCGTCCGGCTCCACCTCCGGGGGCAGCTCGGGCGGTACGTCCGGCGGCGGTTCGTCCGGCAGCGGCGCGGGCGGGCTGGCCGAGACCGGCGCCGGTGACCACGGCGGGCTGAAGGCACTCGGCCTGATCGCCGGTACCTGCGTCCTGCTCGGCGGCGCGGTCTTCACCCTCACCCCGTGGCGCAAGCTGCGCGGCACCGGCACCGGCACCGGCTGACCGGATCCCGGGAACGGCTGAGGGGCCCGGCGCGGTCATCCCGCGCCGGGCCCCTCACACCGTGCGGCCGCGAACGGCGCCGGCGCACGTCAGCGCTGCTCAGCTCAGCTCAGTGCACATCGGCCATGAGGGCCACTATCTTCCTGCGGTACATATAGACCGCGAACCCGGCCAGCGCCGCGAGGGTCGCCTCCAGCGCGATGATGCCCGTACCGCTCAGGTCGACGCCCGCGATGGACAGCAGACCCGTGACGCAGTCGCCCGCCGTGACGGCGAGGAACCAGACACCCATCATCTGGCTCGCGTACTTCGCCGGAGCCATCTTGGTGGTCACCGAGAGGCCGACCGGCGACAGGCACAGCTCACCCATGGTCTGGATCATGTAGATCGACACCAGCCACATCGGGCTGACCGTGTCACCGTCCGAGGCCATCCCCATCGGCACCACGAAGACGAAGAAGGAGGCACCGACGAGGACCAGGGCCATCGAGAACTTCACCGTGGTGTTGGGCTCCCGGTCGCGCCGGGCCAGCCACAGCCACAGCCAGGCGAAGACCGGGGCGATGGCCATCACCAACAGCGGGTTCACCGACTGGAACCACGAGGACGGGAAGTGCACGCCGAAGATGTTGTCGGCGGTCTTGGTCTCGGCGAAGGCGGACATCGTGGAGCCGCCCTGGTCGTAGATCATCCAGAACACGGCCGCGGCCACGAAGAACCAGATGTAGCCGCTCACCTTGGTCTGCTCGACCGCCGAGAGCTCCTGGTCGCGCTTGATCCGGATCAGCACCCCGGTGGGGATGATCAGGCCCAGGATGGTGATCGGGACCAGCGCCCAGTTCAGCGTCCAGTGGCCGCTGAGGACCACCGCGCCGTAGAAGACCACGGCCACGGTCAGCCAGATCAGCCCCTTGCGCAGCCAGGCCCGGCGCTCCTCGGCCGCCAGCGGCGTCGGGACGACACTGCTCTCCGGGCTGAGGTGGCGGGTGCCGATCAGGAACTGCACCAGGCCCAGCGCCATACCGAGCGCGGCGAGCGCGAAGCCCAGATGCCAGTTGTAGCTCTGGCCGACGGTGCCGATCACCAGCGGAGCGGCGAAGGCGCCCACGTTGATGCCGATGTAGAAGAGGGTGAACCCGCCGTCCCGGCGCGGGTCCTGGGGACCGTCGTAGAGCTGGCCGACCATCGTGGAGATATTGGCCTTCAACAGCCCCGAGCCCAGGGCCACCAGGGCGAGACCGGCGAAGAAGCCGCCCTCGCCGGGCACGGCCAGCGTCAGGTGGCCCGCCACGACCACACCGGCGCCGATGGCCACCGTCCGCCGCGGGCCCCAGACCCGGTCCGCGAACCAGCCGCCGGGCATGGCCAGCAGATAGACCAGGGCCAGGTAGACCGAGTAGATGGCCACCGCGTTGACCTCGGTCATCCCGAGGCCGCCGCCCTGAGCACCCTTCTTGGCGTCCGGGCCGCCGGAGATCAGGTAGACGACGAGCAGGGCTCTCATGCCGTAGTAGCTGAAGCGCTCCCACATCTCGGTCATGAAGAGGGTGGCCAGACCGCGGGGGTGGCCGAAGAAGGTCTTGCCACCGCTGGCAGGGGTTCCCTGCGCGGTGGCGCCCTTCGTGAGGCTGGACGCCATGGGGGGATTCCTTGTGTGGTCAGGTGGCGCTCGTGGGGGGTCAGCTCGGTCGCCTTGTCCGGCTCCGGACATGACAGAGACCCTCGGCGGCGGGTGGCGGCCAAAGGTCCCCGAAAGAGCTATAAACGTACGTTCACCTTACACACGCCCTTCCCGCGTCCCGGGTGCGGTGAGACAAACCTCACGGAAGGCGCGTGCAACCATGTGAGCCCCGGCCGTAGTCCCGTGCGCGCCCCGTGCTCCGACCTCGGCGGACTACCATCACCCCATGACCCGAGTACTGCTCGCCGAGGATGACGCATCCATCTCGGAGCCGCTCGCTCGCGCCCTGCGCCGTGAGGGGTACGAGGTCGAGGTGCGGGAGGACGGACCCACCGCGCTCGACGCCGGGCTGCAAGGGGGCGTCGACCTGATCGTCCTCGACCTCGGCCTGCCGGGCATGGACGGTCTCGAGGTCTGCCGCCGTCTGCGCACCGAGGGCCATGGCTTCCCGGTGCTGGTGCTGACCGCCCGCGCGGACGAGGTGGATACGGTGGTCGGGCTGGACGCGGGCGCCGACGACTATGTGACCAAGCCCTTCCGCCTCGCCGAACTGCTCGCCCGGGTCCGGGCGCTGCTGCGGCGCGGCGCGGTCGAGGCCCATGCGCAGACACCGTCCACCCATGGGGTGCGGATCGATGTGGAGTCGCACCGGGCCTGGATGGGCGATGAGGAGCTCCAGCTCACCGCGAAGGAGTTCGACCTGCTGCGTGTCCTGGTCCGGGACGCGGGCCGGGTCGTCACCCGCGACCAGCTGATGCGCGAGGTGTGGGACACCACCTGGTGGTCCTCGACCAAGACCCTGGACATGCATATCTCCTGGCTTCGCAAGAAGCTCGGGGACGACGCCGCCAACCCCCGCTATATCGCCACCGTCCGGGGTGTCGGTTTCCGGTTCGAGAAGAGCTGACGGTGGCTGAGCCGGTAGGACCATGCGCCGTCGCCTGATCAACTCCACGCTCGCCGTGGTCCTCGTCGTCATCGCGGTCTTCGGGCTGTCCCTGGTCCTGGTGGAGACGCGGACCATCGAGAACAGCGCCCAGGAGAGCGTGAGCTCCGACGCGGTACGGCTGGTCAGCATCGTGGACAGCAGGCTGCTCGGCGGTGAGGGCGTCACCGCCAAGGTGCTGCGCGAGCAGATCGAGCCCGGCCGCTACGCCGTGATCCGGATCCCCGGCCACCCCACGGTGAAGATCGGTGAGCGGCCCGGCGGCAGTGTCATCTCCGCCGAGGAGAAGGGCGAACAGGGCGAGGTGGTGCGGGTCGAGTCGTCCCGTTCCACGGTGAGCCGGGAGATCGGCCGCACCATGCTGATCATCCTGGCGGTGGCGCTGCTCGCGGTGCTCGCCGCCGTCCTCCTCGCCGTGCGTCAGGCGCGCAGGCTCTCCGCACCGCTCACCGATCTCGCCGAGACCGCCGAGCGGCTGGGCTCGGGCGATCCACGGCCGCGCCACCGCCGCTACGGGGTGCCGGAGCTGGACCGGGTCGCCGATGTGCTGGACTCCAGCGCCGAGCGGATCGCCCGGATGCTCACCGCCGAGCGGCGGCTGGCCGCCGACGCCTCGCACCAGCTGCGCACCCCGCTGACCGCGCTGTCGATGCGGCTGGAGGAGATCACGCTCACCGATGAGCCGGAGACGGTCAAGGAGGAGGCCACCATCGCGCTGGGCCAGGTCGAGCGGCTCACCGATGTGGTGCAGCGGCTGCTGACCAACTCCCGTGATCCGCGCAGCGGCTCGGCGGTCGCCTTCGACCTCGACGAGGTGGTCAAGCAGCAGATCGAGGAGTGGCGCCCGGCCTCCCGCAGCGAGGGGCGCGCCATCGTGCGCTCGGGCAAGAAGGGGCTGCGGGCGGTCGGCACCCCCGGCGCGGTCGCCCAGGTACTGGCCACCCTGATCGAGAACTCACTGATGCACGGCGACGGCACGGTCGCGCTGCGCACCCGGGTCACCGGCAACCAGGCGGTGGTCGAGGTCTCCGACGAGGGGCCGGGGGTCTCCCCCGACCTCGGCGCCCGGGTCTTCGAGCGGACGGTGAGCGGGCGGAACTCCACCGGGCTCGGGCTCGCGGTCGCCCGCGATCTGGCGGAGGCCGACGGCGGACGGCTGGAGCTGCTCCAGCAGCATCCGCCGGTCTTCGCGCTCTTCCTCAGCCGCGAGGCGGAGGGCCAGGGCGATTCCTGACCCCCGCGTCGGGCGGGTTACTTCCGGACCGGCTGCTTACGGGCGGCCTGGGCGGGCGGCGTCTCGGAGAGAAACGACTCCGCGCACTCCACGGCGTCCCGGGCGGGCAGCGTCCGGAACACCCAGGTCCGGTAGGACCAGAAGCGGAAGAGGGTGGCCACCCCGATGCCCACGAACTTGAACATATTGCTCTGAAGCTGGCTGTCCATGCCGAAGCCGTAGGTGGCCGTGTAGAGCACACCGTTCTCGATGATCAGACCGATCGCGCTGAACAGCAGGAAGAGGCTGAGCTCCTTGGTGCGCCCCTGCTTGTCCCGGTCCCGGTAGGTGAAGTAGCGGTAGCCCAGGTAGTTGAAGCCCGTCGCGACCACCGTGGCCACGATGGACGCCCGCACCACCGGTAGCTCGGTGAACTCCCGGACCAGGTTGAAGACGGCGAGGTTGACGAAGACGCCGGCGCCGCCGACCACCCCGAACTTCGCGATCTCGCGGGCGAGTTGGCCCACCTGGGCACGTAGCCCGCCGAGTGTGCGCCGTTCACTCATGGTGATCGTTCAGCCCCGTCCGTCGCGTTCAACAACGGGCCCATGCTAACCAGCCGTCCGCCCGCGCGCCCGCAAGGCACCGGCATCGTCCGGAGCCGGGGTTCTGGATGATCCTCCAACGTGGGTCGGAGGCGGTCGGCGGAGGAAGTTACTCTGGGAGGGTGACATTCCCGGTAGTCGGCATGGTCGGCGGCGGCCAGCTCGCCCGTATGACCCACGAGGCGGGCATCCCCCTCGGTATCAGGTTCAAGCTGCTCAGTGACACCCCGCAGGACTCCGCGGCGCAGGTGGTCGGCGATGTGGTCATCGGTGACTACCGTGACCTCGCGACCCTTCGTGCGTTCGCACAAGGCTGTGATGTGGTCACTTTTGATCATGAGCATGTCCCCGCGGAGCATCTGCGCGCCCTCGAGGCGGACGGTGTGGTCATCCGTCCCGGGGTGGAAGCCCTGCTCCACGCCCAGGACAAGGGTGTGATGCGGGAGCGGCTGCGCACCGCGGGAGTGCCCTGCCCGCGCCACCGCATCGTGACGGATCCCACGGACGTGGTGCGGTTCGCCGAGGAGGGCGACGGCCTCCCCGTCGTCCTGAAGACGGTGCGCGGCGGCTATGACGGCAAGGGTGTGTGGGTGGTCCGGGACGCGGAGCAGGCTGCCGATCCGTTCCGCGCCGGGGTGCCCGTGCTCGCCGAGGAGATGGTCGACTTCGCCCGGGAGCTGGCGGCCAATGTGGTGCGCTCCCCGCACGGCCAGGCCGTGGCCTATCCGGTGGTGGAGTCCATCCAGGTCGACGGGGTGTGCGACACGGTGATCGCCCCCGCGCCCGGGCTCTCCGGCGAGCTGTCCGCCCAGGCCCAGGAGCTGGCTCTGCGGATCGCCGCCGAGCTGGGCGTCGTCGGGCATCTGGCGGTGGAGCTCTTCGAGACCCGGGACGGGCGGCTGCTGGTCAACGAGCTGGCGATGCGCCCGCACAACTCCGGCCACTGGACCCAGGACGGCGCCGTCACCTCGCAGTTCGCCAACCATGTCCGCGCCGTACTCGATCTGCCGCTCGGCGATCCGCGCCCACGGGCGGAGTGGACCGTGATGACCAATGTCCTCGGTGGTGACTTCCCCGATATGTACGCGGCGTATCTCCATTGCATGGCGCGCGACCCTGGGCTGAAGATCCATATGTACGGCAAGGACGTGAAGCCCGGGCGCAAGGTCGGCCACGTCAACACCTATGGCGACGATCTGGCCGATGTGCGTGAGCGCGGCCGCCACGCCGCCGACTACCTCAGAGGGACCATCACCGAATGAGCGCTCCTGCGATCGGCATCGTCATGGGTTCGGACTCCGACTGGCCCGTCATGGAAGAGGCGGCCAAGGCCCTCGACGAGTTCGAGATCCCGTACGAGGTGGACGTGGTCTCCGCGCACCGGATGCCGCACGAGATGGTCTCCTACGGGGAGAACGCGGCCCCCCGCGGACTGAAGGCGATCATCGCGGGCGCGGGCGGCGCCGCCCATCTGCCGGGCATGCTCGCCTCGGTCACCCCGCTTCCGGTGATCGGCGTCCCCGTACCGCTGAAGTATCTGGACGGGATGGACTCACTGCTCTCGATCGTGCAGATGCCGGCCGGGGTGCCGGTGGCCACGGTCTCGGTCGGCGGCGCCCGTAACGCCGGACTGCTGGCCACCCGGATCCTGGCCGCCCATGACGCCGAGCTCCAGGCCCGGATGCGCGAGTTCCAGGAGGAGCTCAACCAGCAGGCCACCGAGAAGGGCAAGCGGTTGCGGGCCAAGGTGAACGGAGCGGGCTCCTTCGGCTTCGCCAAGTAGGCCCCGGCCCGGCGGCGTCTCACCGGCCGCCCGGCGCGCGCGTCGGCGACCGGTCACGCGCTGATCAGCACTGATCAAGCGCTGATCAAAAGCCGTTCAGCGGGGTACCGAAGCCGGTCGGCGGGCGCGCTGATGGGGCGTGACTTCGGTCATTCAACATTGCAAGATGTGACGATGACCGATCGTCTCGCGCAAGCCCGTGCACTGCTGACCACCCACCCCGTGGTCGACGGCCACAACGACCTCCCGTGGGCCCTGCGTGAGCAGGTCCGCTACGACCTCGACCGGCGCGATATCGCCGCCGATCTGAGCGCCCACACCCACACCGACCTCCCGCGGCTGCGCGCGGGAGGCGTCGGCGCCCAGTTCTGGTCGGTCTACGTCCGCTCGGACTTCAGCGGGGACACCGCCGTCAGCGCCACCCTCGAACAGATCGATGTGGTCCGCCGGTTCACCGCCGCCCACCCCGACCAGCTGCGCCCGGCGCTGACCGCCGATGACATGGAGACCGCCCGCGCCGAGGGCCGGATCGCCTCCCTGATGGGCGCCGAGGGCGGCCACAGCATCAACTGCTCGCTGGCCACTCTGCGCGCCCTGTACGACCTCGGGGTGCGCTATATGACGCTCACCCACAACGACAACGTCCCCTGGGCGGACTCGGCGACCGATGAGCCGCGCGCCCACGGCCTCACCCGCTTCGGCGAGGAGGTCGTCCGGGAGATGAACCGGCTCGGCATGCTCGTCGACCTTTCCCATGTCTCGGCCGACACGATGCGCGACGCGCTCCGGGTCACCGAGGCCCCCGTGGTCTTCTCGCACTCCTCCGCCCGCGCCGTCTGCGACCATCCGCGCAATATCCCCGACGACGTACTGGCGCTGCTGCCCGCCAACGGCGGGGTGGCGATGGTCACCTTCGTGCCCAAGTTCGTCCTGCCGGAGGCGGTCGCCTGGACCGAGGCGGCGGACGAGAACATGCGCGCCCACGGACTGCACCCGCTGGAGATGTCGGAGGCCGGGATAGCGGTACACCGCGCCTTCGAGGAGGCCAACCCGCGCCCGCGCGCCACCGCGGCCACCGTCGCCGGCCATCTGGACCATATGCGCGAGGTGGCGGGCATCGACCACATCGGCATCGGCGGCGACTTCGACGGCACCGCCTTCACCCCGGACGATCTCGCCGATGTCGCGGGCTATCCGAACCTCATCGCCGAACTGCTGGACCGCCACTGGTCAGCGGCCGATCTCGCCAAGCTGACCTGGGAGAACGCGGTCCGTACGGTGCGCTCCGCGGAAGATGTGGCGCACCGGCTGCGGGAGTCCCGGGGCCCGTCGGTGGCCACCATCGAGCAGCTGGACGGGGCCGCCGCCGGATAGCCGTACGGCGCCGCCGGGGCCAACCCGGCGGCGCCGCGGCGACGTTCGAAGAGTCGGACCAGGAGCGGCGGGTCAGGCCAGCGGGCGGCCCAGCGCCCGGTAGATCCAGCCGGCCTCGCGCCAGTGGTCCGGGTCCAGCGCGTTCCGCCCGTCCAGCAGACGGCGCTCGGCGACCACCGCGCCGAGCCCGGCCGGGTCCAGTTCGCGGAACTCCCGCCACTCGGTGAGGTGCAGCACCGCATGGGCGCCCTGGGCCGCCTCCTGCGCGCTCGCCGCGTAGGCCAGGGTCGGGAAGAGGGCGCGGGCGTTGTCCATGCCCTTGGGGTCGAAGACGGTGACCTGGGCGCCCTGGAGCTGTATCTGCCCGGCGACGTTGAGCGCGGGGGAGTCCCGTACGTCGTCCGAGTCCGGTTTGAAGGTCGCGCCCAGCACGGCCACCCGCTTGCCCAGGAAGCTGCCGCCGACGGCCTCGCGGGCCAGCTCGACCATATGGCCGCGGCGCCGCATATTGATCGAGTCCACCTCGCGCAGGAAGGTGAGCGCCTGGTCCGCGCCCAGCTCACCGGCGCGCGCCATGAACGCCCGGATGTCCTTGGGCAGACAGCCGCCGCCGAAGCCGATCCCGGCGCGCAGGAACTTCTTCCCGATCCGGTCGTCATGGCCGATGGCCTCGGCCAGCTTCACCACATCGCCGCCCGCGGCCTCGCAGACCTCGGCCATGGCGTTGATGAAGGAGATCTTGGTGGCGAGGAAGGAGTTCGCCGAGGTCTTCACCAGCTCGGCGGTCGGGTAGTCGGTGACCACGAAGGGTGAGCCCTCGGCGATCGGTGTGGCGTACACCTCGCGCAGCTGCTTCTCGGCCCGCTCGCTGGTGACGCCGACCACGATCCGGTCCGGGTGCAGGGTGTCCTGGACGGCGAACCCCTCCCGCAGGAACTCCGGGTTCCAGGCCAGCTCGGCGTCCCCGCCCACCGGGGCCAGCTCCGCCAGCCGGGCCGCCAGCCGGTCCGCGCTGCCCACCGGCACGGTGGACTTGCCGACGACCAGCGCGGGGCGGTGCAGATGCGGGGCGAGCGACTCCACGGAGGAGTCGACGTAACTCATGTCACACGCGTACTCGCCGTGCTTCTGCGGGGTGTTCACACAGATGAAGTGGATGTCACCGAACGCACCGGCCTCCTCGTAGGAGCTGGTGAAGCGCAGCCGTCCGGTCGCGCCCTCGTGCCCCGCGACATGGCGCCGCAGCAGCTCCTCCAGACCTGGCTCGTACATCGGCACCTTGCCCGCCGAGAGCATCGCGATCTTCTCGGGGACGATATCCAGACCCAGTACCTCGAAGCCCAGCTCGGCCATGGCGGCGGCGTGTGTGGCGCCGAGGTAGCCGGTGCCGATCACTGTGATCTTGAGGGGCATGAGTGCTCCAGGGCGGTCGGTCGCAGATGCGCTGACTGAGCATAGTCGGGACGGGGGCCGGGCCCGAGCGGAGCCTGTCGGCAAACTCACGTATACCTGTCGGGGCAGCGCCTCTAGAATTCAGTTACTTAACGGTAGTTAGCACACTCAGGGGAGTGGAAGATCTTGGCGTCCTCGGTGAACGACTTCGACCTGTACCGGCCTGCCGAGGAGCACGACATGCTCCGCGATTCGGTCCGCTCCCTCGCCGAGGCGAAAATAGCCCCGTTCGCGACCGAGGTCGACGAGGAGGGCCGCTTCCCGCAGGAGGCGCTGGAGGCGCTCGTCGCCAACGATCTGCACGCGGTGCACGTCCCCGAGTCCTACGGCGGCGCGGGCGCGGACGCCCTGGCCACCGTGATCGTCATCGAGGAGGTCGCCCGGGTCTGTGCCTCCTCCTCGCTGATCCCCGCGGTCAACAAGCTGGGCTCGATGCCGGTGGTGCTCTCCGGCTCCGAGGAGCTGAAGAAGAAGTACCTGGGCCCGCTCGCCAAGGGCGACGCGATGTTCTCGTACTGCCTCTCCGAGCCGGACGCGGGCTCGGACGCGGCGGGCATGAAGACCAAGGCCGTACGTGACGGCGACTTCTACGTGCTCAACGGCGTGAAGCGCTGGATCACCAACGCCGGGGTCTCCGAGTACTACACGGTGATGGCCGTCACCGACCCCGAGAAGCGCTCCAAGGGCATCTCCGCCTTCGTGGTGGAGAAGTCCGACGAGGGCGTCTCCTTCGGCGCCCCGGAGAAGAAGCTCGGCATCAAGGGTTCCCCGACCCGCGAGGTCTACCTCGACAACGTCCGGATCCCCGCCGACCGCATGATCGGCGACGAGGGCACTGGCTTCGCCACCGCGATGAAGACCCTCGACCACACCCGCGTCACCATCGCCGCCCAGGCGCTGGGCATCGCCCAGGGCGCGCTGGACTACGCCAAGGGCTATGTCCAGGAGCGCAAGCAGTTCGGCAAGGCCATCGCCGACTTCCAGGGCATCCAGTTCATGCTGGCCGACATGGCCATGAAGCTGGAGGCCGCCCGCCAGCTCACCTACGCGGCGGCCGCCAAGTCCGAGCGCGTCGATGGCGATCTCACCTTCTTCGGCGCCGCCGCCAAGTGCTATGCCTCGGATGTGGCCATGGAGGTCACCACCGACGCCGTACAGCTTCTCGGCGGCTACGGCTACACCCGTGACTACCCGGTCGAGCGGATGATGCGCGACGCCAAGATCACGCAGATCTACGAGGGCACCAACCAGGTTCAGCGCATCGTGATGGCGCGCAACCTGCCGTAACTGGGTTTTCGCAGGTCAGCGACCATCTGCGATGGCTCGCGGGCTGGGAATGGCTTCCGGCCCGTTCGGGTCCTCTCGGGCCGGTCATGGGCGTCATGCTGGGGAAATCCTGGGCGACACCGGGCAGGAAATCGGCTCTCACCTGCACAAACGCAACGACCCCCGGCGCTCTGCCGGGGGTCGTTCGCGTGGGCTCTGTCAGGCGACTTCTGTCTGGCCTTCGGTGGGGTCGTCCGCGTCGGGCGTCAGCATCGTTGTGATGGCCGCCCGCCCGCGCCGCCCGAGCAGGCCCCGGAGCCCGCGCCTGAACCGAAGCGCCCGGAACCACTCGACGTCAATCCCTTCCGAGCGCTCCTCTAACCAACCAACCAAACGCCCCGGCCAGAATGGCCGGGGCGTCCTTGCTTTGCTTGGGCTCAGCTCACCACAGCGCGAGCGATCAACGTCCCGATGTGGTCAGGCTCGGGGGCATCGAGAACCTGCACTTCCGCCTTCTCGAATCCGGCTCGTAGGAGGAGGCTTTCCCACTTCCTAGGGGTGTAGCTGTAGCGGTAGGTGAACAGTGCCCTCCCCGCGAACCCTCCCTTGTACATGCCTTGCGGTCCGTAGGCCCCCGGGATAGCGGGGGGCTGTGAGAACGCGAAGACGCCGCCGGGGGTGAGCCGTTGCGCCACGAGAGGGAGGAGTCGCGCGGGGTCGGCGAACCAGGCGGCCCCAAAGATCGAATAGATCGCCTCGTACGACTCCGGATTCTCACGCAGATGCTCTAGTGCTTCCGCGCAGACGAACCGCGCGCCGAGCGAGCCCCACCGTTGGGTGACGTTGTCCACCATGACGGGCGAGAGATCAATGCCCGTGACCTTCACGCCTTGATCCGCAAGGAACGCGGCGGCCCGTCCGGTACCGCACCCGATCTCAAGAGCGGTCGTTGGCTGCCCCAGCACTTCCGGCCCCGGTCCGTGCCCCTGGTATTGCGTCCAGCAGAAGACCGGGGGCGAGTCGTTGACGGAGCCTTGCACGCTCTTGCTGTCGGCGTACTGGTCCCAGAGTTCGCGTTCGGAGTCGATGTTGTGCTGAGCGGGCAACTGTTGGCCTCGGTTCCACGGTTGGGTTGGTGCCCCCGCCTCTGGGAAAAGACGGGGGCACCCGTACAAGTGGTATTAGTGGCTGTCAGGGACCTTGTTGTCGCACGGTGAGCACTCCGCCCCGTCCATGTCCCACAACTCATCGTCCACGGCGAATCCGTTGTCTCGCAGGATGTCGGCCGTCCGCGTTACGGTGCCGTCGCAGCGCCGCTGAATCAGCGGAGCATGGTGCTTGTACTGGCCGCTGTTGTACTCGTCGCACAGGGCGAAGTACAGCGGGGTATCCAGGATCAGGGCGTGCACGGCTACGTCCACCGTGTAGCCGACGCCCATGTGCACGCCCTTCCGCTCCATGGCGGTGATCGTGTACGCGACGGCTTGGCCCAGCAGCCGTTCGGCGGTGTCACGGGTCATTACGCCGTTGTCGCGCAGCAGCAGAGCGATTTCGCGGTCCCACAGTGTCGGCTCGGTGTCGGTGATCAGGTGGGGCACTCGGTGGGCCAGTGAGTTGAGGATGATCTGCGGGTCACGGGTGCGGGTCTGAACGGCTGCGCTCATCGTGCGTACCTCCAGGGAGAAGGGGTGCATGGAGCCTGCGGATCGGCCAGTTGCGCTCGGTCATCGCCGTGCTTGCCTCCGGCTGTCAACTGGCAGTGCCAAGGAAGCTACGGAGAAGGGAAGTTGTCGGTCCATGAACTTGCATGAGCTTGCACATCAGTTGGAATGACGCCTAGCGGTGTTGACGCTGTCTCTCCAGTTCAAAGAAGCTGATGCAAGCCCGAGCAAGTACCTAGACCAGGGAGCCTGACATGGCCGTAGAGCTCGTTGGGATCGACCCCAACACCGACCGGGACCACTGCCCCACCGTGTGGGCGGACGCGGAAGCACAGGAGATCTTGTTGCAGGGGTGGAAGCCGACCCCCGAGACTCAGGCGGAGTGCGAGGGGACAAGCCCCGCGAACGGTCCGGTGCCTGACAGCGAGGCCATCGTCAGGATTCCGGCCCGGATGATTCCGATGATCAGGGAGGCATGCGATGCCGTCGAGCGTGCCCAGCTTCGCTGAGCTGCTTGGCCAGTCCCAGCGATCCGCCGTCCACCTGGAATTGCGCGACTCGTACGCCGCCACGGACCGGTTCGAGGCGTGGAAGCGTGGCGAGCGGATCAACTGGGAGGATCGCGAGTCCTGGTGGCACCCCTATGACCAGTTGATCGCTGACACCGTGGCCAGAGGTGTGGTGATCCGCAGGGCGCGGGTGGTCTCCGAGCCGGTATCGGAGTACATCCGGTGGGAGCACTACGTCACCCATGCCAACGTCACGGCGGGGGAGCAAGTCCGCTGGCTGCCCCGGCGACAAGCCACGACCATTCCTCTGCCAGGAAACGACTTCTGGCTGTTCGATGACGCGCTGCTCCGGGTGCACCACTTCTCAGGTGACGGCGCGGTGGTGGAGGATGAGATCACGGCGGCCCCGGAGGCCGTGAAGTTGTGCTCCGCTGCCTTCGAAGCGGTCTGGGAGCGAGCGATCCCACATCACCAGTACAAGGTCTGACGAAAGCCAGCTCCATGCCTCCGCACCCCTCCTCACGCGTCCAGAAGGCCCGCGAAGTCCTGGCCGGTCGACTGCGTGAGATCCGGAAGGACGCGGGGATCAGTGGGCGGGAGCTGGCTGTCAGGTGCGGTTGGTCCGAGTCGAAGTCGTCCAGGATCGAGAACGCCAAGACGCCTCCCTCCGATGCCGATATCCGGGCGTGGTGTCGGGCCTGCACTGCTGAGGACCAGGCCCCGGACCTGATCGCGGCCAACAGGCAGTCCGCCGAAGCGCATGTGGAGTGGAAGCGGCTTCAGCGGACCGGTCTCCGGAGACTCCAAGAGAGCACCGGCGATCTGTACCAGCAAACCAAGACCTTCCGCGTCTATGTATCCGACGTGATCCCTGGGTTCCTTCAGACAGCGGGGTACGCCTCCGCGCTGCTGTCCTCCATCGCGAATTTCCGAGGAACCCCGGATGACGTGAGCGAGGCCGTGGAAGCCCGGATACGGCGTAACCAGGTGCTGAGTCAGGGGGGCCGTCGGTTCTCCTTCGTGCTGGAGGAGTCGGTGTTGCGATACAGGCTGTGCGGCGCCGAAACCATGGCGGCGCAGCTCGGCCACCTGCTGGGGGCCTTGGACCTTCAGAACGTCGCTGTGGGCATCGTCCCGTTCTCCGGGAAACGGGCCGTGTGGCCCATGCCGACCTTCACGATCTTCGACGACCGGAGGGTGCACGCCGATACCCTGGACGCCGCCTCAACGCTCACGCAGCCCAGCCAGGTCGAGTTGTACGCCCGAGCCTTCGAACGTCACTCGCAGCAGGCTGTGCGGGGAGCAGCCGCCCGCTCCCTCATCGCGGACGCGGTGGCGTCCCTGAGCTGACCAGCGACGGCGCCACCTCACGTACGGGTGAACGCAACCTGCCGTAAGGCGTACGGCGCATACGACGGAGGCGGGGGGGGGGGGGGGGGGGGGGCCCCCCCCCCGGCGGGTAGGGTGTTGGCGGGCGGGTCGGGGAGCGGGTCAGG
>NZ_JBEZHR010000021.1:0-37088 GCF_040650655.1 Streptomyces sp. NPDC048636 | reverse complement strand
TCGGTCGGTTCCCCCCAAGGTGCCTTATGGCGTCCGGCGCCTCGGCGGGGGGCGGGGGCATCGCGTACGCGATGCCCCCGCCTCCGTCGTATCGCTAGTTGCCGGACGAGACGGTGACCTTCTCGTCGTTCTTCAGCTGGCTCACCAGCTGCTTGACCTTGGCCATGTCCCACTGCACCGCGCTGCCCTTGGACGTGGCGAGGCCGGGGTTGGAGACGGGCATGTTCATCTGCTTGCCGTCACCGCCGGAGACGCTCTTCATCGCGAAGAACATGTCCTTCACGTCCCACAGGCTCATGTCCTTGTCGACGACCAGGTTGTCCAGACCGGCGCCCATGGTCGGGTAGAGCGTGAAGGGGTTGAGCAGGGTGCTGGGCGAGGACGCCTCGTTGGCGAGGGCCGACAGGAACTTCTGCTGGTTCTTGGTGCGGTCCAGGTCGCCCCCGGCGAGGCCGTAGCGCTGCCGGACGAAGGCGAGGGCCTGCTGGCCGTCCAGCGTCTGCTTGCCCTTCTTGAGGTCGGTGCCGGAGTTCTTCTCCTTCATGTCCTGCGGGATGTCGATCTCCACCCCGCCGACCCCGTCCACCAGCTTGGCGAAGCCGTCGAAGCCGATCTCCGCATAGTGGTCGATCTTCAGACCGGTGTTGTACTCGACCGTCCGCACCAGCAGCGACGGGCCCTCGGAGGAGTACGAGGCGTTCAGCTTGTTCTGGCTCTGCGGGATCCGGTTGCCGCTCTCCGAGCCGGTGAAGGCCGGGATGGTGACCCAGGAGTCACGCGGCAGGCTGACCATGGTGTTCCCGTTCTCACCGACATGGAGAAGGATCATGGAGTCGGTGCGGCGGCCGTCGGCGGAGCCGGTGTGCAGCTTCTTCTTCTGCTCGGCGGAGAGACCCTCGCGGCTGTCGGAGCCGACGATCAGGTAGTTGGTGCCCTTGCCGCCTTCGGGCCGGTCCTGGACCTTGCTCAGGTCGACCTCGCGGCGCAGTTTGTTGTCGGCCCAGAAGTAGGTGCCGATACCGACGGCCAGCAGCAGGACGAGGAAGGTCACCAGGCCGATGGTTATCCGGCGCTTCCAGTTCTTGGGCCGGACCGGGCCGGGGGCGCCGTTGCCGGGCCCGCCGTTCCCCGGGCCGCCGTTGCCCTGGCCGTAGACCTGACCGGTGTTGTAACCGTCGTCGTACGGCTCGTAGTCGTCATAGCCCTGGGACGGCTGCTGCCGCGGCACCGTGCCGCGCGGCGACATGCTCGGCGGCAGCGGCGGTTCGCCGTGTGGGCCGCCCCCGCCCGGCCCGGCACGCCGGACCTGCGGCATGGCGCGGGCTCCCTCCGACTCGGAGCTGCCGCTGCCACGTCCGTACCGGTCGTTGCGGTCGCCGGTCCATCCCTGGGGCCAATCGCTCATGCTAGGCAGTGTGCCTGGTCGGGTGGGCCCCATACAGGGCGGGTGCGGGATCGGGGCATGGCTGTTGCAGAGCTGATAAGAATCCCGGGCCGTGGGGGCCGCCCACATCCCGCATAGGGTGGGCGGCATGACGATTCAGGCCCAGGGTGCGGAATCAGAGCTTCCGGGCAAGCCCACCTCCGCCTCCCGTACCACGCTGTCGCACATCATGACCCACGGTGATACGAACCTCCTCGGCACCGTGCACGGCGGCGTGATCATGAAGCTGGTGGACGACGCGGCGGGCGCGGTCGCCGGACGCCATTCCGAGGGCCCCGCCGTCACCGCGTCGATGGATGAGATGGCCTTTCTGGAGCCGGTCCGGGTCGGTGATCTCGTCCATGTGAAGGCCCAGGTCAACTGGACCGGGCGGTCCTCCATGGAGGTCGGGGTCCGGGTGCTGGCCGAGCGCTGGAACGAATCCACCCCCGCCACCCAGGTCGGCAGCGCCTATCTGGTCTTCGCCGCGGTCGACGCCGACGGCAAGCCCCGGCCCGTCCCGCCCGTGATGCCGGAGAGCGCACGCGACAAGCGGCGCTACCAGGAGGCCGAGATCCGGCGGACCCACCGCCTCGCCCGCCGCCGCGCCATCCGCGAGCTGCGCGCCCGCCGCCGCGCCGAGGGCGGCGACCTGTAGCCGGGCCGTCCGCCGCCTAGGGGCAGGCGACCTCGTCGCCGGTGACGGCCTCGATACCGTCCTTGTCCGTACGGTGCGGCTCCTCGGCCCGTACCTTCCGCACGCTCTTGTAGTCCGTGCCCACCGTGACCTGCATCACCGCGCCCTGCTTGGCGACCGGCCGCAGCTCCGCACCGGGCAGCGCGGCCGCCAGCGAGCGCACCGAGCGGTCCCAGACCGGGTCGTAGGTGATCATCGTGTGCTTGACGTCCGAGGCCGTCGCGTCGGCCGGGGAACCGGTGGTGTCGAAGCCGACGGCGTGCAGGGCGCGGTCCGCGCGGCGGGCGAGCCCCGACTCGGTGGTGCCGTTGAGCACATGGACCTTGACCCGGGCGGGATCCACATCCACCGGGACCCCGCTCGGCCTCCCGTGGTGCCGCACGGTCAGCGGCCGGTCCTCGCGGATGGCCGCGAACAGCCGGCCGGCCTTCTCGCCGTCCCAGCGGAGGGTGGAGCCGACCCCCTTGACCGGGCTGCCCGGCAGCTCCACCGGGACCGAGGCGAACTCCGACGAGGCCGGGGTGAAACCGTGCATCGCCCGGCCCAGCTCCACCAGGTCCTCCGCGCCGAAACCGTGGTCCGCCCGGACCGAGCCCAGCAGGGTGGACGCCACCTTGTTGAACTTCACCGGGTTGAAGAGGATGCCCCCGGCCGTGGTCTGGTGGATCACCGACGCCATGAACCGCTGCTGGCGCTGGATCCGGCCCAGGTCCGAGGTGCCGTCGATATGCCGGGAGCGCACGTACTGGAGCGCCTGCCCGCCGTTCAGCACATGGGTGCCGATCGGCAGCTCGAGACCGGTGTGGTCGTCCTTCAGCGGCCGGGCCGTACAGACCTTCACCCCGCCCACCACATCCACCGTCTTCATGAAGCTGGTGAAGTCGACCTCGAGGTAGTGGTCGATATGGACACCGGTCAGATGCTCCACGGTGCGCACCGTCAGGCTGGGGCCGCCTTCCGCGTAGGCGGCGTTGAGCTTCTGCGGATGCACCGGGTGCCGCTTGCCGGTGGCGTCGGTGTACGCGGGGATCTCGGCGTAGGAGTCGCGCGGCAGACTGACCACGCTGGCGCGGCGGCGGTCGCCCGACAGATGCACCAGCATGATCGTGTCGGTGCAGTGGCAGGGCGCGCCGCCCAGCCGGTACAGCGCCTTCTCCCGCGGGGTGATCCGGTCCCGGCCGTCCGTGCCGACCACCAGGAAGTTGACGCCCCCACCGCCGCCCTTGGGCCGGTTGTCCAGGTCGTCGAAGACATTGACCCGGTGGATCCCGGACTCCAGCTCCCGGACCAGCAGATGTCCGATACCGCTGACGGCCAGCACCAGACCGGAGGCCCCGGCGGCGATCCGCAGCCCCCAGCGGGGACGGCGGCCGGAGCGGGTGCGCGACGGGCGCGGCGAACGGGCCGGTGCTCTCACTCCGGGGACCTCCGTGACGGGCGGGCGGGGCGGAATCGCCTCACCGTAGGCCCATACGATGAGCACCTTGGCGGCCCCACGCCGCCGGTGCGGCCCGCTGCCACCCGGGCGGCGCGATCCGGTGTCCCCCATACGCGGTAACGTGGGCCCGATACCCGCAGTCTGCTGGGGGGCCGACCCCCGAACACCCCGAGGTGCCATGCCCCCGCATCAGCTCCCGGCCGTCTCCGTGATCATGCCGGTGCTCAATGAGGAACGCCATCTGCGCAACTCCGTGCGGCACATCCTGGAGCAGGAGTACGCCGGTGAGATGGAGGTGGTGATCGCCATCGGTCCGTCCACCGACCGGACCGACGAGATCGCCGCCGAGCTGGTCGCCGAGGACCCCCGCGTGCACACTGTGCCCAACCCCACGGGCCGCACCCCCGCCGCGCTGAACGCGGCGATCAAGGCGTCCCGCCATCCCGTGGTGGTCCGGGTCGACGGCCACGGCATGCTGTCGCCGGACTACATCGCGACCGCCGTGCGGCTGCTGGAGGAGACCGGCGCGCAGAACGTCGGCGGGCTGATGCACGCCGAGGGCGAGAACGACTGGGAGCACGCCGTCGCCGCCGCGATGACCTCCAAGATCGGGGTCGGTAACGCGGCGTTCCACACCGGTGGTGAGGCGGCCCCGGCCGAGACCGTCTATCTGGGGGTCTTCCGCCGGGAGGCGCTGGAGCGACAGGGCGGCTACAACGAGGAGTTCATCCGCGCCCAGGACTGGGAGCTGAACTTCCGGATCCGTGAGGCGGGCGGGCTGATCTGGTTCTCGCCCGAGCTGAAGGTCTCCTACCGGCCGCGGCCCAGCGTGCGGGCGCTGGCCAAGCAGTACAAGGACTACGGCCGCTGGCGCCATGTGGTGGCCCGCTTCCACCAGGGCTCGATCAATCTGCGCTACCTCGCCCCGCCGACGGCCGTTGTCGCCATCGCCGCGGGCCTGGCCGTGGGCGCGGCCATCACCCCGTGGGGTCTGGTGATCCCCGGCGGCTATCTGGCGGCCATCGCCGCGGGCTCGGTCCCGGCGGGCAAGGGGCTGCCGCTCGCGGCCCGGCTGCGGATCCCGGTCGCGCTGGCCACCATGCATATGTCGTGGGGCTGGGGCTTTCTGACCAGCCCGCGGTCGCTCGCCAAGAGGGTGATCGCCAGCCGCCGCCCGGCGGTCATGGCGGAGGGCTAGCCACAGCGAGGGGGCCGGACCCGGCGACGGGTCCGGCCCCCTTTGTCGTCCGCGGAGTCCTCCGCGTGGGGTCGGCGGGCGATCAGAAGGTGTACTGCGGATTCACCTTCATACACGCCGTCTTGTCCTCGCCGTTGAGGGCACCGGCGCTCTCGGGCGTCTTTCCGTCGTCCTCGGCCGCGGGCTTCGGATAGACGGTGCCCTCGCGCCAGTCGTTGCCGACCACGAGCGTGACCTGCCGCGCCGACTTCGACGACTTCACCGCGGACTTCGGCAGCTTCAGCGCCTTGGCCACGGCCAGCGCGTCACCCTGCTGGGCCTCGCTGGGGTACAGCACGGTGGTGTCGGCCTGTGCCGTCAGCTCGGTGTTCGCGGTGGCCTTGGCGTAGCCGAGCCGGACCAGCTCGGAGGTGAGGACACCCGCGCGGCCGGTGACCGGTCCGTCGACCGTGCTGGACGTGCCGTTCTGCACCACCACCGGGAGCTCGCCCTTGGGGGCGGTCGGCGCCGGGGTGTGATCGGGCTTCTTCTTGTCCTTGCCGTCCATCGCGATGTCGTTGCGGAGCAGCGAGAAGGTCTGCTCGGCCTCGCCCGGCTTGGGCGTCACGTACTCACCGCCGCCGCCGTACTCCCAGGGCATGGTGATCATGGTGGTGCGCTTGGTCGGCACCTGCTTGAGGTCATTGCCCAGGTCGTAGAGTTTCTTCACGGTGCCGAGGCCGTGGTCCACGGTCAGCGCCTCGGTCGCCGCCTCCGCCAGGTCCATCAGCTTGCCCGGGTCGGTGAGCTTGGTGCCCGCCTTCAGCTGCCGGATCATCGAGGACATGTACATGTGCTGGGCCTTGGCCCGGCCGATGTCGGTGTTGTCCTCGAAGCCGTAGCGGGTGCGCAGCCACTGGAGGGCCTGGACGCCCTGGACGCTGTGGGTGCCCTTGGTCAGCCGCAGACCCGAGCCATGGCCCTTGCTGTCATGGGAGTAGACATTGGCCCGGACACAGACCGGGACACCGCCGACGGCGTCCGCCATGGACACCACCCCGGAGAAGTCGATCATCATGAAGTGATCGATGTAGACCCCGGTCAGCTCCTTCCAGGCGGCGACCGTACAGCCCGGACCGCCGTGCTGGAGCGACTGGTTGATGGCCGCCTCGGTCTTCGGATAGACCTTCTTGGTCCTGGGGTCGGTGCACTTGGGGATGGTCACCCGGGTGTCCCGCGGGATGCTCACCACCGACATGTTGCTGCGGTCGGCCGAGACATGGACCAGCATCTGCACATCGGCCAGCGGCTTGCGGTCGGCGTCCTGCTTGGCGCCGCCCAGCTTGACGTTGGCCGCGCTGTTACGGCTGTCGGAGCCTATGAGGAGGATGTTCAGCGGGGTCTGGCCCGCGGCGTTGGGCTCCGGCTTGCCGATCTTGCTGTCACCGAGGTCCAGCTCCTCCTTCCGCAGATTGCCGTTCAGGTGCTGGTAGTAGAGGTAACCGGCGCCGGCCGCGCCGAGCACCAGCACGGCGAGGGTCAGCGCGGTCCAGCGCAGTATTCGCACGCCCCGGCTGCGCTGGGGGCGGCGCGGACCGCCCCGGCGGTGCCCCGCGCCGCGTGACGCGGGGCCCTCTCTTTCGGGCTGGCTGTCATCCTCGCCCGGTTCACGGGGTTCGGGCACAGCGGCCTGCCGCTCTCTCTCCCCCCGCACATTGCTCTGCCGCATCGGGCCTCCCCGGTTTCCTGCTTCAGTTGTGGGCCGGTCCGAGGGCGAGCCTGCTCCGCCGGCCGGCGACGGTCACTTGGCGCAGATGTTCTTGTCGTCGGCCTCGACCCTCTGAATGTCCTTCGGCGCCTTCACCGGACCGGCGATCGGTGTCCCGGCCTTCTTGAAGTCCCCCCCGAGCGTCAGCTTCATCTCCGCCATCGGCTCGGCGTCCTTGGTCCCCTGCTTCATCGCGGAGCCGGGCAGTCCCATGCTGTCGGCGAGCCGCCGGGCCTGGTCGGCCTGGTTGGGCGCGTACTCCAGCGTGGTCTTCTTCAGCTCCGACTTCGCGTTGCCGCCGTTGCTGGTGCGGAGCATCCCCTCGGTGTTCTGCATCCAGCCGACGGTCTCCTGCGCGGCGCCGAACTTCCCGCTGCCGTTGAGCACCTTGACCCGGACATCCGCCGGATCGGCCTTGGGGCCCTTGAGCCGGGCCGCCTCCCTGCTCTTGGCCGCCTTCTGCTTCTTCTTGACCTCGGTCAGCGAGACGTCCTGGCGGACCATCTGGAACAGCGGGTCGGCCTTGGTCTGGTCGAGCAGCACGGTCGCCCCGTCGGAGTTGTCCACGACCGGGACGGTGGCGAAGGTGATGTTCTTCAGATCCACCTTGCTCAGGTTCTTGCCCAGATCGGCCAGCTTGCTGAGCGTGCCGATCCCGGGGTCCACCGTCAGGGCCTTGGTGGCGGCCTGCGCCAGCTTCCAGGTCTTGCCCGGGTTGGTGAGCGAACCGCTGGCCTTCATCTTGCGCATCAGCGAACTGAGGAACTGCTGTTGCAGCTTGATCCGGTCCAGATCGCCGCCGAAGCCGACGGCGTGCCGGGTCCGGACGAACGCCAGGGCCTGCTCGCCCTCGACGGTGTGCCGCCCCTTCTTCAGATTCAGATGCGACTTGGGGTCGTTGATGTCCTTGCCGAGGCAGATGTCCACCCCGCCCACCGCGGTGGACATCTCCTTGACCGCGTTGAAGTCGGCCATCATGAAGTGGTCGACATTCAGGCCGGTGATCTTCTCCACCGTCTGCCAGGTGCAGCCCGGGTCCCGTTCCTCCTGGCCCAGGCTGGTGTTGAAGCGCACTTCCTTCTCGCCCGGGATCTTCTTGAACGAGCCGTCGTCCTGCTTCGTCTTGCATTCCGGGATGTCGGTGATCATGTCGCGCGGGAAGCTCAGCACCGTCGCGTTCGACCGGTCCCCGGAGACATGGAACAGCAGGGTGGTGTCGGCGTGGCCGACACTGCCCGCGTCGCCGTAGCCCTTGTTGCCCTTGCCGTCACGCCGGTCGGTGCCGATGAGCAGGATGTTCATCGGGCCGTCGGAGACCGCCGGGTTGTTCTCCCCGACATCGACCTTCCGGATGTTGCCGTTGAGGTGCTGATAGACGAAGTACGCCGCGGCCGACCCGCCGACCAGCAGGAAGGCCAGCGTGCCACTGGTCCAGTACAGGACCTTCTTCCCCTTGGACTTCTTCGGCTTCGGCTTGCGCCTGCTCGCCGGGCCCGTAGGGGCCTCCTGTTCCCGCTTGCCCCCCGCTCGGCGCCGCCCCCGCTGCTCGGATTCGGGGGTGCGACGACGGCTCGCTCTGGGGGCCTGCGGGGGCTCGGCGGCGTCAGCCGGTGCCCCGGCATTGTTCAGCCGCAGTTCATAGCTCCCGGTGTTCGGGTCGAACACCCACTGATCAGCGGGGTCGATACCGTCCGCCC
Source organism: Streptomyces sp. NPDC048636 (assembly GCF_040650655.1). Lineage (NCBI taxonomy): Bacteria > Bacillati > Actinomycetota > Actinomycetes > Kitasatosporales > Streptomycetaceae > Streptomyces > Streptomyces sp. NPDC048636. The sequence continues at coordinate 28,888 of NZ_JBEZHR010000021.1, read as the reverse complement.
CGCCCTGGCCTTGCGCGTCCACGGTCGCCTGTGTCCTCCGTCGGTGCCACGCGGCGCCTCCCCCTCAAGGCGCTCCCATCCGTCTTCTGAGCAGTGCGCGGCCACCTCGTAGAGCGCACCGGATCGCTCACACTATCCGCCCAGTTCAGCGCCAAGCGACGCCGGTGACAAATTCCACTTCCCTACAACTGGGCATTCTGCCCAATCCTTTCGCCATCCTTCACGAGTCGGTGCCCCAACCCTTTGTGCGGTTAGTCGCAGATGTCACGCGCCGCCGTCGTGCCCTGGTAGGGGTCGCGATCCACGGCCTTCGGGTCCTCGTCCGCCGTGGACGTGACGGAACGGGTCACCGAGACCGGCTGGTCGAGCCGCAACTGCCGGAACAAGCGGTCGGCGTCGGGCTGGACGAGCTCATCACGGTTCTTGTTGTACGTATAGGGCTGTCGCGGAATCGTAAGGAATCGGATTTTGTCCCGCGGGATGTTCCGGACCCCCTGGGCCAGGTTGTACAGGTCCTTGAGCGAATCCAGCCCCGGATCCGTCGTCAGCGACGAGGTCGCCGCGTTCAGTACGGGATACAGCTTCCGGGGGTTGAGCAGCACACCATTGCTCTGCACTTTCTTCACAAGCGAGCCGAGGAACTCCTGCTGGCGGCCGATACGCTCGGTGTCGCTCCCGTTACCGATGCTGTACCGGGCCCGTACATAACCGAGTGCCTGCTCGCCGCGGAGCGTCTGGCGCCCCGCGGGCAGCCGCAGATGCGCGTCGCTGTCGTCGACGGATTCCTTCAGGCAGACCTCCACCCCGCCGATGGCGTTCACCAGCTTCTTGAAGCCGGTGAAGTCCACGATCACATGGTGGTCCACCCGGATCCCGGTGAGCTTCTCCACCGTGCGGATGGTGCAGGCCGCACCGCCGTATTCGAACGCCCAGTTGAACTGGGCGAACCGGGGTGCCATCCGCTTCCCGTTCGCCCGGTCGCAGCCGGGGGTGTCCACCATCAGATCGCGCGGGATCGAGACGGCCGTCGCGCCCCTGCCGTTCGCCTGGAGGTGCAGCAGGATCGTGGTGTCCGAGCGCTGGGTGCCGGTGTCCCGGCCGTACTTCCCATTGCCCTTGCCGCCGCGGTTGTCCGAGCCGATCAGCAGGATGTTCTGCGCGTCGCGCACCACCGAGACCGGCCGCTCCGCCTCGTACTTCCGCAGCTCGTCCGCGGTCCGGGTGTCGGTGCGGATATTGCCGTTGAGGCGCTCGTAGAACCACCAGCCCGTCCCGGCGATCGACAGCACCAGTACGGCCACGCCCAGCGCGAGCACGCGCAGCCATCGGCGCCCGCCCCTGGGCGCCGGTTCCGGGCTGTCACTCGTCACGTCCGCGTCCTCCCAACCCGTGGTCCACCCCGGCCGGGCGGACTCGCGTCACGTGCCGGGGTCCCGAATTAATGGGACAGACATGCGAACCCCGCACATGGTTGTACGTATCCGACGATCATCGCGCGGGGTGGGCGGCGGGGCCCGTGGGCTCGGCCCGCAGTCCGCCGGACGGGTCAGGGGGGATCCGGGCGGTCCCACAGGGCCGCCCGGACCGCAACTAGACGCTCTCGGTGACGCGCTCGCTCTCCCGGCGCTCGGCCAGCGCCCCCTCGCCGAGCTGGTCCAGATGGCGGCACAGCACCACCGAGCCGCCCGCGGCCAGCGGGGCGAAGAGTCCGTAGGACAGCCCCTCCCAGCCGTCGTACGCCAGCCCGGACAGCACCCGGGAGCCCGGGCCGAGCCCCCGCGCGGCGGCGTCCGCACGCGCCCGCTCCACCAGTCCGGCCCCGGTCAGCTCCAGGGCGCCGACGGTGAGCGCGGGAGCGTCCGGGTCCACCGGGGCGTACGCGATGAAGCGGTCGCCCTGGCTCGGCACCTCCACGGCGTAGTCCGCGAACCCCTGCGGCGCCCGCGGAAACCGGCCGCCCATCGGGCGCAGCGCCAGCGCCATCCGCTCCCCGGAACAGGCCCGCGCCTCCTCCAGCGTGTCCGGGCCGCTCACCACCACATCCGCCGCGGCCGGATCGCCCCCGACCTCCGCCACCACCCCCACCGATGAGCAGGCCAGCAGCCATACCGCGGTCTGCCAGTGGGCGGGCAGCAGCAGCGCCAGCCGGTCGCCGGGCGCGGCCGACAGATCGTCCTGGAGCAGATTGGCGGTCTTCGCCACCCAATTGGCGAAAGTGGCTACGGAGAGTTCGACGCGTTCACCCGTCGCGTCGTCGTAGAAGGTCACGAGCGGGCGGGCCGGATCCGCGGCGAGCGCGGATCGCAGCAGGTCGGCGGGGGTGCGATCGGTGGCGTTCACCCGCGCAAGCGTACGCGGCCACCCGTGGCCCCCACCGGTGATCGCATACGTTCGGCCAGCTGACCCCCCGGGCGCGGCGCGGGCTCCCGAATGGACAGCCCTGTCACGGTATGTCCACGATTTTTCACATGCGTGCCTTTCTAGCCTCCTCGATCGGCGTCGTATGCACCGCCGCCCTCGCCCTCCCGCTCGTCCTCCACACCGCCTCCGCCCAGCCCCGGACCGACCAGCGGGGCGGTATCCAGTCGCTGCCCCTGCGGCCGCTGGGCGGCGGGCTCGCCCGGAGCGCGACCGCACCCGGCGGCGCCCAGGGGGTGCCCGCACAGGGCGTACGGCCGTTCTCGCTGCTCGGCGCCGTCTGGGACGACGCCGACGCGGAACCCGCCGGGGTACAGGTGCGCACGCGCGCGACCGGCACCGGTCTGTGGTCCGCCTGGCGGGATCTCGCACCGTACGGCGACGAGGCCCCCGACCCCGCCACGCCCGCCCCCGGCGCCGTCCGCACCCGCGGCGGTACCGCACCGCTGTGGGTCGGCGACGCCGACGGGGTACAGGCACGCGTCCGGCCCTCCGCGACGCGGTCCGCGCCGACGGGGATGCGGCTGCAACTCGTACGCTCCGAGGAGCCGCCACCGGCCACGCCCCGGGCCCTGCCCACGCGCCCGAAGCCGGTCCCCCCGGCGAAGCCCGGGCCCGTACGGCCGGTGAAGCCCGCCAAACCCCTCAAGCCGCTGAAGCCCGCGGCGTCCGCGAAACCGCCGACTCCCCCCGCGTCCCCGTCGGCCCCCGCGACCCCACTCCCCCCGGCCACCGCCGCACCGCATACCGCCCCCAGGCCCCGGATCATCACCCGCGCCGGATGGGGCGCCGACGAGGCCATCCGTGAGAAGGAGCACGCCTACAGCAAGACGGTCAAAGTCGCCTTCCTCCACCACACGGTGACCGGCAACACCTACAACTGCTCCGAAGTCCCCTCCCTTTTGCGCGGTATCTACCGCTACCACGTCAAGAGCATGGGCTGGAGCGACTACGGCTACAACTTCACCGTCGACCGATGCGGAAATATCTACGAAGGCCGCTCCGGTGGTGTGGACAAGGCCGTCATCGGAGCCCACACCCGCGGCTTCAACTCCAAGAGCATGGGTGTCGCCGTCCTCGGAACCTTCGACGCCGAGCAGCCGTCCCAGAAGGCGGTGAACGCCATCGCCAGGCTCACCGCGTGGAAGCTCGGGCTCTTCGACAGGGATCCGAAGGCCGTGGTCCACCTGGTGTCCGGCGGCGGCAACAAGTACACCAAGGGCACCAGTGTGCGGTTCCACGTGATCTCGGGACACCGCGACGGCTTCGCCACCGACTGCCCCGGGCGGCGTCTCTACGACAAGCTCGGCCCGGTACGCCGCGCAGCGGCCCGGCTCCAGGGGCGCTGACCAGGCGCGGTCCGCGGATCTGCCTACACTGGCCCGGCCCGGCGAGCCCCAGCAGGAAGCAGAGACGATACGTGACCACAGCGCCATCAACGCCAGAAGCGATCCTCCTGGTCGGCGGCAAGGGGACCCGGTTGCGACCCATGACGGTGCACACCCCCAAGCCGATGGTCCCGGCGGCGGGCGTGCCGTTCCTCACCCATCAACTCGCCCGCGCCCGCGCCGCGGGGGTCGAGCACATCGTGCTCGCCACGTCCTATCTCGCCGAGGTCTTCGAGCCGTACTTCGGTGACGGATCCTCACTCGGGCTGCACCTGGAGTACGTCACCGAGGAGGAGCCGCTCGGCACCGGCGGTGCCATCCGCAACGTCGCCTCCCGGCTGCGCTCCGGCCCGGACGACCCGGTGCTCATCTTCAACGGCGACATCCTCACCGGCCTCGACATCCGCGCCCTCGTCGACACCCACCGCACCTCGGGCGCCGATGTCTCCCTCCACCTCACCCGGGTCACCGACCCGCGTGCGTACGGGCTGGTGCCGACCGACGCCGACGGCCGCGTCACCGCCTTCCTCGAAAAGCCGCAGACGCCCGAGGAGATCGTCACCGACCAGATCAACGCGGGCGCGTACGTCTTCAACCGCTCGGTCATCGACGCCATCCCCGCCGACCGCCCCGTCTCCGTCGAACGCGAGACCTTCCCCGGGCTGCTCGAGGCGGGCGCCCATCTCCAGGGCCTGGTCGACTCCACGTACTGGCTCGACCTCGGCACCCCGCAGGCGTTCGTCCGCGGCTCGGCCGACCTGGTCCTGGGCCACGCCCCCTCCCCGGCGGTGCCGGGGCGCTGCGGCGACCGGCTGGTCCTGGAGAACGCGTCCGTGGCCGACGACGCCAAGCTGTCCGGCGGCACGGTCATAGGCCCCCGGGCCCGGGTGGGCGCGGGCGCGCGGATCGAGGGCAGCGCGGTGCTGGAGGGCGCGGTCGTCGAGGCGGGCGCGCAGGTCCGCGACTCCCTCGTCGGCGCGGGCGCCCGTATCGGGGCGCGCACGGTATTGCAGGGCGCCGTCGTCGGCGACGGCGCGCTGATCGGCGCGGACAACGAACTGCGGGATGGCGTACGGGTGTGGTGCGGGGCGGATATCCCGGCGGCGGCGGTGCGGTTCTCTTCCGACCAGTAGGTCGTTGCGCGGTTGTGCGGGTGCGGGTGCGGGGCCTCCGGGGTGGGGTCCTGGACCGTTTATTTAGGCGCCGGCAGCCGGAGAAGTGAGCCTGGGCCGGAGATTGGCGCCACAAATACACGACAGCGTCCAGGACCCCACCCCTGCGACCCCGCCCCCTCCCGTCTCGTCGCCGCCCGCCCGCCGGACCGGGGAGAGGCGCGGTGGATCCGTCTCGTCGCGGACCGACTGCTGGCTTGGCTGTCCCACGGGGGTCGTAGGGTGGCGGCGTGTCTGTCAGCCGTACCTGGACCCCCTCGGAACCCTATGACCTCGCGCGCAGTCTCTGCGTACTCCAGCGGGGACCGGGGGATCCGGCGTTCCGCGTCGGTGGGGACGGCGCGTTCTGGCGGGCGAGCCGGACCCCGGAGGGGCCCGGCACCATCCGCCTCGCACGTTGTGGTGACGCCATCGAGGCGCACGCCTGGGGGCCGGGCGCCCCATGGCTGCTCGACGGGCTACCCGCACTGCTCGGCGCGGAAGACGACCCGTCCGGCTTCACCCCGCGCCATCGCCTCGTCCACGAGGCCCACCGCCGCAACCCGGGGCTGCGCCTCATCCGGACCGGCCTCGTCCTCGAATCGCTGATCCCCTCGATCCTCGAGCAGAAGGTCACCAGCGACGAGGCGTACCGCGCCTGGCGGTTGCTGCTCCAGCGCCACGGCGAGCCCGCACCGGGCCCGGCCGAGCGGATGCGGGTGATGCCCGATCCGCGTACCTGGTCGCTGATCCCGTCCTGGGAGTGGCACAAGGCGGGTGTCGACTCCAAGCGCTCGGCGACGATCCTGCGGGCAGTCCGGGTCGCCCGGCGGCTGGAGGAGGCCACGGCCATGGACCTCGCCGCCGCCTCCGCCCGCCTCCAGCTGATACCGGGCATCGGGCCCTGGACCGCGGCCGAGACCCTTCAGCGCAGCAACGGCACCCCGGACGCGATCACGGTCGGGGACCTCCATCTGCCGCGCATCGTCGGCTACGCGCTCACCGGGCAGCGCGGTACGGACGACGCGGCGATGCTCGAACTGCTGGCCCCGTACGCGGGGCAGCGCCACCGGGCGGCCCGGTTGATCATGCTGTCCGGGCGCACCCCGCCGCGCCGCGCACCGCGCTTCGCGGTCAGGGACTTCCGTGCCATGTAGGGGAACCCGGCGCCTTGTCCCTCGGTCCGGGGGTCGGTCGGCAACGAGACGGGGGGCGGGGCGCAGGCCGAACCCGGGTGCACACATCGTGCTTTGTCCCCGGTCCGGGGGTCGGTCGGCGACGAGACGGGAGGGGGCGGGGTCGCAGGGGTGGGGTCCTGGACACTTTCGTGTATTTGTGGCGCCAATCTCCGGCCCACCCGACTTCTCCGGCTGCCGGCGCCTAAATAGACGGTCCAGGACCCCACCCCGGAGGCCCCGCCCCCGCACCCGACCACCAACGCACCCGCACCACAACGCACCCGCACCCGCCCCCCAACGCACCCGCACCCGCGCACCCACAGCGCACCCGCACCCGCGCACTCCCAACGCACCCGCACCCGCGCACCCACAACGCCCCCGCACCCACGCCCCCGCCCCGCACAACGCGCGCCCCCATCCACGGCGCGCACCCCGTCACCGCGCGCCCCGGATAAGACCTGGCGCACGACCACGACCTAGCGCACGACCACGAACGACGCCGCGTCCCGGCCCGGCCGGTCCTTCGGCGGGGCGGCGGCGTGGCCGACGGCGACCGCGCCCATCGGGTCCCAGCCACCCGGCAGGTCCAGCACCTCCCGCACCACCGGGCGGCAGAACATCGTCGACGACACCCACGCCGACCCCAGCCGCTCACCCGCCAGCGCGACCAGCAGGTTCTGCACCCCGGCCCCGGCCGCCACCACGAACATCTCGCGCTCGGCGGCATTGCGCCGCGCGTCCGGATACGTATGCGCGCCATCCGCGACCAGGCACGGCACCACCAGGTACGGCGCCTTGCGCAGTACGTCCCCGCGCCGTACCCGCTTGGCGATGCTCTCCTCGGAGAAGCCGTCGCCGCGCAGGTCCGCGATCCACGCGTCCCGCATCGCGTCGAGCAGTCGGATCCGCGATTCCTCGGACTCCAGCAGGACGAACCGCCACGGCGTCGTGTGGTGCGGCGCGGGGGCGGTCACGGCGGCGGCCACGGCACGCCGTACCGCCGCGCCGTCCACCGGCTCGTCGGTGAACTCGCGCACGGTACGCCGCAGGGTGACGGCCTCCCGTACGGCCTCGGAGGTGCCCAGCCGGAACATGTCGTCGGCGGCGACGCGCACCAGCGCCCGCGCGCCGAGCGCGTCCGAGCCGGCGTCAGGACCCGCGCCCGCGTCCCCACCCGCGACGACCTGCGGCAGCCCCCGCACCACGGCCACCGGCAGCCCGTCCGCCTTGCCCTTGACCAGCTCACCCGCCGCGGCCAGTTCATCGCCGGTGGCGACGACGGTGGCGCTCAGCGGGTTGCCGTGGGAGTCGACACCGCCCCGCAGATCGTCCAGGACGCGCACCCCGGCGGCGCCGATGGCGACGTCGGTGACGCCGGTGCGCCAGGGCCGCCCGAAGGTGTCGGTGACGAGGACGCCGAGCTCGACGCCGAGCGCGTCGCGCAGTCCGTCGCGGAGGGCGCGCGCGGAGGCGTCGGGGTCCTCGGGGAGCAACAGCACGGTCCCGGCGGGGGTGTTGGAGGCGTCGACACCGGCGGCGGCCATGACCAGACCGTGCCGGGTCTCGACGATCCGGGTGGCACCGCGCCGGGCGACGATCCGCACCGCCTCGGCGTCTATGGCGGCCTCGCGGTCGGTGGCCTCGACCACCCGCCCCTCGGCCTTGCTGACGATCTTCGAGGTGACGACCAGGACATCGCCGTCGGCGAGGCCGGGGAGCCCGTCGGCGGTCGCGGCGTCGGCGATGAGCTTGGCGAGGTCGTCGCCCTGCCGTACCTCGGGCAGCCCGGGGAGGGCCCAGACCTGGTACGACGGCGCCCCGGACGACGGTCGGGAGGGGCTCATGCCCGTACCTCCTCGGCCAGCGCCAGCGCCTCGGCCGCCATCCGGGCGGTGGCCTCGGTGTCGGTCATCATCAGCGGGACCGCCTTGCAGCGGATCCCGGCGGTCTCGACGTCGCCGACCGCGCCCGCGTCGACGGTGTCGACGAGCCAGCCGTCGAGCAGCCCGGAGCCGTAGTGCTGGGCGACGGCGGCGGCGGTGGACTCGACGCCGACGGCGGCGAGCACCTTGTCGGCCATACCGCGCACGGGGGCGTCGCCGACGATGGGGGAGAGGCCGACGACCGGCACCCCGGCGTCGGCGATGGCCTCGCGGATCCCCGGCACGGCGAGGATGGTGCCGATGCTGACGACGGGGTTGGACGGCGGGAAGAGGACGATGTCGGCCTCGGCGATGGCCTCGAGGACACCGGGCGCGGGTTTGGCCTGGTCGGCGCCGACGGGGACAACGGCGTGGGCGGGTACGGAGGCGCGCAGCCGTACCCAGTACTCCTGGAAGTGGACGGCCTTGCGGCCTTCGCCGTCGCCCGCGGCGGAGCCGCCGAGGTCCGCCGTGTCGATGAGGACGTGGGTCTCGACGCGGTCGTCGGTCATCGGCAGCAGCCGTACCCCCGGCTCCCACCGCGCGCACAGCGCCTCGGTGACGGCGCTCAGCGGATAGCCCGCGCCCATCATCTGGGTACGGACGATATGGGTCGCGAAGTCACGGTCGCCGAGGCCGAACCACTCGGGCCCCACACCGTAGGCCGCCAACTCCTCCTTGACCGCGAAGGACTCGTCGGTCCGGCCCCAGCCCTGCTCCTCGTGGATGCCGCCGCCGAGCGTGTACATCACGGTGTCGAGGTCGGGACAGACCTTGAGCCCGAAGAGATGGATGTCGTCACCGGTGTTCCCGATGACGGTGATGTCGGCGTCGGGGGCGGCCGACTTCAGACCGCGGAGGAAACGGGCGCCGCCGATGCCACCTGCCAGAACCACAATGCGCATGGGGGACAGTCTTGCAGTCGCCCGGAGCGCCGAGGAGGTTCGGGGCGGTCGGGGGAGGTGGGAGGGCGGTGGCTCAGCCGCCGGGTACGTCCAGCGCGTTGACGCCGTCGAGCGCGGGGGCGGCGCCGGTGTCGGCGTCCTGGGTGGGGTGCGGTGGCATTTCGGTCAGCCCGGGGAAGTAGATGTGGAGGCTGACGGCGGGTTCGAGGGAGTCGTTGACGACGTCGTGGACATAGCCGGGTGCGAAGACGCGCTGGGCCCCGGCGGTGAGGGTGTGGCGTGCGCCGTGCCGGCCGACGCGTTCGGTCAGCTCGCCCTGGAGGACGGTGAGCACACCGGAGGAGCGGCCGTGGTCATGGGCGCCGCTGCCCTGGCCGGGCACCCAGCTGAGCAGCCAGACCTCGTAGCCGGGGCCGGTGCGCAGCCGGTGGTACCAGCGGCTGGTGGCGTCGTACCGGACGAGGTGCGCCCAGCCTTCGCGGTCGGCGGCGATGGTGCGGGCGAGCCCGGCGAAGGCGGAGACGGTGGTGGGGTGGGCCGGTACGGGCGGCAGCAGATGCGGGATGGCGAGCGGGTCACCGGCGATCTGGACGTCGCTGTTCATATGCGGAGTTCCTCAGCGGGAAAAAGATGCGGGAAGGGCGCAGAGATAGCTGGAGCTCGGGGGCATCAACAGCTGGAACAGCGACAGCGAGCCTGCACAGCGCAGCGGAACCCGTGGGCACGGGTCGCGAGGGGCGCGTGGGTCACTGACATGGGGACAAGGAGAGCGGGTGGCGCGGTGTCCTGTCAACTTGATCTCCCGTTTGGCGCAATCTTTCACCTGTTTCGGTAGCCCTGGTGGCAGAAAGGTTTGTGCGCGCGTTATGCGGAGAGGTGGCGCACCACCCGCACCTGACACGCAACGGGATCGGCGTCCGGGACGTCCTCTCTGGTGAGTCAGGGCGAGGCCCCCGGGGCGGCAAACGGGGAAGTGTCTCGTTTAGGCCGATTTGAACACTTTCCGCGCAGCCTTGGTTCCGCAGAGTGAATAAGAGGCCCAATAGCAGACCTCGGCTTGACTGGCCTGGATCGGCACACTTGTAATTTCACTCGTGTCGTTCTGCCGCTTCACGACGGCAACGGACATGGGGACGCAAAAACAGACGAGGGGCGCACATGACCGAGTTGTTCCAGCAACTGCTGGTCGAAGAGGCGGACGAGGAGCTCGGTTGGCAGGAGCGCGCACTGTGCGCCCAGACCGATCCCGAATCGTTCTTCCCGGAAAAGGGCGGATCCACGCGTGAGGCCAAGAAGGTCTGCCTCGCTTGCGAGGTCCGGTCCGAGTGCCTCGAGTACGCCCTGGCCAACGACGAGCGCTTCGGTATCTGGGGCGGTCTGTCCGAGCGGGAGCGCCGCCGACTGAAGAAGGCCGCTGTCTGACATATCCACACCGCTTGGACGAAGCGGCCGCAGGACCGACGGTCCGCCTCCCGTGCCTTGGCGACGGGCGGCGGACCGGCCGCGTGCACAGCCGTTAGTGTGGGGGCCCGTCCGAGACGCGCCAACGTCCCCACGGGGCGCGCGCGTCCACCGCAGTCCAGCGAACCGGGGCCCGTACCTCGATGTCCGTGCACAGCCATCCGGCGGCCCAATACCCGGCCGCCACCGCCGCGTCCGCTTCCCCCGAAGCGCCGGCGTACCCGCGCCATGTCGTCACCGCCGTCCTGGTCGCCCACGACGGCGCCCGCTGGCTGCCCGACGCGCTGTCCGGTCTGCTCGGACAGGGGCGCCCGGTGCAGAACGTCATCGCCGCCGACACCGGCAGCGCGGACGACTCCGCCCGGCTGCTCACCGAGGCCCTCGGCGAGGAGCGGGTGCTGCACCTCGCGCGCCGCAGCGGCTTCGGCACCGCCGTCGCCGAGGCGGTCCGTACCGCCCCGGTGCTCGGCCCGGAGGAGCTGGCGTACCTCAAGCGCCCCAGCGGCTGGGACCCCGTCAACCGCACCTGGCGGGACGACGCCTACGACCTGCCCGAGCTGCCGCACGGTGAGCCCGTCCAGTGGCTGTGGCTGCTGCACGACGACTGTGCCCCGGACCCCGACGCGCTGTCCGAGCTGCTGAAGGTCGCCGACGCGGAGCTGACCGCCAACCGGCAGCCCGCGATCATCGGCCCCAAGCTGCGCGGCTGGTACGACCGCCGACAGCTGCTCGAAGTCGGCGTCAGCATCGCCCGCAGCGGCCGCCGCTGGACCGGTCTGGAGCGCCGCGAACAGGACCAGGGCCAGCACGACCAGGTGCGGCCGGTGCTGTCGGTGTCGAGCGCGGGCATGCTGGTGCGCCGGGACGTATGGGAGCGGCTGGGCGGCTTCGACCCCAAGCTGCCGCTGATGCGGGACGACGTCGACCTGTGCTGGCGCGCCCACGAGGCCGGTCATCAGGTGCTGATCGCGCCGGACGCGGTGCTGCGCCACGCCGAGGCCTCGTCGCGCGAGCGGCGGCCCATCGACTGTGTGGGCCGCTCGGTGGCCAATCCGCACCGCGTCGACAAGGCCGGTGCCGTCTACGCCCTGCTGGTCAACACCCGCGGCGCGCTGCTGCCGTATGTGATGCTGCGGCTGCTGTTCGGCACCCTGCTGCGCACCCTGGCCTATCTGGTGGGCAAGGTGCCGGGGCAGGCGCTGGACGAGGTCGCCGGTCTCTTCGGCACCCTGCTGCGGCCGGAGCGGATCCTCGCCGCGCGTAAGCGCAGAGGCCGCTCCACGCTGGAGGCGAGCGAGCTGCGGCCGCTGTTCCCGCCGCCCGGCGCGACCGTACGGGCCACCGTGGAACAGGTCGCCAGCAATATCGGCGGACGCTCGGAACCCGAACTGTCCTCCGGCGGACGGCACGGCGCCGTCGAATCCGGCCCGGGCGACGACGACGCCGACTTCCTGGAGGTCGAGCAGTTCGCCCGGCTCAAGCGGATCGCCCGCAAACCCGGGCCGATGCTCTTCGTGGTGCTGCTGGTGGTCTCGCTGGTCGCCTGCCGGGACCTGTTCGGCGGCGGCGCGCTCTCGGGCGGCGGACTCCTCCCGGCACCCGAGAGCGTCTCCGCCCTGTGGGCCGGTTACGCGGACGGCTGGCATCCGGTCGGCACCGGTGGCACCCAGACCGCACCGCCCTATCTCGCCGCGCTCGCCGCGCTGGCGACGCTCTTCCTGGGCTCCACCGGTTTCACCCTGACCCTGCTGCTGGTGTGCTCGGTGCCGCTGGCCGGATTCATCGCGTACTTCGCCTCCCGGCCGCTGGTCGAGTCCCGGCTGCTGCGCGCCTGGGGCAGCGTCGCGTACGCCTTCCTCCCGGCCGCGACCGGTGCGCTGGCCGGGGGCCGGCTGGGCACCGCCGTGCTCGCCGTACTGCTGCCGCTGATGGCGCGGGCCGCCGCGGCGGCCGCCGGGCTCCGGGCGGGCGGCCCGGGCGGAAGGCTGCCGAGCTGGCGCGCGGCGTGGGCCTACGCGCTGCTGCTCACCTTCACCATGGCGTTCACCCCGGTGGTCTGGCCGATCGCGCTGGTCCTCGGAATCGGCGTGCTCGTACTGCGCGCCCTGGAGCGCTCCGATCCGCTGCTGCCCTACGGACTGCGGTTCCTGGCCGCGGTGGCCACCCCGGTCGTGGTGCTCGCCCCCTGGTCGCTCGGTCTGTTCACCGACCCCGGCCGCTTCTTCCAGCAGGCCGGACTCGACAGCGCGGGCGGCTCCGCCTCCGCCCTGGACCTGCTCTCGCTCAGCCCCGGCGGCCCGGGCGGCGGCGGCAGCCTGCTGCTGATCGGCTTCGTACTCGCCGCGCTGGCCGCCCTGCTGCGCGGTGAGCGGCGGCTGGTGGTGCGGACGGCCTGGGTCGTGGCGCTCACCGGCTTCCTCTTCGCGGCCCTCGCCAACGGTTCGGCGTGGGCCGGACCCGCGACCCTCGTCTACGGCCTGGCGCTGCTGACCGCCGCCGTGGTCGGCGCCGAGGGCGCGCGGGAGCGCGTGGCGGCGCAGAACTTCGGCTGGCGCCAGCCGGTGGCGCTGCTCATCGCCCTCGCCTCGGCCGCCGCCCCGCTGCTCGCCGCCGTCGTCTGGATGACCGGCGGCGCGGACGGCCCGGTCGGACGGCACAACCCCTCGCAGGTCCCGGCGTTCGTGGCGGCCGAGAGCGCCACCACGGACCAGGCCCGCACCCTGGTGCTCAGCGGCCGCGGCGGTACGGCCCGCGCCGACTACGTCCTGGTGCGCGGCTCCGGCGCCCGGCTCGGCGATGCCGAACTCGCCGCGGCGGGCGGCACCGACACCCGGCTCGACGGTGTGGTGGCCCATCTGGTCGCGGGCTCCGGCGCCGACCAGACGCGCCAGCTCGGCGGCTACGCGGTCCGCTATGTGTACGTCCAGAAGGGCGCTCCGCCCGAGATGACGCGGGTGCTGAACGCGACCCCGGGGCTCACCCAGCTCAGCAAGGCCGACGGCGGTGTGCTGTGGCGGCTCGACCAGCGGGTCTCGCGGGTCTCCATCGTCCCGGCCGAATCCGCCAAGGGCGCGTCGGCGGCGTCCGGTCCGTCCACCGCGCCGGTGCACCTCGCGTCCGGCCCCGTCGAGGCGCACACCGACGTGCCCGAGGGCGCGGCGGGACGGGTGCTGCGGATCGCCGACAAGGCCGCGCCGGACTGGCACGCCACGCTCGACGGCGAGCCGCTGAAGGCGAAGACCGTCGACGGCTGGGCGCAGGGCTTCGAACTCCCCGCGGACGGCGGCCGGTTGGACCTCGGCTACGACACGCCGATGACCCACAGCGCCTGGGTCTGGGCGCAGGGGCTGCTCGCGGTCGTGCTGCTGGTGCTCGCCCTGCCGGGGCGCCGCCGCCATGTCGACGACGACCTGCCGGAGGCGGACGGCGGCACGGCGGCCGCCCCGGTGGTGACCGCCGAGGACCTGGTCGGCGACGGACGCCGGGCGCGGCGGCTGCGGGCCGCCGCCGAGGCGCAGGCCGAGCGGCCGGGTCCGGCGGACGCGGACGAGCGGCCCGGACCGGTGGACGGCACGGCGGCGGAGGGCGACGGGAACATCCCCGCGCCCCCCACGGCACCACCGCCCGCCGGTGAGCCGTACGACGGTGGCGCGCCCGCGGCGGACGCCCCCTACGCGGTGCCGCACCAGCAGGGTTACGGCCAGCAGTGGGACCCCGAGACGTACGGCGCCCAGCCGTACGACGCCCAGCCGTTCGCGGACGCCGGCTACGGCACGTACCCGGAGGGCCAGCCGTACCCGCAGGGCGGTGAGTACCCCGGCGGCTACCCGGGCGACCCGTACCAGGGCGGCTACCAGGGGACCGGCTATCCGGCCGGTTACCAGGAGGGCGCCCCCTACCCCGAGGGCCAGTACCCGGCGGACCCGTACGCGGGCGGCCAGTACGCCGATCCGTACGGCTACGACCAGCAGCAGCCCTACGCCGACGGCACGTACCCCCAGCAGGGCGACACGACGTACGGCGGTGCCGGGCCCGAGGACCGCCGCGACGGGAGCGATCAGCAGCGATGAACCGCACCACCCTGTCCCTGATCGGTGCCGCCACCGCGCTGGCCGCCGTCACCGGTGTCGCCACCCTCACCGGCGGTTCACCGGGCGGCACGGACGGCTCGGCGAAGGCGGCCAGCCGGATGCCCGTCGAGCGCTCCACCCTGCTCTGCCCCACCCCCACCTCCTCGGAGGTGGGCAGCACCACCTACACCGCCTACACCCCCGAGCGGAAGGCGGCGGCCGCGGCGGGCGCCGAGCGCGGTGACGCCGCGCTGCTGCCCGCGCAGCGCCCGTCCGACGAGGTGACGGATCCGGGCACCGGCGGCGAGTCGGACGACGGTGGGAAGGGCGGGAAGGGCGGCAAGGACAAGGGGCGGGACGCGGCGCGCGGCGGCGGCGAGCCGGTGCTGCCGCTGAAGCGGCCCGGCCAGCCGGTCACCACCGACACCGACCGCTCCGACGCCCCCGCCCTCATCGGCACCGCCGACGGCCGCTTCGCCCCCGGCTGGACCGTCCAGCAGACCACCACCATCGCCGCGGGCAGCGGACGCGGGATCATGGGCACCGCCTGCACGGCGCCCGACACCGACTTCTGGTTCCCCGGCGCCAGCACCGCCCGCAACCGCCAGGACTTCGTCCATCTGACCAACCCCGACGAGACCGCGGCCGAGGTGGACCTCAAGCTGTACGGCGCGGGCGGCCGCCTCAAGCCCTCGACCGACGAGTCGATCACCGTGCCGCCCCGCTCCACCGTCCCGGTGCTGCTGTCCACCCTCACCGATCAGCGGGCCGCCGATGTCTCGCTCCGGGTGACCTCCCGCACCGGCCGGGTCGGCGCCTCCGTGCAGGCGGCCGACCAGAAGGCGGGCGGCGACTGGCTCCCGGCCTCCGCCGCGCCCGCCACCACCGTGGCGCTCCCCGGGATCCCGGCCGACGCGACCTCGGCCCGCCTGGTCGTCTTCGCGCCCGGGGCCGATGACGCGGACCTGAAGGTGCGCCTCGCCGGGCGGACCGGTTCGATCGCCCCGGCCGGACATGACTCCCTGCACGTCAAGAGCGGGATGACGGCGGCGATCGACCTCGGCGACGTGACCAAGGGCGAGCCGGGCTCACTGCTGCTCACCCCCGAGGGCGGCGAGGGTCCGGCCACGCCGGTGGTCGCCGCGCTGCGGGTCACCCGCGGCAAGGGGAGCGACCAGGAGACGGCGTTCATCCCCGCCACCGCCCGGATCGACCGGACCGCCACCGCGGCCGACAACCGCGCCAAGGGCTCGACGCTCTCCCTGGTGGCGCCCGGCGCGACCGCGCGGGTGCGGGTGACCGCGTCGGCGGCGAGCGACGGCGGCCGCCCCGTCAGCAAGACCTACACGGTCAAGGGCGGCACCACCACCGCCGTCACCCCGCCCCGCCCGGCCTCGGGCAAGGGCGGCTACGCGGTGACCGTCGAGCGGATCTCGGGCGGTCGGGTGCACGCCTCCCGGATGCTGGCGCTGGCCCAGGACGGGGTGCCGAGGTTCACCATCCAGGCGATGCCGGACGACGGCGGGACCGTGGTGGTCCCGGAGGCCCGGCAGGACCTGTCGGTGCTGAACGACCAGGAGGAGTAGCGCGGGGGTCGTGGCGCTGCTCGGCTAGTCCTGCCCGTACCGGGGGTCCACCGACTCCGGTGCCAGCCCCAGCAACTCCGCGACCTGCTCGACGACGACCTCGTGGACCAGCAGCGCCCGCTCGTCCCGGTTCTTCGCCCGGATCTCGACCGGGCGGCGGTAGATCACGATCCGGTCGGGCGCGTCCCCGTGGGCCGCGATGAAGCGTCCGAGCGGTACGGACTCGCCGTCCCAGCCGTCCGGGCCGCCGAGCCCGCCCCCGGCGCCGTCACCCGAGGTGGGCACGTCCAGCACGGTGAAGTCCACGCCCGACAACTGTGGCCAGCGTCTCTCCAGTCGCTCGGCCGAGTCCTGTACGAGATCGACGAAGGACTCGGCACGGCTGACCGAAAGCGGCACCTGCGGCGGCGCGATCGGACCGCGCATACCTCGACCGTGCCGATCGCGGCGGCGTGGGCGCGGCTCGGACTGGTGGGGAGGTACGGACCTGGTCATCACCTCCTGAGGGTAGCCGCCGCCGGGCGGGCGGTACGCGCTTCCCGGACAGCCTTGGTCGATGTCGCCAAATGAACATTCCGGCCATGGTTGCGTTCATAAACGGACTTCTCTTGATTCGCTTCCATGGCTCAGACTGACCCCTCTCCATGCGTGTGCTGACCGGAATCATCGGCGGCGCCCGCCGCCCCGCCGGAAGGAGCCGCTGGTCAGCCGGTAAGTTCACCTATGGGGTGCACAGGGCGAACCGGGACGACACGGCGGAGTGAGCTGGTGGAGAGTCGTCGCGGCCCGCTCAAGAGTGCGGTACCGTCCAACGTCGTGAGCCCTGTACGTCGCTGTTCGCGCACCGCCTGCGGCCGCCCCGCCGTCGCGACGCTGACGTACGTCTACGCGGACTCGACAGCCGTCCTGGGGCCGCTGGCCACCTACGCCGAACCCCACTGCTACGACCTCTGTTCCGAGCACTCGGAGCGGCTCACCGCGCCCCGTGGCTGGGAGGTCGTCCGGCTCGCCATCGACGCCGGCCCGGCCCGGCACAGCAGCGATGACCTCGAGGCCCTGGCCAACGCGGTCCGTGAGGCCGCCCGGCCGCATGAGCGCGCGGCGGGCGCGGGCGGCGGTCCCGGACCGTCCGGAGGCGGCGGCGGACAGAGCGGCCGCGAGGGCGACCCGCGCGAGATGCCGCGCCGGGGCCATCTGCGGGTGCTGCGCTCGCCCGACTCCTGACCCGGCCGACGTTCCCGGGTGCGAAGCTGTCGCCGCGTCAGCCCGCGTGGTGGACACGTCCTTCTCCGGTCGTTCCCGGCCCGCCGTGTGCCGCGCCGCACGATCGGCCTCGTAGTGGTGGCGGGAGTCCTCCGGGTAGGTTCTGAGGTCCGTGGAGACCCTCCAAGAAGACCTCGAGAAGGGGTTGGCTGTGCCCGACTTGTCGCAGATCGTGAAGGCGTATGACGTGCGCGGTGTGGTCCCGGACCAGTGGGACGAGCCACTCTCCGAACTCTTCGGCGCCGCCTTCGCCCGGGTGACCGGCGCGAGCGCGATCGTCGTCGGCCATGACATGCGCCCCTCCTCGCCCGGTCTGTCGCGGGCCTTCGCCCGTGGCGCCGCCTCCCTCGGCGTGGACGTGACCGAGATCGGGCTCTGCTCGACCGACCAGCTCTACTTCGCCAGCGGCCATCTCGACCTGCCCGGCGCGATGTTCACCGCCAGTCACAACCCCGCGCAGTACAACGGCATCAAGATGTGCCGGGCCGGGGCCGCCCCCGTCGGCCAGGACTCCGGTCTCGCCGAGATCCGCGCGCTGGTCGAGGAGTGGGCCGCCACCGGAGCGCCCGAGCCCGCCGCCGAGCCCGGCACCCTCACCCAGCGGGACGTGCTCGCCGACTACGCCGCCCATCTGCGCTCGCTGGTCGACCTCACCGCCATCCGGCCGCTGAAGGTCGTCGTGGACGCGGGCAACGGCATGGGCGGCCACACCGTCCCGACCGTCTTCGACGGCCTCCCGCTCGACCTGGACGCCCTCTACTTCGAGCTGGACGGCACCTTCCCCCACCACGAGGCCAACCCCCTCGACCCCAAGAACATCGTCGACCTCCAGGCCCGGGTCCGGGAGACCGGCGCCGATATCGGCCTCGCCTTCGACGGCGACGCCGACCGCTGCTTCGTGGTCGACGAGCGCGGCGAACCGGTGTCGCCCTCCGCCATCACCGCCCTGGTCGCCTCCCGGGAGCTGGCCAAGCACCCGGGCGGAACGATCATCCACAACTGCATCACCTCGTGGTCGGTCCCCGAGGTCGTCAAGGAGAACGGCGGCACCCCCGCCCGCACCCGCGTGGGCCACTCCTTCATCAAGGCCGAGATGGCCCGCTCCGGCGCGATCTTCGGCGGTGAGCACTCCGCGCACTACTACTTCCGCGACTTCTGGAACGCCGACACCGGCATGCTCGCCGCGCTGCACGTGCTGGCCGCGCTCGGCGGCCAGGACGGCCCGCTGTCCCAGCTGGTCGCGCAGTACGACCGCTACGCGGCGTCCGGCGAGATCAACAGCACCGTCGCCGACCAGACGGCCCGCGCCGAGGCGGTCAAGGCCGCGTACGAGAGCCGCGAGGGCGTCACACTCGACGAGCTGGACGGGCTGACGGTCACCGCCGCCGACTGGTGGTTCAACCTCCGCCCCTCCAACACCGAGCCCCTGCTGCGCCTCAACGTCGAGGCCCGCGACCCCGAGACCGTCGCCCACGTCCGCGACGAGGTCCTCTCCATCGTCCGCGCCTGACCCCCGCGCGAGCCGCCCCGCCCCCGGCGCGAGCCGAGGGCGGCACGGCCGGGGTGAGACCCCCGCCCGGCCCGTCGCCGTGACGGGGCGGCCGCGCGGCGGCTGGGAGCCGGTGCCGCCGCGTCCCACCACCGGACCGCCATGCCCCCACCGGGGCCCGGCGCCGCGTCCGGTGGGGTCGCCGGGTGCCGGGCGGTGTCCGGTCCGCCGTGGTCCGCCGTGATCCGCCGTGAAAGGAACGGCGGGGCGAGCGGCCGCGCCGGGGGGCCGCCCGGCGGTACGCTGACCACGCCGGAGTCGTATCCGGCAGGACCCACACCCGAAGGGACACCCCATGCCGCTCGAAGCCGGTCTCCTGGAGATCCTCGCCTGCCCGGCGTGCCACGCCCCGCTGCGGGAGGAACAGACCCCGGAGAGCCCCGAGCTGGTCTGCACGGGCGAGGGGTGCGGACTCGCGTACCCGGTCCGGGACGGGATCCCCGTACTGCTCGTCGACGAGGCGCGCCGCCCGGCCTGACGGCTGTCCGGCGGCCCGTTCGCCCGCAGTCAGCACAGTCCCGCAGTCCGCGCGGTACCGCCCCGCCACGGCGATCGGAGGCCGAAGCACGATGCTCGACGAATCCCTCCTCGACGCCCCGGAGGCCCTCGCACGGGCCGATATCCGGGGGCTGTTGCGCGGAGCCGCCGAATCCGGAGCCCGGGTCCGCACCGCCGCCCGGCACGCCGCCGAGGCGGGGGTGGGGGATCTCAAACCGGACGGCAGACCGCGCGCGGTCCTGGTCGCGGGGCCCGGGGCGGCCGGGAGCTGCACCGCCGACCTCCTCGGCGCGCTGAGCGGCGGCAACTGCCCGGTCAGCCTGATCGCCCCCACCGGGGTCGCGCCCGCGCCGGGCGCGCTCCACTGGACCCTCCCCGGCTGGGCGGGCCCGTTGGACCTGCTGGTGATCGCGACACCGGACGGTACGGAACCGGGGCTGCCGCTGCTGGTCGAGCAGGCGTACCGGCGTGGCTGCGCGCTCGTCTCCGTCGCGCCGGGCCACTCACCGCTGGCGGACGCCGTCGCGCAGGCGCGCGGGCTGCTGGTGCCGCTGGCCGCGAGCGCGAACGCCTCGGCCCCGTACACCACCAACCCGCACGCCACCGGCCCGTCCACCACGAGCCCGTACGCCGACGACGAACACGGCGTGGCCCCGCGGCCGACGCATCCGGAGGGCGCGCCGCCCGAGGGCGCCATCGGTGAGCCTCCGCCGCACGACACCGCCGCCCCGCAACACCAGCATCCGCACACCGAACCGCCGGGCACCGCGCCCGACGAGGTGACCGGCCCCGCCCTGCCCGGCACGCTGTGGGCCCTGTTCACCCCGCTGCTGGTGCTCGTGGACCGGATCGGCCTGGTGTCCGCGCCGCCCGCCGCGCTCCAGCAGGTGGCCGACCGGCTGGACCAGGTCGCCGAGCGCTGCGGCCCGGCCATCGCCACCTACACCAACCCCGCCAAGACGCTCGCGGCCGAACTGGCCGGGGCGCTCCCGCTGTTGTGGACCGAGGGTCCGCTCGCGGCCGCGACCGGACGCCGCTTCGCCGGGCTGCTGGCGGCGCTCGCCGGGCGGCCCGCCCTGGTGTCCGAGCTGCCGGGGGCGCTGGCCGCGCACGGCACCCTGCTCGCCGGGTCGTTCGCGGGCGGCGCCGACCCCGACGACTTCTTCCGCGACCGGGTCGAGGAGCCCGAGGCGCTGCGGGCGCGGGTCGTACTGCTCCACGAGGAGCCGGTGGGCCGGGTCTCCGCCGTGCCGAACGCCCGCGAGCTGGCGCTCGCCCATGACACGGCGTTCAGCGAGCTCGAACCGGCCGAGGGCAGCAGCCTCCTGGAGAGCGCCGCGGAGCTTCTCGCCATCACGGATTTCGCCGCCGTTTACCTCGCGCTCGCTTCGGCGGACAGATCATGAGGCCGTAACCGCGCACGGGGCGCGGCCCGCCGCAGACCGCCCGGCTCCGTCCCGTCCGCTCCGGATCCCTTCGCAGCAGTCAGGAACGACACCACATGGACCGCCTCGCCAACACCGTGCGCCCCTACGCCTGGGGCTCCACCACCGCCATCCCCGAGCTGCTGGGCGTGGAGCCGACCGGTGAGCCGCAGGCCGAGCTGTGGATGGGGGCGCACCCCGGGGCGCCGTCCCGGGTCGACCGGGGCACCGGCGCGATCGCGCTCTCCGAGGTGATCGCCGCCGACCCGGAGGGTGAACTGGGCGCCGCCGCCGTACGCCACTTCGGGCCGCGGCTGCCGTTCCTGCTGAAGGTGCTCGCCGCCGCCTCCCCGCTCTCCCTCCAGGTGCACCCGGATCTGACCCAGGCGGGGGAGGGGTTCGCGGCCGAGGAGGAGCGCGGCGTTCCGGTCGACGCGCCGCACCGCAACTACAAGGACGCCAACCACAAGCCCGAGTTGATATGCGCACTGACGCCGTTCGACGGGCTGTGCGGCTTCCGGGACCCGGACGAGACCGCGCAGCTGCTGGGCGCCCTGGAGGTCGACTCGCTCAAGCCGTACGTCGACATCCTGCACGCCCATCCGGAGTCGCACGCGCTGCGCGAGGTGCTGACCGCCGTGCTGACCGCCGACCGCGAGGCGATGGCGGAGACCGTGCACCACGCCGCCCTCGCCGCGGAACGGCTCAGCACGCTCGACGGCCCGCACGCCCAGGCGTACGCGGCGTACGCCTCCCTCGCCCGTCACTACCCGGGCGACCCCGGAGTGATCGCGTCCATGCTGCTCAACTTCGTCCGGCTACAGCCCGGCGAGGCCCTCTACCTCGGCGCGGGGGTGCCTCATGCCTACCTCGACGGACTCGGCGTCGAGATCATGGCCAACTCCGACAATGTGCTGCGCTGCGGTCTGACGCCCAAGCACGTCGACGTCCCGGAGCTGCTGCGGGTGGTCCGCTTCGAGAGCGACGCCCCCGCCGTGCTGCGCCCGGAGGCCGACTCGTCCGGTGAGGAGCTGTACGCGACGCCGATCGACGAGTTCCGGCTGTCGCGCCATGTCCTCGCGGAGGGCGCCGAGCCGCGCGCGCTGTCCGCGGCCACCCCGCAGATCCTGCTGTGCGTCTCGGGGGCGGTCACCCTCCGCGGCGGCGCGGAGGGCGACGGTGACGGCGAACTGCGCCTGGTGGGCGGGGAGTCGGCGTTCATCCGCGCGGGTGAGCGGGTCGCGCTGACCGGCGAGGGCACTGTGTTCCGGGCCACATTGGTCGCCTGACGCACGGCCCGTGCGAACGACTGGAACAATGGCCCGCCGACGCAGTAAAGCACAGGCAAAACTGCCTCCAGGCGGAAGGGACATCCGGCACATATGAGTGCATCTGGCGGAACCAAGGCGATCGTTGCCGCGCTGGGCGCGAACCTGGCCATCGCCGTAGCCAAGTTCGTGGCGTTCGCCTTCAGCGGCTCGTCGTCGATGCTCGCCGAGGGCGTGCACTCGCTGGCCGACTCGGGCAACCAGGGGCTGCTGCTGCTCGGCGGCAAGAAGGCCAAGCGCGAGGCCACCCCCGAGCACCCCTTCGGCTTCGGCCGGGAGCGCTATATCTACGGCTTCCTCGTCTCCATCGTGCTGTTCACCATCGGCGGGGTCTTCGCGCTGTACGAGGGCTACGAGAAGATCAAGCACCCGCATGAGCTGGAGCACTGGTACTGGCCGGTCGGGGTGCTGGTGTTCGCGATCATCGCGGAGAGCTTCTCGTTCCGTACGGCCATCAAGGAGTCCAACGAGGTCCGCGGCAAGCTGACCTGGTCGCAGTTTGTCCGCCGGGCCAAGGCGCCCGAGCTGCCCGTCGTCCTCCTGGAGGACCTCGGCGCACTGGTCGGTCTGCTCCTCGCGCTCGGTGGTGTCGGGCTCACGCTGGCCACCGGCGACAGCGTCTGGGACGGCATCGGCACCATGTGCATCGGTGTTCTGCTGGTCGTGATCGCCCTGGTGCTCGCGGCCGAGACGAAGTCGCTGCTGCTGGGTGAGGCGGCCGATGTCGACCAGGTCGCGAAGATCCGCGAGGCACTGGTCGACGGCGAGACCGTCACCAGCCTGATCCATATGCGGACGCTGCACCTCGGCCCCGAGGAACTGCTCGTCGCCGCCAAGATCGCGGTGCAGCACGACGAGACGGCGGCGGAGGTGGCCCGTGCGATCGACGCGGCCGAGGCGCGGATCCGCGAGGCGGTACCGATCGCCCGGGTGATCTACCTGGAGCCGGACATCCTCCGGACCTCCGCCTGACCTTCCGCTCCTGTTGCCGTTCCCGTTCCCGTTCCGAGGACGGACGGACGGACAGCCGTCGGCCTTCCGGACCACGTGGGTCCGGAAGGCCGATGGCGTTTCGCGGGGCTGCCCGGGACTCCCCGGGGCTCCGCGGGACCGGAGCGCCGGGCTGCCGGACTTACCGGATCTCGCCGAGGATCCCCAGGATCGCGGGCTTGTCCGGAGCGCTGAGCAGCCGCTCCCGGAACTCCGCGGACATCAGCTTCCGCGACAACAGCGCGAGGATCCGCAGGTGTTCATCGCCCGCGGCGGCCTCCGGTACCGCGATCATGAAGATCAGCCGGGCCTTGGTGCCATCCGGTGCACCCCATTCGATGCCCGCGTCGGACCGGGCGAAGCCGACGAGCGGAGCGGTGACCGCGTCCGTCTTGGCGTGCGGAATCGCGATCTCCTCACCGAGCCCGGTGGTGCCCTGCTCCTCCCGGGCGAGCGCGGCGCGCACCAGCCCGTCGGCGTCGGTGACCTTGCCGGTGGTGGCCAGCAGGGCGGCCATCGCACGGATGGCGCCGTCCTTACCGTCGGCGGTCAACTGCTCCGCGACCGTCTGGTCGCTGAGATAGCCGGACAGCACGACGGCACCGGCGCCAGCGGCCTTGGCGTCGGCGTCAGGCGCGGCACCGGCACCGGCGTCGGCGTCACCGGCCGCCACGGCACCGGCGTCAGGCGCCACACCGGCACCGGCTTCGGCGCCAGCGGCCGCACCGTCGTCGGCATTGACGTCAGGTGCGGCACCGGCACGGGCGTCAGGTGTCGCACCGCGGTCGGCGTCGGCGTCGGCGTCAGGCGCCGCATCGGCTTCGGCGCCAGCGGCCGTACCGGCGGCGGCCTTGGCGTCGGCGTCAGGCGCGGCACCGGCACCGGCTTTGGCGTCAGGTGCCATACCGGCTTCGGGCGAAGCCTTCGGCGCGGGTACGGACACGGCCGCATCCGCCGAGTCCGCGTCCGCATCCCCGGCTGGGTCCGTAGCGGTCGCGACGGACACGCCCGTACGGTCCGGGGCGGCCGCCGTCACGGCACCGCCCGTCGCCGTACCGCCCCCGGCGCCGCTCGCCACCCCGGCCGGGACCGGCTCGGGCGCGGAGGCGGGCGCGGGGACCGGACCACGCGCCCCGGCGGACCCCGCCGTACCGCCGCCGCCGTTCAGGCGCTTGCCTTCACCCTGGCCCAGGGACATCAGCGCGATCGTCCCCAGCCCCGTGACCGCCGTACCGACGATCACGGCGACGAAGAACATCGGCACACCGTTGACCGCGCCCAGCACCGCCACGATCGGCCCGCCGTGCGGCACGTTGTCCTCGACCGACGCCAGTCCGGCTATGGCACCGGCGACCGCGCCGCCGAGCATGTTCGCCGGAATGACCCGCGCCGGACGCGCCGCCGCGAACGGGATCGCGCCCTCGGTGATCCCGAAGAAGCCCATGAAGAGGGCCGCGAGCCCGGTCTCCCGCTCCTGGTCGTCGAACATCCGCCGACGGATGAGCGTGGCCAGCCCCTGGCCCAGCGGCGGAACCGGAATGGCCGCCGCACACATGCCCATGACCTCGGGGTTCTTGGAGACCAGCCCGGCCCCGAAGAGGAACGCGGTCTTATTGACCGGGCCACCCATGTCGAACGCGATCATCAGCCCGAGGATGATGCCGAGCAGCGCCGCGCTGGTGCCGGTCAGCCCGCCCAGCCAGTTGGTGAGGTGCTCGAAGACCCAGGCGATCGGTTCGCCGAGCACAAAGATGAAGAAGAGTCCGAGCACCGTGGTCGCCACGATCGGGATCACGATGATCGGCATGATCGGCTGGACGAACTTGGGGACCTTGACCTTCTTGATCCACCGCACCAGGTACCCGGCCAGGAAACCGGTGACGATCGCCCCGATGAACCCGGCGCCCGCCTCGCTGTCGTACAGCTCGCCATGGGCGGCGATCCAGCCGCCGACCATGCCGGGCACGAGCGCGGGCCGGTCGGCGATCGCGTAGGCGATATAGCCGGACAGGATCGGGATCATCAACTGGAAGCCGATGACCCCGATGTCGTTGACCGCCTTCCAGAAGGAGTCGTCGGGGATGACGATGCCCTTGGACGTCGTGTCACCGCCCAGCGCCAGCGAGACCGCGATCAGCAGTCCGCCGACCACGACGAACGGAATCATGTACGAGACGCCGTTCATGAGCGCCTTATAGGTGAGGCTGCGCCCCTTACCGCCGCCGGAGCCGCCCGAGCCACCGGATGTCTGCCCCGCGCCGGACGCGCCGCCGCCGTCCCCTTGGTGGACCGGCGCGCTGCGCACCCGCTCGATCAGCCGCTCGGGGTGGTGGATGCCCTCCGCGACCCCGACGACCAGCACCCTCTTACCGGTGAACCGGCTGCGGTCGACGTCCTTGTCGGCGGCGATGATGATGCCGTCCGCCTCGCTGACATCGTTGTCAGACAGTACGTTCTCGGCCCCGATGGACCCTTGGGTCTCCACCTTCATGCTGTGGCCGAGCGACTCCGCCGCCTGGGCCAGCTTCTCGGCGGCCATATAGGTGTGGGCGATGCCCGTCGGGCAGGCGGTCACCGCGAGCAGTTTGAGCCCTGGACCTCTGGTCCCGGCACCGCCCGGGGGTTCGGCTGGACTGGTCACGTCGTTCTCCTTACGGCGTTCATGCGGGCGCGGGAGTGTGCAAGCGTCCCCGTGCTCGCGGCATCCTGCAATACATGTGGACGGGATCAAAGCGGCCGGCCACCCGGCCGGGTACACCGCCCGCCCCGGATTCGCGGCCGAAGAACGCCCGTACGGGCTGGGGCTCACTGCGCTGATCGGTGTAGATTCGTGACCGAGCCAGACGTCGCTGCTGATGGCGGTCGGGCGGTCCGTTCCGCGGACCGGCCGAGGGAGAGAGGGCCTCCGACGGACTGCGCAGTGCGAATCCAGGGGACAGGTGTGTCCGCCGTATCGCCGGCACCCCGTGTCCACCGAGTCGCATGCCCAGCCGAACACTCTCGCTCGCAACCGATCGACTTCGATGAGGAGCAGCAACCATGACCACAGCCGTGTCCGGTCAGGACTTCAAGGTCGCCGACCTGTCCCTGGCCGCCTTCGGCCGCAAGGAGATCACTCTCGCCGAGCACGAGATGCCCGGCCTGATGGCCCTCCGCGAGGAGTACGCCGCCTCCCAGCCGCTGGCGGGTGCGCGGATCACCGGTTCGCTGCACATGACGGTGCAGACGGCGGTCCTGATCGAGACCCTGGTCGCGATCGGCGCCCAGGTCCGGTGGGCCTCCTGCAACATCTTCTCCACCCAGGACCACGCGGCCGCCGCGGTCGCCGTGGGCCCGAAGGGCACCCCGGAGAGCCCGCAGGGCATCCCGGTCTTCGCCTGGAAGGGCGAGACGCTGGAGGAGTACTGGTGGTGCACCGAGCAGGCGCTGACCTGGCCGGGCACCGCCACCGGCGGTCCGAACATGATCCTGGACGACGGCGGTGACGCCACCCTTCTGGTCCACAAGGGCGTCGAGTACGAGAAGGCCGGTGCCGCCCCGGACGTCTCCACCGCGGAGAACGACGAGCACCGGGTCATCCTCGAACTGCTCAACCGCACCATCGCCGAGAGCCCGCGCAAGTGGACCCAGTTGGCCTCCGAGATCCGCGGTGTCACCGAGGAGACCACCACCGGCGTCCACCGCCTCTACGAGATGCAGCGCGACGGTTCGCTGCTCTTCCCGGCGATCAACGTCAACGACGCGGTGACCAAGTCCAAGTTCGACAACAAGTACGGCTGCCGCCACTCCCTGATCGACGGCATCAACCGCGCCACCGACGTGCTGATCGGCGGCAAGGTCGCGGTCGTCTGCGGCTACGGCGACGTGGGCAAGGGCTGCGCCGAGTCGCTGCGCGGCCAGGGCGCCCGGGTGATCATCACTGAGATCGACCCGATCTGCGCGCTCCAGGCGGCGATGGACGGCTACCAGGTCGCCACCCTGGAGGACGTGGTGGAGACGGCCGACATCTTCATCACCACGACCGGCAACAAGGACATCATCCGGGCCGCCGACATGGCCAAGATGAAGCACCAGGCGATCGTGGGGAACATCGGCCACTTCGACAACGAGATCGACATCGCCGGTCTCGCCGCCCTCCCGGGCATCGTCAAGGACGAGGTCAAGCCGCAGGTCCACACCTGGACCTTCCCCGACGGCCGGAACATCATCGTGCTGTCCGAGGGTCGGCTGCTGAACCTGGGCAACGCCACGGGCCACCCGTCGTTCGTGATGTCCAACTCCTTCGCGGACCAGACGATCGCGCAGATCGAGCTGTTCACCAAGCCGGAGTCGTACCCGACCGACGTGTACGTGCTGCCCAAGCACCTGGACGAGAAGGTCGCCCGGCTGCACCTGGACGCCCTGGGCGCCAAGCTGACCACGCTCCGCCCGGAGCAGGCCGCCTACATCGGCGTCCCGGTCGAGGGCCCGTACAAGCCGGACCACTACCGCTACTGATCACCCGGTGTCCGCCCGACAGCGATCGAGCGGACACTGTACGGACCGGTGCCGTGTGGCTGTGCCCTCGCACCGGTCCGTACCCGGCACATCGGCCCCCGCCCCCGCGGCGGGGGCCCAGGGTCCGCCCGGCGCCCCCGTGGCGACCGGGCGGGCCCCCTCGTTCGTCAAGGACCACACCATGCCCCGCGGCCGCTACTCCCTCCACGATCCGCACGACCACACGCCCCTCGGTGAGGAGCACTTCCAGTGCGCACCGGGCCCCAGCGGATGGCGCTATGTCGCCCAGCGCACCGCGCCCTCGGGTGATCACACCGGATCCGTGGACCTGACCCTCGACGAGCTGGGCCGCCCGCTCCGGCTGGAGCTGCACTCCGCGAGCTGGCAGGTGCGGGGCGCCGCGCTGGAGGGTGTGACCTGGGTCCGGATGGACCCCACCGGAGAGCACGCCACCGAGGGCAATGTCGCTGCCCACGGCTTCACCGGCTCCTCCCCGGCCTTCCTTGTCGCGATCTCCCGGCTGCTGCGGCTCACGCCCGGGGCGCCCGCGACCCGCGTCCGGCTGGTCGCCCTCACCGATCCGGTGCTCGCCCCCCGGACCCTCGATCAGTCCTGGGCGCTGGTGGACCGGGCGGCACACACCACCGACTCCGGCCCGCTGACCGTGGACGAGTACCAGGTCGCCGAGTTGGACACCGGTGAACAGCACACGGTCCACCTCGCGGGAGACGTGGTGCTGGCCGCTCCCGGTGTCGAGTTGGAGGACCTGGAGAGCCCGCCGTCGAGCTTCGCGGCCTGAGCGGGCCCGAGCGGACCCGAGGCGGGAGGGCTCCGCGAGGGCCTGCTGCGCAGCCGATGTGCATCGAGCTCGTCTGAGCTGCTACGGTGTTCATCTCCCCGCCACCTGTTGACACTGGTGGCACGAGGAGGTAGATTTTAACGGTTGCGAAGAGCAGTGTATGCTCGACAGTAGCCGTTGGCATCTAGACGCCCGTCCGTGAAATCCATGAATGGAATTCCGGCGGGCACCTTTGACTCCGTAGGTAACGCAGAGCCGATTAGGTCGGCCGATGCGAGTCTGCTAAAGTCAAAACGCGCCGAAAGGCAAAGGCCCTCCAACGGCCACCGGAAACGGAATTCGGTTCGGAAACGGACTGGAAAAAGAATCTGGTAAGGTTGGAAACACCGAAGGGAAGCGCCCGGAGAAACCGGTGAAATGGTTTCGAAGGAAGCGTCCGTTCCTTGAGAACTCAACAGCGT
>NZ_JBEZHR010000020.1:0-125373 GCF_040650655.1 Streptomyces sp. NPDC048636 | reverse complement strand
ATCGGCGGCGCCGGGATGTCGGGCGTCGCCAAGGTGCTCGCCCAGCGCGGCGCACAGGTCGCGGGCAGTGACACCAAGGACTCCCATGCACAGGCGTTTACCCTGAAGGTGAACGTCTGTGCACCCCCTGGGTGCGCTCGGCTCCCCAGCCCACGGAGAGAGATGTCCGCAGCGATACCCGGGCCCCCGGCCCCGGCACCCCATCCGCGCCCCCTCGTCGGCGTGCTCGCCTTCTGCGGTGTGGTCGTCGCGGTGATGCAGACCCTGGTCATCCCGCTGCTGCCGCACGTCCCCGCCCTCACCCACAGCACCCCCACCGCCGCGAGCTGGCTGGTGACCATCACCCTGCTCACCGGCGCGGTGTTCACCCCGGTCCTGGGGCGGGCCGGGGACATGTACGGCAAGCGCGCGGTGCTGCTGGTCTCGCTGTCCGTGCTGATCGCCGGTTCGGTGCTGTGCGCCGTCAGCTCGCAGATCGGGCTGCTGATCACCGGGCGCGCCCTCCAGGGCGCCGCGCTCGCCGTGATCCCGCTGGGCATCAGCATCATGCGGGACGAGCTGGCGCCGGAGCGGGTGCTGTCGTCGGTGGCGCTGATGAGCTCGACCCTGGGCATCGGCGCGGCGGTCGGGCTTCCGGTGGCCGCCCTGGTGGTGGAGAACGCCGACTGGCACACCATGTTCTGGGCCTCGGCCGGGCTGGGGCTGCTCGATATCGCCCTGGTGCTGCGGTACGTCCCCGAGTCCACGGTGCGCTCGCGCGGACGCTTCGACGCCGTGGGGACCCTCGGTCTGTCCACCGCGCTGGTGGCGCTGCTGCTCGCGGTCACCCAGGGCGGCGACTGGGGCTGGGCCTCCGTGCCCACCCTCGGGCTGCTGGTCACCGCCGTGGTCGTCGGACTGCTGTGGGGCGTCCATGAGCTCAGGGTCACCCATCCCCTGGTCGATCTGCGGGTGTCCGCCCGGCCCGCCGTACTGCTGACGAACATCGCGGCGCTGCTGGTCGGCTTCGCCTTCTACGCCAACTCGCTGTCCACCGCCCAGATGGTGCAGGAGCCCACCAGCACCGGCTACGGCCTGGGGGCGTCCATCGTCGTCAGCGGGCTGTGCCTGCTGCCGGGCGGACTGGCCATGGTGGCGCTCTCCCCGTTGTCCGCCCGGATCTCCGGCTCGTACGGACCCAAGGTGGCGCTCGCGCTCGCCTCGGCCATCCTGGCGCTGGGCTACGGGGTGCGCTACGGGACCAGCCACAGCCTGGTGCTGATCGTCGCGGGCGCGACCGTCGTGGCGGCGGGCACGGCCCTGGCCTACTCCGCGCTCCCGGCCCTGGTCATGCGCGCGGTCCCGGCGAGCGAGACCGGCGCGGCCAACGGTCTCAACACCCTGATGCGCTCGATCGGCCAGGCCTGTTGCAGTGCCGTGGTCGCCGCGGTGCTGGCCCATGTGACCTTCGTGGTGGACGGCCGTACCGCCCCGACCCTCCACGCCTATCAGCTGGTCTTCGTCATCGCGGCCGCCGCGTCCCTCCTGGCACTCGCCGTTACGCTGTGCCTGCCGGGGCGCGACGCACCGGTGGCGGAGACAGCGGCCGCGGGAGACGGCGGTACCGCGCGGGGCGGTGTGGCCGTACGCAGCGAGGAGAACGCATGACGAGCCCCGTCGATGAGACGGGCCAGCAGGCCATCCAGCGCGCCGCCCGGCGGGCCTTCACCCGGCAGCCGTACGCCGAGGTGACCATCCGCGGGATCGCGGCCGACGCCGGGGTCAGCCCCTCCCTCGTCGTGAAGCACTTCGGCAGCAAGGAGCGGCTGTTCAACAGCGTCGCGGACTTCGGCGGCGCCGCGGACCAGCTGCTGGCGGCGGAGCTGGCGGAGCTCGGCCGCCATATGGTGCTGAGCCTGGTGACCACCCGGCGCGCCGAGCTGATGGACCCCCTGCTGCGGGTGGTCTTCTCCCTCGGCAACACCGAGGAACTCTCCCTGCTGCGCGAGCGGTTCCGGGAGCAGGTGACCGCGCGGCTCACCGAGCGGCTGCCCGGCGAGGAGCGCGCGCTGCGCGCCGAGCTGATCGCGGGCCAGCTGATCGGCCTCGGCGCCACGCTCAGCCTGCACCGGTCGGGGGCCGGGGCCGCGGCCACCGCCGAGCACATCGCCGACCTGTACGGCCCGGCCCTGCAACGGCTGATCGCGGGTGGACCGGCCTAGGGCGTGTTTCGAAAGTCCCGCCTGCCCCGCGACGCCTGGCACGCACGCTCGCCGCGTTGTCGGGATCGTCCGAGTAGGCCCACTACGAGGACGACCCTCCGCCTTGCGATCGCACGCCCCAGACGCCGCGGGGCCCGCCCTCCGGGCGAACGGCGCTACTTTCGAAACACGCCCTGCCCCGCGCTACGACACCCCCCGGCCATCACCGCTACCGCCGGTCAGCCGCGCGGGGCGAGGGGCCCGCAGCGGCCCCGGCCGGTGGTCAGGCCGCGGGGCCACGTCCCAGCCGGGCCGCCACGGTGGCGAGCGCCTGCCACGCCACCTCCGGGCGACGGGTCTCCTCCGGATCACCGACGAACGGGTCGAGCACCACGCTGCGGGCGCCCAGCAGACGCAACTCCTCGAGGTCGGCGGCGATCTGGTCGGCAGTGCCCTGCCCGGCCGGACGGTCCGGCCCGGTGACCGGTTCCCCGGTGAGCTGGAGCAGGATCCGGGGCGCGAAATCCGGTACCGGACGGCCCAGTTCATCCGCCGCGGCCTTCAACCGGCCCAGTCCGTCGCGCATTCCGTCGAGGGTGAGCCGCAGCGGATGCCATGCGTCGCCGAGGCGTACCGCCCGGTGGATCCCGGCGCGGCTGTTGCCGCCCACCCAGACCGGGATCTCCCCGGCGCGGTAGTCGGCGTCGTCGCGCCACGCGGTGCGGATGGTCTCCAGATACTCGTCGGTCAGCCTGCCCCGGCGCTCGAAGGGGACGCCCAGCGCCTCGTACTCCTGCCGCGCCCAGCCGACCCCCACCCCGAGCACCAGCCGTCCCCCGCTCAGCTGGTTGAGGTTGGCTGCCATCCGCGCCACGACCAGCGGATGGCGGTACGGCACGATCAGCACGGTGGTGCCCAGACGCACCCGGTCGGTGATCCCGGCCAGCCACGAGAGGGTGGTGAAGGGCTCATAGAACGGTGCCGGGTACTGCTCGGCGACATCGGGGGTCACCACGACGTGGTCCGAGACCATCAGCAGGTCGTAGCCGAGGCCCTCCACCGTTCGCGCCCATCTCCGCAGCACCTCCGGGTCGGTTCCGGGGCCGAAGTTCGGGACGTTCACTCCTAGTTCCATGGCTTCAGCGTAGGCAGTGATCACCCTTCGACGGAACAGAGTTTTCACGGCATCAGGGTGTTCTCACCGTGGATCTACCGGTACTGTCGCCATATGACCGAGAGTCTCGATACCACTGACTGGTCCATCCTGTCCGAGCTCCAGCGGGACGGCCGACTGCCGATCACCGAGCTGAGCCGCCGGGTGAGCCTGAGTGCCTCCGCGACCACCGACCGCGTCAAGCGGCTGGAGTCGCTGGGCGTCATCACCGGGTACCGGGCCGAAGTCGACCTGGAGAAAGCCGGTTTCCCGCTGCTCGCGCTGGTGCGCCTCAAGTACGCGGGCAATCGGCACCAGCCGCTGCACCGGGTGCTCGAGGAGCGCCACGAGATCCTGGAGTGCCTGCGCACCACCGGCGACGACTGCTACACCGTGCGGGTGGCCGCGATCTCCATGCGCCATCTGGAAGAGGTCGTGGACGAGTTGGCGCAGTTCGGCTCGACCACCACCAGCGTGGTCTACAGCCAGGCCCTCTCCTACCGCGGCCCCGCGGAGCCGCCCAGGGAGCCGTAGCCGACGCTCCGCCCATATTTCGCTCAGCACCGAAAGGAACGGGGCCCAGCCTCGCCGCCATGACGATCAGCGACACCTCGAACACCCGCCCCGACCGGCAATGGCCCGCCCTGGCGGCGGCAGCCGTCACCGTACTTCTGTGGGCCTCGGCCTTCGTCTCCATACGCAGCGCGGGCGCCGCGTACTCCCCCGGCGCGCTGGCCCTGGGACGGTTGCTCACCGGCACCCTCGCGCTGGGCGCGATCAGTCTGATACGCCGCGTGGGGCTGCCGCCCCGCGCCGCCTGGCCCGGCATCATCAGCTCGGGCGTTCTCTGGTTCGGCCTCTACATGGTGGTGCTCAACTGGGGTGAGCAGCAGGTCGACGCGGGCACCGCGGCGATGGTCGTCAACATCGGGCCGATCCTCATCGCGCTGCTGAGCAGCAGGCTGCTGGGCGAGGGGCTGCCGCGGCCACTGCTGGCCGGGATGGCGGTGTCCTTCAGCGGCGCGGTGGTGGTGGGGATCTCGATGTCCGGCGCGGGCGGCGCGTCGGTGCTCGGTGTGCTGCTCTGTGTGCTCGCCGCGGTGTCCTACGCGACCGGTGTGGTCTCCCAGAAGCCCGCGCTGGGGCATGCGGGGGCGCTCCAGGTGACCACCTTCGGCTGCCTCATCGGCACGGTGGCCTGTCTGCCGTTCAGCGGCGCGCTGGTCTCGGAGGCCGCGGAAGCGCCGCTGTCCGCCACGCTCAACGTGGTCTATCTGGGGCTCTTCCCGACCGCCCTCGCCTTCACCACCTGGGCCTTCGCCCTGGCCCGCACCACGGCCGGGAAGATGGGCGCCACCACCTATGTGGTGCCCGCGCTGGTGGTGCTGATGTCGTGGCTGTTCCTGGACGAGGTGCCGGGGCTGCTGACCCTGGCGGGTGGCGCGCTGTGCCTGGCCGGAGTGGGGCTCTCCCGGCGCCGTCCCCGCCCGGCCACGGCCACGGTGGTGGCGGTGTCCCAGCCCGCCACCGCGCCCCGCGAGGAACCGTGCCGGACCGACTGACGCCGGGGGTGCGCGTGGGGCGGCCCGTTCCCCGGTGTCTCCGGCCGTGAACTGACCGTGATGTCCGAGTGTGACCGGTATCGCAGGATGAGCTCGGCGCTCGTGGGTACCCGTCGCCCATGGACAGAAATGAGCAGCCCCTGCTCACCCCCGATCTGCCGCCTCTGGTCGACGTACCGGACCTGACGTTCCCCGCCAGGGGATCCCGGGCCGACGGTGCGAAGACCGCGGTGGAGCGGGAAGGCGACAAGGAGTCCAGCCCCCCATCCCCCGCCCCTGGTCACGCCGCCGGACACCCCCTCGCGGCGTAGCCCCACCCGACCTCTGCTCACTCACGACGCCGGCGCCCTCCGCGGCCCGTACGGACAGGCTCCGAGGACCAGTACCACGGCCCCCGCGAGCACCGGGGTCAGCGGCAGATGCGAAGGCCAGGACCCCACACCCGGCCAGGCCCGGCCCCGCTACCCGCGGGTACCGGGGCGGCGGCGGACCGGGTGAGCCGGACACGGAGGGCGGCCGGCTCAGGGCTACTCCCGGGCGGCGCGGCTCCTGCGACTGAGCCGCAGCGTAAGCCCCTCCGGCATCAGCGTCAGCCGCTCGGCGATCCGCAGCCGGTAGCCGGGGTCGGGGTGCAGGTCGTAGCGGCGCACCAGCAGCCCCAGGACCAAGATGGCCTCGTGCAGGGCGAACTGACGGCCGATGCAGGCGCGGGCCCCGGTGCCGAACGGCTTGAACACCTGGGCGGGCCGGGCGCGTACGGCCTTCGGCGCGAAGCGGTCCGGGTCGAACGCCTCGGCGTCCGGCCCCCACACCGCGGGGTCGCGGTGCAGCATCGCGATCAGCACCAGCGCCCAGGCACCGCGCCGCATGGGGTGGATCCCGCCGAGCAGGGTGTCCTGGAGCGCCTCGCGGGAGATGGCGGGCGCGGTGGGCCACAGCCGCAGGGATTCGTCCAGGACCCGGCGGAGATAGCGGATCTTGGCCACCTGCTCGTACGCGGGCTCCTCGGTGTCACCCCACACCTGGTCCACCTCGCGCTGGGCGCGGGCCAGGACGTCGGGGTGCCGGGCGAGGTAGTGCAGGGCGAAGGACAGCGCGCCGGAGGTGGTCTCATGGCCCGCCACCAGGAAGGTGATGACCTGGCGGCGGATGTTCTCGGCGGACAGCCGCTCACCCGTGTCCGGGTGGGCGACCTCCAGCATCCGGTCCAGCAGATCGGCGTGGCCGCCCGGGGCGCCGTCGGCGCGGCGGGCGGCCACGATGGCGTCGACGGTGCGGTTGAGGCATGCCATATCGGCCGCGTTGCGCCGCTCGGCGCGCCGCATCAGCGGGGTCACCCCGGGCGGCAGGACATTGCGGCGCTGGGCGTGCGAGAGCGTGCCGACCATGGCGGAGACGAAGGGGTGCGGCCGGTCCCGCTCGAAGGAGCCGAAGTCGTGGCCGAATCCGGTTCTGGCGATGGTCTCGAGCGTCAGCTTCGTCATATCGCCGGGCACGTCCACCGCGGCGCCCGCCGTCTCCCTCCGGTCCCAGGTGTCCGTCAGCCGGCCGGCGACGTCCAGCATCGCCCGGTGGTAACCCTCCATGGCGGCGCGGCTGAACCCGGGCGCCAGGATGTCGTGTGCGAGCTGCCAGTTGGGCTCGTGGTTGTAGGCGGTGAACAGCCCGTCGCTTACCACGGGGCGGAGGTTGGCGACTCCCAGGCCGACGTGTTTGGCGAACCGGGACTCGTCGGCCATATCGGCGGCCAGCTCCGCGCCCCAGACGAAGACGATCTCCCGGCCGAACGCCTTCCTGCGGAACACCGGGCCGAGGCGGCGCGCGATCCGCATCGTGTCCTGGAGGGGAGTGCGCGGGCTCGCCCCGAGGACATCGCCGAGCAGCGGCAGTCGGCGGGGCGGATGCGGGATGCGGTGGAGCTCGGGCCAGCCCGTCTCCGCACCGCGGAATCCGCTGGACAGCGTGGCGCCGTCCGCCGCCCCCGTCATCTGCGCCATAGGTGCCATCTCCCTCGTGTGCGGCGGCCCGTGGGGAGGTTCCTCCGCTTGTTATACGTGGATTCAATAGCGCGTTCAGTGTGATCCGGGCCGTGAACCGGCGTCAAGTAGGGTGCTGCCATGGTCGCCAAGGCTTGCGGGCGCGTGCGCCGTCGGATGAGTACCGAGGAGCGCAAGGAGCAGTTGCTGTCGGTGGGTGCGCGGCTGTTCGCGCAGCACCCCTACGACGATGTGTGGGTCGAGCGGGTGGCCGAGATCGCGGGGGTCTCCCGGGGGCTGCTGTACCACTACTTCCCGACCAAGCGGGAGTTCTTCGCGGCGGTGGTCCGCCGGGAGAGCGAACGGATGCTGACCCTGACCGAGGCGGTACAGGGGCTGCCGTTCCGCGAGCAGATCGACGCCGGTCTCGACGCCTTCCTTACCCATGTCGAGCAGCACGGTTCGGGGTTCCGTGCCTTCCACCGCGCGGAGGCGGCGGGCGATCCGACGGTGCGCGCGGTACACAAGGCGTATCTGGCCGGGGTCGAGGAGCAGATCCTCGACGCCCTCGCCGCGGACCCCTCGGCGGCTCCGCCCCGGGACCCGGGCGCGCTGCGGCTCGCCGTGCGCGGCTGGCTGGCGTTCATGGTCGCGGTCTGTATGGAGTGGCTGGACGAGCCCGGCCCGTCGCGGGAGCAGGTGCGCGAGCTGTGCGCACGGGCGCTGATGGGGGCGCTGACCCCCGCCCCATGAGCCGCCCGGGTGAGCCTACGGCCGGTCATCGCGCTCCGGGATGACCGCGCGGCCGGTCGGTGTTACGGCAGTGTCACCGCCGGTGCGCCGCACCGGACCCATGTCGTCGACGACCGGCGACCGACCGACGAGGAGGCGGATCATGCCGCTGGAGGGCGAGTACCAGCCGAGCCCGGAGAAGTGGGTGCGTGATCAGGTCGAGCTGATCGAGAGCTCGGGGGGCACCGATGGCACGACGTTGCGGGGCATGCCCGTGGTGCTGCTGACCACGCGGGGCGCGAAGAGCGGCAAGGTACGCAAGACCCCGCTGATGCGGGTGGAGCACGACGGCCGCTATGCCATCGTCGCCTCCCTGGGCGGCGCGCCCAAGCACCCGGTCTGGTACCACAATGTGGTGGCCGATCCACGGGTGGAGCTGCGGGACGGGCCGATGCGCCAGGACATGACGGCGCGCGAGGTCACAGGGGATGAGAAGGCGCTGTGGTGGGAGCGGGCCGTCGAGGCGTACCCCGACTACGCCGACTACCAGACGAAGACGGACCGGCAGATCCCCGTCTTCGTCCTGGAGCCCGCGGCCACCCCGCACTGAGCCGGGTCCGCTCCCCCTCGTCCGCACGACCCCAACCGCCGGTGTCCCGTACGGGACACCGGCGGTTTGTTGTTCCTCCTTTCGTCATCTTCTGAATGCGGATCACTTCGGCGACAGCTCAACTACCAGGCGGTCAGCGGGAGTTCCTGGCATACCTCTTGACGTGTGATGCACATCACTGAAGCATTCATCCACGAGAGAGCGCTCCCCCACCCCCGGTTCATTCATTTTCTGAACAAGGAGAGCCGCCATGTCCACACCCCCCACCGACGGTCCGGACCGCCGCGGATCCGCCCTCCCCCGCCGCACGGTGCTCACCACGATCGCCGGTGCGGCGGCCGTGGCGCCGGGTCTGCTCGGAGCCTCCGCCGCCGCCGCGGCCCCCGCTCCCGCCCGGGGCGGCCGCGACCGCGCTCCGCTGCCCGGCGGCGGCGACCTCGGCCCCCAGGTGCTGGTCTTCGACCCCGCCACCCCCGGTATCCAGGCCACCCTGGACCGGGTGTTCAAGGAGCAGGAGTCGGCCCAGTTCGGCAACGGCCGCTACGCCCTGCTGTTCAAGCCCGGTACGTACCACGGACTCAACGCCCAGCTCGGCTTCTACACCTCCATCGCGGGACTCGGCCTCTCCCCCGACGACACCACCATCAACGGCGATGTCACCGTGGACGCGGGCTGGTTCGGCGGCAACGCCACCCAGAACTTCTGGCGCTCCGCGGAGAACCTCGCACTGGTACCCGTGAACGGCACCAACCGCTGGGCGGTGGCACAGGCGGCGCCGTTCCGGCGGATGCACATCCGCGGCGGGCTCAATCTGGCGCCCGACGGCTACGGTTGGGCCAGCGGCGGCTATATCGCCGACAGCCGGATCGACGGCACCGTGAGCCCCTACTCCCAGCAGCAGTGGTACACCCGCGACAGTGCGGTGGGCGGCTGGCGGAACGCCGTGTGGAACATGGTGTTCTCCGGTGTCGAGGGCGCGCCCGCGCAGACCTTCCCCGACCCCCCGTACACCACACTGCACACCACCCCGGTCTCCCGCGAGAAGCCCTTCCTCCATCTCGACGGCGCCGACTACCGGGTGTTCCTGCCGGAGAAGCGGGTGGACGCACGCGGCACCACCTGGGGCAGCGGTACCCCCCGCGGCACCTCGCTGCCCCTCAGCAGCTTCTACGTGGCGAGGCCCGGAGTCACCGCGGCCACCCTCAACGCCGCGCTCGCCCAAGGGCTCCATCTGCTGCTCACCCCCGGCGTCTACCACCTCGACCGGCCGGTGGAGGTGGGCCGCGCGGACACCGTCGTCCTCGGCCTCGGCTACGCCACACTGGTCCCGGACGGCGGACGGACGGCGCTGAAGGTGGCCGATGTGGACGGTGTGCGGCTCGCCGGTTTCCTCATCGACGCGGGACCGGTCAACTCCGCCACCCTGCTGGAGGTCGGCCCCCCGGGCGCCTCCGCGGACCACTCCGCCAACCCCGTCACCGTCCAGGACGTGTTCATCCGGATCGGCGGCGCGGGCCCCGGCAGGGCCACCACCAGCATGGTGATCAACAGCCGTCACACCATTGTCGACCACACCTGGGTGTGGCGCGCGGACCATGGCTCCGGCGTGGGCTGGGAGACCAACCGCGCCGACTACGGAGTGCGGGTCAACGGCGACGACGTGCTGGCCACCGGGCTGTTCGTCGAACACTTCAACAAGTACGACGTGCAGTGGTACGGAGAGCGCGGCCGCACCGTCTTCTTCCAGAACGAGAAGGCGTACGACGCCCCGGACCAGGCGGCCATCCAGAACGGCGACACCAAGGGGTACGCGGCGTACAAGGTGGCCGACTCGGTGACCGCGCACGAGGGCTGGGGCCTGGGCAGCTACTGCTACTACAACGTGGATCCCGCCATCCGCCAGGACCACGGCTTCGCCGCCCCGCGCCGGACCGGGGTGACCTTCCACCATCTGCTGGTGGTCTCGCTCGGCGGCAAGGGCCAGTACGAGCACGTCATCAACGACACCGGAGCCGCCACCTCGGGGTCCGCCACGGTGCCGTCGACCGTGGTGGCCTACCCCTGAGCCGCGGCGCCGTAGCCGCTCTCCGCGGCCGGGGCCGGGGCCGGGGCCGGGGCCGGGGCCGGGGCCGGGGCCGACAACCGTGAGGCCCGCCACAGTGATCAGAGCGCATGCGCCGGTGCCCGCCGGGTAGCGAAAGCCGAGCAGCGTCAGATCCTGATCAAGAAAGACTACCAACCATGACAACCGCGAACACATCCGGCCTCGTGCCCATTTACGACAGCATGGTCGCCGAGCACGGGGATGTGCCCACCGAGACCCGCCAGGCCGCGGAGGAGATCCAGCGGGAGGCCGCGGAGGTCCTGGACTGGAACCGGTTCCGCCCCGGCGATTGACGCCCGGCCCTCCCGCGTGCGGGGCGGTGGCACTGCCGCCCCCACGCGAACCCGGCATTCCCGGCCCTCTTCTTGGATAAGATCGCGACGACACACCGCACTTGATGTCGTTCGCCGCTTATCTCACGAGGGGAATCAGTGACTACAGGGATCGAAACCTTCGAGTTTCAGGTCGAGGCCCGCCAGCTGCTCCAGTTGATGATCCATTCGATTTACTCGAACAAGGACGTCTTTCTGCGGGAGCTCGTCTCCAACGCCTCCGACGCGTTGGACAAGCTGCGGCTGGAGTCGCTCCGCGACGGAAACCTGGAGGCGGACACCTCTGATCTCCACATCGCCATCGAGGTCGACAAGGAGCAGCGCACCCTGACGGTGCGCGACAACGGCATCGGCATGTCGTATGACGAGGTGGTGGGGCTGATCGGCACCATCGCCAACTCGGGTACCGCCACATTCCTCAAGGAATTGCGGGAGTCGAAGGACGCGGCGGCCTCGCAGGACCTCATCGGCCAGTTCGGCGTCGGCTTCTACTCCAGCTTCATGGTGGCCGACGGGGTCACCCTGCTGACCCGGCGCGCCGGGGAGGCCCAGGGCACCCGCTGGGAGTCCGGCGGCGAGGGCACCTACACCATCGCACCGGCAGACGACGCCCCGCAGGGCACCTCGGTCACCCTGCGGCTGAAGCCGGAGGACACCGAGGACGCCCTCTACGACTACGCCTCGCCCTGGAAGATCCGGGAGATCGTCAAGCGGTACTCGGACTTCATCACCTGGCCGATCCGGATGGTGGTCGAGACACCGCCGAAGGCCGCGGCGGACGCCGCGGAGGACGGCGAGGACGCTGGGGAGGACGCCGCCGCACAGGCCGCGCCGGAGGTCGAGACGGTCAACTCGATGAAGGCGCTGTGGGCACGCTCGAAGGGCGAGGTGACCGACGACGAGTACCACGAGTTCTACAAGCACATCAGCCACGACTGGAACAACCCGCTCGAGACCATCCGCATGCAGGCGGAGGGCACCTTCGAATACCAGTCGCTGCTGTTCATCCCGTCCCACGCCCCGCAGGACCTGTACATGCGGGACCGCAAGCGGGGCGTTCAGCTCTATGTGAAGCGCGTCTTCATCATGGACGACTGCGAAGCGCTCATGCCGGAGTATCTGCGCTTCGTGAAGGGTGTTGTCGACGCGGCGGACCTGTCGCTGAACGTCTCACGGGAAGCCCTCCAGCAGGACCGCCAGATTCAGCTGATGCGCCGGCGCCTGGTCAAGAAGGTGCTGTCGACGGTGAAGGACATGATGTCCGGCGCCCCGGAGCGGTACACCACGTTCTGGAAGGAGTTCGGCCCCGTCCTCAAGGAGGGTCTGCCCGGGGACTTCGAGAACCGCGAGACGATCCTCGAGCTCTGCTCGTTCGCCACCACCAGGGACGCGGAGGAGCCGGTCACGCTGCGCCAGTACGTGGAGCGGATGAAGGAGGGGCAGCAGCACATCTACTTCATGACGGGCGAGTCGCGCTCGATCGTGGAGAGTTCGCCCCATATGGAGGCGTTCCGGGACAAGGGTTTCGAGGTGCTCGTCCTCACCGACCCCATCGACGAGCTGTGGGTGGACGCGGTCCCCGAGTTCGACGGCAAGCAGCTGCGCTCCATCGCCAAGGGCCAGGTGGATCTGGACACCGACGGCGAGAAGGACGAGGAGGCGGAGGCCGAGCGGGAGCGGCGGCAGCAGGACTACGCCGATCTGCTCTCCTGGATGACCACGACGCTGAGCGACAGCGTCAAGGAGGTACGGCTCTCCACACGGCTCACCACCTCCCCGGCGTGTGTCGTGGGCGACACCCATGACATCACCCCGCAGCTCCAGAACATCTACAAGGCGATGGGGCAGGAGCTGCCCGAGGTCAAGCGGACCCTGGAGCTCAACCCCACCCATCCGCTGGTGAGCGGATTGCGCACGGCTTATGGCGAGCGCGAGGACAACACCGGGCTGGCCGAGACGGCGGAGCTGCTCTACGGGATGGCGCTGCTGGCCGAGGGCGGCGAGCTGACCGACCCCGCGCGCTTCATCAAGCTGGTGGCCGGGCGACTGGAGAAAACCCTGTAGGCCACTCGTAAGCCGCTACATCTCTACATTCCGGACATATCGCGAGGGGCGGGCCACGGCGGTCCGCCCCTCGCGGGCGTTCGCGCCTCCGAGGGCCCTCGAGAGGGAAGGGTCATGCGAAAAATATCTCGCACAATGTGTTAACTCTTGCTCGATCTTCTGCTAACAATGTCGTCCGTCAGAGTTCGCGCCGGCTCCCTCCCCGGGCCTGCCCCCACTCCAAGGGACGTACGACATGGCTTCTCCCCCACCCTCCTCCGCACCGCGGTCCTCGCCACCGCTCAGCCGCCGCTCCGTGCTGCGTGGCGGCGCCGGGGCGGGGGCCATGGGGCTGCTGGCCGCCTGCGGCGGCCGGGCGGACGCCGCCTTCCACGCCGACGCCGGGCCGTGGCGCCGGTACGCCGGGACCACGGTGAACTTCATCTCCGAGAACACCGCCCCCACCGCAGCCATCGCCGCCGATCTCAAGCCGTTCACCGAGCTCACCGGCATCCACGTCAATATCGTCACGCTCGAGCTCTCCGCCCTCGCACAGAAGGTCGCCCTCGATCTCGCCTCGGGCAACGGTGAGTACGACGTGGTGTACGCGGACCCGTACCAGGTGCTGGCCCCGTACGCCCCGGCCTTCGCCGACCTCAGGGAGTTCGCGGAGGACCCCGCGCTGCCCCGGCTGCCCGGTGGCTTCGGTGACTTCATCCCCACCCACCTGGACGCGGCGGGCCGCTTCGGCGGCGACGGCAAGGTGCTGGCGCTGCCGTACGACTGCCCGACGATGGTCTGGCAGTACCGTGCCGATCTCTTCACGCGGTACCGCGACCGGATGGCGGACGACCTCGGCTTCGACCCGATGCCCTCCGCGACCACCACATGGGAGCAGTACTACGCCATCGCCCGGTGGTTCAACGACAAGACCGACGCGGTGCGTTACGGCACCGGCCACCAGGCCAAGCAGCATGACGCGCTGATGTGCGACTTCTCCAACCTCCTCTGGGCCTACGGCGGTGACTACTTCGACACCGGAGGGCGGGTCGGCCGCGTCGGCACCCTCGATCCCGGGCCCTGCCGACTGGACGCGGACGCGGCCATCGCGGGCGCCGAGTTCTACCAGCGGCTGCTCAAGGTCGCCGACCCCGGCTCCCGCACCTGGGACTGGGACGGTCTGGGCGCCGCCTTCCGCGCCGGACGCATCGCCATGTGCCCCAACTGGCATGAGTACGCGGCGTCCAACGAGGCCGCCATGCCCGGCAAGGTCGGCTACGCACCGCTGCCGAAGGGCCCGGCCCGCTCGGCCGGAATGTACGGCGGCACCGGTATCGCCGTGTCCAACGTGATCCCCGAGCGGCGGCGACAGGCGGCCTGGCTCTTCGTCAACTGGGCCACCGCGCCCAAGACGCAAGCGGCCAATCTTGCCAGTGAGGTCGGCGGCGGCACACCGACCCGCACCTCCGTCTACGGACTGCCCCGGGTCACCGAGGCCCAGCACCGGCCCTCGAAGATGGCCAACATGCTCTCCGCGGCCGCGGTCAAGAGGACCTGGCGGCCCGACACCATCGGGCTGCGACCGAAGATCCCGATGTGGGCGGAGTGCGACACCGCCGTCTACACCCAGCTGTCCGGCATGCTCGCGGGCGACGCCTCCCCGGAGTCGGCCATGCGTGCCGCCACCGGCCGGATCGACCGTATCGTCGCCCGAGGGTGGGTGAACTGACCATGGCTTCCCCGACAACCGGCCTCCCCCGGGCCGAGCGCTCCTCCGGCCGCCGTTTCCGGCTGCCCCTCCCCGGTTTCCCCGGCCGCATGATGGCTCCCGGTCTGCTGGTGCTCGCCGGTGTCTCCCTGCTGCCGTTCGCGGCGGTGGTGATCATGAGCTTCTCGCGGGTGCACCTGCTCGGCGGGCTGCGGCTGGAGGGTGCCGGAGCGGACAACTGGACACGGCTGTTCACCGACCCCGACATGGCCTGGGCCTGGGCCAGGACCACCGGGTACTTCGTACTCACGGTGGGCGGGGAGATGGTGCTCGGCACCCTGCTGGCCATCTGTCTGTGGCGGCTGCGGCACGGCCGCAACGCGGCGCTGAGCCTGCTGCTGCTCCCGATGTTCGTGGCGCCCGTCATCGTGGGGCTGCTGGGCCGCTTCCTCACCGACTCCACCTTCGGGCTCTACTCCTGGCTGCTGGGCCAGGTCGGATACCACGGCGATCTGATGGGCGACAAGACAACCGCCTTCGCCTCGGTGGCCCTGATGGACATCTGGGAGTGGACACCCCTGGTCACCCTGATCGCACTGGCCGGGCTGACCTCCGTGCCCACCAGCGTGCTGGAGGCGGCGTCGCTCGACGGCGCAGGAATGCCACGCACCCTGCGCCATATCGTGCTGCCCGCCATCGCCCCGGTACTGCTGGTGGCGCTGCTCATCCGGTCGATGGACGCGTTGCGCTACTTCGACATCATCTGGAACACCACGGGAGGAGGGCCCGCCGACGCCACGAAGACGGCGTCCGTCCGGCTCTATGAAACCGCCTTCCGCTTCTTCGACTTCGGCTACGCCGCGGTGACCGGGCTGCTGATGCTGGCCGTCACCACCGTCGTGGCCCGCTACTTCGTCCGTCTCCTCGACCGGAAGGGGCTGGCCCGATGACCGCCTCCACCACCGGTGCCGCGCCGCTGGAGCGTGGCAGCCGCGGCTCACGCGCCCTGGTGCGCGTCCTCGTCCTGACGGCGCTGATATGGACGCTGGTCCCGCTGGTCTGGATGCTGCTGTCGTCCTTCAAGCCCACGGGCGAGGTCACCGCGGCCACCCCCGAGGTGTGGTTCGGCCCCACCCTGGACAACTACCGGAACCTGTTCACCGGCGGCAACAACCTGTGGCCGTATCTGCGCAACAGCGTGGTGGCCGCGGGCTGTTCGGCCCTGCTGGCCACCGCCCTCGGCGCGCTGGCGGGCTACGGGCTGGCCCGTACCACGGCGCGCGGTAA
Organism: Streptomyces sp. NPDC048636; assembly: GCF_040650655.1. NCBI lineage: Bacteria > Bacillati > Actinomycetota > Actinomycetes > Kitasatosporales > Streptomycetaceae > Streptomyces > Streptomyces sp. NPDC048636. The sequence goes on along the minus strand of NZ_JBEZHR010000020.1, from coordinate 109,686 downwards.
GCACCATCTGTCGTTCTGGATCATCTCCACCCGGATGGCGCCGATCGCCGCCGTGGTGCTGCCGATCTTCCTGATCTTCCGGATGCTGGGGCTGATCGACACCCTGCCCGGTCTGGTGCTCGCCTACCTCAGCTTCAATCTGCCGTTCGCGATCTGGCTGCTGAACGCCTTCTTCGCCCAACTCCCCCCGGCGCTGGAGGAGTCGGCCCAGGTGGCCGGGTGCACCGCGTGGCAGGCGTTCCGCCATGTGATCCTGCCGCTGACCCGCCCGGGTCTGGTCACCACCTTCGTCCTGTGCCTGGTCTTCTCCTGGAACGACTACGCCTTCGCCCTGGTCCTCAGCGGACCGCGCACCCAGACCCTGCCCATCGCCGCCAGCCAGCTGGTCACCCAGACCGGTATCGACTGGGGCCAGCTGACCGCCATCGGCACCGTCGTGGTGGTCCCGATGATGCTCGTCGGCCTTGCCGTACGCCGGTGGCTGGTCACCGGCCTGACCATGGGAGCCGTGACCGGAGAATGACCGCCGACGCCCTGCCCTCCGACATCCCCGACACCATGCGCGCCGCGGTGCTCCACGCCCCGAGGCAACTGGAGATCCAGCGGCGCCCGGTGCCCCGCCCCGGCCCCGGCCAGGTCCTGGTCCGCGTCGAAGCGGTCGGCATCTGCGGTTCGGATGTGCACTACTACGAACACGGCAGGATCGGCGACTTCGTCGTCCGCGCCCCCATGGTGCTGGGCCATGAGCCCAGCGGCACCGTGGTCGCCCTCGGCCCCGGGGCCAGGCGCCACGCACCGGGCCAACTGGTGTCCCTGGAACCGGGCGTCCCGTGCGGACGGTGCCCCCAGTGCCGCCACGGCCGCTACAACCTCTGCCCCGAGGTGTCCTTCTACGCGACTCCGCCGGTGGACGGCGCGCTGTGTGAATACGTGGCCGTCGACGAGGACTTCGCCCATCCGGTGCCGGACACCCTCGGCGTCGACGCGGCGGCCCTGCTGGAGCCGCTGTCGGTCGGGGTGTGGGCCTGCCGCAAGGGCCGTGTCGCCGTCGGTTCCCGGGTACTGGTCACCGGTGCCGGGCCGATCGGTCTGATCGCCGCCCAGACGGCGCGGGCGTTCGGCGCCACCGAGGTCGTGGTCACCGATGTGGAACCCCACCGCCTGGCCGCCGCCCGGGAGTTGGGCGCCACCGCCACCGTCGATGTACGCACCACCCCGCTCACCGACACCGGTTTCACCCCCGATGTGCTGGTGGAGTGCTCCGGGGTCCCGGCAGTGGCCGACGAGGCCATCCGCACCGTCGGCCGGGCCGGGCGGGCGGTGCTGGTCGGCATGGGCGGCGACTCCGTGCCGCTGCCGCTGGCGCATGTGCAGAACTTCGAGATCGAGGTCACCGGCACCTTCCGGTACGCCAACACCTGGCCGACCGCCATCGCGCTGGCGGCCTCCGGTGAGGTGCGGCTCGAACCGCTGGCCACCCATCACTACGACCTGGCGGAGGCGGAACGGGCACTGACCGTGGGCGCCCAGGACCCGACGGCGCTCAAGGCCGTGGTGCGTCCGCGGAGGTAGCCGAGCGCAGGTGGTCGGCGACCGCGGCGTCGATCAGCTGGCGCAGCCCGTCCGTATAGACGCGGTCGTCGGTCAGCGCCGGGAGGACCACGTCCAGCTGGCCGGTGAGCACGGGGAAGTCCTCGGGGTCCAGCGCGGCGAGCGCGGTGCGGGCGGTGGCCGCCGCTCGCCGGGTGTCGCGGTGGTCCACGAAGGCGACGGCGCCGAGGGTGAACAGATACAGCCGCCGGTAGGTGGCGATCGCGGCCTTCGGCGCCATCCCGGCGACGAGGCTGTGGGCGAGCTGCGGTTCGACGAGGCGGCCGAGCATCCGCAGGCCGAACCAGGCGTGGCCCGCGCGCAGCGCCGCCAGCCCCGGATGCGCGATGAGCACCTCGTAGAGGCCGTGGAACCGGGTCTCGGTGGCGGTGGCCCAGTCGGTGTCCGTGGCCACTTCGGGCAGCTCGGCGGCGAGCCGGTCCGCGCAGGCGGCCAGCAGTCCGTCCAGATCGCCACAGCGCCGGAAGACGGTGGCGTGGGAGGCGCCGAGGCGCTGGGCCACGGCACGGAAGCTCAGGGCCTCGGGCCCGTCCTCGTCGATGACCGCCAGGGCCGTGTCCGTGATCTCGTCCAGCGTGGGCCGGTCGTCTTCGGCGGGTCTTCTGCGCGCACTCCTCACGGAGACAGCGTAGCGAACACCTGGTACAGCGGAACATACACTGTTCGATACAGTGTTTCGGAGCCATGAGTCATGGGCCATGAGCCAGGAGGTGTTCCGGTGACCGTGACCTACAGGGACGTACGGGCGGCCGCGCGGCAGGTGGCGGGGCAGGTCCGGCCCGTCGTGCTCGCCCCGTTGGACGAGGGGGCCCTCGGCGCGGCCCGGTGCTGGCTGGCGCTGGAGTTCCTCCAGCACACCGGCTCCTTCAAGGCCCGTGGCGCGTTCACCTTCCTCCGTGGCCACGCCGACGCGGGCACCCTGCCGAAGGCGGGTGTGGTGATCGCCTCGGGTGGGAACGCCGGTCTGGCGTGTGCGTGGGCGGCCGCGCGCCACTCGGTGCCCGCCGCGGTGTTCGTACCCGAGACCGCCCCCGCGGTGAAGGTGGACAAGCTGCGCGGGCTGGGCGCGGATGTCCATCAGGTGGGCACCGAGTACGCGGACGCGCTGGACGCCTCGCGGAAGTACGCGGCCGAGACCGGCGCGCTCCCGTCCCATGCCTATGACCATCCGCTGATCGCCGCCGGAGCGGGCACGCTCATGGAGGAGATCCACCAGGCGCTGCCGGAGCTGGACACCGTGGTGGTGTCGGTCGGTGGCGGCGGTCTGTTCACCGGGGTCGCGGTGTCGGCGCTGGAGCACGGGGTCGGGGTGGTCGCGGTGGAGCCGGAGCGCTGCCGGGCGCTCAACGCGGCGCTGGAGGCCGGTGAGGTGGTCGACGTCCCGGTCGACTCGGTCGCGGCGGACTCCCTCGGGGCGCGGCGGGCGTCGGCGACGGCACTGGAATGGGCGCGCGCGGAGAGTGTGCGGTCCGTGCTGGTGCCCGATGAGGCGATCGTCGCGGCGCGGCAGGCGCTGTGGGACGACCGCAGGCTCGCGGTGGAACACGCCGCGGCCACCGCGCTCGCGGCCATCACCTCCGGTGCGTACGTCCCCCGCCCCGGGGAGCGGATCGCCGTGGTGCTGTGCGGCGCCAACACCGACCCGGGCGATCTCGTACACCGGCGCGCGCACTGACGGCACCCGGCTCCGCGCCGGTCTGTTGCCGGACCGACGCGGAGTCGAAAGGAGTGGGGCTAGAGGTGCGGGCCGAACGGGGTGGGCCTTCACGGCTACTCCCCCGCGTACGCCTTCCGCAGGGTGGCGATGTCCAGCTTCTTCATCGAGAGCATGGCCTCGGTGGCGCGCTTGGCCTTCTCCTGATCCTCGTCGGTGATCATGTCGAGCAGGACGGAGGGCACGACCTGCCATGACACTCCGAACTTGTCCCTGAGCCAGCCGCAGGCCACCTCCTCACCGCCGCCCTCGAGGAGCTTGTACCAGTAGTGGTCCACCTCCTCCTGGTCGGCACAGTGGATCTGGAGCGAGATGGCCTCGTTGAAGGTGAACTCGGGACCGCCGTTGAGCCCGACGAACTTCTGGCCGTTCGCCTCGAAGTCAACGGTCACCACCGAACCGGCGGGGCCGGGCCCGGCCTCGGTGTACCGGGCGACCCGGCCGATCCGGGAGTTCTTGAAGATCGAGACGTAGAACTGGGCCGCCTCTTCGGCCTGGCCGTCGAACCACAGGCATGTGGTGAATCCGTCAGTGGCCATGGGTGCCTCCTGCTCGTGGAGTGTTTACCCCTTCCGACCGCCGCCGCCCGGCAAACTCATCGGTCCTCGGACACCTGAGGTTCCGTGAGGTAGTCATGCAGCCGCCCGGAGCCCTCGAGCATGGCCGTGGCGCGCCGGGTCAGCTCCTCGTGGCGCCGGGCGATGGCGGCGCGCAGCGCCTCGCTGCTGCCCGTCCGGCGCAGCCCGTCCAGGACGAGCCGGATCTGGGGCAGCGGGTAGCGGCCCTGCCGCAGCAGGCTGACCATTCGCGCGTCCCGGACGTCGGCCGGGGTGTAGCGGCGGTATGCGGTGATCGGCTCGCGCTGTGGGGTGAGCAGTCCGAAGGACTCCCACACCCGCAGGGCGGAGGTGCGGACACCGAGCCGGGCGGCGACCTCCCCGATGCGCAGACCCGAGCGGGGCACCGACTCCGCGTCCGGGGACTGCCCGGCGATCGTCTCCAGCGCCTCGCCCGCGGCCTGGAGGGAGAGCCGTTGTTCATGGAGGGCGGCGTGGGAGGCGTTGACGAGGGTGAGGGCCCGCGGCAGATCGTCGTCGTGGACCGCGCGCATCACCGCGCGGGCGGTGTCCGTCCCGTACCCCTTCATCAGCGCCCGGTGGGTGAGCAGTGCCCGGCGGTGCCGGGTGTCGAGCCTGCGGTAGCCGGAGTCGGTGCGCCCGGCCGGGGGGAGGATGCCCGCGTCGACGTAGTTGCGGATCTGCTGGGTGGAGATGCCCACCAGACGTGCCAGATCGATCGGGCGCAGTGCGGTGTGCTGAGCGCTCATGGACACGGCCTCCCGGCGCGGCTCGGCTGTCAGGGCTTGATGGCTCGGGCTTCACGGTGAGTTGAAGGTTATCCCGCCACTTCCTTGAGGCGCACTGCGGGATGTACGGCCCCGCAACTGCCCAACCCTCCACGAGTAGTTCAATGAAACACTTGAAGCCATGGAGCTCAGCCACGACCACTCCGTCCCTTCCCCCTGCCCTCGGCCGACAGCGGCCCCGGTGCTCCCCGCCCCGGACCGCACCGACGCCGACAACCATGACCTGATCCAGGTACGCGGCGCCCGGGAGAACAACCTCACCGGTGTCTCCCTCGACCTCCCCAAGCGGCGGCTCACCGTGTTCACCGGGGTCTCCGGATCCGGTAAGTCCTCGCTGGTGTTCGACACCATCGCCGCGGAGTCGCGGCGGCTGATCAATGAGACCTACACGGCGTTCGTCCAGAACTTCATGCCGTCCCAGGCCCGTCCCGATGTGGACGCGCTGCGCAATCTGAGTGCCGCCATCATCGTGGACCAGGAACGGATGGGCGCCAACTCCCGTTCCACCGTGGGCACCGCCACCGACGCCCACACCCTGCTGCGGATCCTGTACAGCCGGATCGGCTCCCCCGCGGTCGGTCCGCCGATGGCCTTCAGCTTCAACACACCCGAGGGGATGTGTCCGGCGTGCGAGGGGCTGGGCCGGGTGTCCGACATCGACATCGCCCAACTGGTCGACCAGGAGCTGTCGTTGAAGGAGGGGGCGATCACCGTCCCCGGGTTCGCGGTGGACAGCTGGTACTGGCAGGTGATGGCACAGTCCGGCCTGTTCGACCCCGACCGCAAGCTCAAGGACTACACCCCCGGGGAATGGGAGGACTTCCTCCATAAGCCCGCCACCAAGATCAAGGCCGGTTCACAACAGCTCACCTACGAGGGCCTGGTCACCAAGGTGCGCAGGCTCTATCTGGCCAAGGACCGGGAGTCGATGCAGCCCCGGACGCGGGCGTTCGCCGACCGGGCGGTCGCGTTCACCGTGTGCCCGGACTGCCACGGCACCCGGCTGAACGAGACGGCCCGGTCCTGTCTGATCGACGGCCGTTCGATCGCGGACTGTTCGGCGCTCCAGATCAGCGATCTGGCCGTGTTCGTCCGGTCCCTCGCGGACACCTCCGTCGGACCGGTTCTGGAGACCCTGCGGGAGACGCTGGACTCCCTGGTGGAAATCGGTCTGGGCTATCTGAGCCTGGACCGGGAGTCCGGCACGCTCTCCGGCGGTGAGGCGCAGCGGGTCCGGATGGTCCGCCATCTCGGTTCCGCCCTCACCGATGTCACCTATGTGTTCGACGAGCCCACGGTGGGGCTGCATCCCCATGACATCGAGCGGATGAACGGGCTGCTGTTGCGGCTGCGCGACAAGGGCAACACGGTGCTCGTGGTGGAGCACAAACCGGAGACCATCCGGATAGCCGACCATGTGGTGGATCTCGGCCCCGGGGCGGGCGCCGCCGGAGGGCGTGTCACCTACGCGGGCGACCTGGCCGGACTGCGCGGCTCGGACACCCTGACCGGGCGCTGCCTGGACCGCCGGGTCCCGCTGCGGGAGAAGGCGCGGCAGCCGGCCGGACACCTCCCGATCCGGGGTGCGCGGACGCACAATCTGCGCGAGGTGAGTGTGGACATCCCGCTGGGGGTGCTCACCGTGGTCACCGGTGTCGCCGGATCCGGTAAGAGCTCGCTCATCCATGGCTCGCTGACCGGGCGCGAGGGCGTGGTCGTGGCGGACCAGTCGGCGATCCGTGGCTCCCGCCGCAGCAACCCTGCCACCTACACCGGGCTGCTGGATCCGGTCCGGGCGGCGTTCGCCAAGGCCAACCGGGTGCGGCCGGGCCTGTTCAGCGCCAACTCCGAGGGTGCGTGCCCCGCTTGCAAGGGCATCGGGCTGATCTACACCGATCTCGGCATGATGGCCGAGGTGGCGTCGGTGTGCGAGGAGTGCGGGGGCAAGCGGTTCCGGCCGGAGGTACTGGCGTACCGGCTGCGCGGGAAGGACATCAGCGAGGTCCTGGCGATGCCGGTGACCGAGGCCCGTGACTTCTTCACCACCGGCCACGCCCGGGTGATCCTGGACCGGCTGCTCGCGGTGGGGCTCGGCTATCTCGGGCTCGGCCAGCCGCTGTCCACCCTGTCCGGCGGCGAACGCCAGCGGCTCAAACTGGCCATCCACATGGCCAGGAACGGGACGACCTACATCCTGGACGAGCCGACCACCGGACTCCATCTGGCCGATGTGGACCAGCTGCTGGAACTGCTGGACCGGCTGGTGGACGACGGCAACACGGTCATCGTGATCGAGCACCACCAGGCCGTGATGGCCCACGCCGACTGGATCGTGGACCTCGGTCCGGGTGCCGGACACGACGGCGGCCAGGTGGTGTTCACCGGTACCCCGGCCGAGCTGGTCGACACCGGGACCACCCTGACCGCGCGCCATCTGCGCGCGTACACCGGGCGCGGCTAGCCACCGGTGGCATCGCCGTAGGCCACAGCGGCACCGAGGTGAAGAACTGCGGCACCGGCCCGATGGTGGCGCTCTGCCCAGAACAACGGTGCCCCCGAGCCGTGGGGGATTCCGCTCGGGGGCACCAGATCATGGAGAGGGCGTCACCTCGCGACGATGCCCTCCATACCGGACTCGCCGAACGCGGGGAGGTCCTTCGCGGTGGTGACCTTGGTGAGGGAGCCCTTCTCGCCCACCCGGAAGCCGTCCACCGTTCCGGAGGTGGCGTTCTGGACGTAGAGGAAGGAGCCGTCGCGGGTCACCGCGAGGTCGATGACACCTTGGGACTTCGCGGACGGCGGGGTGGCGATGCCGACGTCATTGGTGAGTTCGAGCTTGCCCCCGGCGCTCTCGCGGTAGCCGGAGACCGTCGAGTTGCCGGTGTTGCCACCGTAGAAGAACTTTCCCGCGCGCTCCAGCCAGCACAGGGTGTCCTGCCCGTTGGACAGGGGCCGTTGCACGGTCTTCAGGGTGCCGTCCTCACGTACCCGATAGGTGGTGACGGTCGACTTCTCGGCCTCCGCCACCAGCATCCGCCCGCCGGTGCCGAAGGTGAACGCGAACGGGACACCGCTGGCGGAGCGGTTGACCACCGGTTTCCGGCTGGGAACGCCACCGCGCCGCATCGGGAAGACCTCGATGGTGTTCGCGGCCTTGGTGGTGACGACCAGCGCCTTGCCGTCCGGGGTGAATCCGGCCTGCCCCGGGGAGCTGGTGAACAGCGGTACGTCCTCGTTGTCCAGACCCAGCGAACGCTTCGAGCCGTGCAGCGGGGTCAGGCCCCGCGCACCGATCCTGAACCCCTGGACACTGCCCTTCCCGCCCGCGTTCATCACATACGCCAGCCTGCCGGACACCGCGATACCGGACGGGAACTTCCCTCCGGAGCGCACCACCCGCCGGTCCATCAGCTTCTCGCCCTTGACCCGGAAGGACGTCACGGTGCCACTGCCCGCGTTGACCGCGAGCAGCAGTCCGGACCGGTCGTCGTAGACCAGGGAGCCCTGGGAGGCGAGCGAGTCGGTGGGCGCGTCGGTCTGGTTGCCGCCGCGGCCACCGGTGGCGTAGCGGCCCGCCGGGGTCAGGCCGCCGTCGTCGCCGCGCCGGAACACATGGATGGTGTTCCCGTCGAGTTCGTTGCCCTGTACGAAGACGGCGTGGTCGGCCCCGGCCCGTACCGTCCGGCCACTCCCGGACTCCGCCGATTCCCCTGCCGAGGCGATGGACATCGTGGTGGCCACGCCCGCCGTGGCGAGAAGTCCGGCGCCGACCGCCGTCAGCTTCGTCCTGAACCTTGACTTATGCCTGCTCACGCGGGACTCCTCGTTCTGCTCTCCAAGGCCACCGGGGGTAGTGGCACGCCCCGCCAGAGTGGCCGGACGGGGGTGCGGGACGGGGGTGAACGACGGCCATGTCAGGGTCTCGTAAGAACTTTCCGGCGCCTCCGCGCGTCCGGCGCGCCACCCGACCGGGAGCCACCGGACATCAAGGTGTGGACGAGGGCCGCGAGCACCCCGAATCCGGCGGCGGTCAGCAGCGCCCCGGAGAGGGACCGGACGGCGATCGGCCCGGCCAGCCCCGCCCCGAGGGCGAACCCGGTGATCTTCAGACTGGCCCCGGTGGTGACGATCCGGCCGCGCAGCCGCTCCGGCGCCTCCCGGTGGCGCACCGCGAACAGGGCCAGATGACGGCGTCGGGGCGCGGCTGTGTCACGCGGGAGCTCGCGGCGCACCGGCGGTCGCGTGGCTGAGTCCGTTCCGGGCCCGTGGGCAGGAGGTGGCCACCGGTCGCTCGCACCGGTAGTTCTACGGATGCGGTGGCCCCGGCGGTGGCAGAGGCTGATGGCTCTCTGGATAGTTCGAAAGAGGCAGCATGACTTCAGCCGTGCACGTGGCGGCGTCCCCGTTCTCCCCCGCTCCCGCACCCGCACCGGGACCGCTCGGCCCGGTGGTGTCCGGGCGTCCGCCCCTGGCCGGTCGTGAGCGCGAACTCGCCCTGGCACTGGGCGCGTTGAACGGTGCTTCCGGCGGCGGTGTCTGGATCACCGGTGGCCCCGGGGTGGGAAAGACCCGGCTGGCGCAGGAGATCGGCGCGATGGTGCCGGGGGTCGAATGGATCACGGCCGCCGACGCTCCGGACGAGCTGCCGCGGCTGCTGCGCCGGACCGCGCGCGGCCCACGGGTGGTGTGTATCGACGACGCCGCGCAGCTGTCCCGCGACGGGGTGGCCGCGGTGCTCCGGATCGCGGCGCGCGGCACGGTCGGACTGCTGGTCACCGGCGACACCGACCGGGCCGATCCCCGGCTGCACACGCTCTGGAAGGACGGGTGGCTGACCAGGCTGGAGCTGGCCCCGCTGGACGCGGTGGCGACCCGGCGGCTGGCGGCGGCGATGACGGGCGACCGGCTGACCCGGTCCAGTGTGATCCGGTTCGCCGCGATGTCGGCCGGGAATCCGCTGCTGCTGCGGGAGCTGCTGCGGGCCGCGATCGCACAGCGGCTGCTGACGCCGGAGGGCGACCACTGGCAGCTGGCCGAGGACGCGGTCCCGGTCTCCAGCGCCCTGCGCGAGCTGGTGGCCCAGGACCTCGACACCCTGGCCGATGCGCAGCGCGACACCCTTCGGTTGATCGCGCTCGCCGAACCGGCACGGCTGGAGGTCTTGGAGGACGTCGTCGGACTGCACGCCCTGCTCGCACTGGAGGACCGGGGGCTGATCCGGACGGTCGGCGACGGTGGCGGGCAGGCCGTGCGGCCGGTGTCCACGGTGACCGTCCGCCACCCCTATCTGGGCCATGTGCTGCGGCAGGAGGCGGCGCCGCTGCGCAGCGGACACTGGCTGGACATCTGGGCCGCGGCGCTCCAGGAACGCGGCGACGCCCGGCCCGCGGAGTGGGTGACGGTGGCCCGGTGGCAGCTGGACACCGGCCGCGTACCGGTGGAACGGGTGCTGCTGGACGCCGTCCGCCATGCCTCGCGCACCCATGAACTGCCCCTCGCCGCACGGCTGGCGCGCGCCGCGTGGCGCACCTACCGCACCGCGGACGCGGCCGAGTTGCTCGGCCGGGTGCTGCTGGCGGAGGCGGAGTTCGAGGCCCTCCGCCGACTGGGGGCCGAGGCGAAGGGCGGGCCCGGCGGTGAGGAGATCGGGGCCCGGCTGGAGCCGATCGCGGCCCGCGCGCTGATCCTCCAGGGCCGCTACCGCGAGGCCGAGTCGTTGACGGCGCGGCTGCCCGCGGGGCAGCGGGAGGCCGCCGAAGGGATGGCCGCGTACTTCCGGGGCCGGTTCCGCCGTACGCCCACCGCGGTGCCTCCGCACGACCGGCGCTCCCGCGCGCACACCACCGAGGCCGCGCTGCTGGCCATGGCCACGCTGTGCCGCCGGGGCCGCCCGCTGGACGCGCTCGCGCTCCACCACGAACTCTTCGGCGCCGGGACGGCCAAGCGGTGCGACCGTGGCTGGCTGGACGAGATGTACGCCATGGCGCTGCTGTACACGGGGCGTCTGGAGGAGGCCGAGTCCCTGCTCACCACGGCGTATCTGGCGGCGGCCAAGGGACACCAGGTCCGGGTCGACGCCCAGCTCGGACTGGCGCTGGGCTGGGCACTCCACGAGCGCGGCAGACTGCGCGAGGCCCTGCCCTACGTGAGCTTCACCGCCGCGTACCAGGTGGGCTGGCAGGCGTGGCAGGACCAGGCCCGTATCTGTGCCGCGCTGGTGCGTGGCGGTCTGCCCACCGTGCCCGGCCGCTCCGGGCCCGCACCGGCCCAGGACACGCTGTGCGATATGGAGCCGGGCCCGCATGCCAGCGCGCTGGCGCTGGCCCGGGCCCGGCTGGCACACCGCGACGGCGACCAGGTGGCGGCGGCACGGCTGCTGGCGGCCGCCGTCGACGAGGCACTGGCCGAATCCGCCTACGGGGACGCGGTGGTGGCACTGCACGAGAGCGCCCGGCTGGGCGTGGCCGCGCATCCGGCCATCCATGACGACCTTCCGGTGCAGGGTCCGTATCTGCACGCCCGGCTGCACTACGTCCGCGCGGTGTCCGCCGGCGACGAACGGACGCTGGGCCGGGTCTGCCGGGCCCTGGCCGACTGCGGGGCGCAGCTGTACGCGGCCGAGGGGTACGCGGAGCTGGCCCGGCTCCAGCGGCGCGCGGGCCGGGCCCGGGCGGCCACCGCGGCCACCACCGAGGCCCGTGCGCTGCTGCGCGGCTGCGGTGAGGTGATCACTCCCCCGTTGTACTTCCTGGGCGAGGGGCCGACGCTGTCGCCACGGGAGCGCACGGTGGCGGCGCTGGCCGCGCGGGGCCTCACGGACAAGGAGATCGCGGCCCGGCTGGTGGTCTCGCCGCGTACGGTCGGCAACACCCTGTACCGCGTGTATCAGAAGCTGGGGGTCGGCGACCGGCGTGAGCTGAGCACCCTGCTGCCCGCCTGACCCCCGTGGTGTCCGCGGTGTTCCCGGGGCGGAGACGCGATGGAGTAGCCGTTGCTCAGCGCCGCGCACCGCGCATCCCCTAGCGTGTGCTGATCGGCACGGCGGAGCAGGGAGACGGACAGGTATGACGGAGTTGGCGGTCACCTACCGGGGCACGGTGTACCCCTGGCACTGCGACCACATGGGACACATGAATGTCATGTGGTACGTGGGCAAGTTCGACGAGGCCACCTGGCAGTTGATGGCCTCCATCGGTCTGACCCCGGACTATCTGCGCTCCGAGGGCCGTGGCACCGCCGCGGTGGACCAGCGGATCTCCTACCGGCGGGAGCTGCGCGCCGGGGACACCGTGGTGGTCCGCTCGGCGTTCCTGGAGGTGAGGAGCAAGGTGGTGCGGTTCTGCCACCGGATGGAACACGCGGTCACCGGTGAGGTCTGCGCGGTGACCGTGCTGACGGGGGTGCATATGGACACCGTGGCGCGCAAGGCGGTCCCGATGCCGGATCCGCTACTGGAGGCGGCCCGGAAGGCGGTCGTGGACCTGGACCCCTGGGAGTGACGTACACCTTCCGGCGGATGGCCACGATGGAGTAGCGCTCACTCTTCGCCGTGGTGCGGGACGGTGGTCGACTGGACGTGGCGGCCGGGCCGTGGGGACGGAACCCGGGCCGCGAGCCCCGGCGGTGTCAGTCCGGCCAGGGGCATCCCGCTCCGCCCCCGAGCGGGGCCGAAGCGGAGGCTCCCGGGGGCGGACGCGGGTCCACACCGGATCAGCGTGCCGGTCCTTCGGGCCCGGCGCCCGCTCCTGTCGAAAGGCAATCCGCATGGCATCAGCACAACCGGCGCGCGGCGCGCGGACGGAGAAACGGACGGACCGGACATGGACGGCCGACGAGCTCAGGTCGGCCGTCCGCACCGTCGTCTCCGCCCATGACCCGGCCACGACCGACCCGGTGGAGTTCCTGGGCGCGCTGTTCGACGCCGGGCTCGCCTGGGTGCACTTCCCGCCCGGACACGGGGGGCTGAACGCACCGCGCGCCCTCCAGTCCGTGGTGGACGACGAGCTCACGGCCGCGGGCGCGCCGCCGCGTCCCCCGGGGCTGCACACCATCGGTCTCGGCATGGCCGCCCCGGTGCTGCTCGCCTTCGGCGACGAGGCGCAGCGGAAGCGGTTCCTGCGGCCGCTGTTCACCCGCCAGGAGGTGTGGTGTCAGCTCTTCAGCGAGCCGGGCGCCGGTTCCGATCTGGCGGCGCTTGCCACCCGCGCGGAGCGGGACGGGACCGACGGCGACTGGGTGGTCAACGGCCAGAAGGTGTGGACCTCGGTGGCGCATGAGGCGCACTGGGGGCTGCTGGTCGCCAGGACCCAACCCGAACTGCCCAAGCACCAGGGGCTGAGCTATTTCCTGCTCGATATGCGGGCCCCCGGGGTCGAGGTGCGGCCGCTGCGCCAGGCCACCGGTGAGGCGGAGTTCAACGAGGTGTTCCTCACCGATGTACGGATCCCGGACAGCCACCGGGTGGGTGCGGTCGGCGACGGCTGGAAGGTGGCGTCCGGCACGCTGATGAACGAGCGGGTCGCCATCGGCGCCGGGGCGATGCCACGCGAGGGCGGTCTGGCCGGCGGGCTTGCCCGGCTCTGGCGCGAGCGGCCCGAACTGCGCACCTCCGGACTGCACTCCTCGGTGCTGCGCGCCTGGGTGGACGCGGAGGCGCTGCGGCTGACCGCGGAGCGGCTGCGCCAGCAGCTGGCCGCCGGGCAGCCGGGCCCGGAGGGCTCCGCCGCGAAGATCGCGTTCGCCGGTCTCAACCAGCGGATGTCCGGGCTGGCCCTGGACCTCCTCGGGGAGGAGGGGCTCGGCTACGACGACTGGACCTTCCGGCGGCCGGAGCCCGACGACGACTTCTCCACCCGCTCGTTCGGCTTCTTCTATCTGCGGACGAAGGGGAATTCGATCGAGGGCGGCACCACGGAGGTGCTGCGCAATGTGATCGCCGAGCGGGTGCTCGGACTGCCCCCGGAGCCCCGCACCGACAAGACCATCCCGTGGAAGGAGCTCCCCAGGTGAGCACCGAGCCCGCAGCCGATCTGCTGTACAACGAGGTCGAGGACGAGCTGCGGCTGCCGCTGCGCGCCCTGCTCGCCGACCGCTGCCCGACCGATGCGCTGCTCACCCGGGTCGAGGGCGACGAGCCGTACGACACCAAGCTGTGGGGCGCGCTCGGCGCCGAGTTGGGGGTGACGGGGCTGAGCGTGCCCGAGGAGTGCGGCGGCGCGGGCGCGGGCTGGCGGGAGACTGCCGTGGTCCTCGAGGAGCTGGGCCGGGCGGTGGCACCGGTGCCGTACCTCGGCAGCAGTGTGCTGGTGACGGCCGCTCTGATGGCGGCGGACGAGGCCCGGGTGCTGCCCGAGGTGGCCGCGGGCCGGCGGGCCGCGGCACTGGCCGTGCCGTTCTCCACCGGCCCCGGGCTGCCCTTCCCCGACGCGGTGCGGCTCGGCGGTTCCACTCTCGACGGTACGGTGACCAGCGTCGCCGACGCCCTGCCCGCGCGGGTGCTGCTGGTTCCGGCCACCGGTGCGGCGGGCCCCGGTCTGTATCTGGTGGACCTCGCCGCCGCGGGCGACACCGTGGCGCTGACCCCGCGCCGTTCGCTGGACCTCACCCGGCCACTGGCGGATATCGCGCTGCGTTCGGCGCCCGCCACGCCGGTGGCCCTCGGGGACGAGGCGGTACGCGTACTGAAGGTGGCGCTCACCACCGGGGCGGCGCTGCTGGCGTCCGAGCAACTCGGGGTGGCCGAATGGTGTCTGACGACCACGGTGGCGTATGTGAAGGAGCGCCATCAGTTCGGCAGGCCGGTCGGTTCGTTCCAGGCGGTGAAGCACCGGCTGGCCGATCTGTACGGCCTGGTCTCGCAGGCGCGGGCGGTGGCCCGTAACGCGGTCGCCGCGCTGGACGCCGGTTCGCCGACGGTCGCGCTGGAGGCGTCACTGGCGCAGGCGTTCGTCTCGGAGGCGGTGGTGGAGACCGCCGAGGCCGCGCTGCAACTGCACGGCGGGATCGGCTTCACCTGGGAGCACCCGGTGCATCTGTATCTGAAGCGGGCCAAGAGCTCCGCGCTCGCGCTGGGCACGGCGGACCGGCACCGGTCGCTGCTGGCGCCGCTGGTGGATCTGCCGCCCGCCGTCTGAGGGCGAACGGACGACGACGGGCCGCCGCCGGTGAGGCGGCGGCCCGTCGTGGTGTCCGCGCCGGTGTCCCGTCAGTCGAAGAGCATCGGGTCCTCGAAGTACAGCCGGGCCAGATCGGTCCGGGAGGTGATGCCCAGCCGGGGGAAGATCTTGTACAGGTGGTACTCGACGGTCCGGGGGCTCAGGAAGAGCTGGGCGGCGATCTCCTTGTTGGTGCTGCCCTCCGCCGCGAGCCGGGCGATCCGGATCTCCTGCGGGGTGAGCCGCTCCCCGGTGCCGCGGGCGGTGGCGCCCGCGCGGGCGGACTCACCGGTGGCGCGCAGCTCCTGACGGGCGCGCCCGGCCCAGGGGGTGGCGCCGATCCGGTCGAACGTGGCCGCCGCCGAACGCAGATGGGCACGGGCGTCCCGGCGTCTTCGGGCCCGGCGCAGGGTCTCGCCGAAGTACAGCTCGGTACGGGCCTTCTCGATCGGCACAGTGCCGCTGTGCAGGGACAGCGCCTCCTCGAAACAGCCGATCGCGGTGGCGTCGTCGGGGGCCAGCAGCGCCCGGGAGCGCGCCAGCAGCGCCCGGGCCTCGCTGCGTGGGGAACGGGCCTGCCAGCGCTCCAGGGACGCCAGCGCCTCCTGGGCGGCCTGCCGCTCCCCGGAGCGCACGGCGGCCTCGATCCGGTCCGGCAGCGAGAAGAACGCCACGATGGGGTGGCCGGAGCCGGGTTCGGCCACCGCGACCTGTTCCAGCAGCCGCAGCGCCTCGGGGTAGGCACCGCGCATCAGCGCCAGACAGGCGAGGGCGTGCCGGGTGGTGGCGACGGCGAGGCCGATCCTCCGGCGCAGGGCGGTGCCCAGCGCCTCGTCGGCGGCCTCGCGGCAGGCCTGTTCGTCGCCGCGCAGGGCACACATGAAGGCGCGCCGGGCCAGGTGGATGGCGGCCAGGTTCTCCTGCCCGGATTCGCGGGCCAGCCGCAGCCCTTCGTCGGTGAGCGCCTCCGCGTTGGCCATCCGCCCGCTGAACATCTCCAGTTGGGCGGTGAACTCCAGGTTGCCCGGCAACACGCCCACATGGCCCGACGCCCGGGCCACCTCGGCCACCTGCCCGAACAGGGCGAAGGCGGTGGCGGCTTCGCCGAGGTAGAGCGAGCCGACGCCCGCCCAGCCCACCAGCAGCGGATCACCGGACCGCTGAGCGGCGTCGACGCCCGCGGTGATGAGTTCGGTGCCGCGCGCGAAGTCCTGTGCCACCACCCGCTCGATACCGGTCAGCAGCAGCCGGGTGGCCTCGGTCATCGGCGTTCCTCCGGCCAGCCGTTCGGCCGCCGCGGACAGCTCCCGGAAGCGGCCGGGGTCACCGGCGTGGGAGGCGGCCTCCGCCGCCTGGATCAGACAGTGGGCGGCCTCGTCGGGGACGTCCGCGGCGAGTGAGGTCGCCGCCGCGCGCAGTGCCCGGTAGGCGTCGGTGAGCACGCCGCCACGCATCCGGACGGCACCGCGCAGCTGGAGCAGCCGGCCGATGACCACCGGGTGGTCGGCGACGGCCAGGGCGTCGCGCACCAGGTGTTCGGTGCGCGCCGCCTGTCCCGCCTGCCAGGCGGCGCGGGCGGCGTCCAGGAGCCGTTCGGTGCCCCGGGCGGGGTCGGGGGTCAGCCGGGCGGCACGGTCCAACAGGTCCGCGGCGGTGGCGTACTGGGCCCGGGAGCGCGCGTACGCCGCGGCGCGTTGCAGCTCCCCGGCCACCTCCTCGTCCGGGCCGAGCGCGGCCGCCGCGCGGTGCCCGGCCCAGCGGCCGTCCCGCTCGTGCGAGCGCACCGCCTCGGCCAGGGCGAGATGGCAGCGTCGGCGGCGGGCGAGGCCGGCGCCGCTCTGCACGGCGGTCCGCAGCGCGGCGCTGGAGAAGGAGATCTTCCGTCCGACGACGGTGATGAGGCCGGTCTCCTCGGCGGCCTCCAGACAGGACGGTGGCAGCCCGAGGCGGTCGAGGGCCGCGGCCACGGTGGTCAGGTCGCCGGTCTCCTCGGCGGCGGCCACCAGGAGCGCCAGCCGGACCGGCTCGGGCAGGGTGCGCTCGATGCCGAGGAAGGCCCGGCGGGTCCGCGGACCGAGCGGCAGGGGTACGGGCAGGATCTCCTCACCCTGGATCTGACGCTTCGCCAGCAGGGTGCCGAGTTCGGCCAGGGACAGGGCGTTCCCGCCGGTGCGGGCGGTCAATTCGCGGGCGACGGCAGCCGCCGGACGCACTCCCGCGGCCGCGGCCAGCAGGTCGGTGGCGGCGTGTTCGTCGAGTCCTGGCAGCGCGAGCCGGGGCAGCACGGGGTCCTCGAGCACCTCGGGTCCGGGGTCCCGCTGGGCCAGCAGCAGCGCCACCCCGTCCGGGCGCAGTCTGCGGGCGGCGAACAGCAGGGTCTCCAGGGTGGGCCGGTCCACCCACTGGACGTCGTCCAGCAGACACACCAGACCGCGCGGCCCGACCGTGCCGCCCTCGGCCGCGGCCGAGGTGAGCAGGGTCAGGGCGGCCATCGAGACCAGCGCGGGGTCGGCGGGCGGGGCGCCGGTCAGCCGCAGCGCGGACGACAGCGCCTCGGACTGCTCCGCCGGGAGGGCGGGCAGCCGTGGCAGCAGCGGCCGCAGCAGCTGGTGCAGACCCGCGTAGGCGCGGCCGGACTCCTCCACCGCGCCGCACACCCCGAGAAGGACCGCGCCGAGACCGGTCGCTCGCCGCCGGGCGTGGTCCAGCAGGGCGCTCTTGCCGCTGCCCGGCTCGCCGCGCAGCAGGAGCATGCCACCGCGGCCCGCCGTGACGCCGTCGAGAACACGGTCGATCACGGCCAGCTCGGTGTCCCGGCCGTACAGCCCGTGATGCGTGTGGTTGATCCTCATCCTCCGGTCAGCGCGCTGTTCTCATCGTAGAACGTGCTGGTCAGCAGGGCGCGCCGCAGACCGGGTGCGGGTCTGGTCCACACCGCACCCGGTCGGGTCACGCACCCGCGCGGTTACTCGTAGAGCTCACCGCGCCCGGCCCGCTCCACCAGGGAGGCCGGGGGTTCGAACCGCTCGCCGTAGCGCTCCGCGAGCTCGTGGGCGCGGGCGACGAATCCGGCCGGACCGCCCTCGTACTGGTTGATGTACTGGAGCACACCGCCGGTCCAGGCGGGGAAGCCGATACCGAGGATCGAGCCGACGTTGGCGTCCGGCACCGAGCGCAGCACCCCCTCGTCCAGGCACTTGACCGACTCCAGCGCCTCGACGAAGAGCATCCGCTCCACCATGTCGGTCAGCGGGATGTCGGCCGTACCGGCCCCGAAGGCGTCGGCCAGGCCCGGCCACAGCCGCACCCGCTTGCCGTCGGCGTACTCGTGGAAACCGGCCCCGTCGAGACGACCGGGCCGGCCGAACTCGTCCACCATGCGGTCGATGACGTCGTAGGCGGGCTGGTGGGGCAGGGTGCGGCCGTCGGCCGTGAAGGCTTCTATGGCCTCCTTGCGCACCTTCTGCGACAGCTTCATATTGAGCTCGTCGCACAGGGCCAGCGGCGCGGTGGGGTATCCGGCCTGGAGTCCGGCCTGCTCCACGGAGGCCGGGGCGGCGCCCTCCGCGATCAGGTTCAGCGCCTCGTTGAGGAAGGTGCCGATCACCCGGCTGGTGAAGAAGCCACGGCTGTCACCGGCCACGATCGGGGTCTTGCCGAGCTGACGGGCGATGTCGTACGCCTTGGCCAAGGTGGCGTCGGTGGTCTTCTCGCCGACGATGATCTCCAGCAGGGCCATCTTGTCGACCGGGGAGAAGAAGTGCAGCCCGATGAAGTCCTCCGGGCGGCTCACCCCCTGCGCGAGACCGGTGATGGGCAGGGTGGAGGTGTTCGAGCCGAGCACGGCGCCGGCCGCCAGATGCGGTGCGACCTCGGCGAAGACCTTCTTCTTCAGCTCGGCGTCCTCGAAGACCGCCTCGATCACCAGATCGGCCCCGGCGGCGTCCTCGGCCCGGGTGGTGGGGGTGATCCGGCCCAGCACGGCGGTGCGCTCGCTCTCGCCGATCCTGCCCCGCTCCACGGCCTTGTCCAGGATCTTCCGCGAGTAGTCCTTGCCGCGCTCGGCCGCCCCCGGGTCCACGTCCTTGAGGATGACCTCCATCCCGGCCTTGGCACAGGAGTAGGCGATACCCGCGCCCATCATCCCGGCGCCCAGGACCACCACCTTGCGGGCCCGGTGGCGGGGGTGTCCTTCGGGACGGCCGCCGCCCTTGGCGATGTACTCGGAGTCGAAGTGGAAGGCCTTGATCATGTTCGACGAGATCTGGCCGCAGGCCAGCTCGGCGAGATAGCGGGTCTCGATGGCGAGCGCGGTGTCCACGTCCACCTGGATGCCCTCGACCGCCGCGGCCAGGATGTGGTGCGGGGCGTCCATGGGGGTGCCGCGGCCGCGGTTGCGGACGGTGGCCGAGAACGGCACCACGACCTGGTAGAGGAAGGTGTGGGAGGTGGCGGCGCCGCCGGGGATGCGGTAGCCCTTGATGTCCCACGGCTGCGCGGACTCCGGGTGGTCCAGGATCCAGCGGCGGGCCTGACCGAGCATGTCCTCGGGCGAGCCGGCCACCACATCGACCAGACCGTGCCGCTGGGCATCGCGCGGCGAGAACAGACGGCCCGTCAGCACGACATCCGAGAGCGCCTTGTGCAGGCCCAGCATGCGCACCGTACGGGTCAGCCCGCCGGCGCCGGGCAGCAGTCCGAGGGTGATCTCGGGCAGCCCGATCACGCTGCCCTCGGCGTCCAGGGCGATCCGGTGGTGGCAGGCCAGGGCGACTTCCAGACCACCCCCGATGGCCGCGCCGTTGACGGCGGCGACCACCGGCTTGCCGAGCGTCTCCAGCCGTCGCAGCAACCCCTTCAACTCATCGGAGACCCGGGTGAGTTCGGGGGCGAGCTCGGGGGCGGTGCGGCGCAGTACGCCGAGGTCGGCACCGGCGAAGAAGCTCTGCTTGGCGGAGGTGAGGATCACACCCGCCACCGACTCGCGCTCGGTCTCCAGCCGCTCCACGGTGCTCTTCAGCGACGCGGAGAAGGAGTTGTTCATCAGATTCACCGAGTGCGCCGGGTCGTCCATGGTGAGGACGACGACGCCGTCCTCGTCCCGGTCCCAGCGGATCATGGTGGTGGTCGTTTCGGCCCTGTCGGTCATATCGGCCCTGTCGGTCATACGAGAAGTCCTGTTCGTTCGCGGGTCGCGCGGGCGGAGGGAGCAGAGATCGGGAAGGGGCGGGCGGCGGTCACAGCCGCTCGATGACGGTGGCGATGCCCATACCGCCGCCGATGCACAGCGTCACCAGGGCGCGGTGGGCGCCACGGCGCTCCAACTCGTCGACGACGGTGCCGACGAGCATCGCGCCGGTGGCGCCCATGGGGTGGCCCATGGCGATGGCGCCGCCGTTGACGTTGACCTTCTCCATCGGCAGATCGAGCTCCTTGACGAACTTCAGCACCACCGAGGCGAACGCCTCGTTCAGCTCGAAGAGGTCGATGTCGTCCACGGTGAGCCCGGCCAGGTCGAGCGCCTTGCGGGTGGCGGGGGCGGGGCCGGTGAGCATGATGAGCGGGTCGGTGCCGGTGAGGGCGGCGGCCACGATCCGGGCGCGCGGGATCAGTCCGAGCTCGGCGCCGGCCCGTTCGCTGCCGACCAGGACCAGGGAGGCGCCGTCGACGATGCCGGAGGAGTTCCCGGCGGTGTGCACATGGTCGATCCGCTCCACCCAGTGGTAGCGCTGGAGGGCGATCGGGTCGTAGAGGGTGCCGGGCTCGGCGAACGAGGGCCGCAGCTTGCCCAGCCCCTCGAGGGTGGCCTCCGGGCGGACCAGCTCGTCGTGGTCCAGCACCGGGACACCGTGGTCCACCACCGGGACGACCGACTTGGCGAAGTAGCCGCCGGACCAGGCGGCCGCGGCCCGCCGCTGGGACTCGAGCGCGTAGGCGTCGACGTCCTCGCGGCTGAAGCCCTCCAGAGTGGCGATGAGGTCGGCGCTGACGCCCTGGGGGACGAACGCGCCCTTGCGGCTGGTCTCCGGGTCGAACGCCCAGGCGCCGCCGTCGGAGCCCATGGGCACCCGGGACATCGACTCCACTCCCCCGGCCACGATCAGGCGGTCCCAGCCCGAACGCACGCGCGCGGCGGCGGTGTTGACCGCCTCGAGACCCGAGGAGCAGTAGCGGTTGAGCTGCACACCGCAGACCGTGTCGGGCAGACCGGCGGCCAGCGCCGCGGTCTTGGCGATATTGCCGCCCTGGTCGCCGACGGGCATGACCGAGCCCAGGACGATGTCGTCGATCGCGGCCGGGTCGAGACCGGAGTGGCGGCCGAGCAGTTCGCCGATGAGTCCGGTGAGCAGGGTGATGGGCTTGGTGCCGTGGAGCGAGCCGGTCTTCTTGCCACGTCCGCGCGGGGTGCGGATCGCCTCGTAGATGAATGCTTCGGTGGTCACAGCGAGTCCTTCGGCTGGGGTGCGGATGTACTCATGGGTGGTCTGCGAGGGATGCGGCGGTCAGCCCGTACCGTCCGGGGCGGCGACCGCTCCGGTGGCGAGCAGGTCCGCGATCTCCTCGGGGGCGTAGCCGTATGCGGTGAGCACCGCTTCGGTGGCCTCGCCGGGCCGGGCGGCGCGGGTCGGTGGCGCGCAGGGTGTGTCGCCGAACCGGGGCGCGGGCGCGTGCTGGAGCAGCCCCTCGTGGGTGACGAAACTCCCGCGGGCCATGTGGTGCGGGTGGTACGGGACTTCGTCCAGTGTCAGGACGGGGGCGAAGCACGCCTCCACACCGTCGAACACCCGGCACCACTCCTCGCGGGTGCGCTGCCGGATCACCTCGGCGATCCGCTTCTTGTACTCCGGCCACCGGGTGGCGTCGTACGGCTCGGGGAAGTCGGCCGGGTCGAAGCCCAGCGTTTCCAGCAGCGCTTGCTGGAACTGCGGTTCCACGGCGCCGAAGGAGACATGACGGCCGTCGGCGGTCTCGTAGGTGTCGTAGAAGTGCGCACCGCCGTCGAGCCAGTTGGTGCCCGGCCGGGGCGACCAGCCGCCCTGCTGGGCCAGCGCGTAGAAGATGCCCATCAGCTGCGCCACACCGTCGGCCATCGCCGCGTCCACCACCTGGCCGCGGCCGGTGGTGGCGCGCGACTGGAGCGCGGCGAGGACGCCGACGGCCAGCAGCATGCCTCCGCCGCCGAAGTCCGCGAGCAGATTCAGCGGGATCACCGGACCGCTGCCGGGCCGTCCGATGGCCGCCAACGCGCCGGACAGCGCGATGTAGTTGATGTCGTGTCCGGCGGTATGGGCGAGCGGTCCGTCCTGGCCCCAGCCGGTCATCCGGCCGTAGACCAGCCGCGGGTTGTGCTCCAGACAGGCGTCGGGACCGAGGCCGAGGCGCTCCATGACGCCGGGGCGGAAGCCCTCGATGAGCACATCGGCATGGCCGATCAGCCGCATCGCCACCGCGGCGCCCCGCGGATCCTTGAGGTCGACGGCGACCGAGCGGCGGCTGCGGCCCAGGATCACATCGTTGAAGGCTTTGCCCACCAGCGCCGGGCGGTCGATCCGTACGACGTCGGCACCGAGGTCGGCCAGCACCGTCGCACAGAACGGACCGGGCCCCTGGGCACCGATTTCCACCACTTTCAGGCCGGTCAACGGCCCCATGTTCGCCTCCTTGCGCCACACCGCCGGGGCACACCCCACCGAGGTCGGAGGGTGGGGGCCGCGGGGTGCGCGGGACAGTGGATCTCCGTGTCGGCGGGTTCGCGGGGACACGGGTGGGAAGCGACCGCGGTTCCGGAAGGGCCCGGCCGGCCGGGGCGCCGAAGGGCGTACCGACAGCGGTGGGCGTGGTGTCCGGAGGGATTCCGCGGTGGGTGACCGCCCGCTCGGCGGGCGCCGCTGGGCCTCAGTGTGACGAGCCGGTGGCCACGGTGTCCAGCGGTCCGCGGCCCCCCGTTGCCGGACCAGTAGTCCTACGGATTCGCGGCCACGGCGGCGGACGTTGGATGGCGGAAGCGTCGACGGTGCCGCCCAGGGTGACGGCGCCACCGTCGAGGCGACGGGCCCCGGTACACCGGGCCGACAGACCCGCGTACCGGGCCGCACGCACACCGACACGTCGCTCCGCAGCGACCACACCGCTTCGCAGGAGGAACACCATGCCGGACTCCCCCCGCCGCGTCGCCATCGTCACCGGCGCCGCCCGTGGCATCGGCGCCGCCACCGCCAGACGACTGGCCGCCGACGGTATGGCGGTCGCGGTCTGGGACCTGGACGGCACCGCGTGCGCGTCCGTGGCGGACGAGATCACCGAGGCCGGTGGCACGGCCCTGGCGGTGAGCGCGGACGTCTCCGACAGCGCACAGGTGGAGGCGGCCGTCACCCGGGTGGCGACCGAGCTGGGCCCGCCGGTGGTGGCGGTCAACAACGCCGGAGTGCTGCGCGACAATCTGCTGTTCAAGATGTCCGAACCGGACTGGGAGACGGTGATGGATGTCCATCTGCGCGGAGCCTTCCTGGTGACCCGCGCGGCCCAGCGCCATATGACCGAGCAGCGCTGGGGCCGGGTGGTCAACCTGTCCTCGACCTCCGCGCTGGGCAACCGCGGTCAGGCCAACTACTCGGCCGCCAAGGCGGGTCTCCAGGGCTTCACCAAAACCCTCGCCATCGAACTGGGCAAGTTCGGCATCACGGCCAACGCGGTGGCGCCGGGGTTCGTGGAGACCGAGATGACCCGGGCGACCGTGGCCCGGATGGGCATGGACTTCGAGGAGGTGCGGCGGCAGATGTGCGAACAGATCCCGGTGGCCAGGATCGGACGTCCGGAGGACATCGCGCACACCGTGTCGTTCTTGGTGGGTGAGGACGCCGGGTATGTGTCCGGACAGGTCCTCTATGTGTCCGGCGGCCCTCAGGGATGAGAGCACCGGGTACGCGTATCACCGGCCCGCCACGCCGCCGTCCTGCTGAGAGGTGACCGTGAACCATCCGCCGTCCATCGACAACCGCCCGGTCTCCCTCGCCCACTTCTTTCTCGCCCGGGTGCGGACGACCCCCGACGCGGAGGCGTATCGCTTCCCGGTCCCCGCCGCGCCGGGCGACACCGCGCCCGAAGGCACCGCGCCGGGAGAGGAGGAGTGGCATGCGCTGACCTGGGCGCACACCGGAGAGCGCGCGGCGGCGATCGCCGCCGGGCTGATGTCCCTGGGCGTCCGTCCGCAGGAGCGGGTGGCGATCGCCTCCGGGACGCGGGTGGAGTGGATCCTGGCCGATCTGGGGACGATGTGCGCCGGTGCGGCGACCACCACCGTGTACCCCACAACCGACGCCGACGAGACGGCGTACATCCTCGCGGACTCCGGGAGCCGGGTGCTGTTCGCGGAGGACGCCGAACAGCTGGCCAAGGTGGTCCGGCACCGCGCCACGTTGCCCGCGCTCACCGCCGTGGTCACCTTCGAACCGGTGGACGGACCGGCGGAGGGCGGGGCGACGGCCGGGGACGGGCCGGAGGTGCTCTCGCTGGAGGAGCTGGAACGGCGGGGCACGGAGCTCTTGCGTGACCACCCCGACGCGGTCGAGGAGACGGTGGCGAAGATCGACCGGGAGGACCTTGCCACCCTCATCTACACCTCGGGCACCACCGGCCGCCCCAAAGGGGTACGGCTGGCCCATGACTGCTGGTCGTTCCAGGCGCAGACCGCGCTCGGGCTCGGTCTGCTGTCCCAGGAGGACCTGGAGTTCGCCTGGTTGCCGATGGCGCACGCCTTCGGCAAGAACCTGCTGTGCGCGCAGATCGCGGTGGGCTATCCGCTGGCGGTGGACGGCCGTCTGGAACGGCTTCCGGCCAATCTGCGGCTGCTGCGGCCGACGGTGATGGCCGCGGTCCCCCGCGTCTTCGAGAAGATCTACAACTCGCTCGCCGCGGAGGCCCGCCGGATGGGCGGGTCCAGGGAGCGGATCTTCGGCTGGGCGGCGCGGGTGGCCCGGGAGTACGCCCGTGCCGCCCAGACCAAAGGCGCCGAAACCGGGCAGGGCATGGAGAGCGGCAGGACACTGGTGCCGTTCTGGCTCTCGGTCCGGCATGTGATCGCCGACCGGCTGGTCTACGCCGGGGTGCGGGAGGTCTTCGGCGGCCGGATCCGCGGCTGCACCAGTGGCAGCGCACCGCTCGCCCCCGACATCGGGCTGTTCTTCAGCGGTGCGGGCATCCCGATCCTGGAGGGGTACGGGCTCACCGAGTCCTCGTGCGGCGCCTCGATGAGTCTGCTGGAGTACCGCACGGGGGTGGCGGGCCGTCCGCTGCCCGGGGTCGAGGTGCGGATCGCGGACAACGGGGAGATCCTGATGCGCGGTCCGAACATCATGCGCGGCTATCACCATCTCCCGGAGAAGACCGCCGAGGTGCTGGACTCCGACGGCTGGTTCCACACCGGCGATCTGGGCGAGCTGACCGAGGACGGCTATCTGCGGATCACCGGTCGGATCAAGGAGCTGATCAAGACCTCGGGCGGCAAATATGTGGCACCGCTGGAGATCGAGAGCCGGTTGAAGGGCGCCTGTCCCTTCATCAGCAATGTGGTGGTCGTCGGTGACCACCGCCATTACTGCGTCGCGCTCATCACCCTGGACGAACCGACACTCATGGCCTGGGCGCGGGAGCGGGGTCTGACCGGTCTCCCCTACCGCCAGTTGTGCGGTTCGGCGGAGGTGCGGGAGCTGGTGGCGGGCTATGTGGACGGTGTCAACGCGGGGCTCCAGCGCTGGCAGACGGTCAAGCGGTTCACGGTGCTGCCACGCGACTTCGACCAGGCACACGGTGAGGTGACGCCCAGTATGAAGGTCCGCAGGCCCCAGGTGCAGCGCAGCTTCGCCACGGAGATCGACGCCATGTACGACGAATCCCACTGAGCTCTCCGGCCGGACATGACGGTGGCCGTGCGGTTCTCCGCACGGCCACCTTCGTGTCCCGGGCGTGGTTCAGCCCGTGAGGCAGGTGTAGGCGGTGGCCAGCAGCCTCATACAGCGGTCGTCGGCTGCGGCGCCCTCGTCCACCATGCGGTTGGGGACGTAGGAGAACGCCATCCTGGCGTCGAGGTCGACCAGACAGCCGGAGCCGCCCGCGCCGCCCCAGAAACCCGCGCGCGGGTTGGGCGAGAGCGGGAAGGCCTCGGTGGGCAGCGCGAAGCCCAGGCCCCAGCGCACCGGGAACTGGAGGATGAGGTCGAGGCCGTCGGTGCGGGTGCGGAAGACGGAGTCACAGGTGGCCTCGGAGAGCAACCGCACTCCGCGGGCCTCGCCGCCGTTCGCCAGGACGGACTGGATGGCGGCGATCGACTCGGCGTTGCCCTGGCCGCCGAAGGCGGGAAGTTCCGCCTCGCGCCATTCGGGGGTCCACGCGACCTTATGGCCGGTTTCGAATATCGGCGGATTGTTGAGCGCCTGTGCCATGGGGTGATCCATGTCGATTCCACCCGCGATACGCGGTGGTGGAATCACCGGGGAGATCCGGTGGTGCTGTTCCCGCTCCAGTCCGAAGTGGAAGTCCGCGCCGAGCGGCCCGGCCATCTCCTCGGCCAGAAAGCGGCCGATGCTCACCCCGGTGACCCGCCGGACGATCTCGCCGATGAGATGCCCCTGGGTGTAGCCGTGATAGCCGCTGGCGCTGCCGGGCTTCCAGCGCGGGGTCTGCCGGGCCAGCAGCGAGGTCGACTTCTCCCAGTCGTAGACGTCCTCGAACGACACCTTCTCGTCCCAGGCGGGCAGCCCCGCGGAGTGCGCCAGCACATGCTCGACCAGCACATCCTCCTTCCCGGCCCGGGCGAACTCCGGCCAGTAGCGGGCCACCGGGGCGGCCAGGTCCAGCACTCCGCGGTCGACCAGGACCAGCGCGCACAGCACGGAGACCGTCTTGCTGCTGGAGAAGACATTGGTGAGGGTGTGGCGTTCCCAGGGCCGGGTGCGAGCGGCGTCGAAGGAGCCGCCCCACAGATTGATCACGGGCTCGCCGTCCAGGTACATGGCGACGGAGGCGCCCACATCCGTGCCGTTCTCCAGGTTTTCCTGGAACACTTTCTTGACAGCCTCGAAACGCCGGTCGCAAGAGCCATGAATTTCGGTCATGGCGGCCAATGTAGATCCGTCCCACGGCATGAACACCGGCCTCGGCCTGGGAATTCGGAATTGGAGTAGCCGCTACTCACCCTGCGGTCAGCCCGGGTACACCGCGTAGGGCTCAGGTTCCGGTGCGGGCTGTTGCATATGGCGCGGCCGTCGCCCGAACCGGGAGCCCGCCCAGCCGAGGGCGAAGCCCGCGGGGATGGTGAACAGACCCGGGTTGTGCAGCGGGAACCACTGGAAGTCATGGTTCGGGAAGACGGCGAGCGGGGCGCCGGAGACCGAGGGGGAGAAGGTCATGGTGACGAGGGTGAGGACCAGTCCGCCATACATCGACCAGCGTTGTCCGGTGACGGTGAACCCGGACCACATCGTGCCGTAGAACAGCGCGGGCAGCAGGGCCGAGGCGGCGGCCGCGAAGGTGAAGGAGAGCAGCACCTGACGGTTCCAGGACTGCGTCACCACCGCGAGCACGACGGCAAGCACACCGAGGACCACGATCGCCGTACGGGCGGCGGCCAGCTCACGGTCAGGGGAGAGCCGCCCGCGGAAGAACACCTTGGCGAGGCCGTCGTGGGCGACGGAGGCAGCGGCGGCGAGGGTGAGTCCGGCGACCGCCGCCAGGGTGGTGACGATGACCGCGCAGGCCACGACGGAGAAGAGCAGACTGCGGTGGGCCGATTCGGTCCCGGGGTCGAGCGCGCGGGTCAGCACCAGCAGCGTGTCGTTGCCGGTGGGGTCGGCGGTGCGCAGCCCCGCCCCGCCGACGATGGCGGCGGCCCCGGCTCCCACGATCACGATCAGCACCAGCAGGGCGGTGACCGCGCCGACGGCCCAGGTGGTGGCGGCACGGGCGGCCCGCAGACCACGGATCGGATGCAGCCGCATGGTGATGTGGGGCATACAGCAGGCACCCAGGGCGATGGTCAGCTGCACACTGAGCACGTCCAGCCGCCCGGCGGCGGAGTCGCCGTACTGCCGGCCGGACTGCCAGAAGGTGTCACCGAAGCCGCTGGCGTCCGCGGCGGTGCCGAAGAGGCTGACCGGGTTCCAGGAGAACCGTTTGAGCACCAGCACCGCGAGCAGGATGAACGCGGCGAACAGCACGAAGGTCTTCACGATCTGGATGAAGCCGGTGCCCTTCATCCCGCCGAGCGCCGCGTAGCAGACCATCAGCGATCCGATGAAGATGGTGCAGCCGGTGACCGCGGCGCTGCCGGGGATGCCGAGCATCAGGGCCATCATCGACCCCGCGCCGTTCAGCTGGACCAGCAGCAGGGGGAGGATGACCACCACACAGACAACGGCCATGTTGATACGGGCGGGCCGCTCGCTCAGCCGCTCCGAGAGCACATCGCCGAGGGTGAACCGGCCGTGGCCGCACAGCGGACCGGCCATCACCAGCATGAACATCAGGATCGACAACACGGTGGAGGAGGCGATGAGCACCCCGTCGAACCCGGCGAGCGCGATGGTGCCGGTGGTGCCGAGCACAGTGGCGGCGGAGATGTAGTCGCCCGCGATGGCCAGGCCGTTCTGCATCGGGCTGAGCCCGCTGGTGCCGAGGTAGAACTCGGTGGGGTCGTCATTGCCGGTGGCCGCGAGGATGCACAGCAGGAACGACACGGCGATGAAGCAGGCGAAGAGCACGAACGCCAGCGTCCTCGGGTCGAGGAAGCTCATCTGTCCGCCTCCCCGTCGGTGAGGGACTGCCGGCGGGTCCGGGCCAGCACGGTGAGCAGCACGGTCGCGTCCAGCACGACCAGCAGGGCGCCCAGGGTGAACCCACCGCCCTCCCCGATGTCGACCACACCCTCGGCGGCGCAGTTGACCACCACCGCTGCCACATGGCAGGTCAGTGCGGCGCAGGCGGCCCGCGCCGTCCACGGCCACGGCCGCTGCCAGGGCGTCCGCCGCACGGTGCGGAACGCCTTCGGGGGGTGGGTCGGCATCGGGGGGACGGGGGATGCCGAGCCCTCGGCGCGGGCCGGGGGCTCGGCCGGCGTCGGGAACACGGCCGTTGCCGGGGGTTTGGCCGTGATTCCCGACATGGCATAGATGGCGGGCATCGCCTGCCGGGCCGACATCGCCGTCATCGAGGACGGCGGTGGCGTGGCGGGACGTGCTGCCGCCTTACGACCTGCCGAGGCCGCGTGACGTCCGGGAGCAGCCGCGGGGGTGCGCATCGGACGGGGCCTGACGGGCGGCGCCCAGGGCTGATCGTGATCGGACATGTCGTTGGCTCCTCGTGGGGGTCCCGCCCCGGTACCCGGTGGGGCGGGAACGCCACGACAGCAGCTCACCAGGGAGCTCGTACACCCCGGCGCCGAACCGCGTGGCAGGGGCACATGATCCTTGCCGGTGGGTTGTGCACGCCCACATCACCGCCGGTGGCGGGGTGTGGATCAGAGGTTGAGCAGCCGGTGGGCGGAGAGCGCGAGGGACAACTCCACGACGTCGCGCGGGCGGTCCAGTGAGCGCCCGGTCAACTGCTCGTAGCGGCGCAGCCGGTTGAGCACCGTATTGCGGTGGCAGAACAGCAGCTCCCCGGCGCGGCGCGCCGATCCGTCGGCGTCCAGCCAGACGGCCAGGGTGGCCAGCAGTACGTCCCGGTCGGATGGTTCGAGGGCGAGGACGGGGCCGAGCATGCGCGTGGCCAGGGCCGAGCCCAGATCCGGGGTGGAGACCACCAGCGCCGCCGGGTAGTGGTCCTCCAGCAGCGCCGCCTGACCGATGCCCGGGCAGGCGCGCAGGGCCGTATCGGCCAGCCGCCGCGCCGTGTTCACCGCGGCCAGGCCGTGCACCTCGGGGCTGACCCCGGCCCGGCCGCCGGGTGGCACCACCAGCGTCCGGGCCAGCTCGGATGGGGTGGTCTCGTCGTCCAGCAACACGATGGCGTGGGCGGCACCCTCCCGGGTGTGCCACACCGTGCGGCTGCCGCCACGCACCGCGGGCGGTCGCGGCGCACGGGGCGAGGAGTCGCTGCCCTCCAACGCCACGACCACGTAGCGCCCCTGCTCGGGAAGGCCGAGGACGGCCTCCGCCTCCGGGAAGTCGCTCACCCGCGCGGTGCCGTCGAGCAGCGCGGCCACGATGATCCGGTAGCGGTTCTCGCGGTGCCAGGCCAGTTGCCTCCCGACCTCGTGGTACGCCTCGGCGACGAGGGTGCAGTGCTCGTCGACGAAGTTCCAGACGTCGGCCGCGACATGCACCAGCGACGGGGCGCCGAGCGGATCGTCGCGCGAGGCGATGTCCAGAAGGTGTTCCCAGACGACGGTGCAGCCGATGCGGTACGCGTGCAGCAGCGCGTCCAGCGGAAAGCCCTGGGCGGCGCGGTCGGCGCCGATCCGCCAGGACACCGAGCGGGCGTCTTCCCGGGCCTCCTTGGGGTTCAGCAGCGAACGGACGTTGTTGCTCAGCGAGTCATGGACCTCGCGCCACAGCTCATGCGGATCGACGCAGGTGGCCCGGTAGGCCGGCTCCCGCTCCTTCATCAGGGCGACGATCCGGTCCGTCAGCCGGGGCAGTTCATCGACCATCACCAGGGTGGTGCGGTGGAGCAGCGCGATGGTCTCCGCATCGGCCCGGGAGCGGATCGGCGGACGGGCGACAGGCATCCGGGGCAGCGCCCGGACCCGGTCGGTGGACAGGCGGGGAGCGGGGCGTCCCACGGCGGCGACGGAGGGGCGGGAACCGGAGACGGTGACTGGGTGCATGACGTTCCTCCACCTGTGACGTGCAGTGCCGCTCAGCGCGGCATGATGAGGCAGGGACCCGCTCCATGGCCCGAGCCTCACCGCTATTGCACCACCGGCATACCGCCTGGTCGGATTCATCCGCGATTTCGTTACGGGTCCGCCGCCCCACACCCACTATCGATCATGTCCCAGCACAGCGGAGCGCCCCCTCCCCTTAGCCCCCTCCCCTTGGTGAGCCTCCACGTCGGCGCCCCGCCGCTTGGCGAGCCTGTGGACGCGCGACGGCGGGGGCACCGCTCCACGATGCCCCCGCCGCCGGCCCGATGAGAGGCCACCGGGACCGTGAATCACCAGCCCTTGGTGACGCGGTGCGCTGTCAGCGAGCCGCAGTTCGAGCCGTAGGTCCAGGTGGACTGGTTGTCAATGCCCCCGGCCCAGTCGACGCACTTGCCACGCCCGTAGGTGTAGACCGGCCCTGCGTACGAGCGGTACAGGCCACCGTCCTCCACCGACTCGGAGGCGCCCTGTGCGTAGAGGTAGGCGAACATCGAAACCGGTGAGCCCGCCGCGTTGCGCACGGTGACCACGCAGTTCTTGCCCTTGGCGGAGTTGTAGGTGAGGAAGACGGTGCCCTTCGACCCGATCGGCGCCGAGTTGACCACCTTGTAGCCGCTGCCACAGGCCCCGTTGTACGCGGCCTTGGCGGCGGCTGACGCCTGCGGGGCGAGGGCCGCGGTGCCGGCGATGGCGGATGCCAGGACGGCGGTCGCGGCGATGCCTCGAGAAATCTTCATTTATCCCCCTTGTCTCCTAGACGCTTTTTGCGTCTGAAACAAGTGACATGTAGCGGCCGAAGAAGGTTGTACTGCCTTGAACCGCTTCTCCGTTCGACCGTTGGCCCGGTCCCGCCACGGCCCCGTTCCGGAATGAACGCCGGACCCCCGCGCCCCGTACGGAACGGGGAGGCGGGGCCCGCCCCCGCCGTGAACCGGAGCCTGGAGGGCCGTATCGGATGACCTCGTACCGCACCGCCGCCGCGGCCGCCCTGCTCGGGGCCGTCCCCTGTCTGCTGACGGCGCTGGCCGCCGGGCCCGCCGCGGCGCACGGCGCCCCCACGGACCCCGTCAGCCGGACGGTGGCCTGCTCCCCCGAGGGCGGTGCGGACGCGCGGTCGGCCGCGTGCGCGGCGGCGGGCAGGGCCAGCGGTCCGGGCGCGGAACACTGGGACAATCTGCGGGTCGCGGGGGTGAACGGCGAGGACCGGCGGAGGATCCCGGACGGCAAGCTGTGCAGCGCGGGGCTCGACGCCTACCGGGGTCTCGATCTGCCGCGCGACGACTGGCCGTCCACGCGGCTGACGGCCGGGAAGGAGCTCACGCTCACCTACCGGTCGACCATCCCCCACACCGGGACCTTCGAGCTGTACCTCAGCAAGAAGGGCTATGACCCGAAGCAGCCGCTCACCTGGTCGGATCTGGAGGCGAAGCCGTTCGCGAAGGCCACCGACCCGGCGCTGGTGGACAACGCGTACCGGATCAAGGCGAAGCTGCCGTCCGACCGGACGGGCCGTCAGATGCTGTACACGGTCTGGCGCAACACCAGCACACCCGACACCTACTACTCCTGTTCGGACGTGGTGCTGACCGCCCCCTCCGACGGAAAGACCTCCCCGGCACGACAGCCGGAGCGGCCACCGCGGAGCTCACCGGCCGGGCAGACCCCCGCCGCGCGTCACGCGGCCGCCGACGCGAGTCCCGACGCGGGCACCGACGGCGACGACGGGGACTCCACCACCCCGGTGCTGCTGACGAGCGGGGCCGCGGTGCTGGTCCTCGGCGCGGCGGTGGCGGCGACCGTACGACGGCGGCGGCCGAACCGCTGAACCAGAAGCATGGTGCCGCTAGCGGCCCTTGGGCGCCGCCGACCCGGCGCCCAGATCACCGTGGCGCGGCAGCCGGAGCAGGGTGAGGGTGGCCAGCAGCGCCACACATCCGGTGAAGACCAGCCCGGCGGTCCGTACCCCGACGACGACGGACAGCGCTCCGACGCCGATCACCGGGATCGAGATCGCCAGGTACATCAGCACGAAGAGCGCGGAGGTGACCTCGGCGCGCCGCGCGGCCGGGCTGTGCTCGGTCACCGCCCGCACGGCGGCGTAGAACGACAGCCCCTGGCCGGTGCCCGCGACCACCGCCCCGAGCACCAGCAGCGGCAGTGAGGCGGCGGCCAGCGAGCCCGCGATGGCGGCCATCCCCGCCACCAGCACGGCACACCCCGAGGGCAGTGCCCGCCGGATACCGAGGCGTTGGGCCAGCAGCTGGCCGCCGAGGGAGGCGGCGAACACCGAGAACACCACACCACCGGCGACCGCGAGATCCCGTTCGCCCTCCACGTCGAGCAGGAAGGTCGGGGTGACGGAGGTGAACAGCCCCAGGGTGGCGAAGCCCGCGAACCCGGCCATGGCCGCGGCCACGAAGGTGGAGCGCATCTCCCGGGGCACCCGCAGCCGTTCCGGCCGCAGCGGTGAACGGCCGGTGCACCGTACGGTCTCGGGGAGTCCTAGTACCCCGGCGGCGGCGACGGCCACCAGGATGAGGTCCACCACGAACACCAGCCGCAGCGGCGCGGGGGCCCACTGCGCGAGCGTGCCCGCCAGCAGGGAACCCAGGCCCAGCCCGCCCAGATTGGCGACGGTGGCGACGAGGGCGGCCGAATCCCGCAGCCGCGGCGGCGCGAGTTCGATGACGGTCACCGTGGCGGTGCCGGTGACCAGCCCGGCCGAGAGCCCCGACAGCGTACGGCCCGCGAACAGCTCGGGCAGTCCGTCCGCGTCGAGGAAGCACAGGGCGCTGGCGGCCGACAGCACCAGGGCGGCCAGCATGACGGGGCGTCGGCCGATGGCGTCGGACAGATGGCCGAACAGCAGCAGGGCGGCGATGACACCGAGGGCGTAGACGGCGAAGATCACCGTGGCCATGAACGGGGAGAAGCCCAGCCACCGCTGGTAGAGGTCGTAGAGCGGGGTCGGCAGGGTGGTGCCGACCATAGTGGCCACAAAGGCGTAGGCGGCCACGACGAACGGCCAGGTCCGGTCCGCTTCGTACGGCTGAGTCCCCATGCTGCGTCATTTCACCACAAAGGGCCGGGATTCCAACGGCCCTGGCGGGACGCCCGGCCCGGCGCCGGAGAACCCGGGCACCGGGCACGGCCATCGACCGCATGGGGCAGGATGGGCACCTTGGGCCGGGGCCGAACGAATGTGCCCCGGCCCGGCCCGTAGTTCCCGGCTCGAGCAGGTGACAGCGTGACAGAAAAGCACTCCGGACAGCGGTCCGCCCAGGCGGCGGCGGGGGGTGATGGCCGATGAACCGCGCGCTCACCCTGCATGACGTCATCGTGGTCGGCGCGGCGCTGCTCGGCAGCGTGGCGATCGGTCTGCTGCTGCGGGTGACCCTGCGCTGGCTGGGGGTGCGGGCCCGAAGAACCCGGTGGAGCGGCGACGACATCATCGTCGACACCCTGTGCACCCTGGCGCCGTGGGCCGCACTGGCCGCCGGCGCCTCGGCGGCGGCCGCGGCGCTGCCGCTCACCCCGTCGGTGGGCCACGAGGTGAACCAGGTGCTGATCGGGGTGCTGATCCTGGTCACCACGGTCACAGCGGCGCGGGTGGTGGCCGATCTGGTGCGGACGCTGGCGCTGTCCCGTTCAGGGGTGGCCGGAACCGCCACCATCTTCGTCAACATCACCCGGATCGCGGTGCTGGCGATGGGTGTGCTGGTGCTGCTGGAGACGCTGGGCGTCTCGATCGCGCCCTTGCTGACGGCGCTGGGCGTGGGCGGCCTGGCGGTGGCCCTGGCCCTTCAGGACACCCTGGCCAACCTGTTCGCGGGGGTGCACATCCTGGCCTCCAAGACGGTGCAGCCGGGGCACTACATCCAGCTCAGCAGCGGGGAGGAGGGGTATGTCGTGGACATCAACTGGCGGAACACCGCGGTGCGTCAGCTCTCCGACAACCTCGTCATCATCCCCAACGCCAAACTGGGCAATACCATTATGACCAACTATCACCAGCCGGAAGAGCAGATGTCCGTCATGGTGCAGGGCAGGGTCGGCTACGGAAGCGATCTGGCCCATGTGGAGCGGGTGACGCTGGAGGTCGCCGCGAAGGTCATGGCCGCCGTCTCGGGCGGGGTCGCCGACCACGAGACGACCGTACGGTTCCACACCTTCGGGGAGTCGGGGATCGACTTCTCGGTGTTCCTGCGTGCCCTGGAGTTCAGCGACCAGTACCTGATCAGGCATGAGTTCATGAAGGAACTCCACAGCAGGTTCCGCGTGGAGGGCATCGAGATCCCGCTGCCGACCCGCACCCTCATCCTGCCTCAACAGGAACAACCGCTGCCCGGACCGGGGTTCATCTCCTCTTCCTCACTCTGAGTCGCCGCTTCACCTCATACGTACTCCAGATGACTTCCCGTCCGGAGATGAAGTGGTCATGACCGGGTGTACCCGAATGAGCACAGGGTTCCCCTTGTGACGTATTTCATACCGGCATAGAAATGACATAACAGTTCGTAGAGAGTCTCCTACACTTTTGGTGCGTACTGTTGCGTGACGGTTGGAACAATTCATGGAGCACCAGAGGTCACTCATGCAGCCCTTTGCACTGAGCCACGCAATCCCGGTCGACCAATCGCCGGCGATTGTTCCCTACTCGTATAACGTCGCCCTCCAGTTGAATGTCCTTTCTGACGGGCGTCCGGCCATCGCCGACCGTGCGGTGCTACTTGCCACTGGCACAACCACCTCAACGGCTGGTTCGAAGACGCACTTCGACGACTGACCGATAAGAACTTCGATGACAGTACTCATCCTGACCTGCCGCCAGGATGTGACGGCGGACCTGGTGGTGGCGGAGCTGCGCGAACGCGGCGTCCCCCTGGTGCGCTTCGATCCCGCGGACCTGCCCGGTGACGCCGCCATGTCGGCCGATTTCGACCGCGGCGACTTCACCGGCTATCTGTCGACCGGCGGACGGCTGATGAGCATGCACGGCCTGCGCTCCATCTGGGTGCGCAGGCCGGGACAGCCCGCGGCACACGCCAAGGAGCCCTCGGAGTGGCTGACCGCCGAGTGCGGCCAGGCCCTGTACGGGATGCTCTACTCCACGACGGCACGCTGGATGAACCACCCCGGCGCCGCCGTGCTGGCCCGTTGCAAACCCTTCCAGTTAAGGATTGCCCAGCGGAGCGGTTTCGCCGTTCCGGCCACCCTGGTCACCACGTATCCCCGGGCGGCCCATGAGTTCGCGGCCGAGTTCCGCGACATCGTCGTGAAATCCACTTCCGGTCCGCCGAGCGTCGATCCTCCTGTCACCCTCCCGACCACCCGAATCGGGCCCGAAACGGATTTCTCGGACGTCGCTGCGGGGGCCACCCTTCTCCAGCGGTTCATTCCCAAGCAAGCCGACATCCGGCTGATCTGTGTCGGTGACCAGTTGTTCGCAGCGCGTAAGGTCTCCGCCGCCGACCAGGTGGATGGCCGCTTCGGCTCCCATGGACATCTCTGGGAGCCGGTGGAAGTCCCGGACAGAATCGTCCGCTCGGTCTACGAGTACATGTCACTCACCAATCTCGCGTACGGAGCCTTCGACTTCGCCGAGGACGACGAGGGCGTCTGGTGGTTCCTCGAGTGCAATCAAGGTGGCCAGTTCGGCTTTATCGAGCTGGAGACCGGCCAGCCGATCGCGGCGGCCGTGGCGTCCTGGCTCGCCGCGCCCCGCAATAGCGAAGGCCGCTGATCCGCACCGCCGAAGGCCGCTGATCCGTACCGCCGAAGGCCGCCGGTCAGCCGCCGCCGGGGACTGACCCGCGCGGCCCGGCGGCGGCTGATTCGTGGCCCCGGCCGGCCGGTCGTACCCTGAGAAAAAGAGCTCCTGGCCCCTGAAGCGCGGGAGGTCCGGATGACCGCGTTCGAAGGACTCGGCCGCCCCAGCAAGGCGGATGCCCCGCGCTATCTCCCGATCGCCGAGCACGGGCTGATCGGCGACCTGCGGACGGCCGCGCTCGTCGGCACCAACGGCACCATCGACTGGTACTGCGCCGGCAGGTTCGACGCCCCCAGCGTCTTCGCCGCCATCCTGGACGCGGAGCGCGGCGGATCCTTCGAGCTCGCCCCGGACGTGCCGGTGCGCAACAAGCAGTTCTACTTCCCCGACACCAACATCCTGATCAGCCGCTTCTTCGCGGACGACGGGGTCGCCGAGGTCCAGGACTTCATGCCGATCGTGGACGACTCCCGGGAGGCCGACCGGCACCGGCTGATCCGCCGGGTGCTGTGCGTCCGCGGCTCGATGCCGTTCACCGCGCGGGTGGCCCCCCGCTTCGACTACGGCCGGAAGACCCACACCCTGGACATCGGACCCGACCACGCCGTCTTCACCTGCCCCGGCCTCTCGCTCGCGCTGACCTCCAGCGTCACGGTCGAGGCCGACGGCCGGGACGCGGTGTCCACCTTCAAACTGGTCGAGGGCGAGAGCGCGGTCTTCGCGCTGGACCGGATCGGCGACTCGGTCCTGCCCCGGTCCTGTCCGCTGGGCGAGGCCGAGGAGCAGTTCGAAGCCACCGTGCGGTACTGGCGCCGCTGGCTGTCCCAGTCCCGCTACCGCGGCCGCTGGCGCGAGATGGTGCACCGCTCGGCGCTCACCCTCAAGCTGCTCACCTACGCCCCGACCGGCGCCATCGTGGCCGCGCCCACCACCAGCCTGCCGGAGCTGATCGGCGGCACCCGCAACTGGGACTACCGGTACGTCTGGATCCGCGACGCCGCGTTCTGCATCTACGCGATGCTGCGGCTGGGCTTCACCGAGGAGGCCGAGGACTTCGTCCGCTTCCTGTCCGAGAACATCCGCCTCCACGACGGTCCGCGCGGACCACTCCAGATCATGTACGGCATCGACGGCCGCAGCGACCTCGCCGAGGAGGAACTGACCCATCTGGAGGGCTATCTGGGCTCGGCGCCGGTCCGCGTCGGCAACAAGGCCGTGGAACAGCTCCAACTGGACATCTACGGCGCCCTGGTGGACTCCCTCTACCTCTATGACAAATGGGGCCAGCCGCTGTCCAGCGAGCACTGGGACACCATCGGCCACCTGGTCGGCTGGGTCTGCGACCACTGGGACCAGCCGGACCGCGGGATCTGGGAGGCCCGCAGCGGCGACCAGCGGTTCCTGTACTCGCAACTGATGTGCTGGGTCGCGATCGAACGGGCCATGCGGCTGGCCGCCCGCCGCGGACTGCCCGCGGACACCCTCCGCTGGGCGCGCACCCGCGACACCATCTACCGCCGGATCATGCGCGACGGCTGGTCCCCGGAGCGGCGGGCGTTCGTCCAGCACGAGGGCGAGGACGTGCTCGACGCCTCGGTGCTGATGATGCCGCTCGCCAAGTTCATCTCCCCCACCGACCCCAAATGGCTTTCCACTCTGGACGCGCTGGGCGAGGAGCTGGTGTCCGACTCGCTCGTCTACCGCTACGACCCGCAGCGCAGCCCGGACGGGCTGCCCGGCGAGGAGGGCACCTTCTCGATCTGCTCGTTCTGGTACGTGGAGGCACTGGCACGGGCGGGCCGGGTCGACGACGCCCGGCTGGCCTTCGAGAAGATGCTGACGTACGCCAACCACCTCGGGCTGTACGCCGAGGAGATCGGGCGCACCGGTGAACAGAGCGGCAACTTCCCGCAGGCGTTCACCCATCTCGCCCTGATCAGTGCGGCTTTCAACCTCGACCGGGCGCTGGGCTGAGCGGATCGCCTGGACGGTAGGTTTGACCTGTTCATGCGTAAGTCTTTTCAAGGGACGTTCATGTCACAGCCACCACCGTCCGGAAATCCCTATGGCGCGGTCCCCGGTGTCGGATACGGCGCGCCCCAGGCTCCGGCGGCCCCGCAGGTGCAGCAGGCGCCGCCGCAGCCGGTGCCCGGTATCCCGGCCCAGCCGGGTGGGTACGGCCAGCCGGGTCCGTACGGGCAGCCCGGGGGCTTTCCCCAGCCGGGGGCATACCCGCAGCCCGGGGCGTATCCCCAGGCCGGTGTCCAGGGTCAGCACACCTGCCGGATCTGCGGTGGGTTCCCCGCCGCAGATGTCACCCTGCGCAGCCACCAGGGGCTGGTGGTGCTGATGACCTTCCGCAAGGTGCAGGGGCCGTTCTGCCGGACCTGCGGCACCTCGGTGTTCCGCGACATGATGAGCAGGACGCTGTGGCAGGGGTGGTGGAGCCCGTTCTCGGCGGCGCTGTTCAACCCGTTCACGATCGTTGTCGACCTGGTGGCGCGCTCGAAGATCAACAAGCTGCCGGAGCCGGGCCACGACCAGTTCGGCGCGCGTCCGGGCGTCGGTAAGCCCGTTTTCGAGCGCCCTGCCTCGTTCGTGGTCCTCGTGCCGGTGTTGTGGCTGCTGTCCCTGTTCGTGCTCGCCGCGCTCGCCTAGATAGAGTTGGCCGTCATGGGGAACGGGGAGGGGCTCGCCGCCGGGCCGGAACAACACGGCGGTCACGGGACGGCGGCGGGATGGCAGGGACCGAGCCGGGTCGAGCGGGAGCTGTACGAGGCGAAGAGCCGCGGTGACTGGCCCGCGTACTTCGATGTGCTGGCCCGCACCGATCTGTTCGTGGCCGACTCGTACACCCGGCTCCAGGCCCATCCGCGGACCGTGCGTTTCACCCCGTACTGGTACCACCAGGTCCGGGCGGAGTGTCTGCCCGTGTTCACCGAGGGCATGCTCCCCGCTCCCCATCCGGAGACGGTCTTCCTCTCCCAGTCCCTGGGCTGGTTCGCCGACGAGTGGCGGCATGACGATCCGCCGTGGATCGTCATCAACCCCGGCACCCCGTGCGAGACGTTCTTCCCCGCGGGCCCCGCTCAGCGTGGACTGTGGAAGCAGCACGCCGAGAACGCCCCGGGCTGCGGCCACTCCCACCTCGAGCTGCGCGCGCTGGAGTCCGGCGGGGCCTCGGAGGGGCCGGTGGCCCATGGACTGGCCTGCGCCGCGCTGCTGTTCGTGAAGAACGGCGAGCTGTGGAACGCCATGGCCTACCACGGTGGTGGCTACACCAGCGAGCGCAACAGGCTCAAGGAGTGGTGGGGGGTCACCAGCCGCGAGGAGTGGCAGCGCACCCAGGAGGTGTTGCTCGCCGCCGAAATGATCAGCGGTGTCTGGGAGTTCGCGCTCGGTGTCCGCCGCTCGCTCGCCCTGGACTTCGCCGGGCCGGTCGGGGTGGACCAGTGGCGGGCGGTGGCCGAGCGGGTGTTGCGGCGCAATGCCACCGAGGCCGAGTTCCGGATCACCCCCGACGGTGTCACCAAGGCCGAGCCCCGGGGAAACGCGGAGGTCGAGGCACAGGTCGCGGG
The DNA here is from genome assembly GCF_040650655.1 of Streptomyces sp. NPDC048636. NCBI lineage: Bacteria > Bacillati > Actinomycetota > Actinomycetes > Kitasatosporales > Streptomycetaceae > Streptomyces > Streptomyces sp. NPDC048636. The sequence continues at coordinate 69,634 of NZ_JBEZHR010000020.1, read as the reverse complement.
TGTCCAGCGGCTGATCGGACGGATCGCCCGGTACGAGGCCCGGTTCCGGGCGGACGGACTGCTGGCGGAGGGGAAGTTCATCCGCACCGTGGAGGCCTGGGACTACGGCCGGGCCTCGGGGATGGCCCGCTGGGGGCTGGCCGCGCGGTTCTGCACCCTGCCGGAGGCCGAGCACGCGGTGTTGCGGGCGAGTCGGGCGGCACAGGCCAACTACCGCTCCTGGGAGGAGTTCTCCGCCGCGTACATCCTCGGGCGCTGTCTCCACTTCGACGAGGAGGAGTTCGGCAGCTGGTACGAGGACATGCTCACGGCGCACCGCATCCTGACCACCGACCCGGCCAGCCCCTGGCTGACCCTCCCGTTCACCTAGGACGCCACGCGGGCGGCGGGGGCCAGCGCCGGTACGGCCGGACGGTGGCTACCGGCCCACATCGTCCTCGGTCAGCACCCGGGCCATGGTGCGTTCCGCCAGGGCCGTGATGGTGACGAACGGGTTGACCCCGATGGACCCCGGGACGAGCGAGCCGTCGGTGACGTACAGCCGCTCGTACCCGGCCGCGCGGCCGTAGGTGTCGGTGGCGCGGCCCAGGACACAGCCGCCGAGCGGGTGGTAGCAGAAGTCGTCGGCGAAGGCCCGGGTGTCACCGAAGAGGTCGTACCGGTAGATGGTGACGTTGGCGAGGTTCATCCGGTCGAAGAGGGCCTTGGCGGCGGCCACCGAGGGGGCGCTCTGGCCGCGGCTCCAGTTCAGCACGGCGGTGTCGCGCGTGGCGTCGTAGCTGAAGGTGCCGCGTTCGGGGTTCTTGGTGATGGCCAGGTAGAGGCTGACCCAGGTCTCGAGACCGGCGGGCAGCGGGGCGATCTCGGCGAAAACCGGGTTCTTGCTGTCGGACCAGGCGTCGATCGCCATCACCGGGATGGTGGACTGCTTCGAACCGGTCGGGTTCCAGACGTGGTTGGCGCGGCCGAGCATCACATTGCCGTTGCCGCCCCAACCCCGGCCCACCTCCGCGTTCAGCCGGGGCAGCGTCCCGGTCTCGCGGGCGCGCAGCAGCAGTTCGGTGGTGCCGAGGCTGCCCGCGCCGAGGAAGAGCGAACGACAGGAGATCTCGTCGGTGGCGGTGACGGCGCCGGTGTAATCGATGCGGTCCACGGTGAGGACGTAGGAGCCGTCGGTGTCCTGCCGGATCGCCCTGACGCGGCTGAGGGTTTCGAGGGTGACGTTGCCGGTGCCGAGCGCGGCGGCGAGATAGCTCTTGTCGAGGCTGCGCTTGCCGAAGTTGTTGCCGTAGATGACCTCCTGGCCCAGGGCGGACTTGGTGGCGGTCCCGGCGGCCTCGCGCTGCATGTAGTCGAAGTCGTACACATTGGGCACGAACACGGTCTTCAGCCCCGCGCGCTGTGCCTGGGAGCGCGCGACCCGGGCGTAGGCGTACCACTCGGTGGACTCGAACCAGGCGGACGGGACGGTGGAGGTGCCGAGCATCCGGTTGGCGAGTGGGAAGTAGGTGCCGTACATGGTGTCGGCGTCGACGCCCGGCAGCACCTCCTCGAAGTACGGGCGGGGCGGGGTGACCGCGATTCCGCCGTTGACCAGCGAACCCCCGCCGACCCCGCGCCCGACGTAGACGGACATCCCGGGGTAGCGGACCCGGTCCAGCACACCGGGGTAGGGGGCGATTTCCCGGTTGATGACGTCCAGCCACAGAAAGGTGGACAGGGGTGCCTCGGTGCGGTTCTTGAACCACATGGAGCGCCCGTCGGGGGAGGTCATCGGGCAGTACACCCGGCCGTCCCCACCGGGGGCGTCCCACAGCCGCCCCATCTCGAGGACCAGGGTGCGGATGCCGGCCTCACCGAGCCGCAGCGCGGCGACCGCGGCGCCGTAGCCGGAGCCGATCACCACGGCGGGGACATGGTCGGCCCTCGAGGCGGCTGCCGCCGGGGTGAGGCCGATACGGGTGAGCCCGAGGGCGGCGGCGCTCTGGAGCGCGGCCAGCCCAAGAATGTGACGACGCGTCAGATTCGCTGCCATGGCGGCATGATGAGCGGAGAATCTTGAATAGGCCATGACCGGGCACATGGTCGTTTCCGCCGCTTGTCGCGACGGTCTTCCCGGTACATGGAATAATTGATAATTAATGATAACTAGGGGGGCCGCCCGAAGAAACCACCGGGACCACCGGCGAGAGGGGACGGTGTCCATGAAGATCACCCGCATTGAGACCTTCCTGGCCCCGCCGCGCTGGATGTTCGTCCGGGTGGCCACCGACGAGGGGATCACCGGCTGGGGCGAACCGGTGGTCGAGGGGCGCGCCGAACCGGTCCGGGCCGCCGTCGAGGTGCTGGCCGAGTATCTGACCGGCCGGGATCCGATGCGGATCGAGGACCACTGGCAGGTGATGACCAAGGGCGGCTTCTACCGGGGCGGTCCGGTCCTCTCCAGCGCCGTCGCCGGACTCGACCAGGCGCTGTGGGACATCAAGGGCAAGCACTACGGCGTCCCCGTGTACCAGCTGCTCGGCGGCCCGGTGCGGGACCGGGTCCGGGCCTACTCCTGGGTCGGCGGTGACGAGCCGAGCGAGATCCGGGACGCGGTCGCCGCCCAGCTGGAGGCGGGGTTCACCGCCGTGAAGATGAACGCGTGCGGGCGGATGACACCGGTGGCCACCCGCGCGGAGATCCACGCCGTGGTCCGGCGCGCCGAGACCGCCCGTGAAGTGCTGGGCGACGACCGCGACTTCGGGCTCGACTTCCACGGCAGGGTCTCCCCCGCCAACGCCCGCCGGCTGCTGCCGCCGCTCGCCGAGAGCGCGCCTCTGTTCGTGGAGGAACCGGTGCTCCCCGAGCATATGGACGCGCTGCCCGGTCTGGTGAACGCCTCCGCCATCCCGCTCGCCCTCGGGGAACGCCTCTACGGACGTGGCGCGTTCATGGCTCCGCTGCGTGCCGGGGTGGCGGTGGTCCAGCCGGATGTCTCCCACGCGGGCGGCATCTCCGAGCTGCGCCGGATCGCCGCGCTCGCCGAGGTGTACGGGGCGCAGCTGGCCCCGCACTGCCCGCTCGGGCCGGTGGCGCTGGCCGCGTGCCTCCAGATCGCCTTCACCACGCCCAACTTCCTGATCCAGGAGCAGAGCATCGGCATCCACTACCACCGCGGTGCCGAGCTGCTGGACTACGTGGCCGATCCGGAGCCGTTCCGCTGCACCGCCGGACAGCTGTCGCGCACCACGCTCCCCGGCCTCGGCGTCGAGGTGGACGAGGCCGCGGTGCGCGCCGCGGACCGCCGTGGCCACGCGTGGCGCAATCCCCTCTGGCGCCACCCGGACGGCGCGTTCGCCGAGTGGTGAGCTCCGGCCGTGCCGGGTGTCAGTCCTCGGCCCGCTGGGTGATGGGCGCCCCGGTGCATTCGCCCAGGAACTCGTACCACCGGCGCCGGAGGCAGCCGTAGCGGCTGTCCGCCTCGACCAGGCTGAGGAAGCCGGAGACGGTGTCGGAGAGCCGCTTTTGCAGTCCGGGGTCGGCGAGATCCCCGTTCTCGGCGAACGCCTCGTACGCCTTGGGGAGGCTGAACATATCCGGGTAGACGCGGGTGCCCAAGTGTTCCAGCGGAACCCGCAGCACCCACAGCCCGCGGTTGCCGCCCGCCATCGACGGGGAGGCGGACACCAGCAGCGCGTGTTTGGTCTTGAACGGCTGCGGCCGCACCCGGGAGACCCAGTCGATGGCGTTCTTCAGCACCCCGGGCACCGAGGCGTTGTACTCGGGGGACGAGATCACGAAGCCGTCGCTCGCCGCCAGCCGGTCCCGCAGGGCCACCGCCCCCGGCGGCAGCCCGTGGGCCTCCTCCACATCGCCGTTGTACAGCGGCATGTCGAACTCGTGCAGCGGGGCGAGGTCGGCGGTGGCGCCGGTGTCGTTGATCAGCCGCGCCACCAGCGAGGCCAGCCGGATATTGGTCGACCCCTGCCGCAGCGCGGCGCCGATGACCAGGAGACGCAGCGGGCCGTGGGGTTCGGTGGGCATGGCGGTGTCCTTCCGGCGTCCGGACCCTTCCCTACGGTGTCCGGGCGGGGCCGGACACCCCCGCGGACCAGTCTGGTGCCCGCCCGGCCGTCCCGCCATCGGACCGGCCGGGCGCGGTGCGGGGCTCAGGCCGGATGGCGCGTCGGCGCGGGCGGCTGGCCACCGGCCCCCAGCCGGGCCTCCCGGGAGACGATCATCGTGATCCGCCCGTCCCGGTAGACCGCGGGGTACGCCGGGAGCCCCGCGGGCTCCCGTACCCGCCGCAGCGGCTCGGCCGTACCGGGGCGGGCCCCGGGGGCCACGGGGAGGAGCGGTGCGGTGCGACGGCGCTCGGCCCGGGCACCTGGCCGTCACCGGTCCGGAGCAGCTGGCCACGGCAGGTCAGCGGGGCCAGCAGGTGGTGGACGGAGCGCGGACCGAGGGCGGGGGCGGGCGTGCGCAGTGGTCCTCGCGTGGCGCGGACGACGGCATACCACCGGGGAGGGCCCCGCGCAGCGTGACGGCCGCCACCCATGCGTCTCACATAGCGGCGGGATGTTTCCGGTCGGCTGGGTAGGAGCACGGCATACGTCACGAGAAGTGGATCACACGAGGGCGGCCGGTGTGCAACTCGGCAGTAGTGTCGCCCGCGAGCTCATGCCCGTACCGGGCGGGCTTGTGGTCGTACCGCGCAGGTAGAAGGGATCGGGCATGTTCCGCAAGGTGCTGGTCGCCAACCGTGGAGAAATCGCCATTCGCGCCTTCCGCGCCGGCTATGAGCTGGGGGCGAGGACGGTCGCGGTCTTCCCCCATGAGGATCGCAATTCGCTGCACCGGCTCAAGGCGGACGAGGCGTATGAGATCGGTGAGCCCGGGCATCCGGTGCGCGCCTATCTGTCCGTCGAGGAGATCGTCGCCGCCGCCCGCGAGGCCGGGGCGGACGCGGTCTACCCGGGATACGGCTTCCTCTCCGAGAACCCCGACCTCGCCCGGGCGTGCGAGGAGGCCGGGATCACCTTCGTCGGCCCCAGCGCGGACATCCTCGAGCTGACCGGCAACAAGGCGCGGGCGGTGGCCGCGGCCCGCGCGGCCGGGGTCCCGGTGCTCGGTTCGTCCGAGCCCTCCACCGATGTCGACGAGCTGGTGCGGGCCGCCGATGAGCTCGGCTTCCCGGTCTTCGTCAAGGCGGTGGCCGGTGGCGGCGGGCGCGGTATGCGCCGGGTCGAGGACGCCTCGACGCTGCGCGAGTCCATCGAGGCGGCGTCCCGCGAGGCCGACGCGGCCTTCGGCGACGCCACGGTGTTCCTGGAGAAGGCCGTCGTCGAACCGCGCCATATCGAGGTGCAGATCCTTGCCGACGGCGAGGGCAATGTGATCCACCTCTTCGAGCGCGACTGTTCGGTGCAGCGCCGCCACCAGAAGGTCATCGAGCTCGCGCCCGCGCCCAACCTCGACCCCGATCTGCGCGACCGGATCTGCGCCGACGCGGTGAAGTTCGCCCGGCAGATCGGCTACCGCAACGCGGGCACCGTGGAGTTCCTGCTCGACCGCGACGGCCGGCATGTGTTCATCGAGATGAACCCGCGCATCCAGGTCGAGCACACGGTGACCGAGGAGATCACCGACGTCGATCTGGTCCAGTCACAGCTGCGGATCGCGTCCGGGCAGACCCTGGCCGACCTCGGGCTGGCCCAGGAGTCGGTGTACACCCGCGGCGCCGCCCTCCAGTGCCGGATCACCACCGAGGACCCGGCCAACGGGTTCCGCCCGGACACCGGCATGATCAGCGCCTACCGCTCGCCCGGCGGTTCGGGCATCCGTCTCGACGGCGGCACCGCCCACGCCGGTACCGAGATCAGCGCCCACTTCGACTCGATGCTGGTCAAGCTCTCCTGCCGGGGCCGTGACCTCACCACCGCGATCGGCCGCGCCCGGCGCGCCGTGGCCGAGTTCCGGATCCGCGGGGTGTCCACCAACATCCCGTTCCTCCAGGCGGTGCTGGATGACCCGGACTTCCAGGCCGGGCGGGTGACCACCTCGTTCATCGAGCAGCGGCCGCACCTGCTGACCGCGCGCCACTCCGCCGACCGCGGCACCAAGCTGCTCACCTATCTCGCCGATGTCACGGTGAACAAGCCGCACGGTGAGCGGCCCCGTCTCCTCGACGCCACCGACAAGCTGCCGCGGCCGCCCGCCACCGAGCCGCCCGCCGGGTCCAAGCAGCGGCTCACCGAGCTGGGCCCGGACGGCTTCGCGCGGTGGCTGCGCGAGTCGCCGACGATCGGGGTCACCGACACCACCTTCCGCGACGCCCACCAGTCGTTGCTGGCCACCCGGGTGCGCACCAAGGACCTGCTGGCCGTGGCTCCGGTGGTGGCGCGGACCACGCCCGAGCTGCTGTCCCTGGAGTGCTGGGGCGGCGCCACCTACGACGTGGCGCTGCGCTTCCTGGCCGAGGACCCCTGGGAGCGGCTGGCCGCGCTGCGCGAGGCGGTGCCCAACATCTGTCTCCAGATGCTGCTGCGCGGCCGGAACACGGTGGGATACACGCCCTACCCGACCGAGGTGACCAACGCCTTCGTCCAGGAGGCCACGGCCACCGGTATCGATATCTTCCGCATCTTCGACGCGCTCAACGACGTCGGGCAGATGCGGCCCGCCATCGAAGCCGTACGGGAGACGGGCACCGCGGTGGCCGAGGTCGCGCTCTGCTACACCTCGGACCTGTCCGACCCGTCGGAGCAGCTGTACACGCTGGACTACTACCTCCGGCTGGCCGAGCAGATCGTGGACGCGGGCGCCCATGTGCTGGCCATCAAGGACATGGCGGGGCTGCTGCGCGCCCCGGCCGCGGGGAAGCTGGTGTCCGCGCTGCGCCGGGAGTTCGACCTGCCGGTGCACATCCACACCCATGACACCGCGGGCGGCCAGCTGGCCACCTACCTGGCGGCGGTCCAGGCCGGTGCGGACGCGGTGGACGGGGCGGTGGCGTCGATGGCGGGCACCACCTCGCAGCCGTCGCTGTCGGCGATCGTGGCCGCCACCGACCACTCCGAGCGGCCCACCGGGCTCAGCCTGGAGGCGATCGGCGCGCTGGAGCCGTACTGGGAGGCCGTACGCAAGATCTACGCACCGTTCGAGGCGGGGCTCGCCTCGCCGACCGGGCGGGTGTACCACCACGAGATCCCCGGCGGGCAGCTGTCCAATCTGCGCACCCAGGCCATCGCGCTCGGACTCGGGGACCGCTTCGAGGAGATCGAGGCCATGTACAGCGCCGCGGACCGGATCCTCGGCCATCTGGTGAAGGTCACCCCGTCCTCGAAGGTCGTCGGCGACCTGGCCCTGCACCTGGTCGGCGCTGGGGTGTCGCCGGAGGACTTCGAGGCCGAGCCGAACCGCTTCGACATCCCCGACTCGGTCATCGGATTCCTCCGCGGTGAGCTGGGCAACCCGCCCGGCGGCTGGCCGGAGCCGTTCCGCAGCCGGGCGCTGGAGGGCCGTGGCGCGTCGAAGCCGACGGACGGGGAGCTGTCCGCGGAGGACCGTGAGCGGCTCGCGAAGGAGCCGCGGGCCACGCTCAACCGGCTGCTGTTCCCCGGTCCGACCAAGGAGTTCGAGGCGCACCGCGAGGCGTACGGCGACACCAGCGTGCTGGACAGCAAGGACTTCTTCTACGGGCTGCGCCCGCGGCAGGAGTACACGGTGGACCTCGACCCCGGTGTCCGGCTGCTCATCGAGCTGGAGGCGGTGGGCGACGCCGACGAGCGCGGGATGCGCACGGTGATGTCCACGCTCAACGGCCAGCTCCGTCCGATCCAGGTCCGCGACACCTCGGCGGCGAGCGATGTGCCGGTCACCGAGAAGGCCGACCGGTCCAACCCCGGCCATGTCGCGGCCCCGTTCGCGGGTGTGGTGACGCTGACGGTGTCGGAGGGCGACGAGGTGGAGGCCGGTGCCACGGTGGCGACCATCGAGGCGATGAAGATGGAGGCCACCATCGCCGCGCCGAAGGCCGGAACGGTCTCCCGGATCGCCATCAACACGATCCAGCAGGTGGAGGGCGGAGATCTGCTCGTCGCCCTGGACTGAGACACTTCCTCCGACGGCCAGCCGGACGGAAGGAAGCGGCATCACATGGGGGCACGGAGCAGGCTGCGCGGGATCGGTGACGCGGTGACATCCGCCGCGGGCACGGTGACCTCGGCCGCGGGGACGGCGACGTCCGCCGCGGCCGGGGCGGGCAGAAGTGTGCTGAACCGCGGTGCCGCCGCGGGCCGTTCGGGGATGGCGGCGTCCGGGGACTGGGTGGTCGGTGTGCTCGGCGCGCTGCCCGCCCCGGCCGCTCCGGCCACCGAGGAGTGGGAGTTCTCCCTCGGCGCCCTGGTCTGCCGCCATCCGCGGGTGCCCGCCCTCACCGCGCGGGCCCTGCGGCCCCTCGACTCGATCGGCGCGCTGCGCTTCGGTCCGGAGTCGGTCGGGTTCGACGGGGAGGACATCCCGTGGAAGCAGGTGGTGCGGCTCCAACTGCACGACGCCTTCACCTCGATGACCACGGACGGGTTCGACGCGGAGATCGACCGCGTGCGTGATCTGCTGCCTCCGCTGCCCGGTCGCAAGTGGGCGGTGACCAAGGTGGTCGAGGGGCTGGGCGCGGTGGCCCTCGCCGCGCTGGAGCAGTCCGGGGAGCAGCGGCTGGACACCCGGGAGGTGGCCTGCGAGATCGTCTACCGGGGGGCGTTCGGCCGGGAGAAGTCGCTGACGGCCCAGCTGTTCACCACCGCGCTGCTGGCCCAGCAGCCCCAGGTGGCACACAGTCTGGTCGTGACGGCCGAGTCCATGGGGGTGCCTGTCTTCCCGGCGGAGCCGGGGCGGCTGGAGGTCGAGGCGGCCGAGCGCGTCCGCGCCCTGCGACGCCGTACGGACGCGGTGGCGGCGCAGCTGGGCGCGGCGTCCGAGGACGCGGTGGGGTCCGATGACGCGGTGGGGTCCGATGACGCCCCCGCGCTCCCCCGTACGGATCCGCGGCTGGACACCGGGGTGTAGCCCCTCCCCCGCCGGGCGGGAGGTCCCTTCGGCAGCCCCGGTGGACGGTGTCGCGGCCGACTGCGGCACCCCTGCCATGCGTGGCATCAGCCCTGTGCCAACGGGTCGTCGGGTGAGGCGCCGCCCCCTCGGACGATGCCGCCCCACGCCCGGACACCGGGGCGTGACGACGTCCCCGTCACCCGCACCGTACGGGGCGTCAGCCTCGTAACGCCCGTCCGGTGCGGCGGCTCCCACCAGGGACGACGACGCCTGCCCGCGATCCGGGGCCGGACGCCGAGGGACGTAACGGCGACACCCACGTCACGCGCACGTACGGGCGTCAGCCCCGTGAGGCCCGGGCCGGGGCATCGGCCGCCGCCTCGGGCGATTCCGATGGCTCGGGGGATGGTGCGGCGGTGCGGGCCGGCAGGCGGGTGGCCAGGATGGCGCCGGTGGCGGCCATGGCCGCGAGGGCGGCGAACGTCGGCCACATGGCGGTGAGGAAGGCGTCGGCGGGCAGGTGTGGCCCCGCGCCCCGGCCACCCCCACCCGTGCCCGGCGCGGTCAGCGTCATCAGCGTGGTCGCGACGGCGATGCCCAGCGCCGGGCCGACGTTCATCGCGGTCTGCTGGAGTCCCCCGGCCACCCCGGCGGCCTCCACCGACGCCTGCCGCACGATCACATGGGTCGCGGTGACCATCACCGTGCCGAACCCGGCACCCAGAAGCAGAAAGCAACCGCCGATCGCGACGGGGGTCGAGGACCGGTCGAGGCCGGACATCAGCAGGGTGGCGAGGACCATGAGCGCCATCCCGGCGACCACCGTCCGCCGGGCTCCCTGCCACCGCATCAGCACGGCGGAGGCGGGCGCGCTCAGTACCATCATCACGGCGCCGGGCAACGCCCTCAGCGCGCTGTGGAGCGGGTCCAGCCCGAGGACGTCCTGGAGGAAGTACGTCCCGAGGAACAGCGCCCCGAACATCGCCGCCGACGCGGTCACCAGCACGGCGAGGGCCGAGCTGATCGCGGTCGAGCGCAGCACACCGGGGGCTATCAGCGGACTGGCCGTACGCCGTTCATGCCGTACGAAGACCCCGCCGACCACGACGACGGCGGCGAGCCCCAGCCAGGTGGCGGCCGTCCAGCCGCTGTCCGGCAGCGCGACGAGCGTGTGCACCAGCGACATCAGGGCCACCGCGAGAAGGCAGGCGCCGGGCAGATCGAGCCCCCGCACCCCGTCCGGGGCCCGCTTCGGCTCCGGTATCCGGTCGGTGAGGGCCAGGAAACCCACGGCGAGGGCGGGCACGATGTTGAGGAAGAACACCGCCCGCCAGCCCAGATGGGCGACGAGCGCGCCTCCGACGACCGGTCCGGCCGCGGCCGCCACCCCGATGGCGCTGGTGCGCAGGGCGATGGGCATACCGAGTCGGTCGGGCGGATACGCGGCGCGCAGCATGCCGAGGGTGGCGGGCTGCAACAGCGCGCCGCACACGCCTTGGGCGACACGCAGTCCGATGACCCAGCCGATGCCCTGTGCCAGCCCGATCCCGGCCGAGGTGGCGGCGAAGCCCAGCACTCCGATGGCGAAGATCCGGCGGTGGCCGAAGCGGTCGCCGAGGCGCCCCGCGAACACCAGGAGGCTGGCCACCGCGATGAGATAGCCGGTACTGGTCCACTGGACCTGGGAGAAGGTGGCACCGAGGTCCCGGCCCAGGGTGGGCTGGGCGACCGTCAGCACGGTGCCGTCCAGGGCGACGATCACCGCACCGGTGATGCTGCTGACGAGGGTGAGGCGCCGCTGACGTACGGTGCTCATCAGGCCTCCCGCCCGAGGTGGGCGTCCACGGTGGCGCGCAGCAGCGGCTCGACATCCTCGGTCCCGGTGGCGAGTTGAAGGCTGCCCCATCCCCAGAGCTGGGCGATGCCGTGCAGATTCGCCCACAACGCGCCCGCCACGAAGGCTGGTTCGGCCCCTGAGGGCGACTGGGCGCGGGCCACGAGGTCCACGAACACCCCGAACAGCGGCAGACTGGTGTCCCGCAGCCGGAGCTGTTCGCTCTCCAGCAGGTCGTGACGGTACATCAGCTCGAACATGCCGCGGTCGGTGCGCGCGAAGTCGAGATAGACCCGCCCCAGCGCCAGGATCTGGGCGCGCGGCGACACCTCGGTGTCCGCGATGACCGTGGCGGCGCGGGCGGCCAGAGCGGCGAAGCCCTGGCGCGCGATGGCGGACAGCAGATCCAGATGGGTCGGGAAGTAGCGGCGCGGCGCCCCGTGCGAGACCCCGGCCCGGCGCGCGATCTCGCGCAGGGAGAGGGCCTGCATCCCCTCTTTGGTCACCAAGTCGACACCCACGTCCACCAGTCGGGCCTTGAGCCCGCTCTCCCGTTCATCCATAGACACTGTCTACCAGGCGCGCGTAGACAGTGTCTACCCGCGCCTCTCGAAAACCTGTTGCATCGGGGACCGATAGAGGACATGTTCTGGCCTATATGACCTCTACCGTTCTTCACATCGCACAACGAACCTCCAGCAACTCCCAGCAGAGGACGCCGAGATGAGCGCCGAGATCCGCCCCTTCCGCATCGAGATCCCCCAGGCCGACCTGGACGATCTGAACGACCGCCTGGCCCGTGCCCGCTGGCCCCGGCAGCTGCCCGGTGAGGGCTGGAGCCGCGGTGTTCCCACGACGTACCTCAAGGAGCTGGCCGACTACTGGCGCACCGGCTTCGACTGGCGCCGCCAGGAAGCACGGCTCAATGAGTTCCCGCAGTTCATGACGGAGATCGACGGTCAGGACATCCACTTCCTGCACATCCGCTCCGCCGAACCGGACGCCCTGCCGCTGATGCTGGCGCACGGCTGGCCCAACTCCTTCGTGGAGTTCCTCGACCTCATCGGCCACCTCACCGACCCGCGCGCCCACGGCGGCGACCCCGCCCAGGCGTTCCATGTGGTCGTCCCCTCGGTGCCCGGTTTCGGCTTCTCCGCCCCACCGACGTCCACCGGCTGGAACGTGGCCCGGGTGGGTGGCCTGTTCGCCGAGCTGATGAACCGCCTCGGCTACGACCGCTACGGCGTCCAGGGCGGCGACCTCGGGGCGTATATCGCTCCCGCGGTGGCCAAGGCCGCCCCGGACCGGGTGGCGGGTGTCTATGTGATCGGCGGGCTGGGCTTCCCCACCGAGGCCGATCTCCCCGAGATGAACGAGGAGGAGCGGGCCGCCTTCGCCTTCATGCAGAGCCAGGACTGGATGTCCGGGGTGGACCACCACAGGCTGCTGCGCGCCGCGCCGCAGACCTTCTCCTACGCCTGGCACGACTCCCCGGTCGCCGCGCTGGCCTGGATGGGGCAGAAGTTCAACGAGTTCAGCATGACGGACAAGCTGCCGGAGGAGATCCTCGACCGCGATCTGCTGCTGACCAACGTCAGCCTCTACTGGCTCACCGACACCTTCGGCTCCTCCTCCTGGCCCATGTACGAGTCCACCGAGTTCACCTGGCCGGAGGGTCAGAAGGCGGTGCCGACGGGTGTGTACAACGGCCCGCCCGGAATCCGGCGGCTCGCCGAGCGCCACAACACCATCACCCACTGGCCGTCGGGCAACCCCGGCAGCCACCACTTCGTGGCCATGGAGATGCCCGGCAGTGTCGCCGCCGATCTGCGGGTCTTCTTCGGTCCGCTGCGCGGCTGACGGCGGCCGGAACAGCGGGGGGCGCGGTCATCCGACCGCGCCCCCGCACCGGCGTCACGGGTACCGACCGGGCATGAGGTGATCCTTTACGGGAACCCGGGAGGCCATGGAGACGCTGAGCCGATGGGAACGAGCGATAGAGCGCTGGCAAGAAGTACTGCTCGCCAAGATGTTCCGGAGCGAGCCCGTGGAACTGGTCGAAGCCCTGCGACGGGAGTGCGACGACCACACCGTGGTCTGTGGACCGGAGCGGGTGGTGGTCCCCAACGCCTATGACGTCGAGCTGGCGGAGGGCGTGTACGGGGAACTGACCCGGCGCGGCTGCACGGTGGGCCAGGTGCTCACCGACAGCCTGCTGCGCCACGCGGAGAAGAACGGCTACGAATGGGCGGGCCCGCCGACCGTCCATGTCACCTGGTCCCGCGAGGTGCCGAACGGACGGTACCGGGTGGCCGGACGCCCCATGGCCCACATCCGCGCGGACGGGTTCACCGCCCCGGTGGCCACTCCGGTGCCCGCCTCGGCAGCCACCCCGGCGGCCGCTCCGGTGGCCGCCCCGGTCGCCGAGTAGCCTCCGGCCGTCCGGGGCCGGGGACCGGTCCCGGAGCACCGCGCCTACGGTGCCGCCATGCGGATCACACGGAAACTGGTCATCGGCTTCCTCGCCGTCTCGATGCTCGCACTGCTGGCCGTGGTGGCCGGACCCTGGAGGTCGAGCGGGGCGGACACCGGGGCCGCGCAGTGCACCCGGTACGCCACCGGTCCCCGCGACGCCGCCCGTTCGGCGCGGCCGGGGGACGTGGTGTGCTTCGACGGCGATCTGTCCCGGCGGCGGCTGGTCATCACCCGGGGCGGGACCGCGAGGGAGCCGGTCACCTACTCCGGTGGCGGCGCCGCGGTACACGGCATCACGGTCGAGGCCGACCACGTTGTCGTCGAGGGCTTCCGCGCCGACCGGCCCGCGGCGCCGGGGGTCGAGCTCACCGGCGACCACCTCACCCTGCGCGACACCACGGTCATCGCCCCGCGGGGCGGGGACGGCGACGGCATCCGCTTCTTCGGCGACCACATCCGCCTGCTCGACAACACCGTCCGGGACACCGGCAACAGCGATGGCCGCCACGCGGACTGCATGCAGACGTTCGCCAGTGACACCCCCACCAGCCATCATGTGCGCATCGAGGGCAACCGCTGCGAACGGGTGGACAACATGTGCCTGATGGCCGAGGGCCCCGATGACAGCGACGGGGAGGGCGACGGACGGGGCACCACCTCCGGCTTCGTCATCAAGGACAACCACTGCGAAACCCTGCGCGCCGCACAGGCCCTGATGTTCGAGGACGTGCAGGACGTCACCATCACCGGCAACACCTTCGCCGCGCCGACCCACCACGCCATCGGACTCGCCGACCACTCGACCGGCGCCCATGTCGGCCACAACACCCTCGATCCCGGGATCGGCTACGAAGTGGGCATCGACGCCTCGTCCCGGCCGGGCTACGAGGGCCCGGAACCCGGCGGAGCGCCGTAGTCGGCCCGTCGCCCGCCGCCCCACGACACTGAACCGGGGCGCGGGCGAGGCGGTGTGCCAAGGTGGTGGCCATGACCTCCGGCCAGCACACTCCGCCACGGGCCTCCCTCGCCACCTGGCCCACACCCCTCGAACCCGCACCGCGGCTGGCCCATGCGCTCGGGCTCGGCGCGGACGATCTGTGGATCAAGCGCGATGACCTCATCGGCCTCGGCGGTGGCGGCAACAAGGTGCGCAAACTGGAGTGGCTGTGCGGTGCGGCGGTGGCCGACGGGGCCACCGTGCTGGTGACCACCGGCGCATCGCAGAGCAACCACGCACGGCTGACCGCCGCCGCCGGCGCCCGCCTCGGTCTGGACGTCGTCCTCGTCCTCGCGGGCTCCTCCGGTTCCTCGTCATCCGGCAACCTCGCGCTGGACGGCCTCTTCGGCGCCCGGGTGGTGTGGGCGGGCGAAGGCGACGCCGGGACCCTCGCGACCGCCGCCGAGCATGTGGCCCAGCGGCTGCGCCGCGAGGGCGCCGTTCCCGCGCTCATCCCCTTCGGCGGCTCCAGCCCGGTGGGCGCCCGGGGCTATGTGGAGTGCGCCCGTGAACTCCTCCTCCAGGCACCCGAGTTGAACACCGTGGTCACCGCGCTCGGCTCCGGCGGTACCATGGCCGGGCTGGTCGCCGGACTGAGCCCCGACCGGGTGCTCGGCGTCCACTGCGGTGCCGTCCCCTCCCCCGCGACCACGGTCTCGGCACTTGCCACCCCACTCACCGACACCCCCTGCCCGCCCCCCGCGCTCAGGATCCGCCTCGACCAGGTCGGCGCGGGCTATGGCACCCTCACCGAACCGGTGATGTCCGCTCTCACCCTCGCCGCCCGTACCGAGGGCCTCGTCCTCGACCCCATCTACACCGGCCGTGCCCTCGCGGGGCTGACCGCCGCCGTCGAAAGCGGCGACATCACCCCCGGCCAGCGCACCGTCCTTCTCCACTCCGGCGGCCTCCCCGGCCTCTTCGGCCACCCCCCGACCCTCGCCCGCGCGGAAGAGGGGCTGACCGACGGCTGACCGGCGGGTTCCCTCCGCCGCCTCCGGGAAGCCGGTCATCCGTGGTCGCGTCGGACGAGGGTGACCGCTGCTACCGGGGCGATGTACCTACGGCCCGGGGCGATGTGCGTACGGGGTCGCCGGTCGATGTCGTACGGCGTCGGCCACCGGACGCAGAAACGGCGTATTCCGCATGTCTGATTCAAGTCATGTCGTCAGGGCGGCCGCAGGCCGGTCTAGTCAGCCGCCCGCACATAGGACTATGGAATATGCTCCTGAAGGCTCTTGGCCGTATGAACCACTCCGCGCTATGAGTCGATACGGGCCGAAGCGGCCGGTGGCGCCGGGAAGTTCGCCGGTCGCGAGCCGGGCGCCGGGGGCGCTCGACGGGGCGTGGGGCCGTACCCAGGGGATTCGCTGAACTCCTGTGGCAGGTGGGGCCGCTGGGTCCTGCGGGGCACCTGGGGTCGCGGACCCTACTACACCCCACCGGCCTTTTCATAGCATTACCGGATTTCACCCCCTCGTGCTGAACGGTGCGTAACCTC
Organism: Streptomyces sp. NPDC048636; assembly: GCF_040650655.1. Taxonomy (NCBI): domain Bacteria; kingdom Bacillati; phylum Actinomycetota; class Actinomycetes; order Kitasatosporales; family Streptomycetaceae; genus Streptomyces; species Streptomyces sp. NPDC048636. Next base: position 53,797 of record NZ_JBEZHR010000020.1, on the reverse strand, counting down.
ACGGTCACTGATGAAGCGCCATCGGCGCGCACCACGGGTTCCGCAGGGAGGGGAGACCGCATGCCCGGGATCGACGAATGTCTGCTCGAGGCCATGACCGTGCACGGCGCCCGCGGCGCCGCCGTGATCGAGTGGACCAGTGGACTCGCGCTCGGGATGGTCGGGGAGGTACGGGACGACGACCCCGAGGCCACCGCCGCGGAGACGGCCGAGCTGGCCCGGATGGCCGCCGAACAGCGGGCGTTCGCGGCGGTCGGGGCCAAGGACGCGGAGCAGGGCGAGGGGGCTTCGTCCGTGGAGGACGTCATCATCACCACGGGCACCTGCTACCACCTGCTGCGCTTCGTCGACACGGCCTTCGACAGCGGTGTCTTCTTCTACTTATGGCTCGACCGCCGGGAGGGCAACCTGGCGCTCGCCCGGATGCGGCTGCGCGATCTCTCCGAGCGGCTGGCCCTCATATGAACCCTCATATAGACCCTCATCCGGACCCTTTGGTGAACTCCCCCGGGAGACCCGACAGCCGGACCGGATCCGGCCCCAGCCTTATCGAGCTCGCCGGTGAACGGGCCAGCGGCGCCCTGCTGTGCGACGCGGGCACCGTCTATCTCCGTGAGGGCCGGGTCGTGCACGCCGAGAGTCCGGTGGCCCCCGGTATCGATGTGCTGCTCACCACCGGTGGGCGGCTGACGGCCGAGACCTGGCGGGAGGCGGTCGGCCATACGGACGGCCCCGGCGGCGTCGGCCGGTTCCTGGTCGACAGCGGTCGGCTGTCCGACGCGGCGCTGGAGATCTGCCAGCTCGGGGCGCTGTTCGACGCGGCCTACTTCGCCCTGGGCACCGGCGGCGGCCCCCGCGGCTTCCAGCGGGGCGCCGCCCACCGGCTGGGCTCCGTCCGCCCGGTGGGCGCGGACGCCGTCGAGCGGGAGACCCGGCGCCGTAGCCGTCTCCTTGACGACTTATGGCCTTGTCCCCACGTCGACACGGCACCTGTGGTGCTCCGCCGGGCGGATCCGCGGTCCCCGGCGGTGACCCGCCGTCAGCGCGCGGTGCTGGACCTGGCCGACGGTGTCCGGACCCCCGCCGACATCGCACGGGCCCTGGGCCGCCCCGCGTTCCACACCTTGATCGACATACGGCGGCTGGCGGCCGCCGGACATGTCGTCACCCCCCGGCCCCAGGCCACCGCGCCATCGGCCCGCTCCCCCGGGTCCGGCGCGGTGGTCTGGCCCGACACCGTCCCCGAAACCGTCTTCGCCGACCCCGGTATCGATCTGCTGCGCCGACTCCGTGACGCCTTGGAGGCAACCCTGTGATTCCCCGGACCGCCCCCGCCGCCTCTTGCGCACCGACATGAGACGTACCTTGCGACAGCGCACGGAGAGAAAGCATCTGATGGCCGCCGAACCCGATGTGCTCGAGGAGCTACGGCGGTTACGCGCCCGGGTCGCCGATGTCACCGGCGCCCTGGCCGCCACCAGCGACGGTCTCGTCCTGGCGCATGACACGGCCACCGTCGAACCCGAGGGCGTCGCCGCGCTGACGGCCGCGGCCCTCGGAGTGTCACAGTCCCTCGCGGACGCCACCAGCCGGGGCGCCTTCCGCGAACTGCTGGTGCGCGGCCAGGACGGCTATGTCGCCACCTACGCGGCCGGGCCTGCGGCGGTGCTCACCGTCCTCGCCGGAGCGCGCACCAACGTCGGGCGGCTCCATATGGAGGCCCGCCGGTCGGGCGCCCGGATCGCCGACCTGGTCGGCGGCGCCCTCGCCCGGGCCGAGCACCAGGCATAGCCCGCCGTCCGCGCCCCCCGGTTCCCCCTCCCCGAACCGCCCGAACCACACCGAGCCACGCCGGGTCGCTCCACGGCCCTGCCACGGCCCGTTGCACCGCCGCGACCGCGGCACCGACGCACGACCGCACCATCACTGTCCGGGCCGACCCGGACATCACCCGATCGAAAGGAACCTTCATCATGGCGAACACCCAGACCGCGCTCAAAGAGGCCATGACCATCGAGGGCAGCATCGGTGTCGCGCTGGTCGACTACTCCAGCGGTATGGCCCTGGGCACCGTCGGCGGCGGGAAGGACCTCGACCTGACGGTGGCCGCCGCGGGCAATACCGATGTGGTGCGCGCCAAGGTGCGCACCATGGAACAGCTCGGCCTCAAGGACGGCATCGAGGACATCCTCATCACCCTCGGCACCCAGTACCACCTGATCCGGCTGCTGAAGGGACGTGACAGCCAGGGCCTCTTCCTCTATCTGGCGCTGGACAAGAACCGCGCCAATCTGGCCATGGCCCGTCACCAGCTGCGCAAGATCGAAGGCGAACTGGAGGTCTGACCCTCCGCGCCTCCGGGCGTATGACACCGCGGCGGAACCGGTCGGCCCGGACCCCGGGTCCGGCCGGTTCCGCTACGCCCCGCAGGCGTATCGTCACCGCCATGACCGCTCCGAGAAAGATCATCGTGTCCATGTCGGTGTCCCTCGACGGCTATTTCGAGGGGCCGAACCGCGAGATCGACTGGCATCAGGTCGACGACGAGCTGCACCGCCACTTCAATGAGAACGCCGCGGCCATGAGCGCCTTCCTCTGCGGACGGGTCACCCACGAGCTGATGGCCGACTTCTGGCCGACGGCCGACGACGATCCGTCCTGCTCCGAGCCCATGGCCGAATTCGCCGCGATCTGGCGGGAGATGCCGAAGATCGTGTACTCCCGGACGCTCACCCGCGCCGACTGGAACACCACCGTCCTGCCCGAGGTCGACGTGGACGAGATCAAGGCGATGAAGGCACGGCCGGGTGGCGATATGGCGCTCGGCGGCGCCGACCTGGCCGAGACATTCCGTCAGCACGACCTGATCGACGAGTACCGGATCTATGTCCATCCGGTCCTGCTCGGCCGGGGCAGATCCCTCTTCCGTCCCTCGGACACCACCACCGCGCTGGAGCTGGCGGGGACCCGCACCTTCGGCAATGGTGTGGTGATGCTCCACTACCGGCGGTCCGGGTCCACGGCGCGGGGCTGAGCGTCGGCCACCCGACTGCCGCTACGGCCGCTGCTCCTTCTCCGGCTGCCGCTGTTCCGAGCGCTGCTTCACCACCCGGTTCAGCCGGTCCATCCGCGTGGCCAGCGTCATCCGCCCCTCCAGCCGGAAGGCCGGCGGCCGTTTGCCGTCCACATCGTCGAAGCCATAGCGCTCGGCCAGATCACCGGTGGCCAGCACCTGTCCGGTGTGCTCCTTGACCTCGGGGTCGGCCAGCAGCGAGACGACCGCGCGGCCCACGTACTCCGGTGTGTGCACCACCGCGGCGGGACCGCTGCCGAGGGCGTCCCAGGCCGCCTCCACCCGCTCGGTGCGGACGAAGCCCGGGTGCAGGGAGAGCGCCGTGATGTCGGTCTTGCGCAGATCGGCGGCGAACCCCCGGCACATACGGTCCGAGGCCGACTTGAACACGTCGTAACCGACCTGGCCCAGGTAGATGTCCCCGTCGGAGAAGCTGATCCCCACGATCAGACCGCGCTTCTCCGGAAGCATCAGCCGGGTGAGACGGCGGGTCACCTCGTACTGGGCTCGCAGCGACCCCTCGAAGAGGTCGTAGCGCCACATGGGCTGGTCCCAGTACGGGGCGTCGAAGCGCACCTCGGAGGAGCGCTCGTAGCCGCCCCAGGCATTGTTGACCAGCAGGTCGAGCCGCCCGTGGTCGGCGTTGATCCGCTCGAAGAGCGCCTCGTTGTCCGCCGGATCACGGTGATCACAGCGGAGTGCGACACCCGTGCCACCACGCCGGGTGACCTCCTCGGCGGTCTCGTCCACCGTGCCCGGGAGACCCTCGGTCCGGCTCCCCTCGCGCGCGCTGCGCCCCGTGACATACACGGTGGCCCCCGCCGCGCCGAGCGCGGCGGCGATACCACGGCCCACGCCCCGGCTGGCGCCGGTGACCACCGCCACCGCCTTGCTGAGATCCGGTGGGTTCCAGCCGTCGTTCACCGTTCCGTCCTTCCGTCGTGGGGCGCGCCGTGGGGCGCGGATCAGCTCAGATGCGCCGTGGCGTACTCCAGGCTACGGAGGTACGCCGTGGTGTCGGCCACATGGGGAACGCCGTAGCGCTCGCGGAGTTCGGGCATGGAGGTGGGCAGTACGCCGCCGCTGCACGCGGTGACCTCGCTGACATCGCGCAGCACGGAGAGGTAGGAGCGGGTCATCGGCGCCATCCGGGCCAACTCGGCCGGATCCAGCGAGGCGGGGTCCACGATGGGCGGGGCGGTGAGCTCACGGCCCCGCGCGGCCGCGTGTTTGACGACCACCTGGAGACACGCGGGGACATCCATCGCCTCCTCCCCGTAGGTGACCCAGAACTCCCCTTGTTCATCGTCGAGTTGGACGGCCCGCAACACCGCCTTGGACAGCAGGTCCTGCGGGACGAAGTCCATCCGGATCCCGGCGTGGGCGGGGACGAAGGGCGCCCGGCCACGGCCGATCCAGTCGGACATCAGCTGGACGATCTGCCCCTGGGCGGTCCAGCCGGTCACCGAGTCGCCGACCAGGTTGGTGGGCCGGAAGACGGTGTGTGCCACTCCGGACGCGCGCAGCAGCTCCTCGGCCCGGTGCTTGGACTCGATATAGGCGCGGCACACATTGTCCTCGCCGAGCGGCGCCGGGGCGGTGTCGGCGAGCGCGGCGACGAAGGCCGTGCTCATGAAGTGGACGACCGCGCCGGCCCGTTCGGCGAACTCGGCGACCCGCCGGGTGCCCTCGATGTTGATCGGCTGATACCGCTCGACGGGCAGCCCCCATTCGGTCAGCCCGGCGGAGTGGATGACCACGTCCACCTCGTCGGCCAGTGCCGCGTAGCTCTCCTCGTCCAGTCCGAGACGCTCGGCCGTGACATCGCACGAGACCGATCGCTCGGCCTCCGGCGCGGGGGCGCTGTGGGCGGCGGCGATGATACGCAGCCCCGCGGCCTCCCGGCCGTCCGTGGGAGCGGTGTTCTCCCGCAGCAGCGACCGGCCGACGACACCGGAGGCACCGGTGAGCAGTACGGTCCGCGGTGTGCTCATGGCCGTGCGTCCTTCCAGTCCATCAGCCGGGGCGCCATCCGGGCTCCGGCGAAGAGGAAGGGCTCGGGCGGGAACGGCGGCGGGGGCTTGCGTTGATCGTTGTCGACCAGCAACAGCCGTGAGTGGTCGGTGTCCTTGCCGAGCACCAGGTCGCGCAGGACCTTGCCGCCGGTGTGGGTGGCCGCGATGCCGTTGCCGCAGTAGCCGTATCCATAGAACACACCGTGTCCCAGTCGGCCGAAGTGCGGTGCGTAGTCGCGGACGACATCGGCGGTGCCGCCGTAGGCGTAGGTGAAGGACACGTCGTCCCATTGGGGGAAGAACCGCTGAAACTCATGGCGGATGGCGCGGTAGACATCCTGACGGTTCATATTGCGCTGTCTCTTGTCACGCCCGTAGTAGTACGGCGCGGGTCCACCGGCGAACATCATGCGGTTGTCCTGGGTGAAACGGGCGCAGGTCAGCAGGGATTTGGCCTCCACCATGCCCTCGCGTCCGACCCAGCGCACCCGCTCCACCTGCCGGTCCGTCAGCGGCTGGCTCACCATCGCGTAGGTCCAGATGGGGACGACCCGGTGCCGGAACGGCCGGAAAGCGTCCATGTGCACATTGGTGGCGAGCACCACCTTGTCGGCGGTGACCCGTCCACCCGCCGTGACGACGGTGGTCCGCACCCCGGGCTCGACCCGCAGACAGGGGGTGTCGTCGTGGATGACCACGCCCTTGTCCCGGACCACCCGGGCGATACCGCGCACCAGCCGGAACGGGTTGATGAGGGCGCCGCCGACCCGCATACCGGCCTGGACGGCGGGTGAGTCGATGATGTCCCGGGCCTGTTCACGGGTGAGGATGTCGGGTGCGACCCCGCCGATGCGCTCGGCCAGCTCCCGGTCCTCCCGCAACCGTCTGACCTGCCCCCGGTCGGTGGCGACCATCAGGTAGTCATTGGCCTCATATCCCGCGTCGATCTTGTTCTTGCGGGTGAACCGGCCGATTTCCAGGATGGACCGGCCGACCGCCTGGGTGGCTTCCAGGGCCCGCCGGGCGCCGAACTCCTTGACCAGCGCCTGGAGGTCCTTGCCGATGGTCGGAGTGACAAATCCGTCCGCCCGTCCGGAGGCGCCATAACCGGAATGCTTCGCTTCGACGACGTGGATGTCGAGTGCCGGTTCGGCCTCCTTGAGGAAGTAGGCCGTCCACAGTCCGGTGAATCCACCGCCGACAATGCACACATCGCAGTCGACCGACTCCCGAAGCGGGGGGCCGGACACCACGGACTCCGTGTCGTGCCAGTACACGACGTGTTTCAGATTCTTCAATTACGGCCCCTTGACGTGAACCACCAGTGTCTTCCGGTCACACCGCTTCGAGGACCATTCTCGACAGTCCCAGGTGACGCTTGGCGAAGTGCTCGACCGTCGCGCCCAGGTACCTCTCGTAGTTGGCGACATTGAGCTCGCCGACGCATTCCAGGGCCTTCTCACGGTTCCGCCGCAGCCGGTTCAGCCACTCCTGACAGGTGCGGCTGTAGTGGTCCGGGTCGTTGCGCAACGTGACGACGTCGAAGTGTTTCTCACTGCCCTCCAGAACCTCGGAGAGCGCGGGAATCTCGGATTCCGGAAAGACCGTCTCCATGATGAACATCAGGTCACGGACGGTCCGCTTGTCCATGACCGTGTTGTTGCCCTTGATATTGGTCTGGAGCGCGAGACGACCGCCCCGGGGGAGCCAGGACCGGCACTGCCGGAAGAATTCCCGGTAGGCCGCGACCCGCTCGGCGCGGGACAGCCCGGTGCGCGCGAAGTGCTCGAAGGCGCCGATCGAGATGATGGCGTCGTACGGTTCCCCGGGCTCGTGGTCGAGCCAGTTCTCCACCCGGATCTCGGTGCGGGGCAGCTCCAGCCGGTGCAGATACTCCGCCTGGCTGCTACTGAGCGTCAACCCCACGGCCTGCTCGACGCCATGAGGGCCGACCAGCCGCTTGAGCAGACTGCCCCAGCCACAGCCGACATCGAGCACCCGCCGGGCGCCCGGGGCGCGGGCGCCCTCGATCAGGTAGTCCAGCTTCCGCCGCTGGGCGTCCTCCAGAGTGTCCCCCTCGCCCCACAGGGCGCAGGTGTACGTCAACTCCTCGTCCAGCCACAGCTCGTAGAAGTCGTTGGAGACGTCGTAATGGTGCTTGATCGATTCGGCGGTGGCGCCTTGATAGTCGACCGTCACTCGGCGCTCGCCCTGGTGGCCTCGGCCAGCTTCACCAGATCGCCCACGGTCTTCACGCTCGCGGCCTGGCTCGGGTCGAATTCGATGCCCGCGTCATCCTCGATGGTGTAGACGATGTCGGCGATCTGGAGACTCGACAGACCCACCTCGTCGAAGGCGGTATCGGCGTTGAGCGTGAACGAATCCGCCTTGCTGCCCAGCTTCTTGGCTATGAGACCGCAGACGTCCTCGACGGTAATCACGAGCTTCACCTCTCTGGAATGGTTGCGCGACCGTAGACCTGTCCGAAACTCGGTACTCATGGTGCGGGAACGCGGGCACGGCCGTGCGGGACCCACCCCCGGCACTCGCGATGAACCGGTAGAAACGAACCCGAGCTGTGCCCCGTCGAACTCGATTGCCCATCTTGCACGACGGGCAAGGTCATCTCCAGTGTCCCCATGAACTCCCCCACCGTGCCGTAGAGTTTCGGACCATGAAAGAGTGCTCAACCGCGCTACCCGATCAGGATGGCCCACGTCACAACGGTTGAGGCGCATGTGGCCACGTGTTTTCGTGAAAATTGGCAACGTCCTGCCACGAAGAACTTCCCCGAAATTGGCAACGTCCTGCCACCGGCCAGGGGGTTGAACTCCTTTGGCTCGGTATCAAAAAATGGTGTGTGGACCATCATCGCCCGAGCCTTTGTTCGAGGCCCCGGGTCGATGGTCAGTCGATGAGACGATCAGAGGGTGACATGCCTGATCAACTGGGAGAGCACGGGGATGAGTCGGCCTCGCCGACATCCGGCTTATCCAACGACGGCGAAGAGGAATGGGACGAGGTAATCCCCGTTACCTCTGTCATGAACCTGCCGAATCCAGCCGCACCGATCGCGCCACCCCGAACCACCCCCGAGATCCACTCCCGCCATGGGCCATCTCCCTTCCGGGCCACCGGCGTCGCCGCTCGTGGCGAGCGAGCCGTCCACACCACGGACGTCCGCGCGTCACGGCACAGACCGACCGGCGCATCCCGCCACCACGAGCCCGATCCACATGTGTGATCACGTGCGCGAAGTGAAGCAAGGGATTCAGAAAGGGAGTCAGGTCCCATGGACGGTAGGGAACATCGCTGGTTCATCCTCGGGGCGTCGGTGGTTCCGCTCATCGCGGTCTTCGGCGCCATGGTCCTCCTGTGGCAGGAGGTCTTCGGCTGGTCGGACGTGGTCGTCCTGATCATCATGTACGCGATCTCCGGCTTCGGCATCTCCACCGGCTACCACCGGATGCTGACACACCGCTCCTTCGAGACGTACAAGCCGATCCGGGTCGCTCTGGCCACCGCCGGCGCCATGGCCGGCCAGGGCCCGCCGATCATCTGGGCCGCCCACCACCGGCGCCACCACCGGGTCGCGGACAAGACCGGTGACCCGCACAGCCCGCATCTGGACTTCGAGCCCGGATTCCGGGGCATGATGGCGGGGCTGTGGCACGCCCACCTCGGCTGGCTGTTCCGTAACGGGCTGACCTCCGACCCGATCCGCTACTGCCCGGATCTGGTCCGCGAGAAGCCCCTGCGCTGGCTCAGCGAGAACCTGGTCCTGGTGGTGCTGGCCGGTGTGCTGCTGCCCGGCGTGATCGCGTACGCCCTCACCGGCGGTTCGTTACAGGCTCTGCTGACCGGCATCCTGTGGGGCGGGCTGGTCCGTATCTTCCTGATCAACCACATGACCTACGCGGTGAACTCGGTCGGCCACTACTTCGGACGGCGTCGCTTCAGCACCACCGACGAGTCCCGCAATGTGGCCTGGCTCGCCATCCCGTCGTTCGGCGAGGCATGGCACAACAACCACCACGCCTTCCCGCGCTCCGCACGGCACGGCATGAAGTGGTACGAGCTCGACCTGAGCGCCATCCTCATCTGGAGCCTGGAGAAGACCCGTCTCGCCTGGAAGGTCATCCGCATCGACACCGAGCGGCTGACCATGCGGGAGGCCAATGTCAGCCGGGTGGAGGCGGGTCGGCAGGACCGCCAGGAGCTGCTGGAGGGCCAGCAGCGGATCGCGCCCATGGCCGACCGCTCACGGAGCGCGGGGGCTTCGGTGGTGGACGTCGAATAACCCCGGTGTACCGCCCGGCCGACACCGCCGGGTCGCCTGACCACACAACCGGAACACCACCTGAGCGGCCGGGCGGCCCGGACCCGCCGGGGGCGAGACGACGGGGGACATCCCATGCAACTGTGGAACGCGCTGACCAACGGCTCGGCGGGCGGCACCCTGCACGCCTGGTCCGGTGAGGACTTCGAGCACACACCGTGGCGTGAAGTGGCCGCCGACGCCCATGGGATGGCCGCGCGGCTGCGCGCCCACGGAGTGCGGCCGGGCACCCGGGTGGCCACCATCCTCACCAACACCCCGGACACGGTGCGCGGGCTGCTGGCCGTCTGGCTCGCGGGCGGCGCGGTGGCCTCGCTGCCCCTGCCCACCCGCGGCCAGAGCCAGCAGGAGTACCGCCGTCAGTTCGCCGCCGTGGCCGCACGGCTGGACCCGACACTGCTGGTGGTGGACGACTGGCTGACGGCGCTGGTGCCCGAGGAGCTGACCGCGCAGATGCCGGTGGCCGGATGGGCCTCGCTGCGCGGCTCCGGCACCTTCGAGCCCAGCCCGCCCGGGCCGGATGACATCGCCTTCATCCAGTACTCCTCGGGCAGCACCAGCACCCCCAAGGGGTGTGCGCTCACCACCCGCGCCATCGAGGAGCAGATGCGGATCATCCTCGCCCTGACCGGGGGGCGCCCCGCCAATGACACCGTGGTGTCCTGGCTGCCGCTCTCGCACGACATGGGGATGTTCGGCTGTCTGCTCTACGCCTGGTCGTACGACTTCCACTTCGTGCTGTCCACGCCCGAGCGGTTCGCGATGGCGCCCCGCAGCTGGTTCCGCGATATGTCCGAGTACCAGGCCACCATGACCGCGGGCACCAGCACCGCGGTGTATCTCGCCGCCCGCGCACAGGGCCGCGCGGAGCTCCCCAAGGAGCTGCGGCTGCGGGCCGCGGTGATCGGGGCCGAGCGCGTCGACTGGGACACCCTGTCCCTGGCCACCGAGAAATTCGGCCGGTTCGGACTGTCCGACACCGCCTTCCAGCCCGCCTACGGCATGGCCGAGGCCACTCTCGCGGTGACCGGCAAACCGTGGGCCGACGCCCCGTCCTCACTGGTTTTCGACGGTGCGGCGCTGCTGGACCAGAAGGCGGTGGAAGTCTCCGCCGACCACCCCCGCGCCACCCGGCTGGTCTCCAACGGAGTGGCGCTGCCCGGGGTCGAGCTGGTGGCCGGGTCCTCGGGCGAGGTGGCCGAGATCGAGGTCGGCTCGCCGAGCCTGGCCCGGGGGTACCACGCCGACCCCGAGCGCACCGCCGACCGGTTCGTGGCGGGTCGGTTGCGCACCGGCGACCTGGGCTTCGTCCACGACGGCGAGCTGTATGTGATGGGGCGCTCGGACGACATGCTGTCCGTCGGCGGACGGAAGATCTATGCCGCGGAGATCGAGTCGGCCGTGGACTCCTTCCCGCAGGTGCGCAAGGGGTGTGCCGCGGTGGTGGACATCGGTGGCTCGCGGGAACTGCCCCGGCTGGTGCTGATGCTGGAGGCCCAGGGCAAGCCGCGGGACTACCGGCCGATCGCGGACCGGGCGGCGGCGGTGGCGCTGGAGAAGTCGGGTGTCGCGCTGTCGGAGTGTGTGTTCCTGCCGCGCGGCAGCCTGCCGAAGACCCCCAGCGGAAAGATCCAGCGGTTCCGCTGCCGGGCGATGCTGGACGGGGACCGGATCGAACCACTGGCCCGTGTGGCGTTCGCCTGACGAGGAGGACGTCCATGACCCCCACTCCAACGGCCGCTCTCCCGGCCACCGTTCGGGCGCCCGCGGCCGGCTCCGCCCCCTCTCCTCGGAGGCATCGCTCATGAAGGCGCGGATCACACCGTCCGAGGGCGCACCGCACGCCCGTATCCTCGGCATGGGCGCCTACCGGCCCCGCCGTGCGGTGACCAATGAGGAGCTGTGCCACCGGGTGGACTCCTCCGACGAGTGGATCCGCACCCGCACCGGAATCACCGCCCGCGGCTGGGCGGATCCCGACGAGACCATCGCCGATATGGCGGTGGCCGCCGCGGGCAAGGCGCTGGCCGCCGCGGGAGTCGCGGCCGACGCCCTGGACTGTGTCATCGTGGCCACCTTCACCCATCTGCGGCAGACGCCCGCGGTGGCGGCCGAGGTGGCACACCGGCTGGGGACACACGCCGCCGCGTTCGACGTGTCCGCGGGATGCGCGGGGTTTGTGCACGGTCTCTCGCTGGCCGCGGACGCGGTGCGGTCCCGGGGTGGCCATGTGCTGGTGATCGGGGCCGAGCGGATGACCGATCTGCTCGACCTGGACGACCGCTCGACGGCGGTCATCTTCGGTGACGGAGCGGGCGCGGTGGTGGTCGGACCGTCGCGGACGCCCGCGATCGGCCCGGTGGTCTGGGGCGCCGACGGCTCCCAGACCGAGGCCATCTCGCAGACCGTGCCATGGGACGCGTTACGTACCGACCGCGGTCTTCGGTGGCCCGCCCTTCAGCAGCAGGGACAGAAGGTGTTCCGCTGGGCGGTCTATGAGGTGTCCAAGGTGGCGGAGCGGGCCCTGGCCGCCGCCGGGGTGTCCGCGGCCGACATCGATGCCTTCATTCCGCACCAGGCCAATACGCGGATCATCGACGCGATGGCCAAGCGGCTGGGGCTGCCCGAGTCCACCGTCATCGCCCGGGACATCGTGACCACCGGAAACACCTCGGGGGCCTCCATCCCGCTGGCGATGGAGGCGCTGATGTCCTCCGACGCGACCAGCCCCGGGGATCTGGCGCTGCTGGTGGGCTACGGTGCGGGGCTGTCGTACGCGGCCACCGTCGTCGCACTGCCCTGAGCCCCGGCGGGCCCCGTGCCCGCGGACCCAACGGCACGAGGGGGCGGACCCGGTTCCGGGTCCGCCCCCTCGTATGGCCCGGCCCGCCCGGTCAGCCGGTGGCGCGGGTGCGGTCGGCGCGCTTGAGCAGATACGGCACAGCCATCTGGTGGATCGGTTTGGCCATGCCCCAGACGGCACGTGCGATTCCCTTGTTGAAACGCACAAAGGTCACCCAGACAACATCCCCGTCGTTCACCAGGACGATGTTGTAGGTCGCGACGATCCCGGAATGGGCCTCGATGGTCATCATCCCATCGTCGGAATCCGAGATGTGCCAGCCCAGCACATGCCGCGGCGAGGCGGACTTCGGGCCCATCCGTAAGCCGAGGACCTTGGTCCAGCCGAACCGGAGAAACCACCGCAGGACCCCTGGGGCGTCCTCGAAGGTGGCCCGGCCCCATTGTTCGGGCGTCAACTTCCGCGCGTCCTCGACGGGCAATTGATACGCCGACTCGTATTGGAATCCCGTGAATTTCCGCCCGTCCAGAAGTGCTCGCGGAACGTCGACACGCTGTGCGCGCGCAGTGGCCATGGGAGAGGGCTCCTTGGGAATCGCTGGCGGGGACTTATGGCCTGACGGCCCATGATGGCCCCGCACCTTACCCGCTGCTGACGAACGGCCGGAAGACGGCGCTTCACTATCCGCCGAATCCCGCACCGCTCTCCGCGACATGTCAGCCGACCGGATTCCTCCGGTCGGCTGACGGCCGCGCCCGATCACTCACCGGAAAGGGGTCCGGATCGATCGGCTCAGGCGCTCGTCCGCGGGGTCTGGGTGTCTTCCCGCTTGGCGGCCAGTTCGCACACCAGGTCGACCACATCTCCCACGGTGCGGACCCAGGAGAGCTGCTCCCGCTCCACATGCTGGCCGAGTTCGCGCTCCAGCACGGTGATGAGGTCGACGTAGTCCATCGAGTCCATGCCGAGGTCTTCGCGGAGATTGGTCCGCGGGTTCGCGACATCCTCCCGCGGCATCACCACGGCCTCGGCCAGTAGCGTGATCACCCGCTCCTCGAGCTGGGCGCGCTCCATATCCGCTCCTTCGGTCGATGCGCCGACGCCGGTCCCGGTCACGACGTCTGCGTCTGCGTCTGCGTCTGCGTCTGCGGCGAGATCGGCACCCCGGCCATGGCCAGCGCCTTCGGGGAGAGCTCATCGCGCTGCCAGCCCAGCGAGGAGAACCGGCTCAGCCCGTCGCCCTCGTTGTTGTGCCCCACCATCACCGAGTAGAGGTTGATGGTGCCGGGCTCCTGGAGCTGTTCGGCGAAGGGCACATCGTCGAACCCGGCGATCCGGCGGTGGCGGACCGTCAGCCCGCCGTACCGCCGCTCGTAGTCCTCCGGGGTGAAGGTCAGCACCCCGGTCTGGCCGCTGACGGCCGAGGGCTTGACGCTCTCGCGGTAGGTGCGGATCACGGAGTGGCTGCCGTTGACGAAGCGGAAGACGCTGAGGTTGCGGCGGAACGGCTCACGGTCGACCGCGATCTGCTGGACGAGGGTGGGCACGATATCCGGGGTCATGGCGGCGGCACCGTCGCCCGTGAAGGAGATGACGTTCTCCTCGCGCCGGGTGAGGATGCCGGGCAGGGCCATCAGACCGTCGCCCATCAGCCCCCGGCCGTACCAGCCGGAGACACAGGGGCTGGTACGCGGCAGGCTGTTGACCGCGGAGAGTCCGGCGCGGCCGATGTCGTAGACACCGACGTAGCGGTAGTCATGCTCACGGATGATGCCGTCCAGGACCCCGCGCAGCCGCCGGAAGAAGTAGTTGGTGGTCATGGGCAGCACCGGCAGCAGGCTGATCACATCGCCGTCGGAGTCGGTGGTGGACGCCATGGCGTCCCGCCGGTGGGCCAGCACCTCCGGGTCCACATCCAGCCGGTCCAGCAGGGTGCGCAGCACACCCTCGATATCGGCGACGATGCCCAGTCCGGTGAAGGGTGCCCGGTCGATCTCCCGCTCGGTGATCTGGATCGGGGCCAGCTGCCGGAGATGGGAATCGGAGAACGGGGTGTCGATCTGCGGGATCTGGGTGCCGAGGAACATCACCGACTGCTCGTCGCCGGGGCGGAGCCGTCCATCGCGGTACAGGTACTCGTAGACGCGGGTGGAGTAGCCGTACATGCTCAGCGTGCCGATGAACTCATCCACGGTGCGACCGTTGTGGTAGCGGGTCACGGTGCCGGGCTGGGCCACCGAGTCGGCCAGGCCGATACCCGCCTTGTGCGCCAGCTCGTACAGCAGCTCCTTGGCCGTGTCGCCGAGCGGTCCGACCTGACAGAGCAGCCTGCGGCGCTCGGAGTTGAGCAGCTGGGTCAGCCGGTCGACCTCGGGGGTGCGGACGGCCTCCACGGCGGGTGCCGCCACGGGCTCCGCCTGCGGCGACCGGTCGAGGTCGAGGGTGGTCTGGAGGACGTCGCGGGGGGCGATCACCATGACCGGGCCCCGGTCGGCCGAGTACGCCTCGAACGCCTCGGCGAGACCGCGGGGGATGTCCTCGGACCGCGGGATGTGAACCACCGGGAAGCCGCGGGCCAGCAGCGACGGACGGCTGTCCTCGGTGCGGTGGATGGTGCCCTGGAACGGGTGCCACTGATCGGCGCGGGAGTCGCAGCAGACGATGAAGCCCTTGGTGCGGACGGCCACGTGGTTGGCGAGCGTCCCGCGGAACTCCTCGTGCATACCGCTGGTGGCCACGATGGCGAACGGGGCGCCGTCGAGGGTGTATCGGGCCAGCGCGGAGCAGGCGAGGCTGTGCTCGCTGGGGCCGCGGACGATCGGGTTCCCACCCGCCACGGCGCGCTGCTCGATGTCGTCGATGAAGGTGGCGACCCCGGAGCCGGTGTAGTAGTGCAGCCCCCATTCGGCTCCGGCCCGGGCGGTCAGGAAGTCGGCGATGGCGTCGGCGATGGTGCTCGGCTTCATCGCGGGCCGCAGCCGGCTGTTGCTCTGCAACTGCACGGAGTCGACGAACGCGCAGGCGATATCGGCGGGGACGACCCACTCCTCGGCGGGCATCCAGCGCGGGGTGAAGTGCTCCACCGAGTAGAAGCTCTCGACATCGGCGTCGGTGTAGACATGCACCGTGTAGGGGCTCGGCTCGAACTCGACCGTCTCGCCCAGCTCCTGGGAGAGGGTGCCGAGCCGTTCGTTGAGCTCGTCGGGCGAGGTCATCCGGTAGCGGTAGTCCGCGTGGTCGACGACCAGCAGGCTGAGGACGGTCTTCTGCTCCTGTGCCGCCTTGATGACCGCGTCCCGGACGGCGTCGAGGGATTCCACCGTGAGAAGCGTGAACTGGTCCTCGGGTGCGACGAGGTCAAGAAACCTTAAACCGCGCTTGACCACTTCACGGTATTCGTCATTCACCGGATTGCCGGCCGGTGAAACGGCAATCTCGACATCACGCGCTCCGGCCAGATCGGAAAGCGCGCGGCCCGCCGCCGGGCCCATCACCTCGCTATCGGTGACAACAACCACCAGCCGGCGGAAGGGACTGATATGAGCCATCTCGGGCATCTAGAACATCCCAACAGTAGGCGTGATCAGGACTGACCAAGGTCGGAGAGTGGTTCTGACGTTCTGTCGCCCTCGATCCGACATCGTGCGACTATCCCAATTTCGATCCTGGCAGTCCTCCGTACTCGGTGTCAACGCATTGCGGATACAGGCTTTTTCACGGCGTCAGCCGGACTACCGCGGACCAGAGAGAACGGCCGGGGAGGCGCGGATTCCCCTTGGGCAGCCGGGCCACGATTCGCATCATGGGCGAGAGGCGATTCCAATGCGCGGCCGCGGGCAACTGCGAGGCGAAGCGCTCGACGGTCCAGCCCGCACGTTCGAAGAACGCAATCCCGTTCTCCGGTCCGAAGATGACCGGCGCGTTATTCGTTCTGCTCGCCTTACTGGACATCTTGAGGATGGCGGGTCCGATGATGTCCGCGACCCACCAGGCGACTTCCGGCCCCTTCAGCTCCGCGGCCAGCTCGCGCACCTCGGACTCCGGCAGATACAGCAGCAGTCCCTCGGTGATGACCAGCGTCTTCGCGGCTCCCTCGGTCGCCTCGCTCAGCCAACCGCGGCGCGCCGTCGCGTCGGCGAGGTCGACCGCCACCCGGGACAGCTTGCAGCGTGGCGACTCATCGGCCAGGAGCCGGTTCTTCTCGTCGACGATCCCCGGGAGGTCCACTTCGATCCACTCCAGGGACGGCGGCAGCGGAAGCCGGTACGGTCTGGTGTCCAGCCCGGCGGCGAGGTTGATGACCCGGTCGCATCCCTCGGCGAGGGACCGCTCGATGAGGTCGTCGATCAGCTTGGTGCGCGCGATGAAGAACCAGCCGTTGCCGAACGACCGCTTGGCCGCCTCGGCGATGATCCTGCCGCGCTCCCCCGCCAGTCCGGCCGCCAGCGGATCGTGGAACAGGGCGTCCGGACGGGTGGATTCCTGTGCCCGGTACTCCGCGACCCAGCGCGCGGTGTCGGAGACGTGGTCGAACACCGATTTCGCCATGGGCTCTCTCCCTTGTGCTGTGTCTGCCGCTTGTGCTGCCCGTGCTGGCTGTGTTGCTCCTGCTGTCGGCTGAACCGCGCTCAGGACGTGGAGACCCGGGTGAACCAGTCCCCGACCACCCGGGCGGTGGTGGCGGCCTTGTCCTCGAGGATCGAGAAGTGGTCGGCCAGGACGGATTCGCTGGTGTCCGCGGACTTCCAGACCGGATCGACGGGCAGGGTCAGCGGGGTGTCGGCGGCCACCGCCCGTACCGCGAGGGTCGGCGCGTCGAAGCTGCCCGGGGACCACTCGTCGTACAGCCGCAGATAGGACCCCATCGCCATCAGGTTGTTGTCGTTGACCACCAGACCGGTCGGATCCCGGTCGAGGATCTCGCTCATCGCCCAGACGAACAGGGCCTCGCGTTCGCTGCGCACATCGATGTCATAGGTGTCGATCATGACGACGCCCCGGGCGGGGTGGCCGCCGCGTTGCAGGCGTTCCGCGATGGCCTGGGCGATCAGCCCGCCGACGGAGTGGCCCACCAGGAAGAAGGGCTCGCCCGCGGCCGCCGCCAGGGTGGCGTCGGACATCGCCTCGATCGCCACCGTCCAGCTGGCGGGCAGCAGCCGGGACTTGCCGAACCCCGGGAGGACCAGCGCCGAGGTCCGCAGCCGTGGGCTGAACTCCGAGGCCAGCCGGGCGAATTGGTGCGGTCCGGAACCGGCGAGGAAGGACGGCAGGCAGACCACCGCGGGCGACGCCGCGCCCTCGGCCGCGAGCACCGAACCCGGCGCGCCGCCCAGCTCCGCCGTCGAGGAGAACGACGGCCGGAACCGCGAGGCGGCCATCACCATCGGCACGGCCTCGGGGATGGCGTTCTCGACATGGGCGCGGCGCAGCAGCACGGTGAGGGTGCCACGGCTCTCCTCGGCCGCGGCCGGACGCTCCGGCGGGCGTGCCGCGGGCCGCTCCTCGGCCCCGGCCAGCCAGTACCGCTGACGCTGGAAGGGGTAGGTGGGCAGCTCGACGGTGCGGGCGTCGCGCCCGGCGAACGAGGGCGACCAGTCGACCCGGACGCCTCCTACGTACGCCTGGGCCAGGATGTGCAGAAAGGTGGCCAGGCCGTCGGGGGCGCCCGGTACCGCTTCGGTGATCATGAATTCGGCGGGGTCGCCGCCCGCGGCGGTCACGGCACCGCTGAGGGTCTCGGTGAGCGTCAGCTGCGGGCTGATCTCGATGAAGGCGCGGAAGCCCTGTTCGGCCTGGGCGCGGAGGGTGTCCAGCAGAGTGCCGGACTCCGCCGCGCCGGTGGCGGTCGCGGTGGCCACGGCGTATGCGGCGTCCTCGAGGGTGCGCCGTCCGTCGATCACCTCCGTGGCGCGTTCGGCCCCGGGCTCACCGACCACCGCGTCGGGCTCCACACCGTAGGCGCGCCACAGTGTGGCCAGGGACACCTGGACGGCGAAGAGGGCGGGGCCGAAGACGCCGGGGTCCTCGGGCGCGGGGGCGCCCTGGGCGCCGTTGACCACGTCCAGCAGGTTCCAGCCGGTGTGCGGGGCAAGCACCCGGGCGCACTCCTCCATCCGCGTGGCGAACTCCGGCGCGGACACCAGGAGGTGACGGGCGAGCCCCAGGGACTGCTTACCGGGAGCGGGCACCACGAACGCCGTACTCCCGGCCCGTGCTCCCGAGTTGAGCAGCACACCGGGGGCCGGATCCCCGCTGATCACCTTGTCCAGTCCGGTCATCAGCTCGTCGCGGTCACGGCCGACCACGACCGCGCGGTGGGAGAGCTGGGCGCGGCCGGTGGCGAGGGAGTGGCCGATGTCCACGGCGTCGAGACCGGGGTGTTGGGTCAGCCATTCCCGCAGCCCCCGGGCCTGGGCTGTGAGTCCGGAGGGCATCTTGCCCGACACCGCCCACACCACCGGCTCCCCGGGCGTGGTGGCGGCGGGCCGGGCAGCAGGGGTGGATGCCGGGTCGGCGGGGGGTTCCTCGACGATGAGATGGGCGTTGGTACCACTGGCACCGAAACTGGACACACCCGCCCGCCGGGGCACCTCACCACGCGGCCACGGACGCGCCGCCGTCAGCAACTCCACCGCCCCGGAGGACCAGTCCACCTTGGAGGTCGGTTCATCCGCATACAGCGTCGCGGGTAAGGTCTCCGCCCGCATCGCCATGATCATCTTGATCAGACCACCCACCCCCGCGGCAGCCTGCGTATGCCCGATATTCGACTTCAGAGAACCCAGCCACAACGGCCGCCCCACAGCACGACCCTGACCATAGGTGGCCAGCAACGCCTGAGCCTCAATCGGATCACCCAGCACCGTGGCCGTGCCATGCCCCTCCACCACATCCACCTCGGCCACGGACAACCCCGCATCCGCCAACGCCGCACGAATCACCCGCTCCTGCGACGGACCATTCGGCGCCGTCATCCCATTACTCGCACCATCCTGATTCACCGCCGAACCACGCAACACCGCACGCACCCGATGACCCAAGCGCCGCGCGTCCGACAACCGCTCCAGCAGCAGCACGCCCATGCCCTCCGCCCATCCGGTGCCGTCCGCCGAGGCCGAGAAGGACCGGCAGCGGCCGTCCGGTGACAGTGCCCGCTGCCGGGAGAACTCCACGAACACGCCCGGTGTGGCCAGTACGGTCACCCCGCCGGCCAGGGCCATCGAGCACTCGCCTCGGCGCAGCGACTGCATCGCCAGATGGGTGGCCACCAGCGAGGACGAACACGCGGTGTCCACCGTCAGCGCCGGACCCTCGAAACCGAAGGTGTACGCCACCCGGCCGGAGACAAAACTGCCCAGGTTGCCCAGTCCCCAGCGGCCGCCGACCTGGTCGTCGCGCTGACGCGCCAGCCAGGCGTAGTCCTGGAACATGGCCCCGGCGAACACTCCGGTGGGGCTGGAGCGCATCGCGTCGGGGGCGATACCGGCGTCCTCGAACGCCTCCCACACGCCTTCGAGCAGCAACCGCTGCTGCGGGTCCATGGCGAGGGCGTCACGGCGGCTGATACCGAAGAACCGGGGGTCGAACTCGGTGGCCGTGGACAGGAAACCACCGGTGCGGACATAACTGGTGCCCGGGTGGCCGGGGTCGGGGTCGTAGAGGGCGTCCAGGTCCCAGCCCCGGTCGTCGGGGAAGCCGGAAATGGCCTCCCGGCCCTCCGCCACCAGCTGCCACAGGTCCGTACGGGACATCACCTCACCGGGGTAGCGGCAGGCCATGCCGACGACGGCGATCGGCTCCCGGAGGCGTTCGGTCTCCTGCCGCAGCCGGACGTTGTCCTTCATGGCCGCGCGCAGTGCTTCTACGACATCCTCGTTGTCGACGGGCATGAGTGTGGGTCCAATCACGAGTCGTTGCCGCGCAGGGCCAGGCGGACGAGGGTTTCGGCATCCATGTCGTCGAGCTCGGCCGCCGCGACGGGCGCGCCGTCGCCGCGGGGTGCGCCGCCGCCTCCGGTGGCGGTCGAACGCGGCGGTGTTTCCCGGGACGGGTGGTCGGCCGGGGTGTCCCCGGGCGGGTCCGCGGGGGTGTCGCCAGCGGGGAAGAGCCTGCCCGCCAGGAACAGGGACACCGCCCGTGGGGTGGGGTGGTCGAACACCGCCGTCACCGGCAGTCCGAGTCCGGTGGCCAGGTTCAGCCGGTTACGCAGTTGTACGGCTCCCAGTGAGTCGAAGCCGAGTTCATTGAAGGCCCGGTCCGGGGGGACCGCGTCCGGTCCCGGATACCTCAGCACCGCGGCGATCTCGGTGCGTACCAGGCGCAGCAGAAGGCGTACGCGCTCCGGTCCGGTCCGGTCGGCCAGCTCCTCCATGAGCGCGGCGGAGGTGGCGGCGGGGCGGGCGGGCGTGGTGCGTACCAGGCCGCGCAGTGGGGCGGGTGCCGTGCCCGCGGCGGTCTGGGCGCGCAGGGCGGCCATGTCCAGCCGCGCGGCCATGACCAGGGGGGCGGGCGCCGCGAGGGTGGCGTCCAGCAGCCGCAGCCCTTCCTCGGCGGTCAGGGCGATCACCCCGCTGTCGGCCAGCCGGGCGGTGTCGGCCCGGCTGAGGTGGCCGGTCATCTCGCTGGTCTCCTCCCACAGCCCCCAGGCGAGGGACACGGCGGGCAGGCCCTGGGCGCGGCGGTGGTGAGCCAGGGTGTCCAGGAAGGTGTTGGCGGCGGCGTAGTTGCCCTGCCCTGGTCCGCCGATGACCCCGGCCAGCGAGGAGAACAGCACAAACGCGGTGAGGTCGTGGTCGGCGGTCAGCTCGTGCAGATGCCATGCCGAGTCGGCCTTGGCGCGCAGCACCCGGTCCAGCTGGTCGCCGGTCATGGAGGTGATCAGGGCGTCGTCAAGCACACCTGCGGCGTGTACGACGGCTCTCAGCGGACGGTCCTCGGAGACCGTGGTGAGCAGCTCGGCCACGGCGGCGCGGTCGGACATATCGCAGGCGGCGATCCTGACCTCGGCGCCCAGGGCGGTGAGTTCGTCCCTCAGCGCGCCGGCGCCCTCCGCGGCCGGGCCGCGACGGCTGGCCAGCAGCAGACGCCGCACACCGTGTGCGGCGACGAGATGGCGTGCCACCAGCGCCCCAAGACCTCCGGTGCCACCGGTGATCAGCGCGGTCGCGTGCGGATCGAAGGACGGGGCGGCCGGGGCGGGGTGGGTCCGGACCGCACGCGGCACCAGCAACGCGCCGTCACGCACGGCGACTTGGGGTTCATCGACGGCCAGGGCGGAGACGAGGGCGTCCGGTCCGGGGGCGGCGTCGAGGTCGACCAGCCGGAAGGTGTCCGGATTCTCGGCCTGTGCGCTGCGCACGAGGCCCCACAGCGGAGCGAGCTCCAGGGCGGGTTCATCGGTGGGGCGCGCGGCCACCGCGGCTCTGGTGACGAGCACCAGCCGGGTGTCCTGGAGCCCTTCGGTGGCCAGCCACTCCCGCAGCAGAGCGAGCACTCCGCTCGTCACCGTCCGCACCGCGTCGGGTGCGGTCCTGGCGTCCGGTGGTCCGAGGGGCGCGATGACCCACCGGGGCGGTGTGCCTTCGGTGCCCTCCAGCAGCGAGCCGAGGTCGGGATAGGCGCGGGGCGGCGCGCCGTTCACCTCGAGCCCCTCCCCCGTGCCGAGGACGGCCACGGTGTCGATGGCCACCGGAGCGGATGTCGTGGCGGGCGCCCAGTCCACACCGAACAGACAGTCGGCCGTCACCGAGCGCGCGGCGGCGAGCTGGGCCATGGACACCGGCCGTGCCAGCACCGAGTCCACCGAGACGAGGAGGTGTCCGTCGGTGTCCCGGGCGGACATCCGCAGGGTGTCGGCGCCGAGCGGGGTCAGTCGGACGCGCAGTTCCCGGGCGGCGCGGTCACCGGGCCGGATCCGCACCCCGGACCAGCTGAACGGCAGCCATGCGGAGCCGGATCCTTCCGCGTCCACGCGGTCGGCGAAGGCCGCGTGGAAGGCGGCGTCCAGCAGCGCGGGATGGAGGAGGTGGCGGGGGTCGATGTCCTCGTCACCGCCGTCGAGGCGGACGTCGGCGCAGATCTCGTCCCCGCACCGCCAGGCGGCCCGTACCCCACGGAACATCCCGCCGTACTCCATGCCCCGGTCGGCCAGGCGGTCGTAGAGATCGCCGATCCGGATGGCGACCGCGCCCTCGGGGGGCCAGGTGGCGGGCGGTTCCTCGGCGGCTGGCGCGTCGGCCGAGACGGCCAGCAACCCGGACGCGTTCTGGGTCCAGCCGTCCGCGCCGTCCTCGGAGTGCAGGGTGAAGGCGGCCCGGCCGCGGGTGTCGGGCTCGGCCACCTGGAGCTGGATCCCGATCCCCGCGTCCCGCACCACCAAGGGGGATTCCAGGGTCAGTTCCTCGACGACGGGGACACCGAGGCGGTCACCCGCGCTCGCGGCGAGGTCCACCAGCGCCGTGCCCGGCACGAACACCTCACCGAACACGGTGTGACCGGCCAGCCACGGCAATCGCTCCAGCGCGAGCCGCCCGGTGAACACCGAGCCCAGTCCGCCCGCCAGGCGCACCTGACCGGTCAGCAGCGGATGGCGTGCGGAAGTGAGTCCGGCGGCGCGTGGATCACCCGTACCCTCCCCGGCGGTGGCCCAGTAGCGCTGCCGGGTGAAGGCGTAGCGGGGCAGGTCGACACGGTGGGCGGAACGTCCGGTGAACGCGGCCGACCAGTCCACCTCGACACCGCGCACATACGCCTCGCCGACGGACCCGAGGAAGTCCTCGAGCCGTCCGTGGTCCCGCCGCACCGACCCCAGGACCACCGCGTCGAGGTCGCCCAGGGACTCGATGGACTGCTGGAGGGCGGCGGTGAGCACGGGGTGCGGGCTGATCTCGACGAAAACCCGGCAGCCCTGGTCGGCCAGCTGGCGGACGGTCTGCTCGAAGAGCACCGGGTTGCGCAGATTGGCGTACCAGTAGTCGGCGTCGAGGGTGGTGGTCTCGACCGCCTTCCCGGTCACGGTCGAGTGGAAGGCGACCTGTCCCGCCCGCGGTTTCACCGGGGCGAGCGCGGTGTGCAACCGCTCGCGGAGCTCCTCGATATGCGGTGAGTGGGAGGCGTAGTCGACGGGGATCCGGCGGACCCAGACGTCCTCGGCGACACAGTCCTCGAAGAGTTCGTCCAGCG
The DNA here is from genome assembly GCF_040650655.1 of Streptomyces sp. NPDC048636. Lineage (NCBI taxonomy): Bacteria > Bacillati > Actinomycetota > Actinomycetes > Kitasatosporales > Streptomycetaceae > Streptomyces > Streptomyces sp. NPDC048636. The sequence continues at coordinate 30,386 of NZ_JBEZHR010000020.1, read as the reverse complement.
CGGCGGAGTCACCGGAGACGATGACCGAGGACGGGCCGTTGACGGCGGCCACGGACACCTCGCCCGTGACCATCGCCAGCCGGGCCCGGACATCCTCCACGGACTCGGCGATGGACAGCATCCCGCCGTCGCGGCCCAGGGTGGCTATCTCCTTGCCGCGCAGGGCGACCACCCGGGCGGCGTCGTCGAGGGTGAGCGCACCGGCGACACAGGCGGCGGCGATCTCGCCCTGGGAGTGGCCGACCACCGCGTCCGGCCGCACACCGTAGGAGCGCCACAGGGCGGCGAGGGAGACCATCATGGCGAACAGGGCGGGCTGGACCACATCGACCCGGTCGAGCGAGGGCGCGTCCGGGGCGCCGTTGAGCACGTCGAGCAGCCACCACCCGGTGTAGGGCTCGAGCGCCTCCGCGCACTCCCGCATCCGCTCGGCGAACACCGGTGAGGAGGCCAGCAACTCCACGGCCATTCCGGTCCATTGCGAGCCCTGCCCGGGGAAGACGAACACCACCCGGCCCGGCCGGGCGCTCACACCGGGGGTTTCCTGTCCGGGGTCCGGGTGGGCGATCCGGTCAAGCCCGGTGAGCAGGTCGTCGCGGCCGTGGCCGACGACCACCGCGCGGTGCGAGAGCGCGGCGCGCGTGCTGGCGAGGGAGTAGCCCACGTCCACCGGATCCAGTCCGGGTTCGGCCAGCAGCCGTGCGCGCAGACTGCGTGCCTGAGCCGACAGCCCCGCCCGCTGTTTCCCGGACAGCACCCAGACGGTCGGGGTACCGGCGGGCGGCGGGGGACCAGTTGGGGCAGGCTGCTCGGCGGGTGGTTCCTCGACGATGAGATGGGCGTTGGTACCACTGGCACCGAAACTGGACACACCCGCCCGCCGCGGCACCTCACCACGCGGCCACGGACGCGCCGCCGTCAGCAACTCCACCGCCCCCGAAGACCAGTCCACCCTCGACGTCGGTTCATCCGCATACAGCGTCGCGGGTAAGGTCTCCGCCCGCATCGCCATGATCATCTTGATCAGACCACCCACCCCCGCGGCAGCCTGCGTATGCCCGATATTCGACTTCAGAGAACCCAGCCACAACGGCCGCCCCACAGCACGACCCTGACCATAGGTGGCCAGCAACGCCTGAGCCTCAATCGGATCACCCAGCACCGTGGCCGTGCCATGCCCCTCCACCACGTCCACCTCGGCCACGGACAACCCCGCATCCGCCAACGCCGCACGAATCACCCGCTCCTGCGACGGACCATTCGGCGCCGTCATCCCATTACTCGCACCATCCTGATTCACCGCCGAACCACGCAACACCGCACGCACCCGATGACCCAAGCGCCGCGCGTCCGACAACCGCTCCAGCAGCAGCACACCGAGGCCGTCGGAGAACCCGGTGCCGTCCGCCTCCTCCGCGAAGGACCGGCAGCGGCCGTCCGGCGAGAGCGCCCGCTGCCGGGAGAACTCCAGGTACACGGTGGGTGTGGCGGCCACGGTCACCCCGCCCACCACGGCCATCGAACACTCACCGTGGCGCAGCGAGCGCATCGCCAGATGGGTGGCCACCAGCGAGGACGAACACGCGGTGTCCACCGTCAGCGCCGGACCCTCGAAACCGAAGGTGTACGCCACCCGGCCGGAGGCGACGGCGGGCAGGGTGCCGATCCCCCAGTAGCCCTGGAGGCCGGTGCCGCCGGAGCGGGCCACATAGCTGTAGTCGACGCCGGAGACGCCCGCGAACACCCCGGTGCGGCTGGAGCGGAGGGTGCCGGGGTCGATCCCGGCGTCCTCGAACACCTCCCAGACGCCTTCGAGCAGCAACCGCTGCTGGGGGTCCATCGCCAGCGCCTCGCGCGGACTGATGCCGAAGAACTCGGCGTCGAACTCGGTGGCGGCGTGCACGAATCCGCCGGACGTGGCGTACGCGGTGCCGGGGTGGTCCGGGTCGGGGTGGTACAGCTCGTCCAGTGGCCAGCCGCGGTCGGCCGGGAAGCCGGTGATCGCGTCCCGGCCCTCGTCGACCAGCCGCCACAGCTCCTCGGGGGATCCGACACCGCCCGGGTAGCGGCAGGCCACGCCCACGACGGCGATGGGGTCGTCCGCGCCGCACGCTTCACCTTCCGGTGGCGCCTCGGGCTCGGTGGTATCACCGTCCGTCAGTCCCATACGGGAGAGCAGATAGCGTGCGACCGCATAGGGATTGGGCTGGTCGAACAACATGGTGAGCGGTAACTCAAGGCCGCAGAGGGAGCTCAATTCCTCGGTCAGCGCGACGGCCGCGAGAGAGTTGTAGCCATAGTCGAGATAGGGGCGCCGCGGATCGATGGCGTGGGGCGGCTGGCCGAGCAGCGCCGCCGTTTCTCTCACCACCACATCGAGCACGATCCGCAAACGCTCGTCCGCCGCGCTCTCCGCCAGCCGGGCTGCCAGGGAATCGCCGGACGGCGCACCGCCAGTTCCTGAAGTCCCCACGTTGTCCACCCTTTCTACGAACCTTCGGTCGGGCCGCAAAAGGGGGCCGGTGGCCCCGGGTTCGAGACGGGAGGCGGACGTGACGCCTTTTCTCCCCCGAGGCACTCCCCCCGCGATTCATCCGCACAAGGGGATAATTCCGTTTCCCTCACTGTCAACTCCGCGACATCTTCCGGTCCATGAGTGCTGTGGTCGCTTTGCGGTGTGGTGGGAGATCACCATCGGAAGGCGGCCGCCGCGGCGAAATCCCCGGCGTGCGCGAAGCCCGCCGTGACCACGAGATTGCCGGGCTTGATACGGCCGGCGGTGACCGCGTCGTGCAGGGTGACGGGCGCCCCCGCTCCGTAGAGATTGCCGAAGCGGTCATAGGTGTCGAGGTGCCGCTCGGCGTCGATTCCGAGCGCGTTCCGCCAGTTGCGCAGAAAGACGCGGTTCGGCTGGTTGGTGATGAGGACGTCGATCTCGTCGACGCCGAACGCGCATCGCTCGCTCAACTCGCGGACGAGCTCCGGCACCAGCCGGTTTCCGAGCTCCAGGGTCTCCTTGGTCTTCGCGGCGTCGAACCGCACATCGAGCACGCTCTCACCGGTCTGCCAGTGGTGGCGGCCGTCGGAGGTCGCCATGCCGAGGTCGCGCGCCGTGGCGGGGGTGTTACGGACGCGAGTGCCCAGCAGCCGGGGTGTGTCGGGGCCGGGGTCGGCGGTGACCAGGGCGACTCCACAGCCGTCACCGGCGGCGACGCTATGGGATTTGAAGCGGTTGCCGTCCTGGGCGAAGATCTGGCCCGCGGTGTTCTGCACATTGGCTATCAGCGCGGTTCTGGCACCCTCGCTCGCCATGAGGGACGCCACGAGCTTCAGCATGTACGGGAAGGACGCACAGCCGCCGTTGTGCAGATCGATGATCCACTCGGGCGTCATCCCCATCCGGTGGGCGGTGTCGGCGCCGCATCCGGTGAACAGGTCGTCGGGCAGCAGCACATTGGTGATCAGGACGTCCACCTCACGGGCGGGATCGACACCGAGCCGCTCGAACATCGGCACCGCGGCCCGCTCGATCATCTCGCCGGCCCGGTCCCCCGGTGCGACATGGTGGCGCCATCGCGGTGCGCGCAACAGCGGTCCATTGTCCATCGGGCTCAGTTCCAGACCCGCCTCGATGTACGACTCCAGGCTGATCGGCTCATGCGGCAGATAATTCCCGGTCCCCACAATGCCGATCGAGGAGGTTAAGACAGGCACGCCCCGTTTCCTTCCCCTCGTGCTCATGACTCTCGTGCTCATGACTCTCGCGCTCATGACTCTCGCGCTTATGATGCGACGAGCTTACGCGTCACCGGTCGGAAACGGCCAGGGTCGAGATCCCGATCTCCGCTTCCTCGTCATCGGGAAGATCTTCCCGCATGTCACGCCGCCGGATGAACAGCAGTGCGATGAGGGCGCCGATCCCGGCGACCACCGCCAGCACCAGGAAACACAGATGCATACTGCTGACGAATACGCTGTCGGCTGAGTGGAGAAAGTCCTTCCGCAAAGGTTCCGGAATGGACTCACTCGCTTCTCTGGCACCGCCGTTGGCGATGGTGACACCGAGGGTGTGGGTGTCCACTCCGGAGGCGCCGAGCTGCTGGCCGACCGCACTGTCGGAGAATTCCCGCGCCACATGGTTCTGGAACAGAGAACCGGTGGCGGCGATTCCGAGTGCCACTCCGATCTGCTGGAATGTCTCGCTCGCTCCTGAAGCCATCCCGGCCCGGGCCGGTTCGGCGACCAGCATCGCGACCGAGGCACGTGGCGGATTGAAGGCCCCCATTCCGATACCAGCGGCGATCATGCTGGGCAGCAGCGCCGTCCACGACGAATCCTGGTCGGCGAGCAGCACCAGGAGCATCGCGGTACACAGGAACACCCCGCTGCCGAACAGCAGCAGCCGGGTAGGAAAGCGATTCATCACCATACCGGCCACGGTCCCGGCGACGAGCATGCCGAAGGTCAATGGCAGGAAGCGGACACCGGTCTCCCACGCGCTCAACCCGAGCACGTTCTCCACGTAGTTGGCTTCCAGGAAGATGGAGGTCGTACCGGCCATGTAGGCGAAGAGCGCGACCAGGGCCAGCCCGACGAAGGTCACATTGCGGAACAGGCCCATATCGAGCATCGCGGCGGGCCCGCGGCGGCGCTCCACCACGGCGAACAGCGCGAGCCCCGCCACCGCCAGTACGCCCAGGCCGACGATCCCCGGGTCGCCCCAGCCGTCCTGCGGTCCGCGGATCAGCCCCAGAACAAGGGCGAGCAGCGCGACCGAGAGCAGCAGCAGACCCGGTACGTCCACACCCCGGGCCCGGGGGTCGCGCGACTCACGGACGAACACGGCGGTGATGACGATGGCGAACACCCCGATGGGGATGTTGAGATAGAAGATCCACCGCCAGCTCGCGGTGGTGACCAGGGCGGCGCCGATCAGCGGCCCCAGGGCGACCGCGAGCCCGATGATGGCCCCGAACACGGAGAACGCGACCGCCCGTTCCCTGCCGCGGAACTGATGGGAGATCAGCGCCGGGGCCACGGCGAACAGCACGGCTCCACCGACCCCCTGGGCACCGCGCGAGATGTCCAGGGCGAGGCCGGTGTTGGACATTCCGCAGGCCAGTGAGGCCAGGGTGAAGACGACAAACCCCACCTGGAAGATCTTCTTGCGGCCGAGGGTGTCGGCCAGCGCCCCGGCGGTCAGCAGGAAGACGGCGAGGGTGAGGGCATAGGCGTCGAGGACCCACTGCACCTCCTCGAAACCGGCGTCCAGCTCCTGGCGGATCACCGGCAGGGCGACGTTCACCACGCTGAGGTCGAGCATCAGCATGAACGTCCCGAGTACGGCCGCCGTCAGCGTCCACCACCGGGAGGCGCCGGAGGAGGGTGGCGAGGAGGGCCTTCGGCCCTCCGGCTGTGGACCCCCTCCGCCTGCGGAGGGATCGGGACCGGCAGCAGGGCTCACGGACCGCTCTGAGGCCACTCGGATTCCCCTATGCGTCGAACGAAACGGACCACGCTCTACGGTTCCGGCACGTGGAGAGACCACGCTCAAGGAGACGAAAGTCCCCCAGATCGTGTCGGCATGTCAATCACCGCCGCCCCGACACACCGCGGCCCGACGATCCCATCGAGTCACCGACGGGACGTCAAGGGCGCGCCGGACACGGGTGCTTGGCATCAACTGTCCAGCCGGGAACGACAGCGGGCCCGGGGCGCCCGGAGGAGACGATCGCTTTGCAGAGAGCTCTATGCAGAGGATCCTCTGCGATTTACGATGCGGAGATGCCCGACGCACCCGAACCCACCCCTCCCCCGCCGCTGCCCGGCCCCGCCCGGCGGCTGGACGCCCACAGCCTGCGGGGGCTGGCCCATCCGTTGCGGATGCGCCTGTACGAGCTGCTCAGCCTCGACGGTCCGGCCACCGCCACCCTGCTCGCCCAGCGGCTCGGCGAGAACACCGGCACCGTCAGCTGGCATCTGCGCCATCTCGCCGAGCACGGCTTCATCGAGGACGACACCGCCCGGGGGACCAAGCGCGAGCGGTGGTGGCGGAGGGCGGGAGTCATCAACGATCTGCGGATCGCCGATTTCCGCGACGATCCCGATGCCCACGGGGCGCTGTCGGTCTTTCTGCGCGAGCTGGTGAACCAGTACTTCAACCGGGTCATGACCTACGTCGGCGAGGACTGGGACGAGCGGTGGCGGAACGCGGGCACCGTCTCCGACTGGCGTGACCTGCGGCTGACTCCCGACCGACTCAGGGCGCTCAACATGGAGTTGATGGAGGTCATCGCCCGTCACACCCCCGGCCCGGACACCGAGCCCGACTCGGAGGCACGGCCGGTCGTCGTACAGCTCCAGTCCTTCCCCCGCAAGGAGCGAGACTCCGCATGAGCCGACCCGAACGCGGTGGCCTGCTGCGCCGCCACCGCGACTTCCGCCTGCTGTGGTGCGGTGAGACGGCCGGTACCTTCGGCGCGTCCGCCACCGCGGTGGCGATGCCGCTGATCGCTGTCTCCACCCTGCACGCCAGCACCTTCCAGATCGGTCTGCTGACCGCCGCGTCCTGGATACCCTGGCTGGTCATCGGACTGCCGGTGGGCGTCTGGGTGGACCGGCTGCCCCGCAGGCCCATCATGCTCACGGCCTCCGCCGTCTCATGCGCGCTGTTCGCGAGTGTTCCGCTCGCCACCTGGTGCGGTCTGCTGAGCACCGGCCTGCTGCTGGCCGTCGCCCTTCTCATGGGCACGGCCGCGGTGTTCTTCCAGACCGCCTACCGCACCTACCTCCCGGGGCTGCTGGACCCCGACGACCAGCCCGAGGGCAACGCCGCCCTGCACGGCAGCGCCTCCGCCGCGCAGATCGCGGGACAGGGTTCGGCCGGTGTGCTCGCCCAGTGGGCGGGCTCGGTGAACGGCATGCTCACCAACGCCGCCGCCTTCTTCGCCACCTTCTTCAGTCTCCATGCCATCCGCCACCGCGAACCGGCCGCCACGATCGCGGCGCGTCCGCGGGGGGCGCTGGGCGAGGAGGTCGGCGAGGGGCTGCGGCTGATCGCCCGTGACCCGTGGTTCCGTACCTTCGCGCTGTTCTCCGCCGCGTCCAACCTCGCCCTCGTGGGATACCAGTCGATACGGGTGGTCTTCCTGGTCCGGACCGTGGGACTGACCCCGGGGACGGTGGGCGCGCTCATCGCCGCCGTCAGCACCGGAGGTGTCGCCGGGGCGCTGCTGGCGCGCCGGGTGGGCGCCCGGATCGGCACCGCCCGCGCCACCCTGGTGTTCGAAGTGGGCCTGGCCGGGTGTGCGCTGCTGATCCCGCTGACCGTCGCGGGACCCGCGGTCCTGCTCTTTGTGACGGGCGGCTTCTGTGTCTCGCTGGGCGTGGTGGCGGGCAATGTGATCAAGGCGAGTTTCCAGCAGCGCTACTGCCCGCCGGAGCTGCTCGGCCGGCTCACCGCCAGCTCGGCGTTCATCAGCTACGGCACGATCCCGCTCGGCGCGCTGCTCGGCGGTGCGCTCGGTACCGCGTTCGGTGTGCGCGCGGCGATGTGGATCACCACGGCGGGGATTCCGCTGGCCGGCTTGATCCTGCTGCGCTCCCCCGTCCGGTGGTCCCGTGATCTGCCCACGGCCCGGCCGACGGACGAGGCGGCGGAGACCCGGGTGGCGCCGCCCGCCGGCTGAGATGCCGCCGATGGCGCACCAGGGGTCGCCGTGTGCCGCCCGCCCCGGCAGGCTGGGAAGGTAGTTCACGGCCGTATCAGGAGCCCGTGTGTACAGGTCGGCTGAGGCACCCCCGCCCCGGAGCGAGCCGTGAGACGGCCGGGCCATGGCACAGCCGCCCACGGCACACGCCGCGAGGCGCCACGTCTGAACGACGGTCGTCTGGGGATCCCCTCTCCCCCGGCCTGGATGCGCTGGCTGCCGGTCTTCTATGTCGCGGTCATCCTGGCGGTCGAGCCCCTCACCCCCGTGGAGTGGCCGGTGAGCTTCCTGCTCATCGCGCTGCCCGTGGTGGCCGCGTTCAGCCATGGCCCGGTCGCCGTGGCCGCCATCACGGTGTTCACCGTCACCTTCGAGGGCGTGCTCGCGGGCACGCCATGCTGCGCGGGCCGCAGTGTGGGCTACCTCTGGGACCGCCACTACGTGGCCATCTACGTCGCCACGGCCCTGGTCGGCGCCCTCGGCACCGCGCTGGCGGCATACCGGAAGCGTCAGGAAGTCCATCTGATGCACGCCAGCTCGGTGGCCGAGGCCCTGATGCGCACCCTGCTGCGGCCACTGCCGCATGAGGTGGGGCATGTGCTGGTGGCCGCGCTCTACTGTCCCGCCGAGGCGGGCACCATGATCGGCGGGGATCTCTTCGACATCCGCGCCACCCGGCACGGTGAGCGGGCCATCATCGGCGACGTGCGCGGCAAGGGGCTCCAGGCGGTGCGCACCGTGGCCGATGTGCTCGGCAGCTTCCGCCAGACCGTCTACGACCCCGGGGACCTGCTCGTGGTGGCCAACCGGCTGGAGAACCGGATGGCCAGCGAAGCCGCGGACATCCCCGACGACGAGCTGTTCGTCACCGCCGCGCTGATCGAGTACGACCCGGTGGCCCACCGGGTGACGATCGTGAACTTCGGCCATATCGAGCCGGTCCTGATCTCGGGCGGTGAGGTGACCACGCTGACCGGCACCCCGTGCCTCCCCCTCGGCCTGGGCACTCTGGCCGATGCACCGCCCGTCGCCGCCGAGTACCGGCTGCTGCGCGGCGATGTCCTGCTGATGTGCACCGACGGGCTGATCGAGGCCCGTGACGCGGACGGGAACTTCTACCCCCTGCTGAGCCGACTGCGCGACCGGTTCGCGGGCCGCCCGGCCCCGGACCCCCTCGATGTCGTCAGCTTCCTCAACACCGATCTGCCGCGCCACGCGCAGACGCTCCACGACGACGTCGCCGTGCTCGCCATCGCCCCGCACGGACGGCTCTGACGCTCCGGCCGCGCGGTGTGCCGCCCGCCCGCCTGACGCCCGCCCGCCGGACGGCCAGCCGTCAGGCGGCCACCGGCAGCTCCGCCCAGCGGGTCACCCCGGAGCACCCCACCCGGGTGCCGTGGCAGGACGACAGCGCGGCGACGATGCCGACACCACGGCCGTGCTCATCCGGCTCGATCTCCTCGTCGATCCGCTCCTCCCGGGGCACCGGGCCGCCGTCGGTGACCTCGATGCGCAGGATGCGGCAGCCGCCGTCGGTATCGCTCGCGCGCAGTCGCAGCACGGCCGGGGGAAGGGCGTGCAGCACCGCGTTGGTGATCAGCTCGGAGATCACCATGAGGGCGTCATCGAGGCATGCGTCGGGCAGGTCCCACTCGTCCAGCAGCAGCCGGGCCCGGCGCCGTACGGTGGCGACGGCCTCGTGGATATGCGGCACCGGCAGATGGTGGTCGGCACGGTGGTCGACATGGCCGACCGGCGCACCCTCGGCGGGGCCGAACCGGCCGCCGCCGGGCACGGTCCCCCGCGCGGTGGCTCCGCGCGTCCGGGCTCCGCTACGCGGCGCCGGTGTCTCCGTATGCGCGGTGGGTGCCACGAAGCCGAACACCTGGGGAGCGCCCCAGTCCCCCGCTTCCACCTGGGGAACCCCTGCCGCATGGGGATCAGTCAGCGGTGCGTCGCCGACCGTCGGAAAATTCAGCGGATCCGCCACTTCTCCTCCTCCGGGTGGTCTGCCGGGCACTCCTCTGTCGCGCGCCCAGTGGTTCTGGCTGTCGGTCTCCGGCCGAATAGTGGCCGACACCGCTGCCCCGGATGCCGGGGCTGTCCTGATACGGACGCTATGGGCGCACAGGGGCGTGGTCAACGAATCCCGGTCGGCATTACCGAACGTTCTCGTACAACGCTGAATAATCGTAGAAAAGCGCAGTTAAGGGCTGTGCAGGATGAATGCCCCTACATGGGATATCACTGGTCAACAAGCTAGGAGCGGGGACATAGAGCTACGATCGCGACATGGCCGGCCCGGTGCAGTCGATCGAGCGGGCGGCGGCGATCCTGCGGCTGCTCGCCCAGGGCTCGGGACGGCTCGGCCTGGGCGAGGTGGCGGCCGCGCTGGGCCTGGCGAAGGGCACCGCGCACGGCATCCTGCGCACCCTTCAGAGCGTGGACTTCGTCGAGCAGGACAAGGAAACCGGCAAGTATCAGCTCGGCGCCGCCCTGCTCCATCTGGGAACCAGCTACCTCGACATCAACGAGCTGCGCTCCCGCTCCATCAACTGGGCCGACGCACTCGCCGCACGCAGCGGTGAGGCGGTACGGCTCGGCGTGCCCCTCGAGGGCAAGGTACTCATCGTCCACCACGTCTTCCGTCCCGATGACACATTTCAGACCCTGGACGTGGGATCCCTGCTGCCCCTGCACGCCAGCGCCCTGGGCAAGGTCCTGCTGGCGTACGGGGCGACACCCCTGGAGCCGGTTATGGAAGCAGAACCCGAGGGCTACACCCGGCACACCCCCGTCTCCCCCCAACAGCTGGGCAGAGCGCTCGGCGAGGTCCGGGAGGCCGGATGGGCGGCCGCGGTCCAAGAAATGATCATGGGTGAGGCCGATATCGCGGCACCGATCCGCGGCCAGGGCGGCCTGGTCGTCGGCGCCATCGGGGTGTCCGGCTCCGTGGAACGCCTCTGCGACAGCAAGGGACGGCCGAACCCCCCGCTCATCGGCCTGGTGCGGGACGCCGCCCGGGCCGTCTCCCGGGATCTCGGCGCGGCCCGCTGGTGATCCCCATGCCCTGCTCGAAACCGCGCGAAGGCAGGCCCGGCCATGGTTGAACGCTATGTGCTCTCCATCGACCAGGGCACCACCTCGACCCGGTGCATCCTCTTCGACCACCAGGGACGTCTGGTCTCCGTAGCGCAGCGGGAACACCAGCAGTACTTCACCCAGCCGGGCCGGGTGGAACATGACGCCACCGAGATCTGGGCCAATCTCCAGCGGATCGTGCCCCGGGCGCTCGGCAACGCCGGTATCGGCCCCGACCAGGTGGTGGCGATCGGTATCGCCAACCAGCGCGAGACCACGGTGGTCTGGGACCGCGCCACCGGTGTCCCCATCGGCAACGCGATCACCTGGCAGGACACCCGCACCGACGCCCTGGTCGGCCAGTTGCGGCGGACCACCGGTGACGACTTCTTCCTCGACCGCTGCGGTCTGTCGCCCGCGACCTACTTCTCCGCACCGCGGATCCGCTGGCTGTTCGACCACGTCGGCGGTCTGCACGAGCGTGCGGAACGCGGTGAGGTGCTGTTCGGCACCGTGGAGAGCTGGCTGATCTGGAACCTCACCGGTGGGCCGGACGGCGGACTGCACATCACCGACGCCACCAATGCCAGCCGCACCATGCTGATGAACATCCGCACGCTGAGCTGGGACGACGAGCTGCTGAGCTACTTCGGGGTGCCGCGTGCGATGCTGCCGGAGATCCGCCCGTCCGCCGAGCGCTACGGCGTGGCCCGGGCGCTGCTGCCGCATGTGCGCATCGGTGCCGCCCTCGGCGATCAGCAGGCCGCGCTCTTCGGGCAGACCTGTTTCGCCACGGGGGAGGCGAAGTGCACCTACGGAACCGGCAGCTTCCTGCTGATGAACACCGGCACCAGTCCGGTGCGATCACGGCACGGGCTGCTCACCACCGTGGGCTACAAGATCGGGGACGAGCCGACGGTCTACGCCCTGGAGGGGCCGATCGCGGTGACCGGTTCGCTGGTGCAGTGGTTCCGGGACCGGCTGGGGCTGATCCACAGCGCCGCGGAGATCGAGACCCTCGCCCGGACCGTCGAGGACAACGGCGGCTGCTACATCGTGCCCGCGTTCTCCGGGCTCTTCGCCCCGCACTGGCGCAGCGACGCCCGCGGCGTCATCGTCGGCCTCACCTCGTACATCACCAAGGGCCATCTCGCCCGCGCCGTACTGGAGGCCACCGGCTGGCAGACCCGCGAGGTCATCGACGCCATGAACGCCGACTCGCCCGAGCCGCTGAAGGCCCTGAAGGTCGACGGCGGGATGACGGCCGACAACCTGCTGATGCAGTTCGTGGCCGATGTGCTCGATGTGCCGGTGGTGCGCCCCATGGTGTCCGAGACCGTCTCGCTGGGCGCGGCCTACGCCGCGGGCCTGGCCGTCGGCTACTGGCCGGACCTCGAGGGGCTCCGCCGCAACTGGCACCGGGCCGGTCAGTGGCTGCCCACGATGGATCCGGCACACCGGGAGGCGGAGTACACGAACTGGCGCCGCGCGGTGGAGCGTTCCCTCGGCTGGCTGCGATAGCGGCGCAGGCGCCGGTGGTGGGCACGGAGCCGGCCCCTCGGTGATGAAGGACCGGCCCCGTGGAAGCTGATCCGCCGGACCGGGTGACTCCTGGTGTCCCGTCCCCGCCGATCAGGCGGCTCCACCGGCCCGCATTCTGGACCGGAAGAGCCTGGCCATCGCGTTCCCCCGGGGGCTCCGTCGACAGCTTGCGCAGCGGGTACCCACCGGTGCGCGGTTTACGTCCGCCCGATCCGGAGTTCCCCCTGGGGCGCGGGGTTTCACTCCTCGACGACGAGCGCCGGGGTCTCCCGGGTGAGGACGTCGCCGCGGAAGAAGGCCGGGCTGCGGCGGTTCATCGCCGCCATCAGGACCGCCCCGAGGAGCAGCAGTCCGACCCCGATCAGGAAGACGCTGCCGACGCCGAACACCGCGCTGCCGGAGCCGTACGCCGGGTTCCACATATCGAGAAGCGTCTTGGCGAAGACGGCGGTCAGCAGGGCGCCGCCCACCACCGGGAGCAGCCCCTTGGACACGAAGCCGCGTACGTCGCGGACGAGGTCGCGGCGGAAGTACCAGGCGCAGGCGAAGGCGGTGAGCGCGTAGTAGAAGCAGATCATGAGGCCCAGCGCGTAGATGGTGTCCACCAGGACGTTCTTGCTGAGCAGGGTCATCACCGTATAGAAGACGCCGGTCGCCACGCCCGCGGCGACGGTGGCGCGGCCCGGGGTGCGGAAGCGGGGGTGCACCCGGGCGAAGGAGGCGGGCATGGCCCCGTAGGTGCTCATCGCGAGGACGGTGCGGGCCACCGGGAGGAAGGTGGTCTGGAGGCTGGCCGCGGCGCTGGCCAGGACGGCGACGAACAGCAGCACCCCGAAAGGGCCCATGACCGGCTCGGCGAGGGCGGCGAACACGTTGTCGTTGGTCTCGGGGTTGCCGAGGCCGACGCCCCGGTCGCCGACGCCCGTGTACATCTGGGCGGCGACGGCGGTCACCAGATAGGAGCCGACGAGGACGACCATCGAGATCAGCGCGGCCCGGCCGGGGGTCCGGTCGCTGCCGCGGGTCTCCTCGTTCACGGTGAGACAGGCGTCCCAGCCCCAGTACATGAAGATCGACAGGGACAGCCCCGCGGTGAAGGCGGCGAAGGACGTCACGGAGAACGGGTCCACCCAGGTCCAGGAGAAGTGCGCGGCGCCACCGACCTCCCCGGACTTGGCGAACGCCATGACGACGAAGCCCACGAGCACCGCCATCTGGAGACCGACCAGGGCGTACTGGAACCACTTGGTGGTGGTGATGCCGCGGTAGCTCACCGCGGTCGCGACGGCGACCAGGGCGAGCACGGTCAGCACATGGGGCACGGTCTCGTCGCCGATGGCGGCGACCCGCTCGCTTCCGGTGATGTCGCCGAGGAGCAGATAGAGGAACGAGGTGGCGACGCCCGCCAGGTTCGAGAGCACGATGATCGTCGCGATCACCAGCCCCCAGCCGCACATCCACCCGATCCGCGGTCCGAACGCCTTCACCGTCCAGGTGAAGGACGTACCGCAGTCGGGCATCGCCCGGTTCAGCTCCCGATAGGCGAAGGCGACCAGCAGCATCGGCAGGAAGCCCGCGAGGAAGACGGCGGGCATCTGGAGCCCCACCTCGCCCGCGGTGGGGCCGAGCGTGCTGGTGAGGCAGTACACCGGGGCGACGGTGGACAGCCCGATCACCGCGCTGCCGAGCAGTCCGACGGAGTTGCCGCTGAGTCCCTTGGCCGTGACGCCCTCGGAACGGGTGGCGCTCTGTTCCTCGTTCCGGGGCCGTGTCGGCGTGTGGAGTTGAACCATGCCCCGAAGCCTAAATCCTGCTATTTCCGCACTCAGTGCGATATCAGGAGCCGCTTCAACCTTGAATACGTCAGCATTCTGAGCCGCCGACCCTCAACACGCAAACCAGATCCACCTTGTGGACAACTAAAAGAAAGGCAGGCGTTGCCCGGAGGGGTATACGGGAACCGAAGCGGTGTCCGATATGGGGAGATGAAAATTTTCCCGCGATCCTCCACGGCTCCCCGCGGCACACCACGGCTCTCCCCGACTTCCCCGCGGGAGCTCAGCGGCCGCGCGGGGCGTACATGATCACGGCCACTCCGGCGAGGCACACCAGGGCGCCGATCACATCGAACCGGTCCGGCCGGTAGCCGTCGGCGACCACGCCCCAGGCCAGCGATCCGGCCACGAAGACCCCGCCGTACGCGGCGAGGATGCGCCCGAACTCGGCGTCCGGCTGGAGGGTGGCCACGAAGCCGTACAGCCCGAGGGCGATCACCCCGGCGCCGATCCAGATCCAGCCCCGGTGTTCCCGTACCCCCTGCCACACCAGCCAGGCACCGCCGATCTCGAAGAGGGCGGCGACCACGAACAGGGCGATGGAGCGGGCGATGAGCACGGTGCGGGCTCTCTCTCGGACGGACGGACGCACGCGGGTAGCCGCGCCCGGCCGGTGGCCCGGGCACGCACCGACCGTAGACCGTCCGCGCGGAGGGGCGGCCGTATCCCCGCCCCTCCGCCGCGCCCTACAGCCCGACGTCGCGACTGCGGAAGTCCGCCAGCGACTCGCGCCGCACCAGCAGCCGGGCGTGGCCGTCGGCCACGGCGACCACGGGCGGCCGGCCGACCAGGTTGTACCCGGAGGCCATGGACAGGTGGTAAGCGCCCGCCACCGGCACCGCGAGCAGATCGCCGGGGTGGACATCGGCGGGCAGCTCGGCCCCGCCTGCGAGGACGTCACCGGCCTCGCAGTGGCGCCCGGCCACCGTGACCGGGGCCAGCGGCGCCGAGGAACACCGGCCGACCAGCCGGGGCGCGTAGCGCACCCCGTACAGCGCGGGCCGGGGGTTGTCGCTCATCCCGCCGTCCACGGCGATGAAGGTGTGCTCCCCGGTGCGCTTGACGGCCAGCACCCGGTAGAGCGCGACACCCGCCGGTCCCACCACCGCGCGCCCCGGTTCGATCACCAGCCGCGGTACCGGGAGCCCGGCCGCCGCACAGCCCTCGGCCAGCTCGGCCCGGACCCGCCCGGCCAGGGCGGTGATATCGAGCACGGGCTCACCGGGCCGGTAGGCGATGCCGTGGCCGCCGCCGAGGTCCAGTTCGGGGAGGACCACCCCGTACAGCTCCCGGACCCGGGCCATCAGACCGACCATGCGACGCACCGCCGCCAGATAGGGCTTGACGGAGGTGATCTGGGAACCCAGATGGCAGTGCAGACCGACCAGTTCGAGCCGTGGCTGGTCCAGGATCCGCGCGATGGCGTGGTGCGCGGAGCCATCGGTGAGCGACAGGCCGAACTTCTGGTCCTCGGTGCCGGTGCGGATCTTGGCGTGGCCGCCCGCGGCGATCCCGGGCGCGACCCGCACCAGCACCTTCTGGCGGCTGCCCGCCGGTACGGCCACGGCCAGCCGGGCGATCTCCGAGGGGCTGTCGATCACGATGCGGCCGACGCCGAAGCGCAGCGCGGCCTCCAGGTCCTGCGGACTCTTGGCGTTGCCGTGCAGCACGATCCGGTCCGGCGGGAAACCGCTGGTGAACGCGAGCTCCAGCTCACCCGCCGAGCAGACGTCGAGCCCCAGGCCCTCGTCCTCCACCCAGTGGGCCATGGCGCGGCACAGGAACGCCTTGGCCGCGTAGAGGACGGATGAGCCGGGGAAGGCGCGCTGGTAGGCCCGGCAGCGGGCCCGTACCTCGGTCTCGTCGAGCAGATAGACCGGGGTGCCGAAGCGGTCGGCGATCTCGGTGAGCGAGACCCCGCTCACCGCCAGATCGCCGTGGGCGAGCCGGGTGGCCGAGGCCGGCCAGACGGTGAGCTCGTCGTCGGGGCCCGGTGCCGGCTGTCCGGTGTCCGGGAGCAGCGGTGTGACCATGGTGCGTCGTCCCCTCAGCCGATGCCGGTGCCGAGGGCTCCGGTGCCGCGTCCGGAGAACAGTGCGGCGAGGGTGACGCCCTGGGGGTCGCGGGGGCGCCGGATGCGCCGTTCCAGCGGCCGGGACGGCGGCAGACCACGGCCGCCCGCCACCCTCGGGTCGACGGTGAGGTCGGTGACGCCCAGCGGTTCGGTGAGGGCGCGCAGCGCCGGTTCGGCGAGCCTGATCCACTGCTGCCGGGAGCCGAGGACGGCCGCCAGCCGCCGCTGGCTGGAGAAGCCGACGGCGGTGCGGCCGCCGAGGGGGGTACGGAAGACCCGCACCGCGCAGCTGTCGGGTCCCGGCCGGACGGGAACGTAGAGCGGTCCGGCCGGGACCCGTTCTGAAGGTTCGGAATCGTCTCCGTACAGCAGCTCGGTCATGGCTGTCCTCCCTGGAGGAGTGGTGAGCGAACGGTGCGCGGCCACGGGCCGGATGGATCCGGGCGCGTCGGGCTGCTCATTCCCCCGGTCGGGGCACCGACGCCGTCCCTGACGCGACGCTGACGGGATTCAGTGGGGGGTTGACGCGATACTGGCGCGCCGAGGCCTTGGAACGCGGCCCGGTGCACGGTTCCGGGCGGTTCACCTCGGCGCGGGCGGCCGGGCGGTCAGCGGGGCCGGACGATCTCCAGTCCGGCCCGGGCCGCCGCCTCGAAGCCGTCGTCGACGGCGACGACGGCGCGTCCGGCGGCGTCCAGCAAGGAGGCGGCGATCGCCGCGCGCATCCCGCTCGCGCAGTGCACCCACACCACACCGGGCGGCACCCGCTCCATACCGTCGTGCAGCAGGTGGACGGGGAGGTGGACCGAGCCCTCGATGAAGCCGCGGGCACGTTCGGAGTCCCGGCGGACGTCGAGGACCACCAGCTCCTCGCCGCGGCGGCGCGCCGTGGCCAGGGCGGCGAAGGTGCTCCGGGGGAAGGAGCGGGGCCGCTCGCCCGCCCGGACCCAGGCGGTGGGGGCGCCGGTGGCGGCGGCGGCCGGGTGGTCGATGCCCACGCGGACCAGCTCGCGCTGGGCGGCGGCGATCTGTTCGGGGCTGTGCCCGAGCAGGGTCACGGGTTTGCCCCAGGGGATCAGCCAGGCCAGATAGGTGGCGGGCTGTCCGTCGCCCTCGAAGTTGAACGATCCGGCCAGATGCCCGGCGGCGAAGGCGACCCGGCCGCGGAGGTCCACCACCCACTCCCCCGCCGCGAGCCGCGCCGCGATCTCCTCGGGACCTGCCCGGTGCGGCGGGGTGAGGTCGACCGGGGCGGGTCCGGCGGCGTTGGCCGGGCCCATATGCGCGTAGTACGCGGGGACGTCGTCCAGCCCGGCCAGGGTTTCGGCGACGAAGGCGTCCACATCCTCGGTCAGCGCGTGGTTGCGCGCGCGTTCCCGGCCGATGGTGGTGGTCTCCCCGCTCGCTTGGGAGGAGGAGCAGAAACTGCCGAAGCCATGGGTGGGCAGCACCGGCACCTCGTCGTCGAGTTGGTCCGCCAGCCGGTGGGCCGAGGCGTACTGGGCGCGGGCCAGCGGCTCGGTGAGCCGGGGCTCGACGAGGTCGGGCCGGCCGACGGTGCCGATCAGCAGCGATCCGCCGGTGAACGCCGCGGCGGCGCGGCCGTCGTCCTCGACCACGTACGCGGTGTGGTGCGGGGTGTGGCCGGGGGTGGCCAGCGCCCGCAGCACCAGCCCGTCGTCGAGGGCGAGGGTGTCGCCGTCGGCGACCGGGACACGGTCGAAGGAGACCGAGGCGCGGGCGGGCACCAGATATCGGGCGCCGGTGACCCGGGCCAGTTCGAGACCGCCGCTGACGTAGTCGTTGTGCACGTGGGTCTCCGCCACATACGCGATCCGCACCCCGCGCCGGGCCGCGGCGGCGATCACCCGGTCGATATCGCGCGGCGGGTCCACCACCACCGCCCGGTGCTTCCCGCCGGCCAGATAACTGCGGTTGCCCAGGCCCTCGACGGCCAGGGTGTCCACGGCGAACATGTCGGCGGCTCCTTTCCGGACCGGGCCCCGGTGGGCGTCCGGCCCTCGGACGGCTCACCCGCCGGGTACCCGGTCCGACGGACTCCGTCACCACCCGCTCCGCCGGTGCGGCTCCGTGACGCCTCGGGGTGTGCGCGAGGCCGTGATCGGCCATCTCGGCACCGGGTGGCCGATCCCGGCCGGTCACTGGACCGGCGCGTCCGGCGGTGGCAGCCGGACGGTACGGTCCCGGTCGACGGACTCCACCCCGTCAACGGCCGCCAGCGCCGGGATCCGGTCCTCCTCGATGGTTCCGGAGAGCGAACCGAGCACCTCCTGCTCACCGGTGACGGTCAGCCCGGCCCGGCGCGCGGCGGCCACCACCTCGGCGAACCGGTCCGGGTCGACCGAGAGGATCACCCCGGCCCGGCGGGCCGGGGACGCCCCGTTCACGGGGCCTGGAGCAGACCCGAGCCGATGTCCGCCACAGGCTGCGGCAGCGGGTACGCGCCGGAGAGCAGCCGGGAACGGAGATCGGCCGCGGTGTCCTCGGGGTGGGCCTGGGCCATCAGCGCGAGCGCCCCGGCCACCTGCGGTGTGGCCATGCTGGTGCCGTTCAGTGTCTGGTACGTACCGTCCGGCGCGGCCGAGAAGATATCGACACCGGGCGCGGCCACGTTGACCTCGCCGCCCACGCCGTTGATGGCCCCGCAGGAGAACCAGGCGGTGGCCAGGTCCTTGCCGAGCGCGGCCACCGCGAGGATGGACGGGCAGTTGGCCGGGCGGCCCACCGCCGCGACGAACCGGGGACGGCGGCTCTCGTTGCCCGCCGCCGCCACGATCACCGTGCCGCGTTCGAGCGCGCGCAGCGCCACGTTCTCGTAGGTCTGCGGGAAGAGTTCGCCCGGCTCCACCGGAGCGCCCAGCGACATGGAGACCACCCGCGCGCCCTGGGAGACCGCCCAGGCCATGCCCGCGAGGATCTGTCCGTCGGTGCCCACACCACGGTCGCTGAGCACCTTTCCGGCCAGTACCCGGGCCTCGCCCGCCACCCCGTAGCGGGGCGCGTGCTCGGGTCCGGCCGGTCCGGCGGCGGTGCCGACGCAGTGGGTGCCATGGCCATTGCCGTCCTCCACGGTCTCTCCGGGCACGAACGAGGCGGTGGCCTCGAGGCAGCCGGTGAGATCCTGGTGGTCGGTGTCCACACCGGTGTCGAGGATGGCGATCTTGATATCCCGCCCGGTCAGGGTGGACCAGTTGGCCCGGGTCGCCTGGAGACCCCAGGTGGTGTTCTGCTCGTCCCAGGCGGGGCCGAGCGAGGCGGCGAGTTCGGCGCGGGCATGCCGGTCCACCTCGTCGTCATCGCTGCGGTAGGCCGGGAAGAAGCCGGTCAGCGTCGGATCGGGTTCGGTGATCACCGTGGCGTAGACCAGGCGTTCCGGTTCGGCCGCGATGATGCCGGGTTCCGCCTCGGCGGTGGTCACCAGCGCGTGGCGCTGGTCGGGGGATACCTCGACGACGGCGGTGGCGAGATCGTCGAAGAGCACCGAGGCGTCGGGGCGTTGGAGGAGTTCGGTGGCGTCCTCGGCCTCGGCTCCCCGGACCCGTTCGACGGACGCGATGCCGACCGAGGAGCGGAGGGCGTCGATACCGCGCTGGGTCTCCTGCTGGTCGAGCAGGACCACATAGCGGCCCGTGTACTCGGCGTTCCGATGTGTCAAGGGGGAATCGGCGCGCCCCGGCGGTTCACTGCCGAAGGGGTGCCTGCCCATGGGTCCGTTGGTCATCGCTGTCTCCGCTTCCTGTGCGCTTTCCCCGCCCGGAGGGGACGCGCCGATGCGCGGAGTGTTCAGAGAGCCGGGACCGGTGAGCGGTTCCGGCGGGAGAGCGGTTCTGCCGTGTACCGGCGCGTCGCCATCGGGTATGTGCGTGACCGCGTGTACGCGGAGCGCGTACGCGCGTGCTCGCCTGTATGCCCGGCCGTACTCCCGGAGGGCGCTGCGCTCCCGCAGGGCGCCGTGCTCGCGGAGGGCATGGCCGAGTACTTCTGCAACATCCCCTCTCCACCGTCCCTCCGGCCATGGGCGGCCGCAACTCGGCCGTCAACCCTCTGTCGCCACGACGCGCCGTCCACCACATCTCCGGCGAATCTGCCACCACGGGCGACCGGGTGCTGACAGACTGACGCGCCGATAGGTCGGCAGAAAGGCACTTCATGGACGTCAGCGCTCGTATCGAGGCCGTGTACGCGCAGGTGGTGGACCGCAACGCCGGTGAGGCGGAGTTCCACCAGGCGGCGCGTGAGGTGGTGCAGAGCCTCGGACCGGTGCTCACCGCACATCCGGAATACCTCGACTCGCGGATCCTCGAGCGGCTGTGCGAACCGGAGCGTCAGATCATCTTCCGGGTGCCCTGGGTGGACGACCAGGGAGATATCCAGGTCAACCGCGGTTTCCGGGTGGAGTTCAACAGCGCGCTGGGCCCGTACAAGGGGGGCTTGCGCTTCCACCCCAGCGTCAACCTGGGCATCGTGAAGTTCCTCGGCTTCGAGCAGATCTTCAAGAACGCGCTGACCGGGCTGTCGATCGGCGGTGGCAAGGGCGGCTCGGACTTCGACCCCAAGGGGCGTTCCTCGGCCGAGGTGATGCGGTTCTGCCAGTCGTTCATGACCGAGCTCCACCGCCACCTCGGTGAGCACACCGACGTACCGGCCGGGGACATCGGGGTGGGCGGCCGGGAGATCGGCTATCTCTTCGGCCAGTACAAGCGGCTGACCAACCGCTTCGAGGCGGGGGTGCTGACCGGTAAGCACACCGGCTGGGGCGGTTCCTACGCCCGCACCGAGGCCACCGGATACGGCACCGTCCACTTCGCCGAGGAGATGCTGCGCACCCGGGGCCGGGACTTCGACGAGCGGCGGGTGGTCGTCTCCGGGTCCGGCAATGTGGCCGTCTACGCCATCGAGAAGGTGCATGCCCTCGGCGGGCGGGTGGTGGCCTGCTCGGACTCCTCCGGCTATGTGGTCGACGAGGACGGTATCGATCTGGAACTCCTCAAGGAGATCAAGGAGGTCCGCCGGGGGCGGCTGTCCGCGTACGCGGAGGTCCGGCAGCGTGCCACCCACTCCCAGCGGGGTTCGGTCTTCGATGTGCCCTGCGATGTGGCGCTGCCCTGCGCCACCCAGAACGAGCTGGCCGAGGCGCAGGCCGTGGCGCTGGTGAAGAACGGTGTGCTGGCGGTGGCCGAGGGCGCGAACATGCCCTGCACCCCGGCCGCGGTGGACGTCCTGCGCGAGGCCGATGTGCTCTTCGGCCCCGGCAAGGCGGCCAACGCGGGCGGAGTGGCCACCTCGGCGCTGGAGATGCAGCAGAACGCCTCCCGCGACCGCTGGACCTTCGACCAGACAGCGGCCCGGCTGGGCTCGGTCATGACCGAGGTGCATGAGCTGTGCCGGAACACCGCGGCCCGCTTCGGCTCCCCCGACGACTACGTCCTGGGCGCGAACGTGGCGGGTTTCCTGCGGGTGGCGGAGGCCATGGAGGCGCACGGGGTCATCTGACCCACGCCGGGGTCGGCGGCCGCGACAGCGGCCGAGGCCCTCAACGCCTCCTGAACGCCTCACAGTTCTCCCCACCCACAGGTGTGGGCCGGGGCCGGGCGGCATACGATCCAGGGGTGGGCCGCCGCGATACGACGATCGCGCCCTGTAGTGGAGGAGAACACGACGTGACCGGTCACGGGGTAGCATCCCAGACGGCGAGCGGGCCCGAGCCGCCCAACAGCCCCATCAACCAGGGGCGTCCGCACAGCGCCCGGATGTACGACTACTTCCTGGGCGGCAAGGACAACTATGTCGCGGACCGGCAGGCCGCGGCGAAGGTGCTCACCCTGTGGCCGGGCGTCATGATCGCCGCCCGTACCAACCGCGCGTTCATGCAGCGCGCCACCCGCTATCTGGCGGCCGAGTGCGGTATCCGGCAGTTCCTCGACGTCGGCACCGGCGTGCCCACCAGCCCTAATCTGCACGAGGTCGCCCAGTCGGTCGCGCCGGAGTCACGGATCGTCTACGTCGACAACGACCCGATCGTGCTGGCCCACGCCCAGACGCTGCTCACCAGCCACCCCGAGGGCCGCACCGCCTATGTCGACGCCAATGTGACCGACCCCGAGACCATCCTCAACTCCCCGGAATGCACCGAGGTGCTGGACCTCTCCCAGCCGGTGGCGCTGAGCCTGTGCGCGTTGCTGCACTTCGTGCCGGACGAGTGGGAGCCCTATACGATCGTGCGGCGGCTGGTCGACGCGCTCGCGCCCGGTTCGTATCTGGTCCTGAGCCATATCACCCCGGACTTCGACCCGGTGGCGACCCAGCGGACCGTGGACGTCTACCACAGTGGCGGAATCAAGGGGCAGATCCGCAGCAAGGCGGAGGTGGAGAAGTTCTTCACCGGTCTCGAGCTGGTGGATCCCGGCGTCGAGGTGCCCCACCGCTGGCACGGCGACCTGACCAACGACCCCCGGACGAGCACCGGTGATGTCACCGACGAAGAGGTGTCCATGTGGGCCGGAGTCGCCCGTAAGCCCGCCTCCTGACACTGCACCACCACGGCCCCGCCCCACCGCGTACGGCGAGGCGGGGCACCGGACCGATCGGGCGCTGATGGCCACCCGGGCCGCGCGGGTTCAGGGCAGCAGCCGCCGCTCGTTGGCCACGGCCACGGCTCCCGCGCGGGTCTCCACCCCCAACTTGCCGTAGATACGGCCCAGATGGGTTTTGACGGTGGCCTCGCTGATGAACAGCGCACGGGCTATCTCCCGGTTGCCGAGGCCACGGGCGAGCTGGCGCAGGATGTCGCGTTCACGCTCGGAGAGGTCGGGGCGCGGGCTGCGCATCCGGGCCATCACCCGGTCGGCGACCGGCGGCGACAGCGCGGTACGGCCGGAGGCCGCGTCGTGGATCGCCGCGAACAACTCGTCCGGGCGCTCGGCCTTGAGCAGATAACCGGTGGCCCCCGCTTCGATGGCGCGGGCGATATCGGCGTCGGTGTCGAACATGGTGAGCACCAGGACACGTGGTGTGGCGGCGGCGCCCGCGCCGGCGTCTTCGGGCGGGGAGGTGAGACGGCGGGTCGCCGTCACACCGTCCATGCCGTCGCCGAGTTGCAGATCCATCAGCACCACATCGGGCCGGACCCGGGCGGCCACGGCGAGGGCCTCTTCACCGCTGCCCGCCTCGCCGACCACCTCGATGCCGTCGGTGCTCGCGAGCAGGGCGCGCAGCCCGGCCCGGACCACGGCGTGGTCATCGCAGAGCAACAGCCGTACGGGCGCGGCGGGTTCGGTCGGATGTGGGCTCAACGACGGGCCTTTCTCAGCGGGTGAGGACACGCCTGCTCAGGGCGCGAGGGGGACGGGAGGTGTCAGCGGAACGGACGCGGACACGACGGTGCCCTCGCCCGGTGTGGATTCGACGGTGAGGGCGCCGCCCGACTGCCGTGCCCGGACCCGCATGGCGGGCAGGCCATGGCCCCGGTCCCCGTCCGGCGCGGGGTGGCGGTCGGCGTCGAAGCCACGGCCGTTGTCGGCGATGTCCAGGGAGATCTGGTCGTCCAGGCAGGTCAGGGTGAGTGCGGCGCGGGTGGCCCAGGCGTGTTCGCGCACATTGGCCAGGGCGCCCTGGGCGATGCGCAGCAGCGCGGCCGCCACGCGCTCCGGCAGCGGCCCGGGGGCGCCGTCCAGCCGGAAGTCCACGGTGAGCCCTTCGCCGGACGCGCGCTCGGCGAGGGCGCGCAGCGCCTGGGCGAGGGTGCGCTCGGTGAGGTCCGCCGGGGCGAGGTCCTGGACGAACCGGCGGGCCTCGACGAGGTTGCGGGACGCGATCGCGGCCGCGTCCCGCACATGGCGCCGTGCGGTGTCCGGCTCCGCCGACCACATCCGGTCGGCGGCCTGCAACAGCATCCGCTGGCTGGACAGCCCCTGGGCCAAGGTGTCGTGGATCTCCGTGGACAGCCGCTGCCGCTCCGCCAGCACCCCCGCCCGCCGCTCCGTCGCGGCCAGCTCACGACGGGTGCGTACCAGGTCGTCGATGAGGACGCGCTGCCGGGCGGCCTGGCGTCGCAGATGGACCAGGACGGCGGTGGCGACCGTGGCGATGGCCAGCGGCGCCACCACCACATTGGGGTTGAGCGCGCCATGGCCACCGGGGCCGCCCCGCGCCACCCGCAGTTCGGAGGCCACGACCAGCACGGTGAGTGCGGCCGCCAGCGGCACCGCGGTGCGCGCGGGCAGCGCCTGCAACCCGGTGAAGAGCAGGGGCATCGCACACCATGTGGCGCTCGGGGCGAGCACCAGCAGTCCGCCCCACACCGTGCACACCGCCCCCAGCCAGACCAGATGGCGGGCGGTGGGCCGGGCGCCGGGCCGTGGCGCGGGGGCCAGCAGTCTGCCCAGGACGTAGAGCACCCCGAAGGCGGAGAACAGGGCGACCACCCAGGCCGTACGCGGCTGCCCCTGGTCACGGCTGAGGAAACGGACCAGCGAGGAGCCGAGCAGCAGCAGGAAGGCGGAGTCCATCACCGCCCTGAGCCACCGCCCGTCCGGATCGGGCGGTGGGGCGGCTGGAGTGGCGGTCGGTGTGGCGGGCTCGGTCGTGGGTGGCTCCCCGGCCGCCGTGGTCATGGGCCACTCCGTCGCTCCGGCCGACGGGACCGCTCCTGTCGACGGAGCCGCCCCGGTCGCCCCCGTCGCATGTCGTACCGCATCCCCGCCTCCTCGTCTCATCCGGCCACCGTAGGGCCATGGTCCGGCCGCCTCCGCAGCCAGTCCTAACGCGCCCGGCGCATATCCCGCATCATCCGATCGGTTGATACCGGGGTCCGCCGGACCGCGTGCGCACGGTGTCCGGTCCGCCGACGGCAGCGCGGCGCCACGGCACGGAGGCTGAGACCGAGGCCCGAACACCACCGCCACGAGCCGTAGCACCACGAGCCGTGGTACCACCGCCACGAGAGGACCCGCCGCCCATGCCCGCCAGGAACGTCACCGTCAACCGCGCATCGCTCGGCCATCGCATCGCCTACGCGCTGCGCCACCCCGACCGGGTTCCGCGCCATCTGGCCCGGGCCGCCCGGGACGCCTGGCTGCGGCACCGCTTCCCGGACCACGTCTCCTACTACCGCGCCGTGATGCGCTCCGACACCCGCGCCAACCCGGACGCCGCTGTGGGCAGTGCCACCCGTGAGCGGTGGCTCGCCCTGGGCGCCATGCAGTTCGACTACCTCATCGGCCACGGGCTCCGCCCCGAACACCGCATGCTGGAGATCGGCTGCGGGAATCTGCGGGCGGGCTGGCGGTTCATCCGGCATCTGGAACCCGGCCACTACTACGGGATCGACATCTCGCCCGACATCCTGGCCGCCGCGCAGGACACCGTGGTGCGGTCGGGGCTACAGGAGCGGGTGCCGCATCTGACCCCGGTCCGCGACCTCACCCTGCGGTTCCTGCCCGAGGCCCGGTTCGATGTCATCCACGCGCACAGTGTCTTCTCGCACTCTCCGCTGCCGGTCATCGAGGAGTGCCTGGCCAATGTGGGGCGGGTGATGGCGCCGGGCGGCTGGTTCGACTTCACCTTCGACCGCACCGAGGGCACGGAGCACCAAGTGTTGCGCGAGGACTTCTACTACCGCACGGAGACGCTCATCGCCCTCGCCGCGAAACACGGTCTGGAGGCTCGTTTCATGGACGACTGGGAGGCGATGCCGCACGGTCAGTCGAAGCTCCGGGTCACCCATGGCCCGGACACCGGACGGCAGTCGGAGTCCGGGGCCGAGCCCGGCTGATCCACCGACGCCTCGCCCGTGCGCTAGGTGATGGTGAGGGTGCGTTCGCCCTTGGCCAGGGAACTGTTTCCCGCGTACAGCCGGATCTCGCCCTTCTCCACCACGAAGTCGCCCTGGCGGTCATGGGTCCAGAAACCCAGCTCCTCGGCGCTGAGCCGGAAGCGCACGGTGGTGGACCTCCCGGCGCCGAGGGTGACCCGGCGGAAGCCGCACAGTCTGCGCACCGGCTGGACGATGCTGGCCACCGGATCGCGCAGATAGAGCTGGACGACCTCGTCTCCCGTACGCCGCCCGGTGTTGCGCACCGCCACCGCCACGTCGACGGTGTCGCCCGCGCGCAGGGCGTCGGCGGCGATCCGGCGCACCGAGAGCCTGGGCTCACCGACGTCGAAGGTGGTGTAGCTCAGACCGTAGCCGAACGCGAACTGCGGACCGTCGGGCAGATCCAGGTAGCGGGAGGTGTAGGGGTTGTGCGGGTCATAGGGGCGGCCGGTGTTCTCGTGGTTGTAGTAGACCGGGATCTGGCCGACCGCGCGCGGGAAGGACACCGGCAGTTTGCCACCGGGGTTCACCTTCCCGAACAGTACGTCCGCGATGGCGTGTCCGCCCTCGAGCCCCGGATGCCACGCCTCCAGCACGGCGGGCGCGGACTCCAGCCAGCCACCGATCGTCAGCGGACGCCCGTTGACCAGCACCACCACGAACGGCGCACCGGAGTCCGCGATGGCCTCGATCAGCTTCTCCTGTCTCCCGGGCAGGCTGATGTCGGCCCGTACGCTCGCCTCACCGCTGAGCTTCGCGCCTTCGCCGACGACCACGACCGTCACCTCGGCCGCCCTGGCGGCCGAGACCGCCTTGGCGATGCTGTCGCCGTTGTCCCTGCCCCGGGCGTCCACGCCCCGCACCGGGGTCACCTTGGCCTTCGGGACGGCGGCTTTGACCGCGTCGGCGACGGTGACCGGGCGGGGCGTCTCCGCCCAGGGCCCGGCCCAGGAGCCCTTGAGGTCCGGGGAGTCGCCGAACGGGCCGACCACGGCGATGGAGCGGACCGAGGTGCTCAGCGGAAGCGCCGACCTGTGGTTCCTGAGGAGCACCATGGACCGCGCGGCGGTTTCGCGCGCGGCCGACCGGGCGGCCTTGGTGGGTTCGGTGATGGCGGCGTCCTCGTCCACGTAGGGACGGCGGAAGAGGCCGAGCCGGAACTTCAGCCGCAGGATCCGCGCCACCGCGTCGTCCAGCCGCGCCATGGCGATCCTGCCGTTCCTGAGCAGCCGTTTGCCGTACTGGGCGAGCAGGGTGCTGGCCATCTCCATGTCCACACCGGCGTTGAACGCCAGCCGGGCCGCGTCGGCGCCGTCGGCCGCGAACCCGTGGACGGTCAGTTCCCGGATGGCGATGTAGTCGCTGACCACCACACCGTCGAATCGCCACTGCTCCTTGAGGATGTCGGTGAGCAGATGCCGGTTGGCGTGGGCCGGTACGCCGCTGACGGTGTTGAAGGCGGCCATCACGGTGGCCACTTCGGCCTCCACGGCCGCCGCGAACGGTCCGAGGTAGAGGTTGCGCAGCCGGGCCTCGGACACATCCACGCTGTTGTAGTCGCGCCCGCCCTCGGCACCCCCGTAGGCGGCCAGGTGTTTGGCGCAGGCCGCCACCCGGTCGTTGTCGGCGAGGTTGTCGCCCTGGTAGCCGCGGACCTTGGCCGCGCCCAACGCCGCCGTCAGATAGGGGTCTTCGCCGTTGCCCTCGGCGATCCGCCCCCAGCGCGGCTCATGGGTGACGTCCATCATCGGGGAGAACGCCCAGTGCACCCCGTTGGAACGGGCTTCCCGGGCGGATACCTCGGCGTCCCGCCCGGCCACAGCGGGGTCGAAGCTGGCCGCCTGGGCGAGCGGGATGGGAAACGTGGTCCACAGACCGTGGATCACATCGAGCCCGAAGACCAGGGGAATGCCAAGACGCGACTCCTCCACCGCGATCCGCTGCAACGCGTTGGTCTTCCGGGCCCCGTAGAGGTTGAGCACCGAGCCGAGCCTGCCCCTGCGCGCCGCCCGTACCGCTTCGGCGTTCTGCCCGCCACCGGGGCCCGTGTCGGCGCTCCAGGCGAGCTGCTGCAACTGCCCCAGCTTCTCGTCCACCGTCATCCGCCCGAGCAGTGCCCGCACTTGGGGCTCGTACGGTCCGGGGCGCTCCCGCTCCTGCCGCACACCGTCCGGCGCGCCGGGCGGGGGCTCCCCTCGCCGTAGACGGCCGACGGCTCCGCCCGCGGCGACGGTGCCGCCGAGCGCCCCGAGCACCGTACGTCTGCGCACACCATCCATGGTCTTCGCCTCGTGATGAGCATCGTGAAGAGCCCCGAGCGCATACCTCTCCCCCAGCGTAGAACGGCGGCACGCCGGGATATCGTGCGCGTATGACTGGGGAGGACGGGATACACCTGCCGCGCTTGCGGTTCCGGGACGTGGTGCTGCGCGGAGTGCTCTACGGGCTCGCCGCGATACCCCTCGTGGCCATCGGCTCGCTCGGGGTGAGCGACCACCATGAGCGGATGACGTTCCTGGCGGTCACCGGCGGGTTCGCGATGGTCGGCGGGGGCGTGTTCACGGTGGCGGGGCTGGGGCTGTGGGCCGCGTGCGGCGGTGACATCCGGCGCTGCCGCGACTGGCGCACCATCACGGGCCAGGCCGGCAGCGCCACGGTGGCGGCGCCGGTCCTGGTGCGGGTCGGTGTGCTCGCGCTGGTGCTGTTTCCCGGGGCATTCGGCCTCTACCACCTGGTGGACAGCGCCGATTACGACAGCTGGTTCCACGGCGGCTGACAACAGTCGGTGGCGGCGGTGACCACTGTCCGCACACATCCGGGGCAAAACCGGAAAATACGTGCGACAGCCCATGTGAGTGGGTAAGGAACCCCTGTGCCCCGCAAGACACGGCGCCGGGCCACCCTGGTGCTGGCCGTCCTGGTAGCCCTGGTGGCGACGCTGTTCGCCGCCGGGAGCGCCCGCGCCGCGACAGCCGCCGCGACGGACATGGACAAGATCGGCCGGGCGCTGCGCGGCAGCCCCGTGTACGTCGATCCCCGGGCCTCGGACGCGCTGAGCACCGGGCAGGCGCGGGCCCTCGCGAAGCACATCCGCGCCGCGGATGTGCCCGTCTATGTCGCCGTGCTGCCGGACGACCGCGCGTACGGCGGGGAGCGCGTCTTCTCGCGGCTGCGTGCGGCCGTGGACCGCCCCGGTGTGTACGCGGTGGCGCTCGGCTCCTCCTTCGGCGCCGCGTCCGACAGCTCGGTGCTGCCGGGCTCCACCTCCCAGGCGCTGGCCGAGCAGAATCTGCGCCGCCACCCCGATGACCTGCCGAAGGTGCTGGACGGCTTTGTGACGGATGTGGCCGCGGCCACCCATGGCGACGCTGCCCACCACGACCAGGGCGCCACGGACCCCGGCGGGGTGTCGGCGGGCAGCGCCCTGGTGCTGCTGATCATCCTGGTGGCGCTGGCCGGAAGCGCGCTGTTCGCCATGGGGCGCACCCGCAAGCGGCGCCGCGAGCGTGAGCGGGCCGAGCTGGACCAGGTGCGCGGTGCGGTCCAGGAGGACATCACCGCGTACGGCGAGAAGCTCACCGAGATCGGATTCACCCCGTCCGACCCGTCGTCCACCCCCGAGATGGTGGACGACTACGGTCGCGCGCTGGACGCGTACGAGGAGGCCAAGGCGAAGTCGGAGGCGGCACGGCGCCCCGAGGACGTACGGGCGGTGACCGAGGCGCTGGAGGACGGCCGCTTCTCGCTCGCGGTGCTGGACGCCCGCCGCGCGGGCACACCGCTTCCCGAGCGACGCCCGCCGTGCTTCTTCGATCCGCGCCACGGGCCGTCGGTCCGGGATGTCACCTGGGCCCCGGCGGGTGGCGCCGAGCGATCGGTGCCCGCGTGCGCCGCGGACGCCACGCGGATCGAGGACGGGCTCGAGCCGGACACCCGTACCGTCGCCGTCGGTGATGGACGCCGTCCCTACTGGGAGGCGGGCCCGGCCTACGCCCCGTGGGCGGGCGGGTACTTCGGCGGCTACGGCGCCGCGCTGCTCCCCGCGCTCCTCGTCGGCACGCTGCTGGGCGGGTCGCTCAGCCCCGGTTACGACGAGGCGGGCGCGTTCGGCGACGGCGGTGACTACGGCGGTTTCGGGGACGGCGGCGACTACGGCGACGGTGGCGGATTCGGCGGCGGTGACTTCGGGGGCGGTTTCGGCGGAGGCTTCGGCGACGTCTAGAGCCTGTCCGGCGGATCATTGTCACGGCAGGTCAGCCTTGATGATGATCCGCGGGACGCGGCTGGGGGTTGGTTGTCAGGTCATCGCG
>NZ_JBEZHR010000019.1:0-144511 GCF_040650655.1 Streptomyces sp. NPDC048636 | reverse complement strand
GTCCGGGGGAGGGCCTACTCGGACGATCCCGACAACGCGGCGAGCGTGCGTGCCAGGCGTCGCGGGGCAGGCGGGACTTTCGAAACACGCCCTAGCGCGGGCCCATCCCCGGCCGGACGCGCCGGTGACCACCGGCCGCGGTGTCCCTCCGGGCGCGCCGTCCGGCGGCCCCTCCCGCCTGATCCGGCGGCGGCGCGCGCCGCCGCGCGGGCGCTGGCCGGGGCGTCCGCGTTCTCCTGGTGCCGGGGCCCGGCGCTTCCCGGAGGCGCGGTTCGGCGGCGGTCTACTCCCGGGGGAGTACGCCGGGCCACCGCGCCGGGTGGACGACGCGGCAGGTCGCGGCCGTCTAGCGTGGCGGTATGCACGATGCAACGGGGGCCCGCGACCCGCGCCGCGGACGGGCCGGAGGGCGCGGTCCGGACGGTCCCGCCGGGCCCGCCGCGACGGACTCGCGCGCGGACGGGGACGACGGACCACGGCGCGCGCCGCGGTGGGCGCCGCTGTTCCGCCACCGTCACTCCGGTCCGCCCCGGGGGCGCGGCCGGGGGCCCTGGTGGGCCGGGGCGGGGGAGGAACCGTGGGGTGCCGGACGGGTGCCGTGGCGCTCCTCGGTCGCCGTCGCGATCGTCCAGCTCGTCGGTACCCGGTTCGCCGCACAGGACCAGCCCGCCCGGCCCGACCTCGATCCGCTCGGCTACGCACTGCTGCTCGCCGGGCCCGCGTTGCTGCTCGTACGCCAGCGGCACCCGCGCCTCGCGGTGTTCGGCACGGCGGCGGTGACGCTGGTCTACCTCGGCGCCGGATATCCGTACGGTCCGGTGTTCCTCAGTGTGGTGCTCGCCTGTCTGGCCGCGGTCGCCGCGGGGCAGCGGATCGCGGCCTGGAGTGCGCTGGGGCTGCTGTGGGCGGGCCATCTGCTGATCGGGCACTGGGTCTACCGCTGGCTGCCACCGGCCGGGGACGGTCCGGCGTCCTGGAGCCAGGAACTGGGGGTCGCGGCGTGGGTGGTGGCGGTCGTCGCCGCGTCCGAACTCGTCCGGGTACGCCGTGAGCAGTGGGCCCGGGAGCGGGCCGAGCGGGCCGAGGCGGCGCGCCGCCGGGCCGACGAGGAACGGCTGCGGATCGCCCGGGAGCTGCATGACGTCCTCGCCCACAGCATCTCGGTCATCAACGTCCAGGCGGGGGTGGGCCTCGCCCTCCTCGACCAGGACCCCGAACAGGCCCGTACCGCGCTGACCACCATCAAGGCCGCCAGCAAAGAGGCGCTGGGCGAGGTCCGGCAGGTGCTGGACACGCTGCGGACCTCCGGCGCCGCGCCCCGTTCGCCCGCACCGGGTCTGGCCCGTCTGGGCGAGCTGACCGAGCAGGCGGCGGGCGCCGGGCTGACGGTGGAGGTGGCGGAGGAGGGCCGACGGACCGCCCTGCCGCCGGGCACCGATCTCGCCGCGTTCCGGATCGTCCAGGAGGCGCTGACCAACATCATTCGCCACTCCGGCTCCCGGACCGCCCGGGTCCGGCTCCGCTGGGCCCCGGACGAGCTGGAGTTGCGGGTGGACGACGACGGCCCGGCGACGACCGCGGACGGTGCCGGGGACGGCACCGCGGACCGGACGACCGGCGGCGGCAACGGCCTGGTGGGTATGCGTGAACGCGCCGCGGCCTTCGGCGGCACGGTCGAGGCGGGGCCGCGCCCGGACGGCGGCTTCCGGGTCCGCGCCCGCGTCCCGCTGGGCCGCCCGGCCGGTACGGTGGCCGCCGGGCCGGAGGAGGAGGCGCCGTGAGCGGGGTGAGCCGGACGATCCGGGTGACGCTGGCCGATGACCAGGTGCTGGTCCGGGCGGGGTTCCGGGCCCTGCTGTCCGCCCAGCCGGATATCGAGGTGGTCGGCGAGGCTGCCGACGGTGACGAGGCGCTGGCCCTGGTACGCGAACAGCGCCCCGACGTCGTCCTGATGGACATCCGGATGCCGCTGCTGGACGGGCTGGCCGCGACCCGGCGGATCACCGAGGACCCCGCGCTGGGCGAGGTGAAGGTGGTCATGCTGACCACCTTCGAGCTCGATGAGTATGTCTTCGAGGCGATCCGCGCGGGCGCCTCCGGCTTCCTCGTCAAGGACACCGAACCGGATGAACTGCTCCGCGCCGTACGTGCCGTTGTCGAGGGCGACGCCCTGCTCTCGCCCGGGGTCACCCGCCGTCTGATCGCCGAGTTCGCGGCCCGTTCGAAGGCGCCCGCGCCCGTCTCGGTGCTCACCGAGCTGACCGAGCGGGAGCGCGAGGTGATGGCGCTGGTCGGTATCGGACTGTCCAATGAGGAGATCGCCCGTCGGCTGGTCGTCAGCCCGCTCACCGCCAAGACCCATGTGAGCCGGACGATGGTGAAGCTCGGCGCCCGCGACCGTGCCCAACTGGTCGTCCTCGCCTATGAATCCGGCCTGGTCCGGCCGGGCTGGCTGGGCTGAGGGGCCGGGGCGGGAGCCGCGGGACGGTCAGAAGAGGGCGTCGGGGCCTTCGGGCTCCCGCCGGGGCGCGATCACCGGCGCCGTGGTCGCGGCGTCCGGCGGGGCGGAGGCGAGGTGACGGCCCGCCAGATGGCGGGCGTCCAGCAGCAGGGCGCGGCCGTCGGTCGCGGTGAGGTGGACATCGGGGCCCACGACGGCGTCGACGCGGCCCGCCACCGTGCTGTCGGCGGTGAGCCGGAGCACCCCGTCCAGCCGCCGCACCCGGTCGAGGTGGAAGGCGGCGTCATGGTGGACGGGGGCGAAGTCCACGACGGTGAGCGACTCCGGCAGCCCGGCCAGTGCGCCGGCCCGGTCGTGGAGGGCGGCGAGCTGGGCGGAACGGCGCTCCGGGGGCGGCGGTGTCTCGCGGGCGGCGCGCTTGGCGGCGTACGGGAAACGGTCCGGGACGCCCAGCGCCGTGCCCAGCACCGCTTCGGCGCGGCGCGCGGCCATCAGCGGACCGCGGCCCAGCAAGGCGTAGGAGAGCGCCGCCTGTTCCAGCAGCCGTACGCCCTCGCGCTCGGCCGCGGTGATCCCGACCTTGATCAGCTCCGGGCCGAACCAGGCGAGATAGACGTCGTACGGGCGGGGGTCGTCGGTGCGGGTGTCGGCGGCCACGGAGTACGAGCGGTCCAGCCGCGCGCACTCCGGGCACTGCGCCGAGACGGCCGACGCGGCCACCTCGGCCCCGGTCGGGCACGGGGTGTGCCGGGCGCCCCGGCGCACCCCGACGCAGTGGCGCCGGGCGCCGGTGGTGAAGGCGAGCGGGCCGTCCGTGCGCAGCGGGGAGACCCGCTCACCGTGGACCGGATGGCGCCACACCAGCGCGGGCCCGCAGCGGTCCCAGCGGGGTCCGGCACAGCACCACCGGTCCTGGCCCCGGCTCCTGTCCTGATCCCGGTCCCGGTCCCGGTCCGCCAGGGTCATCCACGCCTCTTACGTGGCTGCCACCACAGGACCTGGCAGACGCGGAGGAGGAATCCCGCGGCGGCCACCGCCCCGGCGGTCCGCACCCAGGTGGCCTCGTGACCGCCGCCCAGCCCGCCGAAGAGGACGGGGCCCGCGAGGGCGAAGAAGAGGACGACGGCCAGCAGACCGCCGGTGACCACGGCGAAGACGATCTCCACCGTGAACGCGTCGCGGTCGTTCTGACTGTGGGGTCCGCCCATCGGTATCAGTCCTCGCTCCTCGGCCCGGCCGGCCGGTCGTGGTCACACGGGTCCGGTCCGCTCCTCAACATGCTTACGGCGCACATAGAGCTGCTTCCGGACACGTGCCACGACCGTACCGTCGTCTGCCACCACATCGTTCTCGAACCAGGGGAGCGCCCTGCCGCCGTCCGCCGTGGCCTCGCGGATCTCGTCGAGCCGGTCCTCGGTGAGCTTGAACTCGGCGAAGACGTCCCCGCGGCCGGGCGAGACGAAATCGATCTCCCCGGCCTTGTCCCAGACGATGTAGTCCCGGCCGAGGCGGTTCATCGTCAGCAGCATCCAGAACGGGTCGCCCATCGCGAACAGCGAGCCGCCGAAGTGGGTGCCCACATAGTTGCGGTTGTGACGGTGCAGCCGCAGCCGGACCCGTGCGTTGCTCCAGTCGTCGGCGAGGTGCAGCACCCGCACACCGGCGAAGAGGTAGGGCGGCCACACATTCATTCCGTGGCGCAGGGTCCGTGCGGACAGCGATCGACGTGACATGGCTGGAAGCTAACATGATTTGTTACTCACTGGTAACTCCACTTCTGATGCCGTCGCTCACCCTCAGATGGCCCCGCGCTCCCGCCACAGCCGGGCCAGCTCCGGATCCCCGGTGGTGCGGAGCGCGCTGAGCGGCAGCCTGTTCCACAGGGCGAAATAGAGCGTGGCGACCGGTCCGGACAGCTCGCAGTCCGCCGCCCCGTCGTCATCGCGCTCGGTGCGCGGCACCCCGTCGGACAGCCACACCGTCCATACCGCGTCCTCGTCGGTGGCCCGCAGCCGGAGGGTGCGGGGGACGTCCGTACGCAGCTCGCTGCGCTCCCGGCCGTGGAACCCGGCCAGCAGCTCATCGAGTCCGTCGGCGGCGAACTCCGGGGTGACGGCCGAGGGTTCGACGCCCAGCGCCGATTCGGCGTCGACCCGGTGGATCGCCGTCTCATGGGCCTGTCGCCGGGCCCAGAACGCCAGCGGTGAGGGCGCGGGCAGGAAGGTGAGGCACTTCAGCTCCGGATCGGCGGTGCGCAGCGTCTCGACCAGGGTGCGGTGGCCGTCGCGGTACCACTCCAGCAGCGCGTCTCCGTCCAGCTCCGGGCGGGGGGTGAACCCCACCTGCTCGGTCAGCCCCTCGGCGACCAGCCGCGTCGCCCAGCGATGCACCCGCCCGGTATGGCTCAGCAGGTCGCGGACCTGCCAGGCGGGGCAGGTCGGCACCGGGGCGTCCAGTCCGGCCCGGGCCGCGGTGTCGCCCAGCAGCCGTCCCTCGACGTCCACACTCTTGATCAGCTCACTGGTGTCCATGTCGCGATTCTGCCAGCCGCCACTGACAACCGGGCCGCCCGGCGGGGGTGCGCTGGGCGAGGAGGCGGCGGGACTGACGGAGTGTCAGCCTCCATTTGCGCGGGCCGCGTTGCGCGTACCGTAGGCGATGGCGGCCGATACCGCGGCCAGCGCCGCGACCGTGGTGAGTGCGACGGACAGCGAGAGCCAGTCCGCGAGGAAGCCGATCGTCGGGGGGCCGAGCAGCATGCCGACATAGCCGAGGGTGGAGGCCGCGGCGACCCCGCCAGGCCCGGTCAGCGCGCCCGCCCGGGCGATGGCGACCGGGAAGATATTGGCGAGTCCGAGCCCGGCGACCGCGAAACCGATCAGGGCGGCCCAGACCGTCGGGGCGAGCGAGCCCAGCAGCGTTCCGGCCGCCGCCGTGGACCCGCCGACGACCAGCGTCCGGGTCCGGCCGAGCCGTTCGACCAGCGCCGTACCGGACAGCCGTCCGACGGTCATCGTC
Source organism: Streptomyces sp. NPDC048636 (assembly GCF_040650655.1). Lineage (NCBI taxonomy): Bacteria > Bacillati > Actinomycetota > Actinomycetes > Kitasatosporales > Streptomycetaceae > Streptomyces > Streptomyces sp. NPDC048636. Next base: position 139,032 of record NZ_JBEZHR010000019.1, on the reverse strand, counting down.
AGGGCGAAGACCGAGTAGCCCGCCGCGGCGAGCCCGGCGGAGGAGCCGAGGTCCTGGTGCAGATGGAGCGCGGCCCAGTCGGCCATCGCGCCCTCGCCATACGCCGTGCACAGGGCGATCAGACCGAAGACCGCGACGAGGCGGCGCGCCGCCTTCGGCCGCCCGGACGAGGCCGACGCCGGTTCCGCCGCCTTCGGCGCGGGCGCCGGGAGGGATATCAGGGTCCGTCCGGCGACCGCCGTGAGCGCCAGGCCGACGACGGCCAGCAGCGCCAGGTGGCGGACGGGCGAGAGGTGGTCGGCGATGAGTCCGCCCAGTCCCGCCCCGACGACGCCGCCGAGGCTGAACGCCGCGTGGAAGCTGGGCATGATCGGACGTCGCAGAGCGGCGATGAGATCGACCGCCGCGCTGTTCATGGCGACATTGAGCCCGCCGAACCCGGTGCCGAAGACGAGCAGCACCAGACCCAGGGCGGGAACGGAGTGCGTCAGCGGCGGCAGTGCGACGCTCAGCGAGAACAGGGCGGCCGCGGCGACCGTCGTGGCATGGCTGCCGAACCGCCGGCAGAGCCGCCCGGTGGCCATCATGGTCGCCGCGGCGCCCGCCGATACGCACAGCAGGGCCAGTCCGAGCGCCCCCTCCGACGCGCCGGTCTGCTCCTTGATCGCGGGGATACGGGCCACCCATCCGGCGAAAACGAAGCCGTCGAGGGCGAAGAACACGGTAATGGCGGCGCGGAGCCGGGCGAGACCGCGATCCTTGGTGGCGGAAGGCGGCGTACCGGAAGCGGCCGTCCATGTTTTGTTTACTGTCGGCACAAAGTGAGAATAGGACCGTGACCCAGACACGGACAAGGCTTGAGCGCGGCCGAAGCGCTCTTGGACCGGCGTTGGAGCTCGTCCACACCGGCCGCGCCCCCACCCGCGCGGTGCTCACGGCCGAGCTCGGGGTGACGCGCGCGACGGCCGGCGCCGTGGCGGCCGAACTGGAAGCGCTCGGACTGATCCAGGTCGACTCCCGCCCGCTCGGATCCGCCGGGGCGCAGGGACGGCCCTCGCACCGCCTCGGTATCGCCCCGCGCGGTCCCGTCGCCCTCGCGGCCCAGGTGCACGCCGACGGCTTCCGCGCGGCGCTGGTCGGACTCGGCGGCCAGATCGTGGCCACCGCCCCCGGCTGTATGACGGTCCCCGCCGACCCGGCCCATGTCATCGACGCGGTGGTCGAGGCCGGGGCCGAACTGCTGCGGGAGTCCGGCCGCCGCTGTGTGGGCGCCGGGCTGGCCGTCCCGTCCGCCGTCGCCGAACCGGAGGGCACCGCGCTCAACCCGCTGCATGTGGCCTGGCCCGCGGGTGCGCCGGTGCGCGAGCTGTTCACCCGCGGACTGGCCGCGGCGGGCGTCACCAACCCCGCGGGGGAACCGGTCGACGGCCTCGCGGGCAACGATGTCAACCTCGCCGCCCTCGCCGAACACCGCCACGGCGCGGGCGGCGGCTCCGCCCATCTGCTGTGCGTCGGCACCGGCCACCGGGGCGTGGGTGGTGCGCTCGTGCTCGACGGGAGGCTGCACACGGGCAGCGCGGGACTGGCCCTCGAGGTCGGCCATCTGACCGTCAACCCCGAGGGCCGGGCCTGCCATTGCGGCAGCCGCGGATGCCTGGACGTCGAGGCCGATCCGCTCGCCTTCCTCACCGCGGCCGGGCGCGAACGGGGTCCCGAGGTCTCGCTGCTCGAGCAGGCCCGCGACCTGCTCCGGGGCGAGTACCGGGACCCGTCCGTACGGGCCGCCTCCGACCTGCTCATCGACCGCCTGGGGTTGGGCCTGGCCGGACTCGTCAACATCCTCAACCCGGACCGCATCATCCTCGGCGGGCTGCACCGCGCGCTGGTGGAGACCGATCCTGAGCGGCTGCGGACCGTGGTGGCCGAGCGCAGTCTGTGGGGGCGCAGCGGCGGCGTCCCGATCCTGCCGTGCTCACTGGACCACAACAGCCTGGTGGGCGCGGCGGAACTGGCCTGGCAGCGGGTTCTGGACGATCCCTTGGCGGCGTTGGGCGTCGTCTAGGGCGTGTCCGGTGGATGCGCGGGCCGATGGGGACCCCGCCGAGCGAGGATCAGGCGGGCCAGTCCACCGCCAGGGCGCGGCCCGGGTTCTCGGTGAGGATCCGGGTCATCACCTCGGCGCCGACGGCCCGTTCGAGCCTGGGCCGCAGACGGCGCAGCAGATACGGCATGCCGGGGCCGCCGTTCACCGAGCGCGCTCCGGCCGTCGTGGTGTCGCCGCCCAGCAGCAACTGCCCGGCGTGGCCCGCCGCCACGAGGGCGGTGAGCGCGTCGGGGAGGCGCCAGTCGGTGGTGTGGTGGGCTCGGGAGGGGCCGTCGTAGACCAGGAAGGCCCCCGCCGCGGCCACCTGCCGGTGGACCTCGAGGTCGGGCGAGCGGTTGAGATGGCCGAGCAGCACCCGGTGCGGCTCCACCTCCCACTCGCCGCACAGCAGCTCCAGTACGTCCAGCGCCGCCGTCCCCAGCTCCAGATGGACGGCGATCGGCGCGTCCGTACGGTGGTGGGCGTGGGCGGCGGCGGCCATGGTGTGGCGGGCGTGGGCGTCGAGACCGTGGAAACCCCCGGCGACCTTGATCAGTCCGGCCCTGGGGCCGTTGCCGCCGATGCCCCGCGTCAGCTCCTCGGTGAACAGTTCGGCGAGCCGTTCGCGGACGTCCTCGACCGCGCCCGGCCGGTAGTGCACGGCCTGGTGCATCCCGGTGGCGGCCACCAACCGCACTCCGGTGGCCCGGGAGAGCGAGGCCAGGTGTCCGGCGCCCCGCCCCAGGCCGTACGGCGTCCACTGCACCACCGTGCCGCCGCCCAGGGCGCGGAAGGCGCGCAGCTCGGCCTCGGCCGCTTCGGCGTCCCCGGTACCCAGCTCCTGTCCGGGCAACTGCGTGCTGCGCAGGAAGAGATGGTCATGGGCGTCGCAGATGCCCAGCTCGCCGCCGGGGACATCGCCGAGGACCGTACGGACGGCCGGACGGGGTTCCGTCACCACTGCCGCCCCTCGGGGAGCGCGTCCAGGCCGGGCGCGGACAGATGGAGCACCTGGTAGCGGTCGCCCGGCTCCGCTCGCGGCGCGGCGTGCTCCCACAGCGTGAAGTGGACCAGTTCCCAGCCGCGCGGATCGATGGCGACGGCCGTCGAATGCACTCCGTCCGCGTCCGCCCGCCGCCGCAGCTCCTGAACCGCGCCCTCGACTGCCCCGGCCGGATCGGCCCCGGCCGGGACGGTCTCGGTGTGCCGGGTGGCCGCGCGCGGTACGGCGGCCGCGGCCCGGCCGCGGGCGAGGGCGAGCCCCGGCCAGTGCTCGACCACGGGCCGCCCGAAGTCCTGGACCAGGCCCTGGAACCCGGGCCCCCACAGAAAGCGGTGCATGGCGTCGGGGGCGGCCCACAGATAGAACGGCGCGTACGCGTTCACCGTGGCGCCGTCCACCCCGCGCTCGCTGATGGCGTAAGCCTTCAGGCCCAGCCCGGGGAAGTCGTCCAGCAGTGGGCCCTTGGTCTCCACCCGATGGCGGATGACGTTCATGTCGTAGTCGGCGGGGAGGGTGATCCGGTACTGCATGGCGTACATGGGGAACTCCTGTGGGGCCGGCGGGCGGAGAGGGGCGGTCCGTTCAGGCGGCGGGGTACGCGGTGTCGTCGACCAGTTCCTCCCACACGGCCGCCGTGCCGTCCGCCGCGGCCTCCACCAGGGCGAGATGGGTCATGAAGGTGTGGGGCCCGGCGCCGTGCCAGTGCCGCTCGTCCGCGTCGATCCACACGGTGTCCCCGGCCCGGATCTCCTCGACCGGGCCGCCCTCGCACTGCACCAGCCCGCGCCCCTCGGTGACGTGCAGGACCTGGCCGAGCGGATGGCGGTGCCAGGCGGTGCGGGAGCCGGGGGCGAAGTGGACGCTGTACAGCCGCAGGCGTGAAGGGTCGGCCGGGGCCGCGAGCTCGTCCAGCCAGACGGAGCCGGTGAAGCGGTCCGCCGGACCGCGCTCGCTATGGCGTGGGTTACGGGTGATCTCCACGATGAGGAATTCCTTTACCGGGAAGGGGAAATGGGCGCCCTGGGGCGTCATCGGGCGAATATCGTGAACGGGCGCCCTGGGCGCGGACCTCGGACAGATGCTCCGGGGGAGTGACCGGGCGCCCTAGGCGGATGCCTTGAACGCCGACAGCAGTGTGAGCAGCCCCTCCACCGCGCTGTCGAAGGGCGCCGCCGACCCCGCCGCACGGGCCAGCACATAGCCGCCCTGGACGGTCGCGACCACCGTCGCGGCGATCGGCTCCGGAGCCAGCCCGGCGGTGAACTCCCCGCTCTCGCGGCCGTCGGTGAGCACCTGCGCCAGCCGTCCGCGCAGCCAGTCGAGGGTTTCGTCCACCGGCCGCCGCAGCTCGGGGTCGGCCATCACATCCGGGTCCATCGTCAGCCGTCCGATCGGACAGCCGCGCAGCACCTCGCGCTCCCGCAGCAGATACGCGCGGACACGCTCGTACGCCCCGCCCGGTCCGTCGAGGCAGGCCCCGGCGACGCCGCGCAGCTCCTCGGCGGTGCGGCGGATGGCGGTGAGCGCCAGATCCGGCTTGCCGCTGAAGTGGTGGTACATGCTGCCCTGTCCGGCGCCCGCACGCTGCTGGATGGCCTTGGGGCTGGTGCCCACATAGCCGCGCTCCCAGAGGAGCTCCCTGGTGCTCTCGATCAGGCGTTCCGGAGTGCTCATGAAGCCACTGTACACACTAGTAGGTACAGAACTCCAGCGCCTACACTCCGGGTGATGACACCCGCACCGGACTCACTCGCCAACGGCCAGCGCTCACTCGGCGACCCGTCGGTCCGCTACCCGCTGTGGCCACCGCTGACCCGGGGCTGTCCGCGGACGGCCACTGGCGGGATGACCTACCCCGCCGAAGTCGACTACGCCTACGGCGACGTGCCCGCAGGGCTCTTCGAGCGCACCGGGCGAACCGGCGCGAGCCTGGACCGCTGGGCGCCCCTGCTGCCGCCGCTGGCCGCCCCCGGGCTCGGCGAGGGCGGCACCCCGCTGCTCCCCCTGGGCGACGACGTGTTCATCAAGGACGAGTCGCGCAACCCCACCTGGAGCCACAAGGACCGGCTCAACCGCTGCACCGCGAGCGCCGCCGTCGGCGTGGGCGCGGAGGGCGTGGTGGTCGCCTCGTCCGGCAACCACGGCGCCTCCGCCGCCGCGTACGCGGCCCGCGCCGGGCTGCGCTGTGTGGTCCTCGCCTCCGCCGAGGCGCCCCCGGCGGTGGTCTCCTTCCTGCGGGCCTACGGCGCCGTCGTGCTGCCCGTCCCGACCACCGCGCGCTGGCCGCTGATGCGGCGGATCGTGGACCGCTGCGGCTTCCACCCGGTCAGTAACCTCACCGACACCCACACCGGCCACGCCTTCGGCCCCGAGGGCTACAAGACCGTGGCGTACGAGATCTTCACCGAACTCGGCGTCCCGGCGGCCGTGTTCGTGCCGACCGGCTACGGCGAGCTGCTGTTCGGCGTCTGGAAGGGGTTCGCCGAACTCGAACGGCTCGGCCTGGCCCCGCGGGTTCCGCGGATCTTCAGCTGTGAGCCCTCCGTGGGCGGTCCGCTGGCCGCCGCGGTGCGTGAGGGCCGCCCGGCCGCGACCGTCGACGCCGGCCCGACCAAGGCGTACGGCATCGACTGCACCGTCGGCGGCTACCGCGGGGTGCTCGCGGTGACGCGCAGCCGCGGCGACGCCCTGCTGGTGACCGACGAGGAGATGGCGGCCGCCCGGACCGAACTGGGCCGCCAGGGGCTGTGGGTGGAGCTCTCCGCCGCCGCCGGGCTCGCCGGGCTGCGCGGTCACCGGGGGCGCGGCGGCGACTTCGACGGCCCCGTGGTCTGCGTCGCCACCTCCAGCGGCTTCAAGGACATCGACACCGGAACCCATCCCACCGAGCCGGTCGAACCGGTCTGGGAGCAGGTGGCGCTACGGCTGCGCGCGGCGGGCATCACCGCCTGAGCCCCGCGCGTCTACTCCCTCCGGGGTACGGCGGATGCCGTCGGCCGTACGACGACGCGGGCGCCGCGGAGGACGACCCTCGAAAGTGCCGACCGGACCACGGTCATCAACGACATCTCTTCCGAGGAGCGCGATCAGCATGAACACATTGGCGCACGGCTTCGCCGACGGTGCGGGCCCCGGCCCCTGGATCCTCCTCTTCCCCCTGATGTGGGCGCTGGTCGTCGGCGGCGGGATCTTCCTGCTGCGGCGTACGGTCGGGCGGCGCCGCGCCCTGTGGCGGCAGGGCGGCCCGGACCACGGCGAGCGTTCTCCGATCGCGCTGCTGGGCCGCCGCTTCGCGGCCGGTGAGATCGACGAGGAGGAGTACTGGCGGCGGTTGTCGGTCCTGGACGAGCAGTTCGGACCGCGGGCGCGGGGCGAGGCGGGCTGACCGGGGCCGGGCGGGGCGCCGGGTCACCGTCCGGGCCCTGTCGCGAGTCTCGTCGTGGGCCTCGTCGCGGGTCTCTTCCGGCCGGAGGCGGCTCACGGGTCCGTCCCGCTTCCCGAAGCGGCGGGACGGACCGCTGCTCAGTGCGATACGGCCGACCGGGCGGCGGGCGCACGCTCCCGGCCCACGGCGGCCGGAGCCTCCGGTGCGGGCGCGGTGGTGGGCGCCGCCGCGGCGGACGCGGGGGCCGGAGCCGCCACCGGAGCCGGCGCGGGGGTGTGAACCGGCGGCGCCTGGACGGGAGTCGGGGCCGGCGCCGGGGCGCCCACCGGGGTCTGGGCCGGCTGAGTGAGATCAACTCCCCGCGGCGGTGCGGTACGCCCCGCTCCGTATGCCGCGAACGGCGACTTGGCGGTGGCGGCGGGCTGCGATACGGCGAGGGTGAACCACACCACCTTGCCGCTGCCGTCGTCCCGGGCGTGCATACCCCAGCTCTGGCTGACCGCCGCGACCAGGGCCAGTCCCCTGCCGTGGGTGGAGACGGGGTCCTGGGCGCGGAGGCGGGGCAGCCGGGGATCCTGGTCGCGGACCGAGACGGTGAGCCGGTCCAGCATCAGGACGATCTCCACCGTGCACTGTTTGTCCGGTTCGGCATGCCGGTGCACGTTGGTCAGCAGCTCGGTGACACCGAGCGCGGCCGGGTCGATAAGGGGATCCAGATGCCAGTAGCGCAGTTGCGCCGACACGATTCTGCGGACCTGACCGATCCGCGACGGCAGGGCTTGCAGCTCCACCGTGCAATGCCTGCTAGGACGACTGATCACGGCTGCGACTCCCTGAAAGAAGTTGGGGCTAGCCTGATTCAGGTGCGGGCGACGAACACGTTCAGCAGTGGTGGCTGCTGGGCGCGACCGGTGAGCCGGTTCTCAGCGTCACCGCTTGTTGACCCTCAGTGATACTGATACTCGTCCAGGGTCGGCCCCTGCGCGCGCATGCGCAACTCGGCCGGTTCACTCCTTCCGGCCGTGCCCCCGGGCGGACCGCACCACGTCCAGAAAGCGGCTCGCGGCGGCGGGGCCGGTGGACTTGGCGGCGGTGTCCTGCTCGCCGAGGGTGAGCCGGTAACGGGTGCCGTTCACCCTGGCCATGGCCTGGTCGCCGTCGACGAACCACGGCTTGCTCGCGCGGACCGACTGGACCGGGGCGCTGTCGATCTCGCTGCCGTAACTGGTCAACAGCTGGAGCCTGCCGTCCTTGATCAGGACCTGCCCGGCACGGGTCACCGAACGGAGGAACCGCTCGATCCGCACCCCTCTGGCATTGAACTCCGTATCGGCCATGACGACCGCCTCCCCGGTGGCTCCCACTGGCACGCGTGCCGCTGCCGCTCATTCTCCCTGCTGCGCAGTGTGCACGGGACCGGCCCGGCGCACCAGGGCGCACCAGGGTCCACTTAGGATCGAAAGGGCCGGATCGCGCGACCCGGGCCGGGTAGGAGAACGAGTACGAGGAGCGATGTGGACGGCACGACACGGGGGGTCATCGACACGGTTGACGTGGACCGCAGCGACCACGGCTACCGGGAGTGGCTCAAGGAGGCCGTCCGCAAGGTGCAGGCCGACGCCCAGCGCTCGGCCGACACCCATCTGCTGAGCTTCCCGCTGCCCGAGCGGTGGGGGATCGACCTCTATCTGAAGGACGAGTCCACCCACCCCACCGGCAGCCTCAAGCACCGGCTGGCCCGCTCGCTGTTCCTGTACGGGCTGTGCAACGGCTGGATCCGGCCGGGCAAGCCCGTCATCGAGGCGTCCAGCGGCTCCACCGCCGTGTCCGAGGCGTACTTCGCGAAGCTGATCGGCGTCCCCTTCATCGCGGTGATGCCGCGCACGACCAGCCGGGAGAAGTGCCGACTGATCGAATTCCATGGCGGTCGATGCCATTTCGTGGACGACCCGCGGACGATGTACGAGGCGTCCGCCGCGCTCGCGGCGGAGACCGGCGGCCACTACATGGACCAGTTCACCTACGCCGAGCGCGCCACGGACTGGCGCGGCAACAACAACATCGCCGAGTCGATCTACCAGCAGCTGCGGCTGGAGCGCTATCCGGAACCGGCGTGGGTGGTGGCCACCGCGGGCACCGGCGGCACCTCGGCGACCCTCGCGCGCTACGTCCACTACATGCAGTACGACACCCGGGTCTGTGTCGCCGACCCGGAGAACTCCTGTTTCTTCGACGGCTGGGTGCACCAGGACGACCGGGCGTCCAGCGACCGCGGTTCACGGATCGAGGGCATCGGCCGCCCCCGGATGGAGCCCAGCTTCGTGCCCGGCGCGATCGACCGGATGATGAAGGTCCCGGACGCGGCGAGCGTCGCCGCGGTGCGCGCCCTGGAGCGGGCCATCGGCCGTAAGGCGGGCGGCTCCACCGGGACCGGGCTGTGGAGCGCGCTGCGGATCGTCGCGGAGATGGTCGAGGCCGGGCGCACCGGCAGTGTGGTGACCCTGCTGTGCGACCCCGGTGACCGCTATCTGGACAAGTACTACTCGGATGTCTGGCTGGCGGAACAGGAGCTCGACATCACGCCCTACGCGAAGACGATCGAGGTCTTCCTGGCCACCGGCCGCTGGTCCGGCTAGGGGGTGTCCGCGAAGTCGCGTCGGACCGGCCCGCGGCGTCAGGGGGCACCTCCCGGCGGTGGCTGGGGGCGCGTGTGATCGCAAGGCGGAGGGTCGTCCTCGCGGGGGCACCCCCGGACGGAGTCCGGGGGCGGGCCTCCGCGGATGATCCCGACAACGCGGCGAGCGTGCGTGCCAGGCGTCGCGGGCCCGGCGGGACTTCGCGGAACACCCCCTACGGTCCCGCTACGCGTCGGCCAGCAGGCGGTCAAGGTTCCGGACCGCCTGCCGGAAGGCCCGCGCCAGCCCGGGGCGCGCCAGCCGCGCGGCGACGCGCACCGGCGGCGGGGCGTCCAGCGCGAAGACGTACCGCACCAGGGTGCCGCCGCCGGAGGGGGCCAGGGTCCACTCCTCCAGCAGCGCCCGCAGCCCGGGGGCGTTCGTCTCGTCGATCCGATAGGCGTAGCGCTCACCGGGTTCCGCGGTCATCACCGTCTCGCGGAAGCGGACGCCGCCCCGCAGGCAGATCTCCCGGCCCCCGCCGCCGTCGGTGGAGTGCGCCGTGGATACCTGGCGGAACCACCGCGGCCAGCCCTCGGTGTCGGCCAGGGCCGTGAACACCGCCCCCGGAGGGGCCTGAGCCTCGGCGACGAAGACCATCCGCAGTGGGGCGGTCTCGGCGTACTCCAGCCCGACGGAACGCAGCCGGTGTGTCATGGACACACGATAACTGCCGCCCCGTCAGATGTCTGCGGCCCCGGTCGCCTCGCCCGCCACGACCAGCTCCGGCAGATACTCCGAGATCTCCGCCCGCGCGTCCTCGGGCAGCCCCGGATCCGTCACCAGCGCGTCCACCTGGTCCAGTGTGGCGAACGAACTCAGGCCCACCATGCCCCACTTGGTGTGGTCCGCGACCACCACCACCCGCCGCGCGGCCCGTACGAAGTGACGGTTGGTCTCCGCCTCGGCCAGATTCGGCGTGGACAGCCCCGCCTCCACCGATATGCCGTGCGGGCTCAGGAACAGCACATCGAAGTGGAGCGAGCGCACCGCGGCGTCCGCCACCGGCCCCACCAGGGTGTCCGACGGCGTCCGCACCCCGCCGGTGAGCACCACCGTGGCCGCGCCCGGGCGCGGGACGGGCCCACCGGCCGTCGCGGACCGCTGGGCGTTGTAGAAGACATCGGCGACCCGGACCGAGTTGGTCACCACGGTCAGATCCGGGACGTCCAGCAGCTGCTGTGCCAGGGCGAAGGCCGTGGTGCCACCGGCCAGGCCGATCGCGGTACCCGGGGTGGCCATCGCGGCCGCGGCCTTCGCGATGTCCTCCTTGGCGCTCAGCTCCAGGCCCGACTTGGCCTCGAACCCCGGCTCGTAGGTGCTCGCCTCGGCGACCGGCACCGCACCGCCGTGTACCTTCTCCACCACGCCCAGCCTGGCGAGCGCGTCCAGATCGCGACGGACCGTCATATCCGAGACATTGAGCCTGCGCGTCAGCTCGTTGACCCGGACTCCGCCGCGCCGCCGTACCTCGTCCAGGATCAGCGCGCGCCGCTGCTCCGCCAGAAGGTTCTGGTTGTCGCTCACCCTGCCTCGATCCCTTGTGGTCAGCGCGTTCGGCCCGGCCTCATCTTCGCACGAGCCCGGGATACCCGATCACCGGAGCGCATGCGCATCACGATTTCGCCACGCCCGGCCTGTCGCGGTCCGGGCCCCGGATCGCTGGGAAGAATCCTGGACGGGGACGACGGCACCACACCGGGATCGACCACACCGGGATCGGGGGACACGGTGGTATCGACCGTGGGCAGCGGCGCACCGGACGGCGCGACGGACGCGACAGATGCGACGAACATGGCGGACATGGCGGTCACTACGGTCACGGTCGAGGATCCGGCCGCGGCACCGGAGGGGGCCCGGGAGTCGGGCCGCGCGGGACCGCCACCCGACCTGGAGCTGCTGGTCCACGGCGTCGGCGGCGCCACCCCCCAGGAGATGCTGGGCGATCCGCGCACCATCCGGATCACCGGTGACGAGACCGCCGGGGTCCACCGCAGGACCGATGACGCCGACGCCGAGACGCGCCCCCGGGAGGACCGCGAGAGCCCGGTCCGGGAGGCGTACGTCTGGTCCAATCTGACCTCCGGCAACAGCTCCCGCGCCCTGTGGCTGCTGTTGCTGCCCTTCATGGTCGCCAATCTCGTGCACTGGATGCGGCCCGCCGCCGACCGGCGGGAGCGGACCGTACGCGGCTACGGCCTGCTGGTGCGGCTGGTCGCGCTCAGCCTCACCGTGACGCTGATCGCCGGGGCCTGTGAAGTGGCCCTGGACCTGGTGGCCTGGCAGTGCGCGGGCGCCGACGCCTGCGCCGGCGGCAAGTCCTGGCTCGGCTTCATGGCACCCGGGAACCACGGCTGGTGGAGCCAGCCCGGCCGCCGGATCGCCCTGGCCGCCGTGCTGCCCACCGCGCTCACCGGGCTGCTGTGGTACCTGTCCAACCGCACCTGGAGCGCCTACGAGTCGCAGCCCCCGCTGGAGCGCCCGGTCGACGAATGCGCCCCCGAGGCGGGCAACCGCCCCGGGCTGTGCCTGCCCGGCTTCTGGTACGGCCGCCGGATCGTCGCCCGGCTGCGCGCCGCGCACACCGCCGCGGGCTTCCTCACCATCGCCGCCGCCGTGACCACCGCCGCCGCCACCCAGGACCGCAGGCCCGGCGGCAGCGCGGCGCTGGACGCCGGAAGCTGGACGCTGCTCACCCTGCTGGTCGCGGCCGCGGTCTCGGTGGTGTTCGTGGTGTGCCGCCGCGGCCGCAGTGAGACCAAGGTCGACGGCAGACTGGACCGGATCACCATCACCGCGCTGCCCGGCACCGCGCTCGGGCTGCTCGTGCTCTCCCTGCTGCACGCCGCCTGGTCCCGCCCCGACTGGGTCTCCCGCGGAAAGCTGCCCGGCGACCAGACCTTCTGCGTCCTGGCGATCGCCCAGGGTGTGCTCATCCTGGCCATCGCGGGCTGTGCGCTCGCGCTCTACCGGGCCGCCCCCGCCGGACGCACCCCGCTGTACGGGCTCGCCGGACCCGCCGTCGCCACCCTCGCCTGCGGACTCGGCGCGGTCCTGGCCGGAGGGGTCGCCCAGCGGATCGCCGACTGGCTGGACGGCGGCGCCACCCCGGGGATGGGTGAGCGGCCCGAAGTCGCCCCGCCCGTGCTGCTGTCCTGGCTTGCCACCGCCATACCGGTGCTGCTGTTCGCGCTGCTGGTGCTGGTGCTGGTCTTCGCCGTCCGGGTCTGGCGGGTGCGTGCCCGGCTACTGGGGACGATCATGGACGGCTATCCGGGGGAGCGGCCCGACGGGGTGCGTACCCGCCGGATCGCGGGCACCATCGCCCGCGCCGGGCTCACCGACTCCGCGCCCTGGATCGTCGGCCCGATCGCCCTGTGCACCCTGCTGGCCGGCGGCCTCGCCGTGACCGGGGCCTGGGTCACCGCCCAGGTCCCCGGGCGCGCGGCCGACGGCACCCCCGATCCGGTGGACGCCGCGGCCCAGACCTGCCAGGCGATCGGCTCCTGGCTGATGGGGCTGGCCTTCCTGATGCTGGTCACCTGGGCCCGCCGCGCCTACCGCAGCCCCTCGGCCCGCCGCACCATCGGCATCCTCTGGGATGTGGGCACCTTCTGGCCGCGCGCCGCCCATCCCTTCGCGCCCCCCTGCTATGCGGAGCGGGCCGTCCCCGATCTGACCTGGCGCATGGAGACCTGGACCCGCCGGTACGGCGGACGGCTGGTCATCTCCGGTCACTCCCAGGGCAGTGTGCTGGCCGCCGCCGCGGTCTGGCAGGTGGACCCCCGCACCCGCGGCCAGGTCGCGCTGCTCACCTACGGCTCACCGCTGGAGCGGCTCTACGGCCGGTGGTTCCCCGCCTACTTCGGCCCCGTGCCCATGCTCGCGCTCCACGGCGAGGTGCGCTGCTGGCGCAATCTGTGGCGCTACACCGACCCGATCGGCGGGCCCATCCGGCTGCCCGACGGCTCCGGACCGCAGGTCGACTGCGGTGCCCTCAAGGACCCGCTCGCCTACGGCCGGACGCCCGAACATCCGCTGCCCGCGCCGATCCTGGGGCATTCGGAGTACCAGGCCGACCCCGTCTTCGACCGGGAGCGGGCCGGACTGCTGGCCCGGCTCCCGGAGCAGTCGTGCTCCTCCCCGGAGGACACCGGTCAGATCAGCGCTGGCAGATCCTCCGGATAGAGCAGGGTGAGCTCGTCCGTGGTCGGGTCCCCCAGCTGGGCGACCCGGCCGGCGTGCCGCTCCACCATCGCCTCGAAGGTCTGCCGGGCGGTGCGGCCGTTGCCGAACGCCGGGCCCTTGGGGAGCGCGGTGAAGTACTTCAGCAGCGCCTCGGCCGCGCCCTCGCCGATCCGGTACTCATGCTCCTCGGCCTGCTGCTCCACGATCCGCAGCAGCTCCTCCGGGGCGTAGTCGCCGAAGGTGATGGTGCGGGAGAAGCGGGACGCCACACCGGGGTTGACGGACAGGAAGCGCGCCATCTCCGCGGTGTACCCGGCGACGATCACCACCACCGCCTCGCGGTGGTCCTCCATCAGCTTCACCAGGGTGTCTATGGCCTCCCGGCCGAAGTCCCGCCCGGAGTCCTCGGGGGAGAGCGCGTACGCCTCGTCGATGAACAGCACCCCGCCGCGCGCCCGGTCGAACGCCTCCTGGGTGCGAATCGCCGTCGAGCCGATGTGCTCGCCGACCAGGTCCACCCGGGAGACCTCCACCAGATGGCCGCGCTCCAGCACCCCGAGCGAGGCCAGGATCTCGCCGTAGAGCCGGGCGACCGTGGTCTTGCCGGTGCCGGGGGAGCCGGTGAAGACCAGATGGCGGCGGACGGAGGCGGCCTTGAGCCCGGCCTGCTGACGGCGGCGGCCCACCTCGATCATGTCGGTGAGCGCCCGCACCTCGCGCTTGACGCTCTCCAGCCCCACCAGCGCGTCCAGTTCACCGAGCACGGTCGTGGACGGGCGGACCTCGGCGGGCGGTTCGGCGGACGCGGGGGTCCGGGTGGGACGCGGCGCGGGAACGCCGCCCAGCAGCCCGGCCGTGGAGACGGTCTCCCGTGCGGGCGCGGTGGCCGGGGCGGTGGGCGCGGCCTTGGTCGCGCTCTCGTCGCTGGTGCAGTCCTCGACGACCGGGCCCTCCTCGGAGAACTCGTAGCCGCCGCGGGCACAGCGCTCGGTGCGGCAGCGGGTCAGGGTGGTGCGGCAGCCGTCGATGACATGGAAGCCGTAGCCACCGCTGCCCGTCACCCGGCAGCCCTGGAAGGTGCCCCGGCCCTCGGCGGACACATAGAACCCGGCCTCGGTGGGCCCGGAGACGGTGGTGCGCTCCACGGTCGGATCGGCGCCCTTGGTGACGATCACCCCGGTCGAGGCACCGTCGATGGTGCAGTTGGCGAGGGTCCCGCCGCTGCCGTGGTCGCGGAACCACGCGCCGGTGGCCGCCTCCCGGATCCGGCAGTCGTCCAGCTGGACGGTGGCCCCGTCGCTCACCGACACCGCGGTGTTGCGCACCTGGGACAGATCGCTGTCCACGACATCCACCCGGGAGCCGCGGTCCAGGACGAACAGCGCGTCCGGCACATCGCGCAACCGGCAGGAGTCGAGTACGGCCGTCGCGCCGTCGCTCACCCACACCGCCGGATAGTCGCCCGTGCTCTCGTGCAGCTCACACTGGTTGGCGTCCACCCGGGTGCCCGGGTCCCACACCGAGAGCCCGTTGCGCCCGAACCGGCGCACCGTGGAGCGGGTGAGGGTCAGCACCGAACGCGAACGGAGGTCGACCGCGTTCTCCGGGATGTCGTGGATCTCGCAGTCGGCGAGGGTCAGCACCGCGTCCGTGTCCAGATTGACCCCGTCGGAGGTGGTGCGGTGCACCCGGCAGTCGGTGAGGTGCCCTGTCGCGCGCGAGGAGATCTGCACCCCCGCGCCCCGGATCTCGTACACCTCACAGCCCACGGCCTCCAGCGAACTGCCCTCACCGGTGAGCGAGAGCCCGGCGCCCGAGGTGTGGTGGATCCGGCAGCGGTCCAGCCGGGGACGGCCGCCGCCGCGCACCGCCACACCGGACTGCCCGGCCGCCACCACCTCGCACTCCTCGAACACCCCGCCCGAGCCGTCGAGCACGCTGACCCCGATGCCCGCGGGGTTGTCGACCGTGCAGCGCCGCACGGTGGGCCGGGCGCCGCCGCGTACCTCGATGCCGACCGCCGAGCGGGTCGCCACCCGCAGATCCCTCAGCTCCGGGGTGCCGTCCTCGACCAGCAGCGCGGGGGCGGCCGCGTCCTGACCCTCCACACACAGGTCCTGCACCATCGCGGAGGCGCCGATCGTCAGCGCGACGCCGTCGGCCGGGGAGATCCGCACCGACCCGCGGGCGGAGCCTTCGGGTCCGCGCAGTGTGACGGCCCGGTCCACCACCAGGTTCTCGCGGTAGGTGCCGGGCGAGATGGAGAGCACATCACCCTCGCTCGCGGCCTCCAGGGCCGCGGTGAGGGAGGCGTACTCTCCGGTGCGGCGGCGCCACCGCGACGTTCCGCTGTGTGTCACCTGGACGACCGAGCCCTGTGCCATGGTGCTGTTGTGCCCCCACCTCGTGGTCAAGCCGGATGTGCGCGACTCGCGACTGTGGCGCTGCGCATATGAATGCCCCACCGTAGCGTGCGCGGGGCGCGAGGAGTTGACCTCCCCGTGAGGCCCGCGTGGACTTGGTGTCGTGATGACAATTGGGCCATGCGCGGCACTCCGCCACGCCGGGCGCGCAGGCAGCGGGCGGTGCGCTCAGCTGCCCGCGTCCGCCCGGCCCCAGTCCTGCCCGGCCTTGGCCCAGGCGGTGTCCCACTCCGTGTAACGCCGACGCATCAGCCGCCATACGACCAGCCGCCGGGTGCCGTCCACCAGGCCGGCCGTGGCCGCGGCGGAGCCGATTCCGGCCAGCACCGCATGGGTGGCGGCGGTGGCGGTGTCCAGCGGGCGGCCGCGCGGGCTGCCGTGCGCGTCGGTCCACAGGTGGAACCGCTCACCGGGGTCGGCGCCGGGGTGGGTGGCCAGCGGGCCGCGGTGTCTGCTGCCGTCCGGAGCGGTCCACCGCGCGAACACCCGGCGGTGGGCGTCACGCGCGGAGGAGGTCTCGGGGTCGGAGTCCACCGGGGGATGGGGGAGCACCTTGACGACGGTGGCCGGAACCAGATATCGCTGGGCGCGCTGCTCCCGCGCGGCCTTCACCAGAGCGTCATGGGCGAGGGAGCCCGTCACGATACCGACGGTGGGGGCGGCGATCAGCATCACCAGAACGGCGATCAGCGCGGCGGTGGCCTCGGCGAGGTCCGTGGTGCGGCGCAGCGGATTGTGGCGCCAGCGCCAGAGTCCCCGGATCATCCTCATAGGTCACACCCCCCTTCCCCGTCCGTAAATACCGTATGCCGGGCGGGATATGCGCGCGTCCGGTGAAGAGAGAGCAATATCACGGGCTCATCCCTTCCGCTCCACCGGCGGGCCGTCGACGGTCAGCGGGACCCGCCAGATCAGCCGGGTGCCGCCCGCTTCGGGCTCCTCGATCCGCAGACCGCCGCCGAGCAGCGTGGCACGGGAGCGCATATTGACCAGTCCGCCACTGGGGGCGGCGCCGCCCAGACCCACCCCGTTGTCGGTGACCATCAGGGTGATCCCGGTGTCCGGGTCGACGGTCAGCCGTACCTCCACCCGCTGGGCCCGGGAGTGCCGGACGATGTTGCTGAGCGCCTCGGCCAGTACGGCGAGCAGCTGGTCCCCGTGGTCGTCCGGTACGTCGGTGTCGACCGGGCCGTCCATCAGCAGCGCGGGCGCGAACCCCAGCGCGTCCGACGCCGACCGGACCGCCTTGACCAGCCGCCGCCGCAGGGTGGCCGGTTCACCGCCGTCACCCCCGACCGTGCGCAGCGCGAAGATCGTGGAACGGATGATCTTGATGGTCTCGTCCAGGTCGTCCACCGCCCGGCCCACCCGCTCCGCCGCCTCCGGGCGCTCGATCAGCCGTCCCGCGCTCTGGAGCGTGAGCCCGGTCGCGAACAGCCGCTGAATGGCCAGGTCATGGAGGTCGCGGGCGATCCGGTCGCGGTCCTGGAGCAGCGCCATATGCTCGGACTCGGCGCGGTGCCTGGCCAGTTCGAGGGCCAGGGCAGCCTGCGCGGCGAACCCGGACAGCAGCTCGACCTCGTTGTCGTCGAAGGGCGGCCGCCCGGCCAGCCGGCACAGCCGCAGCGCACCGGAGGTGCGCTCGTTCGCCACCAGCGGGACGGCCACCAGCGGGCCGAACTCGCTCTCCTGGTCGGGCAGTGGCCAGGCCCGCGCCCGCGCGTCCACCCGGACATCGGTGGCGACGGCGGGAGAGCCGGTGCGCGCGGCGAGCCCGGCCAGTGAACCGTCCGCCGGCACCACCAGACTTCCGATCCGCTCGGCATCATGGCCCTCGGCCACCTCGACCATCAGGCTCTCGGTGCCCGCGACCGGCAGCAGCACGGCCGCCGAGTCGGCCAGGGCCACCTGGAGGGCGAGCCGGGCGATCAGACTCAGCACCTGGTTGGCCGGGGTGCCCGCGAGCAGCGTGCGGGTGATCACCCCCAGCGCCTCGAGCCACTGTTCCCGCCGTCTGCTCTCGTGGTACAGCCGGGCGTTGTCGATGGCGACACCGGCCGCCACCGACAGGGTGGTCAGCACCGCCTCGTCATCGGGGTCGAACTGGGCGCCGCCGCGCTTCTCGGTCAGATACAGATTGCCGAACACCTCGTCGCGGACGCGGATCGGCACCCCCAGGAAGGAGCGCATCGGCGGATGGTGCGCGGGGAAGCCATGGCTGGCCGGATGCTCCGACAGATCGGTCAGCCGCAGCGGCTGCGGATGGCGGATCAGCTCGCCGAGCAGACCGTGGCCGCTGGGCAACGGGCCGATGCGGTGGGCCAGTTCCTCGGATATGCCCACCGGCAGGAACTGGGAGAGCCGGTGCCGGTCGACCACGCCCAGCGCGCCGTACTCGGCGTCGGCCAGCACCACCGCGGCCTCCACGATCCGCCGCAGCACCTGCTCCAGGTCGAGTTCACGGCCGACGCTGAGCACCGCCTCGAGCAGGTTGTGCATCCGCCCCTGGGTGGCCCGGGCGGCGTCCAGCCGCGCCTGGAGCTCATCGAGGAGCTGATCGAGACGGAGTTGGGGCAGTGCCGGATGGCGTCCGTGATCCGCGGTGCCCGACACTTGGCCTCCATACCCCCATGACCTGCTCATCAGCAGGATATCGGCCCCCGGGGCGCCGCCGGGCGGTGATCGGCGGAACTCGGCCACGGCGGACCGCGCGGTTGCGTGGCAAGCTGCTGATGGGTCGTCAGATCTGCGGGACCACCGCCACCGGACAGCGGGCGTGGTGCAGTACGGCGTGATTGACCGGACCGATCTGCATCCCGAACGGGCCCTGCCGCCGCCGGGCCCCGACGACCAGCAGATCGGCGCGGGCCGAGGCGTCCAGCAGGGCCTTGCGCGCCGGGCCCTCCACCGTGCGGTGGGTGACCGGTACCGGGGGTGTGCCAGGTGTGCCGACCGCACCGCCCAGCGCCTCGGTCAGCAGGGCGGCGGCGTGCCGGGTGTGATCCGCCCGCCCGGCCCGCCCCTGGTGACCGTCGGATGCCGGATCGCGCGCCCGGTCCGCGCGCTCCCCGGCGTACGTGGCGCGCGGGCCGTGGTCGTCGGGGCCCGCGCAGCGCCAGGCGTGCACCGCCTCCAGACCGCAGCCGCGCAGCCGGGCCTCGCGCAGTGCGAAGGCCACCGCGGGGGAGGGCGGCGGTACGGACCCAAGGCCGCCCGGGCGCTCACGCTCGGCGACGCCCACTGCCACCCGGCGCGTCCGGCCCGCCAGGCTCTCGGCGCGGCCGCGCACCACGACCACCGGGCAGTGCGCACGGGCCGCGATACCCCGTCCCACCGACCCCAGCAGCAGCGACGCGAACTCCCCGCGTCCGCGCCAGCCGACGACCACCGCCTCGGCGCGCTGCCCGGCCCGCAGCAGCGCGCTGACCGGGTCGTCGGTCACCAGGTCGGTCATCACCTTCAGCTCCGGTGCCCCGCGCCCCGCCCGCTCGGCCGCCATGGCCAGCACCGTCTCACCGCGGAGCCGCTCGGCCGGCCGGTCGGCGGCCGACGGGGGAAGACAGCCCTCGTACCGGTCCCGGGGCGAGACGTGCACGATGCGCAGCGGGATCCCCCGCAGCGCGGCCATCCCGGCCGCCCAGTCCAGCGCGCCGGAGGCGGTGTCCGAACCGTCGACCCCCACGACCACGGGAAGCTCCACCCGTGCCCACCGCCTCTCATGTCAGCACATGGTTGAGTTCTTTCCGTGCTGTGCCGGGAAAACCCCTGTGCCCGGAAAACGCTTGTGCCGGGAACCCTCCCGGGAAGGTGCCGACGGTCACCCGCACCGGGTGCGAACCGTCCCGGCCGCGCTCTACCGCAGCCTCATCGCCAGCGTCACCACGGCGCCCACGGCCCCCGCGCTGACCGCGAGACGGTCGGTGACCAGCTGGGTCAGCCACAGCCCGCGGCCGCTGGTGGCGCCGTCCAGGCCCGGGAGGAGCTGCGGGATGACATCCTCGGAGAAGCCGGGGCCGGAGTCGGAGATCCGGCACTCCAGCTCGTCGCCGACCCGCAGCAGCACTAGCGAGCCGGTGCCGCCCGCATGCTCGATCGCATTGCTGGCGATCTCGTCGACAGCCAGTACGAAGTCCCCGCGCCGGGCCTCGCGCAGCCCGGCCCAGGCCGCGCACTCCTCGACCTGAACCCGCAGCCGGGGCAGCTCGCCGGCGGTGAATCGGCGGTTCAGCAGATGGCCTCCGGCTCGGTTGGCGGTCCGACGGCGAGGGTCGGCTGGCACCAGTGCCTCCCGTTTTGACTAGTACGAGCGACATCACAGGGTCGGTGAAGCAGCCGAGGGTAGGGCCGAGCGCCCGTCGAAGCCCTCGGCGATCAAAAATGACGTGTCCTATCTGAAACCTGACCGGAAATGGGTATAGGTGAGTCGATAGCCGTTCACCGGCATAGCGATCTGGATCAGCCACCTCGTATACGCACGGTCACCGCCGAGGGGCGAGGCGGCAGCGGAGACGGCAGAGTGAGGTCATGATGGGAGTTCTCAGCGCGCTGAAGACGGAGCACCGTGAGCGCGTGATGGCGCTCGCCCGCGATGTGTCCTTCCCCTCGGGCGGCCGCATCTTCGAGGAGGGCCGCAAGGCCGACCACTTCTGGATCATCCGTACCGGCGCGGTCACCCTCGATCTGCACGTCCCCGGACGCCGCGCCGCGGTGATCGAGACCCTCGGCCCCGGGGAGCTGATCGGCTGGTCCTGGCTGTTCCCCCCGGACACCTGGCATCTGGGGGCGGAGGCGCTGAGTCCGGTGCGAGCCCATGAGTTCGACGCCGAGGCGGTGCGCCGCCTCTGCGACGAGGACCCCGAGCTCGGCTACGCCCTCGCGCTGGCCTGCGCCCAGGTGATCGGCCGCCGTTTGCAGAGCGCGCGCACCCGGCTGCTGGACCTGTACGGACCGTATGCCGGAGGGATGACGCCGTAGGGCGTGTCCGCGACGCCCCGCCGGGCCCGCGACGCCGGGCGGCGGGGCCGTGGGTGGCCGGGCCCGCCCCGGAGCGCCGGACGGCCCATGCGAAGCTGATCGGATGAGTACCCGTCACCTCCCGCGCCACGGGCTTCTCCTGCTGGCCGCGACCCTGACCCTGTCCGCCTGCGGTGGGGGCTCCGGCTCCGCGTCATCCTCCGCCCCGGACCGCGACGGGATCAGCCGGGTCGCCCCCGCCGAGCGCCAGCCCCTCCAGGGGCTGGCGGGCCGGACCCTGGAGGACAAACGGCTGGACGTCGCGGACTACCGGGGCGAGGTCGTGGTGGTCAACATATGGGCCTCGCAGTGCGGGCCCTGCCGGGCCGAGGCGTCGAGCCTGGCCGCCGTGGCCGAGGAGACCCGGGCCGAGGGCGTCCGCTTCGTCGGGATCAACACCCGCGACCCCAGCCCGGAGGCGGCCCGCGCCTTCGAGAAGCGGTACCGGGTGCCGTACCCCAGCCTGTACGACCGGATGGGCAAGCTGGTGCTCGCCTTCCCCCGGGGCAGCGTCAATCCGCAGACCGTCCCCGCCACGGTCTTCCTCGACCGCCGGGGACGGATCGCCGCGCGGGCGCTGCGACCGCTGGGTGAGGCCGATCTGCGGAAGGTCATCACTCCGCTGGCGGCGGAGAAGAGGGCCTGAGGGCCGAACGGCCCTTACGCTTCCGCGCGTCAGGCCGTAAATCTGGGCAGCTGGATCACGACCGGCGCCCCGTGTGCCATGTGAGGAGTGCAGTGCCCGAGACAGCCGACCCCACCGGCCCCGACGGCCACGCCGCCACCGAGCCCATCGGGGTCTTCCTGCTCGACGACCACGAGGTGGTACGGCGCGGACTGCGCGACCTCATCGACGCCGAGCCCGATCTGCGGGTGGTCGGCGAGGCGGCGAACGCCCGTGAGGCCATCGCCCGCGCCCCCGCCGTACGGCCACGGGTCGCCGTGCTCGACGTACGGCTCGGCTCGTCGGGCGACGGCGGGGACCACGAAGGGATCGAGGTCTGCCGGGAGTTGCGCGCCCGGCTGCCCGGACTCGCCTGTCTGATGCTCACGTCCTTCGACGACGACGAGGCCCTCTTCGACGCCATCATGGCCGGGGCCGCGGGCTATGTGCTCAAGCAGATCAACGGCTCCGACCTGGTCTCGGCCGTCCGTACGGTGGCCGGCGGCCGGTCCATGCTCGACCCGGGCGCCACCGCGCGGGTGATGGCCCGGCTGCGCGGGCCCGAGCCCAGCGGACCCCCCGAGCTGGAACGGCTCTCACCGCGCGAGCGGGAGATCCTCGAGCTCATCGGGGACGGTCTGACCAACCGGCAGATCGCCGAACGGCTGTTCCTTGCCGAGAAGACGGTGAAGAACCGGATCTCCTCGATCCTGTCCAAACTGGGCGTCGGACGGCGGATCCAGGCCGCGGTCATCGCCGAGCGGATGAAGGAGCGCGGTACGGGCCAGTGAGTCCCGCGGGACGCCGATCCTCGCGTGGGGCGCGAGGCAGGCTCCCCTCCTGCCTCGCACCCCACGCGGAACGGGGGCGGCCGGTCGATGTCGCTCAGCACCGCAGTGGGGTGAGAGCCCGGTCCGTCCCCGTTGATGAGATGGCTCGCGGAACAGCCCGTTCAGGATGGCCCGGACCGGACCGGTCCGGCAGGGGCCGAACGGCCCTTGGATCGCCGAACGGCCCTCGGTTCGCCGAACGGGCCTGGTTTCGCCGAACGGCCCTGGGGCACGAGCGCCCCTCAACACAGAGAACAGGGGCCGGACGGAGAAGCCCCGTCCGGCCCGATCCTTCCCGCGGCGGACGCCCCTGGCGCCGCCGCTCACCTCCCGGAGCTGATCAGTAGCCGCCTCCCGGGTGCGGCGGTCGGCCGCCCGGGTACTGCTGACGCCCATACGGGTCGTCATACGGGGACTGCGCGGGGGCCGGACGCGGCGCGGGGCGCTGCATGGCCGGACGCATCGCGTCGTACCCCATCGGCGAGGCCGGCTGCGGGCGCTGCTGCTGCGCGCCCGGATAGCCGCGCGGACCCGTCGCCTGCGGCGGGATGTACGGCGACTGCGCCTGCTGCAACCCCATGTGCTGCGGCGCGGGCTGCTGATAGCCGGGCGGCGGGGTGTGGTACGAGGGGCCCGCGGGCAGTGCGGGCAGCGCCGAGGGCAGGGCCGGAAGGTGACTTCCGGTGTCGTACGCCGACGGCACCCTGATGGGCGCGATCTGCGGTGTCCCCCGCTCGGCGACGAGGCTGTCGTAGATGGGGGTGTCCGGGAAGGACGGCGAGGAGTAGTAGCCGCCGCCGTAGGTACTGCGGGGGGAGGTCATAGCCCATAAGTTAAGCCCACGATGTGCTCATTGGGGAGTCCGGTAAGAGGGTTGTTTTGAGTGTGGGGAGCCGTCGTGGCTCATCAATCATTGCGAACCCGGGAAAATCGGTCGCCAGGGTGCGTTGAGATCGTGTAAAGAGCGCGTTTTCAGCGGGTTACCCGCGGTTGGACTCCGGTGTCACACGGAAGAGTGGCCCAGGGCAGACTGACCCGCGAGCTGAATGAACGGAAAGGCAGGGGGACGACATGTCGATGCCCAAGGGCAGCAACACATCGGTACCGGCGGCGTCGGTACGGATCGAGCTCGGCTGGCGCACCGGCCCGGGCGTACCGGACGTGGACGCCTCGGCGCTGCTGCTGGTCTCCGGGAAGGTCCGCTCCGACGCGGACTTCGTGTTCTACAACCAGGCGACCCACTCCTCGGGCGCCGTGCGCCACGAGGGCAAGCGGACCGCCGGGGACACGGTGACCGACAGCCTCGCGGTCGATCTGTCCGCGGTGGAGGCCGAGATCGAGACCGTGGTGCTCGCGGCCTCCTCCGACGGCGGGAGCTTCGGCCAGGTGCCGGGCCTCCACATCCGGGTCCTGGACGCCTCCGGCGGTGCGGAGCTCGCCCGCTTCGACAGCCAGGACGCCTCCGTCGAGACGGCCTTCGTCCTCGGCGAGCTCTACCGCAGGCAGGGCACCTGGAAGTTCCGGGCCGTGGGCCAGGGCTATGGCAGCGGGCTCGCGGGGCTCGCCACCGACTACGGGATCAGCGTCGACGAACCCCAGCAGGCCGCCGCCCCGGCCCCCGCGGCGCCCCCGGCCCCGCCCGCGTCCCCGTACGCCGCGCCCCCGGTGCCGCCCGCGCCGCCGTCCGGCCCGCCTGCCGGTGGCTACCCGCCGCCCCCGCCGCCCGGCGGCGGCGCCCCGGCCTTCCCGCCGCCCGCGCCCCCGGCGCCGCCCGCTCCGGGCCCCGCGACCCCCGGGGCGCCGGTGAACCTCCGCAAGGTCACGCTGACCAAGGAGGCGCCCTCGGTCTCGCTCACCAAGCAGGGCGGCACCGGCGGCGCGATGCGGGTCAACCTCAACTGGCAGGTGCACAAGCAGTTCAAGGGATGGGGCGCCAAGCTGGGCAAGGCCATCGCCATGCACGGCGACCTCGACCTGGACCTCGGCTGCCTCTTCGAGCTGTCCGACGGCAGCAAGGGTGTGGTGCAGGCGCTCGGCAACTCCTTCGGCTCGCTGCACCAGCCGCCGTTCATCCACCTCGACGCGGACGACCGCACCGGCTCCCGGTCGGCGGGCGAGAACCTCACCATCAACCTCGACCACAAGGACGTGTTCCGCCGCATCCTGGTCTTCGTGACCATCTACGAGGGCGCGCGCAGCTTCGCCAACCTCAACGCCACGGTCACCCTCCAGCCGCAGTTCGGCGCGCCCGTCGACTTCTCGCTCGACGAGTGCACCGTCCCGTCCCCGGTCTGCGCCCTCGCCCTGATCACCAACACCGGTGGTGATCTCATCGTCCAGCGCGAGGCCCGCTATCTGGTGCCGGAGCGCGGGGTCAGCCCGCAGCGCACCCTGGACTACGCCTACGGATGGGGCATGAACTGGACGCCCGGCCGTAAATGAGCCGTTCGCGGGCGGCGGCGCCGTCAGGGCGCGGCGCTGGGACGGGCGTACGTGCGCCCCTTCCAGGCCGCGCCCCGCCCGCGGTAGTGCCGCAGCGCCGAGTCCACGGTCATCAGCAGATAGAGAAAGGCCGTCAGGGGCAGCAGCGGCGCCAGCCACAGGGTCTGCCGGTAGTAGCGCAGCATCGGCACATACGTCCCGGCCATCAGCGCCCACGCCGCCGCGCCCACCGCGAGGAGGACGGCGTTCCCGGTCAGCACCCCGGCGCAGACGGCGGCGGGCGGTCCGAGGTACACCACCGCCAGCCCGCCGACCGTCGCCGCCAGCAGCAGCGGATTGTGGCGCAGCTGGGCGTACGCGCTGCGCGCCACCATCCGCCAGAGTTCGCCGAGCCCCGGGTACGGCCGGACGCTGTCGACCCGTTCGGCCAGCCCCAGCCAGATGGCGCCGCCGGACCGCTTGACCGCGCGGGCCAGTGCCACATCGTCGATGACGGCCTGCCGGATCGCCTCCGGGATCCCGGCCCGCTCGGCCGCCTCCCGGCGCAGCAGTACACAGCCGCCCGCGGCCGCCGCGGTACGCGCCCCCTTCCGGTTCACCCACCTGAAGGGGTACAGCTGACAGAAGAAGTAGACGAACGCGGGCACGATCAGCCGTTCCCATCCGGTCGTCACCCGCAGCCGGGCCATCTGGGAGACCAGGTCCAGCCGGGCCGTGGTGGCCGCCCGCACCAGCTCCCGCAGCGAATCCGGCTCATGGGCGATATCCGCGTCCGTCAGCAGCAGATACTCGGCGGCACCGGCCCCGGCCCGCTCCCGCGCCGCGGCGAGCGCCATCCCCTGGCGTACCGCCCACAGTTTGCCGGTCCAGCCGGGCGCCGGTTCACCGGGGGAGCCGACGGTCAGCGGCAGTCCGCCGTACCGGTCGGCCAGTTCACGGGCGAGTTTGCCGGTGCCGTCCGAACTCCCGTCGTCGATCAGGAAGATCTCGGCCGGTCCCGGGTAGTCCTGGGCCAGCAGCGAGGGCAGGCTCACCGGAAGCACGGCGGACTCGTCCCGGGCGGGCACCACGACGGCCACTGAGGGCCAGTAGCCCGCTTCCCCGGCGGAGGCTTTGGACTCCGGCGGGCCGGTGCGGGGCAGCCGGACGTCGGTACGCCAGAAGAACCCCTGGCCCAGCAGCAGCCACAGCCAAGCGGCCAGCGCCGCGGCGGCGATCCACATCAGCTCGCTCACCCGCCGCAGTCTGCCCCAAGCGGTGCCCGGACGCCGGGCCGACGGGACCGATCCATTAAAGTGACCGGGTGAAGATCGCGCTTATGGACTCCGGACTCGGCCTGTTGGCCACCGCCGCCGCGGTGCACCGTCTGCGGCCCGACGCCGATCTCGTCCTCTCCTCCGACCCCGACGGCATGCCGTGGGGGCCGCGCACTCCCGAGGACGTCACCGAGCACGCGCTGGCCTGTGCCCGCGCCGCCGCGGCCCACCGCCCCGATGTGCTGATCGTCGCCTGCAACACCGCGACCGTCCACGCGCTGCCCGCGCTGCGCGCCGAGCTGGAGCCCGCGCTGCCGGTCATCGGCACGGTGCCCGCGATCAAGCCCGCGGCGGCCGTGGGCGGTCCGATCGCCATCTGGGCCACGCCCGCCACCACCGGCAGTCCTTACCAGGAGAACCTGATCCGGGAGTTCGCGGCCGGGGTCGAGGTGACCCCGGTGGCCTGCCCGGGGCTCGCCGACGCCGTCCAGTACGCCGACTCCGCCGCCATCGACGAGGCGGTGGCGGTCGCCGCGGAGCGCACCCCGCGCGAGGTGACGACCGTGGTCCTCGGCTGCACCCACTACGAGTTGGTCGCCGACCGCATCCGGACGGCCGTGCAGCAGCCGGACGCCCCCTCCCTCGTCCTCCTCGGATCCGCCGGGGCCGTCGCCGCCCAGGCACTGCGCCGGATCGGCGCCGATCCGCTGCCGACCGACCGGCCCGCCCCGGCGCGCGGTGGGCTCACCGTCCTGCTCAGCGGCCGCGAGGAGGAGCTGCCCCGGGAGGCGCTGGCGTACCCCGAGGGCACGCTGCTGGCGCCCGTCAGCACAGTCCGCGGCTGATCGAAAACCCGCTCTCACCGGCGGAAACGGTGTGATCTGGTGCCGTGGTAGCGGAACGTGAGTACCCTGCCATCTATGAGGCACCACCACCAGCAGCACGGGAAGCAGACCCTGTCCGGGGAGCCGCCCGCGGTCTGGACCGGGCGTGCGCACAACCGTGTGCAGTGGGTGCTGGCCGCCGCGGGCGCCGCGTGTCTGGCGCTCGGTGTCGACCTCGCCGTCGCGTCCCCCTGGGGCTCCGGTATCGCCCCGCTGCTGATGTCGGTGATCGGCTGTGTCGCCGCCGGACTGCTGATGCTGTTCGGCACCATCGCCTTCGTCCATGTGGCGGTCCGGATCGACGCGGAGACGCTGGAGATCCGCTGCGGCCATATGGGGCTGCCACGGCGCCGCATCCCGCTGAGCGATGTGGTCCACGTCGATGTCGCGTCCCGGGTCACGCCCTGCCAGTGGGGCGGCTGGGGCTACCGCTGGCGGCCCGAGAAGGGTACGGCGGTGGTGGTGCGGCGCGGTGAGGGCCTGGTGGTCCGCCTCGGGGACGGACGCGTCTTCACGGTGACGGTGGACGAGGCGGAGACGGCGGTGTGGGTGATCCGCCAGCGGCTGCGCATGATCGCGAAGCCGCCTTCACAGGTCTGACGCCCGCCGGCGTGCGCACCCTGGCCCGCTCCTGGTCCTTCCCGGGCGACTGTCCGGCCGTCCTGACCCCGTCCTGACCCGCTACGGAGGCGGCGCCGGGGCATGGTCCACGCGGCTTGCCGTGGCCAGTCCGGCGAGCAGTCCCGCACCCGCCGTCACCTGCGGAAAGCTCAGCGCGTTGCCCAAGGACGCCTCGACGGCCAGGGCCGTCAGCGCCGCCGCGGCCGTGAGCACGACCGGGGTGGACCGGGGTGAGCGCCACAGCGCGTAGAGCATCCAGCCGAAGGCCGCGCCCAGCAGGGCCACCCCCGGCAGCCCCTCACCGGCGGCCTGCTGCAAGGGGGCCGAATGCGGGGTGGTCCGCGGATCCGGCGCCGCCATGGCGGTGGGGCTCAGCTCGGTGAAGCGGTCCGGGCCCGCCCCGCGTACCGGGTTCTCCCCGGCGATCCGGGCGGCGTCCTGCCACAGCCCCACCCGGTGCTCGGTCAGCTGCGCCCGCAGCGCGGGCGGCAGTCCGCCCGGGACGGCGTTGGTCGCCACCGCCCAGCAGCCACCGACGGTGACCGCGGCGACAAGACCCAGACCGGCCAGACCCAGCAGCCGGTGCCGCAGCCGGGCGGCGGTGACCGCGCACAGCAGGACGGCGGCGGCCGCCGCCCCGCCCGCCGTTTTGCCGCCCACCACGGCAGTGACCGTGATCGCCAGGGCCAGCAGCCAGAGAGCCGAGCGCAGCAGGACCGGCCGCGCCGCCCAGGCCGCACAGCAGGCCGCACCGGTGGCCAGGGTCCACTGCGCGGCGGCCGCGCCCTCGTGGCCGGGCAGCCCCTCCAGCGTGGTGCAGGCCAGACCGAACCCCGCGAGCGCGGCGCCCGTCGTGGCCGCGACCGGCAGCAGCGATCCGGCGATCCGGCCGCACGCGTATCCGGCGGCCACCGCCAGCACGGCGAGCAGCACCCCCTCGGGGCGGGCCATCCGTCCCATGGACGCGATGAGTGCCCATACGGCGCAGCCACCCAGGACCGCCGCGCCCGCGATATCGGATGTACTGCCGCGGGCCGGTCTCTCCTGCCCCTGCACGACCGGTCCCAGCACTGAAGACGTCATTCCGCCGACCCCCCGTCGTAACGGCACCGCCGCCGCGGCCGGAGACCGGGCGCGGGCCATCACACCGGGAACGGTAGCGCTTGTACTGAGGTATGTGTATATCGTGCGCAGAAACCATGTGTCAGTGGTGAAGCGGACACCGTACGCGGGGGTGTGACCGCCGGGGCGTCGCCCCCGTTCGCCCGATACCCTCGGCCCATGGCGATCCCCGACTTCATCCGTGACCTCCGGGCCACCGCGGGCCGACAGCTGCTGTATCTGCCGGGCGTGAGCGCGGTCGTCTTCGACGACGAGGGCCGGGTGCTGCTGGGCCGCCGCGCCGACAACGGCCGCTGGGTGATCATCTGCGGTATCCCCGAGCCCGGCGAACAGCCCGCCGAAGCCGTGGTGCGCGAGGTGTGGGAGGAGACCGCGGTGCGCTGTGTGCCCGAGCGGATCGTTCTCGTCCGCACCCTGGCTCCGGTGACCTATCCCAACGGCGACCAGTGCCAGTTCGTGGATGTCTGCTTCCGCTGCCGGGCGGTGGGCGGCGAGGCGCGGGTGAACGACGACGAGTCGCTCGAGGTCGGCTGGTTCTCGCTCGACGCGCTGCCCCCGATGGAGGACTTCTCCATGACCCGGATCAAGCAGGCGCTGGGTGACGGACCGACCTGGTTCGAGCCCGTCGCCGCGGAGCGACCGGAGTAGTGACCGGAGCGATCGGGGCGACCGGGGCGATCGGGGCGATCCCCATCGGCGGGCGCCGAAGTATGTGGCCCCGCCACATCGGTCCGGGCGCGGACGCTGTCTAACCTGCCGCGTATGAGCGCCGCCACCCCCTCAGCTCCGCCACCCGCCGTTCTCGATCTGACCGGGCGTACCGCCCTGGTCACCGGCGCCGCCGGGGGCATCGGCCGGGCGTGCGCGCTCCGGCTGGCCGCCGCGGGCGCCACCGTGCGCGCCGTCGACCTGGACGCCGAGGGGCTGGCCCGGCTGGTGGCCGCCGCCCCCGCCGGGCCCGGCACCGTCGAGGCGTGGGCCCTGGACCTGACCGACCTCGACGCCGCGGAACGGTCCGCCGCGGGCAGCGACATCCTGGTCAACAACGCCGGGCTCCAGCTCGTCCGCCCCATCGAGGACTTTCCGCCCGAGGTCTTCTCCCGGGTGCTCACGGTGATGCTGGAGGCCCCGTTCCGGCTGGTGCGGGGCGCGCTGCCGCATATGTACGGACAGGGCTGGGGCCGTATCGTCAACATCTCCTCCGTGCACGGCCTGCGCGCCTCCCCGTACAAGGTGGCGTATGTGGCCGCCAAACACGGGCTCGAGGGGCTGTCCAAGGTGGCCGCCCTGGAGGGCGCCGCCCACGGGGTGACCTCCAACTGCGTCAACCCCGGCTATGTGCGCACCCCACTGGTCGAGCGGCAGATCGCCGACCAGGCCGAGGCCCATGGGATCTCCCCGGAGCGCGTGGTCAGCGAGGTGCTGCTCGCCGACGCGGCGGTCAAGCGGCTCGTCGAACCGGAGGAGGTCGCCGAGGCCGTCGCCTATCTGTGCGGGCCGCACACCTCCTTCGTCACCGGCGCCTCGCTCACCATGGACGGCGGATGGACCGCCCACTGAGCGGACGTCCGCCCACCGGGCTCCCGTCCGCAGCGCTCCCCTCCCGGCCGCCGGAGGGCCGTCCGGTACGTCCACCCGCTGGCGCGGCCGCACCCGGCGGGAGTATCCCTGTGACCATGGCCGACGATCAGCCGGAGAACCCGTACCTGGAACTGCTGGCGCGTGGCGCGCCCGCCGAGGCGTATGAGCGCCCGGTGCTGCGGGCCCGCGCCGACAAGGCCCCGGCCGAGCGGCTGGCGGCCCTGGAGCGTGCCAAGCTGCTGGCCCTCCGCGTCCGCGGTGAGCTGGAGGGACGGCGCCGCCGCGAGGCCGAGCTGTCCGCGCTCTTCGAGACCGCGCACGACCTCGCAGGGCTGCGCGATCTGGACGCGGTGCTCCAGGCCATCGTCCAGCGCGCCCGCTCGCTGCTGGGTACCGAGGTCGCCTATCTGACGCTCCACGACCCGACCGCCGGGGACACCTATATGCGGGTCACCGACGGTTCGGTCTCTGCCCGCTTCCAGCAGCTGCGGCTGGCCATGGGGGAGGGACTCGGCGGGCTGGTGGCCCAGACCGCCCGCCCCTATGTGACCGACAGCTACTTCGACGACCCGCGTTTCCAGCACACCCACTCCATCGACGCGGGGGTCAAGGACGAGGGGCTGGTCGCCATCCTCGGGGTGCCGCTGCTGCTCGGCAGCGGTGTCATCGGGGTGCTGTTCGCCGCCGACCGCCGGGCCCGGGTCTTCGAACGGGAGCAGATCTCGCTGCTCGCCTCGTTCGCCGCCCACGCGGCCGTGGCGATCGACACGGCCAATCTGCTGGCCGAGACCCGTACGGCGCTGGCCGAGCTGGAGGCCGCCAACGAGATCATCCGGGACCGCAGCGGGGTCATCGAGCGGGCCTCCGACGTCCATGACCGGCTGACCGAACTGGTGCTGCGCGGCGGCGGGGTGCACGATGTCGCCGACGCGGTGGCCGAAGTGCTCAGCGGGACGGTGGAGTTCACCGAGGCCGACCGGGCGCCCGCGGCCGCCGTGGACCGGTCACGGACCGACGGCCACGCGGTCCGGTACGGCGAGGACTGGATCGCCGCCGTCTCCGCGGGCGGCGAACTGCTCGGCGCGCTGGTGCTGCACGGCCATCCCGGGCTCGACCCGGTGGACCAGCGCACCCTGGAACGGGCCGCGATGGTCACCTCGCTGCTCCTGCTCGCCCGGCGCTCGGCGGGCGAGGCCGAACAGCGGGTGCGCGGTGAACTGCTGGACGACCTGCTCGACGCCCCCGACCGCGAGCCGCGGCTGCTGCGCGAGCGTGCCATCCGGCTGCGGGCGGATCTGGACGCGCCCCATGTGGTCCTCGCCGCGGGCCTCGACACGCCCGCCGCGCCCGCCGCGTCCGGTACATCCGGTACATCCGGTACATCCGGTACATCCGGTACGGATCCGGGCGGTGACGCGCCCGCCGACGAGGCCGCCGACCGGCAGCGCCTGGTGTCCGCCGCCTCCCATCTGGCCGCCACCGGGCACGGTCTGGCCGCCGCCCGCGACGGCGGCACCGTGCTGCTGCTGCCCCTGGCCGAGGGCGACACCGCCGACGCGCTGGCCCGGCGGACCGCCCGCCAACTGGGCACCGCGCTGCACGCTCCGGTCACCGTCGGCGCCTCCGCGCCGGTGGCCGGACCCGCCGCCCGCCCCGCCGACGTCGCCTCCGGCTACGCCGAGGCGCGCCGCTGTCTGGCCGCCCTGCGAGTGCTCGGCCGGGCCGGACAGGGCGCCGCCGCCGAGGACTTCGGCTTCCTCGGACTGCTGCTGGGCGGTACCCGCGACGGCGCTCCGGACGCCGCCCGGGTCCAGGACTTCGTCCACCGCACCATCGGCGCGGTCCTCGACTACGACACCCGCCGCGGCACCGACCTGGTACGCACCCTGGACGCGTACTACGCGAGCGGGATGAGCCCGGCCCGGACCAAGGACGAGCTGCACGTCCACGTCAACACGGTCGCCCAGCGGCTGGAACGGGTCGGGCGGCTGCTCGGCCCCGACTGGCAGTCGCCGTCCCGCGCCCTGGAGATCCAGCTCGCGCTGCGGCTGCACCGGCTGATATCGGCCCGCTGAACGCGTCACGCGACGCACGCGACGCACGCGACGCACGCGGGCCCCGGAGCCGCCGGGGCCCGCGTCCGTACGCCCGCCCTACGGCGCCGGGGCCGAACGGGGCGTGCGCTCGGCGGGGTCCGGCGCACCCGGGGCGGCGCGCGGTCCGCCGGGTGTGGTCGGCTCGATCCGCGCCAGGTCGCGGTCCCGGGTCTCCTGGGCCACGCCCACCGCCACCAACGTGACCAGCGCCGCCGCGATGACATACAGCGCGATGGGGGTGGCGCTGTCGTAGTCGGCCAGCAGCGCGGTGGCGATGAGCGGGGCGGGGGCACCGGCCGCGACCGACGAGAACTGCGCCCCGATCGACGCCCCCGAGTAGCGCATCCGGGTCGCGAACATCTCGGAGAAGAAGGCCGCCTGCGGCGCGTACATCGCCCCGTGGAAGACCAGCCCGACGGTGACCGCGAGCAGCAGCGCCCCGAACTCCCGGGTGTCGATGAGGAGGAAGAACGGGAAGGCCCAGGCGCCCACGCCCGCCGCCCCCAGCAGATACACCGGACGCCGTCCGATCCGGTCCGACAGCGCGCCCCACGCCGGGATCACCGCGAAGTGCACGGCGGACGCGATCAGTACGGCGTTGAGCGCGGTCTGCTTGCCCAGGTCCACCTGGTCGGAGGTGGCGTAGACGAGTACGAACGCCGTGATCACGTAGTAGCTGATGTTCTCGGCCATCCGGGCGCCCATGGCGATCAGCACATCCCGCCAGTGGTCGCGCAGAACGGCGACCAGCGGCAGCTTCTCGGCCGCGTCCGGCCGCTGCCCGTCCGCCGCCTCGCGGGCAGCCGCCTTCCGGGTCTCCGCCTTCCGGGCCTCCGCCTGGGCCAACGCGGCCTGGAAGACCGGCGATTCATCGACAGAGAGACGAATCCACAAGCCGACCAGGACCAGCACGCCCGACAGCAGGAACGGCACCCGCCAGCCCCAGGACTCGAACGCGGCGTCCGACAGCAGCGCGGTCAGCGCCGAGAGCACACCGGTGGCCAGCAACTGCCCGGCGGGCGCGCCGGTCTGCGGCCAGGACGCCCAGAACCCGCGCCGTCGCGCGTCGCCGTGCTCGGACACCAGCAGCACCGCGCCGCCCCACTCACCGCCGAGCGCGAACCCCTGGACCAGCCGCAGCGCGGTCAGCAGCACCGGCGCGGCCGAGCCGACCGTGGCATGTGTCGGGAGCAGCCCGATGGCACAGGTGGCCCCGCCCATCAGCAGCAGACTCAGGATCAGCAGTCTCTTCCGCCCCAGCCGGTCCCCGTAGTGGCCGAAGACCAGTGCTCCCACCGGCCGCGCGGCGAAGCCGACCGCGTAGGTCAGGAACGACAGCAGGGTGCCGACGAGCGGATCGGAGTCCGGGAAGAAGAGCTTGTTGAAGACGAGTGCGGCGGCCGATCCGTAGAGGAAGAAGTCGTACCACTCGATGGTGGTGCCGATGAGGCTGGCGGCGACGATACGGCTCAGTCGGGCGGGGGCTGGCGGAGCGGGCGCGGCCATGGACACCACT
Source organism: Streptomyces sp. NPDC048636 (assembly GCF_040650655.1). Taxonomy (NCBI): domain Bacteria; kingdom Bacillati; phylum Actinomycetota; class Actinomycetes; order Kitasatosporales; family Streptomycetaceae; genus Streptomyces; species Streptomyces sp. NPDC048636. The sequence goes on along the minus strand of NZ_JBEZHR010000019.1, from coordinate 105,250 downwards.
TCCGTAACGGTGGGCGGGGACGTCGATATCGCCACACCGTAGGAAGGCGCAGGTCAGGGGCGTATGTGGTGGGACACCACAGTTCGCCGCCGGGATGTGCGCCCGGCGGACATGACGGCTAGTGGTCGGTGCGCCCCTGGCGGGGGCGGCGGGGTCGGCCCAGATGGCTGACGGCGGTCGCGAACTGCTCCGGGGTGAGCGACGACGCCGGGAGGGGCCCGGCCCCCTCGGGGCGCAGCCCGTCGAGGAGCATGGCCAGATAGCGACGCCAGGCCGAGGGGGCCGCGGCCGCGGCGCCGGGGATCGTACGGCCCAGCATGATGGTGAGGAAGAGGAAGTCCTCGGCGGTGATGTCGTCCCGAACCGCCCCTTCCTTCTGGGCGCGCTGGAGGAGGAGGCTGATGGTCTTGCGGTGCTCCGACCGGAGGCTGTCGAGCGAGGGGACGCCCTGGACGGCCGTGGTCATCAGGTCGTTGGTGCCCCGGTCGGTGACGAGCAGGGTGAAGATGCGCTCGAGGTAGGCGGTGAGCCCGCCCCAGGCGTCGACACTCTGCCGGGCTTCCAGCGAGGCCCGCAGTATGTCCCTGAGAGACTCGCCGAAGACGGCTTCGATGAGCTCGGCCCGCCCGGCGAACCGGCGGTAGAGGGTGGCGCTGCCGACTCCGGCACGCCGGGCTATGTCATCGAGCGGTGCGTCCACGCCCTGATCGGCGTAGATTTCCCGGGCCGCTGCGATCAGCATCTCGCGATTGCGCTGCGCATCCCTGCGCAACGGAGTCGCCTTGTTCACACGGTCGCCCATGAGCGGAAACCCTAACACTAAGCGGGGAATTCTCTCCGGTTCATGTTTGAATTCGCGGGAATGGGGAACCGCCCCCATTTGCCATGGCCGGAGAGGGAAGTCGGAAAGGGAAGTCGGAGAGTTAAAGGGGAGGGGAAGGAGCCGGATCGCGGCAGGGGCCCGCCGCGGCCCGTGAGATGGTGCCAGCCCGTTGTCAGCCCGTTGTCATCGCGGCTCCGGAACCATCGCGAGCGGGCCGGGGGTGAGACTCATCTGCGGCCGCGGGCGGAGCCTGGTGCCGGGCACGGGGCGCAGCCGCCAGCGGCGGGCCACGGTGGCCAGCGCGAGCGTCGCCTCCGTCATACCGAAGACATCCCCGACGCACTTGCGGCTTCCGGCGCCGAACGGCAGATAGGAGCCGCGCATCAGGTCCTTGGCCCGCTCCGGCAGCCAGCGGTCGGGGTCGAAGCTCCCCGGCCGGGGGAACACCCGGGCGTCGCGGTGCAGTACGTAGGGGCTGATCAGCACATCGGACCCGGGTGGCAGCAGCCGCCCGGCCAGTTCCGTGCTCTCGGTACTGGTGCGGGTGATGATCCAGGCGGGCGGGAACAGTCGCAGCGCCTCGATGAACACCCGCTGGGTGTGGGCCAGTCGGGGCACATCGGCATGGCCCGGGGTCCGCTCGCCCACCACCGCGTCGACCTCGGCGTGCAGCCTGGCCTCCGCCGCCGGATCGCGGCCCAGCAGAAACCAGGTCCAGGTCAGGGCGGCGGCCGTGGTCTCGATCCCGGCCAGCAGCAGGGTCAGCACCTGGTCGTGGACCTCCCGCTCCGACAGCCGCTCCCCGGTCTCCTCGTCCCGGGCGGCGAACAGTGCCGACAGCAGATCGCCGCGGTCGCCGCCGGTGGCCCGGTAGTCGGCGATCAGCCGGCCGATCCGCCGGTGGAGCCGGGCCAGGGCCGTTTCGAAGGCGCGGTTGGCCGCGAGCGGCAGCCGGGCGACAAGTCCGGTGGGGTCGATCGCCCGGTGGTACGCGCCCTGGACGACGGTCCGCAGACAGTGCTGGACCTCGGCCACGGCATGCGGCGCCAGATCGGTGGTGAAGAGCGCCCTGGCGGTGATCCGGGTGGTGAGCGTCTGCATCTCCCGGCCGATGTCGATGGCCCGGCCCGCGGTCCACGATCCGGCCACCGCCGCGCACTCGTGCCGCATCACCTCGGCGTAGCCCTCGATCCGGGCGGTGTGGAACGCGGGCTGCACCAGCCGCCGCTGGCGTCGGTGGTCCGCCCGCCCGGCGGTGATGAGGCCATTGCCGAGGATCTGCCGGGCCTTGCCCTTCACCGGGCCGCCGCTGTCGTAGACCCGTCCGTTGCGCAGCACCCGCTGGACCAGCTCCGGATGGAGCGGGAGGTGGACGCGTTGCGGGCCCAGCCGGAGTTCCACCAGATCGCCGTGGGCGGGCAGGGAGGCCAGGAAGCCCAGTGGCCGCCGGGCCAGTTGTGCGGCGTGGCCGATCAGCGGGAGCCCGCCGGGGGCCCTCGCGACCCGCCAGTCGCGGGTGACCGTGCGCTGCGCGGTCCTCATGCGGAGTCCTTCCTGCGCGGGCCCTACTGGATACGCGAGTTGACGTGGTTCACGGCCGCCCGGTAGCGCGCGCTGCCGACGGTCCAGAGGAAGTTGCCGTACAGCAGATCCAGCAGGATGTCACGGCTGATCTCGTCGAACATCCCGATGCACCGGATGTCCTCGGCGATGTCGTCCAGCCGGTCCTGGAAGAACTTCTCGAAGGCGGCCGGGTCGGAGACGTCGCACAGCAGGAAGCAGTTGGCGATCTGTCCGAGGGAGACCTCGCGGTCATAGGAGTAGAAGTCGTTGACGACGGCGAGTCCGCGGGTGGTCATCCGGGCGGCAAGACCCGTCTTGGCGTGCTCGGTGAACTCCCGGTGCCGGTAGACGGGATAGGACATCCTCATCCAGAAGTCGACGCCGACGTCGGTGACCCGGAAGCGGAAGTACTGCTCCAGGGAGGTGCCGCAGAGCGCGGCCTTGAGCGGGGCGTCACGGAACATATGGTCGCTGGTGACGAAGGCGCGGGCGGCCTCGTAGGCGAACCAGGCGTCCTCCTCGGCGTAGTAGCGCTCACAGATTCGGCGCAGCCGGGGCAGGAACAGCTCGAAGTCGTGCAGGGCGGGGTCCATATCGTCCCAGACGAACGTCACGCAGTTCAGCACGCAGACGGCCTTGAACGCCTCCATGTCCCGCAGATGGCGGGTGCTCTGGGACCGGCACACCACCTCCAGATACGAGATCCAGCGCTCGTCCGAGACGGTCGCCCCCAAAGGGGCCACGGCCGCGTTGCACGCGGTGATGACCTCGCGCAGCTCGTCCGGGGTCAGTGCCCGGGGGACCGGCCGGTGGCCGATCCGCCCGGCGAACAGCTCGGCGAACCGGCGGGTGCAGTCCTCCCGGTACGGGCGCAGGCCGGCCGCGCCGAGGGCCGCGGGCCCGGGCTTCAGGAGGTCGGTGGTCATGAGGTCCTCACCGTGGCCAGCCGGGCCAGCCGCCGCAGCGCCGCGACCGCGTCCGGGGTGAACGGGGCGGTGTCCAGGGCGTCCAGGGCCGCTCTTCCGCGGTCCTCGATCATCCGCTCCACCGTCTCCCGGGCTCCGGTGGCGTCGAAGACGTCCCGGACGATGGCCGCCTGCTTCTCGTCCAGCAGTGGATCGCCGAGCAGTTCGCGCAGCTGGGCGTCCTGGACGGGGTCGGAGGCGCGCAGTGCCAGCGCGGTGAGGGTGGTGTTCTTGCCCGCGCGCAGATCGTCCAGCGGGGACTTGCCGGTCGACTCCGGTGTGCCGTACACCCCCAGCAGATCGTCCCGGAGCTGGAACGCCTCGCCGAGCGGCAGGGCGTAGCGGGTGAGGGCGTCCATGGCCTCGGGCCCGGCGCCCGCGACGGCGGCGCCGATGTGCAGCGGGCGCTGCACGGTGTACGTGGCGGTCTTGAAGCGGTTGACGGTGAGGGTGGCCTCGACATCGTCGGTGAGCACGCCGGTGGCCTCGAGGTCGAGGAACTGACCGAGCATCACCTCGGTGCGCATCGTGGACAGCGGTGGCAGAACGGCGGCCAGCTGTACCGGGGTGAGACCGGCGGTGTGCAGGATCTCGTCCGACCACAGCAGGGCGAGATCGCCGAGCAGCACCGCGCCGTTGACCCCGGACCGCTCGATTCGCTCCGGTTCCAGATGGGCGGCGCCCAGCGCGCCCAGGGTGCGGTGCATCGTCGGACGGCCGCGGCGGACCGGGCTGTCGTCCATGACGTCGTCGTGGAGGAGCGCGAAGGCGTGGAACATCTCCAGACCGGCGGCCACGCGTAACACCGGGCCCGGGTCGCCACCGCCGCCGACGGCCCGCCACCCGGTGACACACAGCAGCGGCCGAATCCGTTTTCCGCCCGACAGGAATTCCGCGAGCAGCCCGGAGAGCGAGGGCAGCCGGGGATGTGCCGGTCCACGGGACTTGGCGGCCAGAAAGTCCTCGAGTACGCGCTCCACCGCACCGCGCACGGCATCGGTGTCCAAGAAGTCGGGGCTGAGCGTGGGGGTGGTCACCAGGCCGGCTCCTCCACATCTGAATGTGAAATCGGGGGTCGAGGCAGCGGAAAGAAAACATGCGGAAGCCAGCGGAATCCGCGAATGGCGGTTCGCCGTACGGTCGGTGCCGGGCCCTGTTACGGACGCGCTGTTACCTGCCGCATTCCCCAGGGCGGCCGGTCATCGGCCGGAATGCCGCGTGCTGTTCGTGGCCGCTGGTCAGGCGCGTACGGAAACAGTTGGACCACCGTGGTCGCGACATTCTCGAACGCGGTGAGGGGGCCCACTGATATGCGCCCATGAATTCCCCTTGAGTGCCGCCGAACTGCCCACTCGGACGTGCGCATTCTAGTCACATCTTCGACAGAATCGGAAGAGTGTTCTTTCGGTTACGGCACCTTGGTGCTCAAAGCGGAGAGAAGTCCCCGGGTGTGGGAGGTAAAAGGAGACCGGCGCGCAAAAGCGCGCCGGTCGTCGGTGCGGCGCGGAGTGATATCCGGTCGTGCGCCGGTCGGCGCCCCCGGGCGCCGCGTGGCCCCCGGGGGCGCCGAACCGGGGGCGACCTCTCCCGATCCCGCGGTCTCAGACCTTGCGGTAGTCGTACGCCTCCGAGGCCGCCTGCGCGACCGCGTCCACATCCGCGCCGGTGGAGGCGGTGACCACCGCCGCGACCGCGCCCTCCACCAGCGGGGCGTCCACCAGCCGGGAGCCCTGCGGCAGTTCGTCGCCCTCGGCCAGCAGCGACTTCACGGCCAGCACCGCGCTGCCCAGGTCGACCAGGACCGCCACCCCCGCGCCCTGGTCCACCGCGTGGGCCGCCTCGGTGATCAGCTCCGGGCTGGTGCCCAGCCCGCCGTCCGGGTTTCCCCCGGCGGCGCGTACCGGGGTGTCGGCGCCGCCCGCCAGTCCGGCCGCCATCTCCGCTATGGATTCGGCGACCGCCGCGCTGTGCGAGACCAGCACGATGCCGACCCGCTTCTCCTGGGTCTCCTCGCTCATCGGGCGGCCTCCGTGAGGGCCGCGACGATCAGTGCCGACGAGGCGGCGCCCGGGTCCTGGTGGCCGATGCTGCGCTCGCCCAGATAGCTGGCCCGGCCCTTGCGGGCCAGCATCGGCGCGGTGGCCAGCGCACCCTTCTCGGCGGCCTCGGCCGCCGCCGCGAACGAGCCGCCCTGGGCCAGTTCCTCGACCGCGGGGAGGAGCGCGTCCAGCATCGTCTTGTCGCCGGGGGCGGCACCGCCGAGCTGGGCCACCGCATCCACCCCGGCCCGCAGGGCGTCCGTCAGCTGCTGGGGGGTGATCTCCTCGGCGTCGCCGAGCGCCTTGCCCGCCCGGCGCAGCAGTGTGCCGTACAGCGGGCCGGAGGCGCCGCCGACCTTGGAGATCAGCTGGCGTCCTGCCAGGACGAGAGCGGCACCGGGGGAGCCGGGCCGCTCCTTGTCCAGCGCCTCGGCCACGGCGGCGAAGCCACGCTGCATATTGGTGCCGTGGTCGGCGTCGCCGATCGCGGAGTCCAGCTCGGTGAGCCGGGCGGCGTCACGGGTCACGGACGCGGCCGCGGCGGTGAGCCAGCGGTGGAAGAAAGGGGTGTCGAGCACGTGTTCGACGGCGGGTTCACTGCTGGACACAGACGCCTCCTCGGTCGATAGCGAACGGCGACAGCGTACGTATGGGGGCCGGCCGGCCCGTCAGCAGCCCCACCGCAGTCCGGCGGTCCGTACGGGTGCGTCCCACAGCCGCAGCAGTTCCTCGTCGGCCTGGCAGAGGGTGATCGAGGCCCCGGCCATGTCGAGTGAGGTGACGTAGTTGCCGACGAGCGTACGTGCCACCGCGACCCGGCGCTCGCCGAGCACCCGGTGCACCTCGGCGGCGAAGCCGTACAGCTCCAGCTGCGGGGTCGCGCCCATCCCGTTGACGAGGAGCAGCACCGGGCTGTCCGGGCGCAGGTCCTCCAGCACCACGTTCACCGCGTAGTCGGCGATCTCGCGGGAGGTCATCATGGCCCTGCGCTCACGGCCCGGCTCGCCGTGGATGCCCACGCCCAACTCCAGCTCACCGGCCGGGAGGTCGAAGGTGGGGCCGCCCTTGGCGGGGGTGGAGCAGGCGCTCAGCGCCACTCCGAAGCTGCGGGAGAGCTCATTGACCCGGCGGGCGAGGGCCTCCACTCCCTCCAGCGGCATGCCCTCCTCGGCGGCGGCGCCCGCGATCTTCTCCACGAACAGGGTGGCGCCGGTGCCGCGGCGGCCCGCCGTATAGAGGCTGTCGGTCACCGCCACATCGTCGTTGACCAGGACCTTGGCCACCTGGATGCCCTCGTCCTCGGCCAGTTCGGCGGCCATGTCGAAGTTGAGGACGTCACCGGTGTAGTTCTTCACGATGAACAGCACGCCCTTGCCGCTGTCCACGGCGGCCGCGGCGCGCACCATCTGGTCCGGTACGGGTGAGGTGAAGACCTCCCCGGGACAGGCCGCGTCCAGCATCCCGGGGCCCACGAAACCGCCGTGCAGCGGCTCGTGCCCGGAGCCGCCGCCGGAGAGCAGGGCCACCTTGTCGGCGACCGGTGCGTCCCGTCGGACGATCACGCGGTTCTCGATATCCACCGCCAGCTCGGGATGGGAGGCGGCCATTCCGCGCAGGGCGTCGGAGACCACGGATTCGGCGACGTTGATGAGCATCTTCATGGGTGTGTCCGTCCTCCGCCGGGTGGGGGCTGTTCACCGCTCAAACAGCCTACGGATCCGGCGCTGACATGGCACCCCTTGGGCGTTGAGCCGAACGGCCTAATAGGCCGAAAAAGGTACATAGGCATCATATGGTGCGCGCATGGAGAATACTGCCGCACCGGCGGCCCTTGCCGCGCGCCCACGCCCGCATTCGCCTGAGCCGCCGCGGTACCGGCGCCGGGTGCCCTGGCTCGGTCTTGTGGCCTTCGGATACGCCGTGGTCCAGCTCGCCGTGGTCGTCCCGCACACCGGGCATGCGCTGGGCTGGGACGAGTCCGTCTACGTCTCCCAGGTGGACCCGCGCAATCCGCCCGCGTTCTTCAGCGCTCCCCGCTCGCGCGGCATCAGTCTGCTCGTCGCCCCGATCGTGGCCGCGACATCCTCCATCCCGGTGCTCCGGGTACTCCTGACGGTGCTTTCCGCGGTCGCGCTCTACGCCTCCTTCCGGGTCTGGACGAGGCTGCTGCCCCGGACCACCGTCGCCCTGGCCGCGCTGCTGTTCTCCGGACTGTGGATCACGATGATCAGCGGGCCCGCGGTGATGCCGAACCTATGGGTGGCGCTGGGCGCCGTGGCCGCCGTCGGATGGTTCCTGCGGGTCCCGGCCGACCGCGGCGCCCGCTGGTGGCTGGCCGCCGTCCTCGCGGGCGTCACCCTCGTCCGCACCCCCGACGGCGGCTGGCTCGGGCTGCCCCTGCTCATCGGGGCCATCGCCGTCCGCACCTGGCGGCCCGCACTGCCCGCCGTGGTCGGTGGACTCCTGCTCGGCGCCGCCCAGTGGATCGGCGAGGCGTACGACCGCTTCGGCGGCATCAGCCAGCGGCTGAACGTCTCCAGCGACGTCGAGGGCGGTATGGGTCTGCACTTCGCCGTCAGCGCCGCCCTGCGCAGCCTCAACGGACCACAGCTCTGCCGCCCCTGTGAAGTGCCGCTGCGCCACCCGGAGCTGACCCTCTGGTGGCTCGCGCTCCCGCTGCTCACCGCCGCCGCCGTCGTCGCCGCGCTGCGCGACCGTCACCAGCGGCGCAACCGCGTCCGCGTCGGCCTCGGGCGGCCCGATCCACGCCGCGTCCCCGGGCTGCCGTCCACCCTGCTGCCCGTCATCTGCGCGGGCGCGCTCGCCGTGCCCTATCTGCTGCTGATCGACTACGCCGCACCGCGCTTCCTGATGCCCTCCTACGCCCTGCTCGCGCTGCCCATCGCCGGGCTGGTGTTCCGCGCGGTGCGCGCGGCGAAGTCGCCCCAGCACATGGCCGTCGCGCTCGGGGTGGTCATCACCCTCCAGCTCACCAGCCAGTACGCGGTCCTCAGCCATGCCGCGAGCCAGTCCGACACCGTCACCGGGCGCTACCGCACGGCGGCCGGAGCGCTGGCCCGGCTGGGGCTGCGGCCGCCCTGCCTGGTGATCGGCGACCGCGCGCTGCCCGTCGCGTACCACGCGGGCTGCTCTTCCGCGCAGACCAGCGGCAACAACGAGTCCACCACCCCCGCCGCGCTGGTGCGCCGGGCCGCCCATGAACCCACCGCCGTGCTCACCAAGCGCAAGGGCGGCCGTCCGCCGTCCTACGCCCGTGACTGGGTCGCCTATCCACTGGCGGGCACCGAGTGGAACGCCCATCTGCCGGTGGAGCAGGCGCGGGAGCTGGAGGCCCGGAAGTCCGGACAGGAGACCTCCGGCAAGCCCGGGACCATGGGCGGTATGACGACGGACCCCACCGCCAACTGGTCCCGATTCCAATCGGAGGAGCCCGGGTTCGCCACCGCCGCCCAGGACCGCTTCGGGCGGTACCCCCACCCTGTGCTGGCCGCGGCGGGCAAGGACGGCGCCCCGCGGCTGACCCCGCTCGACGTGTCCTTCGGCGACGGAGAGCTGTGGCTGGCGATGACGCCGGAGTCGCGCAAGGGGCTGGATCTGCGCCACGATCCCCGGTTCTCGCTCCAGGCCAGCCCCGGTCCGCAGGAGGGAATGGCCGACGTTGACGTACGGGTCAGCGGACGGGCGGTCGAGGTGACCGACCCCGAGGTGCTCGCCCGTTACACGGAGGCGGTCCGGCCGCCCGGGCCGTTCCACCTCTTCCGCGCCGCGGTGTCCGAGGTGGTGCACACCTCGGTGGAGGGCTCCGAACTGGTGCTGCGCACCTGGCGCCCGGGCCAGCCGCTCCACACCGAACACCGCCCCGCCGCCTCCGCCCCCGCCCCCGCCCCGCAGCGGTCCGAGGACCCGCAGGGCGAAGCGGGCGCGCCGGAGCCGGGCCCGGGCCCGGAGACCGGCTCTGAGGCAGAGCCGGGCCCGGGCCCGGAGCAGGCCCCGCCGGGGGAGACCGGCCCCGCCCCGGCCGGGACCCCGTCGGGCACGTGGGCCGTATCCCCGGGCAGGGGCCGGGGCTGACGACGGGCCACCGACGGAGGCGGGGGTGCCGGCCCCGGGCCGGTCGGGCCGTATCGCGCGGCAGGGGCCGGGCTCGGGGCCCGGGTACGCGGCAGGGCCGGGCCCGGAGCCGGACGCGGCTCCGTCGAGCGCACCGGCCCCGCGCCGGTGGAGGCCCCGTCGGGCACTTGGGCCGTACCGGTCCGGCCGGGGCCGGGCCGACCACGGGCCACCGGCGGTGCCGGAGTCGCTGCGCAGCCCGCGGCGGCCGACGGGGCAGGTGTGCGCCGCCACCGGCCGGGCCGCGCTCCCGCCGGCCGGTCGGCAGCGAACTGACGGGGCGTCGGATCTTCCGGTCCCGGCCCCTTCCGTATTGGTGGAACACGTTCTACCGTGCCCCTCGATCCCAGGACGCTCCCAGGCCGCCGTCGCGGCGCACGTGAGACTCCAGGAGGGGCCGTGGACCTCGAATTCACCCCTGAGCAGCGGCGGTTGCGCGCCGAACTCCGGACCTACTTCACCGAGCTGGTCCCCGACAACGCCTATGCCCGCTACGCGGACCCCGCCGGGCAGAAGCGGTTCTACCGCGAGACCATCCGGCGGCTGGGCACCGACCGCTGGCTGGGCGTCGGCTGGCCCAAGGAGTACGGCGGACGCGGCCTCGGCCCGCTCGAGCAGTTCATCTTCTTCGACGAGGCGGCCCAGGCGGGCGTACCGCTGCCCCTGATGGCGCTGAACACCGTCGGGCCCACGCTGATGCGCTACGGCACCGAGGAGCAGAAGGCGTACTTCCTGCCGAAGATCCTCTCCGGCGAGATCGACTTCGCGATCGGCTACAGCGAACCCGACGCCGGGACCGACCTCGCCTCGCTGAAGACCCGCGCGGTGCGCGAGGGCGACAGCTACGTCGTCAACGGGCAGAAGACCTGGACCACCAACGGGGACACCGCCGACTGGGTCTGGCTCGCCGTCCGCACCGACCCCGAGGCCAAACCCCACAAGGGCATCAGCATCCTGTTGGTGCCGACCGGCGACCCCGGCTACTCCTGCACCCCCATCACCACCCTCGCCTCGCACGACACCACCTCCAGCTACTACGAGAACATCCGGGTGCCGGTGGACCGCCGGGTCGGCGGGGAGAACGAGGGCTGGCGCATGATCACCACCCAGCTCAACTACGAACGCGTCACCCTCGCCGCCCACGGCACCATGGCCATCCGTGCCCTGCGCGGCGTCCAGCGCTGGGCCGCCGACACCAAACTCACCGACGGCCGCCGGGTGATCGACCTCGGCTGGGTCCGCGCCCGGCTGGCCCGTACCCACGCCCGGCTGGACGCCATGAAGCTGCTCAACTGGCAGATGGTGGACGCCCTCCAGCGCGAGACCCTGACCCCGCAGGACGCCTCCGCCGTCAAGGTGTACGGCTCCGAGGCGCGCCGCGACGCCTACGCCTGGCTGATGGAGGTCGTCGGCGCGGCGGGCCCGCTCAAGGAGGGCTCGGCGGGCGCCGTGCTCCACGGCGAACTGGAACGCGGCTACCGCAGCAGCGTGGTCTTCACCTTCGGCGGCGGCAACAACGAGGTGCAGCGGGAGATCATCTCCTGGATCGGGCTGGGCATGCCGCGCGTACGGCGGTGACCCGCCCGCCCGGGGGCCCGGATCCGTCCCGGCGGGCCGCGGATAGCCTGGTCGCAGGAGGTGGTGGTCATGGCGGCCCCGGTGTCCGGCTCCCACGGCGTCCGCGGCACCGACGCGGGGCTCTACGGTCCGCGGTCGGTCACCTGGCAGATGCACGGTGACCCGGTGATGTGGATCGCGGGGGTGCGTGCGCTGTACCTCCAGGCGCTGCATCCGCTCGCGGTGCGCGGGGTCACCCAGAACTCGGACTTCCGCGAGGACGCCTGGGGACGGCTGATCCGCACCGCACGTTTCGTCGCCACCCTCACCTACGGCACCACCGAGGCCGCCGAGCGCGCCGGGGCCCGGGTCCGGGGTATCCACCGCAGGCTCTCCCTGACCGACCCGGCCGACGGTGCCCGGTACGGTGTCGACGAACCGGATCTGCTGCTGTGGGTGCACTGCGCCGCGATCGACTCCTACCTCCATGTGGTGCGGCGTTCCGGCTATCCGCTCACCGACGCGCAGGCGGACGCCTACGTCGCCGAGAACACCGAGGCGGCCCGGCTGGTCGGCCTCGACCCCGCCGCCGTCCCCGCCGACACCGGTGAACTGGCCGCCTACTTCGCCGCGGTGCGCCCCCGTCTCGCGGCCACGCCCGAGGCGCGTGAGGTGGACGCCTTTCTGCGCAGACCTCCGGTTCATGCTCTGCTGGTCCCGGCGCGTGAGGCGATCTGGGGGCGCTTCGCCGCGCTGGCCTATGCCTCCTTGCCCTCGTACGCCCACGCCCTGTACGGCCGTCCCGCCCCCGCGCCCGCCGTCGTCACCCGGCGGCTGAGGGCGATGGGAAGGGCGCTGCGCTGCATTCCGCCCAGGGTGCGCTGGCAGCTTCCGCCCAAACACATCCTGCGCGCCATGGAGCGACTCGGACCCGGCACCCGCCCCTCGCCCTACAAACTCCGCAGAAACGCGGCCATACTGGACAGTGCGGCCGGGCCGGGCGCGGCGAGAGGCGCGGCCGGTATCCACGGGGGCGGCATTCACGGGGGCGGTGGAGGGGAGCACCTTCCGCCGAAGGCAGGGGGAGAATGGCGGACACCAGGCTGATCAAGGACCGGTACCGACTGGTCGACTTGATCGGGCGCGGGGGAATGGGCGAGGTGTGGCGGGCGCGGGACGAAGCGCTCGGCCGTCGCGTCGCCGTCAAATGCCTCAAACCGCTGGGGCCGCAGCACGATCGGGCGATCAGCGATGTGCTGCGTGAGCGCTTCCGGCGCGAGGCGCGGGTCGCCGCGGCGCTCCAGCACCGCGGGGTGACCGTGGTGCATGACTTCGGCGAGGACGAGGGTGTGCTCTTCCTGGTCATGGAGTTGCTCGAGGGACGCGACCTCAGCCAGTTGCTGGAGGACAACAAGCACCATCCGCTGCCGGTGCCGGATGTGCTGGATATCGCGGGTCAGGTCGCGGCCGCCCTCGCCTACACCCATCAACAGGGCATCGTGCACCGCGATCTGAAACCGGCCAACATCATGCGGCTCGCCGACGGCAGTGTGAAGCTCTGCGACTTCGGCATCGCCCGCCCCGGCCATGACGCCGAGCTCAGCTCCCGGCTCACCGGGACCGGTGTGGCCATGGGCACCCCGCACTACATGTCGCCGGAGCAGATCGTGGGCGGCGCCGTCGATCACCGCAGCGATCTGTACTCGCTGGGCTGTGTGCTCTACGAACTGGCCACCGGGGCACCGCCGTTCGACCTCGGTGACGCCTGGGCGATCCTGGTCGGCCACCGGGACACCCCGCCCGCCCCGCTCAGACGTCACCGCCCCGAAGTGCCCGAGCGGTTCGAGCGGGTGGTGCTCGATCTGCTCGCCAAGACCCCGGAGCGCCGCCCGCGCGACGCCTCCGACCTCGCCGAGCGGATCGCGGTGGCGCGGACCGTCCGCTTCCCGCTGGCCGGGGCCGAAGCCGGGGTCGGGGTCGTCCGGGTGCCGGGGCCCCGGCTTCCGGCCTGGGCCGAGAGGATGACCACCGGCTCCCGGGCGGGCGGCCCGGACACGGTACGGCCCACCCCGCAGGAACCCCCCGCCGCGCTCACCGGCGCCTGGACCGGCCCCCGTGCCGTCCCACCGCCCGTCCCGCCCGGTCCCTCCGCGTCCGCGTCCGGGTACGGGCCCGCGTCCGCTTCCGGGTACGGGCCGGAGGCCGAACGGCTCGGTGAGCGCCACCAGTCCGGACTGCGCCTGGGCCGCCTCGGCCGCTGGCAGGAGGCGGCCGAGCTGCACGGCGCGGTCGCCGCGGAGCGCGAGCGGCTGCTCGGCCCCGACCACCCCGACACTCTGGCCAGCCGCTACGAGATCGCCTTCGCCCTGGGGCGCCTGGACCGCCCCGGTGCGGCGCTGCGCAGGTACGCCGAGGTCGCGACGGCCCGCGAGCGGGTGCTGGGCCCCGGCCATCCCGATACGCTCGCCGCCCGGCAGGAGACCGCGTTCTCCCTCGGCCGCCTCGGCCATCACACCGAGGCCCACCGGATCTACACCGCCGTGCTCGCCACCCGTGAGCGGACCATGGGGGCCGAGCATCCCGACACCCTGCGCTGCCGCCACAACCTCGCGTTCAACCTCGGCCGTCTGGGCCGCCATCAGGACGCCCACCGAATGGCGTGCGAGGTGGCCGCCGTGCGCGCCAGGGTGCTGGGCGCCGAGCACCCCGACACCCTGGTCACCCGCTCCGAGGTGGCGTACGCCCTCGGGCGGCTGGACCGCTGGGAGGAGGCGCTCAGCGGCTACCGCGAGGTGGCCGCTGCCCGCGCGCGGTCGCTCGGCCCGGACCACCCGGACACCTTCGCCGCCCGCTACGAGGTCGGCATCAGCCTCGGGCGGCTGCACCGCGCCCCGGAAGCGCTGGTGGTCTACCGGGCCCTCGTCGCCGACCGCACCCGCGCCCAGGGTCCGTCGCATCCGGAGACCCTGCGCGCCCGGCACGGGCTCGGCGTCAACCTCGGTCGGCTGGACCGCTGGCCGGAGGCGCTCGCCGAGGCGCGCGAGGTGTGCGCCCTGCGCGAGCGCGCGCTCGGCGCGGACCATCCGGACACCCTGGTCAGCGAGCGGGAGGTGGCCGTGGCGCTCGGCTGGCTCGGCCGCTGGTGGGACGCGCTGGCCGGATACCGCCGGGTCGCCCGGGTCCGGGCCCGGGTGCTGGGCCCCGACCACCCCGACACGGTGGCCAGCCGCGCCGACGAGACCCACTGTCTGGAACAGCTCGGCCGCCGCCCCTCGGCGCCCGACCCCCACCGGCCGGCCCCCGCCGAAGCCCCCCGCGAGGGGACGCGGCATGGCAGCAGGGAGCGGTGCGTGTGAGGCAGGGGGCATGCCTCAGCGCCGGTGACCGGTGAACCCGGGCAATTAATCTGACGTTCCGTCAGAAAAGCTCTTCCCTCGTCCGGATCCCTGCGGCATCCTGCCGCCCATGAGGACGGAGCTGAGCACACGGCTGGGCGTGGAACACGCCATCTTCGGCTTCACGCCGTTCCCCGCCGTCGCCGCGGCGATCACCCGGGCCGGTGGCTTCGGCGTGCTCGGCGCGGTGCGGTACGGCGCGGCCGAGGACCTGGCCCGCGATCTGGACTGGGTGGAGGCGCACACCGACGGGCTGCCGTACGGCCTGGACGTGGTGATGCCCGCCCGCCAGGTGGAGGGGGTGACCGAGGCCGATATCGAGGCGATGATCCCCGAGGGCCACCGCCGGTTCGTGGCGGACACCCTGGCCGGACACGGGGTGCCGGAGCTGCCCGAGGGCGAGGCGTCCGGCTGGCGGATCACCGGCTGGCTGGAGAAGGTGGCGCGCAGCCAGCTCGACGTGGCGTTCGACTATCCCGTCAAACTGCTGGCGAACGCGCTCGGTTCACCACCCGCCGACGTCATCGGCCGCGCCCATGACCACGGCGTCCTGGTGGCCGCGCTCGCGGGCAGCGCCCGCCACGCCCGCCACCACCAGGAGGCGGGGCTCGACGTGGTCGTCGCCCAGGGCTACGAGGCGGGCGGCCACACCGGCGAGATCACCACCATGGTGCTCACCCCCGAGGTGGTGAACGCCGTGGACCCGCTGCCCGTGCTCGCCGCCGGCGGCATCGGCAGCGGTGAACAGGCCGCCGCCGGGCTGGCGCTCGGCGCCCAGGGCGTCTGGCTGGGCTCGGTCTGGCTCACCACCGAGGAGGCCGGACTGCACTCCGCCGCCCTCACCCGCAAACTGCTCGCGGCCGGGTCCGGTGACACCGTGCGCTCCCGTGCCCTCACCGGTAAACCCGCCCGCCAGCTGCGCACCGCGTGGACGGACGCCTGGGAGGACCCGGACGGGCCGGATCCGCTGCCCATGCCGCTCCAGGGGCTGCTGGTCGCCGAGGCCGTCTCCCGCATCCAGAAGTACGAGGTGGAGCCGCTGCTCGGCACTCCGGTCGGCCAGATCGTCGGCCGGATGAACACCACCCGCAGCGTCCAGGCCGTCGTCGACGACCTGACCCGAGGATTCGAGCGTGCCATCGACCGCATCAACCGCATCGCCGGACGGGCGTGACCGGGCGGGCGTGAGGAGGGCCAAGGACCGATGAGCGAGATTCCGCACGGCTTCTGGGCGCAGGCCGCACAGGAGCCGGACCGTACCGTCCTGGTGGCCCCCGACGGCGAGGAGTGGACCGCCGGGCGGCTGCACACCGCGTGCAACCGGCTCGTCGGCGGACTGCGCGCCGCCGGGCTGCGGCGTGGCGACGCGTTCGCCGTCGTCCTGCCCAACGGGCCGGAGTTCCTCACCGCGACGCTGGCCGCCACCCAGGCCGGGCTGTACCTCGTCCCCGTCAACCACCATCTGGTCGGCCCCGAGATCGCCTGGATCGTGGCCGACTCGGCCGCCAAGGTGCTGATCGCCCACGAGCGGTACGCCGACCGCGCGACCGCCGCCGCGGACCAGGCGGGACTGCCCGCCGACCGCCGCTACGCGGTGGGTGATATCGAGGGCTTCCGCCCGTACGCCGCCCTGTTCGACAGCCAGTCGGGGGAGCCGCCCGCCGACCGCGAACTGGGCTGGGTGATGAACTACACCTCCGGCACCACCGGCCGCCCGCGCGGTATCCGGCGTCCGCTGACCGGAAAGCTCCCCGAGGAAAGCCATCTCGGCGGATTCCTCCGCTTCTTCGGCATCGTCCCCCGCGCCGAGGAGCCCGACAGCGTCCATCTGGTGTGCTCACCGCTCTACCACACCGCCGTCCTCCAATTCGCGGTCTCCTCCCTGCATATCGGCCATCCCGTGGTGGTCATGGACCGCTGGGCGCCCGAGGAGATGCTGCGGCTGATCGCGGCCCATCGCTGCACCCACACCCATATGGTCCCCACCCAGTTCCACCGGCTGCTGGCCCTGCCCGAGGACATCCGGCGCTCCTACGACGTCTCCTCGATGCGCCATGCCATCCACGGCGCCGCGCCCTGCCCCGACCACATCAAGCGCGCGATGATCGACTGGTGGGGCCGGTCTGTCGAGGAGTACTACGCGGCCAGCGAGGGCGGTGGCGCGTTCGCCACCGCCGAGGACTGGCTCAAGAAGCCCGGCACCGTGGGCAGACCGTGGCCCATCAGCGAGCTGGCCGTCTTCGACGACGACGGTGAGCGGCTCCCGGCCGGTGAAGTCGGCACCGTGTACATGAAGATGAGCACCGGCGGCTTCTCCTACCACCAGGACGAGGGGAAGACCCGCAAGAACCGCATCGGCGACCACTTCACCGTGGGCGACCTCGGCTTCCTCGACGAGGACGGCTATCTCTTCCTGCGCGACCGCAAGATCGACATGATCATCTCCGGCGGGGTCAATATCTACCCGGCCGAGATCGAGGCGGCCCTGCTCACCCACCCCGCCGTCGCGGACGCGGCCGTCTTCGGCGTACCGCACGACGACTGGGGCGAGGAGGTCAAGGCGATCGTGGAGCCCGCCGAGGGCCACGCGCCCTCACCCGCGCTCGCCGATGACCTGCTCACCCACTGCGCCCAGCGGCTCGCCGGGTTCAAACGCCCCCGGTCCGTGGAGTTCACCGCCGAGATGCCGCGCGACCCCAACGGGAAGCTCTACAAGCGGCGGCTGCGCGAACCGTATTGGGAAGGGCGCGAACGCCCCATGTAACCGCGAGTACGGAGCCGTATCCTCTGCCCCATGCACACACTTGACTCGGTCGAGGTGGACGGGATCGAACTGGCCTACCGGGTGTGGGGCCTCGCGGGCGATCCACCCGTTCTGCTGCTGCACGGCCTCGGCGAGGGCGGGGTCGACTGGCTCACCGTCGCGCCCCGGCTCGCCACCGGCCGCCGGGTGTACGCGCTCGATATGCGCGGA
The DNA here is from genome assembly GCF_040650655.1 of Streptomyces sp. NPDC048636. Taxonomy (NCBI): domain Bacteria; kingdom Bacillati; phylum Actinomycetota; class Actinomycetes; order Kitasatosporales; family Streptomycetaceae; genus Streptomyces; species Streptomyces sp. NPDC048636. The sequence goes on along the minus strand of NZ_JBEZHR010000019.1, from coordinate 87,803 downwards.
CACGGTACGAGCGACTGGCCGGGGGACTACGCCCTGGAGACGGTGCGGGACGAGGTCGCCGGATTCCTCGCGGTGCTCGGCCTGGACGCCGTCACCGTGATCGGGCACAGCTACGGCGGGGTGGTCGGCTGTCTCCTCGCCCAGCGCCACCCGCGCCTGGTGGAACGGCTGGTGCTGGAGGACGCCCCGCCGCTGCTGCCCCAGGACCCGCCGCTCCCGGTGCCACCGCGCCCCGAAGGGCGGCTGGTCTTCGACTGGGCGATGAAGACGCAGTTCACCGAGGCGCGCAACGCCCCCGACCCCGGCTGGACCGAGGGGCTTTCGGGGATCACCGCCCCGACGCTGGTGATCGGCGGCGGACCGGCCAGCCATATCCCGCAGCGGCTGCTGGCCGATATGGCCGAGCGGATACCCGACTGCCGTCTGGTCACCATCGACGCGGGCCATCTGGTGCACCAGCGGTGCCCGGACGAGTTCCTGGCCGCCGTCGAAGCGTTCCTGGAGCCGTAGGCCCCTGGGGCCCATGCTGGGGCGCCGTACCGGACACCGCCCGGCCGCCGAGGGAGGTCCGCCCGTGCGACCGTTCCCGTGTGCCCCGCGCCGACAGCCGCTGATCGCGGATGAGGTGGCCGCCGCCCAATGGGGTACGGACAGCCCGATCGACGACCCCGCGCGGGAGCGGCGGGTACGGGACGACGTGGCCCGGCGGGCCACCGAGCTGGGCGCCGACCCCGCCGCGACTGTAGGGATCTTCCGCGACCAGATCGAGGCCAACAGAAGCGCTTGGACGCTCTGCGTACGGCGGCCCTTGGGCGGTCCCTGCCGTCGGTGTGTGCCCGCGCGGCGGCGGCAGGAACGCCTCAGCCGTCGTTCGTCGCGGCGGCGGCCGTCGCGCGTGCCCAGCGGTAGTCGGCCTTGCCGCTGGGGGAGCGCTGGATACGGTCGGTGAGGACCACGGTGCGCGGGATCTTGTAGCCCGCGAGCCGGGTGCGGCAGTGCTCCCTGACCGCGTCGGCGGTCAGGGACGTCACCCCGTCCCGGGGCTGGACGACGGCCGCGACGCGGTTGCCCCAGCGCTCGTCCGGGACCCCCGCCACCAGCGCGTCGTAGACGTCCGGATGGGCCTTGAGGGCCTGTTCGACCTCCTCCGGATAGACCTTCTCACCACCGGTGTTGATGCACTGCGAGCCGCGCCCCAGGACGGTGACCACCCCGTCCTCGTCGACCGTCGCCATGTCCCCGAGCAGCACCCAGCGTTCACCGCGCGCCGCGAAGAAGGTCTCGGCGGTCTTCTTCGGGTCGTTGTAGTAGCCGAGCGGCACATGGCCGCGCTGGGCGAGACGGCCGGGTACACCGGGCGCCGCGGGCTCCAGCGTCACCGGGTCGACCACGGCCGTACGGGCGTTGACCCGCAGCCGGTAGCCCTTCTCGGGGCCGGAGTCCTCGGTGGCCGTGCCGTTGAAGCCGGACTCCGAGGAGCCGAAGTTGTTGAGCAGCAGGGCGTGCGGCACCAGTTCGGCGAACCGGGCGCGCACGGTGTCCGACAGGATCGCGCCCGAACTGCTGACGGCGATCAGCGAGGAGTGGTCGATGTCCCCGAGGGGCCCGCTCAGCGCGTCGATCAGCGGGCGCAGCATCGCGTCTCCGACCAGCGAGACGCTGGTGACCCGCTCCTTCTCGATCGTCCGCAGCACCTCCTCCGGTGCGAACTTGCGGTGCAGGACCACCTTCTGCCCGAAGTGGAAGGCGATGAACGCGGTGAGGGTGGAGGTGCCGTGCATCAGCGGCGGGGTGGGGAAGAAGACCAGACCCTCGCCACCCGCGGCCACCCGCTCGGCCAGCTCCTCCGGGCGCCCGACGGGTTCACCGGTGGGCGCGCCGCCGCCGAGTCCGGAGAAGAACAGATCCTCCTGACGCCACATCACCCCCTTGGGCAGCCCGGTGGTGCCGCCGGTGTAGATGATGAAGCGGTCGTCCGCGGAGCGGGGTGCGAAACCGCGTGCCGCCGAGCCCGCCGCCTCGGCCTCGGCGTACGGCACGGCGGACGCCGGACCCGGATGGCCGCCCTCGCCCACCCGCAGGAGGTGGCGCAGGGTGTCGGTGCGCGGCACGGCGGCGGCCACCCGCTCACCGAACTCGGCGTCGAAGACCAGCGCGGCCAGGTCGGCGTCACGGTAGAGATGGACCAACTCCTCTTCGGTGTAGCGGTAGTTGACGTTCACCGGCACCGCGCGGATCTTCAGACACGCCAGTGTGGTCTGGAGGTACTCCACACCGTTGTACAGATGGAGCCCGACGTGTTCGCCCGGCCCGACCCCGCTGTCCCGCAGATGGTGGGCGATCCGGTTGGCCGCCTCGTCCAGCCCCGCGTAGCTGAGCCTGCGCTCCGCTCCGGTGCCGGGGTGGTCCAGGTGGACCAGGGCCTCCCGGTCGGGCACGGTGTCGGCGATCGACTCGAACAGGTCGGCAAGGTTGTACTCCACGGCTCCTCCTGACCTGGCACCGGGCGGGTCGGCGCTCATTACAGACCCGCGGGGGAGAGGTGGGAAGGGCCACGGCGGAAGAAATCTGACGAGACGTCAGCCAACTCTTGAAGTCGCTCCCCGCCTCCTGCAACCTGTTGACGTCGAGACGGGAGGACTGCCGTGACAAGCGGGACAGAACACCTCGTGGTGCAGCGCGTCGGCGCCACCCTCGTACTCACCCTCAACCGCCCCGAGGCGAAGAACGCCCTCTCGCTGCCGATGCTCGTCGGGCTGTACGACGGCTGGCTGGAGGCCGACGCGGACGACACCATCCGCTCCGTGGTGCTCACCGGCGCGGGCGGTGTGTTCTGCGCCGGAATGGACCTCAAGGCGCTCGCGGGCGGCGGTCGGCTGACCGGAGAGCACTACCGCGACCGCCTGAAGGACGACCCGGACCTCCACTGGAAGGCGATGCTGCGCCACCACCGGCCGCGCAAACCGGTGATCGCCGCGGTCGAGGGCCACTGCGTCGCGGGCGGCACCGAGATCCTCCAGGGCACCGACATCCGCGTCGCCGGGCGCGGCGCCACCTTCGGCCTCTACGAGGTGCGCCGCGGGCTCTTCCCGATCGGCGGCTCCACAGTGCGGCTGGCCCGGCAGGTGCCGCACACCCACGCCCTGGAGATGCTGCTCACCGGCCGCCCCTACGCCGCCGAGGAGGCCGCGCGGATCGGGCTGATCGGCCATGTCGTCGAGGACGGCACGGCACTGGACAAGGCCCTGGAGATCGCGGGGCTGATCAACGCCAACGGCCCGCTGGCCGTCGAGGCGGTCAAGGCGTCCGTCTACGAGACCGCCGGGATGACCGAGGCCGACGGCCTGCGGTCCGAACTCGAACGCGGCTGGCCGGTCTTCGACACCGCCGACGCCAAGGAGGGCTCCCGAGCCTTCGCCGAGAAGCGGCCGCCGGTCTACCGGCGGGCCTGACCAGCGGCCGCGCGCCCCCTGAGCGGTCCCGCCCCCGAGCGGGTCCGGACCGCCGGACAGAAGGAGACCCACCCATGCCCCCGGCTCCCTCCTCCGAGGCCCTCCGGGCCCCCCTGGTCGTCGAGTTCCCCTTCACCCGCTCCCTCGGCCCCGTCCAGAGCGCCTTCCTCACCGGGCTGCGCGAGCGCACCGTGCTCGGGGTCCGCACCACCGGCGGCCGGGTGCTCGTACCGCCCGTCGAATACGACCCGGTCACCGCCGACGAACTGCGCGACCTGGTCGAGGTCTCCGCCACCGGCACCGTCACCACCTGGGCCTGGAACCCCTCCCCGAGCCGCGGCCAGCCGCTGGCCACCCCCTTCGCCTGGGTGCTGGTACGGCTCGACGGCGCCGACACCGCCCTGCTGCACGCCCTCGACGCACCCGGGCCGGAGGCCGTGCACACCGGGCTGCGGGTACGGATCCGCTGGGCCGCGACACCAACCGGCGCCATCACCGACATCGCCTGCTTCACACCGGACACGGGCGACAGCACCGGGCCCAGGGCCGAACCCGCCCCGCACAGCGGCGAGTTCACCGACCCCGTACGCGGGATCGTGGCGCCCGCGCGCCTGGACTACACCTACGCGCCCGGCCGCGCCCAGACCCGCTTCCTGGCCGCCCTCGCCGGCCGCAGGACCGTCGGGGAGCGCTGCCCGTCCTGCCACAAGGTCTATGTCCCGCCCCGGGGCGCCTGCCCCACCTGTGGCGTCGCCACCGCCGAACAGGTCGAGGTCGGCCCGCACGGCACCGTCACCACCTTCTGCATCGTGAACATCAAGGCCAAGAACCTGGACATCGAGGTGCCCTACGTCTACGCGCATATCGCCCTGGACGGCGCCGGACTCGCCCTCCACGGCCGTATCGCGGGCATCCCCTACGACCAGGTGCGGATGGGGCTGCGGGTGGAGCCCGTGTGGACCGAGGACGGCCGCTACCCCGACCACTACCGGCCCACCGGCGAACCCGACGCCGACTACGACGCCTACAAGGAGCTGTTGTAGATGCGAGAGGTTGCCATCGTCGCCTTCGCGCAGAGCGACCACCGGCCCGACACCGCGGAGGTCTCCGAGGTCGAGATGCTGATGCCGGTGCTGAGCCGGGTGCTGGACGACGTCGGGCTCACCGCCGGGGAGATCGGCTTCACCTGCTCCGGCTCCTCGGACTATCTGGCGGGCCGCGCCTTCTCGTTCACCATGGCCCTGGACGGCGTCGGCGCCTGGCCGCCGATCTCCGAGTCCCATGTCGAGATGGACGGAGCCTGGGCGCTGTACGAGGCATGGACCAAACTGCTCACCGGGGATGCCGACACCGCGCTCGTCTACTCCTACGGCAAGTCCTCGCCCGGCGATCTGCGCGAGGTGCTGACCCGTCAGCTCGACCCGTACTACCTCGCGCCGCTGTGGCCCGACTCGGTCTCCCTGGCCGCCCTCCAGGCACAGGCGCTCATCGACGCGGGGGAGACGGATGAGCGCGCGCTGGCCGGGGTCGCCGCCCGCAGCCGCACCGCCGCCGAGGACAACCCGCATGCCCAGCGGGCCGGTTCGGACGGGCCCGAGCGGCTGCTCGACACCCCGTATCTGGTGCGTCCGCTGCGCCGCCACGACTGTCCGCCGATCGGCGACGGGGCGGCGGCCGTCGTGCTCGCCGCCGGGGACACCGCCCGTCGGCTGTGCCCCCGCCCCGCCTGGATCCGCAGTATCGACCACCGCGTCGAACCCCACGCCCTGGGCGTACGCGACCTCACCCGCTCCCCGTCCACCCGGCTGGCCGCCGCGCGCGCGGGCGCCTTCCGCACGCCCGTGGACACCGCCGAACTGCACGCGCCCTTCACTTCGCAGGAGGTGATCCTCCGCCATGAGCTGCGGCTCGGCGAGGGCGTCCGCGTCAACTCGTCCGGCGGTGCGCTGGCCGCCAACCCCATGATGGCGGCCGGGCTCATCCGGCTCGGGGAGGCCGCCGCCGCCATCCACCGCGGCGGCTCCGACCGGGCCCTGGCCCATGCCACCTCGGGCCCCTGCCTCCAGCAGAACCTGGTGGCGGTCCTGGAAGGAGACCCCCAGTGAGCAAGGAGCCGGTGGCCGTCGTCGGAATCGGCCAGACCCAGCACACCGCGGCCCGCCGCGATGTCTCCCTCGCCGGACTGGTCCGCGAGGCCGCCCTGCGCGCCCTGGAGGACGCCGAGTTGACCTGGGCGGACGTCGACGCCGTGGTCATCGGCAAGGCCCCGGACTTCTTCGAGGGCGTCATGATGCCCGAGCTGTACCTCGCCGACGCGCTCGGCGCGGTCGGCAAACCCCTGCTGCGCGTGCACACCGCGGGCTCGGTCGGCGGCTCCACCGCGCTGGTCGCCGCCGCCCAGGTGGCCGCCCGGATCCACCGGACCGTGCTCACCGTCGCCTTCGAGAAGCAGTCCGAGTCCAACGCCATGTGGGGGCTGTCCCTGCCGGTGCCGTTCCAGCAGCCGCTGCTGGCCGGGGCGGGCGGTTTCTTCGCCCCCCACGTACGCGCCTATATGCGGCGCACCGGGGCACCCGCCGGGACCGGCGCCCTCGTCGCCTACAAGGACCGCCGCAACGCGCTGCGCAACCCTTACGCGCATCTGCATGAACACGGGCTCACCCTGGAGAAGGTGCGGTCCTCCCCGATGCTGTGGGACCCCATCCGCTACTCCGAGACCTGCCCCTCCTCCGACGGCGCCTGCGCCATGGTGCTCACCGACCGCGCCGGGGCCGCCCGCGCGCCGCGGCCACCCGCCTGGATGCACGGCGGCGCCATGCGCAGCGAACCCACCCTCTTCGCGGGCAAGGACTGTGTCTCGCCGCGGGCGGGGCGGGACTGCGCGGCCGATGTCTACCGGCAGGCCGGGATCACCGATCCGCGCCGTCAGATCGACACCGTCGAGATGTATGTGCCGTTCAGCTGGTACGAGCCGATGTGGCTGGAGAACCTGGGCTTCGCCGCCGAGGGCGAGGGCTGGAAGCTGGTCGAGTCCGGGGTGACCGAACTCGACGGCGAACTGCCGGTCAACCCCTCGGGCGGGGTGCTCTCCACCAATCCCATCGGGGCCTCCGGCATGCTCCGCTTCGCCGAGGCCGCGCTCCAGGTGCGCGGTGAGGCCGGGGAGCACCAGGTCGAGGGGGCCCGCACGGCGCTCGGCCACGCCTACGGCGGGGGCTCCCAGTTCTTCTCGATGTGGGTGGTGGGGGACGTGCCGCCGACGGGGTGAGCGTACTTCTTTCGTGGCCTGTGCGGCACCGGCCGCGGTCGCTAGGGTGGGGCGCGGACGACGATCCGGGAGGAGCCAGGACGTGGCCGAGATCACCACCACCGAACACCCACTCACCTCCGGCCGGGAGAAGCCCGACCTCGATCTGACGGACGCCCAGTGGCGCTCCAGCAGCCAGGGGGTGGGCGATGTGGAGATCGCCTTCGTGGAGGGGTTCATCGCGATGCGCCACGGCCGGCGCCCCGAGGACCCGGCGCTGATCTTCACTCCGGCCGAGTGGCGTGCCTTCGTCCTCGGCGCGCGTGATGGCGAGTTCGACCTCACCTAGTCCCCGGTCCCTGAGCCCGTCACCGCGGCCGGGCCGCCCGAAGTGCTCGGGCGGCCCGGCCGATGGTGTCCGCTGGTGGTTCCGGTAGTGGTTCCGGTGGTAGTGCGCGTCAGCCCGTGGTGCGCCCCGCGCGCAGCAGGGCGTCCGACTCGGCCAGATACGCCCACGGCCGTTGACGGCCCTGGCTCACCGCTTCGATGCCCCGCTCGTCATAGCGGGCCGTCCGCAGCGACCACCCAAGATTGCCGCACATGACGTTCCGCATGCCGTCCACATAGGACTCCACATCCCGGCGTACCGGCGCGGCCACCCCGGCCCGGGAGAGCATCCTGGGCAGTCGGGCAGCGGTCTTCTCGAACCAGCGGTAGCGGGCGTTGGCGAGGCCGGCGATATGGCGTACGGCGTCCTCCAGGTCGCCACCCGCCCGTTCCCGGCGCACTATCACGCTGTTGTGGACGTCCCCGGCCGCCAACTCCTTGTCCAGGGAGGCGATGTCGTTGGTGAAGACCACCACATCGTCGGTGGCCTCCCGCATCGCGGCGAGTGGGCGGCCGCCGTGCAGCGCGTCGGGGAGGGTGTAGCCGCCGAAGGGCTCGTTGAGGTCCAGACACGGCTGTACACCGATGGAGTGGCGGCGCAGCGCGAGCACGGCGTCCACCGAGCGCGGCATCCCGCCACCGGAACCGGTGCGCTCCAGCGCCTCGCGGTGGTACGAGTGCACATACTCCAGCCAGTGGTGGCGGAAGCGCGCCCGCCACACCGGTGAGCGGCCGGAGTTGATCCGGCGCCACAGATCGCGGAAGCTGGCCAGCAGCGGCCCGCCCGGTCCGTCGTACCCGCCCCCGCCGTCGTTCCCGCACGCCTCCCGCGCGAGCGGGGCGCCCGGGGCGTTCAGGGGCTCCTCGGTGATCCGTACGACATCCGCCACCAGCCGCGCCACCGTCTCCGGGCGGTGGCCCAGTTCGCCGTCGAACTGGTCGTCGAAGACGAAGTACCAGCCGACCAGGTCATTGCCCAGATCCAGGTCGGCGCCCCTCGCCCCGGGGTAGAACAGTCCTGTCAGCACGTCGAACCGCAGCGCGTCGTACTCCGCGACGGCCTCGCTCCCCTCGAAGACACCGAACCGCGACAGCCACTGGACGGTGTGCAGTCTGGCGGCCTCCGCATCGGGGCTGAGGCCGGCGGAGGCCGGAAAGTCGAACAGGGCCGCCCGACGCAGCAGCGCCGACTGCCGGGCGTGAGACCGCGAAGCGCTTGTGGTCATGATGCGAAACCGCCCCCCTCCATGAAGTGGATCACCCGCACCGCACATACCACAGGGCATCACGGCACCGGGGCAACCCGATGAATCCGGCCATCCTCGCGTGCTGAACGTGCCATCGATAGAGGACGAGTTGAAATGGTGCGTGCCCGTGGCAATGCCATGGGGAAAACGCCGGTGCGAGGGCTACGGAGCGTGCCAGACGCGCTACGCTCGGCGTTACCTGCCGGAGGGGAAGAACGTGGCGGAGGACATGAGCCGACAGAACCAGACGCGCCTGACACTGCTGGAACGGGAGCTGGAACTCGGCGCGGTGGACGGTGCGTTGACGGACCTGTGCGGTACGCGTCCCGGTGAGGGCTCCGGGATGCGCATCGGCGGTGTGATCGCCTTCGCCGGACCGGGCGGTGTGGGCAAGACCGCCGTCCTCGCCGAGATGCGGCGCCGCGCCGCCGCCCGTGGCTGCACCGTGCTGTCCGCCCGCGGTGGCGAACATGAACAGGGCGCGGCCTTCCACGTGGTGCGCCAGCTCTTCCAGCCCGTGCTCGCGGCCACCGGCGAGGAGGAGCACCGCCGGATCCTGGGCGGCTGGTACGACATCGTGGCGCCCGCGGTCGGTCTGGTGGTCTCCGAGGGCGGTGGCGCACCCGATCCGCAAGGTGTCCGCGACGGTCTCGACTGGCTGGTGACCCGCTACGCGGTGGAACACGCCCCGGTCGTGATGATCCTGGACGACGTCCACTGGGCCGACCCCGAATCCCTGGACTGGCTCACCCGGTTCGCGCCGCGCGCCGCGGACCTGCCGCTGCTGCTCGCCGTCGGCTACCGCCCGGAGGACCTGTCCGCCGACGCCGCCGGGGTCCGCGGGCTCACCGGGCGCCAGGGCTCCCGGCCGCATGTGCTGGTGCCTCTCACCCCGAGCGGGGTCGGCAGGATCGTCCGCGATGTGCTGGGCGAGGAGGCCGACGACTCCTTCTGCCGCGAGTGCTGGGCGATGACCGGCGGCAACCCCTTCGAGGTCGTCGAGCTCACCGCCAAGATCCGCGACCGGGAGCTCAAACCGCAGTCGGAGAGCCTGCCCGCGCTGCGCGAGCTCGTCTCCTCGGCCAAGGACAGCGGACTCAACGACCGGCTGACCCGGCTCGGTACCGCCGCCGTACGCCTCGCCTGGGCCGTCGCCGTCCTCGGTATCGAAGCCACTCCGGCGCTGACCGCCAGTGTCGCCGGGCTCAGCGAGACCGAGGCCACCGATGTGGTCGGGCGGCTCGTCGACGCCCGTATCCTCGCCCCGCCGCGCGGCGGCCCGGGCAAGCAGCCGCTGGAGTACCTCCACCCGCTCATCGCCACCGCCATCTACCAGGCGATCCCCGGCGCACTGCGGGTGGCCATGCACGGACAGGCCGCCAATGTCGTGCTCGGCGCCGGACTGGGACCCACCGCCGCGGGCCGCCATCTGGTGGAGATGCACCCCGAGGGCGATCCATGGGTGGTGCGCCATCTGCGGGCCGCGGCCGGAGAGTATCTGCGCGCCGGGGCACCCGACGCCGGACGGCGCTGCCTGGCGAGAGCCCTGCGGGAGCCGCCCGCCCTCGAGGAGCGCGCCGCCGTCCTGTACGAGCTGGGCTGCTCCGCCCAGCTCACCGAGCCCGCCGTGACCATCAACCATCTGCGGGCCGCGCTGGACGAGCCCGCGCTCGACACCGATCTGCGCGAGGCCATCACCTACCGGCTGGCCCAGGCGTACGGCCACAGCGGGCGGATGGAGGAGGCCGCGGAGATCGTCGCCACCGAGGCCGGACGGGCCACCAGCGCCCGCACCCGGCTGCGGATGCAGACCGAGCAGTTCATGTGGAACATGTTCCGCGCCGACGAGAAGGAGTCGCCCGCCCGCTCCCGCAGACTCGCCCGGCTGGCCGACCACCTCACCGGCCGCGGTATGGCCGAGCGCTATCTGCTGGGACTGCGCGCCTGGGACGCGATGACCCGCGGCGAGCCCGCCGCCACCGCCCTGTACTACGCGGAGGAGGCCCTCGGCGACGGGCTGAGCTGGACCGACGACGACTGGGGCTTCGAGGTCCCGATCCTGGTCGCGCTGATCTTCCTCCACTGCGATCAGCCGGGACGCGCCGAGGAGCTGTTCAACAAGGGCATCGCGGAATGCGAGCGCAAGGGCTGGCGCGGCTCCCACCTGGCGTTCGGCATCACCCTCCTCGGCTACGCCCGCTACCGCCGCGGCGCGCTGAACGAGGCGGAGGAGCTGGCCCGCGAGGGTATGCGGATCGCCGATCTGGTCGGCGCCTCGACACCCGCCCACTGGACCGCCGTGGGCACCCTCATCGAGACCCTGATCTGCCGCGGCCGGGTCCAGGAGGCGCAGGAGTTCGCGGCCGGACACGGCGGGGAGATTCTGCCGCAGGCCGTGCTCTGCCCCGATGTGCCCGCGGTCCGCGGCGAACTGCTGCTCGCCGCCAATATGCACCGGGAGGCCCGGCACCAGCTCACCGAGGTCGGCCGGCGGATGGACGGCCGCGGTATGCGCAACCCGGCCTGGTGCCCCTGGCAGCTCCACCTCGCCCAGGCGCTGGCCCTCAGCGAACCGCGGCAGGCGGCCGAGGTCGCCGACGACGCGGTGCGCCGCGCCCGTCAGTTCGGCACCCACTCCGCCATCGGGCGCGCCCTGCACACCGCGGCGGCCGTGGCCCACGGAGCCGAGCGGATCAAGCTGCTGGCCGAGGCCGTCAGCCACCTCGAGCGCTCACCGTCCGCCTACGACCTGGCCATGGCGCTGGTCGACCATGGCGCCGCGCTGCGCCGTATCGGACTGCCCCAGGAAGCGGGCGACCGGCTCTACCGCGGTCTCGAGGGCGCGGTCCAGTGCGGCGCGGAGGCGCTGGCCACCCGGGCCCGCGACGAGCTGTCCGCGGCGGGGCTGCGCCCGATGCAGCTCCGCGTCGACCACACCAGCCCCCTCACCTCCCAGGAGCAGGCCGTCGCCGAGCGGGCCGCCCAGGGCTGGACGGATGAGCGGATCTGTACGGAGACCGGGCTGAGCGACCGCGATGTGGCCCGGCTGCTCTCCGGCGTCTACCGGAAGGTGGGCACCGACCGGACGGGGCTGGCGAAGCTGCTGGGCCCCGCCACCGCCACCCGTCCGCCGACCCGGGCCGAGCACTGACCACCGCGGCGGACCCGCCGTACGGGGCCGTCCGAGGCCGCTGAGCGGCCCCGGAGAGGCGGGTCGGCCGGGTCCCGGCGAGCCCGCTCCGGGCGTTCCCCGGCCGGGGGAACACCGCACGGGCACGTACCATATCCGCATGTCCTTCCTCCGCCGCCGCAGCGCCGCCACGCCCACCGGGCCGGACTTCGATGTCCTCGCCATGGACCCGGGGGACTGGCCCGGCGATCTCGGGGCGGGGCTGCTGCCCGCGCCGGACGGCAGCTGCCAGGGGGTCTTCCTCCGCTACGACCTGTTCGGCGGCCGCGGCCCGGCGATGATCATCGGCAATCTGCCCGAGGGCTCCCCGGCCCGCGAGGTCGCCGAGGGCCAGGTCCCCTTCGAGGTGACCCAGCTGCTCGCCGCCCTCGAGAACGAGGAGCCGGTGCATGTGGTCGACGTCGAGGACAACCCGGTGATGCACGAGGACAACCTGCTCATCGTGCGCCGGATCAAGGTCTCCGAGAGCCGGATCTCCTGCGCCCAGTTCGACCGCGACGACGGTGTGCTGGTCACCATCGCCAGCTGGGACCGGCCCATCACCGACGATCTCTACCGGCTGCTCAAGCCGCTGCCCGCGGAGATGTTCCAGCAGCGCTGAGCGTCAGCGCTCCGGGCGGGGCCCGGACGGGGCGCCGGCGGCGGCTGACGCCCCGTCCTGTCTCACTTCCCCGAGCGGCGGACCGTGACATCGGCGGCGCGGACGAACGCCACCCGGTGCCCGAACTGGATCTGGTAGTAGACGTCCTTGCCGCGCACCACCTTGTGGCCCGCCGGATCGAAGGTGGTCGCCCACAGATACTCCCCCGGTGTCCGCAGCCCCAGGGGGTACGACTGCCCGGCGAGCAGCTTGTACGGCAGCGGGGAGACCGCCTGCACCGGCACCTCCGCCGGATACGCCTCCTGCTCCGGATAGGCCCGGCCGTACACCGGAACCTCCGTGACCCCCGCCTTGGGCGTGACCACCAGACCCTTGCCGTACACCGCGGTGGGCCGCTTGCCGGGGTTGTGGAACCACGCCCGCTGGCCCAGGTACCAGATGGCCGTCCAGTCGCCCTTCCGCCCGGCGACCGCGAACTGCTGGCCGGTCGTGGCACGGGCGCCGGTGTCATTGACACCGGTCGTGGAGTCGGCGCCGTCCGGGCGCAGTCCGATGTCCTTGACCAGCGGTGCGTCATCGCCGGGCGCGGTGTGCAGCCGCACCGCGGAGGAACCGTGCGGCGTGCACGGCTGCCCCGCCTTGTCGCAGTCGGTGTAGACCGGCTGATGGGTGTCGTAGTCCGGGCGGATGGTCACCAGACCGCCCGAGGCGCCCGCGGTGCGCCGGAGGGGCGCGCCGAGCAGGGTGAAGTAGTGCGCCCAGTCCCAGTAGGGGCCCGGATCGGTGTGCATGCCCTTGATGGTGGCGGTGGTGGTGCCCGGGACGTTGTCGTGGCCCAGGATGTGCTGGCGGTCCAGCGGGATGTCGAACCGCCGCGCCAGATAGCGCACCAGCCGGGCCGACGCGCGGTACATCGCCTCCGTGTACCAGGCGTCGGGCGCGGTCAGGAAGCCCTCGTGCTCCAGCCCGATCGACTTGGCGTTGACGTACCAGTTGCCCGCGTGCCAGGCCACGTCCTTGAGCGGCACATGCTGGGCGATATGGCCGTCGGCGGACCGAAGGGTGTACTGCCAGGAGACATAGGTCGGGTCCTGGACCAGTTTGATGGTGGTGTCCCAGGGGCCCTCGGTGTCATGGATGACGATGTAGTCGATGCGCTGGGACTCGGGGCGGTCGCCCAGGTCGTGGTTGCCGTAGTCGTTGTCCCCGAACTGCTCGTAGGGTGCCGGGATCCACTCGCAGGACACGTTCTCGGGGGCCTCGACATGCGGATCGCGCGCGGGTGACGGCAGCCCGAGGGTGCGCAACTGCCGCCGGTCGGGGGCGATATCGGGCCGGGCCGTGAGCACCACCCGCTCACCGTCGCCCGTCGTCCGCGCCGCGCCGGTGCGGATCACCTCGTACACATCGTCGGCGAACACGGCCGCCGCGGTGGCGTTGTCCGCGCCCGGGTAGGCCGCCACCGCCGCGTACCAGTCGGCCGGTTCCTCGCTCAGCGGCAGCCCCAGCCGCTTCTGCTCGGCGGCCAGCAGGGCCGCGCCGCCGCGCACATTGGCGGTGGTATCGCCGCGCAGCTCCGCCGGGGGCAGCCCGGTCAGCTTGGCCGCGCGACTCAACGTCCTCAACCGTGCCGGGAGTTGGCGCGGCTCGGGCACCGTGGTCCGGGGCACCCGCAGTGGCCGGGCCAGGTCACCGCGCGCGTCCTCGGTGCCCTCGCTGTGGTGCGGTGCGCGGGACAGCGCGGTGTGCGCGTCGGTGAGGTGCATCGGACCATAGCCACCGGTGACACTGGGCGCGCCGCCATGGCCGTCCCAGCGCGACTGGAGGTACCCGACGCCCAGCAGCACGCTCAGCGGAACACCGTGCTCGTCGGCCGCCGCCGCGAAGGCGCGCTGAAGGCCGGAACCGCCGTCCGGACCGTCCGGCCGCCGCTGATCGGCACGGGCGGCCGGAGTCGCGGAGACGAGGGGGAGCAGAAAGGCGGCGGACGCCGCGGCACCCGCGGCCCGCACCGTGGTGCGCCGGCTGGGGCCGGACGCCGGTCTGTTCGAGTCGTGGGCGCTGTCCTGTGCGGATCCTGGCATGGCAGCCTCCTCATGGCGGGCCGGGCATGAGCCGGGCCACTCAGAGGTATCCGCTGCCAGGCCATCCGTCAATCAGATGCGCCCAGACGGGTGTTCGCATGTCAGCCGCCTACGGCGCGTCACCGGTCCAGACCGGTGACGCGCCCTTCGGCTACCGCGTACCGACCGCGGCCCGTACCGCTCGGCGGGCCATCGCACAGTCGTCGTGCAGCCGCCGCAGCAGCAGCCGCTGCTCCTCACCAGCCGGGATCGCGCCCGGCACCACGGGGGCGGGGTCGTGCATGGTGCGCTGCACGGCGGTCTCGTACTGGCGGATCTCCCGGGTCAGCACCAGCATCAGATTCACCAGGAAGGAATCGCGCGCGGCCGGACCCGCCGCCTGTGCCAGCTGGCTGATCTGCCGTCGGGCGGCCGGGGCGTCGCCCAGCACCGTCCACAGCGTGGCCAGGTCATAGCCGGGCAAATACCAGCCCGCGTGGTCCCAGTCGAGCAGCACCGCGCCCGAGGGGGACAGCATGACGTTGTTCAACAGGGCGTCACCGTGGCAGAACTGCCCGGGGGCATGGCGCCCGGGGGCGTGCGAGAGACCCAGCAGCAGCTTCTGGAGATCCCCCATGTCCCGGTCGGTCAGCAGCCCCAGCTCGTGGTAGCGCGACAGCCGGGCCGCGTAGTCGAGCGGGGTGTCGAACAGCTCGGCGGGCGGCCGCCATTGGTTGATCCGGCAGATGGCGCTCAGCGCGGCCCGGACATCGGCACGCGGTGGCGGTTCGGTGGGATGGCGCTGGGACGCGGCGATTCGGCCGGGCATCCGCTCGATGACCAGTGCGCAGTTGTCCGGGTCGGCGGCGATCAGCCGGGGCACCCGTACGGGCGGCCGCTGGCGCACGAACGCCCGGTACATCGCTATCTCCCTGCGGAACCGCTCGGCCCACGCCGGGGAGTGGTCCAGCAGGCACTTGGCGACCGCCGTGGCCCGGCCGGTGGTGCCCACCAGGAGCAGGCTCCGTCCGCTGCGCCGCAGCACCTGGACCGGATTGAAGTCCGGACAGATGCGCTGGACCGAGGCGATCGCGGTGCGCAGCTGCGCACCCTGAGGACCGGACACGTCGAGTCTCCCGCGGGGCGGCACTGGGCCGAGGGCGGTGGTCCGCCGGGCCCGTCCGCTGTGGGAGGGATCGAGATACGGCCCAGTGCCGGGCAGCTGCCGCCGGTACGGCCGGGGCGGGGCGGACACGGAGGACGATGCTGCGTACATGGGCGAGACAGATCCCTTCGCGTGCCGACGAATGCGTACGCTCCCGGCCCCGTGACGGGGCCGCACCCTGGGGAATGCGGTCGATTCCGCTCGATCCGCCACCGGGCCGGGTAACGCGCTTCTACATCACACCGGCGCGCGGGTGGCACACCATCTGGCGGACCCTGGCGAACCCTGGCGAATACTCGCACGGCCCGTGACGGGGCCGTTACTGTCGAGCCAGCCGAGGAACCTGGGGGCTTGACGTGACGAGGGAACCCAACACCCGTCTTGCGGACCTGTTCGGCCTGGCCGGCTGGTCCAAGGGAGAGCTCGCGAGGCTCGTGAACCGGCGGGCGGCGGCCATGGGCCATCCGCAGCTGGCGACCGACACCTCGCGGGTGCGGCGTTGGATCGACACCGGCGAGACGCCGCGCGATCCCGTGCCCAAGGTGCTGGCAGCCCTGTTCACCGAGCGTCTCGGTCGTGTCGTGACCATCGAGGACCTCGGGTTCGGACGTGGAGGGCGCGCGGGAAAGGGGCAGTCCGGCGATGGGCTGTGCTGGCCCCCCGAGTCCACGGCCGCGGTCCTCACCGAATTCACGGGAATGGACCTTATGTTCAACCGACGCGGCTTGGTGGGTGCGGGCGCCGCGCTCGCCGCGGGAACCGCCATCACCGGTGCCATGAGCGACTGGCTGCTCTCCGACCCCACCCTCGCCTCCGACGCCCCCCGTACCGACCAGCCCCTGTCCGCCGAACCGGCGGGCTTCGACCGCTATGAAGCCGCCCCCGTGGGCTCCCAGGAGATCGACGCGCTGGAGACCTCGGTGGAGGTCTTCCGTGCCTGGGACGCGGCCCGCGGCGGCGGCCTCCAGCGCAAGGCCGTGGTGGGCCAGCTCAACGAGGTGGGCGGGATGCTCGCCTATCACCACCACCCCGAGCACCTCCAGCGCAGACTGTGGGGGGTGGCGGCCAACCTGGCCGTACTGGCCGGCTGGATGTCCCACGACGTGGGTCTCGAACCCACCGCTCAGAAGTACTTCGTGATGGCCGCGCACGCGGCCCGGGAGGGCGGGGACCGCCCGCGCGCCAGTGAGGCGCTGTCCCGGGCCGCCCGTCAGATGGTGCACATCGGCCGCCCGCAGGACGCCCTGGAGCTGATGCGGCTGGCCAAGTCCGGTGCGGGCGACGAGGCGCTGCCCCGTACCCGTGCCATGTTCTGCACCATCGAGGCATGGGCGCAGGCGTCCATGGGCCACGGCCAGGCCGTCCGCCGCACGCTGGGCGAGGCCGAGGAGCTGTTCGTCTCCGAGCGGGACCGCGGACCGTCCCCGAGCTGGATGCAGCTGTTCAACGAGGCGGATATGCACGGGATGCAGGGGCTGATCTACCGCACCCTCGCCGAGCACGACCCCTCGGTCGCGTCCCTTTCACAGCGCCATGCCAAGGAGGCGCTGCGGATGCGGGAGGGCGGCCGTCAGCGGTCGCAGATCTTCGACCACATCTCCATCGCCTCGGCCTGCTTCATCGGTGACGACCCGGAACAGGGCGGCCGTCATGCGCGGCAGGCGCTGGACACCATCGAGCAGAACTCCTCGCACCGCACCTGGGACCGGCTGTGCGAGATGTACGGGCTCACCGCCCCGTACGCCTCCTCCGGGCCGATCCGGGAGCTGCGGGAGGAGATCAAGCAGGCCGTGCCCAAGGGCACCGCCGCCAAGGGAGCGAAGGGGGCGGGTCCTGGAGTGAAAGGGGTGGGCGGCACGGCCAGGAGCGCGACGGTCTAGCGGCCGTCGCGTCACCGGCCGCACGGGTGGAGGTGCTGATCGCTAGACGCCGACGCCTGCGATCAGCACACAGGCATCGCCCTCACGGCGCTCGTCGCCGAACGCCTCCACCACGGTCCGTACGCAGTCCTGTGCGCCCCGGGCGGCGGCGAACCGCGGTGCGAGGGCGAGCAGCCGCTCGGTGGCGGCCCCGGCGTCCTGGGCGAGTCCGCCGGTGTACATCAGCAACAGGTCTCCGGGCTCGAGCCGTTCCTCGGCCTGGGTGTACGCGGCGCCGGTGGTGGCGCCGAGCAGCACCCCGCCCGGCGGCGTCAGCGCGCGCCCCGTCCCGCCACGGAAGAGCAGCGGGGCGGGGTGTGCGGCCTGCGCCCACACCAGGGTGCGGCTGCGCGGGTCGTACCGGCCGCAGAGGGCACTGCCGAGCGCGGGCTGCGAGGAGACCCCGAGCAGCTGGTTGAGCCGACCCATGAGCGGTCCCGGATCGATCCCGGCGACCGCCATCCCGCGGACGGCGCCGAGCAGCATGGCCATCCCCGACGTCGCCGCGGCGCCATGACCGGTGAGGTCGCCGACGCTCAACAGGGTCTGCCCGTCGGGCAGTTCGAGCGCGTCGTACCAGTCGCCGCCGATCCGCGCGCTGGTCTCGGAGGGGAGGTAGTGCGCGGCCAGGTCAAGACCGGCGTCCCCGGCCACCGCCCCCGGGGCGCCGCTGTCCGGCAGCCGCAGCGAACCGCGCCAGGGCGGCAGTACGGCCTCCTGGAGCTCGACCGCCAGCCGGTGCTCGGTGCGAGCGGCGTACCGCTGGCGCTGGAGCGAGTCCTGGCTCTCGCGCACCGCCCGCTGGCTGCGCCGCAGCTCGCTGACGTCCCGGAGCACGGCCCACATGGACGCGGTGCTGCCGTCGGCGTCGAACACCGGCTCGCCCGCCATATGGAGGGTGCGGAGCGCGCCGTCCGCGCGCATCGCGCGGAACTCCCCGTCGATCGGCTTGCCGTCCACCAGGCAGTCGGTGACCATCCCGGTCAGCATCGGCTGGTCCTCGGGGGAGACCCACGAGGGCAGCTCGTCGAGGGTGAGCCCGCCGTCCTCGGGGGTACGGCCGAAGATCCGGCACAGCTCGTCGGACCAGACCACCTCGTCGGTGAGGAGATTCCACTCGGCGCTGCCGACCCGGCTCAGCAGTGAACCGCGCGCGGGCGGCTGCTCCGCGGCGGGCTCGTCCGCGGCCGGGACGCGGGTGCCGCCCTTTCCGGCCCGGGGCTCGGGCACGGTACGCCCGCCCGGACCGGACGGCTCCGGCTGGTCCACGGGCAGCCCCTCGCGGAGCTGGCCCAGATGCTGGCCGAGGTCGTCCAGATGATGGACGGCGAGATCGCACAGCGCGCGCTGCCAGCGCACCTCCGGATCGTGCCGCCCGTCCATAGGGTCCGCCGTGGTGTCGCGGCGGACGGCGTCGACCCTGCCGCGGAGCCGCTCGGTCTGCGAGATGAGGGCGTCGACCGCGCCGCGGCGGGGCGGCTGGACGGCGGGCTGGTCCGCGGAGCGGGGGGACGGCATGACGTTCTCCGATACGGGCGCGGCGGCCGGTTTCATGGGGCTGGACCGGTTACGACTGTTGCACAGGCTGCGACATCGCGTAACCGGTTTGGCAATACCCGATCCGGTGGTGCTTCTGGCATATGCCAGCGGCTTTCCTGGGACATTTCGCCCGCATGCGCCGGAAGAATCGGTTCCGGTAGGCTGCGGCGCTCGGGAATCCCTACAGTCCGGGCGTCCAGCAGGCATACCGCACCCGGACATCGGCAAGAATGCCGATCGACGGAAATCCCGTTGCCAGCGAACCTCCCGCACCGGATGCTGACCTCATGTTCGATCCAGACATAGCGCCCAGCGGCACCCTGCTCGGCCTCCTTCAGAGGGGCCGCGGCGACGGGACCCTGCACGCCCTCGCGGCGCCGCGGGCCGAGGCGCTCGCGGCACTGCACCACTGCGTGCTGCGCGACCCCCGCCGTGACTGGCAGGTAGAGAACCGCTCCCTCTACTACGCACGGCTCTGTCTCGATCTCGACGCCGAGCTCGACGCGATCGAACAGCACCTCTTCCACCCCGACGACCTGCTCGACACCGATGAGCAGCGCACCGGGCTGGCCCTGGCCGTCCTCGGCCACCTCGCCTCCTACGACCGGCCCGACGCCCTGCGGCTGCTCCGCCGCTACGCCGCGGCCGGGTCCAACTGGGAATGGGCCCTGGACGAGCTGGCCCTGCGCGACGACGACACCGGGCTGCGCGCGCTCGCCCCGGCGGTCCTCGCCCGCTTCCCCGACAGCCCCGAAGGCAACGCCGAACTGGCCACCGCCGTACGCGGCGCCTATGAACCCCGGCCCTGGCGGCTGTGGGCCGACGATCCGCGCTACGGACAGCGGGTGCGCGCCGCGCAGGAGCAGGGCGCCTTCGACCGCTGGCAGCGCCAGCTGCGGCCGGCCGGGCCGCGCCCCGGCTGGAGCGTCCACGACGTACTCCGCTGGGCCCAGCAGGAGCACGACCTGCGGCCGAGCGCCCGTACGCCGGACGCGGCGGCCCGCTGCCTCATCGCCGTCGCCGGTCCCGAGGACCGTCCCGACCTGCTCGCCGCCGCCGCGTCGGCCCCGGACGCGGCCCGCGCGGCCGCCCTGCGGCACCTCGCGGAGACCGGCGACCCCGAGGTGCTGGACCTGGTGGAGCGTGCCGTGACCGAGCCGGACGCCACCGAGCTGGTCTCCCAGGCGGCCCTCTCCGCCTTCGAGCGGATGCGCAGTATCACCGCCCTCGACCGCGCCCGTGTCTGGGCCCACCGCCCCGACGCCCTCGGCGACGCCGCCGCCGCGATGCTCGCCTGCCGCGGCGGCCAGTACGACGCCCCGCTCGTGCTCTCCGCCCTCCGCCGTACGGTCCGCGGCGACGGCCCCGACGCCCAGGCCCTGTGGACCCTCGTCGACGGCGCCGGACGCCTCGCGATCACCTGCGCCGCGCCCGTTCTGCGCCATATCTATCGCGAAACCGCCTCCTCCCACCTCCGCGGCCGCGCCGCCCGCGCCCTCGCCGTCACCGATCCGTCCTTCGCGGCGGGCTTCGCCGTCGAGTGTCTCTGGGACTGCGAGGAGACCACCCGCGAAGTGGCCGCCCACCACGCCGCCACCGCCGACGCCCGCGTCGTGGAGCAACTCCGCCGCCTGGCCGCGGACCCCGCCGAGGAGGCGGACGTCCAGACCGCCGTCCGCAGCCGTATCGGCCCCGACGCGGCGGGCGTCTGACCCACCCGGCGTCTGTCCCGGGCCCTCGCGGCTCCCGTCCGTCGTTGCCGGTGCCGACCGGTCTCCCCGCGCCGAGCGCGACGCCGCCCCACGCGGTCCGGGGCCGCGGCCGACGGCGCCTGCCGCCCGCCGGGCCGAATCCGCGTCCGGGGGCTCGTGAGTCGCCCCGCCCACGGCTGTCCGGGGCGCTCACCGGGCGGGCCGGTCCGGGGCCGGATTCGTCCGGGGATGGCGGGGCGTGACCGGGGTCGTCCACCCCGCCACGGGCCGCGAAGGCCAACGCTCATGGGACGTTCCACGGCGCGAAACGTGCTCGATGCCGGGGCCACCCTTCGTACGCCGACAACACCGGTATGCGAGTCGCCATCGTCACCGAATCCTTCCCGCCCGACATCAACGGCGTCGCCCACTGCACGCTCCAGACCGCCGACCACCTCCACAGGCTCGGTCATGAGCCGCTGGTCATCGCCCCCGCGGGTCCCCCCGGAGGCGCACCCGTCGCCTCCGGGGACGGGCCACCGGAGGACCAGGGGGAGGTCGACCGGTCGCATCCGTATCCCGTCGTCCGCGTCCCCTCGCTCCCGCTGCCCGGCTATCCACAGGTGCGCGTCGCACTCCCCAGCCGTCGCCTCGCCGCCGCGATCACCTCCCACGGCAGCGATCTCGTCCACCTCGCCAGCCCCTTCGTACTGGGGGCGCGCGGGATGACGGCCGCCTTGCGGCTGCGGATACCGGCCGTCGCCGTCTACCAGACCGACCTGGGCGGCTACGCCCGTACCTACCTCGGCGCCGGCGAGAACGCCGCGTGGCGGCGGATCCGCGCCGTGCACACCGCCGCCGACCGGACCCTCGCCCCGTCCACCGCCGCCGCCCGTGACCTCGAGGAGCACGGGGTGCCGCGGGTCCGGCTGTGGCCGCGCGGTGTGGACACCACGCGGTTCCACCCCTCCCGGCGCGACCCCGAACTGCGCCGCGCCCTCGCGCCCGGCGGTGAGCTGATCGTCGGCTACATCGGGCGGCTCGCCCCCGAGAAGAACGTCGACCTGCTGGCCCCGCTCTGCGCCCTCCCCGGCGTCCAGGTGGTCGTGGTCGGGGACGGGCCGAGCGAACCCGCGCTGCGTGCGGCGATGCCGCGGGCCCGCTTCCTCGGCCGCCGCACCGGCGATGAACTGGCCCGCGTCTTCGCGTCGCTGGACGTCTTCGCCCACCCCGGCGCGCAGGAGACGTTCTGCCAGACCGTGCAGGAGGCGCAGGCCAGCGGGGTCGCGGTGATCGCGCCCGCCGCGGGCGGACCGCTCGACCTCGTCCACCACGGACGGACCGGACTGCTGGTGCCGCCCGGCGACTCCGCGCGGCTGCGCGACGCCGTCTCGCTGCTGGCGGTCGACGACCGGCTGCGCGCGTCGCTCGGGCGCACCGCCCGGGACGCGGTCGAGGGCCGTACCTGGGGCGCCATCGTCGACCAACTGGTCGACCACTACGCCGAGGTGCTGATGGCGCGTACGGCGGTGGCGGCATGACCGACGACACCCGGAACCAGTCCCCGAACCGGCCCCGGAGCCAGGCCCCGCTGCGGATCGTCCGGCTCGCCAACTTCGTCACCCCCGCCTCCGGCGGCCTCCGCACCGCGCTGCGCGAGCTCGGCGCGGGCTACCGGGCCGCCGGTCATGAACCGGTGCTGGTGGTGCCGGGGGAGCGGGTCTCCGACGAACAGACCCGCCAGGGACGGGTGATCACCCTCCCCGGACCGTGCGTCCCCGGTACCGGCGGCTATCGCGTCCTCACCGACCGGCGGCGGCTGAGCGCGCTGCTGGAGTCGCTGGCCCCGGACCGGCTGGAGGTCTCCGACCGCACCACCCTGCGCTGGACGGGGGAGTGGGCGCGGCGCGCCCGCGTTCCCGCCGTGATGGTCTCCCACGAGAGCGCGGACGCCGTGCTGCGCACCTGGGGCGTACCGGGGGCGTTCGCCGAGGGGGCTGCCGACCGGCTCAACCGGCGGACCGCACGGGCTTACGCGCGGATCGTCTGTACGACGGAGTGGGCGGCGCGCGAGTTTGTCCGTATCGGCGCGCGGAATGTCGTACGCGCCCCCTTGGGCGTGGACCTCGACCACTTCCACCCCGCGCACCACGACCCCCGGCTGCGCGACCGCCACCGGGGCGACGCCGCGGTGCTGCTCCTGCTGGCCTCGCGGCTCTCACCGGAGAAGCGACCCGGCAGGGCCCTCGACGCCCTCGCCGAACTCCGGCGGCGCGGCGTCCCGGCGGCCCTCGTGGCCGCGGGCGACGGGCCGCTGCGCGGACGGCTGGAGGCCCGCGCCAGGGCGGAGGGGCTTGCGGCGGCCTTCCTCGGCCATGTCGCGGGCCGGACCGAACTCGCCGCGCTCCAGGCGAGCGCGGACGTCGTCCTGGCACCGGGCCCGGCGGAGACCTTCGGCCTGGCGGCGCTCGAGGCGCTGGCGTGCGGCACGCCCGTGGTGGTGAGTGAGCTCTCCGCCCTGCCGGCCATCGTCGGAGCGGCGGGGGTGACGGCGGCCGACAGCGGACCGGCGTTCGCCGACGCGGTGGAACGGATCCTGGACCGCCCGGAACCGCTGCGCCGCGCGACGGCCCGGGCGCGGGCGGAGCGCTACGGCTGGCCCGCCGCGGTCGACTCCTTCCTGGCCGCCCATGACGCACCGTCGGCCGACGGTCCGACGCCCGCGCAGGCGCCCGCGCAGGCGCCCGCGCAGGCGGAGACGGCCGACGTCGCCTCGCGTGACGCGGGTCAGGACCCGGCCGCGTCCCGGCAGGTGAACGGGGTGGTGGCGCACTGCCCCACGGCCAACCACCCCGCCCACCAGCCCATAGGCGGCGCGCGATGACCCCGCCCCGCACCGCCCGACCGCCGGACACCGAAGCCCCACCGTCCGCGACGGCCCCGGTCCTCCCGGGCAGGGTGCCCGGACGGAGCCCGGGACCGGCGCGGCGGGCGCCGCAGCCTCCCACCCGTGGCTCCCGCGCGCTGGATATCGGACCCGTCGCCGTCCCCGCGGGGGGCGACGCCGCCACCGCACCGGCCCAAGGCGTCATGGCCATCTGCCGGGGCGTCACCCGGCAGGTGTCGGCGCCCGCCGTGGTCGGGGTCCCCCCACAGGGGGTTCCGGGCGAGGCGCCGCCCGGGGCGGTGCGGTTCGCCGCGCTCGGGGACTCGCTGACCGAAGGGCTGGGCGATCCCGCCGCCGGGGGCGGATGGCGCGGATGGGCCGCGCTGCTGGCGGAGTCGGCGGGGCCGCGGGGCGGGGCCGAGGTGGAGCTGGTCAATGTGTCCCGCAGTGGCGCGCTGGCCGCCGACGTCGCCGAGGAGCAGCTCACCGCCGCCCGCCGGGCCCGCCCGCATCTGGCGTCCGTCGTGGTCGGTGGCAATGACACGCTGCGCGACTCCTTCGACATCCACCGCGTCGCCCGGGCCCTCGACCGCACGATCGGCGCGCTGCGCGCCGACGGCGCCGTGGTGCTCACCGCCTGTCAGCCCGACCCCGGGCGGATGCTCGGACTGCCGTCCGCGCTGGCCCGTCCGCTGGGGCGGCGGATGCGGGCGGTGAACACCGTGGTGCGCGCGCTGTCCGCACGGTACGAGACGGTCCATGTGGAGCTGGGCGACCACTCCTGGGTCGCCGACCGCGGGGCGTGGAGCGTGGACCGGCTGCATCCCAGCGAGCTCGGCCACCGGCTGCTCGCCAGGGAGTTCCACACCGCGCTCACCACGCGCGGCGTGGCCATGGGCGAGCCGCCGTCGCTCGTACTCGACGGCCCCGCCCCCTCGCCCGCCGCGGCCGCGTGGTGGATGGCGACCCGTGGCACCCGCTGGATCGCGGACCGCTGTACCGATCTGCTGCCCGGACTGCTCGCCCTCGCGGCGCTGGAGTGGCGCCACCGGCTGACGCGCACGGAGCACCTCCTCGACAGCCGGGACGAACAGGCGGCCCGCGCCGCCCTCGCCGCCCTGGACGCCGACCCCGGCCGCTCCGACGGTGACTCCCGCCACCCCGCCGCCGACCCCGGCCACGCTGGCTGCGACTCCCGCCACCCCGCCGCCGACCTCGGCCGCTCCGGCCGTGGCTCCCGTCATCCCGGCGGCGACCCCGGCCGCTCCGATGGTGACTCCCGCCACCCCGGCGCCGACCCCGGCCACCCCGGCTGCGACTCCCGGCACCCCGACAACGACTCCCGTCACCCCGGCGCCGACCCCCGCGACCCCGGCCACTCCGACGGTGACTCCCGTCGTCCCGGCGCCGACTCCCGGCACCCCGGCGAAGGCGCCGCACCGGCGCCCGGCAAAGCCCTGCCCACCCCTCCCCCCGCTGCGACAATGGTGGGATGACGGGTCGCTGGGAGTTCTGGATCGACCGTGGCGGGACCTTCACGGACGTCGTCGGCAAACGCCCCGACGGCCGTCTCGTCACCCGCAAACTCCTGTCCCACCACCCCGAGCGCCGGCAGGACGCCGCCGTCGCCGGAATCCGGCAGACGCTCGGGCTCGCTCCCGGGGAGCCGGTCCCGGCCGACCGGATCGCCGTCGTCAAGATGGGTACGACGGTCGCCACCAACGCCCTGCTGGAGCGCGCGGGTGAGCCGACCGTTCTCGTGGTCACCGAGGGGTTCCGGGACGCGCTGCGGATCGCGTACCAGAACCGGCCGCGGCTGTTCGACCGCCGGATCGTGCTGCCCGAGGCGCTGTACGAGCGGGTGATCGAGGTCCCCGAGCGGGTGGACGCCCATGGCGATGTCGTACGGCCGCTCGATCTCGGCGCCGCCACCGAGGCGCTGCGCGTCGCCCACCGCGACGGATTCCGCGCCGCCGCCGTCGTGTTGATGCACGGCTACCGTCACACCGCGCATGAACAGGCGCTCGCCACCGCCGCCCGGGAGCTGGGCTTCACCCAGATCAGCTGTTCCCACGAGGTCAGCCCGCTGATGAAGCTGGTGTCCCGGGGCGACACCACCGTGGTGGACGCGTATCTCTCGCCGATCCTGCGCCGCTACGTCGAGGACGTGGCCGCCGAACTGCGCGGTATCCGGCTGATGTTCATGCAGTCCAACGGCGGGCTGCGGGAGGCCGCCCACTTCCGCGGCAAGGACGCGGTGCTGTCCGGTCCCGCGGGCGGTGTGGTGGGCATGGCGCGGTCGTCGGAGGAAGCGGGGCACGACCGGGTCATCGGCTTCGACATGGGCGGCACCTCGACCGATGTGTCGCACTACGCGGGCGAGTTCGAGCGCGTCTTCGGCACCGAGGTGGCCGGGGTGCGGATGAGGGCGCCCATGATGAACATCCACACCGTGGCGGCGGGCGGCGGCTCGGTGCTCCACTTCGACGGACGGCGCTACCGGGTGGGCCCGGACTCGGCCGGTGCCGTACCCGGCCCCGCCTGCTACCGCCGCGGCGGCCCGCTGACCGTGACCGACGCCAATGTGATGCTGGGCCGGGTGCAGCCGGACCACTTCCCGGCGGTGTTCGGTCCCCACGCCGACCAGCCGCTGGACGCGGACACCGTCCGCGAGCGGTTCGCCCGGCTCGCCGAGGAGATCGCCGAGGCCACCGGCGACCGGCGCGGCCCGGAGGACGTGGCGGCGGGTTTCCTGGACATCGCGGTCCTCAACATGGCCAACGCGGTCAAGAAGATCTCCGTGCAGCGCGGCCACGATGTCACCCGCTACGCGCTCACCAGCTTCGGCGGCGCGGGCGGCCAGCACGCGTGCGCGGTGGCCGACGCGCTCGGCATCGGCACGGTGATCGTGCCACCGCTCGCCGGTGTGCTCTCCGCGTACGGAATCGGGGTGGCCGACGCCACCGCCATGCGGGAACACGCCGTCGAGACCGAGCTGTCGGAGGAGTCGCTGCCCCGGGTGCGGGAGCTCTGTGCGCGGCTCGCCGAGCGGACCCGCGCCGAACTGCTCGCCGACGGCGTCCCGGAGGAGACCGTGACCACCGAGGCCCGGGTCCATCTGCGCTACGCGGGCACCGACTCCGCCCTCCCCGTCACCCTGGACACCGTTCCCGCGATGGCCGAGGAGTTCATCCGTGCCCACCGCGCCCGCTACGCCTTCACCATGGACCAGCCGCTGGTGGCCGAGGCGGTGTCGGTGGAGGCGGTCGGCGCGGCCGGGCCCACCGGCGGCCACGCGGCGGAACAGCCGTCCCGGGAGGGCGCGGCGGCGCCCGTGGCCACCGTAAGGATGTTCACCGAGGGGAGCTGGCAGCGGACGGCGCTGTACGAACGGGCCAGGATGCGGCCCTCGGACCGGGTCACCGGCCCCGCGGTCATCGCCGAGGACGATGCCACCACCGTGGTCGACCCCGGCTGGCAGGCCGCCGTGGGCGAGCGCGGCCATCTGCTGCTCAGCCGGGTCCGGCCGCGGCCGCGCACGGTGGCGGTGGGCACCGAGGTGGACCCGGTGATGCTGGAGGTGTTCAACAGCCTCTTCATGGCCATCGCCGAGCAGATGGGGCTGCGTCTGGAGAACACCGCCCACTCCGTCAACATCAAGGAGCGGCTCGACTTCTCCTGCGCCCTGTTCGACGCCGAGGGCAGTCTGATCGCCAACGCCCCCCATATCCCCGTCCATCTGGGCTCCATGGGCGAGTCCATCAAGGAGGTGCTGCGCCGCAACGGGGACGCGATGCGGCCGGGCGATGTGTACGCCATCAACGACCCGTACCACGGCGGCACCCATCTGCCGGATGTCACCGTGGTCACCCCGGTCTTCGACGACGCGGGCACCGACCTGCTCTTCCTCGTCGCCTCACGCGGCCACCACGCCGAGATCGGCGGGATCACCCCCGGCTCGATGCCCGCGTTCAGCCATGTCATCGAGGAGGAGGGCGTGCTCTTCGACAACTGGCTGCTGGTGCGCGACGGGGTGCTGCGCGAGGCGGAGACCCGTGAGCTGCTGACCGCGGGGCGCTATCCGTCGCGCGCCCCGGACGCCAACCTCGCCGATCTGCGCGCCCAGATCGCCGCCAACGAGAAGGGCATCCAGGAACTGCGCCGGATGATCGGCCAGTTCGGCCTGGAGGTGGTGCACGCCTATATGGGCCACGTCCAGGGCAACGCGGAGGAGTCCGTCCGCCGGGTCGTCTCCGCGCTCGGCGACGGTGCGTACCGCTATGAGACGGACGGCGGCGCCGTCATCCAGGTCACCGTGACCGTGGACCGCGCGGCAAGGGGCGCCGTCCTGGACTTCACCGGCACCTCACCGCAGCGGCCGGGCAACGACAACGCGCCCAGCTCGGTGGTGATGGCCGCGGTGCTCTATGTCTTCCGGACCCTGGTGGCCGAGGACATCCCGCTCAACAGCGGCTGTCTCACCCCCCTCGACGTACGGATCCCGGAGGGCTGCATGCTGGCGCCGGTCCATCCGGCCGCCACCGTCGCGGGCAATGTGGAGACCTCGCAGGCCGTCACCGGAGCGCTCTACGCGGCCCTCGGGGCGCAGGCCGAGGGCTCGGGCACGATGAACAACGTGACGTTCGGCGACGACCGGGTGCAGTACTACGAGACCGTCGCCAGCGGCTCGGGCGCGGGCGACGGCTTCGACGGCGCGGACGCGGTGCAGACCCATATGACCAACTCCCGGCTGACCGACCCCGAAGTGCTGGAGTGGCGCTATCCGGTGCGGGTGGAGAGCTTCGGGATCCGGACCGGCAGCGGCGGCCGCGGCCGGTGGCACGGCGGCGACGGCGTCATCCGCCGCCTCCGTTTCCTGGCGCCCATGACCGTCGCCCTGCTCACCGGCCACCGCCGGGTGCCGCCGTACGGGATGGCGGGGGGCGCACCGGGCGGGCTCGGCGCGAACCTGATCGAGCGCGCGGACGGCACCCTCGAACACCTCGACGGCCGGGACACGGCGGAGGTCATGCCCGGCGACATCCTGGCGGTCCGCACCCCGGGCGGCGGCGGATACGGCCCCCCGGCGGACTGACACCCTCCGCGCGCTCGCAGAATTGCCCGAAGAACCCGGCGACCGGGGGGTTGCGGGAGCGGGCGCCGTGAGTAGGTTGATTCCCCCGTTGTGACGTATGGCGCGTTCAAGACCGTTTGCGGTGGCGGCCATCGGAAACCCGACTCGTATCGACCCCGCCCGGACGCGCCACGCGTGACCGGAGGGCGCCCGCCCCGCGGAGAGTGCGCGGCGAGCCGAGGGCGGGTCGCCGTAACGGAAATTCGGACGCATAAGACCGCAGATATGGAAAGGGGCAGCCATGGCGTGGTGGCAGAACGCCGCATGTACGGACGAGGACCCCGAACTCTTCTTCCCGGTGGGGATCGCGGGACCCGCCGCCCAGCAGCAGGAGGCCCGGGCCAAACAGATCTGCGAACGCTGCCCGGTGGCCCAGGCGTGCCTGGAGTACGCGCTGGAGACCGGGATGACCCACGGAGTGTGGGGAGGCACGGGTGAGGAGGAGCGCCGGGCGCTGCGCCGCCGGGGACAGCGCCGGGCCAGGAAGGACGCCGACCGGGAACGGGCCGTGGCACACGCCGGTGGCCGCCGCGCCGCCCGCTGAGCGGCCGCGGCGGGCTACGCCGGTGCCGGTCGGCCCCAGGAGACCCGGCCCAGCGGGGTGAACCGCACCGGGGTGCCCGGCACCGCCTGGGCCGCGGCGGCGAGCCACCGCTCCGGGACGACGCCCACCACCGGGTAGCCGCCGGTCGTCGGGTGGTCGGCGAGGAAGAGCACCGGACGGCCGTCGGGCGGCACCTGGAGGGCGCCGAGCGCCATGCCCTCACTGGGCAGTTCACCCTCCCGCGCCCGCTCCAGGCCGGGGCCCTCGGTCCGCAGCCCGATCCGGTTGCTGGCGGCCGAGACGCGGAAGGCACCGGTGGCCAGGGTGTGCAGCCCGGCTTCGGTGAACCAGTCGTCGCGCGGACCGAGCATCACCGGGAGCACCAGCTCCCGTGGCACACCCCGGTGGGGGACCACCTCCACGGCGGGCGGCGCGCTTCCGGCGGGCCCGAGTCCGAGCACCGCACCGTCCGCGAGCGGAGCCGGACCGAGTCCGGAGAGCACATCGGTGGCGCGGCTGCCGAGCACCGGTTCGGCCCCGATCCCGCCGTCGAACGCCAGATAGCTGCGTACGCCGTGGGTGGCGGCCCCGAGCTCCAGCAGCGCACCGGCCGGTACGCGTACGGCCGCGCCCCATGCTGCCGGGCGGCCGTCGACCGTGACGGGACAGGGCGCGCCGGTGACGGCCACGGTCGCCGCCCGGCGCGGCCGCACCGCACAGCCGGTCAGTGTGGTCTCCAGGGTGGCCGCCTCGTCGGCGTTCCCCACCAGGCGGTTGGCGAGCCGGTGGGCGGGCTGGTCGAGGGCGCCGGAGCGGACCACGCCGAGGTGGGCGTGGCCGGTCCGGCCCAGGTCCTGGACGGTGGTCAGGGCGCCCGCCCGTTCGACCGCGAAGGCGCTGTCGGTCATGTCCCGTCCCCTTCGCCCTCGGTCGGCCCTTCCTGGACATAGGACTCAGAAGGGGTGAACCGGACGCGGGTACCGGGGGTGAGCAGCGCCGCCGGTTCGCGCGCGGCGTCCCACAGCACGGTGTCGGTGGTGCCGATGAGCTGCCAGCCGCCGGGGGAGGAGCGCGGATAGACACCGGTGTAGGGGCCCGCGAGCGCGACCGAGCCCACCGGGACCTTGGTCCGCGGGGTGGCGCGGCGCGGCACCGCGAACCGCTCGGGCAGTCCGGTCAGATAGCCGAAGCCCGGTGCGAATCCGCAGAAGGCCACGCGGAACTCGGTGCCGCTGTGGATGCGTACGGCCTCCTCCGGGGTGACGCCCCAGAGGTCCGCGACCTCGGCGAGGTCGGGTCCGTCGTAGCGCACCGGGAGCTCGACGGTGGTGCCCGCGCCACGGGCGAGGGGCGGTATCTCCCAGCCGGGCAGTTCCGCGGCCAGTCGGCCGGGCTCCTCGAGGCCGTCGAGGTACACGGTGCGGGCGGCGGGCACGATCTCGCGCACCGCGGGCAGCCGTCCGTCGGCCGCCCGGCGCAGCAGCTCGGCGTGGAGCGCCTCGGCCTCGTCGCCGCTGCCGAGCTCGACGAGCAGTCCGTGATCGCCGACGGGCAGGCTCCGCAGCGTCATGTGAACGCCGCCACGCGCACACCCGCGGCGGTCAGCTCGCTCCGTACCCGGCGGGCGAGGTCGGCGGCGCCGGGGGTGTCGCCGTGGAGGCACAGGGAGCGCACCGCCACCTCGATCCGCTGTCCGTCCACGGAGGTGACCGCGTGGTCGCGGGCGAAGCCCAGGGCGCGCTTGACCACGGTGTCGGGGTCGGAGACGACCGAGCCGGGCTCGGTCCGCGGCACCAGGGTGCCCGCCGCGGTGTAGGCGCGGTCGGCGAAGGCCTCGGCGACCACCGGCAGTCCGGCCGCGAGGGCCGCCTCATGGAGCCGTGAACCGGGCAGGCCGAGCACCGGCAGCGGACCCTCCGCCGCGAGCCGTACGCCCTCGACGACGGCGGCGGCCTGCGCCGTGTCGTGCACACTGCGGTTGTAGAGGGCGCCATGCGGTTTGACGTAGGACACCCGCGATCCCGCCGCGCGCGCGAAGATCTCCAACGCGCCGATCTGGTAGGCGATCTCATCGGCCAGCTCGCGCGCGGGGACGTCCATGGCGCGCCGCCCGAAACCGGCCAGGTCCCGGTAGGAGACCTGGGCGCCGATGCGGACCCCTCGCTCGGCGGCCAGCTCGCATACCCGGCGCATGATCGACGGGTCGCCCGCGTGGAAGCCGCACGCGACATTGGCACTGCTGACGACGGACAGCAGGGCGTCGTCATCGGTGAGCTGCCAGTGGCCGAAGCCCTCGCCGAGGTCGGCGTTGAGATCGATCGACGGGTTCGCCAAGGGTACGGTCATTTCCGTCCGTTCGGGCGTGCGGAGGGCGTACGGATACGGGGACGTACGCGGGGCCGATGTGGTTGAGCGCCAAGGTAGGCGATCGTTGAACGATCCGACAAGAGTGTTGTTGTCCCGTCCTCGTTTCTGGGCTTGACTTCTCGCCATACGGAATGCGTGAAGCCGTGAATGGGAGCGAAAGTGGCAAATGGGGAGAACGGGTCCAATGCGGCGGAGGCCGCGGCGGGCGCGGAAGGCGCGGAGGAACGTCTCGCACAGGCGGCGGAGGTGGCGGGAAGCCCGGTACTCCCGGGTGGCCCGGGGGGCTCCGGACTGGAGGCCGACCGGGCGCTGCTGGGCCGCACCAGCACCGCGGAGCGGGTCGCCGACATCCTCCGCGACCGCATCGCCGAGGGCTTCTTCCCGCCCGGCACCCGGCTCTCCGAGGACAGCGTCAAGGGCGCCCTCGGCGTCTCCCGCAACACCCTGCGCGAGGCGTTCCGGCTGCTCACCCATGAGCGGCTGCTGGTCCATGAGCTCAACCGCGGGGTGTTCGTGCGCGTGGTGACCGTGGACGACCTCAATGATCTCTACCGGCTGCGCAGACTGGTCGAATGCGCCACCCTGCGCGGCCTGGGGGACCCGCCCTATCCGCTGGACGCCGTCGAGGCGGCGGTGGCGGCGGGTGAGCGCGCCGTGCACGAGCGGTCCTGGCAGGACCTGTCGACCGCCAATATCCGCTTCCACCAGGCGATCGTCGGCCTCGCCGCGAGCCCCCGCACCGACGAGCTGATGCGCGCCGTCCTGGCCGAGCTGCGGCTGGTCTTCCACGTCATGGCCGACCCCCGCCGCTTCCACGCCCCCTACCTGGTCCGCAACCGGCAGATTCTCGAGGTGCTCCAGACCGGGGACGCGGCCGAGGCGGAGCGGCTGCTCGCCTCGTATCTGGACGACTCCCAGCGGCAGTTGGTCGAGGCCTACGCCCAGAAGGTGTCCCGCGGCTGAGGGATCCGGCGCGATAAACGATCAAGCGGAACGAGAACAAGTCGGTTTCAGGCTCTTGTCGGATCGTTGAACGAACATCTAGCCTCCGGTGCGTTCTCCTCTTGACGTCGTGCTCCCCCACGGCGCCGGGAGGTCCTGCGCGCGGAAGGCGGGACGCATGATCGTTCTCCTTGGCGTTCTCGTGGTGATCCTCGGATTCGCCACACGACGCAATCCCCTGCTGGTGGTCGGGGTCGCCGGTATCGCCACCGGGCTGCTGGGCAAGCTCTCGCCCCAGGAGGTCCTCGCGGCCTTCGGCGACGGCTTCGCCTCCAGCCGCTCGGTGACGATCTTCGTCATCACCCTCCCGGTCATCGGCCTCCTGGAGCGCCACGGGCTCCAGGAACAGGCCCGGACCCTCATCGGCAAGCTGGCCAAGCTCACCACCGGCCGGTTCCTCGCGCTCTACCTGGCACTGCGCCAGCTGACCGCGGCCTTCGGCCTCACCAGCGTCGGCGGCCCGGCCCAGAGCGTGCGCCCCATGGTCGCGCCGATGGCCGAAGGGGCCGCCGAGCGGCGCTACGGTCCGCTGCCGGAGAAGGTGCGCGAGCGGATCCGCTCCTACTCCGCCAGCTCCGACACGGTCGGGCTGTTCTTCGGCGAGGACTGCTTCCTGGCGATCGGCTCGATCCTGCTGATCACCGGCTTCGTCAACTCCACCTACCACACCCACCTGGAACCGTTGCAGCTCGCGCTGTGGGCCATCCCCACCGCCGTCTGCGCCTTCCTCATCCACGGCTTCCGGCTGCTTCGCCTGGACCGCTCGCTGGAGAGCCAGTTCGCCGCCTCGGGCGGACCGTCCGCTGCCGAGGGCAGCCGCACCGTGGAGGAGGCCAAGTGATCAAGGCCGAGTGGTTCTTCTGGCTCGTCGGCGCCGTCTTCCTCGCGATGGCCGCGCAGATGGCCTTCGACCGCAGCAACCCCAAGCGCCACGGCTCCGCCGCCTTCTGGGGACTGCTGGGTGCCTGCTTCTTCTACAGCTCCTGGGTGACCGAGAAGAAGGCTCCCGCCGAGCCGCTGGGCGTCGCCGTGCTCGTCATGGTCTGCCTGGCCGGTTTCGATCTCACCGGCCGCGGGGTGCCGCGGACCACCACCCCCGAACAGCGCGTCGCCTCCGCCGCCCGGCTCGGCAACCGGCTGTTCATCCCCGCACTCACCATTCCGCTGGTCGCCGTCATCTGTGCCTCGGCCGTCAAGCACTGGCACATCGGCGGCACCCCGGTGCTCGAGACCGGCAGCGAGACCATCCTCGGCCTGGGCTTCGGCGCCATCGCGGGGCTGCTGGTGGCGATGGTCGTGGTCCGCGAGCGCAGCGCCACCGTGCCGCTGCACGCCGGACGGTCGCTGCTGGAGTCCATGGGCTGGGCGCTGCTGCTGCCCCAGCTGCTCGCCGTACTCGGTTCCATCTTCCAGGTGGCCGGGGTCGGCGACCAGGTCGGCAAGATCACCGAACAGCTGCTGCCGGACGGCCAGAAGTACGTCGCCGTGGCCGTCTACTGCATCGGCATGGCCCTGTTCACCGTCATCATGGGCAACGCCTTCGCCGCCTTCCCGGTGATGACGGCCGCCATCGGCTGGCCCGTGCTCATCCAGCAGATGCACGGGGACGCGCCCGTGGTGCTCGCCGTCGGCATGCTCGCGGGCTTCTGCGGAACGCTGGTGACCCCCATGGCGGCCAACTTCAACCTGGTGCCCGCCGCGCTGCTGGAGCTCAAGGACCAGTACGGGCCCATCAAGGCGCAGATACCCACCGCCGGGGCGCTGCTGGTCTGCAATATCGCGATCATCTCGCTCTTCGCCTTCTGAGGCCCCGAATCTCCGCCTTCCGAGGCCCCGAACCAGGGAGTACGTCATGACCCGGGTGCTGCTCACCGGTTTCGAACCCTTCGGGGGCGAGGAGACCAATCCTTCGTGGGAGGCCGTCTCCCTCGTCGCGGCCGCCCCGCCGCCCGGTCTCGATCTCACGCCGGTGCGGCTGAGCTGTGTCTTCGGCACCGCGCTCGAGGAGTTGGCCGCCGCGGTGGAGGCGGCCGATCCCGCTCTTGTGCTGTGCGTCGGACAGGCGGGCGGCCGCTCCCAGGTCACCGTCGAACGGGTCGCGGTCAACGTGGACGACGCCCGGATACCCGACAACGCCGGACAGCGGCCGATCGACGAACCGGTCGTACCGGGCGGCCCCACCGCCTATCTCGCACCGCTGCCGGTGAAGGCGTGTGTCGCCGCCGTCCGTGCCGCCGGGATCCCGGCGGCCGTGTCGCAGACCGCGGGCACCTTCGTGTGCAACCACGTCTTCTACGGGCTCGCGCATCTGATCGCCACCCGGCGGCCGACGACGCGGGGCGGCTTCGTCCACCTCCCGTGCGCGCCCGAACAGGTCGTGGACCGGGACCAGCCGTCGCTGCCCGTCGCCACGGCCGCCGAGGCGCTGCGCGCGATCCTCACCGCGGCCGTGCACACCGGGACGGATCTGCGGATCGCCGAAGGAGCCACCCATTGACCGTGGAACCCCCGGAGACAGATAGGGGTATATCGGGTGAATTGCGGCAGCATGCCGAGCGGTTCGCCGCCGTCGCGATCGCCAACGTCACCCGTGCCTACCCCAACGCGCCCGCGCATCTGCTGCGCGGCCCCGAGGACCTGGTGCCGCCGCACCGCCACCACCCCGCCTTCTACGGCTCCTACGACTGGCACTCCGCGGTCCATATGCACTGGCTGCTGGTCCGGCTGCTGCGCCGCTGCCCCGACCGCGTCCCCACCGCCGCGCTCACCGAGGTACTGGACCGCCATCTCACCCACGGGGCGCTCCTCGCCGAGGCGGACTATCTGCGCGCCAACCCGTCCTTCGAACGCCCCTACGGCTGGGCCTGGCTGCTCGCCCTGACGGCCGAGTGCCGCGCCCTCGGCGGCGCGGCGGGCGCACGCTGGGCGGACGCCCTGGAACCGGCCGTCGGCGCGGTCGAGGAGCTGCTGCGCGAATGGCTGGCACGGGCCACCTATCCGGTCCGCCACGGCACCCACGCCAACAGCGCCTTCGCCCTCGGCCTCGTTCTCGACAGCGCGTCCGCCGCGGGCCGCCCCGCGCTGGCGGAGCCCGTCGCCGAGGCCGTCCTCGGCTGGTTCGCCGACGACCATGACGCGCCCGTCCACTGGGAACCCTCCGGCCAGGACTTCCTCTCCCCGGCGCTC
Source organism: Streptomyces sp. NPDC048636 (assembly GCF_040650655.1). NCBI lineage: Bacteria > Bacillati > Actinomycetota > Actinomycetes > Kitasatosporales > Streptomycetaceae > Streptomyces > Streptomyces sp. NPDC048636. The sequence continues at coordinate 52,182 of NZ_JBEZHR010000019.1, read as the reverse complement.
ACCGAGGCGGAGGCGGTCCGCCGGGTGGTTCCGCGCGAGGAGTTCGGGCCCTGGCTGACACGTTTCCTGCCCGGTCTCGAACCGGCCCCCGCACGCGGGCCCGGCCGCCGTGTACCCGCCGCCCCGCTCACCCCGCCCGTCGTCTCCGACCCCGCCGACCCGCAGATCGGCCATCTCATCGGGCTCTCCCTCAGCCGGGCCGCGGCGCTGCGCGGGCTGTCGGCCGCCCTGCCGAACGGTGACGCGCGGATACCGGTGCTGACGGGCGCCGCCCGCGACCACCTCGCCACCGGGCTTCCGTACACCGCCTCCGGCGACTTCACCGGTGACCACTGGCTCGCCACCTTCGCGGCGCTCGCCCTGGACGGACCACCCGGTCATGGGGCCGTAGACTGACGGGCCGTGCCGTTTCGTCCGTTGTCGGTGCGACGGCCTACTCTGTGCGACGTGACATCTCCAGCCCCCGGGGCGGCCGCGCCCCAGCTCAACGGCCCTGCCGGGCCCGCCCGCCCGGCTCCCGGCCCGGCCGCGGACGAGGGCCTGGCCCGGCGGCTGCGCGCGCTCGCGTGCACCGCGCCGCTGCACGACCTCGACACCCGCAAGGCCAATCTGGCGGGGGAGTACGGGGTGTACGCGATGGCCGAGGTCGCCCTCGCCGCCATCGACCTCGTCACGCTCCACATGGACTTCGACACCGGGGCCGACCATGAGCAGATAGTGGCCAGACTGCTGCCCCGCGTCGCCGCCCAGGCCCCCGCGCGCCCCGCCGCCGAGCATGAGCGGGTCGCCCGCTGGGTGCTGGAGAACCTGATCAATGTCGGCAGTGTGGACCGCGGCTTCCGCGCGGTCTACGGCACCTTCGGCGCCGACGGCGCGTACATCCGGCGCGACTATGACTTCAAGCTGATCGAGGAGGTCCCGGGCCCCGGCGGCACCGTTTATCTGCGCACCACCGACGAAGCCGTCAACGTCCTCGTCGGCGCCCTCGACACGGACGTCACCAGCGCCCAGATCGCCGCCGAGGTCAAGCTCGAGGTGCTGATCAGCCGCGGCCGTCTCGCCGACGCCCAACTCGCCGCCGAACAGGCCCGCTACCGCACCGTCCAGTACTCCGAGACGCTGCGCCGCACCCTCGACGCCACCCGGCGGAACGTCCGGGCGGTCGACTGGCTGAGCACCGTCCCCGAGATGATCACCGAGGCGCTCGACCATGTGGCCGACCGCTACCGCCACGAGAACGCGATCCTCACCAATATCCGCAAGGTGCGCGACGAGGCCGCCTCCGGACGGGACCCCGAGCACAAGCGGCGCGCGGCCGAACTGGTCGATATCGTCAAGGACTGCATCCGCCGCCACACCCAGCTCCAGTCCCGACTGCTGGAGGCCGGGCCGCTGTTCCGCGCCGAGCAGGACCGCCAGGCGTTCGCCGCACCCGCCGCCCGCGCCGGACTCGACCTCTACGGACAGCTGCTGGCCCCGCTGCTCCCGCTCCCGGTCGAGCGCGCCGGGCGGGTCACCGACGCCTTCTTCGCCCGGGGCACCGGTCTGCGCACCCCGACCTCGGTACGGATGGGCGACCTGGTGGAGATGCTGCTCACGCCGCCCGTCGAGCGGGAGCACCTCGGCGCGGAGATGCCCGAGCCCGATCTGATCGCCACCCCCGACGACAGCCGGTTCAGCGAGGAACAGCTCGCGTCCGCCATGGAGCTGCTCGACCTCCCGGCCGACGCCCCCCGCCGGCTCTCGGGCCTGCTGGCCGACGCCCGCCGTCGGGACGCCGACCTCCCGTACCTCATCGCCCTCCTGGCCGTGCACGCCGCGAGCCCCCCGGTCGGCACCGCCTACCGCCAGGGCGAGCAGCGGCTGCTCTTCGCCGTCGACGACGGCACCGAACTCGACGACGAGGAGTTCGGCGGCGCCGACCTCATCGTGGGCACGGCCCTGCTGGACGCCGCCGGAATGGCCGCGGACCGGGCGGAGGCGGCCTGATGCCGCGCGCCGTCCGACCGGCCGCCGGGTCCTTCGTCAACCGTGAGTACGTACCGCGCAAGGAGCTTCACCCGTGACCGAGTACGACGCCCTCGACGAGGCGGCGCAGCCGGAGCCCGCACCGGCCGCCGGCGGCGCGCCGGGCGGGATCACCCCCGCCGACGCGGCCGACGCCGCACGGCTGGTGGCCTTCGGGCTCCAGCCCAAGCTGCTGCCCGCGCGGGACGTCGAGTACGCCGAGCTGCTCCGCCGCCACCGTGACGAACCGGCCTTCGCCCGGCTCACCGACGCCGTCGCGGCCGGGCTCGGGCTGATCGTGCTGGAGGTGTCCACCCGCGCCGGAATGGCCGTCACCGCCGCCGAGGACTCCGTCTTCGCCGTCCGCATGGGCGACTACGCCCGCCGCGCCAACACCGACTCCGCCGACCGCTTCCTGCACGGCCTGGCCCATCTCGCCGTCGCCGCCCTGGCCTTTCCCCGCCCCGAGGACCTCGCCGACGACGGCTATATCGGCCGGGTCACCGTCAACGGGATCGACGCCTTCGTCCGCCAGGCGTGCCGCCGTCTCGAGGAGCGGGCCGAGGAGCACGGCGACAACACCGATCCGGCCACCGACGCCCCCGGTCTCGAGGCCGCCTGGCGGGTGTACGCGCGGCGCAGCGCCACCGGCGCCACCAAGGACGCCCGCAGACTGGCCGGTTCGACCACCGGCATCGTCGGCAAGGCCGTGGCCTTCCTCGTCGACTCCGGCTTCCTCCAGCGCACCGGGGACGACGCCGGGGGCGCGTACCGCACCACCGCCCGCTATCAGCTCCAGGTGCGGGACATGGCCGCCGGTGCCGCCATGACCGAGCTGCTGGAGCTGGGCGTCGTACCCGTCGGCGACGGCAGCGCCACCCTGCTGCCGCCCGAAGACACCGACGACCTCGACCTCGTCGCCGACGCCGGTCTGCCGTTCCACGCCTGACGTTCCCGACGCCACCCGCCCCCGAAGCCAACGAGAGTCCTGCCGCCATGTACGAGCTGTCCCGGGTCCGCCTCTACTCCATCGGGCCGGCCGGTGCGCGCTACGCCGACACCGTGCTGGACCTGCGCGGAGTCGGCGAGCCGGTGCCCAGCCCCGCGCCCACCCAGGCGGAGTTCTTCGAGGACGAGCCGGTCGGCCCGCCCCGGCGGCCGGCCCCCGCGGGCGTGCTCTTCCTGGAGAACGGCGGCGGCAAGTCCGTCCTGCTCAAGCTGATCTTCTCGGTGATGCTGCCCGGTCACCGCAACACCCTCGGCGGCGCCAGCTCCGGTGTGCTGCGCAAGTTCCTGCTCGCCGACGACTGCGGACATGTCGCCCTGGAGTGGCAGCACACCGTCACCGGTGAGACCGTCGTCGTCGGCAAGGTCAGCGAGTGGCGCGGCCGTCAGGTCTCCAACGACCCGCGCAAGTTCGCCGAGGCGTGGTACTCCTTCCGCCCCGGCCCCGGGCTCAGCCTCGACTCGCTGCCCGTCGCCGAGTCCGCCGCGGTGCGGCCCCTCGCGGAGGGCGCCTCCACCGCCCGCGGCCGCCGCCGCACCATGAAGGGGTTCCGCGACGCCCTTACCGAGGCGGGCAAGGCATATCCCCATCTGGACGTGGTCTGGGTGGAGATCCACGAGCGGTGGAACGAACACCTCGGCGACCTCGGCCTCGACCCCGAACTCTTCCGCTACCAGCGGGAGATGAACGCCGACGAGGGCGAGGCGGCCGGGCTCTTCGCCGTCAAGAACGACTCCGACTTCACCGATCTGCTGCTGCGCGCCGTCACCGACACCCGGGACACCGACGGGCTCGCCGACCTCGTCCACGGCTTCGCGCACAAGCTGGGCCGCCGCGCCGAACTGACGGCCGAACGGGACTTCACCGCAGGATCGCTGGATCTGCTCTCCCGGATCGCCGAGGCGGCCGACCGGCGCGAGCAGGCGCGCGGTGTGCACGCGGGCGCCGAGCGCCGCACCCGTACGCTCGCCCGGCGCCTCTCCGCGCGGGGCGAGCAGGAGCGCGGCCGGGCCGCCGAGCTGGCCCAGCGGGTGGCCTCCGCCGCGTACGCCGTCACCGAGGCCGAGACGGCGCGCGGCCGCAGCGATCTCGTCGCCGCCGAACTCGCCTACCGTCACGCCTCGTTGGCGCTCACCGCCGCCGAGAAGGGCGCCGCCGCGCAGCGCCGGGAGCTGAACGACGCCCGTACCCTGCACTCCGCCTGGCAGGCCGCCGAGACGGTGCTGCGCCACCGCGCCGCCGCCGACCGCTCCGCCCGGGTCGCCACCGCCATCCGCGAGGCCGAGCGGGACGCCGCCCCCGCCCTCGCCGCCCGTGCCAAGGCCGCCGCCGACCTGGTACGCGCCCTGCACGCGGCCGCCGAGGACGGCGAACGGGTGGCCACCGAGGAGGAGGAGCGCTCCGCCGCCCTCCAGGAGACCGGTGAGGCCGCCCACCGCGACGCCACGGCCGCCGCCACCGCCGCCCAGCGCGCCCGCAGTGACGCCGAGCATCTGCGGCAGCGGCTCACCGAGGTCGAGCAGGAGACCTCCGAGGCCGTCCGCGCCGGATGGCTGGACGACTCCGCGCCGGACGCCGACCCGGCCCGCGCGGCGCTCGCCGCGAGCGACGCGGAGAAGACCGCGGCCGCCGCCTGGGACGCCGCCCGTGAGACGGCCCGCCGGGGCACCGACCACGCGAAGACCGCCGCCGCCGAACAGGCCCGCACCGAACTGGCCGCCGCGCGGGCGGCGGACGCGGCACGGGCCGCGGAGTCCGCGTACGAGGCGGAGCTGCGCACGGCCGAGGCACTCGGCGCCGAACAGCGCCTGGTCGAACTGCTCGGCCTGCCCCAGCCGTCGGCCCCGGTGCCCGCGCCCCGGGGCCGCCCGGTGCCCGCCGAATCCGGCCGGGCCGGGTGGATCACGGTCCCGGTCGACGACGACCCCGACGCGGACGACATGCTGGGCCTGGCCCAACTCCCCGCCGCGTTCCGCGCCGAACCCCCACCCTGCCCGTTCGCTCCCGACCCCGGCCCGGACCCGGCGGACGACCACGCCTACGTGGAGGACGCGGGCGACGCACCGACAGTCCGCACCCGGGACCGAGACGGCCAGCCCGCCGACGACCGCCCCGCGGAGGGCGTCTCGTCGGGCGCGGACCGTGGGGATCCTGAGGGCGGCGGCCGTACCCTGGCCGCGGACTCCGTGCCACCGGGCCGGGTGACCGTCCGGATCGAGGACGGGGACGAGGACGGGGACGACGGCGGGGACGAGGGCGGCGATCGTCGCCGCCGTGCCGTGGCCGCCGATTCGCGCCCCACCGGCCGGGTCTCGGCCGATGCCGGGGACGGGTCCGGACAGGACGCGCCCGGATCCGTTCCGCCGCCCGCGCCCCGCGCCGATGCCGACGGGACCGGGCATGCCGAGGACACCACGGGCACCCCGGACACCTCCGCCGACGACCCCGACTGCTGGGACCCCGAGCTGGGGGACACCACGGGGGAGGCTCCGCTCCCCCGTCCGTCGCGCGGCGAGCCCGCGCCCACGCCGCCCACGCCGCCCCTGCGCCCCGAAGGGCCGCTGACCGCCGAGGAGTTGGACCGCAGCGCCGAGGCGCTGCGCGAACTGCTCGACGAGAGCGTCGCCTCCGCCGAACGGCAGCTGTTCGAGCTGCGGACCGCCGCCGCCGACGACGCGCGGATCCTCGCCGCCCTCGGCGACGGCGGACTGCTGCCGCCCAGCCCCGATGTGCTGGCTGCCGTCGAATTCCTCGGTGAGCACGGCATCCCGGCGCTCCCGGGCTGGCGTTACCTGGCCCAGGCCGTCGACCCGGTCGACCACGCCGCCGTGCTGAGCGCCCGCCCCGAGCTGGTGGACGGCGTCGTGATCACCGACCCCGCCACCCACGCCCGCGCCCGCGAGGTGCTGGCACAGGCGTCGCTGCTGCCGCGGTCCGCCGTGGCCGTCGGCACCGCCGCCGCGCTGCTCGCGCCGACGCCCGCGCCGGGCGAGCGGGACAGCGGTGTGTTCCTGGTCCCGCCGAACCCGGCGATGCACGACGAGCACGCCGCCGACGACGAGCGGCGGGAGCTGCGCACCCGCGCCACCGCCCGCGACGAGGAGATCCGGGCGCTCGCCGCCCGGCTGGCGGGGGACCGTGCGCTCTCGGCGCGGCTCGTGTCCTGGCGCACCGGCTGCCCCCGGGGACGGCTCGCCGAGCTGGCGGCCGCGGCCGAGGAGGCGCGCGAGACCGCCGACACCGCACAGCGGGAGCTCGTGGAGGCGCGGACGGCCCGCGCCGAGGCCGACGAGGCCGCCACCGAGGCCACCCGGGTCCGTGACGAGCGGCAGGAGGCGGCCCAGCGCGCCCGCCGCGTGGCGGACGCGCTGGCCGGTCTGGCGCACCGGCTCCGCCAGCGCGCCGCCTGGCAGACCCGGCTGCGCGAACTGGCCGACGAGGCGGCCGAGTCGGAGGAGCGGGCCGACGCCTGTGTGGACCGGGCCCGCGCCGCGGACGAGGACCGGCGCGCGGCCCAGCGCGCCGCCGACGACGCCCACCGCACCGCCCGCGCGCTGCGCGCCGAGCGGGCCGAGATCGCGGGCGCGCCCGACGACCTCGGGGAGGGCAGCGAGCCGCCCGGCGCCTCGCTGCCCGCGCTCCGCGAGGCGTACCGCGCCGCCTCCCAGGTCTACGAGAAGGTCGGGGTGGGCGCCGACCTCCGCGCCGAACAGGCCCGTGCCGAAAGCGACGAGAGCGCGGCCCTCGCCTCCCTCGACCGGCTCACCAACAAGGTCCGCACCCGCGCCGCACAGCTCCTGGAGGGCACCGACGGTGCCGACGGACCCTCCCGCCAGGCGGCCGCCGCCCGCGCCGAATCGCTGGTGCAGATGCTGGAGACCCGCGCGTCGGCGGCGAGTGAGCAGCTGGGGCGGCTGCGCGGTGAGGCCGAGCGGCTGGCACCCGCCGACGACGGCGACGCGCACACCGAGCTGCCCGGGGAGCTGGTCCCCGCCGACGCCGAGCGGGCCAAGGAGCTGCTGCGCACCGCCACCACCGAACTGGCCGCCCGTACCGACGCGCTGGACACCGCCCGCGCCGCCCACGCCGAGCTGCTGCGCTCCCACCGCGCCGCCGAGGACGCGGCGGGCGGTTTCGACGAGACCGCCGCACTGCTGCGGGACCTGCTGCGCGACGGACCCGGTACGGGCGAGGACGAGGGGGAGCGCCCCGAGCCGTACAGCGGGGAGCTCGCCGAGGCCCGCCAGGCCGCCGCCGAGACCCGCCGCTCGCTGCGCGGCTGCGCCGCCGATCTCTCCCAGGCCGAATCGGCCGTCCGGGAGGCGAGCGACATCCTCGTCCGGCACGCCAACTCCACCCGCTACGAGCAGGTCCGCACCCCGGCCCGGCAGCAGATCCGCGAGCTGCCCGCGGCGGCCCTGCCCGAGCACGCGTCGGCCTGGGCCGAGGCGTTCGCGCCCCGGCTGCGCGTACTCACCGACGAGCTGGAGCAGTTGGAGCGCAACCGCGACAGCATCGTCGACCGGCTGCGCGGCCTGGTCGAATCCTGTCTGGCCACACTGCGTTCGGCCCAGCGGCTCTCCCGGCTCCCGGAAGGTCTCGGCGAGTGGTCGGGCCAGGAGTTCCTGCGGATCCGCTTCGACGACCCGGACCAGGCCACGCTGGCGGAGCGGCTGGGCGAGGTCATCGACGAGGCCACCCGCTCCGCGGTGAAGAAGAACTCGGATCTCCGCCGGGACGGAATGTCCCTCCTGCTGCGCGGAGTTCACGCCGCGCTCCAGCCGCGCGGGGTGGCGGTCGAGATCCTCAAGCCGGACGCGGTGCTGCGGGCCGAGCGGGTGCCGGTCGGGCAGATGGGCGATGTGTTCTCCGGCGGTCAGCTGCTGACCGCCGCCATCGCCCTGTACTGCACCATGGCCGCGCTGCGCAGCAACGACCGCGGCCGGGACAAGCACCGCCACGCGGGCACGCTCTTCCTCGACAACCCCATCGGCCGGGCCAACGCCACCTATCTGCTGGAGCTCCAGCGGGCGGTGGCGGACGCCCTGGGCGTACAGCTGCTGTACACCACGGGGCTGTTCGACACCACGGCGCTCGCCGAGTTCCCGCTGGTGATCCGGTTGCGCAATGACGCGGATCTGCGGGCGGGGCTGAAGTACATCAGCGTCGAGGAGCATCTGCGGCCCGGACTGCCGCAGAGCGACCCGGAGGGCGAGCAGGTGCACGGCCAGATCACCGCCACCCGGATGTACAAGCGGCCCTCGGAGACCCCGGCGTCCGGGGCCGCCGAGGTCTCCGACACCGCCCGGGAGCGGACCGGGGCGGCGGACCGGCGTCCGTCTTCCGAGGGGGTCAGTTCACCACCATCAGCGAGGTACTTCCCGCCGAGGCCGCGTGGTTGACGGAGCCGTTGTAGTTGGCGGTGACGGTGTACGTCCCCTTGGGGAGCGGATTGAACTCCCCGGAGGCCACACCGTTGACCAGCGTCACGGTCTGCGGGGTCCGCCCCGGGATGGCGAGGGTGACGGTTCCGGTGGGTGTGCCGGTACCGGGGAGGACCGTGGCCACCGTGGCGGTGAGGGTCACCCGGTCATTGACCCTCGCGGGGTTCGGCGCGGCGACCACGGCGGTGGTGGTGGACGCCTTGTTGACGGTCTGGGTGTCGGTGCCGGTGGAGGGGGCCAGGCCGTCGGTGCCGTTGAAGGTGCCGGTGACGGTGAACGGACTCCCCGTCGTGGTGGTGTAGGTGCGGGTGGCGGTCGCGATTCCCAGGAGGACCGGGACGGTGACGGAGGCGCTGCCGTCACCGAAGGAGAAGGTGACGGTCCCGCCCCCGGAGGGCGAGACAACCGCCCGCGCGGTCACCGTCTGGCCGACCACCGACGGGTCGGGGGTCGTGGTCACCGTGGTGGTGGTCGCGGCTTTGGTCACCGTCTGGGTGTCGGTGCCCGTGGACGTGGTGAAGTTGGTGTCGCCGTTGTAGGTGGCGGTGATGGGGAAGGGGCTTCCGGTCCTGCTGGTGTAGGTGTGGGTGACGCCGGCGACCCCTCCGGAGAGTGTCGCCGTGGCGTTGCCGGTGCCGTCGCCGAAGCTGAAGGTGACGGTGCCGGTGGGAGTCCCCGCACCGGGCGGGATGGCCGCCACGGTGGCGGTGAGGGTCACCGACTGGCCCGCCCCCGAGGGATCCGGTGTGGACACCACGCTGGTGGCGGTGGACGCCCGGTTGACGCTCTGGGAGTCGGTGCCGAGGGAGGTGTTGAAGGAGTCGCTGCCGTTGTAGGTGGCGGTGACGGAGTACGGGCTCCCGGTGGTGCCGCCGAAGGGGTGGGTGACCGTCGCGACCCCTCCGGAGAGCGTCGCGGTCGTGCTGCCCGTGCCGTCACCGAAGGTGAAGGTGACCGTACCGGCCGGGGTGCCGTTGCCGGGCGCCTGCGGGGTGACCGTCGCGGTGAAGGTGACCGACTGGCCCGTCGCCGAGGGATCCGGAACGGAGACCACCGTGGTGGTGGTGTTCGCCTTGTTGACCGTCTGGGTGTCGGTGCCGCTTGACGCCGTGAAGTTGGCGTCCGCGTTGTAGGTGGCGGTGATGGCGAAGGGGCTGCCCGTCCGGGTGTTGTAGACATGGCTGATGCTCGCCACTCCGCCCGTCAGGGTGGCGGTGGCGTTGCCGGTGCCGTCGCCGAAGGTGAAGGTGACGGTGCCGGTGGGGGTTCCGGCGCCGGGGGCGACGGAGGTGACGGTGGCGGTGATGGTGGTGGACTGTCCGGTGACGGTCGGGTCGGGCGAGGAGACCACGGCGGTGGTGGTGGCGGCCCGGTTGACGGTCTGGGTGTCGCTGCCGTTCGAGGTGGTGAAGGTGTCGTCGCCGTTGTACGTGGCGTTGATGGCGTACGGACTGCCGGACGTGCCCGGGTAGGCGTGGCTGACGGTCGCCACTCCGCCCGTCAGGGTGGCGGTGGCGCTGCCGGTGCCGTCGCCGAAGGTGAAGGTGACGGTGCCGGTGGGGGTTCCGGCGCCGGGGGCGACGGAGGTGACGGTGGCGGTGACGGTGGTGGACTGTCCGGTGACGGTCGGGTCGGGCGAGGAGACCACGGCGGTGGTGGTGTTCGCCTTGTTGACGGTCTGGGTGTCGCTGCCGCTGGACGCCGTGAAGCTGGCGTCCCCCTGGTAGGTACCGGTGAGGGTGTACGGACTGCCGGAGGACCCCGTGTACACATGGGAGACCACGGCCAGGCCGTTGTTCACCGGTGCGCCGACATCCGGGGTGCCGTCGCCGAAGCTGAACAGCACCGTGCCGGTGGGGGTTCCCGCGCCGGGCGCGGCGGACGCGACATTGGCGGTGATGGTGGTGGACTGTCCGGCCACGGTGGGGTCGGGGGAGGAGACCACCGCCGTGGTCGTCGCCGCCGGGCCGACCGTCTGGGTGTCGCTGCCGCTGGACGCCGTGAAGCTGGCGTCCCCGAGGTAGTCGGCGCCGACCGTGAAGGGTCCACCCGCGGCGGTGTAGGTGTGGGTGATCCGGGCCGTGCCACCGTCGAGGGGCGCCATCACGGTGGGGCTGCCGTCGCCGAAGTCGAAGGTGACGATCCCGGTGGGCACGCCCGCGCCGGGGGCGACCGGTACCACGGCCGCGGTGAGGGTCACCGGCTGGCCGGTCACCGACGGATCCGGTGCCGAGGTGACCGTGGTGGTCGTCTCCGCCGGGGTCACCGTCTGGACGTCCGAGCCCGCGGAGGAGCTGAAGTCGCCGTCGCCGCTGTAGGAGGCGGTGACCGTGTACGGGCTGCCCGTCGCGCTCGTGTAGGAGTGGGCGACCGTCGCCACCCCGGCGATGAGCGGCGTGGTGATCACCGCCGTGCCGTCGCCGAAGTCGAAGGAGACCGTACCGGTGGGCACTCCGCCGGCGGGCGGGACCGGGGCCACGGTGGCGGTGACGAGCACCGCCTGCCCGGTCGTCGAGGGGCCCGGGGAGGAGACCACCGTCGTGGAGGTGGTGGCGGCTCCGGGCGACACCGTATGGGTGTTGGTGGCGGTGGCCGGGGCGAAGTCGGCGTCCCCGCTGTAGTCCGCGGTGGCCGTATAGGGGCTCCCGGAGGAGTCCGCGTAGGAGTGGCTGATGGTCGCCGCCCCGCCGGAGACCATCGCCGTGACCGGTGCGCCGCCGTCGCCGAAGTCGAAGGTGACGGTGCCGCTGGGGTTGCCCGCGCCGGGAGCGGTGGCCGCCACCCTGGCGGTGAAGGTGACCTCCTCCCCGGCCACGGACGGGTCGGGTGAGGACACCAGGGTCATGGCGGTGACGGCCTGGCCGACGGTCTGGCTGCCGGTGCCGGTGGAGACGGTGAAGTCGGCGTCACCGTTGTAGTCGGCGGTGACGGTGTACGGACTGCCCGCGGTGCCCGTCCAGATGTGGCTGACGGACGCCTGTCCCGCCGCGAGCGACGCGGACACGGAGGGGGTGCCGTCGCCGAAGGTGAAGGTGACGGTGCCGGTGGGGGTTCCGGCGCCGGGCGCGGCCGCCGAGACGGTGGCCGTGACGGTCACCGGCTCGCCCGCCACCGAGGGGTTGGGCGAGGTGGCCACCGCGGTGGTGGTCGTGGCCGGGACGACGGTCTGGGTGTCGGTCCCGCTGGAGCCGGTGAACCCGGCGTCCCCGCCGTAGACGGCCGTGATCCCGTAGGGGCTCCCGGAGGTGGTGGTCCAGACGTGGCTGACAACGGCACTGCCGCCGACGAGGTCCGCGGAAAGCGGCGCGCTGCCGTCGCCGAAGTCGAAGATGACGGTGCCGGTGGGGATTCCGACGCCGGGCGCGGCCGCCGAGACGGTGGCGGTGACCGTCACCGGCTCGCCCGTCACGGACGGATCCGGCGACGAGACGATCACCGTGGCGGACGGCGCCGGGAAGACGGTGTGCGCGACGGTGCCCACCGAACCGGTGAAGTCGGTGTCGCCGCTGTAGGAGGCGGTGACCGAGTACGGGCTGCCCGCCGCGGTGGTGTAGTCGTGGGTGGCGGTGGCCTCACCGCCCATGACGGGGACGGTGACCGGTGCGCTGCCGTCGCCGAAGTGGAAGGTCACCATCCCGGTCGGGGAGCCGTCGGCCGGGGCGTCCGGCGTCACCCGCGCGATGAACGTCACGGTCTGGCCCGTCACCGACGGATCCGGCAGGGTGAGCACGGAGGTGGTGGTCGTGGCCGGGGCGACGCTCTGGGCGTCGGTGCCGCTGGAGGCGGTGAAGTCGGCGTCGCCGTCATAGGAGGCGGTCACGGTGTACGGGCTGCCCGCGGTGCCCGTCCAGACGTGGTCGACGGTGGCGCCGCCGCCGATGAGATCCGCGGTGACGGGGCCACTGCCGTCGCCGAAGTCGAAGGTGACGGTGCCGGTGGGGGTTCCGGTCCCGGGGGCGAGCGCCGAGACGGTGGCGGTGAAGGTCACCGGCTGGCCCGGCACCGAGGGGTCGGGCGAGCCGGTCACCGCGGTGGCGGTCGCGGCCGGGTCCACGGTCTGGACCACGGCGCCGCTGGAGCCGGTGAAGTCGGTGTCCCCGCTGTAGTCGGCGGTGACGGCGTACGGGCTGCCGACCGTATTGGTCCAGATGTGGTCGGCGGTCGCCACCCCGGCGCTGAGCGGCACGGTGACGGGCGCGCTGCCGTCGCCGAAGTCGAAGGTGACGGTGCCGGTGGGGGTTCCGGCGCCCGGCGCGGCGGCCGAGACCGTCGCGATGACGGTCACTTGCTGCCCCACCACCGACGGCACGGGCGACAGGGTCACCGCCGTGCTGGAGTGGGACTGGTTCACGGTCTGGGCGAAGGTGTCGATCGAGCCCGTGTAATCGGTGTCACCGCTGTAGGTGACGGTCACCGTGTACGGACTGCCCGCCGCGCTGCTGAAGATGTGGTCGACGGTGGCCACCCCGGCGACCACGGGGACCGCGGCCGGGAGGCTGCCGTCGCCGAAGTCGAAGGTCACCGTGCCGGTCGGCGAACCGCCGCCCGGCCCCACCGGAGCCACCGACGCGGTGTAGGTGACCGGTTGGCCCACCACGGAGGGCTGCGGTGCGGCGGTCACCGTGGTGCTGGTGGCGTCCTGGGTCACCGTGTGGGCGGCCGTGGCCACCGAGGTGCCGAAGTCGCCGCTGCCGTTGTAGACGGCGGAGATGGTGTACGGGCTGCCGAGGCTGGTGGTGTAGGCGTGGCTGACGCTGAGGGCTCCGCCGACCAGCGGCGCGGTGACGGGAGTTGTGCCGTCACCGAAGTCGACGGTGACCGTGCCGTCCGGGGTCCCGGCGCCCGGTGGCACGGCGGTGACCGTGGCGGTGACGGTCACCGCCTCACCCACCACCGTGGGGCCCTGACCGATGGTCACCGTACTGGTGGTCGCGGTCTGCTGGACGGTGTGGGTGGTGGTGACGGTGGAAGTGGCGTAGCCGGTGTCGCCGCTGTAGGTGGCGGTGATGGTGTACGGGCTGGCCGCGGTGGTGGCGTACGGATGGGTGACCGTGGCCAGACCGCCCACGGTGTCGACGGTGACGGTCGGGCTGCCGTCGCCGAAGTCGAAGGTGACCTCGCCGGTCGGGGTGCCGGTGCCCGGGGACACCGGGGCCACGGCCGCGGTCACGGCCACCGGCTGGCCGACCACGGTCGGATCGGGCGTGGCGAACACGGTGGTCGCGGTGGCGGCCTGGTCGACCGTCTGGGTCGCGGTGTCCGTGGAGGAGCTGAAACCGGCGTCGCCGTTGTAGGTGGTGGTGACGGTGTACGGGCTGCCGGAGGGATCCGCGTACGCGTGGACCGCGGTCGCGACCCCGTCGGCCAGCGGCACCAGGAGGGAGTCCGAGCCATCACCGAAGTCGAAGGTCACGGTCCCGGTCGGGGTACCGGCGCCCACCGTCGCCGGTGCCACGGTCGCGGTGAAGGTGACCGGTTCGCCGGTCACCGAGGGGTTCGGGGTGGCGGCCAGCGTGGTGGTGGAGTCGGCCAGGTCCACCGTGTGGGCGTCGGCCCCGGTCGAGCCCGCGAAGTTGGCGTCGCCGCTGTAGACAGCGGTGATCGTGTAGGGGCTCCCCGCGGTGGAGGCGTAGATGTGGTCGGCGCTCGCCGTCACCGGACCGGCGCCGGTCACGGGCACGGCGACGGTCGGGGTGCCGTCGCCGAAGTCGAAGGTCACCGTGCCGGTGGCGGTGCCCGAGGCGGGCGGCAGGACCGCCACGGTCGCGGTGAAGGTGACCGCCTGGCCGACGACGGACGGGTCGGGGGAGGAGATGACCGTGGTCGAGGTGCTCGACACATCCGCTTCCACCCGCTGGTCGAACGTCCCGACGGACGCGGCGAAGTCACCGTCGCCGCTGTAGGAAGCGGTGATGGTGTACGGGCTGCCCGCGGTACTGCCGTAGGCGTGCGTCGTCATGGCGATACCGGCCGAGACCGGCACGGTGACGGGGGAGGAGCCGTCGCCGAAGTCGAAGACGACCGTGCCGCCGGGTGCCCCGGCGCCCGGCGGCACCGGTGCCACCCGCGCGATCAGCGTCACGGTCTGGCCCACCGCCGAGGGCTCCGCCGACGAGGTCAGTGTGGTGGTGGTGTCGGCCGGTTCGACGACATGGGAGATGGTGTCCTCGGACGGGGCGAAGTTGGCGTCCCCGGTGTAGGCGCCGGTGATGGTGTACGGGCTGCCACTCGCGGTGGTGTAGGCGTGGTTGACCGTCACCGTGCCGTTCACGAGTTCGGCGGTCAGGATCGGGGTGCCGTCGCCGAAGTCGAAGGTGACCTGACCGGTCGGGAGACCGACGCCGGGTGCGGCCGGGGTCACGGTGACCGTGATCGTCTCACCGGTCACGGACGGATCGGGGGCGGCGGTGACCGTGGTGGTGGTACCGGCCGGTTCGACGCCGTGCAGCCAGGTGCCGTTGGACGCCAGGAAGTTGGTGTCACCGTCGTAGGTGACGCTCACGGGGTACGGGCTCTGCGACGCGTTGGCGTACGCGTGGTCGACCTCGGCTGTGCCGCCCGTCAGCGGCACGGTCTCGGTGGCCGTGCCGTCACCGAAGTCGAAGGTGACGGTGCCGGTGGGGGTGCCCGCCCCGGGCGGTACGGCGGCCACGGTCGCGCTGAGGGTAACCGTCTGGCCGGTCACCGAGGGCTCCGGGTCGGCGCTCACCACCGTCGCCGACACCGCCTGGCTCACCACTTGGGTGTCCGATCCCTCCGAGGCGTTGAAGTCGCTGTCGCCGCTGTAGGTGGCGTCGACCGTGTACGGGCTGTCCGCCACATCCGGGTTGGCGCGGGTGACGGTCGCGGTGCCGCCCGCGACGGGTACGGTGACGGTCGGGGCGCCGTCGCTGAACTCGAAGGTCACCGTGCCGGTGGGGGTACCGGCCGCCGGTTCCTCGGGGGTGACCTTCGCGACGAACGTCGTCGCCTGCCCCACCGTGGAGGGGTCGGGCGCGGAGCTCACGGTGGTGGTGGTGTCGGCGGGCTGGACGGTCTGGAGAGCGGTACCCACCGACGTGCCGAAGTCGGCGTCGCCGTTGTAGGTGGCGGTGACGGTGTAGGGGGTCTCGGCGGCGGCGCTGAAGGCGTGGGTGGCCTCGGCGACACCTCCCACGACCACGGTGACGATCGGGGTGCCGTCGCCGAAGTCGAAGGTGACGGTGCCGGTGGGGGTGCCCGCCCCGGGCGGCGCGGCGGCCACCGTCGCGGTGAACGTCACCGGCTCACCCACGAGGGAGGGGTCGGGGGCGGAGGTCAGGCTGGTGGTGGTATCGGAGGGCCGCACCGTCTGGGCGCCGGTGCCGAGGGAGGCGGTGAAGTCGGCGTCACCGCTGTAGGTGGCGGAGATGGCGTACGGGCTGCCGGAAGTCCCCGCATAGGTGTGGGTGGTCTCGGCGGTGGAGCCGGTGAGGGTGACGGGGACGGGCGGGGTGCCGTCGCCGAAGTCGAAGGTGACGGTGCCGGTGGGGGTGCCCGCCCCGGGCGGTACGGCGGCCACCGTCGCGGTGAACGTCACCGGCTCGCCCGCCGCGGCCGGATCGGGCCCCGAGATCACGGTGGTCGTCGAGGCGGACTGCCCCACCGTCGCACCGGCCGTGCCCGAGGCGGCGGAGAAGTCGGCGTCGCCGCTGTAGGTGGCGGTGATGGTGTACGGGCTGCCGGTGGTCCCCGCATAGGTGTGGGTGGTCTCGGCGGTGGAGCCGGTGAGGGTGACGGGGACGGGTGGGGTGCCGTCGCCGAAGTCGAAGGTGACGGTGCCGGTGGGGGTGCCCGCGCCCGGTGGCAGTGCGCTGACCGTGGCGGTCACGGTCACCGGCTCCCCGGCCGTCGACGGGCTGGGAGAGACACCGACCGCCACACTCGTCGTCGCCTGCCCGACGGTCTGGGTGTCGGTGCCGCCGGACGCGGTGAAGTTGGTGTCGCCGCTGTAGGTGGCGGTGACCGTGTACGGGCTGCCACTGGTGGACGTGTAGACATGGTCCACCGTCACGGCCACACCGGACAGCGGCAGGTCGACCGTCGGGGTGCCGTCGCCGAAGTCGAAGGTCACCGTGCCGTTCGGGGTCCCGGCTCCCGGCGCCACCGGAGCCACCCGTGCCACGAAGGTGACCGGCTGCCCGGTCTGGGAGGGGTCGGGAGAGCCGGTCACCGTGGTGGTGGTCGAGGCCGCCGTCACCACCTGGGTGTCCGTACCGGTGGAGGCGAAGAACAGCACCTCGCCGTTGTAGGTGGCGGTGATGGTGTAGGGCGTCTGTGACGGGGCGAGGTAGGTGTGGCCGACCGTGGCCGTGCCGTCGGTGAGCGAGGTGGTGACGGGCTCCGTACCGTCGCCGAAGTCGAAGGTGACGGTGCCGGTCGGGGTCCCGGTGGTGGGCGGAACACCCGTGACCGTGGCGGTGATGGTCACCGGTTCGCCGACGAGGGAGGGGTCGGGCAGCGAGCTGACGGCCGTTTCGGTCGGCGCCAGATAGCCGAAGGCCCCGGCCAGGGTCACGGTGCCGCCGGGGGTGGTCACGGTGATGTCGGCGGAGCCGGGCGTCCCCGGCGGGGTCACCACCACCAGCAGGGTGTCGGAGTAGGCGCGGAAGGAGACCGCGGGGACACCGCCGACGGTGACGGCGCTGACGAGGGAGAGTCCGGTGCCGGTCAGGACGAGGGTGGAGCCGCCCGCGATCGGCCCGGTGGACGGGGTGACCCCGGTGACGGTGGGGACCGGCGCGTAGGTGTAGGCGAGCCGGTTGCTCACCCCGCCGACAGCGGCGACCCACACCGGGACGGTGCCCGCCCCGGTCGCGGGCGGCGCGGTCACCAGGAGCTGCTGGTCGGAGACGGCGGTGGGGAACGCGAGGGAGTCGCCGAAGTACACCAGCTGAGCGGTGCTCAGATTGACGCCGGTGAGCTCGACGACATTGCCGCCGCCGACCGGCCCGGCGTCGGGCGTGATGGTCTTCAGCCCGGGCCAGGGGATGTAGTAGAAGATGCCGATCGGGGCGGTGCCACCGGGGGTGGTGACCGTGACCGGCACCGCTCCGGTGCCCCAGGGGCTCACGGCCACGATCGTCTCGTCGTCCAGTACGGAGAAACTGGCCGCCGGATGGGGGCCGAAGGACACATCGGTGGCGAAGCCGAAGTGGTGTCCGATGATGGTCACCAGCGTGCCGCCGCCGTACGGACCCTGGTCCGGGAAGACCCCCGAGAACGCCTCCAGGAGGATGGTCGGCGGATCCTCCTCCGCCCCGGACCGCGCGGCTGCGAACAGCGGACCCGCGCCCGCGCGGGGCCGGGGGAGCGAGCCGAGCAGGGCGGCGGTGTCCAGCGTCGCCGGCACTCCGTTGAGATCGGCCGCGGTGCAGATCACCAGCCGGTCGGGGGCCGACCGCGCCACGAGCGGGATCGGCGCGCGGAGGGTGCGGACGATCCTGTGGGACTCCGGGTCGACGACGGCGAGGCAATCACCGCCGCCGTCCGTGACGATGACCAGCCCGTAGGGGCGATAGGGCGTCGGCATGACGGCTCCAGACCAGCTCGCGGGGCCCGCCGCGCCGAGGTGGCCGCCCTTACGCGGGCGCCGCCTTGGCCGGTCCCTGCACGTCCTGTCACGGAGGAGGGCAGGGCACGACCGCATCACTCGGGTGCTTCCGAATTCGGGCGGGCGCCTTCCACTCCTCCGGAAAGGATGGGCGGCCCACCGGAATCAGACGGATTCAGTAACCCATTCCGGTGATAAGGAAGGCAACGCTCCGGACAGGAGGTCACCCGAACGGACGAGTCGGGCATTCGGGCATCGCGGTGCGCCCCCTCCCGGAACATCCGGAAGGGGGCGGAAAGAGGCGACCGCGGGGGCCTGTTGAAGCGTCCGGGGCTCGGCTAGACCCCCTGCTTGATCATGTCGGCGCACTTTTCGCCGATCATCATCGTGGTGATGCACGGGTTGACGGCGACCAGATGCGGCATCACCGAGCCGTCGCACACCCGCAGCCCGCTCACCCCCTTCACCCGCAGCCGGGGGTCGAGCGGTGCCGAAGGGTCGTCCGGCGCTCCCATCTTCACCGTGCACGCCGGGTGGTAGACGGTGTTGTGGGTGTCACGGATGTACCCGAAGAGCTCCTCGTCGGTGTTCACCTCCGGGCCGGGGGCGAGTTCGGCCCCCGCCCACTCGGCCAGCGCGGGCCGGGCCGCGATCTCCCGTGCCAGCCGCAGCCCGTACGTCATCACGCGGATGTCGTGTTCATGGGTGAAGTAGCGGGGGTCCACCCGGGGTTTGTCGCGGAAGTCGCGGGTGCGCAGCCGGACGGTGCCGGTGGAGCGGGCGCGGGTCACATTGGGGGTGAGGCAGAAGGCGTTCTCCGAGGTCGGGTAGCCGCGCCGGTAGGTGTTCATGTCGAACGGCACCGAGCCGTAGTGGAACATCAGGTCCGGCCGGTCCAGACCCGGTTCGGTACCCGCGAAGACGCCGATCTCCCACCACTGGGTGGAGCTGGTGACCATGGGCTGCTTCGCCTCCCACATGATCACGCCCTCCGGGTGGTCCTGGAGGTTCTCACCGACGCCCGGGGCGTCCACTGCCACGTCGATGCCCACCTCGCGCAGCTGACCGGCCGGGCCGATACCGGAGAGCATCAGCAGCTTCGGGGAGTCGATGGCGCCACAGGAAACGATCACCTCCCGCCGCGCCCGCACCCGGAGGGTGTGGATCAGATCGGGGGAGAGGCAGTCGACCCCGCGGCAGTGCCGGTCCGTATCCAGTACCAGCTGTTTCGCCTGCACCCCGGTGCGGATCTCCAGATTGGGCCGCTTCCCCATGATCGGGTGGAGATAGGCGACCGAGGACGACTGACGGGTGTTGTTCTCATCGGAGTTGATCTGGAACCAGTGGGCACCGCGGACCACCGTGGTGCCGGTGTTGAACGGAGTGGTGGGAATGCCCGCCTCGGCACACGCCGCCAGCAGCGCGGCCCCGCACGGATCCTTCGGCGGTACGGTGCGGATGGTGACCGGGCCGCCGCGCCCGTGGTGGTCGCCGGGCGCGTCGTTGGTCTCCAGACGGCGGTACAGGGGAAAGGTCTCATCGGCGTTCCAGCCCGTACAGCCGCCCGCCGCCCACTCGTTGAGGTCCTCGGCCGGGGCCCAGAAGGCGATACAGGAGTTGTGGGACGAGCAGCCGCCGAGGACCTTGGCGCGGGCGTGCCGCATGAAGCTGTTGCCGGACTCCTGCGGTTCGATGGGGTAGTCCCAGTCGTAGCCGGACTCCAGCAGTCCCATCCAGCGGTCCAGCCGCAGTACGTTGTCGTCGCCGACGTCGGAGGGGCCCGCCTCCAGCAGACACACCGTGACCGAGGGGTCCTCGCTCAGCCGCGCCGCGACCACATTGCCGGCCGTACCGCCGCCGACCACCACATAGTCGAACTCGTCCATGGCTCTCTCCTCCTTCGGTCCGTTCAGTCGCTGACGGCGGGGACCGGGGTACCGGACGGTTCGCCGCCGTCCACGGCCGCGTGCTCGGCCAGCACGCCGGTGCGGTGGCGCTGGACGAACCAGTAGTAGGCGAAGCCGCCGAGCGCGACGGTCCCCACGAAGAGGAACGCGCCCCAGCGCAGATACCAGTGGTGCGGGGGAGCCGCGTTGTAGACCGCGTCCCGGGGCCAGGCGAGGTTGAGCATCATCCCCGCGCCCCACAGCACCGCGAGCAGATTGACCGGCAGTCCGAAACGGCCCAGGGAGAACCGCCCCTCACCGGCCGGGGTCCACTTCCCGCGCAGCCGCGCCACCAGCATCGGCAGGGTCACCAGCAGATAGGCGAGATAGATCATGATGATGCCGATACTGGTCACCACCGAGAAGATCTGCGGCTGGCGGATGTTGACGGCCAGTACGGCCAGCGCGAGCACCCCCACGATCACCGCGGGCAGCACCGGGGTCTTGAACCGCGGGCTGACCCGGGCCATCAGCGAGGCCGCGGGCAGGTTGTTGTCCCGCGCCATCGCGAACGCCAGCCGTACGGCGGCGGTGTGCACGGCCAGCGCGCATACGGTCACCGCGATCAGTACGCACCACAGCATCGCCTTGCCGACCGTCGAGCCCAGGACGTCGAGCACGATGTACTGGAGTCCGTCGGTGGACAGCCCCTCGCCGGTCAGACTGCCCACGCTCATCAGCGCCAGCAGCAGGATCAGCCCGCCCAGCACGAAGGAGGCGATGAGCGCGCGCAGGATGGCGCGGGGCGCGTTGCGCGAGGGGTCCAGGGACTCCTCACCGAGCGAGGCGGCCGTGTCGAAGCCGTACATCACATACGCGGAGGCGAGCGAGGCGGTGAGGAAGGCGCCCAGATAGCCGAGGCTCTGGCCGGAGCCGGTGTGCGCGGTCTCGGTGACCACCTCCGGGCCGCGCACCACATGGACGGCGAAGAGCACGATCAGCACCACGGTGGCGACGAGTTCGAGGAAGACGCCCGCGGTGTTGATCCGCGCCATCAGCTTGACCCCGAAGGCGTTGACCAGGGTGGTGAAGAGGATGAGTACCGCGGCCAGCAGCACCGCGTTGGCCGCCGTGTCGTACTGTCCGCTGCCGTCCCCGACGAACTGGAACGACGAGGAGATCTGCGGCAGCGTCAGCTGGTACGCCAGGGCCACCGCGGCCAGCGACACGATCGAGGCGACCAGCATCATCCACCCGGCGAGCCAGCCCACATGGGCGTTGCCCAGCCGTTTGGACCAGTTGTAGACCGAGCCCGCGACCGGATAGCGGGCGGCCAGTTCGGCGAAGCACAGCGCCACCATGAGCTGTCCGGCGAAGACCATCGGCCAGGACCACCAGTAGGCGGGCCCGCCCTGGCCGTAGCCGAAGTAGAAGAGCTGGAAGGTGCCGGTGAGGATGGAGATATAGCTGATCCCGGCGGCGAAGGTGTGGAAGTTGCCGAGTGTTCTCTTCAGTTCGGGGCGGTAGCCGAACTCCGCGAGTTCGGCGTCATCGTGGGAAGGGGGCATGTGCGGACTCCAAATTCAGGCGAACCAGCCCTGGGCACGGGGGCGGGTGTTGCGCCAGATGTGCTTGGCCTCGCGGTACTCCGCGAGACCGCTGGGCCCCAGTTCCCGTCCGGTCCCGGACTGTTTGAACCCGCCCCACTCCGCCTGCGGCAGATAGGGGTGGTAGTCGTTGATCCATACGGTGCCCAGCCGCAGCCGGGACGCGACCCGGTGCGCCCGGCCCTCGTCACCGGACCACACCGCCCCCGCGAGTCCGTAGATGGTGTCATTGGCCAGCCGTACCGCCTCGTCCTCGGAGGCGAAACGTTCCACCGTGAGCACCGGCCCGAAGGACTCGTCGGCCAGTACCGACATTCCACTGTGGCACTCGTCCAGCACGGTCGGCCGGTAGTAGAAGCCGTCCGCCAGGGCCGGGTCGTCCGGCCGGGCCCCGCCGCAGCGCAGCCGCGCCCCCTCCGCGATCCCCGCCGCCACATACGCCTCGATCTTTGCCCGGTGCGCGGCCGAGATCAGCGGACCGGTCTGGGCGTGCGCGTCGAACGGCCCACCCAGCCGGATCGCCTCGGCACGGCGCACCACCTCGTCGACGAAGGCGTCGTGCAGCGAGTCCTCCACCAGCAGCCGGGCACCGGCCGAGCAGACCTGTCCGGAGTGGAGGAAGACCGCGGTGAGCGCGTAGTCCACGGCCGCCTCGAAGTCGGCGTCTGCGAAGACCACATTGGGGTTCTTGCCGCCCAGCTCGAGTGAGGTCCGTTTGACCGTGCCCGAGGCCGCGGCCATGATGCGCCGCCCGGTCCGCAGTCCGCCGGTGAAGGACACCATGTCCACATCGGGGCTGTCGGTGAGCGGCGCCCCGGCCTCCGCCCCGGGGCCGAGCACCAGATTGGCCACCCCCTCCGGCAGCCCCGCCTCCATCAGCAGCCGCATCAGGGCGATGGCGGTGCTCGGGGTCAGCTCACTGGGCTTGAGGACGAAGGTGTTGCCCCCGGCCAGCGCGGGCGCCACTTTCCACGAGGTCTGCAACAGCGGATAGTTCCACGGCGTGATCAGGGCACAGACCCCGACCGGCTCATGGACCACCCGGCTGACGGCGTGCTCGACACCGGTGTCCACCTCCCGGTCCACCTCGGTGCGCACCAGCCTGCCGTAGTAGCGGAAACAGGCCGCGACATCGTCGATGTCGAGTTCGCTCTCGGCCAGCCGTTTCCCGGTGTCCAGGGATTCGGCGCGGGCGAGCGCGGCCCGGTCCCGCTCCAGCAGCTCCGCCACCCGCAGCAGCAGATCACCGCGGGCGGCCGCCGGGGTGTGGGGCCACGGCCCCCGGTCGAACGCCTCCCGGGCGGCGGCCACCGCCTCGGCCGCGTCCTTGCCGCCGCCCTCGTCGACGACCGCCACCAGACGGCCGTCGGCGGGGCAGCGGATCTCCCGGGTGCGCTGGTCGATCGCTCCGGTCCACTGGCCACCTATGAAGAGATCAGTCACGGGCGTTCCTCCGCTTCCGGGGTGGGGACATGGTCGGTCACCCACTGGTGGAAGGCGCCGATGTGATGCTCGCTGGGGACGAGCACCCCGCCGCGCCGGTATGCCCGCGAGTCCATCGCGGGCTGGGTGCGCTCACAGGCGTCGAAGTCCTGGGTGTTGACGCGGTGAAAGAGCTCGACCGACTTCGACAGGTCCGCCTCGGAGGCGGAGGCCACGACGTCCGGTGCGTAGAGCCAGTCGCACTCCACCAGGGTGCGGTCGGCGGCGAGCGGGAACATCCGGTGGACGATCACATGGTCGGGCACCAGGTTGACGAACACCTGCG
The DNA here is from genome assembly GCF_040650655.1 of Streptomyces sp. NPDC048636. Classification (NCBI taxonomy): domain Bacteria; kingdom Bacillati; phylum Actinomycetota; class Actinomycetes; order Kitasatosporales; family Streptomycetaceae; genus Streptomyces; species Streptomyces sp. NPDC048636. Next base: position 28,893 of record NZ_JBEZHR010000019.1, on the reverse strand, counting down.
GCCGTACCGTGATCGCGTAGTAGCGGCGGTCCTGTTCCTCGGCGATCCCGGTGATCCGGCCGAAGCCCGCGCTGCCGTCCACCGTGAACCCCTCGGCCTCCTCGGCGAACTCCGCGCCATGACCGACGAAGTACTGTGCGGCCAGACCGTCGGCGAACTCCGGGAGCACCTCGGTGAGTTCCGGGTGGATCGTCGCGCAGTGGTAGCACTCCATGAAGTTCTCGACGATCAGCTTCCAGTTGGCCCGGATGTCATAGCTGATCCGGCGGCCGAGGGCCAGCGTCGACACCTCGTAGCGCTCCACCGCCTCGGCGTCGCCCAGCCGTTCGGCGACCGATCCGATCACCGTCTCCTCGAAGGACGGCGGCCGGTCGGCCAGACACACCCAGGCGTAGCCGAGCCATTCGCGCAGGGCCACCGGGATCAGTCCGCGTTCCACCCGGTCGATATCGGGCATCTTCTGGAGGTTGGGGGCGGCGGTGAGCTTGCCGTCCAGATCGTAGGTCCAGGCGTGGTACGGGCACTGGAGCGAGCGCCGGACGGTGCCGGACTCCTCGGTGCACAGCCGGGCGCCGCGGTGACGGCAGACATTGAGGAACGCGCGGAGTTCACCCCGGCGGTTGCGGGTGATCAGCACACTCTCCCGGCCGACCTGCACGGTGCGGAAGGCTCCGGGCCGGTCCAGGTCGGCGCCGCGTACGGCGCAGTACCACAGGGCCTCGAACAGGTGCTCCTGCTCCTGCCGGAAGATTCCGGGAGAGGTGTACCAGTGGCCGGGGAGAGTGGTGAGCAGACTGGGGGATGTGGCGGCAGGGGATTCGGGAGCCACAGTCATGGGGGTTCTCCTCAGGCGGGCGCGGCGGTCGGCCGGCGGGGTCGAAGAGCTCGAGGGGATACGGAGGGAATCTCTGCGGACGGCGAGGTGCCACGGACGCCGGGGGGTCAGCGGCGGATCCGGGTCATCCGCGGGTCGAAGAGGGGCTCCGCGGCGACGGTCGCGGGGACCTTCTCACCGAAGTACTCGATGTGCACGGCGGTGCCGGGCACGGCGGCCGCGGCGGGCAGCCAGGCGTAGGCGACGGTGCGGCCGACGGTGTAGCCGTAGGCCGCGCTGGTCACATAGCCCGCGGGCGCGCCGTCGACGAACACCGGCTCGCTGCCCATGACCAGGGCGGCCGGATCGTCCAGGGTGAGACAGGTCAGCCTGCGCCGCGCGGTCTCCTCGGAGCGGCCCTCCAAGGCGGCTCGCCCGATGAACTCGCCCTTGTCCATCCGGACGGCGAAGCCCACTCCGGCCTCGTACGGGTCGTGCTCGGTGGTCATGTCATGGCCCCAGGCGCGGTACCCCTTCTCCAGCCGCAGGCTGTTGAAGGCCGAGCGCCCGGCGGCGATCACACCGTGCCGCTGACCCGCCTCCCAGAGGGTGTCCCACAGCCGCAGGCCCATATCGGCGGTGGTGTACAGCTCCCAGCCCAGTTCGCCGACGTAGCTCAGCCGCATCGCGGTGACCGGCACATGGCCGATGTGGGTCTGCCGGGCCTTGAAGTAGCCGAACGCGCCATGGGAGAAGTCGTCGCGGGTGAGCGGCTGGACCAGCTCCCGGGCGAGCGGGCCCCACACCCCGATGCACGCGGTACCCGGGGTGATGTCGGTGATGTGCACTCCCCCAGTCTCCGACGGGGAGGTGCCCCCTTCCGGTGCGTGGCGCAGCAGCCAGTCCAGGTCCAGGCCACCGTTGGCGCCCACCTGGAAGCGGTTCTCCGCCAGCCGGGCGACGGTAAGATCGCTGCGCACGCCCCCGGCCTCGTCCAGCAGCAGGGTGTAGGTGACCGCACCGGGCTTCTTCGCCAGCTGGTTGGTGGTCATCCGCTGGAGGAAGGCGAGCGCGCCGCGTCCGCTGACCTCCAGCCGCTTGAGCGGCGTCATGTCGTACAGCGCGACACGCTCCCGGGTGACCCGGGCCTCGGCGGCGGCGATCGGCGACCAGTAGCGGGCCGACCAGGCGTCGCGCGGGGGCAGTTGGACACCCTCGGCGAGCCCGGCGTTGGCCTCGTACCAGTGCGGCCGCTCCCAGCCGCCGCCCTCCAGGAAGTACGCGCCCAGCTCCCGCTGCCGGATGTGGAAGGGGCTGACCCGCAGGGGGCGGGGCCGCTCCATGGGCTGAAGCGGGTGGATGACGTCATAGACCTCGACGAAGTTCTGGGCGCCGCGTTCGGCCACATAGGCGGGGGAGCGCTGGGCGTCCTCGAAGCGGTAGAGATCGCAGCCGTGCACATCCGTGCTCGGGCGCCCGTCGGTCATCCATTCGGCGACGGCCTTGGCGACGCCCGCGGAGTGGGTGACCCACACCGCCTCGGCCAGCCAGAAGCCGCGCACCTCGCGGGACTCGCCGAGCACCGGCATACCGTCGGGGGTGAAGGAGAAGACGCCGTTGAACCCCTCCTCGACATGGCTGGCGCCGAGCGCGGGCAGCAGTCCGACGCTCTCTTCCCAGCTGGGCGCGAAATCCTCCGCGGTGAACGGCAGCGAGGACGGCATCACGGGGGCGTCGTCGTAGGCGGGCACCTCGGCCAGGTCGACCGGTATCGGACGGTGGGCGTAGGTGCCGATGCCGATGCGGTCGGTGTGCTCGCGGTAGTACAGATCGCGGTCCTGGAAGCGCAGGATGGGCCGGTTCGCCTCGGTGCGCGGGTCGTTCAGCCCGGCGAGCTCGGGCAGCGGCGCGGTCTTGGCGTACTGGTGCGCAAGCGGCAGCAGCGGAACCGGCACCCCGGCCATCGCGCCGATCCGCGGGCCCCAGAATCCGGCGGCGGAGACCACGATGTCGGCGTCGAACCGGCCCCGGTCGGTGACCACCCCGGTGACCCGGCCGTCCTCCTGCTCGATCCCGGTCACGGTGTGCCGGTCCAGGAAGCGGGCGCCGCGCTCGGTGGCCCGCTCCAGCTGGGCGCGGGAGGCGAGCAGGGCGCGGGCGAGTCCGTCGTCCGGGGTGTGCAGCCCGCCGAAGATCTTCTCCTGGTCCAGCAGCGGCCACAGCTCGGCGCAGCGGGCCGGGGTGAGCAGTTCGGCCCGTACGCCCCAGGAGGCGGCGAGTCCGGCCTTGCGGTGCAGATCGGCCCAGCGCTCCTCGCTGGTGGCGATCTCCAGCCCGCCCACCGGGTTGAAGCAGGACAGCCCGTCCACCTCGAGGGCGGAGAACTTCCGCACGGTGTAGGCGGCGAAGTCGGTGAGGGTCTTGGAGGGGCTGGTCTGGAAGACCAGTCCGGGCGCGTGCGAGGTGGAGCCGCCGGGGGCCAGCAGCGGCCCCTGCTCCAGGACGGTGACCTCGCTCCAGCCGCGGGCGGTCAGCTCGTCGGCCAGCGAGCAGCCGACGATACCGGCGCCGACGATGACGACGCGTCCGCGCGGCCCGCCGAGGGCTTCGGTGCTCACAGGACCACCACCGAACGCAGTACCTCGCCGCGCTGCATCTTGGCGAACGCCGGTTCCACCTCGTCCAGTGCGATGGTCTCGGTGATGAACGCCTCCAGGTCCAGCTTGCGGCTGAGATGGAGGTCGACCAGGACGGGGAAGTCCCGGCTGGGCAGGCAGTCCCCGTACCACGACGACTTGAGGGCGCCGCCGCGGGAGAACAGGTCGATCAGCGGCAGGTCGATCCGCATCTCCGGATCCGGCACCCCGACCTGCACCAGCACTCCGGCGTGGTCGCGCATATAGAAGCCCTGCCGGTAGGTCTCGGGGCGGCCCACCGCGTCGATGACCACATCGGCGCCGAAGCCGCCGGTCAGCTCGCGCACCGCCTCGATCGGGTCGGTACCGCGGGAGTTGACGGTGTCGGTGGCGCCGAAGCGGGTGGCCGCGTCCAGCTTCTTGTCGTCGATGTCGACCGCGATCACCCGGCGGGCCCCGGCGAGCGAGGCGCCGGTGATGGCCGCGTTGCCGACCCCGCCGCAGCCGATGACGGCCACCGTGTCCCCGTTGGAGACCTGGCCGGTGTGGACGGCCGCGCCGTAACCGGCCATCACCCCACAGCCGATCAGGCCCGCCGCCTCGGGGCGGGCGGATGGGTCGATCTTGACCGCCTGGCCCGCCGCGACCAGCGTCTTCTCGGCGAACGCCCCGATGCCCAGGGCCGGGCTGAGCGGGGTGCCGTCCGCGAGGGTCATCGGCTGGGCGGCGTTGCGGCTGTCGAAGCAGTACCAGGGGCGGCCCCGGCGGCAGGAGCGGCAGCCGCCGCAGGGGGCCCGCCAGGCCAGGACGACATAGTCGCCGGGGGCGAGCCCGCTGACACCCGGCCCCACGGCCTCGATGGTCCCCGCCGCCTCGTGCCCCAGCAGATACGGGAACTCGTCACTGATCGCGCCCTCCCGGTAGTGCAGATCGGTGTGGCACACCCCGCACGCCTGGACGGCCACCAGCACCTCGCCGGGGCCGGGATCGGGCACGATGATCGGCACCACCTCCACGGGGGCACCCTTTTTGACCGCGACGACGGCGCGGGCTTCTTGCGGCATGGCTCACTCCTCTGTTCTCCTGCGCTCGCAGGGACCGGTGCGTGGGGAGCTGGCATGGCGGACTCGAGATGCGGGGAATCCGACCGGTTCAACGGTCTTTGGTTACCCTCGAGTTGCGTATAGCGCGGCGTGTTGCGCGATGGGAGACATCCTGAAAGTCGCTCCCCCGTGCGTCAAGAGGTGCGCGTAAACCGCCTGCAAAGGTGCGTTGCCGCGAGGTTTCACGGCCGCTCACGCGCCTGTCGGCGCGGGATCCGGAGGACGATCCGGCGGGGACCGGCGGGCCTTTTCGCGGACACGCGGACATGACGAGGGGGCCGGACGGATCCGGCCCCCTGGTGGTGCGGGTGGTGGTGTCGATGCGGCGGTCAGCCGGGGAAGCCCATCCGCCGGGACAGCTCCTCGGCCGTCTTCACGGCGTACTCCGCCAGGTCGGGCAGTCGGCTCTGGGCCATCCGGTAGGCCGGGCCCGAGACGCCGATCGCCCCGATGACCACACCGTCGTGGCCGCGCACCGGCGCCGCCACCGCGTTCAGCCCGATCTCCAGCTCCTCGCAGGAGTAGGCGAAGCCGCGCTCGGCGGCCGTCTCCAGCTGCTGCCGCAGCTCGGCGGCGATGGTGATGGTGTGCTCGGTGAACCGCGGCAGCTTCCGGGTCACCAGCCGCTCCCGCCGCTCGCCGGTCAGATGGGCGAGCAGCACCTTGCCGCTCGCGGTCGCGTGCAGCGCGGTCCGGCGGCCGAGCCAGTTGAAGGCGGTGACCGCCGCGGCGCCGCGCGCCTGCATGATGTTGACCGCGGCGTCCCCGTCCAGCACGGCGATATTGGCCGTCTCGCCGGTCTCGTCGGCCAGCTCCCGGCACACCGGGGCGCCCTCCTGCGAGATGTCCAGCCGGATGGCGGCGGCGCCCGCGAGTCTGAGCACCCCCGCGCCCAGGTAGTACTTCCCGCGTTCGCGCTCCTGGGCGACCAGGCCGCGGTTCTCCAGCACGCCGAGCAGCCGGAAGGCGGTCGACTTGTGCACCCCCAGCTCGTCGGCGATCTCGGTCACTCCGGCTTCGCCCAGTTTGGCGAGGATCTCCAGGACGCTCACCGCCCTGTCCACCGATTGCACTGCCCCGGCGGCCCCCCGCTTCTCCTCGGCCCGGTCCTCGGTCGTGTTCGTCATGGGTCTGATCTCACCATCCGGCGGCTTCGCGTGGGGTCCCTCGGCAAGGAACTCTTGACGGCTGCCTTCCCGATCTGGATTCTGTTGCGCATCGCGCTTTGCGATGCGCCATTCAGAACGCATGATACCGATCAACGTGAGGGGGGCCAATGATTCCCGTCTGCCGTATCGAGGACCTGCCGGAGGGTGAGTCGGTGCGTGTCGAGGCCGGCGACGCCGGTGGGCCGATCGCCGTGTTCCACTCCGAGGGCGCGTTCTACGCCATCGACGACACATGCAGCCACCAGGACGCCTCCCTCTCGGAAGGCTGGCTGGAGGGCTGCTACGTCGAATGCCCGCTGCACGCCGCCCTGTTCGACCTGCGCTCCGGGATGCCCACCTGCCTGCCCGCCCGCAAGCCCGTACGGACCCACGCAGTCACCGTCGTCGACGGAATGCTGTATGTCCACCCCGCGGTGCACACCGTTCCCGCCGAGCCCGTGCACGCGGTCCAGGAAGAAGCCGTCGCATGAGGACGGTCACCGTCGTCGGTGCCTCGCTCGCCGGACTGCACGCGGCGCGGGGCCTGCGCTCCCACGGCTTCGACGGGCGGCTGGTCATCGTCGGTGAGGAGCGCCACCGGCCCTACGACCGCCCGCCCCTGTCCAAGGAATTCCTCACCCGCCCCGGCGACCCGGGCGGCGACCCGGGACCGCTCGCCCTGACCGACCCCGAGGACGAGGCCGAGCTGGCCGCCGAGTGGCTGCTCGGCGTCCGGGCCGAGGCGCTGGACCCGGCCGCGGGCGAGATCCGCCTCGCCGACGGCCGCACCCTCCGCACCGACGGGGTGGTCATCGCCACCGGGGCCGCGCCCCGCACCCTGCGCGCCACGGCCCTCCCCGGGGTGCACACCCTGCGCACCCTCGACGACGCCGCCCGGCTCCGCGCCGAGCTGCGCGCGGGCGCCGCTCGCGCGGTGGTGATCGGCGCCGGGTTCATCGGCGCCGAGGTCGCCTCTTCCTGTGCCGCGCTCGGACTCGATGTCACCGTGGTCGAGGCCGCCCCGCTGCCGCTGGTGCCCCAGCTCGGTACGGAACTGGCCGAGGTCTGCGCCGAACTGCACCGCGCCGGCGGGGTGACCCTGCTGTGCGGCACCCAGGTGGCCACCCTGCGCGGCACCGACCGGGTCACCGGTGTGGAGCTCGCCGACGGCCGGGTGCTCCCGGCCGATGTGGTGGTCGTCGGCATCGGGGTGCGCCCGGTCACCGGCTGGCTGGAGGGCTCCGGTCTGCGGCTCGACGACGGGGTGCTGTGCGACGAGGGCTGTGTCACCGCACTGCCCAATGTGGTGGCCGTCGGGGACGTGGCCCGGCTCGCCCGGCCCGGCACCGGAGCCACCGTCCGCGCCGAGCACTGGACCAGCGGTATGGAACAGGGCGGGGTGGCCGCCCGCAATCTGCTCGCCGGATCCACCGTCGAGCCGTTCACCGCGCTGCCCTACTTCTGGTCCGACCAGTACGGCGCCCGTATCCAGTACGCCGGGCGGCGCCACCCCGGCGACACCGTCCGTATCGACGAGGGCGACCCCGCCGACCCCGGAGCCGGACTGCTGGCCGTCTACGAACGGGAGGGCGTCCCCACCGCCGTGCTCGGCGTCAGCCGACCCCGGCCCTTCATGCGGCTGCGCCGCGAGCTCGCCCGCGCTCCGCAGCCGGCCGCGAGGTGACCCGCTCCGCCCTGCGCGCCTCCCGGCGCTGACGGCGCAGCTCCCGCGCCGTGCTGCTGGGCCGGGACACCACCCCGTAGCGCTGGTTCCAGACCTGGCGGGTCACCCACACATCCAGCACACCCCAGGTGGCCACCACCGTGCTCGCCACCGTGGCGAGCACGGCGGGGAAGGCGAACCACGACCCGGCGAAGGTGCACAGCACCGCCACCATCGCCTGCACCAGCGCCACCGCCACGATGATCACCGCCCGCACCGCCGCCGTGCGGACCGGGTCGGGCAGCCGTCTGCGACGGGCCGGCTCCTCGGTCCACAGCGGCCGGATCGCCCGCGCCGGGATGTCGCGATCCTTGTCCATCGCGTCCTGTACGGCATCCATGACGCTCCCACCCCTTTCCGCGGCCGCCCCGGCCCGCCCGTCCACTAAGCGGTACTTGGGACGTATGCCCCCCTGATGTCCCGCATAACGTCACGAACGGTGGACACCGGAAGTTCCCCTCCGCGGAACACGGGGAGGGGAAATCCGGCCAAGCCCTTTCGGCCGCGGCCCCGGAGGATCGGCAGGTCAGTGCCAAGTACCGGGGGGTAAGTCGGACAATCGCCCGACAACTCCCGATCATGAAGGGTGGGTTGATCACTGCATCAACCGGACACCCCTTCGAGATGGCCAACCGGCAGTAGTAGGCTCGCGCCCGCTCGTTGTCGGAACATCGAACACCGCCCCCGGGCACGGGGGTTGACGTTGGGGAGGCCATGCGCTTTCGCGGGAAGTCCATCCGCCGGAAGATCGTGGCGCTGTTGCTGGTGCCGCTTGTCTCACTGACGGCAATCTGGGCCTTCGCTACAGTGATCACCGGTCGTGAGGCCATGCAGCTGCTGGACGCCTCGGACATCATCGACAAGGCCGGCCAGCCCGCGGAGGACGCGGTGCACGCCGTCCAGAAGGAACGGCGGCAGACGCTCGTCCTGCTCGCGGATCCCCGCCAGTCGGACGCGCTCCCGGTGCTCCACACCCAGCAGCGCAAAACCGACGAGGTCATCGGCAGCCTGCGGGACGCCGCCGCGGACGGCGATGTGCGCGACCTGATGAACGACGACTCCCGGGACCAGCTCGGCGCGATCCTCAAGGCGGCCGACGGCCTCGACAGTCTGCGCCGGAAGGTCGAGGACAACGGCATCACCCGGATCGCAGCATATGAGTACTACAACAAACTCGTCGACCTCTGCTACACCTTCCGCAGTTCGCTGCATGCCGTGCCCGATACCGACCTGGACAAGCAGGGGCGGGCACTGGTCGCGATGATCCGCGCCCGGGAGGCCCTCTCCCGCGAGGACGCCCTGTACGTCTCGGGCCTCACGGCGCGCAAGATGACCCTGGCCGAACTCCAGGCCATGTCCGACCTCATCGCCGAGCGCACCCTGCTCTACGAGACCAACCTGCCGATCCTGCCCGCCTCGGAGCAGAAGATCTTCGCCGACTACCGGCGCACCAACTCCGCCCCCGCCGCGCTGCGGATCGCCGAGGGCAAGATCCTCTCCTCGATGGATCCCAAGGCGGCCATCAAGGCATTGGACCAGGAGCACTGGGAGGCCGCCGCGGGGCCGGTGCTCAACGACTACGACCGGCTCGGCGACGAGGCCACCGAACGGCTCCAGGACCGTATCGACCCGGTCGCCAACAGCGTGCTGCTCAAGGCGGGCGCGGCCGGCATCCTCGGTCTGCTGGCCCTGGTCATCTCGGTCTTCGTCTCGTTCCGGATCGGCCGCGCGCTGGTCCGCGACCTGTCCGGGCTCCGCAAGGACGCCCAGGAGGTCGCCAGCGTCCGGCTGCCCAGCGTGATGCGCCGCCTCGGTGCGGGGGAGACGATCGACATCGAGACCGAGGCGCCCCGGCTCGACTACGGCCCCGATGAGATGGGCCAGGTCGGCCAGGCCGTCAACACCCTCCAGCGGGCCGCGGTCGAGGCCGCCGTCAAACAGGCCGAGCTCCGCCAGGGCGTCTCCGACGTCTTCGTCAACCTCGCCCGCCGAAGCCAGGTGCTGCTGCACCGTCAGCTCACCCTGCTCGACACCATGGAACGGCGCACCGAGGACACCGACGAACTCGCCGACCTGTTCCGCCTGGACCATATGACCACCCGTATGCGGCGGCACGCCGAGGGCCTGGTCATCCTCTCCGGCGCCGCGCCCTCCCGGCAGTGGCGCAAGCCGATCCCGCTGATGGACGTGGTGCGCGCCGCCGTCGCCGAGGTCGAGGACTATGAGCGGGTCGAGGTCCGCAGGATGCCGCGGCTCGCGGTCAACGGCCCGGCCGTCGGTGACCTCACCCACCTCATCGCCGAACTGCTGGAGAACGCCACCGTGTTCTCCCCACCGCACACCGCCGTCCAGGTGCACGGCGAGCGGGTCGCCAAGGGCTTCACCCTGGAGATCCACGACCGCGGCCTCGGGATGACCTCCGACGCGCTGATGGAGGCCAACCTCCGGCTCGCCGAGACCCCCGACTTCGAACTGTCCGACACCGACCGGCTCGGTCTGTTCGTGGTCAGCCGGCTCGCCCAGCGCCAGGGCGTCCGCGTCTCGCTCCAGCCCTCGCCGTACGGCGGCACCACGGCCGTCGTCCTCATCCCGGGCACGCTCCTCAACGACGAGGACGTCATCGACGACGCCGACGACCGCGCCCGCGGCCAGAGTTACGACCGGCTCGGCCCGCAGAGCAGGCTCCAGGCGGTGCAGGAGCGCACCGCCCCGTTCGAGGACCCCTCCGGGGCCCTGCCGCACACCGCGGTCCGGACCGCGCCGCCGATCAACGGACCCGTCGAACTCGAGCCACCGGTCTCACCGCTGGCGGCCGAGGAGATCGTCGAGGACGAGGAACTGGGCGGGATCTTCCGCGCCCGCGGGCTGCCCGGCCAGCGCCCGGCCCCCGACGCCGAGCGGCATCAGCCGGCACCGGATCCGCAGCCGGGCCACGGCGTCGGCCCCGCCCCGCTGCCCCGTCGTGTCCCACCGGTGCTGGTCTCCGACCACGGCCGTCCGGTCGAGGGCAACGCAGGGAGCGGTGGCCGCCACGCCCGTCCGTACAGCATCGACCAGCCCTCCCAGGCCGACCGCCCGGGTCCGGGCAGGGGACCGGCCCCGTCGGTACACGGCCAGGGGCCGGGGTACGGATCGGGCCACACTCCGGGACCGGGTCGCGACCACGGCCCGTCCTGGGCGGGGGAGCGGACGCCCGAACGCCCGGTGCCACCGCCGCGTTCGGCATCCGGACTGCCCAAGCGGGTACGGCAGGCCAACCTGGCTCCGCAGCTGAGGAACGACCCCCCGCAGGGCAACGAGGCGGAAAGGTACCCTGCGGACACCGATCCCGAACGGGACGCCGAACAGGCCAGGGCCACCATGGCATCCCTCCAGCGGGGTTGGCAGCGCGGTCGGCGGCAGACGGGCAACGGTGCCGGAGCGCCGGACACAGCACCTGGAACGACATATGAGGGGGACGGTCGATGACCGCATCGAACGCCGCAGCACGGAACGCCTCGGCACGGACGTCGGGCGAACTCAACTGGCTGCTTGACGAACTGGTCGGACGGGTGGGAAGCATCCGCAAGGCGCTGGTGCTGTCCGGGGACGGTCTGCCCACCGGCGGCTCCCGCGATCTGTCCCGGGAGGACGGTGAGCACCTGGCCGCCGTGGCCTCCGGATTCCACAGCCTCGCCAAGGGCGTCGGCCGCCACTTCGACGTCGGGCGGGTGCGGCAGACCATCATCGAGCTCGACGACGCCTTCCTGTTCGTCACGGCCGCGGGCGACGGCAGCTGTCTGGCGGTGCTCGCCGACGCCGACTCCGATGTCGGGCAGGTGGCCTACGAGATGACGCTGCTGGTCAAGCGGGTGGGCGCCCATCTGGGCTCCGCTCCGCGCGCCGGCGGGTAACGGAGGCCGGGGGAGATGACCCGAGGCGGGGAACAGATGGGCCGCTGGTTCGACGACGCGGCGGGGCCGGTGGTCCGGCCCTACGCGATGACACGGGGGCGCACCCGCAGCGCCGCGGAGGGAAAACTCGATCTGATCGCGGTTGTTGTCGCCGATGCCATGAGCCACCGGACCGTCGCTGACCAGACGTTGTCCCCGGAGCACATCGACATCGTCGAGATGAGCCGCGACACCCCCCAGTCCGTCGCCGAGCTGGCGGCCGAACTCGACCTGCCGGTCGGGGTGGTCCGCGTACTCATCGGTGACCTGCTCCACGCGGCACTCGTCCGAGTGTCCCGGCCAGTACCTCCGGCGGAACTGCCGGACGAGAGGATTCTGCGCGAGGTGATCAATGGTCTACGGGCACTCTGACCTAGGCCGCTCTCCCATCGTCGAACCGGTCACGCTCAAGATACTTGTGGCGGGCGGGTTCGGTGCGGGCAAGACGACCCTGGTGGGCGCGGTCAGCGAGATCAAACCGCTGCGTACCGAGGAGCTCCTCACCGAGGCGGGCCGACCGGTCGACGACATCGCGGGGGTGGAGGGCAAGAAGACCACCACCGTCGCCATGGACTTCGGGCGCATCACGCTCCGCGAGGATCTTGTCCTCTATCTCTTCGGCACCCCCGGACAGGACCGCTTCTGGTTCCTGTGGGACGAGCTGGCCACCGGTGCGCTGGGCGCGGTGGTGCTGGCCGACACCCGGCGGCTGGAGGACTGCTTCGCCGCCGTCGACTACTTCGAGCGGCGGGGCATCGCCTTCACGGTGGCCGTCAACTGCTTCGAGGGCGCCGACCGCTACCCCGAGGAGTCGGTGCGCGACGCGCTCGATCTCGATCCCGGCACCCCGGTCATCCTGTGCGACGCCCGTGAGCGGGAATCCGCCAAGGACGTCCTCATCTCGGTGGTCGAGCACGCGATGCTGGCTTCGGCCACCCGGCGCTAGCGATACCTTCCGCGAGCCGAGCGCGGATACGGCCCGTACCCCGCCGTCCGGGGTACGGGCCGTCGTCTCGTGAGGTGCCCGGCTATCCCTCGGCGTCCGCCCGCTCCTCCTTGTGCCAGCCGAAGCTGCGCTCCACCGCCATGCGCCAGTTGCCGTACTCGCGCTCCCGCTCCGCCGCCTCCATCCGCGGGGTCCATTCGGTGTCGCGCTGCCAGTGGGACCGCAGCTCATCGAGGTCCTGCCAGACCCCGGTGGCCAGCCCGGCCGCGTAGGCGGCGCCCAGACAGGTGGTCTCGGAGACCACCGGGCGGATCACCGGGACGCCGAGCACATCGGCCTGGTGCTGCATCAGCAGCCCGTTGGCGGTCATCCCGCCGTCGACTTTGAGCGTGGTGATCCGCACCCCGGAGTCCTGGTACATCGCGTCGACCACCTCACGCGTCTGCCAGCTGGTGGCCTCCAGCACCGCCCGGGCCAGATGGGCCTTGGTGACGTACCGGGTGAGACCGGTGACCACGCCCCGCGCGTCGGAGCGCCAGTACGGGGCGAACAGCCCGGAGAACGCCGGGACGATATACGCGCCGCCGTTGTCGGACACGCTCGCGGCCAGCGGTTCGATCTCGTCTGCGGAGCGGATGATGCCCAACTGGTCGCGGAACCACTGCACCAGGGCCCCGGTGATGGCGATCGAGCCCTCCAGGCAGTAGACGGGCCGCTCACCGCCGAGCCGGTAGCCCATCGTGGTCAGCAGTCCGCTCTTGGAGGGCACCGGGCGGTCACCGGTGTTCAGCAGCAGGAAACTCCCGGTGCCGTAGGTGTTCTTGGCCTCGCCCACGCCGTAGCAGGTCTGGCCGAACACCGCGGCCTGCTGGTCACCGAGTGCCGAGGCCACCGGCACCCCGGCGAGCTGGCCCACCGCCGTGCCGTACACCTCGGCCGAGGACCTGATCTCCGGGAGCATCGCCTCGGGGATGTTCATCGCGGACAGGATCGAGCCGTCCCACTGGAGGGTTTCCAGGTCCATCAGCAGGGTGCGCCCGGCGTTGGTGACATCGGTGACATGCACCCCGCCGTCGGTGCCGCCGGTGAGGTTCCAGATCAGCCAGGAGTCGATGGTGCCGAAGGCGATCTCGCCGAGCTCGGCGCGGTGGCGCAGCCCGGGTACGTTCTCCAGCAGCCAGGCGGCCTTCGGCCCGGAGAAATAGCTGGCCAGCGGCAGCCCGGTGGTGTCCCGGAAGCGGTCCTGCCCGTGTTCGCCACCGAGTTCGGCGCAGAGCGCGGAGGTACGGGTGTCCTGCCAGACGATCGCGTTGTGCACCGGTTTGCCGGTGGCGCGGTCCCACAGCACGGTCGTCTCACGCTGGTTGGTGATGCCCAGCGCGGTCAGCTGGTCCGCGCGCAGTCCGGCCTTGGCGAGCGCACCCGCCACCACGGCCTGCACCTTGGCCCAGATCTCGGTGGCGTCATGCTCCACCCAGCCCGGCTTGGGGAAGATCTGGCGGTGTTCGCGCTGGTCGACGGCGACGATCCGGCCGCCGTGGTCGAAGATGATGCAGCGGCTGGAGGTGGTGCCCTGGTCGATCGCGGCGACGTAGGTGTCCGAGTGGTTCGGCATGGCGTCTCCTCCGGTCAGAAGGCTGCGTTGAAGACGAGGCCCGCGAGCACGGCCCCGATCAGCGGACCCACCACCGGGATCCAGGCGTAACTCCAGTCCGAGGTCCCCTTGTTGGGGATGGGCAGCAGCGCGTGGGCCAGGCGCGGGCCGAGATCGCGCGCCGGGTTGATGGCATAGCCGGTCGGCCCGCCCAGCGACAGTCCGATCCCGACCACCAGGAAGGAGACGAGCAGGATGGAGATGCCGGAGCCGTAGATCACGGTGCCGTCGCCGCCGTGGTCGGCCACCGGTCCGATGCCGATCCCGTCGACCTTGCCGAACGCCAGCAGCGGCAGTACCAGGGCGGCGGTGGCGATGACCTCGGTGACCAGGTTGGCCACCGGATTGCGGAGCTCCGGGATGGTCGAGAAGACCCCCAGTGTGGGCTGGGCGTTCTTCTCCTCCGCGTTGGCGGCGAACTGCGCGTAGTACAGCAGCCAGGCGAGCACCGCGCCGATCACGGCGCCGACCAGCTGGCCGAGGATGTAGAGCGGCACCTTGTCCCAGTCGCCGGTGTCGACGGCGACGCCCACGGTCACGGCCGGGTTGAGATGGGCGCCGGAGAGCGGCGCCGCGGTGTAGGCCCCGGCCAGGACACCGAAGCCCCAGCCGAAGGCGATGACGATCCACCCGGAGGCCTTGGCCTTGGAGTGGTTGAGGGTGACGGCGGCACAGACGCCCGCTCCGAACAGGATCAGTATCGCGGTGCCGATGACCTCACCGGTGAAGATGTCCCCATTGCTCATGGCGGCTCCTTGGACCTCGCCCGGGACGCGGTGCCCCGGTCCTCCGTGCTGGGTCGTTTCGAGCGTGCGGATGCATCGGAATCGCCCATGGGGGGTGTGCGGGGTGGAGCCTGCGCGCGGCGACGCCGACTGACACCGCAGAAGTGTGATCCCGCGGTCAGGTGGCGTCAAGGTGATGAACGGCAACGGTGTCCGTCACGGCCGAACGCCGGGCCGCCGCGTCACACGCTCCGTCAGCGCACCGCGATCACCGATGAACCGTGCCCGAACAGCCCCTGGTTCGCGGTGATTCCGGTGTGTGCCCCCGCCACCTGCCGGTCTCCCGCCATACCGCGCAACTGCCAGGTCAGCTCACACACCTGGGCGATGGCCTGGGCCGGGACCGCCTCCCCGAAGGACGCCAGACCGCCGCTGGGATTGACCGGGATCCGCCCGCCCAGCGCCGTGGCCCCCTCGCGCAGCAGCTTCGCGCCCTCCCCGGGGCCGCACAGCCCCAAGTCCTCGTACCACTCCAGCTCCAGGGCCGTGGACAGGTCGTAGACCTCGGCCAGTGACAGGTCCTCCGGGCCGAGCCCGGCCTCCTCGTAGGCCGCCCGCGCGATCGACGGCCGGAACGGGTCGGGGCCCGGACCGGCCGTCGGGGCCGCGTCGGTGGCGATGTCCGGCAGATCGAGCACGGTCCGTGGATGGCGCGGCGAGACCGAGGACACCGCGCGGATCCGCACCGGCCGCCGCACCCCCCGCCGCCGCGCCACGTCCATACCGCAGAGCACCAGCGCCGCCGCCCCGTCGGAGGTGGCGCAGATGTCCAGCAGCCGCAGCGGATCGGCGACCACGGCGGACGCGGCCACCTCCTCGGCGGTCACGCGGGAGCGGTAGCGGGCATGGCGGTTGAGGGCACCGGCGGCGGCGTTCTTCACCTTGACCCGTGCGAAGTCCTCGGGGGTATCGCCGTGGACGGCCATCCGGCGGCGCGCCCACAGCGCGAAGTAGGCGGGGTTGGTGGCGCCCAGCACCCGGAAGCGCAGCCAGTCCGGGTCCTCGGGGCGCTCACCGCCCGCGGGCGCGAAGAAGCCCTTGGGCGCCGCGTCCGCGCCCACCACCAGTACGGTGTCCGCCATCCCGGACAGGATCTGGGCCCGGGCGGTGTCGATGGCCCGCGCACCGGTGGCGCAGGCCGCGTACACACTGGTGACCTTGGCCCCCTGCCAGCCCAGCGCCCGGGCGAAGGTGGCGCCCGCCACCTGCCCGGGGTAGCCGCAGCGCACGGTGTTCGCCCCGACCACGGACTCGATCGCGGACCATTCGAGACCGGCGTCCGCGAGTGCGGCACGGGCGGCCGCCGTCCCGTACTCGGTGAAGTCCCGGCCCCATTTGCCCCATGGGTGCATTCCGGCGCCCAGCACCGCCACGTCGCCGGTCATGACGGCTCCTCGGCGAGGGGCCGCCAGTGCCAGGTGGTCAGGGTCCGCCCGTCCTCCTCGGCCAGCACCCCGGGCACCACCTCGACCTCCATGCCCACGGCCAGATCGGCCACGGTCACCCCGGGCGCGCCCTGTCCCAGCACCACCATCCCCTCGGCCGCGAGCTCCACGGCGATCAGGGTGTACGGCTGCCAGGCGCGGTCGGGGTCCGAGGGGTACGGGGCGGGCGGGCGGTAGCGCCCGTCGGTGTACGACCAGATCCGGCCCCGCGCGGAGAGCGGCACCTCCTCCAGTTCGGTGCCCGAGCAACCGGGGGCGCGGCACGCGGCGTCCTCGCGCGGGAAGTACACGGTGCGGCACCGGCGGCAGCAGGTGCCCAGCAGCCGGAATGCGGTGGTGTCATCCGGGGTGAACCACCCCGGGACCACCGGTGTTCGGGTTTGGGACACGGCCCCTCCCGGCAGACGTTATGAACCTGACGGTACGTCAGAAGTCTGCCACGGTACCGCGGACACGTCACCTGGCCGGGCTCAGTGGCCCGTCAGCGACCGCCGTGCCACCGGGAAGTCGAAGTAGGTGTCGGGGAACGGCTCCGGCTGGTAGGTGTAGTGCCACCACTCCTCGGCCAGATTGACGAAGCCCAGCTTCTCCATGGTGTTCTTCAGCAGCATCCGGTTCGCCCTCCGTACCCCGGTGATCCGCGGGTCCATGGTGTGCGCGAGGGTGTCGAAGCAGTCGTACCCGGTGCCCATGTCCACGGAGTTGTCCGGAAAACGCTCCTGTCGCGGCGCGTAGCAGGGCGTCAGCTCCTCACCGGGCTCATACGGCCGGGTGGGCTTCGCGGGCAGCTTCACGATCGTCAGATCCATCGTGCTGCCCCGGCTGTGTCCGGACTTCTCGGCGATATAACCGTCCTCGAACAGCCGGGTCTTGTCGACATGCGGATAGAACTCGCCCTTCATCCGCTGGTCGTCGAGGTCCTTCGCCCACGTCACGAACTGGTCGACCGCCCGCTGCGGGCGGTAACAGTCGTACACCTTCAGTGTGTAGCCGCGCTTCAGCAGCCGCGTCTGCGCCTGGTGGAGCGCCTTGGCCGCCGGACGGGTCAGGATGCACATCGCGCGGCGGTAGCCGTCGACCGGATCACCGGTGAAGTTGTGCGGGGTGATGTACCGGATCTCCTGGAGGATGGTCGGGTCCACCTCGCTCAACGCCACGAACTCCCGGGGGGCTTGGGGATCGGGCTTCGCCTGCGCCGGACCGGAGGAGGCCACGGCCATCAGGGCGGCGAGGGGCAGGGCGAGGGCGCGGAGCGCGGCAGCACATTTCAGCATGGCCATCCTCTACCAGCCGCCCACGCCCCCCGACAACCCCGGCCCCGGTCGAGCGGCCTCGCCGACGTCCGGCGCGGCTCGGGTGCGCCCCCGATGGGGCACGGGGAAACCGCGCGACCAGCCACGGCGCGGCCGCAGCCGAATGCCGGCACCTCGCGGCACGTCCCCCGGAGCGCTCAGCGGCGGCCGCGGACCCGCACCGGGTAGCCCGCCTCGGCCCCGTCCTCCCGTTCCACCCGTACCTCACCCTCCCGCAGCCGGGTGGAGAACCGCACCACCTCGGTCTTCTCCCAGCCGTCGCCCCGGTCCCCGACCAGCACCCCGCCACCGCCCGTGCGCCCCGGACTCGGGGCCCACACCTCCAGCTCCACCGCGCCGCCGTCGCCCACCACCGGCACCACCGACCCCGCCCGCGCCAGCACCGGGATCCGTGACAGCGGAGCGTCCAGCACCGCCGTGCCCGGCCCCTCGTACGGCACCCCGGTCACCGTGTCGTACCAGCGGCCGCGCGGCAGCCGCACCGTCCGCTGCTCGGCCCCCTCCTCCAGCACCGGCGCCACCAGCAGCGCGTCCCCCAGCAGAAAGGCGTCGTCGCAGTCGCGCAGCGCCCGGTCCTTGGGCGTCCGCCACCACACCGGCCGCACATAGGGCGCGCCGGTACGCCCCGCCAGCTGGGCGAGGGTCACGAAGTACGGGTGCAGCCGCTGCCGTTCGCGCAGCGCCGCCGCCGCGAACTCCAACACCCGCGGCCCGAACTCCCACGGCTCCCGCCGCCCCGCCGAAAGGGCCGAATGGGTACGGAACAACGGCAGATACGCGCCCAGCTGGAACCAGCGCAGATACAGCTCGGGCGACGGGGTGCCGGTGAACCCGCCGATGTCCGGCCCCGAGTACGGCACACCCGAGAGACCGAGCCCCAGCACCAGTGCCAGCGAGGCGCGCAGCCCCGGCCAGCCGGTGGCCACATCCCCGGACCAGCTGCCGCCGTAGCGCTGCAACCCCGCCCAGCCGGAACGGGAGAAGAGGAACGGCCGCTCCTCCGGCCGCAGTTCGCGCAGCCCCTCGTAACCGGCGCGCGCCATCGTCAGCCCATAGACGTTGTGTGCCTCCCGGTGGTCGCCACCGCGGCCCTCCAGCGCGTGCCGGGCCGAGCGCGGCAGTGTCGTCCCGCCGAAGGCGCCGAACGCGGCCGGCTCGTTCATGTCGTGCCACATCCCCGAGAACCCCTGCGCCAGACGCTCCGCGTACAGCGCGCCCCACCACTTGCGCACCCGCGGATCGGTGAAGTCCGGGAACACCGACTCGCCCGGCCACACCTCGCCGCGCACCTCCAGGCCCAGGGCGTCACGTACGAACACATCGGCCGCCGCGCCGCTGTCGTACACCGTGTCGCCCGGCTCCGCCTTCACCGCCGGATCGACGATCGACACCAGCCGGACGCCCTCCGTGCGCAGCTCGGCGGCGAGACCGGGCAGATCGGGGAAGCGCTCGGTGTCCACCGTGAACACCCGGTGCCCGGCGAAGTGGTCGATGTCCAGGTGCAGTGCGGACAGCGGCAGCCCGCGCTCCCGGTAGCCCGCCACCACCCGGCGCACCTCCTCCGCGTCACCGAATCCCCAGCGCGCGTGATGATGGCCGAGCGCCCACGCGGGCGGGACCGCCGGGGCGCCGGTGAGCGCCGCCCAGCCGTGCATCACCCGCGCCGGGGCGCCCACGATCACCCAGTAGCGCAGCGGACCGCCCTCCATCCGCGTCCAGCAGCCGCCGGGGCGATCATGGCCGGAACCCTCGCCCTCCGCGCCCTCCCGCAGGGTGACCGAGCCGTCCCACGAGTTGTCGTGGAACACCAGATGGGTGCCCGCGTCCGCCACCACCAGCTGCGTCGGGGCGGTGAGCGAGAGCGGATCGTCACCCGGCCGGAAGGAGCCCCCCGGATCGGTGTTCCACAGCCGGTACCGGCCGTCCCGCAGCCGTGGCCCCGACGACCGCCCGCCGAGCCCGAAGAACCGCGCGTCCGCCGCCACCTCGGACCGCTGCTGCCAGCGTGCCCCCTCGCCCGCCGGCCCCGGCCCGTCCGCCTTCGATCCGGCCACCGAGGCGGCCGGTTCCCACCAGCGCGGCGGCAGATCGCGGCGGAGCAGCACCCCGCCCGGTGTGCGCACCTCCACGGCGCCCATCCGCGAGACCACCACGGTGACCCGCTCGGACACCACCCGCCAGCCGCCGAGCGTGTCCGGCTCCAGCACCGCCCGGTCGTCCGCCTCCGGGCAGCCCCGGGCCAGCGAGTACGACGGCTCCGGCTCCGCACCGTCCCAGCCGCAGAACA
The DNA here is from genome assembly GCF_040650655.1 of Streptomyces sp. NPDC048636. Taxonomy (NCBI): domain Bacteria; kingdom Bacillati; phylum Actinomycetota; class Actinomycetes; order Kitasatosporales; family Streptomycetaceae; genus Streptomyces; species Streptomyces sp. NPDC048636. The sequence continues at coordinate 9,107 of NZ_JBEZHR010000019.1, read as the reverse complement.
CCGCGCCGCCCAGCGTCACCCGCACCCGGAGGGAGGACCGCGCGAACCGCACCACCCCACCGCCCGGCTGCGGATCCGCCCCGCTCACCTCACCCGGCACCCGGGCCAGCTCCGGGCCCCGGCGCGGCAGCCCCACCGCATCCGAACGCCGCCGTTGCCACGCCGCCCGCAGCGACCGCAGCCCCCGCGCCGTACCGATCGTGCGCACCGACCGCACCAGCTTCCCCGACCGCACCCCGTCACGCGCATCCATACTGCTCACCCTGCCATTGCCGGGGCCGGTGGCCACCACAGTTCAACTGCCGTTCACCCGTGGCCCGGCCACATACCCCCGTCGCCGGATGTGGAGTGGCGCCCCTGGTGCGGGGATCGATCACATGGCATCGTCCTGCACGGAGATCAGACGAGACGACGCCGACGCAGTTGACGTGGACGACATGGGCGGCGTGGCCCATGCCGACAGCCCGGGAGCCGACACATATGAACACCTCAGCACACTCCGACCATCTGCCGCGGCCCCTCTGGCAGCCCGGAGCGGACCGGATCGCCCGGTCCCAGCTGACCCGCTTCCACACCTGGGCCACCGAGCGGCACGGCGCGCCCGCGGCCACCCCCGGCGATCCGGCCGCCGGCTATGCCGCGCTGCACCGCTGGTCGGTGGCGGAGCTGGAAACCTTCTGGGCGGCCGTCGCCGAGTGGTTCGAGGTGCGCTTCAGTACCCCGTACGAGTCGGTGCTCGCGGACCCCGCCATGCCCGGCGCCCGCTGGTTCCCCGGCGCCACCCTCAACTACGCCGAGCACGCGCTGCGCGCCGGGGAGGACCCGGCCCGCGCCGACGCCCCCGCCCTCCTCCACGTCGACGAGACGCAGGAGGTCACCCCCATGACCTGGGCCGAGCTGCGCGGCCAGGTCGGCGCGGTCGCCGCCGAGCTGCGCCGCCTCGGCGTCCGGCCGGGTGACCGGGTCAGCGGCTACGTCCCCAACATCCCGCAGGCCACGATCGCCCTCCTCGCCGCCGCCGCGGTCGGCGCCGTGTGGACCTCCTGCGCGCCCGACTTCGGCGCCCGCAGCGTCCTGGACCGCTTCCAGCAGGTCGAGCCGGTGGTCCTGTTCACCGTCGACGGCTACCGCTACGGCGGCAAGACACACGACCGCGCCGAGACCGTCGCCGAGCTGCGCCGCGAGCTGCCCACGCTGCGCGCCGTCGTGCACATCCCGCTGCTGGGCACCCCGGCCCCGGAGGGCGCGCTCGACTGGGACACGGTGGTCGCCGAACCCGCCGAGCCGGTCTTCGCACCGCTGCCCTTCGACCATCCGCTGTGGGTGCTCTACTCCTCCGGCACCACCGGACTGCCCAAGGCCATCGTGCAGTCCCAGGGCGGCATCCTGCTGGAACACCTCAAGCAGCTCGGCCTCCACTGCGACCTCGGACCCGCCGACCGCTTCTTCTGGTTCACCTCCACCGGCTGGATGATGTGGAACTTCCTGGTGTCCGGTCTGCTGGTGGGCGCCACCGTGGTCCTCTACGACGGCAGCCCCGGCTACCCGGACACCGCCGCCCAGTGGCGGGTGGCCGAGCGCACCGGCACCACGCTCTACGGCACCTCCGCCGCCTATGTGATGGCCTGCCGCAAGGCCGGAGTCCGCCCCGGCCGCGACTTCGACCTCTCCCGGGTGCAGTGCGTCGCCACCACCGGTTCCCCGTTGCCGCCCGACGGCTTCCGCTGGATCCACGAGGAGGTGGCGGAGGACATGTGGATCGCCTCGGTCAGCGGTGGCACCGATGTGTGCAGCTGCTTCGCCGGGGCCGTGCCCACCCTCCCGGTGTACATCGGCGAACTCCAGGCCCCGGGCCTGGGCACCGACCTCCAGGCGTGGGACCCGCAGGGCAAGCCGGTGGTCGACGAGGTCGGCGAGCTGATCGTCACCCAGCCCATGCCCTCCATGCCGGTGCGCTTCTGGAACGATCCCGACGGCAGCCGCTACCGCGACAGCTACTTCGAGATGTTCCCCGGAGCCTGGCGCCACGGCGACTGGATCACGCTCACCGACCGTGGCACGGTCGTCATCCACGGCCGCTCGGACTCCACGCTCAACCGGCAGGGCGTACGGATGGGTTCGGCCGATATCTACGAGGCGGTCGAGCGGCTGCCCGAGATCCGCGAGTCCCTGGTGATCGGCGTGGAACAGCCCGACGGCGGCTACTGGATGCCGCTGTTCGTCCACCTCGCGCCGGGCGCGACCCTGGACGACGGGCTGCGGGACCGCGTCAAGCGGACGATCCGCGAGAACCTCTCCCCGCGCCATGTCCCCGACGAGATCATCGAGGTGCCGGGGGTGCCGCACACCCTCACCGGCAAGCGCATCGAGGTCCCGGTCAAGCGCCTCCTCCAGGGCACCTCGATGGACAAGGCCGTGAACCCGGGCTCGGTGGACAACGTGGAACTGCTGGACTTCTACGAGCGACTGGCCCAGGAGCGCAAGCCGCGGACCGGCTGAACCCGCGCCCCGGGGCGCGCGCTGACGCACACCCCCTTGCCCCGGCCCATGGGTGGCGTACGGCGAGGCGTGAGGGGGTGACGTACGGCGGGTCTAACCGCCGTACGTCACCTGCGACTCGCCCCGCACCGCCGCCAGATCCGCCGCCAGCCGCTCCGCGTCGCCGGGAGTGAGCCCCGCCGTCGTGATCCGTACGCCCGGTGCGGAGGTCAGCCGGAACCGGGCTCCGGCCGCCACCCACCAGCCGCGCGTCCGCAACCCGTTGACCACGGCCGCCTCGTCCCGCACCGGCACCCACACATTCATCCCGCTCGCGCCGTGCGCGGCGATCCCCCGGGCCGACAACTCGGCCAGCAGGGACGCCCGCCGCCGGGCGTAGGCGGTGCCGGCCCGGTCGACCAGGGCCCGGGTCGCCGGGTCGGTCATCAGCCGGGCCACCGTCTCCTGGAGGACATGGCTGACCCAGCCCGACGTCAGCAGCAGCCGTCCGTCGTGGCGTGCCAGTGTCGTCCGGTCGCAGGCGAGCGCGCCCCACCGCAGGTCCGTGCCCAGGTGTTTGGAGACCGTACGCACCTGGGCCCACCGCGCCAGCCCCCCGGTGGTCAGGCTGTGCAGCGGCACCCCGGCGATGTCCGCGGCGTGGTCGTCCTCGATGACCAGGACGTCCGGCGCGCCGTCCAGCACCTCCAGCAGCGCCGCGCGCCGCTCCTCCGAGAACCAGCCGCCGTACGGATTCTGCGCGCGCGGGCTGTACACGACGGCGCGCACCCCCGCCCGCTGCGCCGCACGGAGCGCGTCGGGCCGGATCCCCTCGTCGTCCACCGCGACCGGCACGCTGCGCAGCCCCAGCGCCGGGACCAGGTCGAGCAGATGGTGGTAGCCGGGATCCTCCATGGCCACCGCGTCACCGGGCTTGAGCTCGACCGACAGCAGCCGGGCGATGGAGTCCAGCGCGCCCTGGGCGAAGGTGAGGTGGGCGCTCGGCACGCCGTCGCGCTCGTACCAGGCACGGGCGAGCTCCTCCAGACCGGCCAGCCGCGGCCGAGCGCGGTGCGAGCGGACGCCGGGGGAGAGCCGGGCGGTGGGCAGCGCGGCGGGCAGGAAGGCCGGGTCGGGATGGCCGCCCGCCAGATCGGGCACCCCGTCGGGGACCGGCGGCGGACGGCGGGAGGCGACCGCGGGGGCTTCGGCGATCACCGTGCCGGCCCGCCCGTGGGTCATCACGATCCCGCGGCGGCGCAGCTCCTTGTAGGTCGTCGCGACCGTTCCGGCGCTGACGCCGAGCCGTTCGGCCAGCCGCCGCACCGGGGGCAGGGCGGTACCGGGAGCCAACTTCCCGTCCACGACCCCCTGTTCGATCGATGAGCCAATTGCCTTGGCCGTGGTGCCAGTGATCTCATATTGTGTCGCCACAGAATTCATTCTGTACCAATACAAAATCTCGCGTCAACTCGTGTTCAGGGGGAACCAGGTGAGCAGGCCATGGAGGCGCACCGCGCCCGGTGAGCGCATCCCGCTCGGCAAGCGCATTCCACTCGGCGAGCGCATACCCGGCGGCCGGAACGGCCGCCGGATGCTGGTCGTCAGCTTCGTCGACCGGGTCGGCTCGGGACTGTGGGGCGCCACCGCCGCCCTCTACTTCACCTACGCCGCCGGGCTCACCACCGCCGAAATCGGCCTGCTGCTGGGGGTTTCCGGCGCCATCGGCATCGCGGGCCCGCCCCTCGGCGGCGCGCTCGCCGACCGCGTCCCGCTGCGCCCCCTCCTGATCACCGTCCAACTGGTGCGTGCCGTGGCCTCGCTGGCCCTGCTCACCACCACCGATCTGCGCCTGCTGCTCGCCATCGCCTCCCTGGGCGGCGTCGGTGACCGCGCCTCGTCCGTCCTCACCAAGCTCTACGCGACCCGTGTCGCGGGCCCCGACCGCGCCCGCTACCAGGCCATCACCCGCACCGCCGCCAACAGCGGCTGGGCCGTCGGCGGGCTCATCGCGGCCGTCGCGCTCACCGGCGGCTCCACCGCCGTCTACCGCTGGCTCCTCATCGGCGACGCGCTCTCCTTCCTCGCCTCCGCCCTGATCACCCTCGGCTGCGCCGAACCGCCCTCGGCCACCCGCGTCGTGGCGACGTCGCATCCGCGGGGCGGGGGGAAGGGGGCCGAGGAGCCCCGGGACGAGCAGGGCTGGGACGTGGAGGCGCGGGACGAGGCGGCGCGGGGCGAGGCGGTGCGGAAGGGCGCACCCGCCGTCCCACCCCCCAACCCCTGGCGCGACCGCGGCTACCTCACCTACACCGCCACCGAGGCGGTCCTCTTCCTCGACGACTCCGTCTTCAAGATCGGTCTGCCGCTGTGGGCCGCGACCGCCACCCACGCGCCGCATGAGCTGGTGCCCCTGCTGCTCGTCCTCAACAACCTGCTCGTGGTGGTCTTCCAGGTCCCCCTCGCACGGTTCGGCGCCACCCCGCACACCGCACGCGCCACGCTCTGGCCGCTGGCGGGCGCCTTCCTCCTCGGCGGCACCGCGCTGGCCGCCTCCACCGCCGGCGCGACCTGGCTCGCCGTCGGCGCGCTGGTGCTGGCAGCGACCGCCTTCACCGTGGCGGAGATGCTGCACGCCACGATCTCCTGGGAACTGTCCGTCGCCCTCGCCCCGGCCGGCGCGCAGGGCGCCTACCTCGGAGTGCACGGACTGGCCCAGGCCGTACAGCGCAGCGTGGGACCCCTCGCGGTGACCGCCGCGATCGCCGCCGGACCCCTCGGCTGGCTCGGCTTCGGCGCCGGACTGGCCGCGATGTGCGGTGCCCAGCGCCATCTGGTCCGGGACCGCGGCGACGGTGCGTTGTCAGTGGCACCGGTTACGGTGAGTGAGCATTGACCAACGGGCGCTGAGGGGGAGTCATGGCGCACACCAGGCACGGCGGCAGGAAGCGGAGCGCAGGGGGCAGGCGGCGGCCCGGGCCCGGCGGCGGCCGGGAGAGGCCCGCGCGGCTCACCGCGCGGCGGGCCCTGCGCAGAGAAGTGCCCAGCACCGTCGCCCTGTTGGCCGACGAGCGGGACTTCACGGCCATGCGGCGCTATGCGTCGTTCCCCTTCGACGACCACGCCCACTATCTGCGGCAGATGGAGGGGCTGCTGCGGGCACTCGCCGCACGCGGCGTGCACACGGCGGTCGCCCTCTTCGACCCCGACGGTTACGCGGAGTTCTGCGCGGACGCCCGGCTCGACCCGGACACCCCCGCCAGCCGCACCCGCTATACGGCGGAGACGGCGGCCGCGGGCGGCACCGTCACCTACGACGGCCAGCCGATCGACCGCCTGGTGCCGCGTCTGATCGGAGCGGCCGAGGAGCGGGCCACCCTGGAGTACGCCACGGCCCTGCTCTCCCGCACGGGCGCCCGTGACGACATCGCCCGCGCGGCGGCCGAGCGCGCCGCCGCCGCGCTGCGCGGGGTGCTCGGAGCGGCCGGGCCCGGTGTCCACCATCTGGTGTGCAGCGTCCCGGCTGGCGGCACCTCGCTGGTCGCGGTGGTGCACGCCGAGGCGCGGGGAGAGCGTCCGGCGCGGGCCGCCGAGCCCGGCGCCCACATCTTCCGCACCGTGCTGGCCTGCGGCATCGCCAGCCGCGGCCCGGGCGGCATCGTGCTGCGCACCTCACTGCCCGGGGAGCGGGACCGGGTCCGCGGCTGGGCCCTGCACGACGGCTGGCTCCGGCCCTTGAGCGAGGCGGAGGTCTTCACCGCGTACTGCACCGACGCGGAGACCGGCGAGCCGATCCCGCCGGAGCACGGCGTCGAATACCGGGCGGGTATCCCGCTGACCCGCCCGGACGACACCCACCCCGACGAAACCCGCCCCGAGGACACCCGTCCCGACGGGGAATGAGCAGAGGGCCCGTTCCACCACGATCGCCGTGATGGAACGGGCCCCTGGAGACAGCGGGCAGCGGAAGCCTCACGGCTCACTCGCCGGACAGCACCGCCTGCGCCGCGCGGCGCGCGTCCTCGGCGGTGTCCGCCGCACGCGCCGCGGCGGCCGCCCGCTCGCACTGCGCCAGCGTGTGCTTGGCCAGCGTGGCCCGCACATACGGAATGGATGCGGCGCCCATGGAGAGGCTGGTGACGCCGAGGCCGGTGAGTACGCAGGCGAGAAGCGGGTCGGAGGCCGCTTCGCCGCATACGCCACAGCTCTTGCCCTCGGCCTGTGCGGCTTCGGCGGATGCGGCGACCAGGTCCAGCAGCGCGGGCTGCCAGGGATCCTGGAGACGGGAGACGGCGCCGACCTGGCGGTCGGCGGCGAAGGTGTACTGGGCGAGGTCGTTGGTGCCCAGCGAGAGGAACTCGACTTCCTGGAGGATCGAGCGGGCGCGCAGTGCGGCGGAGGGGATCTCCACCATCGCGCCGAACTTGGCCTGGAGCCCGGCCTCGCGGCAGGCGTCGGCGAACGCCCTGGCGTCGGTGCGGTCGGCGACCATCGGGGCCATCACCTCGAGGTACACCGGCAGCCCTTCGGCGGCGGTGGCCAGGGCCGTGAGCTGGGTCCGCAGTACGTCGGGGTGGTCCAGCAGGGTCCGCAGGCCCCGTACGCCCAGCGCGGGGTTGGGCTCATCGGCGGGGGTGAGGAAGTCCAGGGGCTTGTCCGCTCCGGCGTCCAGGACCCGCACCACCACCCGGCCCTCCGGGAACGCCTCGAGGACCTGCCGATAGACCTCGGTCTGCTTCTCGAGGGAGGGTGCTGTGGTGCTGTCGTCGAGGAAGAGGAACTCGGTGCGGAACAGTCCCACACCCTCGGCACCCGCCTCGACCGCCGCCGGAACATCCGCCGGACCGCCCACATTCGCCAGCAACGGCACCTTGTGCCCATCCGACGTCGCACCAGGACCGGAGGAGGCGGCCAGCGCGGCCCTGCGCTCCTCCGCCGCCCGGGTCAGTTCGGCCCGCTTCTCCTCGTTCGGGGCCACGAAGATCTCACCGGTGCTGCCGTCCACGGCGATCACGGTGCCCTCGATCAGCTCCCCGGCCCCGGGCAGTGCGACCACGGCCGGGACGCCCAGGGCGCGGGCGAGGATCGCGCTGTGGCTCGTCGGCCCGCCCTCCTCGGTGACAAAACCCAGCACCAGCGTCGGGTCCAGCAACGCGGTGTCCGCGGGCGCCAGATCACGGGCGATCAGCACATACGGCTCATCACTGTCCGGCACCCCGGGCATCGGCACCCCGAGCAACCGCGCCACGATCCGGTTGCGCACATCGTCCAGGTCGGCCACCCGTCCGGCCAGATACTCGCCCGCCCCGGCCAGCAACGCCCGATAGGCGGCGAACGCGTCGTACACCGCGCGCTCGGCCGTACTGCCCACCGCGATCCGCCGCTCGACATCGGCCATCAGCTCCGGGTCCTGCGCCATCATGGCCTGCGCCTCGAGCACGGCCTGCGCCTCACCACCCGCCAGATTCCCGCGCGCGATCAGATCCGCGGACACCGCCTCCACCGCCTGCCGGGCACGGCCCTGCTCACGCGGCGCGTCATCGGCCGGAATCTGCTTGGCCGGCGGCTCGAGCACCGCCGTACCCATGTGCCGCACCTGGCCGATCGCCACCCCGTGGCTCACACCGACGCCTCGCAGCGTTGTCTCCATGTCACCCGTCCCCGGTCGATACGGCGGATCTCGCCTTGTGGATGTCGTACTCACCGCGATCGCGCCCGGACCGGCCCCGCCGGTACAGGCTCACATCCGGCTCAGGTCCAGTCGAAGAGCGCGTCGCCCGTCTTCACTTCGGTGGCGCCGTCGCTGACGTCGGTCAGCGCCTCCGCGGTGGCCTCGAGTGCCACGACGGGGCAGATGGGCGACTTCCCCGCGGCCACGGCGACGTTCGGATCCCAGCGCACGATCGCGTCTCCGCGGCGGACGGTGTCCCCCTTGCTGATGAGCACCTCGAAGCCGGCGCCGCTCAGCTGCACCGTGTCGATCCCCAGATGGGTGAGCACCCCGTGTCCATCGGCGTCCACGACAACAAAAGCGTGCGGGTGCAGGGAGACGACGATGCCGTCGACCGGAGCCACGGCCACACACGGTTCCAGCACCGGATCGATCGCTGTGCCCGGACCGACCATGGCGCCGGAGAACACCGGGTCGGGGACCGCGGCGAGACCGATCGCCCGCCCGGCGAGCGGGGACGTCACGGTGGTCATGGGAAGCCTCCCAGGGGTGAAGAATGATCACGCGCCGTCACCACCTGTCCCGGACAGCGCACTGCCCAGAAGCGTAAGTCATAGGAACTTTGGATTCCGCACGCGCGGCGGCAGACCGGAGAGGGTCCGGGGCCGTCGAATCGATTTGCCACGGCTCTGTGGGGCCTGTACTGTCGTATGCCTGCCCACCGGATGAAGCATCGCAGTCAGCTGCGGACACGTCCAGGTCGAGGGCAGTACCTTCAGTTACTAGATCCAATTCTCGGATCCGCTTTTGCATGCCATGCGAAAGGCCCCGGTTCGAGACACGGAAATGGTCTGATAGCGTGTGAAACACCGAAGGGAAGCGCCCGGAGAAACCGGTGAAATGGTTTCGAAGGAAGCGTCCGTTCCTTGAGAACTCAACAGCGTGCCAAAAGTCAACG
>NZ_JBEZHR010000018.1:0-148707 GCF_040650655.1 Streptomyces sp. NPDC048636 | reverse complement strand
CCGCGTACTGGGCGTACTCGGGTCTGGCGACAACGCCGCGAGGTGCCGTAGCCGGCGTCGCGGACCCGCGAAAGATCCGAACGACACGGCCTAGCTCCCCGGAGTCTGCGACCTGGCGCCGGTCCGCTCACCCTTGTCACCCTTGGGCGGCGTCACCGGACCGCGTCGCACCGCGCCCGGCGCGTTCCACTCCGCCCGCTTGCGCGCCCGCTTCCGGGCCAGCTCGGAGGAGTCCAGCTGCCAGGGAACGGAGGTCACCATCACACCCGGGGTGAACAGCAGCCGCCCCTTGAGCCGCAGCGCGCTCTGGTTGTGCAGCAACTGCTCGTACCAGTGGCCGACCACATACTCGGGGATGTAGACGGAGACCACATCCCGCGGGCTCTCCCGGCGCAGGCTCTTGACGTAGTCGATGACCGGCCGGGTGATCTCCCGGTACGGGGAGTCGAGGATCTTCAGCGGGACGTCGATTCCGCGCTCGTGCCACTCCGCCTGGAGGGCCTTGGTCTCGACGGGGTCGACGCCGATGCTCAGCGCCTCAAGCCGGTGCGAGCGCATCAGCTTGGCGTAGGCCAGGGCGCGCAGGGTCGGCTTGTGGACCTTGGAGACCAGGACCAGGGAGTGCACCCGGGAGGGGCGCACCTCCTCCTCGTCGAGCTGCTCGGTGGCGGCGGCGAGCTCCTCGGAGACACCGTCGTAGTGGCGGCGGATCGCCGTCATGATGACGTAGAAGATGACCATGCCCAGCAGGGCGACCCAGGCGCCGTGGGTGAACTTGGTCAGCAACACCACGACCAGCACCAGACCGGTGAAGAAGGCGCCGAAGGTGTTGATGGCGCGGGCGCGCACCATCCGGCGGCGGGCCGCCGGGTCGCGCTCGCTGGCCAGATGACGGTTCCAGTGCCGCACCATGCCGGTCTGGCTGAGGGTGAACGAGACGAAGACGCCGACGATGTAGAGCTGGATCAGCCGGGTCGAGTCGGCGCCGTAGACGTAGACCAGCACCGCGGCGGCCGAGGCCAGCAGCACGATGCCGTTGGAGAAGGCGAGCCGGTCACCGCGGGTGTGCAGCTGGCGGGGCAGATAGCGGTCCTGGGCCAGGATCGAGCCGAGCAGCGGGAAGCCGTTGTACGCGGTGTTGGCGGCCAGGAACAGCACCAGCGCGGTGGCCGCGGCCAGCACCACGAACAGGAACGAGCCATCACCGAAGACGGCGGCGGCGACCTGCGAGATCACCGGGTTCTGGGTGTAGTCCGAGCCGAGCGCGACCCCCTTGTCCAGCAGATCCCGGGCCGGGTCCTCGGCCATCTTGACGTCGGTGGCCAGGGCCAGCGTGATGATGCCGACGAACATGGCCACGGCGAGGCCGCCCATCAGCGCCAGCGTCGTGGCCGCGTTCCGGCTCTTGGGCCTGCGGAAGGCGGGTACGCCGTTGCTGATCGCCTCGACACCGGTCAGCGCGGCACAGCCGTCGGAGAAGGCCCGCAGCAGCAGGAAGATCAGCGCGAAACCGGCCAGTCCGGTGTGCTCGGCGTGGACCTCGTAACCGGCGGTGGGGGCCTTCATATCGTCACCGAGGACCAGCCCCCGGTAGGCGCCCCAGATGATCATCGCGAAGACGCCACCGACGAAGACGTAGGTGGGGATCGCGAAGAGCTTGCCCGACTCCCGCACCCCGCGCAGGTTCATCAGCGTCAGCAGCAGGATGATCCCGACCGCGCACAGCGTCTTGTGCTCGACGAAGAATGGGACGGCCGAGCCGAGGTTCTCCACCCCGGAGGAGATCGACACCGCCACCGTCAGGACGTAGTCGACCAGCAGCGCGCTGGCGACGGTCAGTCCCGCCTTGGGGCCGAGGTTGGTGGTGGCGACCTCGTAGTCACCGCCTCCGCTGGGATACGCGTGCACGTTCTGGCGGTACGAGGCGACCACGGTGAACATCAGCACGATGATCGCGATCGTGATCCACGGGCTGTAGCTGTAGGCCGACGCCCCCGCCACGGACAGAACGATCATCACCTGCCCCGGCGCGTACGCGACGGAGGACAGGGGGTCGGAAGCGAAGACGGGGAGCGCGATGCGCTTCGGGAGGAGGGTCTCCCCCAGCTTGTCGCTGCGCAGCGCCCGCCCGATCAGGATCCGTTTCGGGAGGTCGGTCAGTTTGGACACGCAGAGGATCGTAAGCGGTCGGCACGGCCCCCGCCCACCCGCCCACCATCTGGGAGGCGAACGGGCGGGGGCGCGGACGTCCCGCCGGTCAGGACAGCCGGGCGGGCAGGGCGCGATGGCCGTGGGAAATAAACGACTCCACCGGCTCCAACTCGTCCTGCCGGACCGCGAGCGCGAGCCCGGGGAACCGCTCGAAGAGCGCCGGGAGCGCGATGGCCGCTTCCATCCGCGCGAGCGGAGCGCCGACGCACAGATGGACACCATGGCCGAAGGCGAGGTGGGTCTTGACCGCCCGGGTGACATCGAACCGGTCGGCGCCCTCCCCGTGTACCTGTGGATCGCGCCCGGCGGCGGCGTAGGCGGCGAGGATCGCGTCGCCCTTGCGCAGCACCACACCGCTGTCCAGCTCGATATCCTCGACGGCATAGCGCAGCGGCAGATTGGCGACGGGGGCCGAGTGGCGCAGCGTCTCCTCGATCACGTCGTCCCACGAAGCCCGTCCGGCCCGGACATGCTCCAGCTGCTCGGGGTGGGTGAGCAGCGCGTGGATGGCGTTGTCCAGGAGGTTGACGGTGGTCTCATGGCCGGCGCTGAGCATCAGGGCGAGGGTGTCGACCAGCTCCTTCTCGCTCAGCCTGGAGTCGCTCTCCTCCTCCCGGACGGCGATCAGACCGCTGGTGAGGTCGTCGCCCGGCTTCTCCCGCTTGATGGCGACCAGCGCCTCCAGCACGGCGTACATCTCGGTGAAGGTGGCCGTGACCTCCTCCGGCTCGGCGGAGGTGTGGAAGATGCTGTCCACGACCCTGCGCATCCGCTCGCGCAGCCCCTCGTCGTCGAGCCCGAACAGCTCGGAGATCACCTGGATGGGCAGCGGATACGCGTACCCCTCCCGCAGATCGACGGTCTCCCCCGGCGCGGTGGCGGCCAGCCGGTCGAGGAGGTCCGCGCAGATCTGCTCGATACGCGGCCGCAGGGCGGCGCTGCGCCGCGCGGTGAAGGCCTTGGAGACCAGGGTGCGCAGCCTGCGGTGGTCGGCCCCGTAGGCGGTGAACATGTTCTCCACGGCGACCCAGGTGATCAGCGGCCACTCGGGAGAGATCTCACCGTTGATCCAGGCCGGCCAGTGCTGCCGCGGGTCCTTGGAGACGCGGGGGTCGGTCAGAAGCTGTTTGAGAAGCTCCTGGCGGCTTACAGCCCACGCCACCACGCCGTCAGGGAGCTCAACAAGCGTAGCCTCCCCCCGCTCGCGGACGCGGGTTGCCTCGGCGTTGATATCCCGGCCGGTGGGGTCGAGGACGAGGGGGCGGGAGAGGGATTCCATTGGCTGTCTCCAGGGGTCTCGGCGAATCGGTCCACGTCGGGCGCGGACGCTGCGGACTGTGCTCGGGGAGTTGCCAATTGCGGGGGGAAGCGCACCGGCACCGCGGCCAGGGCGCGGTGGAAGGGGCCGGTCCGCCACTGCAACCGGTCCGCGGGGACGGCCAGTTCCATATCCGGCAGCCGGTCGAGGAGCCGCTCGATGGCGACGGAGGCGATCACGCGGGCCGGGCGCTCCGCGGGACAGCGGTGCGCGCCCGCGCTCCACGCCAGATGGGCGCGGTTGCCCGAGCGGCGGTCGGAGGCCATGGCGGCTTCGTTGTTGGCGGCGGCGTAGCTCACCAGGACCGGCTCGCCCTTGCGCAGCCGTACGCCGCCGACGTCGCAGTCGTACCGGGGGAACCGGGTGCCGTAGTTGGCCATCGGCGGGTCGTTCCACAGAACCTCGTCGATGGCGTCCTGGACGGGCATGCTGCCCCCGGACAGCTCCCCGGCGAAGCGGTCGTCCGACAGCAGCAGCCGCAGCGCGTTGGCGATCAGGTTCGACTGCGGGTCGGTGCCGGCCGCCATCAGCAGGATGATCTGCTGCATCATCTCGTCGTCGGCCAGCTGCGCGGGATGGGCGATCAGCCAGGAGGTGACGTCGGCCGCGGGCTGCTGCCGTTTGCCGGCCACCAGGCCCGAGATCCAGCGCAGCAGATCCTCGTTGGCCTGATGGGCCTCCTCGCCGCTGTCGAAGAGCTTGGCCATGGTCGCGACCAGCTTGGGGCCGTCCGCGGCGACCGCGCCGAACAGCTGGTTGAAGACGAGCAGCGGGATGACGGCGGCGTACTCGCTCAGCAGATCGGCCTCGCCCCTGCTGGCGAAGGCGTCGATGAGCGTCTCCGCGCTGCGCTCGACGTACTCGCTGAGCGCGTGCGGATCGACCCGGTCCAGGCTGTCGGTGATCGCGCCGCGCAGCCGTGCATGTGTCTCGCCGTCGGTGAACAGGGCGTTCGGCCGGTACATCATCATCGGGCCCACCGGGCAGTCCTCGGGCACCTCGCCCTCGGCCATCGCCCGCCAGTTGCGCGGGTCCTTGGCGAACCGCTCGGTGTCGCGCAGGATCTCCAGGCCCAGTGAGTAGCTGGTGACGAGCGAGGCGTAGACGCCGGGCGACAGCTCGACCGGGGCGATCGGGCCGTAGGTGGCGCGCATCCGCTCATAGGCGGTGTGCGGGTCCGCGGCGAAGTCGGCTCCGTACATCGGGACGGCCGGGCCGCGGCCGCCGGGGGCGCCGCCTCCGGCGTGCGCGGGGCAGCCCGGTGGTGGCGCTGCGGAGGCGTCGGGCCCGACGTCTGAGCGGTAGGTCACGCTTTCTCCTGCTCCTGCGAGGTACGGGTGTGGCGGGACTGGAGGTACTTGACGAGGGCGATCAGGGCGCGGGTGGAGGAGATCCGGTTACGGGCGTCACAGACCACCAGAGGGGTTTCGGGGAGCAGATCGAGCGCCTCCCTGACCTCCTCGTCGGCGAAGACCGGTGCCCCCTCGAAGCGGTTGACGGCCACCGCGTACGGCAGGCCCTGCTCCTCCAGCACGGACATCACCGGGAAGGACTGCTCCAGTCGCCGGGTGTCGGCGAGGACGAGCGCGCCCATCGCGCCCTGGGTCATATCGGTCCACAGCCGGGTGAACCGGAACTGGCCGGGGGTGCCGAACAGATACAGCACCAGGGAGTCGCTCAGGGTGAGGCGGCCGAAGTCCATGGCGACCGTGGTGGTGGTCTTCCGCTCGGAGCCGGCGAGATCGTCGACCAGCGCTCCGGCCTGCGTCATCGTCTCCTCGGTGCGCAGCGGGCGGATTTCGGAGAGTGAGCCCACGAAGGTGGTCTTACCCACCGCGAAGTGACCCACCACCAGCAGCTTGACTGCCGTCCGCACGGTTCCGGGCAGATAGACGGCCCGCTCAGAGGCGAGCGCGGAGTCCATCGAGCACCTCCTGCAACAGCTGTGTCTCGGGGAGTTCGGCGGGGGGAATCGGGGACCGGGTGGTGATGTGGCCGCTGTCCACGAGATCACCGAGCAGGACCTTGGTGACGCTCACCGGCAGCTCCAGATAGCCGGCGACCTCGGCGACGGAGAGCGCGCCGCCGAGACAGAGCTCCATCACCCGCCGCTTCTCAGGGCTGAGCCCGGAGAGCGGACGGTCGGGGTGGGCCATGACCAGGGTCACCAGGTCGAAGGTGTTGCGGGTCGGGTAGGCACGGCCATCGGTCACGACATACGGGCGTACCAGTCCTCGTTCGCGCCGGCCGGGGCTCATGCGGAGCTGCCGAAGCCCTGCCGCCCGAAGTCCTGCCGCGGCGGACTGGTGAGTTCCTTGCCGAGCCGGTCGACCAGCTTCTGCATCCGGTAGCTGACCGCCTCCATGTCCACCGCCTCGGTGGCGGAGACCGCGAGATACGCGCCGGGCCCCGCGGCGGTCAGGAAGACATAGCCCCCGACGAACTCCACCAGGGTCTGCTGCCACGGGCTCTCGTGCGGATCGCAGAACTCGGAGGTGCTGCGGCTGATGGACTGGAGTCCGGAGAGTGCGGCCGCCTGACGCTCCGCCTCGTCGCGGGGGATGCCCGCGGAGTGCGCCCGCAGCATCCCGTCCGCGGACAGCAGGATGGCGTGCCGCGCCTCCGGCATCTTGACGACCTCGTCGAGCATCCAGCCCAGCTCGTTGTCCAAGTGGTCGTTCATGCCTGGCGATTCCCTTCTTCACTGTGGGGGGCGGCGTCCTGGGGGCGGGGGTCGGTTTCCTGAGGGGCCGCCCGGCCGGAGCGGGTGCCCCGGGCGAAGGCGCCCATCCGCTGGGCGGTTTCCTCGGCCGAGCGGACCCGGTGCGAGCCGGTGTCCGGCTCGGGCTGGGTGAGCGGCCGGGATCCGGGCGCGGCGGTGGCCTGACGGCGGCGGCGCTTGGGCAGTCCGCCGGCCGTCACGCCGAGGCTGCGCGCGGCCTCGTCGTCCGCGGCGGGTGGGGCCGCCGCGGGCGCGGGTTCGGGGGTGGGAGTGGGAAAGGGTTCGCGGGCAGGGGCGGGCTCGGCGGGCCGGGTCTGCGCCGGTATCGCGGCGGAGGCGGGTGCGGCGCCGGGCGCCGGGGCCTGGGGCTCGGCACGGCGGCGCGTCGGGCGGGAGGGGAGGGTGCGCGGCGGGGCGGCCTGCTGCTCCGCCGGCGCCGGGGCGGCACCGCGGGTTCCGGCGTCGGCGTGGGTGAGCAGCGCCGAGGGGAGGAACAGCACGGCCCGCACTCCGCCGTACGGCGACCGGGTGTCCACCGAGACGCTGAAGCCGTAGCGGGCCGCGAGCAGGCCGACGACGGCGAAGCCGAACTGCGGCGGGTCACCGAGCCGGGAGACGTCCACGGCGCGCTGGCCGGACAGCAGGGTGGCGGCCCGCTGCACCTCCAGACCGTCCATGCCGACGCCCGCGTCGTCGATCACGATGCAGGCGCCGTTGTGCACCGGTTGCAGGCTGACCTCGACGCTGGTGTTGGGCTGGGAGTGGCGGGCGGCGTTGTCCAGCAGCTCGGCGACCGCGAGCACCATCGGCTCCACCGCCCGGCTCACCACGGCGACATCGATCAGGCTGTGCACCTGCACCCGCTGGTAGTCGCGGATACGCGACTTGGAACCGCGGACGACATCGGTGAGCGAGGAGGCCAGCCGCTGGCGTCCGGGCCAGGAACCGCAGAGCACGGCGATGGCCTGGGCGCGGCGGCCGAACTGGGAGTTGGCGTGGTCGATCTCCAGCAGGTCCCGCAGCACATCGGGGTTGTCGTGCCGGTCCTGCATCTGCGAGATGGCCACCTGCTGCTCATTGGCGAGCCCCTGGAGGGCGCGCATCGACGCCTTGAGCGCGGACTTGGCCGAGGCGTCCGCCCGCAGCTGCGCCCTGTCCACCGCCCGTGTGAACTGCTCCGTGACGGCGTGCAGGCTCTGGGCGAACGTGGTGCCCGCCAGCTTCTCGTCCCTCAACCCCGGCAGCGGGGTGGGCAGGTTGACCCCCTCGGCGACGGCCGGGAGCCGGATGTCGACGAGATGGCGCACCTCCTCGTCGCGGGCCCGGAGGCTCTCCTCCAGTGCGGCGTTGCGCCTGCGCACGCCCGCGGTGATCCGCCGCTGGCGCATCAGCAGCACCAGAACGACAAGGGCGACGACGGCCAGGCACCAGCTCACCGCCTCCGATATGTGATCAGTCATCAGGAACCTCGTGCTGGGAACGCGGGCGCGGAAGGAACGATTCAGAGCCCTGATGTCCCGTCCGGAAACGGAATACGGCGATCATCTTAGTCACGCGATGACCGAGTGTCCGACGCGCGGAACACCGTTCGAACGCAGGGGACTCTATTGCCAATTGCCGTGATGGTGCAGTGAAGGTCCTGGATGCGGGGCGAAGATGAGGCGAATGCGACGCGGGAAAAACCCTGGGCCTTCTCCCGGCACGGGGCCGAGGTGATCGTCCCCCGCATTTCGACGAGGTCGCCCCAATCGGAAATGATCAGTATTCCACCCGGGCCCCGCGCCCTCTCCACCACCCCGGGGAACTTTCCCACCGGTACGGATACGGTGGGGACTAGCGCCGCGGCGAGAACAGTCCGTCCCCGCTCGGCACCGGCGGCGGGGACCGCGTTCCCGCCGTTGCCCCGTAGGTCCTGGAAGGAAGATGTGAGCAGGGTGTTTGTGCAGGTCGGCACGGTCATCAGGAGTGCGGGGTAAGACGCATGCATATCGTGATCATGGGCTGCGGCCGGGTGGGCTCCGCGCTCGCCCAGACCCTGGAGCAGCAGGGACACACGGTCGCGGTCGTGGACCAGGACCCGACCGCCTTCCGCCGCCTCGGCGCGGGCTTCGGCGGACGCCGGGTGACCGGTGTCGGGTTCGACCAGGACACCCTGCGCGAGGCGGGCATCGAGGAGGCGGGGGCCTTCGCCGCCGTCAGCAGCGGTGACAATTCCAACATCATCGCGGCCCGGGTGGCGCGCGAGATGTTCGGTGTGGAGAACGTGGCCGCCCGGATCTACGACCCCCGCCGCGCCGAGGTCTACCAGCGCCTGGGCATCCCCACCGTGGCCACCGTCCGGTGGACCGCCGATCAGATGCTGCGGCGGCTGCTGCCCTCCGGTGCGGAGCCGCTGTGGCGCGACCCCAGCGGCGGGGTGCAGCTGGCCGAGGTGCACACCTCCCCCGCATGGGTCGGGCACAAGGTCAGCAAGCTCCAGGAGGAGACCGGGGTGCGGGTCGCGTTCCTGACCCGGCTCGGCGAGGCGATCCTGCCGACCTCCCAGACGGTCCTACAGGAGGGTGACCTCGTCCATGTGATGATGCGCACCGACGAGGTGGAGAAGGTCGAGGCGGCCTTCGACGAGGGGCCCGAGGAGGGGAACAACCGATGAGGGTCGCCATTGCCGGAGCGGGCGCCGTGGGGCGCTCCATCGCGGGCGAGCTGCTGGAGAACGGCCATGAGGTGCTCCTCATCGACAAGGCGCCCACCGCCATCTCGGTGGAGCGGGTGCCGCAGGCCGAATGGCTGCTCGCCGACGCCTGTGAGATCACCTCGCTGGACGAGGCGGCGCTCCAGCGCTGCAACGTGGTCATCGCGGCGACCGGCGACGACAAGGTCAACCTGGTCGTCTCGCTGCTCGCCAAGACCGAGTACGGGGTGCCCCGGGTGGTCGCCCGGGTCAACAACCCCAAGAACGAGTGGCTGTTCAACGAGGCGTGGGGCGTCGATGTCGCCGTCTCCACACCGCGGCTGATGTCGGCGCTGGTCGAGGAGGCGGTGAGCGTCGGCGATCTGGTGCGGCTGCTGCGCTTCAGCCACGGCGACGCCAACCTGGTCGAGCTGACGCTGCCGCCGGAGGCGGCCCTGGCCGGGACCCGGGTCGGCGATGTGGAGTGGCCGGAGGACACCACCCTGGTCACCATCATCCGCGGCACCCGGGTGCTGACCCCGAACAAGGACGACGTCCTGGAGGCCGGCGACGAGCTGCTGTTCGTGGCGGCGCAGGCGCGCGAGGAGCAGCTGGAGGACCTGCTGTCGGTCCGCCGGGAGCCGTCCGCCGGAAGCTGAGCCCCGGGCTGGTTGTGACACGGCCGCTGTGACACGGGCGAGGGCCCCGGGAACCACTTCGGTTCCCGGGGCCCTCGTCGCTGTCGTGCGCCGTCGGCGGACGGCCTCCGTCAGGGAAGGCGGGGCGGCCGGCGGTCGGACGACTCGCCGCGGGCCTCGCTCACGATCTGGTCGGTCCACTCGGCGAGCAGCGGGTCGGCGGCCCGCTCGGTCGCAGCCTGGGTGCGCTGGCGGTCCCGCTCGGCCTTCTCCTCGGCCTCCAGCTCCGCGATGACGTCGATCGGCGGCGGGGCCTTCGCGAGGAAGATCCAGGTCAGATAGACACAGAGCAGGAACGGCGGAATGCCCAGCGCCACCTTGACCCAGCCCAGCTGGGTGGCGTCCCCCCACCAGTAGAGCGGGAAGAGGATCGCCGATTTGGCCAGCAGGATCAGCCCCCACGCCCAGGTGGCCTTGGTGTAGGCGCGGAAGCGGCCCGGATTGCGGGTGCGCCAGGAGAGGTTCTCCTTGAGCATCGGCCCGAGCAGCACACCGATCAGCGGATAGCGGAAGATCGCCGAAAGGACGTAGGCGACCGCCAGGCCGAGGGTGTAGAGCATGCCCGGCAGATAGAAGTTCTTGGCGTCGCCGGACATCATGGCGAAGATCGCGCCGAACGCGACCCCGAAGACCCCGCTGAAGGCGTGCTTGAGGGTCTCCTTGCGCGCCAGCCGGGCCACCGCCAGCAGCACCGTGAGACCGAGCGCGGCGATGGCGGCGAGGTGGATGTCCCGCTTGATCGTGTAGAGCAGGACGAAGACCAGGCCCGGGACGGTGGTGTCCACCATGCCCCGTACACCGCCGAACGCCTCGAGGAGCGCGGTGTCGGCCGCCGCTCTGCTGCGCGCGGCGGTGTCCTGGTGATCGGTGGGGGACGGCTTGTCGTCTGACGTCACCGGCTACTCCTGTCCGAGCGGTCGGAGTTCGTACTTCGGATTGAACAGCACCCGGCGCCCGTGACTCATGGAGATCCGGCCGGAAGCGATCAGCTTGCGGCCCGGTTCTATGCCGATGATGGAGCGACGGCCCAGCCACACCACGTCCAGCGCGGCGGTGCCGTCGAAGAGCTCCGCCTCCAGCGCGGGCACCCCGGCCCTCGGCCGCAGTGTGACCGTGCGCAGCGTACCCGTCACCTTCACGATCTGGCGGTCGCCACAGTCACCGATCTTGGTGCAGCCCGCGTCCTCCGCGTCCTGCTGGAGCTCTGCGGAGTGAAGCTCCTCCTGGGAACTCGACAGCCGGTCGAGCATCCGCCGAAAGCGGCCCACCGGCTTGTCGCCCTTCTCGGAGGGCTGGCGTACGGAACTCATACGGCCAGCGTACCGGTGAGCCCCCGCCGCGAACCCGTCACCGCTCGAACCGGTAGCCCATCCCCGGCTCCGTGATGAAGTGCCGCGGATGGGAGGGGTCCACCTCCAGCTTGCGGCGCAGCTGGGCCATGTAGACGCGCAGGTAGTTGGTCTCGGTGCCGTAGGAGGGGCCCCAGACCTCCTGGAGCAGTTGCTTCTGGGTGACCAGACGGCCGGGGTTGCGCACCAGCACCTCCAGCAGATGCCATTCGGTGGGCGTCAGCCGGACGTCGCGGCCGTCGCGGTGGGCCTTCTTGGCCGCCAGGTCGACCGAGAACGCCTCGGTCTCGACGGTCACCGGGTCCTCCGACTGCACGGTGGGCTCGGCCCGGCGGACGGCGGCGCGCAGCCGGGCGAGCAACTCGTCCATGCCGAACGGCTTGGTGACGTAGTCGTCGGCCCCCGCGTCCAGGGCCTCGACCTTCTCGTCTGAGGTCTGGCGGGCGGAGAGCACCAGGATCGGCACCCGGGTCCAGCCGCGCAGCCCCTTGATCACTTCCACACCGTCCATATCGGGCAGCCCGAGGTCGAGCACGACCACGTCGGGGTGGCGGGTGGCGGCGAGCCGCAGGGCGGTCGCGCCGTCGGACGCGGCGTCCACCTCGTACTTGCGCGCCTTCAGGTTGATCACGAGGGCGCGTACGATCTGCGGCTCGTCGTCCACCACGAGCACCCGGTTCATCTGGTCTGCCTTCCCTCGCTTGTGTTGTCGTCAACCTGTCCTGACCGGCCACGGCTCCGGGGCCGGTCAGGAAACGGCCCGTGCCGGGAGGTCGGGCCGGACCGGCGGGCGGCCGGGGGCGGCCCGCAGGGTGAGCACCATGGTCATCCCGCCTCCCGGGGTGTCCTCGGCGGCCAGTCGGCCGCCCATCGCCTCGGCGAAGCCGCGGGCCACGGCCAGCCCGAGGCCGACCCCGGCGCTGCGCGGGGCGTCACCGTACCGCTGGAAGGGCTCGAAGATCCGGTCCTTGGCGGTGTCCGGCACGCCGGGGCCGCGGTCGGCGACGCGCAGTTCGACCCGCTCGCCGAGGGCGCTGGCCGAGACCAGTACGGGTGAGTCCGGCGGGCTGTACTTGACGGCGTTCTCCACGATGTTGGCGACGCCGCGCTCCAGCAGCCCGGGGTCGACCGCGACCATGGGCAGCTCCTCGGGGATGTCCAGGGTGACGCTTCCCTCCGGGACGCCGCCGAGCGCCATCGGCACCACCTCGTCGAGGTCGATCTCGCGGATCAGGGGGGTGACGGTGCCGGTCTGGAGCCGGGACATGTCCAGCAGATTCCCCACCAGGTGGTCCAGCCGGTCGGCACCGTCCTCGATGCCCTCCAGCAGCTCGGCCTCGTCCTCCTCGGACCAGGCGACATCATCGGAGCGCAGGGAGGTCACGGCCGCCTTGATGGCCGCGAGCGGGGTGCGCAGATCGTGGCTGACGGCGGCCAGCAGCGCGGTCCGTATGCGGTTGCCCTCGGCCAGCTCGGTGGCGCGCTCGGCCTCCACGGTCAGCCGCTGCCGGTCCAGGACCACGGCGGCCTGGGCGGCGAAGGCGGCGAGCACCCGGCGGTCCTCGGCGGGCAGCACCCGGCCGGACAGCGCGAGCGCCATATGGTCGCCGACGGGCATGTCCACATCGGCGTCCTCGGGCCGCTCGGGCGGCCCGGCTCCCCCGATGCCGCCGACACTGCCCGCGCAGGTCCAGGGGGCGACATCGCTCTCCCGCTCCAGCAGCACCACCGCGTCCATGCCGAAGGTCTCGCGGACCCGCTCCAGCAGCGCCTCCAGGCTGGTCTCACCGCGCAGCACACTGCCCGCGAGGAAGGACAGCACCTCGGACTCGGCGCGCAGCCGGGCGGCCTGGTGGGTGCGGCGCGCGGCGAGGTCGACGACCGAGGCGACGCTGACCGCCACCGCCACGAAGATCGCTATGGCGACGATGTTCTCGGGGTCGGCGATGGTGAGGGTGTGGGTGGGCGGGGTGAAGTAGTAGTTGAGCAGCAGGGAACCCACGGCGGCCGAGGCGAGGGCGGGCAGCATCCCGCCCAGCAGCGCCGCCAGCACATTGAGGAAGAGGAAGAGCAGCACCTCGTTGGCGAAGCCGGGTCCGGCGTCGGAGGCGAGGGTGGCTCCGCTGGTGGTCAGCAGCAGGGTGAGCAGCGCCGGTCCGGCCACGCCCACCACCCAGCCCGCGATCAGCCGGGAGCGGCCGAGCCGGGCGCCACGGGCCACCGGCAGTCCGCGGCCCTTGGCCACCTCGCCGTGGGTGACGATATGGACGTCGAGATCGGGTCCGGACTCACGGGCGACGGTGGCGCCCACCCCGGGGCCGAAGATGTACTGCCACGCCTTGCGGCGGCTGGAACCGAGCACGATCTGGGTGGCGTTGACCCCGCGGGCGAACTCCAGCAGCGCCCCGGGGATGTCCTCCCCTATGACGTGGTGGAAGGTGCCGCCCAGGTCCTCGACCAGGGTGCGCTGGACCGCCAGCTCCTTGGGGGAGGCGGAGGTCAGCCCGTCGCTGCGGGCGATGTAGACGGCGAGGATCTCGCTGCCGGAGCCCTTGGCCGCCATCCGGGCGGCCCGGCGGATCAGCGTCCGTCCCTCGGGGCCGCCGGTGAGGCCGACCACGATCCGCTCACGCGCCTGCCAGGTGGTGCGGATGCTGTGCTCGGAGCGGTACTGCTGGAGGTATTCGTCGACCCGGTCGGCGGTCCACAGCAGGGCCAGCTCGCGCAGCGCGGTCAGGTTCCCGGGCCGGAAGTAGTTGGACAGCGCCGCGTCGACCTTGTCGGGGGCGTAGATATTGCCGTGCGCCATCCGGCGGCGCAGAGCCTGGGGCGACATATCGACCAGCTCGATCTGGTCGGCGCGGCGCACCACCTCGTCGGGCACGGTCTCCCGCTGCCGGACGCCCGTTATCGACTCCACCACGTCGCCCAGCGACTCCAGGTGCTGGATGTTGACGGTGGAGACGACATCGATACCGGCCCGCAGCAGTTCCTCGACGTCCTGCCAGCGCTTGGCGTTGCGGGAACCGGGGACGTTGGTGTGGGCGAGTTCGTCGACGAGGGCGACGGCGGGGCCGCGGGCGAGCACCGCGTCCACGTCCATCTCGGTGAAGACGGCGCCCCGGTACTCCAGCTCCCGGCGGGGCACCGCCTCCAGCCCGTGCAGCATCACCTCGGTGCGGCGGCGGCCGTGGTGCTCGACGAAGCCCACCACCAGGTCGGTGCCCCGCTCGACCCGGCGGTGGCCCTCCGAGAGCATGGCGTAGGTCTTGCCGACGCCGGGGGCCGCCCCGAGGTAGATACGTAGCTTGCCGCGTCCCATGACCCCATTTTCCTCGCTGTTCCGGGTTCTCAGCGCTGGACGAGGCGCGTGAGCGCGATGTTCAGCTTCAGGACGTTGACCCTCGGCTCGCCGAGGAAGCCCAGCTGACGGCCGTCGGTGTGGTCCTTCACCAGCCGGGCGACCTGGTCCCGGGCCACTCCGTTGGCCTGGGCGACCCGGGTCACCTGGAGGGTGGCGTAGGCCGGGGAGATGTCCGGGTCCAGACCGGAGCCGGAGGCGGTGACGGCGTCCACCGGCACCCGGGACGGGGCGACCCGGTTGAACGCGGCCACCTGCTTCCGCCGGTCGATGACGGTCTGCTTCAGCACCTTGCTGTCGGCGGCCAGGTTGGACGCGCCGGAGACGATGATCGAGTACTGGGTGTTGTAGGCGTTGGTGCCCGCCGCGGACGGCCGGGGCTGGAAGTAGCGCGGATCCGGCAGCGGATTGCCGTCCTTGTCCTTCTTGGCGAGGTCGAAGCGCTGGCCGACGATCTCGGAGCCGACGACCTCGCCACCGGACGTCACCTCGGAGCCATTGGCCTTGTCGTGGAAGGCGGCCTGGGCGATCCCGGTGACGGCGAGGGGATAGAGCACCCCGCAGACGACGGTGAGCGCGAGCAGGGCGCGCAGTCCCGCGCCGATCAGCCGCGCCGTACCGCGGACCGAGCTGTTCATGGAGGTCATGGTGGTGGGTCACCCGATCCCGGGGATGAGAGAGATGAGCAGGTCGATGAGTTTGATCCCGATGAACGGGGCGATCAGGCCGCCGAGGCCGTACAGGCCCAGATTGCGGCGGAGCATCCGGTCGGCGCTCATGGGGCGGTAGCGCACGCCCTTGAGGGCGAGCGGCACCAGCGCCACGATGATCAGCGCGTTGAAGATCACCGCCGAGAGGATGGCCGACTGGGCCGAGGCCAGCCCCATGATGTTGAGCGTGTCCAGGCCCTCGTAGCCCGCCACCGCCCCGAACATCGCGGGGATGATCGCGAAGTACTTGGCGACGTCGTTGGCGATCGAGAAGGTGGTCAGCGCGCCGCGGGTGATGAGCAGCTGCTTGCCGATCTCCACGATCTCGATCAGCTTGGTCGGGTTGGAGTCCAGGTCCACCATGTTCCCGGCCTCCTTGGCGGCCGAGGTACCGGTGTTCATGGCCACGCCGACGTCGGCCTGGGCGAGCGCGGGGGCGTCGTTGGTGCCGTCGCCGGTCATCGCGACCAGCTTGCCGCCCGCCTGCTCGCGCTTGATGAGCGCCATCTTGTCCTCGGGGGTGGCCTCCGCGAGGAAGTCGTCCACCCCCGCCTCGTCGGCGATGGCCTTGGCGGTCAGCGGGTTGTCGCCCGTGATCATCACGGTCTTGATGCCCATCCGGCGCAGCTCGTCGAACCGCTCCCGCATGCCCTCCTTCACCACGTCCTTGAGGTGGATCACGCCGAGCACCCGAGGTCCGTCGGCGTCCTCGACCGCGACCAGCAGCGGGGTGCCACCGGCCGCCGATATCGCGTCGACCTTCTCCTGCGCGTCGGCGGAGACCTCCCCGCCGCGCTGACCGACCCAGGCGACGATGGAGCCCGCGGCGCCCTTGCGCACCTTGGTGCCGTCCACGTCGACGCCGGACATCCGGGTCTGCGCGGTGAAGGGCACGAATGCGGCGTGGCTCAGCTCGCCCTCGTCCCGCGCCCGCAGCCCGTAGCGCTCCTTGGCGAGGACCACGATCGAGCGGCCCTCGGGGGTCTCGTCGGCCAGCGAGGACAGCTGGGCGGCGTCGGCGAGTTCCGCCTCGGACGCCCCGGTCACCGGGACGAACTCCGCGGCCTGCCGGTTGCCGAGGGTGATGGTGCCGGTCTTGTCGAGCAGCAGGGTGGACACATCGCCCGCCGCCTCGACCGCGCGGCCCGACATGGCCAGCACATTGCGCTGGACCAGCCGGTCCATACCCGCGATACCGATGGCCGAGAGCAGCGCGCCGATGGTGGTCGGGATGAGGCAGACCAGCAGCGCGGTGAGCACGATCATCGTCTGCTCGGCGCCCGCGTAGATCGCGAACGGCTGGAGGGTCACCACCGCCAGCAGGAAGACGAGGGTGAGCGAGGCGAGCAGGATGTTCAGCGCGATCTCGTTCGGGGTCTTCTGCCGGGCGGCGCCCTCGACCAGGTTGATCATCCGGTCGATGAAGGTCTCGCCCGGTCTGGTGGTGATCTTGATGACGATGCGGTCGGAGAGCACCTTGGTGCCGCCGGTGACCGCGGACCGGTCGCCGCCGGACTCCCGGATGACCGGGGCCGACTCACCGGTGATGGCGGACTCGTCCACGGACGCCACGCCCTCGACGACATCGCCGTCGCCCGGGATGACATCGCCCGCCTCGCAGACCACCAGATCGCCGACGCGCAGTTCGGTGCCGGGCACCCGCTCCTCGGCGGAGCCGGTCAGCCGGCGAGCCACGGTGTCGGTCTTGGCCTTGCGCAGGGTGTCGGCCTGCGCCTTGCCGCGGCCCTCGGCCACGGCCTCGGCCAGGTTGGCGAAGACCACGGTCAGCCACAGCCAGCCGGTGATGGCCCAGCCGAACCAGTCGCCGGGGTCGAGGACGGCCAGCACGGTGGTGAGCACCGAGCCGATCTCCACGACGAACATCACCGGGGACTTCGCCATGATCCGCGGATCCAGCTTGCGGAAGGCGTCCGGCAGCGACCTCACCAGCTGCCGGGGGTCGAACAGACCGCCCGAGACCCGGCCGCCGGAGCCCTCGGGGCCGTGCGGGTGCCCGCCCTCGGGAGCGGTGCGTACGGGGGTGGTGGCTGTGCTCATGAGAGTCCCTCCGCCATCGGGCCAAGGGCCAGGGCCGGGAAGTAGGTCAGTCCGGTGATGATGAGGATCGCGCCGACCAGCAGCCCCGCGAAGAGCGGCTTCTCGGTGCGCAGGGTCCCCGCGGTCTCGGGGACGGGCTTCTGCTCGGCCAGCGAACCGGCCAGCGCCAGGACGAACACCATGGGGAGGAACCGGCCGAGCAGCATGGCCAGGCCGATCGTGGTGTTGTACCACTCGGTGTTCGCGTTGAGTCCGCCGAAGGCCGAGCCGTTGTTGTTGGCGCCGGAGGTGAAGGCGTAGAGCACCTCGGAGAAGCCGTGGGCGCCGCTGCCGTTCACCGAGTCCCCGGCGGTGTTGAGGATCGAGTCCGGCGGGGTGGACAGCGCCATCGACAGGGCGGTGAAGCTCAGCACCAGCGTCGGGGTGACGAGGATGTAGCAGGCCGCGAGCTTCATCTCGCGGGCGCCGATCTTCTTCCCGAGGTACTCGGGGGTGCGGCCGACCATGAGGCCCGCGATGAAGACCGCGATGATCGCCATGATCAGCATGCCGTAGAGGCCCGAGCCCACACCGCCGGGGGCGATCTCACCGAGCATCATGCCGAGCATCGTGAGCCCGCCGCCGAAGCCCGTGAAGGAGGAGTGGAAGGAGTCCACCGCGCCGGTCGAGGTCAGGGTGGTGCTGGTGGCGAAGATCGCGGAGGCGCCGACGCCGAACCGCTGCTCCTTGCCCTCCATCGCGCCGCCCGCTTCCTGGAGCGCCGCGCCACCGTGGTGGAACTCGGTCCACATCATCAGCGCCGTGAAGCCGAGCCAGATGATGCCCATCGCGGCGAGGATCGCGTAGCCCTGCCGGAGGTTGCCCACCAGCTTGCCGAAGGTGCGGGTCAGCGAGAAGGGGATGACCAGGATCAGGAAGATCTCGAAGAGGTTGGTGAAACCGCTCGGGTTCTCGAACGGGTGGGCGGAGTTGGCGTTGAAGACGCCGCCGCCGTTGGTGCCGATCTCCTTGATGGCCTCCTGCGAGGCCACGGCGCCGCCGTTCATCTGCTGGCTGCCGCCGGTGAGCTGGCCGACCTCATGGATGCCCGCGAAGTTCTGGATGGCACCGCAGGCGACCAGCACCAGCGCGCTCACCACCGCGAGCGGGATCAGGATGCGGACGGTGCCGCGCACCAGGTCGGCCCAGAAGTTGCCGAGCTCACCGGTGCGCGACCGGGCGAAGCCACGGACCAGCGCGATGGCCACGGCCATGCCGACGGCGGCGGAGAGGAAGTTCTGCACCGCGAGCCCGGCCGTCTGGACGGCGTGCCCCATGGACTGCTCGCCCGCGTACGACTGCCAGTTGGTGTTGGCCACGAAGGACGCGGCGGTGTTGAACGCCTGGTGCGGGCTGATCGGGGTGAAGCCGAGGGAGAGCGGCAGACTTCCCTGGAGGCGCTGCAACAGGTAGAGGAAGACCACGCCCACCAGGGAGAAGGCGAGCACCCCGCGCAGATAGGCGGGCCAGCGCATCTGGGTGGACGGGTCGGCGCCGATACAGCGGTAGATCCACTTCTCGGGGCGCAGATGCTTCTCGGAGCTGTAGACGGCGGCCATATAGTCGCCGAGCGGTCGGTACACCAGGACGAGCGCGCCTATGAGCGCGGCCAGCTGGAGCACCCCAGCGAGTTCGGGGCTCATGGGCGGGACCTCAGAACCTCTCCGGGAAGATCAGCGCGAGGACCAGATACCCCAGCAGGGCGACGGCCACGACCAGGCCGACGACGTTCTCGGCGGTCACAGCTTCGTCACCCCTCTGGCGACGACGGCCACCACCGCGAAAACCGCGAGCGTGGCGACGACGAAGGCCAGGTCGGCCATCGTGGGCTCCTAGGGGCTCGAATACGAACGGACTCCTAGAGGAAACCCCCGCCCAGGGCACCCGACAGCACCCGTTGACGGCTCCCTTACGGCCATTGGCGCCCTTTTGACGCATCCCTGACGCCGACCGCCCCGACCTGCGAAAAGCGGTGGGCCGTACTCCGCAGAGAAGAGTACGGCCCACCCGTGAACGCCCAGATCAGGCCAGGCCTTGCGCCAAAGGCTCAGCCTGATCCGAGCGAGCGGCCCGCCGGGGCGCCGAGACCGGAGGGGGCGGTCACGCCCCGGCGGGAGAGGCACCCAGGAGTACGGCCCGCGGGCCACCGGCGTTCAACGTCCCCCGGGGAGAATGCCGAAGGGGCCCGGGGCATCGCCCCGGGCCCCTTCGGACCTGGTCTCTTCCGGATGTGTGCGCGCGAGCGGAGGCTCAGCGCACCTCGCTGATCTCCGGGCCGCGCTGGAGACGGTCGGCGCCGCCCGCGAACCGCGAGCCCTGCGCCTCGTCCTGCTGCACCCCGTCGGGCACCATCTGCGCGTCCTCCGGCAGCTTGAGCACGATCGGATCGCGCGGGGCCATCGGGCCCTCGCCGCGCACCACGACCGTGTCCTGGAAGATCGCCTCCAGCAGACTGCCGGTCTCCGGCTGCACCGCGCCCTGCCCGGAGATCACTCCACGCAGGAACCAGCGCGGTCCGTCGACGCCGATGAAGCGGACCACCTGCACGCCGTTCTTCCCGTCCGGCAGCTGCACCGGCACCTGGGCGCGCAGCTCCCAGCCGAGCGATCCCTCGACCTCGTCCACCACGCCACCCTGCTGGGTGATCCCGGTGGCGATCTCGTCCCGGACCTCGGCCCAGATGCCTTCCTTCTTGGGCGCGGCGAACGCCTGGAGCTGTACGGCGCTGTCCCGCAGCACCACGGTGGCGGCGACGATCGCGTCCCCCGCGACCTCCACCCGCAGCTCCATGCCCTCGACGCCGGGGACGAACAGCCCGCCCAGGTCCACCCGGCCCTCGCCGGGCTCGCGCACCTCGGATACGTCCCACGGGCCCTCGGGGCGCGGGGCGGGCGGCAGGCTCACCCGGGCGGCCTCCACCGCCTCGGAGGGGTCCTCCGCGTCCTCCGCGTCCTCGGCCAACTCCTCGGAGGCCACGTCGAGTGGCTCGACGTCCTCCTCGCTGCGCTTGCGGCGACGTCCGAACACGTCATCGTCCTTCCCGGTCGGAACCGACCGAAGCGTATCCATTCCCACCCTTTGTGCCGTCCACGGCGGCGTGGCCGCCGGTGGACCCGAAGCCCCCTTCGGCCCGCGCCGACCCGGGAAGCTCCGCCACCTCGTGGAAGCGCACCTTCTCGACCTGCTGGACGACCAATTGGGCAATCCGGTCGTAGCGCTCGAACCGCACGCTCTCGCGCGGATCGAGATTGACCACGATCACCTTGATCTCTCCACGGTACCCGGCATCGATGGTCCCCGGGGCATTCACCATGGCGATGCCACAACGGGCGGCCAGTCCGGACCTCGGATGCACGAAGGCGGCATACCCCTCAGGAAGCGCGATAGCCACCCCGGTGGGCAGAACCGCGCGTTCCCCCGGGGCGAGCTCCGCGGCCCGGGTGGTGACCAGGTCGGCGCCCGCGTCGCCGGGGTGGGCGTATGCGGGCAGCGGGACCTCGGGGTCGACCCTGCGGATCCGCACGTCGAGCGGGGTCGGGCTCACGGGTTCACCTCGCATACGCGCGCCAGCTTGGCCTGGTCGGGGTCGGCCAGCGCGGCGTCGATCTCCTCCGACCGTCCGTTCCTGATGAAGTGGTCGACCCGCACCTCTATGAAGAGGGCCTCCGCGCGGACGGCGACGGGGCCGTCGGGGGCGTCGATCCGGCCGGTGGCCGCGCAGTAGATCTTCCGGCCGTGCACGGCGGTCACCCGTGCCTCCAGGTGCAGCACCGTGCCGACCGGGACGGGCCGGACGAAGTCGGTCTCCAGCCGCCCGGTCACCGCGATCACCCGCTGCATCCAGTTGAGCGCCCCCAGCGTCTCGTCCAGCGCCGCGCTCAGCAGCCCGCCGTGGGCCAGCCCCGGCGCGCCCTGGTGGACCGGGCGCACCTCGAACTCGGCGGCGACGGCGACGCCCTCACCGGCGCGGGCCCGCAGCCGCAGCCCGTCCCCCACCTGGTCCCCGCAGCCGAAGCACTGGTCGTTATGGGCGTCGAGAAGCTGCCCCGGTGCCGGAGCGTCGCGGTGACGCACGGGTGCCCTGGCGCCCTCCGGCGGCTTCAGCCCTGTTGTCGTTCCACTCACAACGGCTGACCTTACCCGCGCGGACCGCCCGGATCGGCGGCCATGCCAAGCTGATGGGCATGCAGCCATACGACGAACGCCTGACCGCGCCCCGTTCCTGGTGGTTCATCGCCCTGATGACCGGGGTCGCCATGGGGCTGATCATGCTGCCGTTCGGCACACTGCCGACCCTCGGCGGTCTGATCGGCGGCGGGGCGCTCGCCGCCGTCGCGGTGAGTGCGTACGGCTCGGCGCGGGTGCGGGTGGTGGCGGGCTCACTGGTCGCGGGAGACGCGAAGATCCCGGTGTCGGCGCTGGGGACCGCCGAACCGCTGGACGCCGACGAGGCGGTCGCCTGGCGGACTCACAAGGCCGATCCGCGGGCGTTCATGCTGCTGCGCAGCTACATCCCCACCGCGCTGCGGGTGGAGGTCACCGATCCGCGGGACCCGACGCCGTATGTGTATGTCTCGACCCGGGATCCCGAGGCGCTCGCGGCCGCGCTGGCGGCTATGCGCTCGGACGCCTCCTAGCCGGTAGCCCGGTAGCGGTGGCCGGGGTGCCGCTTCCGGCAGGGGATGCCCCCGGTGGCTCATTCGGCCAGGGGGACCAGATCGCTCCAGGGGATCCGCTTGGCGCGCAGATCCTTGCGGACCTTGCGTGCGAGCTTCTTGGTGTCCCGCCGGTTCATGGCGGCTCCGACGGCCGCGCCCACCATGAAGGGGGCCAGCACCGGCAGGTTCCGGAAGCTGCGCTTGAGCACCTGCTGGCGCAGCTCGCGCTTCATCTGGACGCCCAGCGCCGCGTTGACGGTGGCCGGGACGGTGACATCGATCCCGCGCTCCCCGGCCCATGCGCCGAGATAGGCGGTGGCGCGCTGGCGTACTCCGCCGGGCGGCCGCAGTCCGTAGACCTCGTGCAGCTCGGCGATGAGCTTGATCTCTATCGAGGCCACACCGATGATCTCGGCGGCCAGTTCGGTGGGCATGGCGGGCGGTGCGGGCAGCATCGCCGCCGCGCCGACGCCCGCACCCACGGTGGAGGTGCCGTGCGCGGCACCCGCCACCAGCTTGTCCGCGATCTCCTCCGGGCCGAGTCCGGGGAACTGCCTGCGCAGTGTCTCCAGGTCCCGGACCGGGATCCGTGGAGCGCTCGCGATGATCCGGTCGGCGACCGCGTAAACCCCCGCTCTCGCACGCTCGCCGCCCCTGCGGACACCACGGCCCAGCGCGCTCGCGAGCGAGGCCGTCCGGCCTCGCTCGGGGTGCGCCTCGGTCACGCCGCCGTGCTCCGCTTCCACGCCTGTGCCGTGGCTCAGGCCGCGCAGTCGCGGCAGATGGGCTGGCCGTTCTTGGTCTCGTTGGCCAGCTGGCTGCGGTGGTGCACGAGGAAGCAGCTCATGCAGGTGAACTCGTCCGCCTGGCGGGGCAGTACCCGCACGGACAGCTCCTCGTTCGAGAGGTCCGCGCCGGGCAGCTCGAGCCCCTCCGCCTGCTCGAACTCGTCCACGTCGACGGTCGACGCGGACTTGTCGTTCCGCCGGGCCTTGAGTTCCTCGATGCTGTCCTCGTTGACGTCATCGTCGGTCTTGCGTGGGGTGTCGTAATCCGTTGCCATGTCGCTCTCCCCCTCTGGGTGTCTGCGGTGTCTCCAGCGCACGTAACGCGTGAGAGGCCGGACTTGTGCCCGACCCGAGGCGGAGATTTTGCCTCACATCAAGGTCTGTTACTCAATCGACACCCAACCGCACCCCTGAAGAGGTGATCGGGTTGGATGGCCATCGGGACCGTACACGGTCCGACTGTCGCACTCGCATGCGCCATGACGTGTACTTCCCGTGATCTCGGTCCCCGAAAACCCGGATTTTCCCGGCTTTCCGTCAACCGTGACCATCACGGAGAGTATATGGCCTGAAAATCGCCCATGTGATCGATCACACACCATACAGGCGTGGGTCGGATCACGAAAATTCCGCCCAAAGCGAACACCTCCCCGACGGTACCGCAGCTTCCGTTTCCCGGCCCGTCTGCCCGCTCAGAGCGGCAGCACCACCCGCATGACAAGGCCGCCTCCCTCCCTGGGCTCCGCCGCGATCCTGCCGCCGTGGGCGCGCGCCACCGAGCGCGCGATCGAAAGTCCGAGGCCGACGCCCTTGTCACTGCCGGTGCGCTCGGTACGCAGCCGCCGGAAGGGCTCGAAGATGTTGTCCAGCTCGTAGGCGGGAACCACCGGACCGGTGTTCGCCACCACCAGCACCGCCTGGCCCTGCCGGATGCCGGTGGTGACCTCCACCCAGCCGCCCTCGGCAATGTTGTACCGCACCGCGTTCTGCACCAGGTTCAGCGCGATCCGCTCCAGCAGCACACCGTTGCCCGGGACCACCGCGGGCTCACGCGTCCCGCGCGGCTGGACGCCCTTGGCCTCCGCCTCCGCCCGGACCTGGTCCATCGCCTGGGAGGCGACCTCGGCGAGGTCCACCGGTTTGCGGTCGACGATCTCGTTGTCGCTGCGGGCGAGCAGCAGCAGACCCTCCACCAGCTGCTCACTGCGCTCGTTGGTGGCCAGCAGCGTCTTGCCCAGCTGGACCAGCTCCGGGGAGGCCTGCGGATCGGAGAGGTGGACCTCCAGCAGGGTGCGGTTGATCGCCAGCGGGGTGCGCAGCTCATGTGAGGCGTTGGCGACGAACCGCTGCTGGGCGGTGAAGGCCCGGTCCAGGCGTTCCAGCATCTCGTCGAAGGTGTCGGCCAGCTCCTTCAGCTCGTCGTCCGGGCCGTCCAGCTCGATCCGGCGGGACAGGTCCGAGCCCGCCACCTGGCGCGCCGTACGGGTGATCCGGCCCAGCGGCGAGAGCACCCGCCCGGCCATGGCGTAGCCGAACGCGAAGGCGACCACGGCCAGCCCCAGGAGCGCGATCAGCGAGCGGCGCAGCAGCCCGTCCAGGGCGTAGTCGCGCTGCTGCTTCATGCACTGGGCCACCGCGCGGTTGAACGCGTCGTTGTTGCCCTGGCTGGGGAGGTGGCAGGTGTCGGTCGGCTTGTAGTCGATCCGCACGATCTGGAGCGGGAACTCACTGCCGCGGCGGATGGCGTCGGCCGCCAGCAGATAGATGATCGTCAGCAGCACCACACCGGCGATCAGGAACATCCCGCCGTAGAGCAGGGTGAGCCGTATCCGGATGGTGGGGCGCAGCCAGGGGTTGGGCTGCGAGCCGTGCGGCGGGTCCCAGCTGGGTTTCGGTGGCGCTGCCGGCGGAAGCGGGGTCGTCGCCATGCCCGGTCAGATCCGGTAACCGGAGCCGGGAACGGTGACGATCACCGCGGGCTCACCGAGCTTGCGGCGCAGCGTCATCACGGTCACCCGGACGACGTTGGTGAACGGGTCGGTGTTCTCGTCCCACGCCTTCTCCAGCAGCTGCTCGGCCGAGACCACCGCGCCCTCGCTGCGCATCAGCACCTCGAGCACCGCGAACTCCTTCGGCGCCAGCTGAATCTCCGTACCGTTGCGGAACACCTCGCGCCGGTTGGGGTCCAGCTTGATCCCGGAGCGCTCCAGCACCGGCGGCAGCGCGACGGTGGTACGGCGACCGAGGGCCCGCACCCGCGCGATCAGCTCGCTGAACGCGAAGGGCTTGGGCAGATAGTCGTCCGCGCCGATCTCCAGGCCCTCGACCCGGTCGCTGACGTCACCGGAGGCGGTGAGCATCAGCACCCGGGTGGGCATCCCGAGCTCGACGAGCTTGCGGCAGACGTCATCACCGTGGACGAGGGGCAGGTCCCGGTCGAGGACGACGACGTCGTAGTCGTTGACGGCGATGCGCTCCAGGGCGGCCGCTCCGTCATACACGACGTCGACGGCCATGGCCTCCCGGCGCAGACCGGTGGCCACCGCGTCGGCGAGCAGCTGCTCGTCCTCGACGACGAGTACGCGCACGTCGTTAGTCCTTCCGTCATGGCCGCAGCGGGCGTGATCGCGCCGAACTCGATAGGCGTCCGGCGCCCTCCATCCTGCCTCGAAGTCTCATAAACCGGCGGTAAGGGGAAGCGGGGGGACCACACCACCGCCACCGGCGCGGAGCACAAGCGCCGGAACAGGGAATTCAGATTCTTTTCGCGCCGGAGGTTTCCGCTCACAACGGGGTGGGGAGGACGACTGCACACCCGCGATCACGCCCTGTCTTCGGCATCCCTTGATCTTGCTGCCATCCGCAGGGACTACGCACGTGATCGCCCCGCCGTCGGCACACCCCCGTGCCACCGACCCACGACGAGGGGGCGCACCATGGACGCGTTCACCGCAGGCATTCTTCAGCGTATAGAGACCACCCAGTCCGACCTCACTCATGCCCGTGAGACGGGCGACGAGTTCCTCGCCGATGTGGAGCAGGCGGAGCTGGAAGACCTCCGTCGGCTGGCTGCCGAGCATGGCGTGGAGGTCAGCGCCGTAGCCTGATCCCTCCGGGGATACAGATCCGCTGATTCACGATCCAGATACAGATCCAGGTCCGGAATCCAGGATCGGATTCAGGTTCAGAGCCGGAAACGCACCGTCGATCCAGCGGTCGGTTCCGGTCCCACGCCCGAGCGCCCCGGTGTCCCAGCGGCACCGGGGCGCTTCGGCGTCCGCGGGGAGCAGCCCGCGGGGCGTGGCGTCAGTCGTGCCAGGCGCCCAGCTCGTCCAGACGGCCCTGGAGCGTTTCGAACAGGCCGGGGGCGGCGGCGACCATCAGCTCCCCGGAGCCCGGGATGCCCGGCCGTCCACCGGTCAGCGCCCCCGCCTCGCGGGCTATGAGCTCTCCGGCCGCGTAGTCCCACGGGTTCAGCCCGCGCTCGTAGTAGCCGTCGAGCCGCCCGCAGGCCACATCGCACAGATCGATGGCGGCCGATCCGCCGCGGCGGATGTCGCGCACCGTGGGCAGCAGCTCATGCAGCACCCTCGCCTGGCCGATGCGCCGCTCCCGTACGTAGCCGAAACCGGTGCCGATCAGCGACCGCTCCAGCTCGGGCGCGGGGCGGCAGCGCACCGGCTCGCCGTCGGCGTACGCGCCCCGGCCGAGCGCCGCGTGGTAGGTCTCTCCCCGGACCGGGGCGGCCACCACCCCGACGACCGTCTCGCCGCCCTTCTGGACGGCGATGCTGACCGCCCACGCGGGCAGGCCGTAGAGGTAGTTCACCGTGCCGTCGATCGGGTCGATCACCCAGCGGACCCCGCTGGTGCCCTCGTGGCTGGCGCCCTCCTCCCCCAGCACACCGTCGTCCGGGCGGTGCTCGGCCAGGAAGTCGGTGATCAGCTTCTCGGAGGCGATGTCCATCTCGGTGACGACATCGATCGGGCTGCTCTTGGTGGCGGCCACGCCGAGGTCGGCCGGGCGGCCGTCCCGCAGCAGGTCCCCGGCCCGGCGGGCGACCTCCAGTGCCAGGTCGAGCAGTTCGGTCGTGAGCGGGTCGGTCATCGTGCTCCTTCGCGGATGTACCCGTGGGGTGCGAGCGGCGCCGGCGGCGGTGACGGGCCGTGGACGTCGGTGGGCTCAGTCGACCCCCGCGGCCGCGGGCCGCGGGGAGCGGGCCGGACAGCAGCCCACCGGGCAGAGGTCATGACTCGGGCCGAGGGCGCCCAGCGCGCACCGCTCGGGGGCGGCGGCCGCCAGACCCTCGGCGAACCGCTCGGTGGCCGCGCGCTCCAGCACCAGCTCGCGGACCGCCGCCGCGAACCGCGGATCGGCGCCGACGGTCGAGGCGCGGGAGACCGGCAGTCCGAGCTCGGCGGCCTTGGCCGTGGCCTCGGTGTCGAGGTCGTACTTGACCTCCATATGGTCCGAGACGAAGCCGATCGGGACCATCACCGCGGCGGGCGCGCCCTCGCCGTGCAGCTCCTCCAGGTGGTCGCAGATGTCCGGCTCCAGCCACGGGATGTGGGGGGCGCCGCTGCGGGACTGGTAGACCAGCCGCCACGGGTGCTCGGCGCCGGTCCGCTCGCGCACCGCGTCGGCGACCAGCCGGGCCACCTCCAGGTGCTCGGCGACATACGCGCCCCCCTCGCCGTGGTCCGCCGGGGCGCCGGAGGTGTCCGCGGCGGCGGTCGGGATGGAGTGGGTGGTGAAGGCCAGGTGCGCCGCGCCGCGCAGACCCACGGGCAGCTCGTCGAGCGCGGCGAGCGTCGCGTCCACCATGGGCTGTACGAAGCCGGGGTGGTTGAAGTAGTGCCGCAGCTTGTCGACCCGCGGCCGCGGCAGCCCCTCCGCCTCCAGCGCGGCGAGCGCGTCCGCCAGGTTCTCCCGGTACTGGCGGCAGCCGGAGTACGAGGCGTAGGCGCTGGTGGCCAGCACCAGGACCCGGCGGTGGCCGTCGGTGACCAGTTCGCGCAGGGTGTCGGTCAGATACGGCGCCCAGTTGCGATTGCCCCAGTAGACCGGCAGCTCCAGGCCGTGCTCGGCGAAGTCCTTGCGCAGCGCCTGGAGCAGTTCGCGGTTCTGGGCGTTGATCGGGCTGACGCCGCCGAACAGGAAGTAGTGCCGGCCCACCTCCTTCAGCCGCTCACGCGGGATGCCCCGGCCGCGCGTCACGTTCTCCAGGAACGGGACGACGTCCCCGGGCCCCTCCGGCCCGCCGAAGGAGAGCAGGAGCAGGGCGTCGTACGGGGCGGGAGAGAGCAGTTCTGACTGATCCGGCATGCTCCCGATCCTGCCACCAGCCGCTGACGGGCGGGAAATAACCCCTGCGCGGACCCGGCGGCGGCCGTAAGCTGTATCAGCTCTCACATTCCTTACCCCGCTGGCCGGCCCCCACCGGCCGGTCCTGCTCATCGGCGGAGCCCCTGTCGTGCCCAGTCCCAGTCCTTACCGCGCGCTTTTCGCGACCCCCGGTGCCAAGGCGTTCTCCGCCGCGGGTTTTGTCGGGCGGCTGCCGATCGCGATGGAGGGCGTCGGCATCGTCACGATGATCTCCCAGCTCACCGGGCGGTACGGGCTGGCGGGCGCGCTCTCGGCCACCGTCGCGCTGTCCGCGGCGGTCGCCGGGCCGCAGATCTCCCGGCTCGTCGACCGGCACGGCCAGCGCAAGGTGCTGCGCCCGGCGACCCTGGTGGCGCTGTTCGGTGTCGCGGGGCTGCTGCTGACCGCACGCCGGGGCTGGCCGGACTGGACGCTGTTCCCCTGGGCCGTGGCGGCCGGGTGCGTACCGAGTGTGGGGGCGATGGTGCGGGCCCGCTGGGCGGCGATCCACCAGGGCGCTCCCCGGAGGCTGCATGCCGCGTACGCCTGGGAGTCGATCGTCGACGAGGTGTGCTTCATCGTCGGGCCGGTGATCTCGATCGGTCTTTCCACGGCCTGGTTCCCGGAGGCGGGCATGCTGCTGGCGGCCTGCTTCCTGGCCGTCGGCGTCTTCTCGCTGACCCTCCAGCGCGCCACCGAGCCGGTGCCGCATCCGCGCGACCACCACACCGGCGGATCGGCGCTGCGCTCCCCCGGACTGCGGGTGCTGGTGGCCACCTTCGTGGCGACGGGCGCCATCTTCGGCGCGATCGACGTGGTGACGGTGGCCTTCGCCGAGGAGGAGGGCCACAAGGCCGCGGCCAGCCTGGTGCTGTCCGTGTACGCGCTGGGTTCCTGCCTGGCGGGCGCGGTGTTCGGGATGAAGGGACCGCGCGGAGCGGTGTCCCGCCAGTGGCTGGTGGGTATTTGTGCGATGGCCGTGAGTATGATCCCCCTCCTACTGGTCGGGAACCTGCCGTTTCTGGCCGGGGCGCTCTTCATCGCGGGCCTGTCGGTGGCACCGACCATGGTCACCACCATGGCCCTCGTCGAACGGCACGTACCGCGCGCGAACCTGACCGAGGGCATGACCTGGACCACCACCGGGCTCGCGGTCGGGGTGGCGCTCGGCTCGTCGGTGGCCGGCTGGGTGGTCGACGCCGCCGGGGCCGGGACGGGGTACCTGGTGCCGGCCGTGGCCGGGGCGCTCGCGGCGGCGGTGGCGTTCCTCGGATACCGCCGGCTGCGGCCGGCGCCAGAGCGGGAGGGGTCGGGTGCGGATGGCCGTCAGGACCGTACGGACCGGTCGGAGCAGCGTGTGGCGTAACTGGGCGGGCAATGTGGCGGCCCGGCCGGTGCGGAGTGTGAGCCCGTCGTCCACTCAGGACCTCGTCGAGGCGGTGCGCGGGGCGGCGGCCGAGGGGCTGTCGGTGAAGGCGGTGGGCACCGGCCACTCCTTCAGCACCGCGGCCGCCACGGACGGGCTGCTGATACGCCCGGACCGGCTGGTCGGGATACGGGAGCTGGACCGTGGGGCCGGGACCGTGACGGTGGCCGCGGGCACCCCGCTCAAGCAGCTCAACGAGACACTGTCGGCCCATGGTCTCTCGCTGACCAACATGGGCGACATCATGGAGCAGACGGTGGCCGGGGCCACCTCCACCGGCACCCATGGGACCGGGCGGGACAGCGCCTCGCTCTCCGCCCAGATCGCCGGAGTGGAACTGGTCACGGCGGACGGCTCAGTACTGCGCTGCTCGGCGAAGGAGCATCCGGAGGTCTTCGCGGCGGCCCGGGTCGGTCTTGGCGCGCTGGGCGTGGTCGCCGCGGTCACCTTCCGGGTGGAGCCGGAGTTCCTGCTCACCGCGCGGGAGGAGCCGATGCCCTTCGACCGGGTGCTGGCCGACTTCCCACAGCTGGTGGCCGAGAACGAGCACTTCGAGTTCTACTGGTTTCCGCACACCGGAAACTGCAACACCAAGCGGAACAACCGCAGTCGGGGTCCCGCCGCCCCGGTGGGCCGGGTGAGCGGCTGGGTCGACGACGAGCTGCTGTCCAACGGCGTTTTCCAGGTGGCCTGTTCGGTGGGGCGCGCGGTCCCCGCGAGCATCCCGAGAATCGCCAGAATCTCCAGCCGGGCGCTGTCCGCCCGCAGCTACACGGACATCCCTTACAAAGTCTTCACCAGTCCGCGCCGGGTCCGCTTCCTGGAGATGGAATACGCGCTGCCGCGTGAGGCCGCGGTCGAGGCGCTGCGCGAGCTGAAGCGGACCGTCGACCGCTCGGATCTGCGGGTCAGTTTCCCGGTGGAGGTGCGTACCGCGCCCGCCGACACCATCCCGCTGTCCACCGCCTCGGGCCGGGACACCGCGTACATCGCGGTGCACCTGTACCGGGGCACCCCGCACCGGGCGTACTTCACCGCCGCGGAGCAGATCATGACCGCGCACGGCGGCCGCCCGCACTGGGGCAAGCTGCACAGCCGTGACGCCGCCTATCTGGCCGGGGTCTACCCGCGGTTCGGCGAGTTCACCGCGATCCGCGACCGGCTGGACCCCGACCGGCTGTTCGCCAACGACTATCTGCGGCGGGTGCTGGGCGACTGACCTCCCGAACCGGATGCCCGGACTCCTCCGGCCCGGGGTCACTCACCGGCGGAGGAGTCCGGCCCTGGCGTGGTGTCCCCACCGGACCCACCGGATCCGCCGTCCGCTCCGTCCCCGCCGTCCTCGGCGCTCCCGTCCGGAGCGCTCTGTGACGGGGTTGTCGAGGGGGTCGGGGTGGGGTCGGAGGTGCCGGGGGTGCCGTCCTGCGTGACGCCGTCGTCATCGCCGCCCGCACCGGAGGACCGGGATGGGCCGGGCGACGGTGTGTCCCGGCCGTCGGCACTCCCGTCACCACCGCGCCCGGGGGAAGGGCTCGGGGAGGACGATCCGCGCCGGGGGTCGCGGTCCGGGGACGGGGTGTCCGAAGGGGTGTCCGAAGGGGTGTCCGAAGGCTGGTCGTTCTTCGAGCCCGAGGACCCGCTCGGACGGTGGAAGCTCTCGCCGACCGTCGTCCCGCCCCGGTCACCGCCCCAGACGTTGGACACCGGGCCGCCGGACACCCACTCGATCCCCGTGATGGCCACCATCGCGACGGCGAACACGGCCACCGCCGCGAGGGCGGGCCGCCGCCCGCCGCGCAGCCGGGTGCCATGTGTGGTGGGCGCGTTCCAGACGCCCTGCCCCCGGTCCGGGGGCACGACGCCGCGTCCGCCCCGGCGCACCGGCCTGACCTGCTCCCGCGCCTCCTTGATCTGCTCCCCGGTGCGCCGGAACAGATGGTGGAAGAGGCTGCCGCCCGCGGTCGCGACCACGCTGACCAGACCGGCGCCGACGATCGTGCCGTACACACCGAGCCTGGAGGCGAGCACCGCGGCGGCCACCGCCGCCAGCGTGCTCCCGGCGACCTGGGCCACACTCAGCTCCAGCCGCCTGCTCTTCTGTTGTCCGTCGCTCTCGGCGCTCTCGGCCTTGCCGTCCATCCCTCGCCCTCGCTTGGACATTCGTTCCAGCCTGCAAGGAGAAGTGACCGATAAACGAAGCAGATCGTTCCGATTCTGGCGATTCTGTGAAACTTGCCACCCACATCCGGACCCACTTCGAAGGATCGAGGGTCCGATCACCATGCCGCGGCCGAACTCGGCTGGCGCGCCGCTCCACTCGAGCGGCCCGAATGGAGTACTGTGGCGAGCCCTGGCCCCCCTCCTCCATCCGGCTGTCCGGACCCGATGAGAGGGACCGGAAGGCGGCAACTCAACCGGAGCCGCCGCGACATGACATGGGGATCGCCGCCCGGGGTGACAGCGCCGTCACTTTGGGTGGCAAACAGGTCACCGTGCCATAACGGCGGATCGGGGCCCATGCCCGACACGCCGGGCAACTCGGCAAAGTTGTGGCAGGCTGCACCCGGGCAGGCCACACTCGTCTAGCGGGAGAGCAGCGACGCAACCGTGACGTCGGCAGGCACCACCCGGGAGGTCCCCATGCCCGAACTGCGTGTCGTGGCCGTCAGCAACGACGGCACACGGCTGGTGCTCAAGGCTGCGGACAGCACGGAGTACACGCTTCCCATCGACGAGCGACTGCGCGCCGCGGTGCGCAATGACCGCGCTCGGCTCGGCCAGATCGAGATCGAGGTCGAGAGTCATCTGCGGCCCCGTGACATCCAGGCCCGTATACGCGCCGGTGCCTCCGCCGAAGAGGTCGCGCAGATGGCGGGCATCCCCGTGGACCGCGTGCGCCGCTTCGAGGGCCCGGTGCTCGCGGAGCGCGCGTTCATGGCCGAGCGCGCCCGTAAGACGCCCGTGCGCCGTCCCGGCGAGAACAGCGGACCGCAGCTCGGCGAGGCCGTCGCGGAGCGGCTGTTGCTGCGCGGCGCCGAGAAGGACACCACCCAGTGGGACTCCTGGCGGCGCGACGACGGCACCTGGGAGGTGCTGCTGGTCTACCGGGTCGCCGGTGAGCCGCATTCGGCGAGCTGGACCTACGACCCGCCCCGGCGGCTGGTCCAGGCCGTCGACGACGAGGCGCGGGCGCTGATCGGCGAGGCGGACGACACCCCCGAGCCCAGCTTCCCCTTCGTACCGAGGATCGCCCGGCTGCCGCGCGACCGGGACCGGGACCGGGACCGCCCCCTGGCCGAGCGCGGCGGCGAGGAGTCCGACGGCGCGGCACCGGCATCGGCGTCCGCCTCGGCGGACGACGGCGTCGGCGGCGAGCGGGACTCGCTCACCAGCCTGCTGGAGGCCGTGCCCAACTTCCGGGGGGACATGGTCGTTCCCGACGCGCCCGCCGCGTCGGCCGCCCAGCAGGACGAGCCCGATGAGGAGCCCGAGGCCGTGGAGCCGCCCGCACCGGCGGCGAGCGCGGGTTCGGCGTACGCGGATGTGCTGATGCCGCGGTCGGTGGCCGGTCACCGTGACCGGCTGACCGGGACCACGGACCGTCAGGCGGAGGCGGACGGTGTCCGTCCGGGCCGCCGGGCGGCAGTGCCCAGCTGGGACGAGATCGTCTTCGGCACCCGTCGCAAGAAGCAGGAGTAGCCGACGGGCGCCCCGGCCGCGCGCCGGGCGCCCCTCGAGCCCCCGAGGCGCTCAGTCGGTGGGCCCCGCCGTCCCGGTCCGGGGCGGCGGGGCTCACCGGCGCGTTCAGCCCGGCTGCGGACCCGTGGCCACCGGACGGTCGCCGGAGGCGGACCACTCGCTCCAGGAGCCGACGTACAGGGCCGCCGGAATGCCCGCGGACGTCAGCGCCAGCACCTGATGCGCGGCGGAGACACCCGAACCGCAGTACACCCCCACCTCGGTGGTCTCGGTGACGCCCAGTCCCGCGAAGCGCTCGGCCAGCCGTGCCGGGGGCAGGAACCGGCCGTCGGCGGTGACGTTCTCGGCCGTCGGGGCGGAGAGCGCGCCGGGGATATGGCCGCCGACCGGATCGATGGGCTCGACCTCGCCCCGGTAGCGCTCGGCCGCCCGTGCGTCGAGCAGCACACCGCGCCGTGCGAGCTCGGCGGCGCCGTCCGCCTCCAGCAGTGGTACGGCGCCCGGTTCGGGGACGAAGTCCCCCTCGGGCACGGCGGGGGCGTCGGTGGTCAGCGCACCGCCCTCGGCCGTCCACGCGGGCAGCCCGCCGTCCAGCACCTGAACGGACGGATGGCCCGCCCAGCGCAGCAGCCACCAGGCACGCGCCGCGGCCCAGCCCTGTCCGCCGTCGTACACCACCACGCGCCGGTCCCGGTCGACCCCGGCCGCACGCATCGCGGCTGCGAACGTGGGGAGTTCGGGCAGCGGATGACGTCCCGCCGCTCCGGCCGGTCCCGCGAGTTCGGTGTCGAGGTCGACGTAGACGGCACCGGGCAGATGCCCGGCCGCGTACACCGGGCGCCCCGGAGGGCCACCGAGCTGCCAGCGCACATCGAGCAGCAGCGGCGGACGGTCTCCCGCCACCTCGCCCATGAGTTCAGATGCGGTGATGAGGGGATTCATGGGAACCATCCTTACGTAGAAACCTTGCGACTTTTGGACTATCGAGTCACCCGACGTACAGCTGATGGCCACAAGACCGCAATGAAGCCGAAACGGATGCACAGTGTGATTTCGGGCATTCTCCAGTGGGAACCAGCGAATTGCGGCGCGGCCAGGGGTCGGCTTGCGGCAGGTGGTGGAAATATCTTCCGGACCCCCACAGCAGCACCTCCGCACCACCGCCCCGCGCCGCCGACCGGCGCCCGGGGCCGTACGGCCACCACACATGGTCCGAGGAGAGATTGACGTATGACCGAGGCAGCGACTCGGCGCACACCGGGCACGCCCTGCTGGACAAGTCTGATGGTGCACGACCTTGCCGCGACACAGGACTTCTACCACGCCGTGTTCGGCTGGGAGTTCACACCGGGCCCACTCCAGCTCGGCGCGTATGTCCGCGCGGTACAAGGCGGCCGGCCGGTCGCCGGACTGGGTGAGCTGCCTCCGGACCGCCACCTTCC
Organism: Streptomyces sp. NPDC048636; assembly: GCF_040650655.1. Taxonomy (NCBI): domain Bacteria; kingdom Bacillati; phylum Actinomycetota; class Actinomycetes; order Kitasatosporales; family Streptomycetaceae; genus Streptomyces; species Streptomyces sp. NPDC048636. The sequence goes on along the minus strand of NZ_JBEZHR010000018.1, from coordinate 114,193 downwards.
GGTGGCCTGGATGACCTATCTGGCCTCGGACGACGTCGATGAGACGGCGGAGATGATCCGTGCCTGCGGCGGCACCGTGGCGGTGGGCCCGCTCGACGCGGACGAGGCGGGGCGGATGCTGCTGGCGGCCGACCCGGAGGGCGCGGTGTTCGGGGTGTGGCAGGAGGTGCACCAGCCGGAGACCCCGGCGACCGGGGCGCCGGGCGCCCCCGTCTGGCATGAGCTGATGACCCGTTCGACCACCGGCGTCGCCAAGTTCTACCAGATGGTGTTCGGTTACCAGTCGGAGCCCGCGGACCCGGCCGGCTCCGATCTCCGCACCCTGCGGCTGGACGACCGGCCGGTGTGCGCGATCCAGAGCGTGGGCGGTGCGCTGCCGCGCGACCGGGGGCCGTACTGGATGACGCACTTCGCGGTGGCGGACGTGGACGAGGCGGTGCGCCGGGTGACCGCTTCCGGTGGACGGGTGGTGCCGGCGCCGTCGGAGCGGGAGGCCGGGCGCTCGGCCACGGTGACGGACCCCGAGGGCGCGGCCTTCACCGTGGTCCGGGCCGTGAGCGGCTGACGGTACGACGGCCGCCATCGACCGGGAGGGGGTCAGGCGGAGGCGGACGCCTGGTCGTGGTGGCGCCGGTCCGCGGTCACCGCGCCTGGTGCACCGGCTCCCCCCGGTCCGGCCGGTGCGTCGACCGGCAGCACATCCGGTGACAGCGTCGCGGCATGGGCGGTGGCGGCCGTCATCCGGCGCCGATGGTGGCGGCGGCACAGCACCTCGTAACCGACCGCGCTCTCCGGCTGGTTGACGTCGCCCACCACCACCTGGGCACCCTCGACCACCATCCGGCCGCCGACGGTACGGGCGTTGTGCGTGGCCCGCGCCCCGCACCAGCACAACGCCTCCACCTGCAACACCTGTACCCGGTCGGCGAGTTCCACCAGCCGCTGCGACCCGGGGAACAGCTTGCTGCGGAAGTCGGTGGTGATACCGAAGGCGAAGACGTCGACCTCCAGGTCGTCGACGATCCGGGCGAGTTGGTCGATCTGGGCCGGGGCGAGGAACTGCGCCTCGTCCACGATGACGTAGTCGGCGCGGCCCCCGGCCGTCAGCACCCCCACCACATGGGCGTAGAAGTCCATGTCCTCGACGGCCTCGACCGCCTCGGTGACCAGCCCGAGCCGCGAGGAGAGCTTGCCCTCCCCCGCCCGGTCGTCCCGGGTGTAGATCATCCCTTGCAGTCCGCGCGCCGAGCGGTTGTGCTCGATCTGAAGAGCGAGGGTGCTCTTTCCGCAGTCCATGGTTCCGGAGAAGAACACCAGCTCGGGCATGAGGGTGGCAGAGCCTTTCGTACGGCGGATGACGGATCGCGCTTCACGCTTCAGGAGCGTACTTCGAGAAGCGGTACCAACTGCTCCACGGGGGTCATCGAACCGTGCAGCCCCACCATCGCGGACTCCTTCGGCTCGGTCTCCGAGGCGACGATCGCGACATCGTCGGCGGCGGCCGCCACCACATCGCCGATCCGCCGGTACACCCGCTCGGCCACCCCGCCGCCGTCCTCGGGCCGTCCGAACCAGCCCGCCTCGATGGCCTCGTCGCGCCCGGCCACCCACATCCGGTCGCCGAGCACCTCGCGCCAGACGGCCAGCACATCACCGGCGGCGCCGGGGACCGCGTACACATGCCGCGCGCGGCCCTCTCCGCCCAGGAGCGCGACGCCCGCGCGCAGTTCCCAGTCCTCGTCGAAGTCGATCCGCGACTCCGGGTCGAACGGGATGTCGATCATGCCGTGGTCGGCGGTGACGTAGAGGGCGGCGCGGGGCGGGAGTTGTTCGGCGAGCCGCTGGGCGAGCCTGTCCACATACCGCAGTTGATCACGCCACTCCGCGGAGTCCACACCGAAGCGATGACCCTTGCCGTCCACCTCGCTGTAGTACGTATAGACCAGGGAGCGGTCCCCGGCGGCCAGTTGCTCGGCCGCGAGGTCCATCCGCTCCTCCCCGGAGAGCCGCCCATGGAAGGTGCCGCCGCTGAGCGCGATCTTGGTGAGCGGGGTCTCCTCGAAGGTCGGCGCGGAGACCTGGCAGGTGTGCACACCCGCGGCGTCGGCACGCTGGAAGACCGTGGGGTACGGCTGCCAGAGATACGGATCCGTCCAGGGCTGCCAGCGCAGCTGGTTCATCAGCTGCCCGGTGGCCGGGTCGGCCACGGTATAGCCGGGCAGGCCGTGGGCGCCCGGCGGCAGCCCGGTGCCGACCGAGGCCAGCGAAGTGGCGGTGGTGGACGGGAAACCCGCGGTCAGCGGCGCTCCGGTGCCGCCCAGCGAACTGGACAGCAGCGTGGTCAGGAACGGCGCCTCGGCGGGATGGGCGCGCAGCAGCTCCCAGCCCAGCCCGTCGATCAGGAAGACGCAGACCCGGTCGGCGGGGGCGAGCGGGAGGTCGGAACGGAACCCCGGGACCTCCTGCCCCGCGACGACGGCGGGCAGCAGATCGGCCAGCGAGCCGGAGCCGTAGCGGGGCAGCGGCGCGGCCCGCGGGTCGAGCGGCGCGGGCTCGGGCCAGACGGAGCCGGCCGGGGTCAGCGGGCCGGTGGCGGAACCGGACATCAGCGGCCGGAGTCCGGCGTGGCCGCGGTGGCCTCCGAGAGCGCCTGGGCGAAGGCGAGCGTCTGGCGGACGCTGTCGGGGCCGTCACCCGCCTCGCTGACGCGCAGGCTCAGGTCGTCGGCGGTGGAGGAGCCGGTGTAGCCGTGGTCCGCCTCGCAGTTGGGATCGCCGCACGCGGCGGGCTCCAGGTCCAGCCGGTTGACCGCGCCCCACCCGATGGTCAGCACGACCTCCCGCGGCAGGGTGCCCGGGGTGTACGACTCGGGGTTGGCGACGACCCGGCTGACCACCACCGAGGAGATCCGCTGGAGCTTGACCGACTCGGTGGAGGTGGTGGCGTACGGCGACGGCGAGGTGCCGTCCGCGGCCTGCTCATCGGTGTGGCTGACGATGAAGCGGTTACGGGTGAGGACGAGGACCGTGACATGGCGGCGGACCTCGTTGGCGTCGAAGGTCGTCTCCTGGTGGACGAGGTAGGACACGATCGGTTCCCCGCCCACGGCGGCCTCCACCGCCTCGGCCACGAGTGCCGGGTAATAGCCGCTGCGCTCGATCGCCGCGCGCAGCCCCTGGGTCGTCGTACCGGTCTTCGCCATGTGCACCATCCTAATCCGTGGGTGCGGCCGGTCCGGCCGTGCGAGAGGGCGGACGGCCGGTTCGGGACGGTGGAGGGGCGGCGGCGGGAGGGTCCGTCCGCCGCGTCGGGGGCCGCACCCCTGGCGCGAAGCGCTGACCGGGCGGGGCGTCATCGCGCCAGTACCGCAGCACGCGCCCCCGCACGATCTCGAGCCGGGCGGCGGCGATGAGGCAGGGGACGGGCTCCCGGCCGTCCGCGTCCGCCTCGAAGGCGACCAGGACGGCAGGCCGTTCACCGAGCCGCCGGGTGACCGTCGCCAGCTCGTCGGCGGTCGGGGCGCGGAAGGCCGGATCGTGGAACACCGTGGGGCAGCTGACGAAGGCCGGATCGCCGAAGTGGAGCTCCAGGCCGTGGTGGTAGGTGAGGTCGACCCCCGCGGCCAGCCGGAACGCACCGGAGTCCCAGGCGAGGACGTCCCAGTCCCACCAGGAGCCCTCCGGCAGCCGGAGCGCCGGGTACCGGGACGCGGTGTCCACCGTCAGGACCTCCTGGTGGATCAGTAGGCGGGCAGGTGGCGGGGGCCGAGGTCGGTGCGGACGGGAGGTGGGGCGAGGCGGGCGGAGGCGCCGAGCACCGACAGTCCGCGCTGAGCGACCACGACCGGTTCAAGATCGACCGCGACCATCTCGGGATGGTCGTCGACCAGACGTGACACCCGCAGCAGCAGCTCCTCCAGAGCCGCGGTGTCGACGGCCTTGGACCCGCGCCAGCCGAAGAGGAGCGGGGCGGTCCGGATGGACCGGATGAGCTCGGCGGCGTCCCGGTCGGTGGCCGGGACGAGGCGGTGGGCGGTGTCACCGAGCAGTTCGGAGGGGGCACCGGCGAGGCCGAAGGAGAGCACGGCCCCGGCCGCGGGGTCGATCGCGGCCCGGACCACGGTGTCCACCCCGCGCGGCGCCATCCGCTGGACGACCAGCCCCAGCCCCTCGGGCGGGCCGAGGTAGTCGGTCAACTCGGCGTAGGCACGGCGCAGTTCCGCCTCGCCGCCGAGATCGAGCCGTACACCGCCGAGGTCGGTGCGGTGGCGCAGCTGGGGGGCGGTGGGCTTGAGGGCCACCGGGAAGCCGAGCCGCTCGGCGGCCCGGACGGCGGCGTCAGGGCCGGGCGCGGGCAGGGCGGGCAGCACGCTGACGCCGTAGCGGGCCAGCAGCCGCTGGGTATCGGCGGCGGACAGCTCCACACCGGCCGCGGTGTCGTCCGGTGACAGGGCGCCGGACTCCGCGCGCCCGTCGGCGGCGCCGCTCTCGGCGGGGGCCGGAGAGCTCCCGGCGGCGCCGTCGGCCGGGGAGCTCGCGGCGGAAGCCCCGTTCGCCGGGACACCACCCGTCGGGGAACTCGCGACCGGGGAGGCGGCGCCGGTGGGGGCGCCATCGGCTGGCCAGCTCGTGGTGGAGGCGCCGGTCGCCGGGGCGCTCGCGGCGGGGGCGAGGAGGACCTCGATGTCGGCCGCGGCACCGGACTCGTCGATGTCCTCGTACTCCGGCACCCGTCCGGGCTCGGCGGCCTCCTCGCGCCAGCGCGCGTACCGCACGGCCTCGGCCAGGGCGCGGACGGCCCGCTCGGCCGCGGGGTACGCCGGGATCCGCCGGGTCCGCGGGGCGTCGCCCCCGTCGCCGATCCCGGCCAGGGCCTCCACCAGGTCGGGGATCTCCAGGTGGACCACGGCGACGGGCTTGGCCCCGCCGGGGCCGGGGGGCGCGTCGGCCGCCTCGCGCACGGCGGCGGCGAGATCGGTGGCGCAGGTGTCGTCGACCCAGGGGATCGCGGTGACGACCACCGCGTCGCATCCGTCGTCGGCGAGCGCCTCGGTGAGGGCGGAGCGGAAGTCGCCGGGCTCGGCGGCCGTGGTCAGATCGCGGGGCGGCAGCGGGCGCAGCCCCTCGGTGAGGCAGGCGTCGTAGGTGAGCAGCCCCAGGGACTCGGAGTTGCCGAGGATGGCGACGCGCGGCCCGGCCGGAAGCGGCTGGGAGGCCAGCAGGACACCGGTGTCGGCGAGTTCGGTGACCGTGTCGACACGGATCACGCCCGCCTGCCGCAGCAGGGCGGAGACGGTGGCGTCGGGGATCCGGGTGGTGGGCACGGCGTGGCCGGTGGGGGCGCTGCCGCTGTGCCGGGCGCCCTTGACCACCACCACCGGCTTGACCGCGGCGGTGCGCTTGGCGAGCCGGGTGAACTTGCGTGGGTTGCCGATGGATTCGAGATACATCAGGGCCACGTCGGTCTGCGGGTCGTCGTACCAGTACTGGAGGAGATCGTTGCCCGAGACATCGGCGCGGTTCCCCGTGGACACGAAGGTGGATATCCCCGCGATCCCGGGCAGACCGGCCAGCCCCGCCCCCCGCCGGTGCAGCCCGGACAGCAGTGCGATGCCGATGGCCCCGGACTGGGTGAACAGTCCGAGCCGTCCGGGGATGGGCAGTTGCGGGGAGAGGGAGGCGTTCAGCCGTACGCCGTCGGCGGTGTTGATGACGCCGAAGGCGTTGGGACCGATGATGCGCATGCCGTAGGTACGCGCCTGGCGGACCAGGTCGCGCTGGCGGGCGCGGCCCTCGGGCCCGCTCTCGGCGTATCCGGCGGAGAGCACGAGCAGGCCCTGGACGCCGTGCTCACCGCAGTGCGCCACCACGGACGGCACCTGGTCGGCGGGGACGGCGACCACGGCCAGGTCCACCGGGCCGTCGATCTCGCGCAGCGAACGATGGCCGGGGACGCCCTCGGGGTCGAGCCGCGCACCGCCTTCGGGGAAGGCGCGGTTGACGGCGTACAGGCTCCCGGTGAAGCCGCCGTCGAGGAGGTTGCGCAGCACCGTGCGGCCGACGCCGCCGGGGGCGCGTCCGGTGCCGATGACGGCGACGGAGCCGGGGGCGAGCAGCCGCTGCACGGAGCGGGCCTCGGCCCGCTGCTCCCGGGCGCGCATGACCGCCAGTGAGCGGTCGGTGGGTTCGAGGTCGAACTCGAGGCGGACGACACCGTCCTCGAAGCTGCGCTGCTGGGTGTAGCCCGCGTCCGTGAACACCTTGATCATCTTGGTGTTGGCGGGCAGCACCTCGGCGGCGAAGCGGCGGATGCCGCGTTCACGCGCGACCGCGGCGATGTGCTCCAGGAGGGCGGAGGCGACGCCGCGGCCCTGATGGGCGTCCTGGACGAGGAAGGCGACCTCGGCCTCGTCGGCGGGTGCGCTGGCCGACCGACCCCGGCCGTCGATGCGGTCGTAGCGCACGGTGGCGATGAACTCGCCCCCCACGATGGCCGCCAGACCCACCCGGTCGACGTAGTCGTGGTGCGTGAAGCGGTGGACGTCGCGGTCGGACAGCCGGGGGTAAGGGGCGAAGAAGCGGTAGTACTTCGACTCGGCGGAGACATGCTCATAGAAGCTGACCAGCCGCTGCGCGTCATCGGGGGTGATGGGGCGGATCTGCGCGGTGCCACCGTCCCGGAGCACCACGTCGGCCTCCCAGTGGGTCGGGTAGGCGTACTGGTCCGGCGGCGTCGGCATGGGGCAAGCGTAAGGGCCGGGCGCCGATCGGGAGCAGGTCCGAACGGTCCCGTCCGGATTGGCGGACGGGTCCGAATGGTGGACGCCCTTGCGTGGGGGCGGGGTGTCGGGGGAAGGTCCGTATCGGCCCGGTCCGGGCATGGCCGGGCCTACTCGGACATCGTTCGGGTGAACCCGGACACCGTATGATTTTGGTCTAGACAACACCACCCGTCACATCTGAAGGGCAACACCATGGCTGAGCGCCGCGTCACCATCGGCTGGGCCGAGGGCCTGCACGCCCGCCCTGCGTCGATCTTCGTCCGGGCGGCCACCGCCGCAGGCGTCCCCATCACGATCGCCAAGGGCGACGGCACCCCGGTCAACGCCGCTTCCATGCTGGCCGTGCTCGGCCTGGGCGCGCAGGGCGGCGAGGAGGTCGTCCTGGCCTCCAGCGCGGACGACGCCGAGGTCGCGGAGGTGGCGCTCGACCGCCTGGCGAAGCTCGTGGCGGAGGGCCTGGAGGAGCTTCCGGAGACCGTCTGATCCATGCGGTGATGCGGTTCCCGACAGGGCCGCGGTGACCCCACCGGTCACCGCGGCCCTGTCGTTTCCGAATTCCCACCCCGCGAACCCGGCCTGCTGAATCCGGCCCTGCCCATCCAGCCCTGCCAATACGGCCCTGCCAATCCGGCCCATGAAAAAGGTAAGGCCGGGAAATCGGTCAGGAATCATGTATACGGGAGCCGTGTAAATTCCGCCGGTTCGCCGTGTTGACGGAATGTTTCGAAGTCCTCACCTGAGCCGGACGGCGCCGCCGGTATTCCGAGAGCGCGCTTTCGGTGTGCGCGGTGGCGAGGATCCGGGCGCGGTCGGCGTCGCCGCGCGCGACCGCGTCCACCAGCGCGCCGTGCTCCGCCCAGGACGCCACCGCCCGCACCACCGGGTCGGGATGCCCGCCCACACCTCCCGGCCCGGACCGCTCCGGCCGCCGCTCCGGCTCGTGCGGGGCATCGGACGGGTAGACCCAGGCGATCTTGCGCCGCACCTGGACGAGAAGCCCGGCCAGGCTCGGACTGCCCGACGCCTGCGCCAGGATCTCGTGGAACCAGTCGCCCAGCGGCCGCAGTTCACCCAGGCTCCCCCGGCGGGCCCGCTCCTGTCCGAGCCGGACCAGACCGCGCAACACCTTCAACTGGGCCTCGGTGCGGCGCTGGGCGGCGCGGGCGGCGCCCAGCGGCTCCAGCAGCCCGCGGATGTCGAGGAGGTCGGCCGCCTCCCGCTCGGTGGGCTGGGCGACACATGCGCCCGCATGGCGCCGGGTGATCACGAAGCCCTCGGACTCCAGGGTGCGCAGGGCCTCCCGGATGGGCACCCGTGAGACGCCGTAGCGGCGCGCGAGCAGTTCCTCGGTGAGCCGGCTGCCGGGCGGATAGGCACCGGAGACGATGTGCTCGCGAATGGCCGTGCACACCGCATGCGCCGAAATCCGCCGACCGCCCGTGATCTCGGCGGTATCCCCGTTCACTTCCGGTCCCGCACTGTTGAACCTCCGCCTTAATCCCAGCGAAACGCACCCGATTGCCGGGCGTTCGACAACTCTATTCCAGAACCAGGGAATTTCCGATGGCGGACGGGATTTCATGGATGTTTTTGGTCAGCGGGAGTGGGGCGACATACCGAAGGCCCCGTCCGCTCCGGGCGGACGGGGCCTTCGGTGGTGCCAGATGTACGGAGGTGCCCCTCGGGGGCACGGCCGCGGCGGGGTCAGACGCCGACGCCGTGCGAGCGCAGGTACGCCACGGGGTCGATGTCCGAGCCGTAGTCGGGACTGGTGCGCGCCTCGAAGTGCAGGTGCGGTCCGGTGACGTTGCCGGTGGCGCCCGACAGGCCGATCTGCTGGCCCGGGGTGACCGTCTGGCCGACCGAGACGTTCAGGGAGGACATGTGGCCGTACTGGGTGTACGTGCCGTCCTTCATCTTGATGACGATGTTGTTGCCGTAGGAGCCGCCCCAGCCCGCCTCGACGACCTCACCGGCGCCCACCGCGTGCACCGAGGTGCCCGAGGCCGCGTGGAAGTCGATACCGGTGTGGCTGCCGGAGGACCACAGACCGCTGGACGCCTGGTAGGCGGTGGAGACATAGGAGCCGGAGACCGGCGAGACGAAGGTGTTGAGGCGCTTGCGCTCGGCCTCGCGCGCGGCGCGCTCCTTGGCCGCCCGCTCCGCCTTGGCCTTCTTCGCGGCCGCCTCGGCCTTCCTGGCGGCCTCCTGGCGGGCGATGGTCTCGGCCCGCGCCTTGGCCGCGGCCTCCGCGGCGGCGGTCTCCTGGGACTGCGCCTGGGCCTGGATCTGGTCGGCCAGACCCTCGTCGATCACGATCGCCTGCTGTAGCCCGGTCTGCTCGGGAGCGGGCTCGGCGGCGAGGGCGGGTCCGGCGATACCGGCGACGACGCCCGAGGCGACGGTGGTCGCTCCCACGATGTTCGCGCCGGTGCGGACGGACCGTCGGGGACGGCGGTGTTTCCCGGTGGCACGGGTGAACGCCATGCTGTGGCGCACTCCTTCCTTCCTTCTCGCCTACCGGGTTAGCTGACGGGTTCGGAGCAGGAAGGTCTCCTACGGCCCCCTCGTCCCGGAGGACAAGGCGCCCGATTCACCCCTGGGGACATTGGGTCCCCGGCTCCCCTGGCTCGCGCCGTACGGGGACTCGGCGATGGCTGCCCGTGCCGCGGGTGCGGCGTGTAGATGGCGAACAGCCGCACTGACGCTAATCGGGCCGTCTTTCGATCACCAAACAGATCCGGATTTTTGTTGCTCTCCCCACAAACCAAACAGCCAACCTCCCTATAAAACGGGCATTCGGAAAGACCCTGACATCGCATGCGATGCCAGGGTCCTTCCGCTGATGGCCCGTTGGGGGACCGGGGGTCGCGCCGGGGGTCAGCCCGAGACGACGGTCACCTCACCGATGCCCAGCTCCCGGACCGGCCCCTCGATCTCCGAGGCGTCGCCGACCAGCACCGTGACCAGCCGGTCCGCCGGGAAGGCGCTCACCACCGCGGCGGTGGCCTCCACCGTCCCGGCTTCGGCGAGCCGGGCGTACAACTGCGCCTGGAAGTCGTCCGGAAGGTGCTGCTCGACCTGGTCGGCGAGGGTGCCCGCGACGGCGGCCGCGGTCTCGTACTTCAACGGGGCGACGCCCACCAGGTTCTGCACGGCGACATCGCGCTCGGCGTCCGTCAGCCCCTCCTCCTTCACGGTGCGCAGCACCTTCCAGAGGTCCTCCAGCGCCGGGCCGGTGACCTCGGTGGCCACCGAGCCGCTGATCGCCAGCATCGCGGCGCCCGCGGAAGCGCCGGACGGCGAGGGGGCCGTGGAGCGCAGCACCTGGCAGAAGGAGCGCACCCCGTAGGTGTAGCCCTTCTCCTCGCGCAGCACGCGGTCGAGCCGGGAGGTGAGGGTGCCGCCCAGGCAGTAGGTGCCCAGCACCTGGGCGGGCCAGACGCGGTCGTGGCGGTCGGCGCCGATCCGGCCGATCAGCAGCTGGGTCTGGACCGCGCCGGGCCGGTCGACGATCACCACACGGCCGGTGTCGTCGGCCACGATCGGCGGGGCCGGGCGGGGCGCGGCCGTGCCGCCGGTCCAGGCGCCGAGGGTGTCGGCGAGGGCCTTGTCGAGGTCGACCCCGGCGAGGTCGCCGACCACGACGGCGGTCGCGGTGGACGGGCGGATATGCGCCTCGTAGTAGGCCCGTACGGCCGCCGCGTCGATGCCCTCGACCGTCTTCTCGGTGCCCTGGCGGGGCCGGGACATCCGCGACTCGGCCGGGAACAGCTCCTTGGCCAGGGCCATGGAGGCGCGCCGGGCCGGGTTGGCCAGCTCATGCGGGATCTCGTCCAGCCGGTTGCGCACCAGCCGCTCGACCTCGCTGTCGGGGAAGGCGGGGGCGCGCAGCGCGTCGGCGAGCAGCCCGAGCGCCTTGGGCAGCCGGGAGACCGGGACCTCCAGGGAGACCCGTACGCCCGGGTGGTCGGCGTGGGCGTCCAGCGTGGCGCCGCAGCGCTCGAGCTCGGCGGCGAACTCCTCGGCGTCGTGCTTGTCGGTGCCCTCCGACAGGGCGCGCGCCATGATGGTCGCCACTCCGTCGAGCCCGGCGGGCTCCGCGTCCAGCGGGGCGTCCAGGTTGACCTCGACGGCCACGACCTGCTGGCCGGGGCGGTGGCAGGTCAGGACCGTGAGCCCGTTGGACAGCTCACCGCGCTCGGGGGCCGGGAAGGCCCACGGCTTGGGCGCCCCGCCGCTCGGCCGCGGGTGGAAGTTCATGGTCGCGGTGACGGCGTCGCTCACTGGGCCGCCTCCCCTTCTGCGTCGGTGTCGTCGGCGGCGTCATCGGCGGACTCGGCGCCCTGGACGGGCTCGTAGACCAGCACGGCGCGGTTGTCCGGGCGCAGCCGCGCGGCGGCCACGGCCCGCACCTCCTCGGGGGTGATCTCGAGCACCCGCTCCACGGCGGTCAGCGCCAGCTGCGGATCGCCGAACAGCACGGCGAAGCGGCACAGCTCGTCGGCGCGGCCGCCGACGGTGGCCAGCCGGTCCAGCCATTCGCGCTCGATCTGCGCCTGGGCGCGCTCCATCTCCGCGGGGGTCGGCCCCTCCTCGGCGAAGCGGGCCAGCTCCTCGTCGACCGCGGTCTCGATGGCGGGCACCTCGACACCGCCGGAGGTCTTCACGTCCAGCCAGCCGAGCGAGGGCGCGCCCGACAGCCGCAGCAGCCCGAATCCGGCCGCCACGGCGGTGCGGTCGCGGCGCACCAGACGGTTGTGGATCCGGGAGGACTCGCCGCCGCCGAGGACGGTCAGCGCCAGATCGGCCGCGTCGGCCTCGCGGGTGCCGTCGTGCGGCAGCCGGTAGGCGGCCATCAGCGCGCGGGCGGGGACCTCCTCCTCCACGACCTCGCGCAGCTGCTGGCCGATCACCTCCGGGAGAGCGCCGTCGCGGGGCGGGCGCTTGCCGTCGTGGGAGGGGATGGAGCCGAAGTACTTCTCGATCCACGCGAGGGTCTGCTCGGGGTCGATATCGCCCACGACCGACAGCACCGCGTTGTTCGGCGCGTAGTAGGTGCGGAAGAACGCGCGCGCGTCCTCCAGGGAGGCCGCGTCCAGATCGGCCATCGAGCCGATGGGGGTGTGGTGGTACGGGTGGCCCTCGGGGTAGGCCATGGCGACCAGCTTCTCGAAGGCCGTGCCGTACGGCACGTTGTCGTAGCGCTGGCGGCGCTCGTTCTTGACGACGTCCCGCTGGTTCTCCAGGCTCTCCTCGTCCAGCGCGGTCAGGAGGGACCCCATCCGGTCCGCCTCCAGCCACAGCGCCAGCTCCACCTGGTGGGTGGGCATCGTCTCGAAGTAGTTGGTGCGCTCGAAGCTGGTCGTGCCGTTGAGCGAGCCGCCGGCGCCCTGCACCAGCTCGAAGTGGCCGTTGCCCGTCACCTGGGCCGAGCCCTGGAACATCAGGTGCTCGAAGAGGTGAGCCAGACCGGTGCGCCCCTTGACTTCGTGGCGCGAGCCGACGTCGTACCAGAGGCAGATCGCGGCGACCGGGGTCAGGTGGTCCTCGGAGAGCACCACCCGCAGTCCGTTGGCCAGCCGATGCTCAGTCGCTTTCAGGCCGCCGGAGCCGGCCTGTTGCGTGGCCGTGTGACCCATGGGCATGTACGTCCCTTCGATCGCGTGATGGAGGCGGTGCGAGCCGCGTGATGAGCGCTCCTGTCACTGTATGCAAGCGCATGGACATCTGGCGAAGTTCCGGTCCTGTTCCGCCCCGCGGGGGGTGTCCGCGGACCTCCGCGGCACCCCCGTGACAGGGTCCCGAGGCAGGGGGCGGAACGGGACGCGGCCACGCTTGTCCACGGCCCGTTCCACAGTTGTCGGCGGGGCGGGCCACAATGGACGCCGTCAGATCCCGCCCCGGCAGTTGAAGGAGCCGCACGCGCGATGGCCCGCCGCAGCACGAAGACCCCGCCGCCGGACGACTTCGAGGAGCGCATCCTTGACATCGACGTCGTCGACGAGATGCAGGGCTCCTTCCTCGAGTACGCCTACTCGGTCATCTATTCGCGTGCGCTGCCGGACGCCCGCGACGGGCTCAAGCCCGTGCACCGGCGCATCCTCTACCAGATGAACGAGATGGGGCTGCGCCCCGAGCGCGGCTTCGTGAAGTGCGCCCGCGTCGTCGGCGAGGTGATGGGAAAGCTCCATCCGCACGGCGACTCCTCGATCTACGACGCGCTGGTGCGCATGGCGCAGCCGTTCTCGATGCGGCTGCCGATGGTCGACGGACATGGGAACTTCGGCTCGCTGGGCAATGACGACCCGCCCGCGGCGATGCGGTACACCGAGTGCCGGATGGCCTCGGCCACCTCGCTGATGACCGAGTCCATCGATGAGGACACGGTCGATTTCGCGCCGAACTACGACGGCAGCGAGCAGGAGCCGATCACCCTGCCCGCCGCCTATCCGAACCTGCTGGTGAACGGCACGTCCGGAATCGCGGTCGGCATGGCGACCAATATGGCCCCGCACAATCTGGGCGAGGTCATCGCCGCCGCCCGCCATCTGATCAAGCACCCGGGCGCCGACCTGGACACGCTGATGCGGTTCGTGCCCGGACCCGATCTGCCGACCGGCGGACGGATCGTGGGCCTCGGCGGCGTCCGGGACGCCTATGAGACCGGCCGCGGCACCTTCAAGATCCGCGCCACGGTGGCGGTGGAGGATGTGACGGCCCGCCGCAAGGGCCTGGTCGTCACCGAACTGCCCTTCACCGTGGGCCCCGAGAAGGTCATCTCCAAGATCAAGGACCTGGTCGGCTCGAAGAAGCTCCAGGGCATCGCGGATGTCAAGGACCTCACCGACCGCCAGCACGGTCTGCGTCTGGTGATCGAGGTGAAGAACGGCTTCAACCCCGAGGCCGTGCTGGAGCAGCTCTACAAGCTCACGCCGATGGAGGAGTCCTTCGGCATCAACAACGTGGCGCTGGTGGACGGCCAGCCGCTCACCCTGGGGCTCAAGGAGCTGCTGGAGGTCTATCTCGACCACCGCTTCGAGGTGGTGCGCCGGCGCAGCGAGTTCCGTCGCACCAAGCGGCGCAACCGGCTGCATCTGGTCGAGGGTCTGCTGGTCGCCCTGCTCGATATCGACGAGGTCATCCGGCTGATCCGTTCCAGTGAGAACGCGGCGCAGGCCAAGGAAGCCCTCATGTCGCGGTTTGAACTCTCCGAGGTCCAGACGCAGTACATCCTGGACACCCCGCTTCGTCGGCTGACCAAGTTCGACCGGATTGAGCTGGAGTCGGAGCGCGACCGGCTCAATGCGGAGATCGAGGAGCTGACCCGGATCCTGGACTCGGACGCCGAGCTGCGCAAGCTGGTCTCCGCCGAACTGGCCCAGGTGGCCAAGAAGTTCGGCACCCCCCGGCGGACCATGCTCCTGGAGTCGGCGGGCGCGCCGGTCACCGCGGTGCCGCTGGAGGTGGCGGACGACCCGTGCCGGGTGCTGCTGTCCTCCACCGGTCTGCTGGCCCGCACCGCCAACGGCGAGCCGGTCCCGGTCGAGGGACAGGCCAAGCGCACCAAGCACGATGTGATCGTCTCGGCGGTTCCGGCCACGGCCCGCGCCGATGTGGGCGCGGTGACCTCCACCGGGCGGCTGCTGCGGCTTTCGGTGATCGACCTGCCGATGCTCCCGGAGAAGGCCGGGCCCGCCAACCTGGCGGGCGGGGCACCGATCGCGGAGTTCCTGACACTGGAGGAGGGTGAGGAGCTGATCTGCCTCACCACTCTCGACGAGTCCTCACCGGGGCTCGCGATCGGCACGGAGCAGGGCGTCGTCAAGCGCGTGGTCCCCGACTATCCGGCCAACAAGGAGGAGCTGGAGGTCATCGGGCTCCGGGACGGCGACCGGATCGTGGGCGCGGTGGAGCTGCGCACCGGCGAGGAGGACCTGGTCTTCATCACCGACGAAGCGCATCTGCTGCGCTATCCGGCGAGCCAGGTGCGGCCGCAGGGCCGCCCCGCGGGCGGTATGGCGGGCATCAAGCTGGGTGCCGGCGCCAAGGTGATCTCGTTCACGGCCGTGGATCCCGCGGCCGACGCGGTGGTGTTCACGGTGGCGGGCGCGCATGGCACGCTCGACGATTCGGTGCAGCAGTCGGCCAAGTTGACCCCGTTCGACCAGTACCCGCGCAAGGGCCGGGCCACGGGCGGTGTGCGCTGCCAGCGGTTCCTGAAGGGCGAGGACTGTCTCGTGCTGGCCTGGGCGGGCGCCACGCCGACCCGTGCCGCGACGGCCGCCGGGGCGGCGGCGCAGCTGCCCGACCCCGACCCGCGCCGGGACGGCTCGGGCACGCCCCTGGCGAAGCCGGTGGCGGTGGTGGCCGGCCCCGTATGAGCCGCACGGCGGCCCGCGAAGCGCTGAACGGCGACGGCGGGCCGCGGAAGGCTGAACGGGCGGGCCACAGAGGGCTGAACGGGCGGGCCACAGAGGGCTGAACGGGCGGGGCGCGGCACCACGGGGTGCCGCGCCCCGCCCGTTCGCGCTCGTGAGCGCGCCTGGACCGGCCACAGGCGTACGTACGGCGGCTCAGTGACCGCTGCCGTTACGGCGGGCCCGCAGCTGGTGGAGGGCGACGTGGGCGCCGGAGTGTCCGCGGTCGGCGGCCCGGCGGAAGTGCCGCTCCGCCTCGCCCAGATTGCCCAGGTCCATATGGAGCGTGCCGAGGACCACCATCGCCGAGGTGTCCCCCGCGGCGACCGCCTTGCCCAGCCAGTGCACCGCCTCGGCGTAGGCACCCCGGTTGCCGAGCCCGATGCCGTAGACCGTCATCCCTTGTGGATCACCGGCGTGCGCCGCCTTGCGGGCGAGCGGCTCCGGAAGGGGCCGCCCGTCGCGATAGGCCGCCCGCACCATCGATCTGAGGGCGGGATCCAGCCCCCGTCGTCCGCCGCGTCTTCGCCGTCGCCCCCGCCACCACGCCCATAAGCCGCTCATCCCAGCCCGCCTCCCCGCCCCCGTGTCCGCCATTCTCCCGTTTGTTTCCGCATCGCGGAACCGCATGTACGGGGGTGAATACGGACCGTGATCTTCCAGCGATGGGGTGCGCGAGGCGTGAAGTGACTCATGTGGCTCCCCCTGTCCCACTCCGGCGCGCCGCACAGATCGAGAGAGGTTAGGCTTACCTTTGTGAGCACGTGCGCGACCGCTTCCCGCGACCTGTCCGAGCCGCTCGCCGGGACGGCGGCCACCGCCCCCACCTGGCTGCTGGTCGAACAACCCGGTCCGTGGGGCACCGAGGCCCTCACGGCGAGTCATCTCGACCCGGCCGTGGGACGCGCGCTGGAGCGCGCCGCCAAGGACACCGGCGTACGGGTCGCCCTCATCCGCCGTCCCGGCCGCCATGCCGATCTGCACACCGGTGCGCGGCACCGCGTGTTCGTGGCCCACACCCGGCCCGGCCGCTCCTGGATCCGCACCACCGCCCTCACCGACCCCGGTCGGCTGCGGGCCCTCGACTTCGCGGCGCTGGGCGCCGGTGACCCGGCCGGTCTGACGCTGGCGGCACCGGACGACGGCGAACCCTCCGGACGGCCGACCGCCCAGGGCGCCCCCGGGCAGTGGGAGGAGTACACCGGCGATCCGCTGGTGCTCGTCTGCACCAACGGCAAGCGGGACCGCTGCTGCGCGATCCTCGGCCGTCCGCTCGCCGCCGAGCTCGCCGCGTCCGGGGTCGACGGCACCTGGGAGGTCACCCACATCGGCGGCCACCGCTTCTCGCCGACGCTCGTCGTCCTGCCGCATGGGTACACCTACGGGCGCGCCACGGCGCGGAGTGTGCGGGACGTCCTGGCGGCGCTGCGCGACGGCCGCGTCGTCACCGCGGGCTGCCGCGGCCGCTCCGCGTGGGAGCGCCCCGGCCAGGCGGCGGAACTGGCGGTCCGGGCGATCACCGGCGAGGACGGCGCCGACGCGCTGGCCGTGGCACGGACCGAGGGCGCGGCGCCCACGTGGTCGGTGACCGTCGCCCACCGCGACGGCCGGGAGTGGCGGGTGAGCGTCGCCCAGGTCGCGTCCGCCCCGCCCCGCCCGGAGAGCTGCGGCTCGGCGCTGGGCTCCCCGGCCCGTATGGAGGTCGTCGGCATCCGCGTGACGCGTACGACGGGTCAAGGCGCCCGGGCAGTGGCCGCGGCCCGCCCCTGACCCCTCCGGCGCCCACACCTGGAGCCCGGCCCCGCGCTCTTGGTTACCCTTCGTTGCCATGAGCGCCGCGATACCGCCGCGGCCGCGGCTCGCGGCCACCAGGTGGCGCATCGGCTGGCCCCGACGCGTCTTCTCCCAGGTCCTGCTGATGCAGCTGGCCATCGCCACGGGCGTCACCGTGCTCGCGACCGGCCTGTTCCTCGCCCCGCTCGGCTCGCAGCTGGACGACCAGGCCATGCGCCGTGCCCTGGCCATCGCGCAGACCACGGCGGCCCGGCCCCGGCTGGCCGAGGCGCTCCAGCACAGCCGCCCCTCCCCCGGCGGCCCCGTGCAGACCGAGGCGGAGCGGATCCGCCGCGCGACCGGGGCCGAGTATGTCGTGATCATGGACCGGCACGGGGTCCGCTGGTCGCACACCTCACCGCGCGAGATCGGCAGACATGTCTCCACCGACCCCAGTGAGGCCCTCGCGGGCCGCGAGGTCATGCAGATCGACCAGGGCACCCTCGGCCGTTCCGCACGCGGCAAAGTCCCGCTGCGCGACGCGGACGGCCACGTCGTGGGCGCCGTCTCGGTCGGCATCGCGTACGAGACGGTGCGCGGGCGGCTGGTCGGCGCGGTGCCGGGGATGCTCGCGTACGCGGGCGGGGCCCTCGCCGTCGGCGCGCTCGCGGCCTACCTGGTCTCCCGCAGACTCCAGCGGCGCACCCATGACCTGGCCTTCTCCGATATCTCGGCGCTGCTCGCCGAGCGCGAGGCGATGCTGCACGGCATCCGCGAAGGTGTGGTCGCCCTCGACGCGCGCGGCCGTATCCGGCTGCTGAACGACGAGGCGCAGCGCCTGCTGGACCTGCGCCCCGAGGCCACCGGGCAGCCGCTGGAGGCGGTGCTGCCGCCGGGCCGTACGGCCGATGTGCTCACCGGGCGCGTCACCGGTGCCGATCTGCTGACCGTCTCCGGCGGACGGGTGCTGGTCGCCAACCGGATGCCCACGGACGACGGCGGCGCCGTGGCCACCCTCCGCGACCGCACCGAGCTGGAGCGGCTCGGCCGCGAACTGGACGGCACCCGCGGGCTGATCGACGCGCTGCGCGCCCAGGACCACGAGCACGCCAACCGGATGCACACCCTCCTGGGCCTGCTGGAGCTGGGACTGCACGAGGAGGCGACGGAGTTCATCACCGAGGCGGTCGGGGTGCACCGTGCCACCGCCGAGCAGGTCACCGAACGGGTCCATGACCCACTGCTCGCCGCCCTCCTGGTGGGCAAGGCCACGGTCGCCACCGAACGCGGTGTCTCGCTGGCCCTCGCCTCCGACACCCTGCTGCCGGACCGGCTGGTGGATCCGCCGGGCCTGGTGACGATCGTCGGCAACCTCATCGACAACGCCCTGGACGCGGCGGTCGGCTCGCGCGAGCCGACGGTCGAGGTGGCGCTGTGCGCGGACGAGGGGACCCCTACGGTGCGGGTGCGCGTCTCGGACACCGGCCCCGGTGTCCCGGCCGACCGCCGCGACCTGGTCTTCACCGAGGGCTGGTCGACCAAGGAGCCGCCCGCGCACGGCAAGCGCGGTATCGGTCTCGCTCTGGTGCGGCGGCTCGCCGAACGCCAGGGTGGCAGCGCACAGGTGTCCGACCGCGCGGGCGGGGGCGCGGAGTTCACCGTGATCCTCCCCGAGGCGCTGGCCGAGGAGCCGGGCGGGGCACCCCTGACCGCGACAGGAGAGCCACGATGACCGACGGACCCGGCCCGCCCACCCCCATCGAGGTGCTGGTCGTGGACGACGATCTGCGGGTGGCCCGGGTGAACGCCGCCTACGTGGCCAAGGTGGCGGGCTTCCATGTGGCGGGGCAGGCGCACTCGGCCGCCGAGGCGCTGGCCTTTCTGGAAGACGGCCACGCCGATCTCGTCCTGCTGGACCACTACCTGCCGGACGGGACGGGGCTCGCGCTGGTGCGGCGGCTGCGCCAACTCGGCCATCACACCGACATCATCATGGTCACCGCCGCCCGCGATATCGCGACCGTCCAGGCGGCCATGCGGCACGGCGCCCTCCAGTACCTGGTCAAACCGTTCACCTTCGCCGGGCTGCGCGCCAAGCTGGAGGGCTACGCCGCGCTGCGCCGTGCGCTGGAGGGCGGTGGCGAGGCCGGACAGGACCAGGTGGACCGGATCTTCGGCGCGCTGGGCGGCGCCTCGGCCGGAGCCGCGGAGCTGCCCAAGGGCCACTCCGCGCTCACCGCCGATCTCGTGCGCGAGGTACTGCGCGGTGCCGAAGGGCCGCTGTCGGCCCAGGAGGTCGCCGAGCGGTCGTCGCTGAGCCGACAGACCGCACAGCGCTATCTGAAACTGCTGGAGCGTACGGGCCGGGTGCGGCTCAGTCTCAAGTACGGCGAGACCGGCCGCCCCGAACACCGCTACGTGTGGGTCTGAACGGGCCGCGGGGAACCGCCCGCGGCCGTCAGGCGGCCCCGGCCCCGGTGAGCGCCCGGACCTCGGTCTCCGCGTGCTTGGCCGCGTGCCCGGCGGTGTCCTCGGCCGTGCGTGAGGTGACCGTGCCGAGCCATCCCGCGAGGAAGCCCAGCGGCACGGAGACCAGTCCGGGGTTCTCCAGCGGGAAGACATGGAAGTCCAGCCCGGGGAAGATCGCGCCCGGGGAACCGGAGACCACCGGGGACAGCACCACCAGCGCCACCGCCGGGATCAGCCCTCCGTAGACCGACCACACCGCGCCCCGGGTGGTGAACCGCCGCCAGAACAGCGAGTAGAGCAGCACCGGAAGGTTGGCGGAGGCGGCGGCGGCGAAGGCGAGCCCGACCAGGAAGGCCACGTTGAGGTCCTGGGCCAGCAGTCCGAGCCCGATGGCCACGGCCCCGATCCCCACCGCCGCGAGCCGCGCGACCGCGACCTCCCTGCGCGGGGTGCGGTCGGCCCGGCGGCTCAGCGAGGCGTAGAGGTCATGGGCGACGGAGGCCGAGGAGGCGAGGGTGATGCCCGCGACGACGGCCAGGATGGTGGCGAAGGCGACCGCGGCGACGACCGCGAACAGCACCGTCCCCCCGGTCGATCCGGCGCCGCCGCCGAGGTCCAGCGCGAGCAGCGGAACGGCCGTGTTCCCGGCCGCGTTGGAGGCCCGTACGGCATCGGTGCCCAGCACCGCGGCCGCGCCGAAGCCGAGCACGATCGTCATCAGGTAGAAGCCGCCGATCAGGCCGATGGACCAGATGACCGAGCGGCGCGCGGCCCGCGCGGTGGGCACCGTGTAGAAGCGCGAGAGGATATGCGGCAGCCCGGCGGTGCCCAGCACCAGGGCCAGCCCCAGGCTCACGAAGTCCAGTCGCGCGGTCCAGTCGCCGCCGTACTTGAGGCCGGGGGCGAGGAAGTCCGGGCCGTGGCCGCTGTGCCGCGCCGCCGTGCTCAGCAGCGCGTCGATGTCGCCGTGGAAGCGGACGAGGACGAGGACGGTCAGGGCGATCGCGCCGCCCATGAGCAGCGCGGCCTTGACGATCTGGATCCAGGTGGTGGCGCGCATCCCGCCGAGCGTCACGAAGATCACCATAAGGGTGCCGACGCCGATGACGGTCCAGGTACGGGCGTGGGCGCCGGTCTCGCCGAGCAGCAGGGCGACCAGACTGCCCGCGCCGACCATCTGGGCGACGAGGTAGAGCACACAGACCGTGACGGACGAGACGCCCGCGGCGATCCGGACCGGGCGCTCGCGCATCCGGGCGGCCAGGACGTCGGCCAGGGTGAACCGGCCGCAGTTGCGGACCAGTTCGGCCACCAGGAGCAGCACCAGCAGCCAGGCGACGAAGAAGCCGACGCAGTAGAGCACCCCGTCATAGCCGAAGAGCGCGATCAGTCCCGAGATACCGAGGAAGGACGCGGCCGACATGTAGTCACCGGCGATGGCGAAACCGTTCTCCATGGGCGAGAACAGCCGTCCGCCCGCGTAGAACTCCTCGGGTGAGCCATGACGTCTGCGGCCCGCCCAGGTGGTGATCCCGAGCGTGGCGGCCACGAAAACCCCGAAGAGCAGCAGGGCGAGGCTCTGTTGATTGCCGGTCACCGCCCGTGCCCCCGCATCATCTCCTGGGTCACCCAGCGCAGTTCGAGCGCGACCCGGTCCCGGCGCAGCCGCGCGTGGCGGGCGTACGCCCAGGTGAGGAGGAAGGTGGTGGCGAACTGGGCGAGTCCGGCGACCATCGCGACATTGAGGACGCCGATCACGGGGCGGGCCATCAGATCGGGGGCGGTGGTCGCGGCGACGACGTAGACCAGGTACCAGAGGAGGAACGCGGCGGCCGCGGGGAACACGAACCGGCGGTAGCGCCTGCGCACCTCCTGGAAGGCGGCGCTGCCGTGCACCTCCGTGTACACGTCCTCCGCGGCGGGCGGGCCCGCCCGCCGGGTCCTGTCGTCGGTGTCGTCCGACTCTCCCCAGCCGGACGCGAGCGCGTCGTACCAGGGATCCTCCAGCCGGGCCGGTCCCGTATCGCGCGCGTTGTGCATGTCCACCCGAACACTCCTTGTTCACTGCCACATTGGCCGCGTGCCCAAGGATGGGCAGATC
Organism: Streptomyces sp. NPDC048636; assembly: GCF_040650655.1. Lineage (NCBI taxonomy): Bacteria > Bacillati > Actinomycetota > Actinomycetes > Kitasatosporales > Streptomycetaceae > Streptomyces > Streptomyces sp. NPDC048636. The sequence goes on along the minus strand of NZ_JBEZHR010000018.1, from coordinate 92,649 downwards.
CGGTAGATCCCGGACCCTTCAATACCGGACGTTCACCCCATCAGGTGACTCACGTGACGAACGACTCGGAAGTGTCCCCAGGGGGACGGGCGATGCCGTGCCGGTAGGCGTAGCGGACGGCCTGTGCCCGGTCGCGCACGCCGCTCTTGGCGAAGAGGTTGTTGATGTGGGTCTTCACGGTCGCGGGGGCGACGCTCAGCCCGCGCGCGATCTCCGCGTTGGACAGCCCCTCCGCGACCAGCGCCAGGACCTCCGCCTCCCGTGGGGTGAGCCCGTCGGGCAGCGCGGCAGGAGGGCCCGGCGCGGCGCGCGGCGGCCCTGACACGGGCGGGGCGTGCCCGTCGCGTACGGCGAGCCGCTCCAGCAGCAGCCGCTGCACTTTGGGAGAGAGCCCGGCGTCCCCGGACACCACGTCCCGGACGGCCCGCAGGATCTCGTCCGCGTCGGCGTCCTTGGTGAGGTAGCCGCGGGCACCGGCGCGCAGCGCGGGGAAGAGCGATTCGTCGTCGGCGTAGGTGGTCAGGACGACGACCTGGGTGTCCGGGTGCGCGGCACGCACCCGGCGGGTGGCCTCGACCCCGTCGCAGCGCGGCATCCGCAGGTCCATCAGGACGACGTCCGGGGCGAGTTCGGCGACCAGCCGCAGCGCCTCCTCCCCGTCCCCGGCCGATCCCACGACCTCGATACCGGGGAGGAGCCCGAGCAGCATCACGATTCCCTCGCGCACCACGGTCTGATCGTCGGCCACCACCACCCGGGCGGTCACCGGCGGCGCTCCACCGCTGGCGTCGTCCGTCATGTGCCCACCACCCCGTTCATGGCCGCGACCGCAGGGCATGGAGCCTCGTCGGCTCGCGCCCGTCGGCTTCTGCGCTCACGCGCCGTCAAACCTCCCGCGCTCCGGGCGCCCCCGCCGGTCCGATGTCCGTCCCTCACAGCGGCACCCTCAGCCGCACCGTGAACCCTTCCCCCTCCGGCCCCGCCTCCAGCGTGCCGCCGAGGAGTTCGGCGCGCTCGCGCATCCCCAGCAGACCGTACCCGGAGCCGGTGGTGGCCAGACCGGCGGCCGGGGGCGCCCGGCGCGCGCCGTCGTCGCTCACCTCCAGCGACACCACGCGCTCCGCGTAGACCAGCCGCAGCCGCACCCGGGCGCCCGGAGCGTGCTTGCGGACGTTGGTCAGCGCCTCCTGTGCGACCCGGCGCACCGCGAGCCCCGACTCGGCGCTCAGCCCTCTCCGCTCCCCCTCCGTCGCGAATCCGGCGCCTTCCGCCGCCGCCGACTCCCGCAGGAAGTCCTCGACCGGCACCATCTCACCGCGCAGCGCCGACAGCGCCTGCCGGGTCTCGGTAAGCCCCTCGCGGGCCATCCCCCGCGCGGCCACCACGCGGTCCAGGACCTTCGTGGAGTCCTCTCCGCGCTCGATGAGCAGCCGTGCCGCCTCCAGGTGGACGAGCTGGGCGGACAGGCTGTGCGCCAGCACGTCATGGATCTCCCGGGCGATCCGGGTCCGTTCGGCCAGGGCCGCCGTCTCGGCCTCGGCCCGCCGGGCGGCCCGCTCCTGGGCGAGCAGCCGATAGCCGTTGCCCCGGGCCTCGTTGTCGAGGCGGAGCGTATAGCCGATGAGCAGCAGACCCGCGCCGGTGATGCCACCGCTCAGCGACGGATCGGCGTCGGTGAGCGCGGAGGACACCATCGCGGTGACACCACAGCCCACTCCGGCGAGCAAGGGCAGCCGCTCCATCGCGAGGATCCCGCAGGCGCCCCGGACCACATCCGCCGGGTGGTCGGCCCCCGCCGTCCGCATCGCGGCCGCCACGCCGATCAGCAGGGCCACCAGCGCCAGGGCGGGCAGCAGCCGGTGGTCCACCGTGACCCGGCGGAAGACGAACATGGCGACCGTGCACCCGGCCAGGGCGCCGATCAGCGCCGCCCGTTCCCAACCGGGGAGTGCCTCGTCCCGGAACAGCCCCCGGACCAGCCAGCACACGGCGGCCGTCCATCCGCAGAGATCGAGCACCCGCCGGATCCGGGGCAGCCCCTGGCCCGACAGCGCCTGCCGTGACGGCCACTGTGTCCATGCGCTCATCGGCCGAGTGTGCCCTTCCCCGCGCCCTGCGTCACCCACTCCGGCCGGTGCGCCCGCAGCATCACGACGGCACCGCTCAGCAGCAGCGACACGGCCAGGGTCAGCATGATCGAACCGCTCTCCTGACGCACCCCCGCGAGCGCGCCCGCTCCGGCCAGGGTCAGCCGGAGCACCAGACCGCCGGCCCACACCACCGCCGTGGCCCTCCCCGCCTGTGCCCGGACCGCGCCGGAGTCATCGGTCCACACCCGGCTGGTCCAGGCCCAGGCGGCTCCGGTGACGGCACCGACGAGCAGATCCCCCACCAGCAGCGCCACGGCGGCCAGTTGGTGGTGCGGGTCGATCAGCCCCGGCTCCCGCACCGCCAGCCAGCCGAGGACGACCGGCAGCACCCACCAGCGCCGTACGTCCTCGACCACCTTCCGCGGCCGGAACTGGCGGACGATCACGACGACGACCACCGCGGCGATCACCACGGCATGGGGGATTCCCGACATCACACTGAGCCTCCGGGGAGCGGACACAACCACTCCCCGGGACGCTACGGACGCGCGGCGCCGGGCGGATCGGAGCCGGGGTGGATCTCCGGGTCACCGGCGGTGCGGCACCCGTCCACCCGTGGGTGGAGAGGCGCCCCACCGGATCAGGCGTCGATGCGCGAACGGTCCAGGGTGGCCGCGGAGTTGGTGATGAACTGCCGGCGCGGTGCGACCTCATTGCCCATGAGCAGGTCGAACACCTGCTCCGCCGCCTCCAGGTCGCTGATGTTGATACGCCGCAGGGTGCGGTGGCGCGGATCCATCGTGGTCTCCGCGAGCTGGTCGGCGTCCATCTCACCGAGACCCTTGTAGCGCTGGATGCCGTCCTTGTAGCGCACACCGCGGCGCTGGAGGTCCAGCAGCGTCTCCCGGAGCTCGTTGTCGGAGTAGGTGTAGATGTACTTCGACTGACCCCGCTTGGGGTTGACCAGCTCGACCCGGTGCAGCGGGGGAACGGCCGAGAAGACCCGGCCCTGCTCCACCATCGGCCGCATATAGCGCTGGAAGAGGGTGAGCAGCAGGATCCGGATGTGGGCGCCGTCGACATCGGCGTCGGCGAGGAAGATCACCTTGCCGTAGCGGGCCTGGTCGATATCGAAGGTGCGGCCCGATCCGGCCCCTATCACCTGGATGATCGCCCCGCACTCGGCGTTCTTCAGCATGTCGGAGATCGACGCCTTCTGAACGTTGAGGATCTTGCCGCGGATCGGCAGCAGCGCCTGGAACTCCGAGTTGCGCGCCAGCTTGGCCGTACCCAGCGCCGAGTCACCCTCGACGATGAACAGCTCGCTGCGGTCCACGTCGTCGCTGCGGCAGTCGGCCAGCTTCGCGGGCAGCGAGGAGGACTCCAGCGCGGTCTTACGGCGCTGCGCCTCCTTGTGCTGACGGGCCGCGATCCGGGTGCGGGCCGCCGCGGCGACCTTCTCCAGGATCGCGCGGGCCTGCGCCTTGGCGTCCCGCTTGGAGGAGGTCAGGAACGCCTTGAGCTCCTTGGCGACGACATTGGCCACGATCCGGGAGGCGGCCGAGGTGCCCAGCACCTCCTTGGTCTGGCCTTCGAACTGCGGCTCGGCGAGCCGGACGGTCACCACCGCCGTGAGGCCCTCCATGGCGTCGTCCTTGACGACGTCGTCCTCGGCGACGCGCAGCGTCTTGGTGGCGCGCAGCGCCTCGTTGACGGTCTTGGTGATCGAGCGCTCGAAGCCGGAGACATGGGTGCCGCCCTTGGGGGTGGCGATGATGTTGACGAAGGACTTCACCGTGCTGTCGTAGCCCGTGCCCCAGCGCAGCGCGATGTCGACGCCGAGCTCACGGGTGACCTCGGTGGGCGTCATATGGCCGCGCTCGTCCAGGACGGGCACGGTCTCCTTGAAGGTGCCCTGGCCGGAGAGGCGCTGTACATCGCAGACGGCCTTGTCCTGGGCGAGGTACTCACAGAACTCGCTGATGCCGCCGTCGTAGCGGAAGGTCTCCTCCACCGGCTCGGTCTGCCCGTCGATACCCCGCTCGTCCCGGACGATCAAGGTGAGACCGGGAACCAGGAAGGCGGTCTGCCGGGCGCGGGCGTACAGCGTGTCCAGGGAGAGCTTGGCGTCCTTGAGGAAGATCTGCCGGTCCGCCCAGTAGCGGATGCGGGTGCCGGTGCGGGTCTTGGGGACCCGCTTGCCCTTGAGGAGGCCACTGGAGGGGTCGAAGGGGGCGTCGGGGCCGGATTCGGTGAAGATCCCGGGGACGCCGCGCCGGAAGCTGATCGAGTGGGTCTTGGCGTCGCGGTCCACCTCGACGTCGAGACGGCCGGAGAGCGCGTTGACCACGGAGGCGCCGACACCGTGCAGACCGCCGGAGGCCGCGTAGGAGCCGCCCCCGAACTTGCCGCCCGCGTGCAGCTTGGTCATCACGACCTCGACGCCGGACAGCCCGGTCTTCGGCTCGACATCGACCGGGATGCCCCGGCCGTTGTCCCGGACCTCCACGGAGCCGTCATCGTGGAGGAAGACCTCGATGCGGTCGCAGTAGCCCCCGAGGGCCTCGTCCACCGAGTTGTCGATGATCTCCCAGAGGCAGTGCATCAGACCACGGCTGTCGGTGGACCCGATGTACATACCGGGACGCTTGCGCACGGCCTCGAGGCCCTCGAGGACGAGAAGGTGCCGCGCGGTGTAGTTGGAGCCGCCCCGGTCTGCTCCGGTCAGCAGCGCAGTGGACGGCACGGACGTGTCGGCGGTCACGCGGTTCGCTCCTCGCTGAATTTCTGGTTGGCCCGACTTATGGGCACGGTGGTGGCTGGGTCGCCCGTCAGAGGGTACCGAGGCTTGATAGAGCCTTTGTGCCGCCACCCGTGAAACGTCCATGCTAGTCGAGGCGCCCCGCATTTCGCTCGTACGTTCGATCGCCCGTTGGGGTGACGCACACATCACGTTCCCTTTCAGGCATGAACCATTTAGGCTCCGGGCACGTCCTCATGAACAACCGGCAACCCAGTCGGCTGGACATAACCGACCAAACGACGTGACTCTGTAAACCATCGCAATACGGCTCATTCGCCGCCAACCGTCACCATCCGGCCTACTCAGAAGCAACTTTTGGGAAAAAGCCACGAGCGGGAACGATTTCGGGCTGGTTGGATGTTGACCCTGGTACGACAGCTCGTCGAGCTAGAGAAGAGGCGACGTGACTACTGTTCTCACCCCCGCGAGCCCGCTGACGGCCGCTGACCGCTGCGACCGCTGCGGCGCCCAGGCTTACCTGCGCGTCGTCCTGATGAGCGGCGGTGAACTGCTCTTCTGTGCCCATCACGGGCGCAAGTTCGAGCCGGAGCTCAAGAAGATCGCCGCTGAGATACAGGACGAGACCGAGCGGCTGACCGCTGCTCCGGCGTCCGCGTCCGCGTCCGACGACGAACGCTGACGCCTCGCCCCACCACGACGACGAGCGATGCCGGCCCAGGGCCGGATCTCGGGCGGTTCGTCCCCATACGGGGGCGGCCGCCCGTGCTCGTGCCGGGGCCCAGCGCCGACGGCTCAGCCATGGGCCGCCACCAGCGGCGCCACCGCCGAGACCCTCGTATACACCCCGGGCCGGCCCGCCATCGCGCAGCCGCTTCCCCAGGACACCAGCCCCACCAGCCGCCCTCCGGCCACCAGCGGCCCGCCACTGTCCCCCTGGCAGGCGTCATGCCCGCCGCGCGGCAGTCCGGCGCAGACCATCGAGTCCGCCTGGTAGTCCCCCTCCGCGCTGCCCGGATAAGCCGTCTCACAGCTCGCGTCGGCCAGCACACGGACCGTGGCCATCCGCAGGGTCGACGCATAACTGCCATCACCCTCCGTATCGCCCCAGCCGTATACCCCCGCCTGGGTACCGGCCTGGTACGCCGGGTCGCCCTGGCGCGCCATGGGCAGGACATAGGCGTTCGGCAGGGGACGGCTCAGGGTGATCACCGCGACATCACCGGCCCGCCCATCGCCCTGGTACGCCGGATTCACCCACACCCGTGTCGCCGGGAACTCCACCCCGGCGCTCCCCCGCAGATCGTTGCGCCCGATGATCACCCGCAGGTCCGGCACCTCCTGCCAGCTGCGGCCGAGCACCGCCCGGCTCAGACAGTGGGCCGCCGTGAGGACCGTGGTGGGAGTCACCACCGCACCCCCGCAGAACTGGCCGGAACGGGCGTCACCGAACACCGCCCGGCTGGACAGGGCCACCGCCCAGGGCGCCTCGATCGTACGGACCGGCTGGCCGCCCACCACCCCGCGGTCGGCCGTCGCCGGGGCGACCAGCACCAGGGCGAGAGCGGCGGACAGCGGGACCGCGAGAACGGCGAGGAGCGAGCGGAGCGACCTACGCATACAGCCTCCTGACCCTACGGAGCGTGGCGCATACTCAGCGTTACCTGACCCGGCGAGAAGCGCATCCGGTGGTGGGCCATACGGGGTGTGCGGAGTACGGCCGGAGGCAGTACGAAGGCCGGACCCCTTCTCGGGGTCCGGCCTTCGCGGTGCCGTTCCATGCGCCGCCACGGCTTTCGCCGCTACGGATCAGTCCACGTATTAGTCCAGGTAGTCGCGGAGCACCTGGGAGCGGGACGGGTGGCGCAGCTTCGACATTGTCTTGGACTCGATCTGGCGGATGCGCTCGCGCGTCACGCCGTAGACCTTGCCGATCTCGTCGAGCGTCTTCGGCTGACCATCGGTGAGCCCGAAGCGCATGGAGACCACGCCCGCCTCGCGCTCGCTGAGGGTGTCGAGCACCGAGTGGAGCTGCTCCTGCAACAGCGTGAAGCTGACGGCGTCGGCCGGGACCACGGCCTCGGAGTCCTCGATGAGGTCACCGAACTCGCTGTCACCGTCCTCACCCAGCGGGGTGTGCAGGGAGATCGGCTCACGGCCGTACTTCTGGACCTCGATGACCTTCTCGGGGGTCATGTCGAGCTCCTTGGCCAGCTCCTCCGGGGTGGGCTCACGGCCCAGGTCCTGGAGCATCTGGCGCTGGACGCGCGCGAGCTTGTTGATGACCTCGACCATGTGCACCGGGATACGGATGGTGCGGGCCTGGTCGGCCATGGCCCGGGTGATCGCCTGACGGATCCACCAGGTGGCATACGTCGAGAACTTGTAGCCCTTGGTGTAGTCGAACTTCTCGACGGCGCGGATCAGACCCAGGTTGCCCTCCTGGATCAGGTCCAGGAAGAGCATCCCGCGGCCGGTGTAGCGCTTGGCCAGCGAGACCACCAGCCGGAGGTTGGCCTCCAGGAGGTGGTTCTTGGCGCGGCGGCCGTCCTCGGCGATGATCTCCAGCTCACGCTTGAGCTTGGGGGCCAGCTTGTCCGCGTTGGCCAGCTTGTCCTCGGCGAACAGACCCGCCTCGATGCGCTTGGCGAGCTCGACCTCCTGCTCGGCGTTGAGCAGCGGGACCTTGCCGATCTGCTTGAGGTAGTCCTTGACCGGGTCGGCGGTGGCACCGGCCGCCGCGACCTGCTGCGCCGGGGCGTCGTCCTCGTCCTCGTCGGAGAGCACGAAGCCCTGGTTCTCGGGCTCGCCTTCGGTGCCCTCGGGGCCGCCGGGCTTACCCGTCGGCGCCTCCTCCAGCGCGTCCTCGCCCTCGATGAGCTCGTCGGCGGCGTCCTTCTTGGCGGTGGTCTTCTTCGCGGCGGTCTTCTTGGCCGCGGTGGTCTTCTTGGCCGCGGCCTTCTTCGCCGTGGTCTTCTTCGCGGCGGCCTTCTTCGCCGGGGCCGCCGCGGACTCCTCGTCGGCGGCGCCCGCGTCGGCCGCGGGATCGGCCGGTGCGGCGGGGGCCTTCTTGGCGGCAACCGTCTTGGCCGCGACGGATTTGGTGGCGGTGCGCTTGGCCGGGCTCTTCGCAGCGACGCTCTTACGGGTGCGCTTGGGCGCTTCTGCGGCACTGACCATCAGCGTCACACCCTCCTCGTCGAGGACCTGGTTGAGGCTGCGCAGTACGTTCTTCCACTGGGTTGGCGGAATCTGGTCAGCCTCGAAGGCCCGACGCACGTCATCGCCGGCGATCTGCCCCTCAGCCTTTCCCCGCTCGATGAGCGCCATCACAGACTCGGACTCGGCGATCTCCGGCGGGAGCGTACGGGATGTGCTGGCCGACACGAACAACCTCTCGGAACGTTGGAAACGGCTTCCGGCTCCGCCCGGGGAGGACGGGAGCCGACGACCGCCGGCAGGGATGAACCGACGGCGCGGGCGGAGTGCGGAGGAGTACAGCGATTCGAGCGACATCCGTATTCCCTCCGCGGCTGCCACCTCTTTAATCATCGCGCTGCCCCAAAGAGCGTTACGCCCAATCGTCGTGGCCCGAGTCACACCCCATAGCGGTATTAATACCCACCTAACCGGACAGAAACCTCCGAGTTGATCACATACGGATTCCGCACATGACCACGTGGCCGCCGGATTACCGGATCGCTCCGGCCGGGATCCGGCGCGCCGCGCCGCCGAACCCGGAACACGGGATTCGGCGGCGCCGCTCTCGTACGTCGTACAGCGCTCGCCGGACCCTCGCCCGCCCGCCGGACCCTCGCTGGCCGCTCGCGGTCCGCCCGGCATCCGACACCGTACGTCGTACGCCCACCGCGCGTCGGCACCCGCCGCCCGCCCTGCGGCTTCCGGACGCCGCCCTGCCCACCCGCCCTCCCGGCCCGTCCGGCGCGTCTGCCCGGTGCCGCGCGGGGCGGGCACCGTATCGGCGGACGCGCGACGCTCCGGGGCGCGCGGAACGCGCCGCGGGGTCAGTGCTCGCGCGGCGCGGGCACCCCGACCTCGGCATGGTCGAGATCCGGGTGGACGGTGAGCAGTTGACGCATCGCCGACTCGGCCGCCACGGCGTCGCCCGCGGCGATCGCCTCGACGATCCGGCGGTGGTGGCCGACGCTCGCCTCGGAGAGGCGCTCGCAGCCGGTGCTGGGCGCACCGGAGACATGCAGCGCGGCGCTGACGATCCCCGCCAGGTGCTCCAGCATCCGGTTGCCCCCGACCTGGAGCAGCAGGGAGTGGAACTCGGCGTCGGCGCGGGAGAAGGTGAGGGTGTCACCCTGGGTCAGCGCGTGGCCCATGATCTCGGCCATGTCGGCGAGGCGCTGCTGGACGTCCTCACGGCCGTGCCCCGCGGCGAGACGGGCCGCCAGCGGCTCGATGGTCCAGCGCAGCTCGCACAGCTCGCGGCGCTGGTCGTCGCGCTGTGGGCCGAAGGCGCGCCATTCGATGATGTCCGGATCGAGGAGGTTCCAGTCGCTGACCGGGCGGACCCGGGTGCCCACATTGGGGCGCGCGCTGACCAGGCCCTTGGCCTCGAGGACACGCAGCGATTCCCGTACGACGGTGCGGGAGACCTCGAAGCGCTGGCCGATCTCCTCCGGGACGAGAGGGCGGTCCGCCCCCAGGTCACCGGAAACGATCATCTGGCCCAGCTGCTGGACGAGTTGGCCGTGCAGTCCACGGCCCCGGTTGCCGGCCGCGCGTCGGCCGACCCGTCCGATTTCCGCGTCGGCGCCGTCCCATGAGGGAACGCTGCCGCGGTCGGCGCCGGGGGCGTCGGCGTAGGAGTAGCGGTCAAGCTCGCCCGAGCCGGCCAGGCCGGAGTCGGCGGGACGAGCCGCGGTCATCGTGGTGTGCGCAAGGGTACTCACGCATCCTTTGTCGGCGACGCTCCGAAGGCCCTTGAGGTCTTTGGTGAAAAGCACACGAAAGGGTGATCGCCCATTACCTCATAATTGACGCTCAATCGGACAGAAAGCAGCACCCTTCGCGGAGTTGCGAGCACTTCGTGCGATGGACCTGCGAAACGGCCCCCGACCTGGTCCGGCGGGGCGCCGCTTCACGAGAGGAACCGGTGACCGGACGCCCGAACGCCCGGGTGCGGACCGGACACCCGGCCCACGGCGCACTACTGGCGCGTGCTCCTGCCACGCAACCCGGTGAGGGCATACGCGCAGAGCAGGACGGCCACCGACAGCATCAGCGCCTGGCCCACGGGCTGGCCCGCGAGCCGCATCAGGACCGCGAACACGCGGTCGAATTCGGAGGTCGGACGTTCGAGCGCGGCGGCGCGCAGCCGGTGCGGCAGCATGGCCAGCGAACGGAGCTCGGGCTCCCGCAGCACCCGCTCCACGACGGGCACCGCCAGAACCGGTACGGCGAGCACCGTGGCCAGGCCGAGCGCCGTGGAACGGAAGACTCCGGCGGCGAGCAGCCCGGCCCACGACGAACCGACGGTCAGCCCGACGAGGCTGGCGGTCAACTCGGGCCAGTCGCCCGGCAGCGGGACGGCGTCACCGCCGACGAGGAGCAGAAGGGCCGCGCTGTCCAGGACGACGACGCCGATCGACAGCAGGATCGCCCCGGCGGCGCAGATCGCGAACTTCGCGGAGAGCAAGCCGAGTCGGCGTGGCACGGTGTCACGGGCGGGCGCCAGCGCGGGATAGCGGAACTCCTCTCCGAAGGCGAGCGCGCCGAGGAGCCCCGCGCCGATGGCGACGGGCGGCAGCGGAAGGTCGACGGGCCAGCCGGTGACCCGGTGCAGTTCACCGACGATGCCCGCACGGGCGAGCAGCACGGAGGCGAGGAGCGAGATGACGATCGACGCGACGACGATCATCCACCCGGTCCGTACGCCGGTGGCGCGGCGCAGCTCGTAGCGCATCGGCCAGGCCGGGCCGGGGAGGCTGAGCCGGGGCAGGAAGCGGGGCGGCGGCGCCTCGGGATCGCGGGCGCGGACGCCCGCGGAGGTCGTCGGCCCCATGTCGGCGGTCTCCTCGACGAGCCGGTGCACCACGATGCCGTGGCGGTAGGCGGCCTCGCCGACGGAGGCGGTGGGGAGGCCGTAGACCGAGATGTGGACCTCGTCGTCCCGCACCACGGAGAATGGATCGGCGAGCGCCCCCGTCTCCTCGAACCCGCCCTCGTGCTCGGCCGCGGCTGTGGCTGTGGCCTCGGTTCCGACCTCGCCCGAGATCCCCTTGCCGTCGCGGACGGCCGCGCCATCGGCTGTGACGGTCCGGATTTCCTTGGTCGCGGCGGTGGGAGCCGCGGCGGCGAAGGCGACAGTGGGCGCGGTGTCGGCGGTGGCGGCAGCCATGGCTACGGTCGTCGCGGTGGCCGATGCGGGCCCAACTCCTCCCGCGGCGCCAGCGGCTCCCGCCGCGAGCTTGGCCTGAGCCGGTGCCGGAGCCAGGGCCGGTTCCGGTGCCTTGGCCGCCGCTCTCGCGCGGAACCGGAATCCGAACCGCGACTTCGCGTTGGAAGTCTTCTCCGCCTTACCTCCCTTACCTGCCTTCCCTGCCTGCGCGGCCCTGGCAGTGCCGTTGGTCGATCCGGCGGCCGCGGGACCGCCCGTCCCGGGCGCTTCTGCGGCCTCTGCCGTCCGGGCCGCGAGTGCCGCCTTGGCCGCGGCCTCAGCGGCCGCCTCCGCCTCGGCGGCCTGCCGGATGGCGTGTGCCTCCTCCTCGAGGACGGCGGCGAGCCGACTGGCGAGCGGGGAGCGGACCACTACCCGGGGACGCAGCCGGGTGCGGGCGAACTCCTCGACCGGCTGATCGGCGACCAGCCGCCCGCCCTCCAGGGTCAGCACCCGGTCGGCGAGGCGGATCACACCCTCTGGGTCGTCGGAGGTGACGAGAACGGCACCGCCCTGTGCGGCGAATCCGCGCAGCAGCCCATGGAGCCAGGCGGTCTCGCGGGGAGACAGTCCCCGTGCGGGGTTGTCGAGGATGAGCGTGTGCGGGTCCCCGAGCAGCGCGGCGGCGATGCCGAGGCGGCGCTCCATCCCGGCGGCGAGATCCCCGATGCGCTCATCGGCCAGGTCGGTGAGGCCGACGACATCGAGCACCACATCGGCGCGTGAGGCGGGCACCCCGACCGCGGCTCCGAGCATCCTCAGATGGCTGCGCGCGGTGCGGCCGGGATGGCCCGGAACATCCTCGAGCAGCACGCCGATCTCACGGGCCGGGCGCCGGATGCGGTGCAGAGGCCGCCCCCGGAAGAAGGCGGAGCCATGGCCGCGGTCGAGTTGCAGCAGCAGCCGGAGCGCACTGCTCTTCCCCGCGCCGGAGCCACCGAGCAGGACGGTGACACGGCCCGGTGGGGCCTCGAAGGTGAGATCGTCGATGACGGGCGGATGGTTGCGGCGGGGGGTGCTGGTCAGTCCGGTGGCCTGGATCATTGCTTCTCCCGCGGGGCGTGGAACCGCTCGGTGGCACGTGGGGACTGGTGACGTACCGCAGCACGGTAACCCGCTATGTCCTATTTCGTCGGAACCTCACCCTCTGACGAGTCGTCGTGTCACGCGCCGTCACACCTCAGGGCGGAGCATCGGCGGATTGAGCAGCGTGGCCCCTCCGGCCCGGAACAGCTGGGCGGGGCGGCCGCCCTGACGGGTCGTCGTTCCTCCGGTGGGCACCAGGAATCCGGGGGTGCCGGTGACCTTGCGGTGGAAATTGCGCGGGTCCAGGGCCACCCCCCACACCGCCTCGTAGACCCGGCGCAGCTCACCTACCGTGAACTCCTGCGGGCAGAAGGCCGTGGCCAGCGAGGAGTACTCGATCTTGGAGCGGGCCCGCTCGACCCCGTCCGCGAGGATCCGGGCGTGGTCGAAGGCGAGCGGTGTCGCCAACTCGCCCTCGCGGCCGAACGCTCCCTCCTGGTCGAGAAGCGTCTCGACCGGAGCCCAGCGCACGCTGTGCGCGTCGCCTCCGGGCCGGGGTGTGGGCGGATCGGGGGCGAGGGCGAGATACGCGACGCTGACCACGCGCATCCTGGGATCGCGCTTCGGATCTCCGTATGTGGCGAGTTGCTCGAGATGGGCGGCGTTCGGAGGGGCCGGGAGGGCCGGGTCATGAGCGAGCAGCCCGGTCTCCTCGGCCAGTTCCCGGGCCGCCGCCGCGGCCAAGTCCTCATCGCCCCGCACAAATCCCCCCGGGAGCGCCCATCGCCCCTTGAAGGGCGACTCTCCGCGGCGGACGGCCAGCGCACACAGCGCATGCCGCCGCACGGTGAGCACGACCAGGTCCACGGTGACGGCGAACGCCGGAAAGGCCGAAGGGTCGTAGGGCATGACGCGATCATAGTCGTCTGCCTGACGATAAACAGGCACTTCAGCGTGATCGTGGATGTTCGTGAGATCGCTCTCTCCCCCCGTGTCCCACGCGATTCTCGTATCCGTCTCCGCATACCGCCGCTCTGTCTCCGCGTACCGCCGCCCCGGACGCGACCGCGGGTCAGCGGCGGCTGTGCGTCCCGCGACCCCCGGTACGGCGCCGTGTGCGCGGCCTGCCCTCCGGGCGGCGCCTGCCACCCGGCGCCCTCGCGGCGGCCGGGCCGCCGGGTCCGACCGCCCCGCCTGTCGCCCGCTGCTCCGGTCCCTCTCCCTCGTCCACCCCGTCCCCCTGCTGCTCGCCCTGCTGGTCGTCCGGCTGGTCGCCCTGCTCCACTTCCGCCGTCGCCGCCCTCAGCGCCCTGTCCGCTGATTGCAGCGCCTCCGCCGTTTCCACGGGGTCCGCCTCTCCGCGGCCGATCGGCTCGATCACACCGGCCCGCGCCAACTCCTCCTGGACCGCGGCGTGCACGGCTCGGTCCACTCCGCCCTGACGAAGGCACTGGCGCAACAGCTCCGGGTTGAGCCCTTCGTTGCACGCCTGGTGCAACAGCCTGGCGAAGAGATACTCGGGATCGGCCTTCAGCGCCCGGCTGAGCGCCACCCGGGCGGCGGGCTCATCGCCTCCCGACCAGGCGACCCAGCCCGCGAGGGTGAGCGGCGCCGCCGCGTATTCCTCATAGGAGCCGACACAGCGGCGGGCCAGCGCACGCCACACCCGCAGGGCCGCCTCCGTGTCCGGCCCCTCCATCCAGCGCGCGGCCCAGTCCCGTGTCACCCGGTCCTGGAGTCCGATGATCACTGCCGCCGTCTCCTCGTCCCGGAGCAGGCCGTCGTCGCGGAGATCGGCGGCACAGAAGTCGGCGACGGGTGGAGCCCCGCGAAGCCGGTCGAGCATCTCCCCCACGAGAACGAGGGTCTCCGCCCGCACCGTGGCGCAGTCGGTGGGCTCCAGGATCCGCGGCACCAGCTCACCCGCGGCCACGTCCAGCGCATGCTCCTGCGCCTCGGCGCGAGGTCCGACCAGCGGTGACAGCCGGGCCTCCATCTCGCGCAGCGAACCGCGCACGTGCACACCCGCGAAGGTCGCGGCGGCGGCCATCACCGAGGTGCCGGGCAGGGCGAGGGGCACACCCTCCGGGGGACAGCAGCGCCGGTCGGGGCAGACATAGGACCAGAACCTGCCGCCGGACAGACACAGCGCCTCGTAGACCGGCACCTCCATCGCCCCGCAGGCGATGCGCAGACGCTGGGCGAGCGGCCGTAACCGCTCCATCGCCTCCAGCCCGGACTCGCCCGGCGCCGGATCCTGGCATACGAACAGCACGATCCCGTCCGGGCGCTCGCCGCGCCGCTGGCTACTGGTGATCAGGCACTCCGCGAGCTGATCGCAGACCTCGGGCCACTCTTCGGGTGTGCCGGGGATGCCGAGCCGCAGTCTTCCGCCGAACCGGCCGCGGGGGCCGTGCAGCGCGATCATCACGATGCTGTCGTCCGGATGAAAGCCAAGAACATAGGGCAGGGCGTCGGCGAGCTCCGCCGGGCTGCGCAGGGTGACCTGGTCCTGGCCGGAGAGCCCGGCCGCTTCGTCGTGTGAAGTCATGGCCCGACGGTCTCGCAGCCGGGCCGACCCCGCCAGGCCTGTGGATAACGTTATCCACAGGCCGCTCGATCCGTTCGCGCATTGTCGGGGGGATCGGGTTGCATGGGGGCATGAGCGACGAAGACCTGCGTATCTCGGCCGACCGCGTCCTGGCCCGCCTCGTCGGCGACTCCACCGGCTCCGCCCGGCTCCGGGAAGATCAATGGCGCGCGATCGAGGCGCTGGTGGCCGAGCGCCGCAGAGCGCTGGTCGTGCAGCGCACCGGCTGGGGCAAGTCCGCGGTGTATTTCGTCGCCACCGCGCTGTTGCGGGAGCGTGGCAGCGGTCCGACCGTCATCGTCTCCCCGCTGCTGGCGCTGATGCGCAACCAGGTCGAGGCCGCCTCGCGCGCCGGAATCCGCGCCCGGACCATCAACTCGGCCAATACCGAGGAGTGGGACACCATCCAGGCTGAGGTGGCCGCGGGTGAGGTGGATGTGCTGCTGGTCAGCCCCGAGCGGTTGAACAATCCCGACTTCCGCGATCAGGTGCTGCCCAAGCTGGCCGCCGCCACGGGCCTGCTCGTCGTCGACGAGGCGCATTGCATCTCCGACTGGGGCCATGACTTCCGGCCCGATTACCGCAGGCTGCGGACCATGCTCGCCGATCTGCCCCACGGCGTCCCCGTGCTGGCCACGACTGCCACGGCGAACGCCCGGGTCACCGCGGATGTCGCCGAGCAACTGGGGACGGGAGGGCGGGAGCCGGGCGGCGGTGAGGAGCCCACGCGCGCCCTGGTGCTGCGCGGACCGCTGGACCGGGAGAGTCTGAGCCTCGGTGTGCTCCAGCTGCCGGACGCCGCCCACCGGCTCGCCTGGCTCGCCGACCACCTCGACGAGCTGCCGGGGTCCGGGATCATCTACACCCTCACCGTCGCCGCGGCCGAGGAGGTGACCGCGTTCCTGCGGCAACGCGGCCACACCGTCACCTCGTACACCGGCAAGACCGAGAACGCCGACCGGCAGCAGGCCGAGGAGGATCTGCTCGCCAACCGGGTCAAGGCGCTGGTCGCCACCTCTGCGCTGGGCATGGGGTTCGACAAGCCCGATCTGGGCTTCGTGGTGCACCTCGGCTCGCCCTCCTCCCCCATCGCCTATTACCAGCAAGTCGGCCGTGCCGGGCGTGGTGTGGAGCATGCCGAGGTGCTCCTGCTGCCCGGCCGCGAGGACGAGGCGATCTGGCGGTATTTCGCCTCGCTCGCCTTTCCGCCCGAGGAGCAGGTGCGCCGCACCCTGGATGTCCTGGCGGCCGCGGACCGTCCGGTCTCGCTGCCCGCACTCGAGCCGCAGGTCGAGCTGCGGCGCTCCCGTCTGGAGATCATGCTCAAGGTGCTCGATGTGGACGGGGCGGTCCGCCGGGTCCGCGGCGGCTGGACCGCGACCGGTCAGCCCTGGACCTACGACGCCGAGCGGTATGCCTGGGTGGCCCGGCAGCGGGAGGCTGAGCAGCAGGCCATGCGGGACTACGCCTCGTCGGGCGACTGCCGGATGGAGTTTCTGCGCCGGCAGCTGGACGACGAGAAGGCGGCGCCCTGCGGCCGCTGTGACAACTGCGCGGGAGCCCGGTTCACCGCCGAGGTGTCCGCGGCCTCCCTTGACTCGGCACGCGGGGAGTTGGGGCGGCCCGGTGTGGAGGTGGAGCCGCGCCGGATGTGGCCGACCGGGCTCCCTGCCGTCGGCGTCGACCTCAAGGGCCGTATCCCCGCGGGCGAGCAGGCCTCCCCCGGCCGGGCCCTCGGGCGGCTCTCCGACATCGGCTGGGGAAACCGGCTGCGGCCGCTGCTCGCCCCGCAGAGCCCGGACGGGCCGGTCTCGGACGATGTGGCCGAGGCAGTGGTGACGGTGCTGGCCGACTGGGCCAGGGGCCCCGGCGGATGGGCGTCGGGGGCGCCGGACGCACCGGCCCGGCCGGTGGGCGTGGTCACCATCGCCTCCCGCACCCGGCCGCGGCTGATCGAGAGCCTCGGCGAGCGGATCGCCGCCATCGGCCGGATGCCCGTGCTCGGCACCGTCGCCTACCAGGACGGGGAGGTGGACACCCGGGTGCCGCGTACCAACAGCGCCCAGCGGCTGCGTGCGCTGCACGGTGCGCTGACGGTGCCGCCGGCGCTGGCGGAGGCCCTCACCGAAGCGGATGGTCCGGTGCTGCTGGTGGACGATCTGTCGGACACCGGCTGGACCATGGCCGTAGCCGCCCGGCTGCTCAGGAAGGCCGGGGCGACAGAGGTGTTTCCGCTGATCCTCGCCGTGCAGGGGTGACTGGCTCCGCCCACGCACGGCCGCGGGCGGACCGGGAATTTAGAACGCGGACCAACGTAAACCGGTCAGTAGTGCCAACTGCTCATTGCCGCGCGGGGAACCGACCGCAAGAATTGCCCTCAGCTCCCCGCCCCGGCCAGTCCGTGGTCCCGCTGGGGCAGCGTCGTGGCCTGCGCCCGTGCCCGACACGGACCCCTGGGCGCGCTGACGAAGGGAGGACCGTGACCTTCGGCTTCGCTCCGCCACCGTCCGCCGATCCCGCTTCCCGGCTCGGGCGGGTCCTCGAACCCTCGGAATGGGCCGCCGCCGGGATTCCCCTGCTCCGCAATCCACGCGAGCTCGTCACAGGACTGCACAGCCGCCATATGCCCACACCGTCCACGGCGGTCGTGGCGGTCCTGGACCCGGAGGAACGGCTCACGGCCAGCGCGTCGTTCTCCCGGCGCGACACCTCCGCGGCGGACGGCTGGGAGTTCCGCAACGCGCTCCTGGCCCAGCTGCGCCGGGTCATCCCCCACGATCTGCGCCGCCGCACACCGGTGCGCACCGCCGTTCTGCTCTACTGCCGTGACGGCGAGAGCCAGTGGACCCAGGAGGACGGCGCCTGGATGTGGGGGTTGCGGGACGCCTGCACGCTGCACGGGCTGCGCTGCGGTGCGTACATCACGCTGACCCGCGTCGGATGGCAGGTCCTCGGCGAAGGGCGGAGCGGCCGTCGGCCGCACGCCTCCTCACTCCGGACCGCACTCGGCTTCACCGGCGGCGACGGCGAGGCCGCGCCGCTGGCACCGCCCCGCAGCGGAGCGCAGGGCGCGCTCAGCCACTCCGCGGCCGTGTAGCCACCGTCCGGCCGGACGCCGGACAGCCCCGTCACCGTGGACAGAGACTGCCGGGCACCGGGCGTACGAAGGCGTGCGAGTTCAGACGCCCGCGGTGATCAGGGTGTTGATGCGCTCCGGGTCGCCGCAGACGACCAGCAGCGCACCGGCACGGCCCATCGCGTGCGGCAGCGCCCGGGCGACGAGATCGTCCGCCCCGCCGTTGACGGCGACGACCACGACCGGACGGCCCTTGGCGCGGTCGGCGCCCGCCGCGGCGTAGAAGACGTCGTCACCGGCGTCGTGCTGCGCCCAGTAGGACGCCTCGCCGAAGGACAACTCATGGGCCGCCCACGGATGCTGGTCCGCGGTGGTGAGCACCAGGATGTCACCGGGTGCCCGACCGGAGTCCAGCAGCAGGTCGACCGCCTCGTCCGCCGCGTCCAGAGCGCCGTCCACCGGAGCGGGGATCAGCTGGATCTGGGGCGCGGCCGTCGCGGCGGCAGCGGGAGCGGCCTTGGCAGCCGGGACCGCCGGAGCGGTCGGCACGGGCTTCGTCGTATCGCTTGTGGAGCGCTGCGACGGAGCCGACGAGGTCCCGGCGGTACCGCGGCTCGGGCCGGGGCTTCCGGGCCACCGTGGTACGGCCCGGGGGCCGGGACCAGGAACAGGACGAGGGGTCGGCGCGGTGCGGCCTGCGGCCGGTGTCGCGCGAGGACCCGGGACACTCTCGTGAATCTGAGGCTCCTCGGGGATGAGAGGCATGGGCTGATGTCTATCAAACGTCGGTGCGATTCGCATCGGCGGGTGGCGGTTTTCACCGCATGGTCCGCTCAGAAGTCGAAGCCGAGTTGGCCTTCGCCCTCCAGGCCGACCGGTCCGGGTGCGGTGCGCACCCGCTTGAGATGCCGCCACCGAGGCAGCCCGTCCAGGTAGGCCCAGGTCAGCCGGTGGTGGGGGGTCGGCCCCAGCTCCCGCAGTGCGGCGCGGTGCACGGGGGACGGATATCCGGCGTTGTCACCGAAGCGGAAGTCCGCGTGTGCGGTCCCCAGTTCGGCCATCATCGCATCCCGTCGCACCTTGGCGATCACGGAGGCGGCGGCGACGGCCACACAGGACTGATCGCCCTTGATGACCGTACGAACCGTCCAGGGAGAGCCGAGGTAGTCGTGCTTGCCGTCCAGGATCACCGCGTCCGGGCGGACGGGCAGGCCGTCCAGCGCCCGCGTGGCGGCGAGTCGGAGGGCGGCCGTCATCCCCAGGTCGTCGATCTCCTCCGGAGAGGAGTGACCCAGGGCGTGCGCGGTGACCCACGTCTCCAACTGCTGCGCCAGCATCGTGCGCTTCTTGGGGCTCAGCAGCTTGGAGTCGGTGAGTCCGGTCGGCGGACGCCGCAACCCGGTGACCGCCGCGCAGACCGTCACCGGCCCGGCCCATGCCCCGCGCCCGACCTCGTCGACACCGACGACGATCTTTGCTCCTGTGGTGGCGCGGAGCGAGCGCTCGACACTGTGGGTGGGCGGTTCATAGGCCATGGCGAGGACAACTTTACGCCGCCACCATGGAGGCCCGGAACCCGGATCCGCGACCGCCGGATCCGGCCGCCGGTGCCCGCCACCACCAGCGGCGCCTCCGGTGGCCTTCCGGCCCAACACCGGGCGGCGGGAGGCCGGTTCACCCAACCGCGGCCACGGGGCGTGTGCCGGGTGCCGGGCCGGGGGTGAGCGGCCCGGCAGCGTCATACGTCAGGCGGGCGGCTCCGGAAGCCACCCCGGCAGCGCCTCCGTCTGCTCCCGCCATTCATGAGGCGGTGCTCCCGCCGCCGCGGCGGCGATCACTCCCCCGGTGATGGCACACGTGGTGTCCACATCCCCGCCCGCCTGAGCGGTCCGCCAGAACGCCTCCTCGAAGGAGCCCAGGTGGCGGGCGGCGGCCCACAGGGCGAACGGCACGGTGTCATGGGCGCTGGTACGGCGGCCGCATCCGAGCACCGCGGCGACCGTGCCCGCGTCGGCGTAGTCGAGCATGTCGCGGGCGCGGCGCAGCCCCGCCTGCACGGCGCTTCGGGGCACGGCCTCGGTCACGCGCTCCAGCAGCTCCGCCGGGCCGCAGTGACCCGCGGGGTCGGCCACCAGCGCGGCCGCGGCGGCCACCGCCATCGCGCCCGCAACCGCCTCACGGTGCTGGTGTGTGGTGTAGGCGGAGATCTCGGCCTGGTGGATCGCCTGCTCCACATCGCCCGCGTACCAGGCACCGAGCGGGGCGATCCGCATGGCGGCCCCGTTGCCCCAGGACCCCTGTCCGTTGAACAGCGCGGCGGCCAGATCCCGCCAGTCGCCGCCCTCTCTGACCAGCCGGAGCATCCGGTTCACGGCGGGACCGTAGCCCCGGTCGAAGTCATGGTGCTCGGCGAACGACCGGGCGAGTTCATCCTGGTCGATCCGCCCGTGCACGGCCAGGACGGCCAGCACGGAGCACGCCATTTCGGTGTCGTCGGTCCACTGCCAGGGGGCGGGAGGCAGCTCACGGCGCTTGAGGAACGGATAGTTGGCGGGTACGAAGAACTGGGAGCCGAGGGCATCGCCCACGGACAGCCCGCGCAGGCTCCCGAGGGCCCGGTGGAAACGGTCAGCGGTCATCGCTGGGCACTTTAGCCGGTGAGGCCGTACGGCTCGGGGGTGCACCAGCGCTCGAAGGGCCGGTCGAGGCGGTAGCGCCCGTCGGAGCCGAGCAGCAGGGACCGGGTCTCGCCATTGCCGGGGTTCGACAATGACTCGAATTCGGCGACGGTCCAGTGCAGCCAGCGCATGCAGAACAGCCGCATGGTGAGCCCGTGCGTGACCAGCAGGACGTTCGGCGGATGGGCGGGGTCCTGGAAGCTGCGCCACAGACTTTCCAGGAACGCGTCCACCCGGTCGTAGACGTCCGCACCGGACTCGCCCTGCGCGAAGCGGTAGAAGAAGTGCCCGTAAGCGTCGCGGTAGGCCTTCTGTTTCCGCACATCGTCCCGGTCCTGCCAGTTTCCCCAGTCCTGTTCGCGCAGCCGCGGCTCCTCCCGCACCCGGGTGCGGGACGGATCCAGTCCGAGCAGGGTCAGGGTCTGGTGGGTACGCCGGTACGGCGACACATAGACCGAAACTCGCTCCTCGTCGAACGTCGCACGCAACCGCTTACCGGCCTCCTGCGCCTGCTGCCGCCCCCGCTCGGTAAGCCTCAGCGCATGGTCGGGCTCGCGTTCGTACACCGTGTCATCGAGATTTCCCTCCGATTCTCCGTGCCGTATCAGGACGATGCGCCGGGGTCTGGCCATGTCGCCACCCTAGATCGGGCCCGCGGCAGGTGCCTCGCTCCCCTCGTCCACCATGGGCCGCCCGTCGCGTATCTCGCACAGCCGCCCGGTGAATCGGCTGCGCAGCAGGCGGTCATGCGACACCACCACCAGCGCACCGGTCCACTGCGCCAGCGCCTCCTCCAGCTGCTCCACCAGGCCGAGGGCGAGATGGTTGGTCGGTTCATCGAGCAGCAGCAGGTCCGCGGGGCGGGCCAGCAGCCGGGCGAGAGCCAGTCGGCGCCGCTGCCCCGCCGAGAGCGACCCCACCGGCACATGGAGGTCGCGCCCCCGGAAGAGCCCGTAGGACAACAGCAGGTCCGTCAGCTCCTCCGGGGCCCCCGGCAGCCCGCGGCCGAAGGCCGACAGCAGCCGCTCACTGGGCCGGGCGACCGGTATCTCCTGGGCGAGATAGCCGATCCGGCCCCGCCGCACCACCTGACCGGCATCCGGCTGATCCACTCCGGCCATGATCCGCAACAGGGTCGACTTGCCCGCGCCATTGGCGCCGTGGACGAGCAGCCTCTCGCCCGCGGCGACCGTGAGCCCGTCCACCGCGAGCCGGTCGCCCACCCGCACCTGGTGAAGACCGACCAGAACGCCCCTCTCGCCGCCGGCCTCGGGACGCGCGGTGAACCGCAACGGCTCCGGCGGCCGGGCCACGGGGTCCTCCTGGAGCCTGCGCAGCCGCTCCTGCGCATTGCGCACCCGGCTGGAGACCGAGGACTGCACCCGCCCCTTGTCCCGGTCGTAGGCGACCTTGTTGCCGTCCTTCATCCCACGGCCGGGGGCGACCCGCCGGGCGACCGTCGTGGCGGCCTCGGTCAGCGCCGCCGTCTCGGTGCACCACTGCGCGTACGCCTGCTCCCAGCGGCGGCGCGCGGCGGTCTGCTCGGCGACGAATCCGCCATAGCCCCCGCCGTAGCGCACCAACGTGCGCCGGTCGGCGTCCACCTCGACGACCGCGGTCGCCACCCGGTCCAGGAACACCCGGTCGTGGGAGACCGCGAGGACGGTGCCGGGATGGGCGCGCAGGGCGTCCTCGAGCCAGATGAGGGCCGCACCGTCGAGATGGTTCGTGGGCTCGTCGAGCAGCATGACCTCAGGGGCGGCCGCGATCAGACAAGCCAGACCGAGCCGGGCCTGCTCGCCGCCCGAAAGGCTGCCGAGCCGCCGGTCCCTCCCGATGGCGCCCAGCCCAAGGCCGTGGAGGGCCTTGTCCACTCGGGCGTCCGCCTCGTAGCCGCCGCGCGCCTCGAAGGCGGTGAGCAGATCGCCGTACGCGGCGAGCGCCTCGGGGGCACAGCCGCCGAGCTCCGCCTCCAGCTCGCGCAGTCTGCTCTCCATGACGCGCAGCTCGGCCAGGGCCGCATCGATCGCGTCTCCCACCAAGTGGTCCGGAGGCAGCTCGGGTGTCTGGCCGAGATGCCCCATACCCCCGTCGGCCACGGTCACCACCGCGCCGTCGCCGGACGATTCCCTTCCGGCCAGCACCTTGAGCAGTGTGGATTTGCCCGCGCCGTTCTCCCCGACGATGCCGACTCGCTCACCGGGCCGCACCGAGAAGGACACGTCGTCGAGCAGCGTGCGGTCGCCCCGGGACAGGGTGACGCCGCGCAGCGAGATCTGAGTGGGCAAAGACGAACCTCCGAGCAGAAGAGCAGGCAGCGGGAGCGGGAGCCCCACCGCAAACGCAACAGTGGTTGCGTTACCCTCAGCATGACACGACATGACGCCTAACGCAACGGGAGTTGCAGTTGTCCGAAGAAGATGCCTCCGCCACACCGGGCACCGTCCGGCCCGGCGGGCGTACCGCCCGCACTCGTGCCGCCGTCCGCGACGCCGTGCTGACCGGCCTCGCCGAGCACGGCTATCCCGGGCTGACCGTGGAGTACGTCGCCGAGCGCTCCGGCGTCCACAAGACGACGCTCTACCGGCGCTGGGGCAGCGTCGAGGGGCTGCTGACGGACGCGCTCGACCTCGCGGGCGAGGACACCTGGACGCCCCCCGACACCGGAAGCCTGGACGGAGATCTGCGCGCTCTCGCCCACGAGGTCATCGACACCTTCGGCGACGTCTCGGCCGCAGCCGCGCCGACCGCCTTCATCGCGGCCGCGTTCCAGTCCGAGCGCACGGCCGAGGCGCTGCGGGGCTTCTACGCGGAGCGGTTCGCCCGCTGCGAGAGCGTCGTACAACGGGCGGTCGAACGAGGCCAGGCCCCGCCCGGCACCGATGCGGCGGCGGTCGTACGGGCGGTATCCGCCCCGCTGTTCTTCCGGGCGGTGGTCACCCGCGAACCCCTCGGCACGCCGCTCGCCGACCAGTCGGCCGCATCCGTCGCCGCAGCCGTCAGGGCCGGAGCCTATCTCCCGGACACCTCCCAGGATTCAGCCGACTGACCGCATCGGGCACCGGACCAGGGCCGGGCGTTCGGCCGTGACCGGGTACCAGATCGGGGCCCGGGCGCAGGCCGGGCAACCGACACGCATCCGAGGCGGTCAGACAGTCCAGGCCGGTTCGACGCCCACCACATCACCCGCGATGGCCGCCACGTCCGCCTCGATCTGAGCACGCAGACCGAGCCGCTCCACCCGCTCGGCCCGGTACTTCCCATGCTCCGCGGCGGAGTCCCACATCGACAGCACGAGGAACTCGTTCCCCGGCGCCTCGCCGAACAGGCCGCGCAGCATCCCGGGCGACCCGGCCATCGCGGGATTCCACACCTTCTCCTGCACCAGCGTGAAGTGCTCCACCCGCTCCGCGTGCACCCGGCAGTGCGCGACCCGCACCACGTCCACGTCGGTGAACCGCGGCTCGAAGCCCACCTTCACATCGAAGCGATGCTCGAACAGCCGGACCTGCATGTCCTTGTAGGTCCCCGACTGCGCGGCCGCCAGCCGGTCGTGCGACCGGGCCATGAAGGAGTCGTAGAACGCCCGGCTCTCCCAGAACGAGAAGATGTGCGCCACATCGTGACGTCCCCGGCTCCAGCCACCGCCCTGCCCCCGAAAACCCGGTTCCCCGGGCAACCCCGCCCACTTCCGCTGCCCCCGCTCGAAAGCCGGACGGTCCATCACGGTGCAGCGAATCCACTTGACCAGCACCGCGCTATCCTACGGCCCCGCGGGTGGCCCGCATCACATGGCCAACCACCCCGCGTGCAGCGATGGTTCACCACCATGAGCGTTGTGCGCGCCCCTTCCACCACCTCTGCGCCCCCGGACGTCCGCCGTCAGCGCGTCTCGGAGCGGGACCCCGCACGGACCGAGGGCGGTGGGGCCGCATCACCGGCTCCACCGCCCTCATGCCGCATCAGGCCGCCGAGAGAAGGTCGGTCACCTCCGGGCGGCTCACCGCGTCAGCTGCAACCGCTCGTCGAGCCGCAGCCCTCGCACAGGTAGCAGCTGCCCGCGCGCCGCATCTTGGTGCCGCAGGAGAAGCACAGCGGCGCATCGGCGTTCAGCCCCAGCTGCATCTCGACCAGTTCGGTCGAGCTGTGGGCTTCCTTCGGAGCCGGCGTGGCGGCCCCGGCCGTGGACGAGGTGCTGGCCGCCGGAGCGTCCAGCTGGCGCGGCGCCGACTGAGCCAGGCCCTCGACATCCACCTCGTCCTCGGAGGACTCGTACGAGCCGGTCTCCAGGTGTCGCTGACGCTCCTCGGCGGAGTGGATGCCGAGTGCCGAGCGGGTCTCGAACGGCAGGAAGTCCAGCGCCAGGCGGCGGAAGATGTAGTCGACGATCGACTGTGCCATCCGCACGTCCGGGTCGTCGGTCATGCCCGCCGGCTCGAAGCGCATATTGGTGAACTTCGAGACGTAGGTCTCCAGCGGCACGCCGTACTGGAGGCCGACCGAGACGGCGATCGAGAAGGCGTCCATCATGCCCGCGAGGGTCGAACCCTGCTTGGACATCTTCAGGAAGACCTCGCCCAGCCCGTCGTCCGGGTAGGAGTTGGCGGTCATGTAGCCCTCGGCGCCACCCACCGTGAAGGAGGTGGTGATGCCGGGACGGCCCTTGGGGAGGCGCCGGCGGACCGGGCGGTACTCGATGATCTTCTCGGGCTCGGGCGCGGCCTGCTCGGCCTTCTTCTCTTCCTTCTTCTTGGCGGAGAGCGGCTGGCCGACCTTGCAGTTGTCGCGGTAGATGGCGAGCGCCTTGAGGCCCAGCTTCCAGCCCTCGAAGTAGATCTCCTCGATCTCCTCGACGTTGGCCGACTCCGGCATGTTGACCGTCTTGGAGATGGCGCCGGACAGGAACGGCTGGGCGGCGGCCATCATCCGCACGTGGCCCATCGGCGAGATGGAGCGCTCGCCCATGGCGCAGTCGAACACCTCGTAGTGCCGGGGCTTCAGCCCCGGGGCGTCGATCACATTGCCGTGCTCGGCGATGTGGGCGACGATCGCCTCGACCTGCTCGGGCTGGTAGCCGAGCCGCTTGAGGGCCTTGGGGACCGTGTTGTTCACGATCTGCATCGAGCCGCCGCCGACCAGCTTCTTGAACTTGACCAGGGCCAGGTCCGGCTCGACGCCCGTGGTGTCGCAGTCCATCATCAGGCCGATGGTGCCGGTCGGCGCGAGCACCGACGCCTGGGCGTTGCGGAATCCGCTCTTCTCGCCGAGGCGGATGACGTCCTGCCATGCCTCGGTGGCCGCGGCCCAGACCGGGGTGTCCAGGTCGTCCATGCGCTTGGCGGTGGCGTTGGCGTCCGAGTGCTGCTTCATGACGCGCTTGTGGGCGTCCGCGTTACGGGCGTAGCCGTCGTAGGGGCCGACCACGGCCGCCAGCTCGGCGGAGCGCTTGTACGACGTGCCGGTCATCAGGGAGGTGATGGCTCCGGCCAGGGCCCGGCCGCCGTCGCTGTCGTAGGCGTGGCCGGTGGCCATCAGCAGGGCGCCCAGGTTGGCGTAGCCGATGCCCAGCTGACGGAAGGCGCGGGTGGTCTCACCGATCTTCTGGGTCGGGAAGTCCGCGAAGCAGATGGAGATGTCCATCGCGGTGATGACCAGCTCGACGACCTTGGCGAAGCGCTCGGCGTCGAAGCGCTGGTTGCCCTCGTCGTCGTCCAGCAGGAACTTCATGAGGTTGAGCGAGGCCAGGTTGCACGAGGAGTTGTCCAGGTGCATGTACTCACTGCACGGGTTGGAGGCGGTGATCCGGCCCGACTCCGGCGAGGTGTGCCAGTGGTTGATGGTGTCGTCGTACTGGATGCCCGGGTCGGCGCAGGCCCAGGCCGCCTCCGCCATCTTGCGGAAGAGGGACTTGGCGTCGACCTCCTCGATGGCCTCGCCGGTCAGCCGGGAGCGCAGACCGAACGCCGAGCCCGACTCCACGGCCTTCATGAACGTGTCGTTCACACGGACGGAGTTGTTGGCGTTCTGGTACTGGACGGACGTGATGTCGTCGCCGCCCAGGTCCATGTCGAAGCCCGCGTCGCGCAGGGCGCGGATCTTCTCCTCCTCCTTCACCTTGGTCTCGATGAAGGCCTCGACGTCCGGGTGGTCGACATCGAGGACGACCATTTTGGCGGCGCGGCGGGTGGCGCCACCGGACTTGATCGTTCCGGCGGAGGCGTCGGCACCGCGCATGAAGGACACAGGGCCGGAAGCGTTGCCTCCGGAGGAGAGGAGTTCCTTGGAGGAACGGATGCGGGAGAGGTTCAGACCGGCGCCGGAGCCGCCCTTGAAGATCATCCCCTCTTCCTTGTACCAGTCCAGGATCGACTCCATGGAGTCGTCCACGGAGAGGATGAAGCAGGCGCTGACCTGCTGCGGCTGCTTGGTGCCAACGTTGAACCACACCGGCGAGTTGAAGCTGAAGACCTGGTGCAGCAGGGCGTACGTCAGCTCGTGGTCGAAGATCTCGGCGTCGGCGGGCGAGGCGAAGTAGCCGTGCTTCTCCCCGGCCGCGCGGTAGGTGCGCACCACGCGGTCGATGAGCTGCTTCAGGCTCGCCTCGCGGTCCGGGGAACCCACTGCACCGCGGAAGTACTTGCTCGTGACGATGTTGACCGCGTTCACCGACCAGGAGTCGGGGAACTCGACGCCGCGCTGCTCGAAGTTGACCGAACCGTCGCGCCAGTTGGTCATGACGACGTCACGGCGCTCCCACACCACCTCGTCGTACGGATGCACGCCAGGGGTGGTGTGGATGCGCTCGATACGCAGACCCTTGTTCGCCTTGCTTCCCTTGGAGCGGGAGCCTCGTGCCGGGCCGCTCGTCGTCTCTGTCATTCCGCCTCCCTGTACGGGCGAAAACGCCCTGATGTGCCCATTTCTTCCCAGGCACGGTGTGTGTCTTCCACCCGGCCGCGCGGGGCGCCCCGGGTACGTCTGGACCGCCGGTCAGTCGGCGGCGATGGCCGGTGCGGGGGCCTCCGCGGCCCCGTCGGCACCGGATCCGCGGTCGTGCGCGGGAGGCCGTTGCTGGTCTCGCAGCTCCGTGACCGCCGCCTCGAAGTCCTCGAGCGAGTCGAAGGCGCGGTAGACGGAGGCGAAGCGGAGGTAGGCGACGAGGTCGAGCTCCTGGAGCGGGCCGAGTATGGCGAGCCCCACGTCATGGGTGGACAGCTCGGCACTGCCGGTGGCGCGTACGGCTTCCTCCACCTGCTGGCCGAGCTTGGCGAGGGCGTCTTCGGTGACCGGGCGGCCCTGGCATGCCTTGCGCACCCCTGAGATGACCTTGTCGCGGCTGAAGGGCTCGGTGACCCCGCTCCGCTTGATCACCATCAGCGACGCCGTCTCCACGGTGGTGAAGCGTCGCGAGCAGTCCGGGCACTGGCGGCGCCTGCGGATCGAACAGCCGTCGTCCGTGGTCCGACTGTCCACCACACGACTGTCGGGGTGCCTACAGAAGGGGCAGTGCATGACTCCGAACCCTCCCTCACCCTTATGAACGACGCATGGCTGCATAGCCTCGACCGGACCGTGGAGGTCCGGTGAAGCGACCACAAGCATAGGCGAAAACCTCGGCGATGAATCACCAGGGACCACAACTTGTAGGTGGCTGACATCCATCAAACCACTAGATCTGGTGTCTGGCGCTCAACCGGGCCGGATTGCGTGTCACGGGCCGGGAGCAGGCACGAGACTACGCGAGCCCGCCGGGTCACGGATTCACGGGGGTCGGAGTGGGAGACTGGAGCCATCCGGAAGGGGCCGCCGGAACCCGGCCTATACACCCAACCCCGTGACCACGTCAGCCGATCTACGAAATTTCACTCGAACGTGTGTTTGGCGCAACCTTTCGAAAGCAACTACCGTTGTCCAGCTAGGGAGAACATCTCGAGAGGGGCCCGTCGTGACCACCACCGCAGAGAGCACCACTATCACCACTCAGGAGCGCTCCCAGAGCAGGCTCGAACAGACACACGCGATGAACCAGACCCACACCATGAACGACGCCACGAACCCAGAGGGCCAGAAGCCCTCGCGCGCCCTACCCGGACGACCTCCAGGCATCCGGGCGGACAGTTCTGGGCTGACCGACCGGCAGCGCCGTGTCATCGAGGTCATTCGCGACTCTGTGCAGCGGCGCGGCTACCCGCCGTCCATGCGGGAGATCGGCCAGGCGGTGGGGCTCTCCAGCACCTCCTCCGTGGCCCATCAGCTGATGGCTCTGGAGCGCAAGGGCTTTCTGCGGCGGGACCCTCACCGGCCCCGGGCCTATGAGGTCCGCGGCTCGGACCAGGCCAGCGCACAGCCGACGGACACCACCGGCAAGCCCGCCGCCTCCTATGTACCGCTCGTCGGCCGGATCGCGGCCGGTGGCCCGATCCTCGCCGAGGAGTCCGTGGAGGACGTCTTCCCGCTGCCCCGGCAGCTGGTCGGCGACGGGGAGCTGTTCGTCCTCAAGGTGGTCGGCGATTCCATGATCGAGGCCGCCATCTGCGACGGCGACTGGGTGACGGTGCGCCGTCAGCCCGTCGCCGAGAACGGGGACATCGTCGCCGCGATGCTCGACGGCGAGGCCACGGTGAAGCGCTTCAAGCGCGAGGACGGCCATGTGTGGCTCCTCCCGCACAACGCCGCGTACCAGCCGATCCAGGGCGATGAGGCGACCATCCTGGGCAAGGTGGTCGCGGTGCTGCGGCGCGTCTGACACAACGGATCGAGGTGCGCCCCTAGCGTGCCCAACGACCGGGCCCCGGGACCACTGCGCCGGTTCCGGGGCCCTGCTGTACTCACGCGAGGGTCTGTACGCAGCGACAGCGCTCGACGGCCGCACTCAGTGACAGCTCGACGGCTGGGCCATGCCCGTCGGCCTATGCCCCGTCGGCCTTGGCTGCGGCATCGATGGCGGCCAGCGAACGGCGCACCTGATTGCGGTCGGTGGTGTACCAGAAGTCCGGCATGGACTTCCGCAGGAACGAGCCGTAGCGCGCCCGCTCGACCCGGGGGTCCAGGACGGCGACGATGCCCCGGTCCCCGGAGGCCCGGACCAGCCGTCCCGCCCCCTGCGCCATCAGCAGAGCGGCATGGGTCGCCGCGACGGCCATGAAGCCATTGCCCCCGGCCTCCTCCACCGCCTTCTGGCGGGCGCTCATCAGCGGGTCGTCCGGACGGGGGAAGGGGACCCGGTCCATCACCACCAACTGGCAGCTGGGACCCGGCACATCGACGCCCTGCCAGAGGGAGAGCGTGCCGAACAGGCAGGTCCTGGGATCGGCGGCGAAGGTGCGGATCAGCTCGCCGAGGGTCTCCTCGCCCTGGAGCAGGATGGGCACGTCCAGACGGCCCCGCAGCGCCTCCGCGGCCGCCTGCGCGCCCCGCATCGACGAGAACAGGCCGAGGGTGCGTCCCCCGGCGGCCTCGACCAGCTCGGTGAGCTCGTCGAGCATGTCGGAGCGGCTGCCTTCGCGGCCGGGCTGCGCCAGATGCTTGGCGACGTAGAGGATCCCCTGCTTGGAGTAGTCGAACGGCGAGCCGACGTCGAGACCCTGCCAGCGCGGGGCGGTGTCCCCCTCGCCCTCCGGGTCCTGGGGACTGTCGGGATTGAGGCCCAAGGAAGCGGCCACTCCGTTGAAGTCTCCGCCGAGCTTGAGGGTGGCGGAGGTGAGGACCACCGAGCGGTCCTCGAACAGCTTCTCCCGGAGCAGCCCGGAGACCGACAGTGGGGCGACGCGCAGCGAGGCACCGAAGCGGTCGTGACGCTCGTACCAGACCACGTCGAACTCGGAACCCTCCACGATCCGCTCGGCCACCTGGAGGATGCTCTCCACGGCGCCGAGGGCCTGCTTCCGCACGGCGTCCTCGTCCTGGACGGAGGAGTCACGTGTGGTGCCGAGCCCGGAGATGACCGTGCGCGACGCGTCACGGAGCGCCATCAGCGCGTAGCCGAGATCCTCGGGGATCGTCTCGAGGCGGCCGGGCAGGGCAAGCTCCATGAGCCGCTCGAAGGTCTCGGCGGCGGTCTGGAGGGCATCCGCCGCCTTCTCGTTGACCAGCTTGGCGGCGCGCCGCACCGCGCGGTTGACCTGGCCCGGGGTGAGCTCGCCGCTCGCGACACCGGTGACGCGCGAGACCAGCTCATGGGCCTCGTCGACGATCAACACCTCATGGCCGGGCAGCACGGGGGCGCCCTCGATGGCGTCGATGGCGAGAAGGGCGTGATTGGTGACGACGACCTCGGCCAGCTTGGCGCGCTCACGAGCCGCTTCGGCGAAGCACTCAGCTCCGTAGGCGCACTTGGAGGCGCCGAGGCACTCCCGGGAGGTCACCGAGACCTGGGACCAGGCGCGGTCGGAGACGCCGGGGGTGAGGTCGTCGCGGTCGCCGGTCTCGGTGTCATCGGCCCAGTCACGCAGCCGCATCAGATCCTTGCCCAGCTTGCTGGTGGGCGCCGCGGCCTCGAAGGGGTCGAACAGCCCGGCCTCGTCGGCGTCGTCCTGCGGTACGCCCTCGTGGAGGCGGTGCAGGCACAGATAGTTGGAGCGGCCCTTGAGCATCGCGAACTCAGGGCGCCTGCGAAGCAGCGGGTGCAGCGCCTCGACGGTGCGGGGCAGATCGCGCTCGACGAGCTGGCGCTGGAGGGCGAGGGTCGCCGTCGCGACGACGACGCGCTCGCCCTGGGCGAGCGCGGGGACCAGATAGCCGAGGGACTTACCGGTCCCGGTGCCCGCCTGCACCAGCAGATGGGAGCTGTCGTCGATCGCCTCCGCGACGGCTTCGGCCATAGCGGTCTGGCCAGGGCGTTCGGTGCCGCCGACGGCGGTGACGGCGGCGTGGAGCAGGTCGGCGAGGGGAGGCGAGGACGATTCAGTCATAGGGCTGCCAGCCTACGGGGCGGCACCGACATCGCTCTCCTCGATCCGCTCGGTGACCGATGAATCCGGACGCGCTTCCCGACGGGGCGGAACCGGATCGGCGCGTGCGGTGTATCAAAGGCAGAGATGCACAACGGAGCCGACGCATCACAGATGGTTACCGGCGCGGGGAGGGTACGGATCATGGATTCGGCATATATGAAGGCGGATCGAGGATGACGGGTCAGAGGAGGTGGCGCAGTGCGCGGTCGCGGAGCATCAGGGCCGCCCGCTTATCGGGGAGTTCGACCTCGGCGGAGAAGCGGAAGCCCGCGCCGAGGAATGCCGCGATAGAGGGGATGTTGCGCAGATCCGGCTCGGCCACGACGCGGGCGCAGGACGGGCGGTGGTCGAGGACGAGATCGGCGGCGGCGCGCAGCAGTGTGGTGCCCAGACCCTGACCCCGGTCGCTGACCCGGCCGATGAGGAGATGGATGCCGGTGTCATGCGGCCGGGCGGGATAGTAGCGGGCGAGCGGGTCGAGATCGGCGCGGTACAGCTCCCAGTAGCTCATCGGCACCCCGTCCAGGACGCCGAGGCAGGGCACACTCCGGCCGTCACCGTCGAGCTGGCCACCCAGGTGGCTCGCGGTGGCTTCGTCGGGACCGTCCAGCTCCCAGAAGGCCGCGACGGCGGGGTCGTTCATCCATTGGGCGATCAGACGGAGATCGCGCCCGATGCGGACGGGAACGAGCTGGAAGGCACCCGCCGGGGTGCTGGTGGGCCCCCATCCGGAGATCTGGTCGAGCAGATCCGGACGGCCGTCGCCCTCCGCCCCGGTGAGGCGCTCGTCGCTGAGCTGTGCGGCGCCCTCCTCTTCCTGGCGCAGCCGCAGGTCAATGGTGTCGTCGGTCTCGGAGCTCGTGGTGGAGTCGGTGTGCGGCACGGCGACGCTCTCCTCTCATGGGTCTCAGGCTCGTGGTGGTTCTCCGGCACGGCGGGGAGCGTGACGCTGCGGGGCGTTGGCCGCGGGGCCGGCCGGTGTGGCAGGTATCGGTGAGCGTGTGGGCGCAAGGGGGTTGATCACGGAGGTACAGGCCGCATGGGGTCGTCAGGGTGAAGGGATGGCAGCGGAGGCTGCCGCTGTGACAAGGGGGTTGGCGATGGTGACATAGACCGACTGGGTGTCCACCGGGCCCACGAGTTCGTCCAGGCCGTGCAGCCGTGTGTGCAGATTCGCCTTGCAGCGGAGGGTGGCTGTGTCGAGTAGCCGTGCGGGCAGCGGCGAGCGGATGCGGCCGGGACCGGCCGCCGCGGCGGCGAGGAAGCGGCGGAACGCGGCCAGCAGGACGCGCTCGTCGACGAGCCGCTGAGACCCGAACGCCCCGATCAGACCGAGAACATTGTTGATACCGAGGTAGTAGGCGAACCGCTCGTCGGCGATCTCGTCGGATACGAAGGTGTCGCTGCGGGCGCCGATTCCGGGCAGCCGTCGCTGGAGTTCGGCGTGCCGGGACTCACGGAAGTAGTAGCCCTGGTTGTCCCGGTAGCGACCGCCGATGGGCCATCCATCGCGGTCGAGCAACACCAGTGTGTTCTGCTGATGGGCTTCCAGCGCGATCCCGGCCTCTCCGTCCAGCCACAGCACGGGACGTACGACCGTGTGGAGATAGCGCAGGAACCACTCCGTGGCGACGGCCGCCGTGGGGCGACCGGTGTGGGCGGCGAGCCGGGCGACGAGATGCGCGAGCCGGGAACGCATCACCGGCTGTCCCGGCCAGGGGCGGAGCGCGATGAGCCCGGCGACACACACGGCGTCATCGCCCGGCCCGAACGGGTTGTGCCGGACGACGACGTCGAGTCCGGTCAGCGGTTCCCCGTCCGGCCCGTCGACCGCGAGCCAGGCGGGGTCCCTGACGATGTCGAAGCCGGGGAACCCTGGGAAGGCCGCCCGCCACTGCTCGGCCAGTCCGCTGCGGAGCAGCCGGTGGACCTCGACACCACGGCGTAGCTCCTTACGCAGGTTCTCACGACGGGAGTTGGTGATCCGTAGACCGAGGGAGAGTTTCAGCATCGCGGGCGCACCGGGCCGGTACACGGTGCGGACCGAGGACGTGGGGCTCCAGGGGCCGCCCGACGGTCCGAGGTCGTGGAGTACTCCCGCTTCGAAGAGCGCGCCGACGGCAGGGCGATGCCTGACCTCGCGGGCCTGCCAGGGGTGGAGCGGCAATGGCACGGTCTCGGCGGGAAGTTGGAGGCCGGTGCCCGCGAGAGAGAGGGCGAGCCGCTCGGCGGGCACGGTCCGGCCCCGCTCGGTCCAGGCCGACTCGCACGCCAGCACGGACCGGTCGACGGCGATCCAGTGAAGGGGGAAGGAGCCATGCGACTCCGGTGAGCAGACGGACGATTCGGTGTCGGAGAGACCCTCGCGGCTCTTCGGCGTGGGATGGAGGGGGTGACCGAGGACGAGGGACTGTTCGGCGGTGAGGAAGGGGGTGCTCGCGACGGGGTCGGCGGGCATGGCTCGACGGTGGGTGAGGAACGCGGCGGTGCGTCGCACCGAATCCGCGACACGGCCGACCAGTTCGGTGCCGTCCGCGTCGGGGTCGTCACGCCGTGCGCCGTAGGCCGCTTCGCGGGTGAGCAGCGCCGCGAGGGTCACCGCGCCGACGGAGGGGGCGTCATGAGGACCGTGCTCCAGCACCGGCGGTCCGAAGCGGTGCCAGCCGGTGGGCGACCAGTACCGCACGGGGACGAGGAGGACGGTTCCGCTCGCGGCGAGGGGGATGCGAAGCGTGTCGCCGTCTGGGCGTGGGGCGCGGTTCTCCCGGACCCAGCAGCGCAGCAGGTTCTCGACCCCGGCCGCGTCGGCCGCGACCTGCGGGTCGGGGTCGTCGAGGGGATCGGGAGCCGCCGTTGGGAGGCCGCCGGAGGCGGGCGGGCTCTGGTTGCCGCGGGTCACGGCGGTTGGCGGCGCGGCACTCGGGATCAGGGTCGGGGCCGTGGGCGCCTGGTTGCGCTGGGCTTGAACACCCGGGTCCTGGCGCGGCAGGGTCGCCGCGGCCATCCGGCGGTCCGCTGGTGGTGGTGACCCGGCCGTGGGAGGCACTACGGAGGTGACGGCCGGGGCCCCGCTGGGCTGTGTCGCGGATGGCTTCGGTGGCGCTGGCACCTGTGGCGGCGCGGAAACAGCGGGGCCCTCCCCGGCCGCTCGCGCGACGGTGGACGGCAGAACGACCGGCGGCATCACCACGGCCGGTCCCCCTGAGAGCAGTTCGCCTGAGAGTGGCCCTCCTGATGCCAGTCCTCCCGAGGACGGGCCTCCCGAGGGCGGGCCTCCTGAAGGCGGGCCTTCTTCGGGTGCGCCGCCCGGGGGCGCTGGGGTCACCGAACCCGCCGTGAACGGCTGCGCCGGTGGGAGGGGGCGGGAGGGCCGGATGGGGCGACCGTCCAGGGCGCTGCGGCCGGTCATGGCATCGGCCTCTGGTTGCGGCTGAGAAGGAAGGGGGGCTCCCCCGGGGGAGTGCGGCATGGTGGGTGCGGCGCGGGCATCACGTCGGTCGGTCCGTGGGCCCGGTGCCTGCCTCCTTCGCTGGTGCGGTGGGGGTGCGGTGCTGCGAGTGCGGTGCTGCGGGTGCGGGACCCGTCACCGGTGGTCTCCGGCGAACGGCGGTGTGAACCGCTGCATGAACGGCGGTGCGGTCGGCGGGCGTTCGGGACCAGGGCCAGGGGCCCGGGTGGTGCGGATCGCGGCATCAAGGGCGTCGGCGAGCCGGTCGAGCACGGCTTCGGCCTGTTCATCGGTGATGGTCAGTGGCGGAAGGAGGCGGATGACGGAGGCGTGGCTGCCGCTCAGTTCGACGATCAGGCCGCGGTGCAGACACTCCTGCTGGACTGCCGCAGCGAGCATCGGCGCGGGGGGCCGGGGACCCGGACCGCCGGTCCCCCGATATGCGGTGTCAGGGAGATCTGCCCCCGAGTGCGTGGGATGCGGGCACTCGGCGCCGCGGGGCTGCGCTGCCACACCGAATGCGCCCGTCGGACCAGCCCCTGTCCGTCCGGCTCCTGTCCGTCCGGCTCCTGTCCGTCCGGCCCCTGTCCGTCCGGCCCCTGTCCGTCCGGCCCCTGTCCGTCCGGCCCCTGTTCGTCCGGCCTCTGTTCGTCCGGCCCCGGGGCGGCCATCTCCCGGCTGTCCGACCTCAGCGAAGCCGACCCTCGGCCGTTCGGGCTCCGGCCGCTGCGCCCGCGTCCGCTGGACATCCGCCCACGCGGCCTCGGGGTCGACCAGTTCGAGGCCGATCATGAGGCCGCGGCCGCGTACCTCGCCGATGTGGGCGTGGCGCTCGGCGAGTTGGCGCAGGCGGTGCAGCATGCGGTCACCGAGGGCGGCGGCGCGCTCCGCGAGGTGGTTCTCCCGTACATACGCGAGAGTCGCCGCCCCCGCCGCCATAGCCGGCTGGTTGCCCCGGAAGGTGCCCGCATGGGCGCCCGGGCGCCAGGCGTCCAGCCGCTCGTGGTAGACGATGACGGCCAGTGGCATGCTGCCGCCGATGGCCTTCGACAGCACCATCACATCGGGCACCACCCCGCTGTGCTGCACCGCCCAGAAGGCACCGGTGCGCCCGACGCCGGTCTGGACCTCGTCCACGATCAGCGGGATCGAGCGGGCCGCGGTGATGTCCCGCATACGCCGCAGCCAGCCGTCCGGAGCGGGGATCACGCCGCCCTCGCCCTGTACCGGCTCCAGGATCATCCCGGCCGGGGTGCCCACCCCGCTCTCGGGGTGGTCGAGGAGGGTCTCGGTCCAGCGCGCCGAGAGTTCCGCGCCGCGCGCCCCGCCCACGCCGAAGGGGCAGCGGTAGTCATGGGGGAAGGGCAGTCGGGTCGTGCCCACCGAGGGGGCGCCTCCGGACACGGCCAGCGCCTCGGCCGTCGTCCCGTGAGGGGCCCCGGAGAAGGCCAGCAGGCCGTCCCGCCCGGTGGCGCTCCGTACCAGTGTGAGCGCGGCCTCGACCGCGTCCGTGCCCGCCGGACCGCAGAACTGCACCCGTGCGTGGCGCGCGAGTTCGGGCGGCAGGGTGGTGAACAGCTCCTCGGTGAAGCTGTCCTTGACCGGAGTGGCCAGGTCCAGGGCCTGGAGCGGCGCCCCCGAGTCCAGGACGCCCCGGATGGCTTTCAGCACCACCGGGTGGTTGTGTCCCAGCGCCAATGTCCCGGCGCCGGAGAGGCAGTCGAGATAGCGGCGGCCGTCGGCTCCCTCGATGGTCAGCCCCCGTGCGCGCACCGGCACGATGGGCAGCGCCCGCGCGTAGGTGCGGGCGGCGGACTCACGCGAAGCCTGGCGCCGCAGCATGCTCCGGGCACCGCTCCCGCCGCCGACAGCCGCACCAGGCAGGGGCATCGGCGGGAGCTGGATCACGGCCATGGCCCACGGTCCTCCTGCTGCTGAACGCGCTCCGACAGTCCCCCGTACGTACCAACGACGGGTCCGCCCGGGGATCACGGGTTGACCGAAGATCCTTGCCGCATGGGAACCAGGGACCCGCCTTCACCCGTCGTAGGCGGCACGGGCATAGTGGGAGACCACCCCGTCGCCGGGGCGGTGCATGACAAATCCACACAGGACTTAGAGCAGCTCAGAACACTCAGGGGGAGTTCCGCCGATGCCATCCACACGCCGACCCGCGCTGGCCGTGGCCGCCGTCACCGCCGTGCTGGCGCTGACCGCCACCGCATGCGACTCGTCGGACGACACGACCGAGTCCAAGGCGCCTTCGTCGTCGGAGAGCCAGCAGGGCACGGGTGACATCAAGCTGCCCGACAACCTCGACGACAAGCTGAAGAACCTCGGCGTCGATCTGGACGACTGGAAGAACGGCGCCTGGAACAAGTGGAACAAGGACGACTGGCTGCGCGAGGCCGGTGACTTCATCAACCCGATCATCAAGGGTCTGTGGAAGCCGGACCGGATGCGGGACGCCCAGGAGCCCGACCAGCCGGTCGACGACGGTGACATCGACGACCAGGGTGTGACCGACCCGGATCCGAAGCCGGTCACGGCCAAGGAGGTCGGGCACCCGTACAGCTCCAACGTCCCCTACGCGGGCAAGGTCTTCTTCGACAGCCCCGAGGGTTCGATGGTGTGCTCCGCGACCGTGGTCAAGGACCCCGCGCACCCCGGGAAGTCCAACATCGTGTGGACCGCGGGCCACTGCGTCCACGCGGGCAAGGGCGGCGGCTGGTACAAGAACCTGATGTTCGTGCCCTCCTACAACGATGCGGGCAAGTCGGCGGCCGAGCTGAAGAACGCCACCAAGGAAGAGCTCGCGCCCAAGGGCGTCTGGTGGGCCGACTGGGCGCAGACGTCCTCGCAGTGGATCGACAACGGCGCCGCGACCGGCGGCAAGGGCGCTCCCTACGACTTCGCGGTGATCCATGTGAAGCCGGAGAACAGCGGCGGCAAGTCCCTGGAGGAGACGGTCGGAGGCGCGCTGCCGGTCGACTTCAAGGCCCCGGCGGTGAAGTCCATCAAGGAGATCACGGCCACCGGCTACCCGGCCGCCCCGCCGTTCGACGGCCAGAAGATGAACCAGTGCGCGGACAAGCCGGGCCGGTTGTCGCTGGAGGCCAAGCAGCCGACCATGTACCGCGTCGGCTGCACGATGACCGCGGGGTCGTCCGGCGGCGGCTGGGTCGCCAATGGCGCCGACGGCAAGCCCGCGCTGGTGTCCAACACCTCCATAGGCCCGTCCAACGCGACCTGGCTGGCCGGTCCGCACCTCGGCCCGGAGGCCAAGGGCGTCTACAACGCGGTGAGCAAGAAGTTCGCGAGCCAGTGACGCGGTAGGTCTGTGTGGCGGGCCCGCCCGTCACACACCCGCTCACACCCGGCACGGCCGCTGGGCACGACGCGGACGAGGGCCCGTCCCCGGGAAGATCCGGGGGCGGGCCCTCGTCGTAGCAGAGGTCGCGCGGCGGCGGACCGGACGCGGACGCTACTGCGACGCGGTCGCCGTCGGCGCGTACCGCTTCAGCTCGGCCGCCAGCTCCTCATGCACCCGCGCCTTGAGCAGCGTGCCCTCCGGGGTGTGCTCCTCGGAGATCACCTCACCGTCGGCGTGGGTACGCGAGACCAGCTTGCCCTCGGTGTAGGGCACCAGGGCCTCGACCTCGACCTGCGGCCGGGGCAGTTCCTCGTCGATCACGGCGAGCAGCTCGTCGATGCCCTGCCCGGTACGGGCCGACACCGCCATCGCGCGACGCTCCAGACGCAGCAGCCGCTGGAGAACGAGCGGATCCGCCAGGTCCGCCTTGTTGATCACCACGATCTCGGGCACCTCGACGGCGCCCACATCACGGATCACCTCGCGCACGGCGGCCAGCTGCTCCTCCGGCGCCGGATGCGAGCCGTCCACCACATGCACGATCAGATCGGCGTCGCCGACCTCCTCCATGGTGGAGCGGAACGCCTCCACGAGGTGGTGCGGCAGATGGCGCACAAACCCGACGGTGTCCGCCAGCGTGTAGAGCCGTCCGCTGGGGGTCTCGGCCCGCCGCACGGTCGGGTCCAGGGTGGCGAACAGCGCGTTCTCCACCAGGACGCCCGCCCCGGTGAGCCGGTTGAGCAGCGAGGACTTGCCCGCGTTGGTGTATCCGGCGATGGCGACCGAGGGGACCTTGTTCCGCCGGCGCTCCTGCCGCTTGATGTCGCGGCCGGTCTTCATCTCGGCGATCTCGCGGCGCATCTTCGCCATCTTCTCGCGGATGCGGCGCCGGTCCGTCTCGATCTTGGTCTCACCGGGACCACGGGTGGCCATA
Source organism: Streptomyces sp. NPDC048636 (assembly GCF_040650655.1). NCBI lineage: Bacteria > Bacillati > Actinomycetota > Actinomycetes > Kitasatosporales > Streptomycetaceae > Streptomyces > Streptomyces sp. NPDC048636. The sequence continues at coordinate 53,312 of NZ_JBEZHR010000018.1, read as the reverse complement.
CCGCCGCCCGAGGAGCCGGAGCCACCACCACCCATCTGCCGGGACAGCGACTGACCCCAGCCGCGCAGCCTCGGCAGCATGTACTGCATCTGCGCGAGCGAGACCTGCGCCTTGCCCTCTCGGGACTTGGCGTGCTGGGCGAAGATGTCGAGGATGAGGGCGGTGCGGTCGACCACCTTGACCTTGACGACATCCTCGAGGTGGATCAGCTGGCCGGGGCTCAGCTCACCGTCACAGACGACGGTGTCGGCACCGGACTCGATCACGACGTCACGCAGCTCTTCGGCCTTGCCGGAGCCGATGTAGGTGGCCGGATCCGGCTTGTTCCGGCGCTGGATGACCCCGTCGAGCACCAGGGCTCCCGCGGTCTCCGCGAGCGCCGCCAGCTCGGCCAGGGAGTTCTCCGCGTCATGGACCGTGCCCGATGTCCAGACGCCGACCAGCACCACGCGCTCCAGGCGCAGCTGCCGGTACTCGACCTCGGTGACGTCCTCGAGCTCGGTGGAGAGACCTCCCACGCGCCGCAGCGCGGCACGGTCGGAGCGGTCGTACTGGTCGCCGTCACGCTCCTCGTCGATCGCGTGACTCCAGGCGACGTCCTCTTCCATCAGGGCGTCGGCCCGAAGGCTCTCGGCGGTGCGCTGCCGGTCCTGCGGAAGGGAAGAGGAGTGGGTCAAAGGAATCCTTACGTCGTGGGACAGGTCTCTATCGTCAACGCGTGACGGGCCCGCGGGATTCCCGGGGCCGGCCGCGACGCCGACTCATCGATGGTCCCACGCGGCGGCCGGAGCGTCACTCGGGTTTCACGGGCGGATGCGGGGTGTGGCGCCCCACGGACAGCCAGCCGGGTTTGGCCCCGGCCCGGGCTCCGCCCCGGGCTTCCGGTCCCGTGTCCGGCCCCGTCCGCACCTTCCGCCCCGCCTTCGCGTCCGTCCCCGGCTCACTCTTCGGAGCCGCCTTCCAGGTGGGGTGACCGGGCATGGGCGGTGTCTTCGTCCCGTACAGCCAGGGGTTCAGGAACCCGGACAGGTCGCGGTGAGCCACCTCGGAGGCGAGGCGGACGAAGTCCGTGGTGGAGGCGACGCCATCGCGGTGACGGAGCACCCACTGCCGCTCCAGCCGTTCGAACGCCTCGCGCCCGATGTGCTGCCGCAGCGCGAACAGGACCAGGGCGCTGCCGTCGTAGACGACCGGCCGGAAGATGCCGATCTGCTGGCCGGGTTCGGCGGGTTCGGGCGCGGCGGGCGGGCCTCCGGCGGCGCGCCAGCCGTCGGACTGCCGGTACGCCTCGCGCATCCGCCGCTCCAGGCTCGCCTTGCCCCGCTCGTCCGCGTAGAGAGCCTCGTACCAGGTGGCGTGGCCCTCGTTGAGCCACAGGTCGGACCAGCGGCGCGGGGCGACACTGTCGCCGAACCACTGGTGGGCCAGTTCATGGACCATGATCGACTCGAGGTACCAGCGGGGCAGCCCGTGACCGGTGAACAGACCGCGTTCGAAGAGCGAGAGCGTCTGTGTCTCCAGCTCGAAGCCGGTACTGGCGCCCGCGATCAGCAGACCGTAGGTCTCGAAGGGGTACGCCCCGGCCTTCTTCTCCATCCAGGCCAGCTGTCCCGGGGTGCGCGACAGCCAGGGCTCCAGCCGCTTCCGGTCGGCGGCGGGCACGACATCGCGCACCGGCAGCCCGTTCGGCCCGGTGCGGCGCAGTACGGCGGAGCGTCCGATGGAGACCTGGGCCAGTTCGGTGGCCATGGGGTGGTCGAGGCGGTACGCCCAGGTGGTGCGCGCCCCCTTGACCACCCGCTCCAGCGGCAGACCGCCCGCCACGACCGTGAGCTCGCGCGGGGCGGTGACCCGGAAGGTGAAGCGGGCCTTGTCGGAGGGGTGGTCGTTGCAGGGGAAGACCCGGTGGGCCGCGTCGGCCTGGTTGGCCATGGCCAGCCCGTCGCGGGTACGGACCCAGCCGCCGTTGTCCGCCGCGCGCGGATCGCTGGTGTGCCGGACGGTCACCTCGAAGCCCTCGCCCGCCCCGATCGGTGTGGCCGGGGTGATCACCAGGTCCTCATGGGCGGTGGTGAACCGCGCGGGTGCGCCGTTGACCCGGACGGAGCGCACACCGCCCCCGGCGAAGTCGAGGTTGACGGTGCGCAGCGGGGCCGTGGCGCGCGCGGCGATCGTGGTGACGGCGCCGAGCGGCCGGTCCGCACGGCGGTAGTCGAAGGCGATGTCGTACGCGGCGACGTCGTACCCGGGGTTGCCCAGGTTCGGGTAGAGCGGGTCACCGATCCCCAGGGCACGTGGTCCCCCGGAGGCTCCCGGGGCCGAGGCCCCGATCCGGCCCACGGCGGAGGACGGGCCGACGGCGGTCAGGGCGAAGGCCATCGAGACGGCCGCCAGGGCGGTCCTGTGGCGCCCGGACCGGGGCGCGGGCCGGGGACGCCGCCCCGGGGAATGGCTCATGCCCTACGGCTATCAGCGCCCCGACACGGGCGCAGTTCCACCGGGCCCGTATCCACCCGAAGGAGTTGCGGAAAGCCGCGGAGCCCCGGGCCGGCCCCGCGAGATCGGGCGCCGTGGCCGTACGGAGGCGGCTTGAGAACCGCGGAAGCGGAGGTTCGGAATCCGGGGCTGCACTGACCCAGCACCGCGGTGATGCGGTTTCAGTGGCGCCGGGGCGCGGGGGCAAGAGCGCCGGGGGCTCCCGGACCCGGGGTCAGGAACGCTCGGGGCACAGCGTCAGGAGCGGGCGCCCGCCATGCTCCGGCTCTCCCGCGTCACGTCGTAGACCCCGGGGACGTTGCGCATCGCCCGCATCAGCGCCGGCAGCCGCCCCGCGTCGGACAGCTGGAGCGTGTAGGTGTGCCGGACCCGCTGCTCACGGGGCGGCTCAACGGCCGCGGCGACCACCTCGGCGCCCTCGGCGGCGATGGCCTCGGTGAGATCGGCGAGCAGATGCGGACGGCTGAACGCCTCGGCGAAGAGGGTGACGCGGTAGTCACCGTTGCCGTCGCTGGCGCCCTCGTCCGCCCAGCGCACCCCAACCGTCTTACGCCCGGCCGCGATCATCCGCCCCACACCGGAGCACCGCTCGCGGTGGACGGTGACGGCTCCCCCGCGCACCGCGAATCCGGTGACCGCGTCCGGCGGCACCGGGGTGCAGCAGCGGGCGAGCCGCACGGTGGCGCCGGGCAGATCGACGATGACGCCCGCCTCACCGCGCCCCGCGCCACCCGCCGGGGTGACCACCCGGTCCGCCGGGGAGGCCGTGTCCTGGCCTTCTTCGGTCTGCGGCTCCCCGCCCCGGTCCCGGGGCTGCTGGGTCTGCTGCTCGGGATGGGCCGGGTGCGCGGCCAGCCAACGGTTGATGGCGATGCGCGCGGCGGGGGTACGAGCGTGATCCAGCCACTTCGGCGACGGCCCGTGGGAGGCCGCGTCCTGGGCGTCGGCGGCCATCAGCAGCTGGAGGGTGTCGCCGTCGCGCAGCACCGTACTGAGCGTCGCGATCCGGCCGTTGACCCGGGCGCCGATACAGGAGTGGGCGTCCTCGCCGTACTGGGCGTACGCCGCGTCCACACAGCTGGCGCCCGCGGGCAGACCGAGCGTGCCCCCGTCGGACCGGAAGACGGTGATCTCCCGGTCCTGGGCGAGGTCATCGCGGAGCGAGGTCCAGAAGATGTCCGGATCGGGGGTGGCGCTCTGCCATTCGAGGAGCCGGGACAGCCAGCCGGGGCGGGTGGGGTCGGCCCGCTCGCCCTCAGGCGCGTCGGCGGTCTCGATGGGGGCGTAGGGATTGCCGAGGGCGATCACCCCGGCCTCCGCCACCCGGTGCATCTGGTGGGTGCGGATGAGGATTTCGGCCACATCGCCGCCGCGCCCGGCCACGGCCGTGTGGAGCGACTGGTAGAGGTTGAACTTGGGTACGGCGATGAAGTCCTTGAACTCCGAGATGACCGGGGTGAAACAGGTGTGCAGCTCCCCGAGGACCGCGTAGCAGTCGGCGTCCTCGGAGACGAGGACCAGCAGCCGCCCGAGGTCGGCGCCGGTCAGTTCGCCGCGCTTGCGCCCGACCCGGTGGACGGAGACGAAGTGCCGCGGCCGGACGAGGACTTCGGCGGCGATACCCGCCTCGTGCAGCACGCCCCGTACGTCCTCCGCGGCGCGGGCCAGCGGATCGGGGCGGCCGGCCTGGGTCTGGAGCAGCTCATGGGTGCGGGCGTACTCCTCGGGGTGGAGGATGGCGAAGACCAGATCCTCCAGTTCGGTCTTGAGCGCCTGGACGCCGAGCCGTTCGGCGAGGGGGATCAGCACATCGCGGGTGACCTTCGCGATCCGGGCCTGTTTCTCGGGACGCATCACGCCGAGGGTGCGCATGTTGTGCAGCCGGTCGGCGAGTTTGATGGACATCACCCGGACGTCGTTGCCGGTGGCGACCAGCATCTTGCGAAAGGTCTCGGGCTCGGCCGCCGCGCCGTAGTCGACCTTCTCCAACTTGGTGACCCCGTCGACGAGGTAGCGCACCTCCTCGCCGAACTGTTCACCCACCTGATCGAGGGTCACATCGGTGTCCTCGACCGTGTCGTGGAGGAGGGACGCCGTCAAGGTCGTGGTCTCGGCGCCCAGTTCGGCCAGGATCAGTGTGACGGCGAGCGGATGTGTGATGTACGGCTCACCGCTTTTACGCATCTGGCCGCGGTGGGAGGACTCGGCGAGGACATACGCCTGGCGCAGAACGTCCAGATCCGCGCCGGGGTGATAGGCGCGATGGACCTTGGCCACATGCTCGATCGCGTCCGGCAGACGGCCGCGAGCCGTTGGCCCCAGCAGGGCCGCCCGGCTGAACCTGCGGAGATTGCGCAGGTCAATGCGGGGGAGGCCGCGCCTGCGGCCGAGAGCGGCGTGATCGGTGGCCTCTGCGCTCATGGGCACCTCCGGCGGCGTCGAGCGTCAACCGGCGTGGGCACTCCCCCGGGGCCGGTGCTTGATGCTATCGAGCCCATCACGCACGGCCGACCGGCTCTCGCCCAGAGTGAAACGGATCACCCATTCGAGGGAGGTGTCAGCCGAGGGCCGTGTCCAGCCAGGCGGCGTCGAGCTCCCCCTCGGCCACGATCACGGCAGGGCCGGTCATCTCCACCGTACCGTCAGGCCGCTCGCTGATCACAAGGCGGCCTCCGGGCACGTCCACGGTGTAGGTGACGGGGTGTCCGGTGACCGCGGGATCGACTCCGTCGCGGCGGGCGGCGGCCACCATCACGGCGCAGGCGCCGGTGCCGCAGGAGCGGGTCTCGCCGGAGCCGCGCTCATGCACCCGCATGGCGATATGACGGGGGCCGCGGTCCACGACGAACTCGACGTTGGTGCCGTGCGGATACGCGGCGGCGGGGCGCACGCCCGGAGCGGTGAACAGGTTTCCGGCGTGGTCGAGTTCGTCGACGAACGCGACGGCGTGCGGATTGCCCATGTTCACATGGCGGGCGGGCCAACTGCGCTCGCCGACCGAGACGGTGATGTCGCCCTCGGGGCCGGGCTCGGGCAGCAGGGCCTTGCCCATCACGACAGTGATCGCGCCCTCGCCGTCCGCGGCGCCCTCCCCCGGGCCGTCGGCGGGGGCCTTGGCGATGTGGATATGGCGCACTCCGGCCCGGGTGGCGATGGCGAGGTCGCCCGCCTCGGCGAGCCCGGCGCGCTGGAGGTAGCGGGCGAAGACACGCACGCCGTTGCCGCACATCTCGGCGATGCTGCCGTCGCTGTTGCGGTAGTCCATGAACCAGTCGGCCCGGTCTGCCATCGCCCGCGCCTCGGGGTGCGCCGAGGACCGCACGACGCGGATCAGCCCATCGCCGCCGACTCCGGCGCGGCGGTCGCAGATCCGGGCGACGGCGGCCGCGGACAGGTCGAGGTGCCCGTCCAGGTCGGGGACGATGACGAAGTCGTTCTCGGTGCCGTGCCCCTTGAGGAAGGGCAGCCGGGGCCTGGTGCTCATCCCTCGATCCTACGGGTGCGCCCCGCGCGGCGTCGTCCGGTGCCCGGCGGGCGGCCGCGGAGGCGGTCGGCGGTCGGCGGTCGGCGGTCGGCCCCAGGAGACGGTCAGGCGGGGCGGGCGCCTAGCGGAGGCGGGCCACCCGCCAGAACGTGAGCGCCGCGAGCAGCGCCACGATTCCCACATAGAGCAGGACGAAGCGCCAGTCGGGGCGGCGCCCGGAGCCCCGGGGCGGCAGCCCCGGCCAGGTGTAGCCCACCCGGCGGGCCGCCATCAGACCCCAGCCCGCGGCGCAGCAGCTGAGCAGCAGACCGAGCATGGCCACCACCGCCCCGCCGTCGCCGAACTCGAAGGCGAGCGGGAAGGCGAACATGAGCGACCCGAGGATGGCCAGGCCGACGATGGGCGCGATCTGCCAGACCCGCAGTCTGCGCGGCGGGCGCAGCTCGCTGAAGGACTCCTCGGAGACGGAGACGGGCTCACCGGGGTCGTCGAGGACCGGGGCGCCGGGCTCGTGGAGGGATCCGTCATCGGGACCGTCCGTGGTCAGCGGGTCCGGATCGCCGAGTGGCGATTGCTGTGATGCGTCGCGAGGGCTGGCCTCCATCGCCACACGCCCTCCCAACTCCAGACACCGCGGACGATCGGAGCTTGATGATGGCATGCCCGCGGGTGACCGAATGACGAGCGGAGCGTCCCGATGCCATCACGTGATCAGGCTGTGACCGCCCGTTCAACCAACGCGAGGGCGCTCGGCAGAAGTTCCCCGCGCCGCTCGGCCGCGCCACTGAGCCAGTGCACCCGCGGATCACGGCGGAACCAGGAGTCCTGGCGGCGGGCGAACCGCTTGGTGGCGCGCACCGTCTCGGCCCGTGCCTCGTCCTCGGTGCACTCCCCCGAGAGCGCGGCCAGCACCTGCTGGTAGCCCAGCGCCCGGGAGGCGGTACGCCCGGCCCGCAGTCCGATCTCCTCCAGCCCGCGGACCTCCGCCACCAGCCCGGCCTCCCACATCCGGTCCACCCGCAGGGCGATCCGTCCGTCCAGTTCGGGCCGCTCGACGTCGACTCCGATCTGGAGGGTGTCGTAGACGGCCTCATGGCCCGGCAGATTGGCGGTGAAGGGGCGGCCGGTGATCTCGATGACCTCCAGTGCCCGCACCACACGGCGGCCGTTGCTGGGCAGGATCGCCCGCGCGGCCTCGGGATCGGCGGCCGCGAGCCGGGAGTGCAGGGCCCCCGGACCGTGCTCCGCGAGCTCGGCCTCGAGCCGGGCCCGGACGGCGGGGTCGGTGCCCGGGAAGTCGAGCGCGTCGATGGCGCCGCGGACGTACAGGCCGGAGCCGCCGACCAGGATGGGGGTGCGGCCCTCGGCAAGCAGCCGGTCCATCTCCGCGCGGGCCAGCCGCTGGTATTCGGCGACGCTGGCCGCCTGGGTGACGTCCCAGATGTCGAGGAGCCGGTGCGGTACGCCCTGCCGCTCGCTCTCCGTCAGCTTGGCGGTGCCGATGTCCATGCCCCGGTAGAGCTGCATGGAGTCGGCGTTGATGACCTCGCCGTCGAGATGCTGGGCGAGGGCGACGCCCAGATCGGATTTTCCGGCCGCGGTGGGGCCGACGACGGCGATGACTCGCGGCGGGTGGCCTGCTGTATTCACCGCACCAGTCTCCCAAACCCCCGAGGAGTTCCTCGAATGAGCGACGTGACGGGACCCCGCCGGGTTCGTTGCCTGTTGCGAGATTCCTAGGACCGGATCGGGGAAACCGGTCTCCGCGAGCGGCGCAATGGGACGCTCCGAGCGGCACGGGATTTCGCCCACACGAGTAAGGTATGGAGTAGATATGGGCGTGTTTTCCAGGTTTCGTCGTGCGTCGAAGGAGGCAGGACGTTCGTCCGAGGGAGTGCCACCCGAGGAGACCACGGCCGACCCCGTGACGGCGGAGCCCGCGTCCGGGGCGGCGGAGCCCGCGCCAGGGACGGCCACCGCCGAGGACACGGCGGAGGCGGTGCGGAGCGAGGAGGAGACCGTGGCGGGCGAAAGTGCCGGGATCCCCAAGCAGCTGTCGGCGGAGGAGTCGGCGGACAGCGAGGCCGGCGAGAACGCCCGCGCCTAGCCATTCGACGAGGGAAGGTGGCCCATGGGCCTGATGGACAATCTCAAGGCCAAGGCCGGTGCCATGAAGGGCAAGGCCGGCAGCTTCGCGCAGCAGCACGAGGCCAAGATCGAGCGGGGGCTTGAGAAGGCCGCCAAGACGGTCGACTCCAAGACCAAGGGCAAGTACACCGGCAAGATCGAAACCGGCACGGGCAAGGCGAGGGACGCCCTCAACCGCCTCTCCCACATGGACGAAGAGCAGAAGGAAAAAGGCCGCGGCGACGACCAGGGCGGGGGCAAGGCCCCCGGCGGCGAAGGGGTCTGACCCCCGCCCGCCCGGTCCCCGCCGGTGCGCGGCCGCGGAGCAGCATGCCTCGCGGCCGCGCCCGCGCGCGCCCGGCTCGCCGCGCGCACCCGGATCAGGCCCAGGACCGGCGCTATGACCAGTCGGCCACGAAGTACCCCACGCCGTACGGCGCCTCGTCATACCGCAGCTCCCCCTTCAGCGCCGCCCCCTCACCCGCCCCCGCAAGCACGTGCAGCGGCGCGCGGCCGGCTGCCCTGAGCTCCTGCGCCAGCTCCTCGTCCAGCGCGGCGAGGGCAGTGGGATCGGCCGACCCCAGCGCCTCCGCCACCGCGGCGTCGAACGCCGCGGCCCGCTCATCGAGATAGCCCGGGGCCTTCAGCGTCCGGCACGCGCTGCCGTCGGCCAGCACCAGCAGCGCGACCCGCTCCGCCCCCGCCGCGAGCTCCCTTCCGACTTCTTTACACCGCTCGGCCGCGAGAGGTTCCCCCACGCCCAGCCCCTCGACCGGCGCGGTACCGCCCCACCCCGCGTGCTCCAGCAGCCAGGCGCCGACCGCGAGGGACGGCGGCAGCGTCCGCTCCTGGTCGGCGGCGGAGCCCGGCACGACCGGGCCGCCCAGCCGTACCTGAAGATCCACGCCGAATCCGCGGAAGGATCCGGCCGCCCCCTGCGGATGGGTTCCCCGCCCGGCGAGATCGGCGGGCCCGACCACGATCAGCCGCTCCGGCCGCGCCGCCGCGACCACCCCGACGGCCTCGGCACACGCCGCGCGCAGCGGCTCCAGCTCGGGAGCCGCCCCGGCGGCGACCTCGGGCACCAGGAGCGGCGGGCACGGGCAGACGGCGGCGGCGATCAGCATGATCGGCAGCCTATCCGGCGGGTTCGGGCCGGGGTGCCGAGTCCCACAGCAGCTCGGCGACCCGGAACCGGTAGCAGTAGTTGCCGGTCATGGCCTCCAGGACCATGAGGAAGACATCCCCGTCCCGGTAGACCAGCTTGCGGTGCGGATTGACCGGATGGCGCGGCTGGTACTGGAGCACGCGCTCACGCAGCGCCTCCAGGGCCTCCTCGCGGGTGCCCCGGACATGCCCCAGCGGCGTGATCGAGTGGTTTCTGCCGCCCGGCCCCATGATCTGGAGGTAGTCCTCCATGAGCAGGCCCCACCACATCGGGCCGTCCCCCGTTGTCACGCTCTCCCCCGTCGGTCCGGCCGTCCCCCGGCCCTTATCTCCGTACGCCTCTATACGTATGCGTCACGCAATACACGTGTCCTACGTGTACGTCGCGCACCAGCACGCGCCGCGCACAAGCAGGCGTCTCGCTGATCGTGCCGCCCCGGTCGTGTCAGTCGCAGCCGCAGCCCGCGGCCGGTGCGGGCGCCGGAGCCGGGGCCGGGGCGCCGATGGTCGGCAGCCCGAGCATGACACCCGCGGGCTTCTTCTCCTCCGCCGCGTTCCGCCGCTCCCAGGCGTCCCCCGCGCGGGTGCGCCGCACCCCGCGGGCCGGGCCCTCGGCGAGCAGGTGGTGCGGCGCGGCGTAGGTGATGTCGACCGTGACGACGTCACCGGGGCGCACCGGCTCGTCGGGCCGGGCGAAGTGCACCAGACGGTTGTCGGCGGCACGGCCGGACAGCCGCCGGGTGGCGTCGTCCTTACGGCCCTCACCCTCGGCGACCAGCACCTCCAGCGTCCGGCCGACCTGCTTCTTGTTCTCCTCCCAGGAGATCTCCTCCTGGAGGGCGACCAGCCGCTCGTAGCGCTCCTGGACGACGGCCTTGGGCACCTGTCCGTCCATCTCGGCGGCCGGGGTCCCGGGCCGCTTGGAGTACTGGAAAGTGAACGCCTGTGCGAATCGCGCCTCGCGCACCACGTGCAGCGTCTGCTCGAAGTCCTCGTCGGTCTCCCCGGGGAAGCCCACGATGATGTCGGTCGAGAGGGCGGCGTCCGGCATCGCGGCGCGCACCTTCTCGATGATGCCGAGGTAGCGCTCCTGCCGGTACGAGCGGCGCATCGCCTTCAGCACGGTGTCCGAGCCGGACTGGAGCGGCATGTGCAGCTGGGGCATCACGTTCTCCGTCTCCGCCATGGCGGAGATGACGTCATCCGTGAAGTCCCGGGGGTGCGGGGAGGTGAACCGGACCCGCTCCAGCCCCTCGACCTTGCCGCAGGCCCGCAGCAGCTTGCTGAACGCCTCGCGGTCGCCGATGTCCGATCCGTACGCGTTCACGTTCTGGCCGAGCAGGGTGATCTCGGTGACCCCCTCGGCGACCAGCGCCTCGACCTCGGCCAGGATGTCGCCGGGGCGGCGGTCCTTCTCCTTGCCGCGCAGCGCCGGGACGATACAGAAGGTGCACGTGTTGTTGCAGCCGACGGAGATGGAGACCCACGCGGCGTACGCGGACTCCCGCCGTGTCGGCAGGGTCGAGGGGAAGGCTTCCAGCGACTCGGCGATCTCCACCTGCGCCTCCTCCTGGACGCGGGCGCGCTCCAGGAGCACCGGCAGGCTGCCGATGTTGTGCGTACCGAAGACGACGTCCACCCAGGGCGCCTTCTTCACGATGGTGTCGCGGTCCTTCTGGGCCAGGCACCCGCCTACGGCGATCTGCATACCCGGCCGCCGCGCCTTGATCGGCGCCAGTCTGCCGAGATTGCCGTAGAGCCGGTTGTCGGCGTTCTCCCGCACCGCGCAGGTGTTGAAGACGACGATGTCTGCCTCGCCCTCGCCGGTGCCCTCGGGCGCGCGTACAAAGCCCGCGCCTTCCAGGAGGCCGGAGAGCCGCTCGGAGTCGTGGACGTTCATCTGGCACCCGTAGGTGCGCACCTCGTAAGTCTTCGCACTCATCTCAATCGACCAGGGTACGGGGTCGTCCGCCTCCCCCGCCCCTCCCTTACCAGGAGCAAGCCTGGCAGGATCGCAGTCATGGCCGTCACCCTTCCGCGTCTCGACCGGCGCCGTGCCTTCCAGTCCGCGGCCGCGGGCCTGGTCGTGCTCGCGCTGCTGCTGTGGTGGCTGCTGCCGGTCGGCGGCGGAACCACGCCCAGCGGGCGGGTCACCTTCGCGACCGGGGTCTCCACCGGGGTCTACGACACCTATGGCCAGATGCTCAAACAGGACCTGGCCCGGGACCTCCCGGACGTGGACGTCAAGATGGTGCAGTCCCGGGGCTCCCCCGACAACGTCGAGCGGCTGGCGAAGGGCAGGGCCACCTTCGCGATCGCCGCCACCGACGCCGTCGCCGCCTACCGCGGCGAGGGCGCCGACCGGCTGCGGGCCTGCGCCCGGCTCTACGACGACTACATGCAGCTGGTCGTGCCCCGGGGCTCCAAGGTGCGCTCGGCACGGGACCTGCGGCATCTGAAGGTCGGCGTGGGTGGCGACGGCTCGGGCGTCCAGCTGATCACCCGGGCGCTGCTGAAGGCCGCCGGGATCGACTTCCGCGAGGACATCACCCCGGTCCGGGCCGGGATCGACACCATGCCGAAGCTGCTGCGGCAGGGGAAGCTGGACGCCTTCTTCTGGTCGGGCGGACTGCCCACCACCGCGGTGCGCACCCTGGCCCGCGCCTACCCGATCCGCCTGGTCCAGCTCGGTGACCTCACCAGCCGACTGCACAGCCAGGGCGGGGTGACGCGCTACTACCGGGCGGCGACCGTACCCGCCGACGCGTACGAGGACATCCGCCGACCGGAGCCGGTAAAGACGATCGCGGTTCCAAATCTCCTGGTCACCACCGACCGGGTGGACCCGGAACTGGCGGAGGGCGTCACCCGCACAGTGATAGACAACAGGGACCGCATCGGGGCGGAGGTGCACGCCGCCCAGAAGGTGGACCTGCGGACCGCCGTCTTCACCGATCCGCTGGCTCTGCACCGGGGCGCGGCGCGCTACTACCGCTCGGTGAAGCCGTAGCTCCCGCGGGTCCGGGCAGCGCCTCCCCCAGCCCTCGGGCCCGCACCTGGTCTCTGGTCCGGACCTGGCCTCAGGCCCGGACCTGGCCTCAGCCCCGCGCCTGGCCCGGCCTGCCCTGGGGCTCGGTGCGCGGGAGGGTGATGGTCACACGCAGCCCCCGGGGTTCGTTGGGGGCGTAGGAGATCGTGGCGCCGCCCGCGGCCAGCAGGGCACGGGTGATGGACAGCCCCAGGCCCGAGCCCGAGACATTCTGATGGCGGCTGCTGCGCCAGAAACGGTCACCGATCCGGGCCAGCTCGTCCTCGGTCAGCCCGGGGCCCCCGTCGGCCACGGTGATGGCGAGGGTGTCACCCTCCGTGCGCGCCGAGACTTCCACGTGGGAGCCCTCGGGCGTGAACTTCAGGGCGTTGTCCACCACGGCGTCCAGCGCGCTGGAGAGGGCCACCGGATCGGCCCAGCCGGTGACCGCCGAGGGGCCGGTGTAGGCGAGCCCGACCTCCTCCCGCTCGGCGACCGGAAGCCAGGCACCGACCCGGTCGACGGCCAGTTCGGCGATATCGGTGAGCCGGAGATCGGCGGCGGAGTGCTCGGCCAGGGCGAGGTCCAGAAGGTCGTCGAGGACGCTGGCGAGCCGTTTCCCCTCGGTACGCACCGAGGCGATCTCCTCGTGTCCCGGCGGCAGTTCCAGCGCCAGCAGCTCGATCCGCAGCAGCAGCGCCGACAGCGGATTGCGCAGCTGGTGGGAGGCGTCGGCGACGAACGCCCGCTGCTGCTCGAGGACTTCCTCCACGTTGTCCGCCATCTCGTTGAACGAACGGGCCAGACGGCGCAGCTCCGGCGGTCCCGAGGCGGCCGCGACCCGGGACTGCATCCGGCCGGTGGCGATGTCGTGGGTGGCGGTGTCCAGCACGCGCACCGGCCGCAGCACCCAGCCGGTGAGCCGGAAGGCCGCGGCCACCGCCAGCAGCATCGCGGCGACCTCGCCCGCGCCGATCAGCAGCCAGCCGTGCAGGATGCGCGAACGCATCTGTCCGGTGGGCGAGTCGGTGACGACCACGGCCACCACGTCCCCGTCCCGGACGACGGGGGACGCCACGGTGAGCCGCCCCCGCTGCCAGGGCCACACCTGGTGCGGATCGTGGCTGCGGCGCCCGGCGAGGGCCTCGTCGAACGCCTCGGCGCCGTCGCCGGTCCGGGGCAGCCGCCAGCCCTCGGGCGCCTCGGCCATGGGCGGGGCGTCACGGTCGCGGTAGAAGACCCCGGCCCTGATGCCGTAGAGGTCGTGGTAGCGCTTGAGTTCGGAGTGCAGGGTCTCCCGGCGCTCGTCCCCGTCCGGGGTGGCCGTGCCCGCGGGCCCGGCGGTGACGAACTGGGCCAGTGCGGCGAACCGCGCGGTGTCGTCGATCCGGTCGACGACCACCCGCTGCTGCTCGCGCGCGGCCAGGCTCCCGGCCAGCGGGAAGCCCAGCGCGAGCAGCACGCCCGCCATCAGGACGATGAGCAGCGGAAGAAGTCGAGTGCGCAACCAGGGTTCCCGTGATCGTTCAGGACGGAGGGACGACGAGGCGGTAACCCACCCCGCGGACCGTCTCTATCAGCGCCGGCATCCGCAGCTTGGAGCGGAGGGAGGCGATGTGCACCTCCAGGGTGCGCCCGGTCCCTTCCCAACTGGTGCGCCACACCTGGCTGATGATCTGCTCCCGGCGGAAGACCACACCGGGGCGCTGGGCGAGCAGCGCCAGCAGATCGAACTCCTTACGGGTGAGCGAGACCGACGCCCCGTTGACCACCACCTGGCGGGTGGGCAGTTCGATGGAGACCGGGCCCAGCCGCAGCGGCGGCTGCGGGCCGCTCACGGGCTCCTCCGTGGGCACGGCGGGGTCCGGCGGGGCGTTGCGGCGGCTGACGGCGTGGATACGGGCCAGCAGCTCCATGGTGTCGTAGGGCTTCACCACATAGTCGTCGGCGCCGAGGTTGAGGCCGTGGATGCGCGAGCGCACATCCGCCCGCGCGGTCACCATGATCACGGGCGTGGCGGTGCGCTTGCGGATCCGGCCGCACACCTCGAAGCCGTCCTGGTCCGGCAGGCCGAGATCGAGGAGGACGACGCCGAAGGGCGCGCCGGTGTCGGGCAGCAGCGCCTGGAGCGCCTCCTCACCGCTGCGCGCGTGGGTGACGTCGAAGCCGTGCCGGGCGAGCACCGCGGACAGGGCCGCCGCGACATGGTTGTCGTCCTCGACGAGCAGCAGTCTCACCGGATCCCCGCACCACCTTCATCGGTCGATTCATCACTTCGTCGCTCAAGGAATCATAAAAATTCATGGGGGGACTGGCGTCCCGTACATCCGGACCACGAACATGGCCACAGGGCATCCACGCCGATCGACGGCCGGTCGTCAAGACGCTTTCGGTCACACAGTGGTTTCCGTTATGTAGCCGGTACGACAAGGCCACGACCCCTGCACGGAGAGTGTCCGGTCGCGGCCATATCGTTATCCTCAATTTCAGCTCAGAAGTAATGACGCTGGTCGAGACAGCTCATTAATGTCCTCCCAACCGAGGAGGACGGAGCGAGACGCCGATGAGCGAAGTATCGGTGACCAAGGACGCCACACCGGCGGCGGACGCGTTGGTCGCGCTGTCAGGAGTCAACAAGCACTTCGGCGCGCTGCATGTACTCCAGGACATCGACCTGACCGTCGCCCGAGGCGAAGTGGTCGTGGTGATCGGACCTTCCGGGTCCGGTAAGTCCACCCTGTGCCGGACCATCAACCGGCTGGAGACCATCGACGCCGGATCCATCACGATCGACGGCAAGCCGCTGCCCCAGGAGGGCAAGGAGCTCGCCCGGCTGCGCGCCGATGTGGGCATGGTCTTCCAGTCCTTCAACCTCTTCGCGCACAAGACGGTGCTCGAGAACGTGATGCTGGGCCAGCTCAAGGTCCGCAAGACGGACAAGAAGGCCGCCGAGGACAAGGCCCGCAAGCTGCTCGACCGAGTGGGCGTGGGCACCCAGGCGGACAAGTACCCCGCCCAGCTCTCCGGCGGCCAGCAGCAGCGGGTGGCGATCGCCCGCGCGCTGGCCATGGACCCGAAGGTGATGCTCTTCGACGAGCCGACCTCGGCACTCGACCCGGAGATGATCAACGAGGTGCTGGAGGTCATGCAGCAGCTCGCCCGGGACGGGATGACGATGATCGTCGTCACCCATGAGATGGGCTTCGCGCGCTCCGCGGCGAACCGGGTGGTCTTCATGGCCGACGGGCGCATCGTCGAAGAGGCCCAGCCGGACCAGTTCTTCAACAACCCCCGAAGCGACCGGGCGAAGGACTTCCTTTCGAAGATCCTTCACCACTGATCATCCGGTGGCGCCCCGGGCCGCCGACATGTTTCCGCGATCACGTACCGAGACTCCGTACCGAACCAAGAGGGATGGCACCATGAGCATGCGTAAGACGGCCGCGGCGGCCACAGTGGTACTCGCGCTGGCAGCGACGGCGACCGCCTGTGGCGGAGAGTCCGGCAGCGCCGGTGACAAGCCGAAGGGCGGCGACGTCAAGTCCGGCACCTACAAGGTCGCCAAGGGCGTGAAGCTGGACTCGCCGACCCTGAAGAAGGCGCAGAAGCGCGGCAAGCTGATCATCGGCGCCAAGGCCGACCAGCCCTACCTCGGCTTCGTGGACACCGAGGGCAAGCGCTCCGGTTTCGACATCGAGATCGCCAAGATGGTCGCCGCCGACCTCGGCTTCTCCGAGAAGCAGATCGAGTTCAAGACGGTCGACTCCAACGTCCGTGAGACCTCGATCTCCAAGGGCCAGGTCGACTACTACGTCGGCACCTACACGATCAACGACGAGCGCAAGAAGCAGGTCGGCTTCGCGGGCCCGTACTACGAGGCCGGCGCCGACCTCCTGGTCCGCAAGGACGAGAAGGGCATCACCGGCCCGGACAGCGTCAAGGGCAAGAAGGTCTGCTCGATCGTCGGCTCCACTCCGCTCCAGGAGATCAAGAAGGCGAAGTACGGCGCCAAGACCACCGAGCTGGGCAAGTACTCGCTCTGCGTCAAGCAGCTCCTCGACGGCCAGGTCGACGCGGTCACCACCGATGACGCGATCCTCAAGGGCTACGCCGCCCAGCGGCCCAGCAAGCTCAAGGTGGTCGGCAAGCCGTTCACCAAGGAGCCCTACGGCGTCGGCATGGACAAGGGCGACAAGGCGCTCCGCGACGCGATCACCGACGCGCTCGAGAAGCACATCAAGAACGGCGACTACAAGAAGGCGTACGACGGCACGCTCGGCAAGTCCGGCTCGTCCTACGTCGCGCCGAAGACCCCCCTGCCGCGCTACTGAGCCAGCGCGCCGCACCTGCCGCCTTCACTCGGGCAGGATCCCCGTCCGCCCTCGAAGCCGGTGCGTCCGCACGCCGCTGACCTGACCGCTACCGCGGAGAATCGATGAACGTACTTCTCGATCATTTGCCCGAGTTCCGTGAAGGGTTCCTCGGAACCCTTGCCATCACGGCGGCCAGTGCGGTGCTCGCTCTTGTCCTGGGCATACTCATAGCCGGCTTCAGGGTGTCCCCCATCCCGCCGCTGCGCGCCTTCGGCACGGCATGGGTCACCCTGCTGCGCAACACCCCGCTGACCCTGCTGTTCCTGATCGCGTTCTTCGTGATCCCCCAGATCTTCTTCCCGGGGACGAGCCCGTTCGTCCTCGCGATGGGAGCGCTGGGCTGCTACACGTCGTCCTTCGTCTGCGAGGCCGTGCGGTCCGGTATCAACACCGTGCCGCTCGGCCAGGCGGAGGCGGCGCGCAGCCTGGGGATGACCTTTTCCCAGACCCTGCGGATGATCGTCCTGCCGCAGGCCACCCGGACCGTGATCCCGCCTATGAGCAGCATCTTCATCGCCCTCACCAAGAACTCGGCCATCGCGGGCGCCTTCAGCGTCACCGAGTTGTTCAGCGTGTCGAAACTGCTGAATGACAAGGGGTACACGATCGGCTGGATCTTCCTCTGGATCGCCCTGGCCTACCTGGTCATCACCTTCACCATCAGCGGTGTCTTCCGACTGCTGGAGCGCCGCCTGGAGGTGGCCCGATGAGCTCGAGCGTCCTGTACGACGCCCCCGGCCCCAAGGCCCGCGTCCGCAACCGGATCTTCTCGGTCGTCGGTGCCCTGGCCGTCCTCGGTATCGTCGTCTTCGCCGTCGTACGGCTGAACGACAAGGGCCAGTTCGCGCCGGAGATGTGGAACATCTTCAACAACGCGAGTGTGCGCGCCAACATCCGCGACGGTGTGCTCACCACGCTCAAGGTGTTCGCCCTGGCGGCGGTGCTGTCGCTGCTCCTCGGCTCCCTGCTCGCGGTCGGCAGGCTCTCGGACCACAAACCGGTCCGCTGGCTCGCGACCGCCTTCATCGAGCTGTTCCGGGCCGTCCCGCTGCTGATCACCATCTACGCCCTGTGGGTGCTCTTCCTCACCTACAAGTCCGAGCTGGGATTCAGCGGCGACAGCACATCGTTCTGGGCCCTGGTCATCGGCCTGACCGTCTACAACGGCACGGTGCAGGCAGAGGTGCTGCGGGCGGGTATCAACGCCGTGCCCAAGGGGCAGCGCGAGGCGGCCTACGCCCTGGGCATGAGCAAGACCCAGGTCATGACGACCGTTCTGATACCGCAGGCGGTCCGGGCGATGCTGCCGACCATCATCAGCCAGCTGGTGGTCACCCTGAAGGACACCTCGCTCGGCTTCCTCATCACCTTCGAGGAGCTGCTGTACTCGCTCCAGCAGATGGCCGGGAACATCATCGTCAACGACGAGAACCCCTACTTCCCGATGATCGTCGTCGGCGGTGTCATCTACATCGCGATGTGTATGGCGCTCTCCGCCCTGGCGACCTGGCTCGAGCGGCGCGGCCGGCGCGCCAAGACCGGAATCCCGGTCGCGGACGCCGCCCAGCCGCTGGCGGCCGGTGACGCCATGGACCACGCCCCGGCGGACCTGCCGGATTCCCACAAGGACTGACGACCGGGCGTATCCGGGGTAATCCAAGGGCGGTGGCGCGCGCGCCACCGCCCTTCGTCGCTTGACGCGGGCACCCGCAGTCGGTTGCATGCTTTCTGTGATCGCTCACCGGGTTTCAACTGCCAGTTTCCGTACGTCACGTACGAGCCGCAGGGCCACAGGAACCGCACCGTGGACCCGGTGATCATCGCCGGGGCGGGCCCGGTCGGACTCACCCTCGCGCTCGCCCTCGCCCGTCACGAGGTGCCCGTCGTGCTCTTCGACGAATCCGCGGGCACCGAGGAGAACCGCCTCGCCCGGACCGTCGTCCTGCGCCAGGACACCGCCGCCCTGCTCGAGCGGCTGGGCTGCCGCGCCGCCGCCCGCACCGCGCCGTGGACCGGCTGGCGCACCATGCGGCGGCGGCAGTTGGTCCGGCAGCTCCCCCTGGACCCGGGGCCGCTCTTCGGTCCCGGGCGCGGTACGGGCCTGCCCGGGGCCCGCGACGGCGACCGGCCGGAGAGCGATTCCCCGGACGAGGGAGCGGCCGCCACGCTCTCACCGGTGCATCTTCCGCAGTACGAGCTCACCCGGGCGCTGCGCGGCGCACTGGCCGCCATCGGCGACGAGGACCTCGTCCGGATCGTCGGCGGCACCCGGGTCGAAACCCTGGAACAGGACGCCCGCGGAGTCACCGTGCGCACCAGTGGCGCCGAGGCCACCTGGTGGCGGGGCAGCCATCTGGTCGGCTGCGACGGCCCCCGGTCCACCGTCCGGAAGGCTCTCGGGGTGCGCTTTCCGGGGCGTACGGCAGTGGAGCGGCACGCGGTCGCGGTGCTGCGCGCCGAACTCCCCTGGCCCGGTGAGGCCCTGCTGCACCGCTCGCCCCCGTGGCGCAGCATCGACGCGGAGGTGACCGCGCGCCCGCTGCCGCGCGGCCTGTGGCGCGTCGACTGGCTGCTTCCGCCTGGCCGCGATCTTGTCACCCCCGACGCCCTGCTGGTCCGGGTGCGCGACACCCTCGGTGGGTGGTGCGGGGACTCCGCGCTCCCCTACGAGCTTCTGGACACCGGTGTGCACACCGTGCACCACCGGCTCGCGCGGCGCTGGCGCGTGGGCCGGGCCTTCCTGGCGGGGGACGCGGCGCATCTGCTGGGCGCGCTCGGGACCCAAGGGCTGGAGGAGGGGCTGCGGGACGTCGGCAACCTCGCGTGGAAGCTCTCGCTCGCCTGGCACCACGACGCCTCGGAGGCCCTCCTCGACAGCTATCAGACGGAGCGGCGCGGGGCCGTCGGAGCCCGGCTGCGCACCGCCGACCAGGCCCTGCCGCAGGTACGGTCCGGCGGCTGGCGCGCGGTACGGCGCAATGTGCTGCCGGGCGGGGAGCGCGGCCATGACGCGCTGCTCACCGACGGGCACCTCGGCAGCGGGCCGCTGGGCGCGCCGCCGGTCTACGGCCGCTCCTCGCTGACGCCCGCGGCACCGCCCGAGGGCGCGGTCGCGGTGGGCACGGCGGTCGGGGCGCCGGTCGCCGATGTCCCGGTGACCGCACCGGACGGCTCGGTCGTGACGCTGCGGGAGCGGCTGGGCCGTGAGCTGCTGGTGGTGCTGGTCGCCCCCGGGACCGGGGTGTGGGAGCGCCGGCACTGGATGCGGGCGGGGCTGATGCCGCGGCTGGCGGCTTCGGTCTCCACCTTGCCGATGCGGACGGAGCTGCTGGTCGCCGAGGAGTACCCGGGGGCCCCGGCCCATACGGTGCTGCTGGTGCGGCCGGACGGGCACCTCGCCGCGGCCCTGTCCGGGGTCCGGCCCGCCGAGCTGTACACCTGCGCGGACGCGCTGCGGGGCGGGGCCAGGACCCAGGACGAGGTGGACCGGGACGCGGAGGCGACCGCGCGCCGGTAGGGCGAAGGTGAGGGAGGGAAGGCGGAGGAGGAGACGGAAGCGGAGACGGGGGCGGTTGACCTCGCCTTCCGGCGCATGCTTCACTGCGGAGCGTGACTGACACCTGCTTGCCTCGCTTCTGGCGGAGGGTCCATCTGGACCTCGTCCGCTACGCGGGCTGCGTGTGTCGTCCGTCCTGTTGATCCGCATGTCTCCCGCGCGGCCCGGCCGCGCTCCTTTCGCGATCATTCAGGACGGTTCCTGTGCCCGATGTACGCATTCCCTCGCCTTCCGCGGCTGTCTCCGCCTCGCCCACTGACGCCGGTGCCGCCGGTGGCGTCGTTGCCGCCGCCCCCGCGCGCTCGGTCGAGGATCCCGGCCCGGCGGGCCCGCCGACCGAGGCCGAGCTGCTCGACTTCGCCCGCCGTACGGCGGCCGACGCCGCACTCGTCGCCTCGCTCCCCCTGGACCCGGAGGGTCGCACCTGGCTACGGCTCCAGGGGCCGGGCGGCAGCGAGGCGTGGCTGATCGGCTGGCCTCCGGGCACCGGCACCGGCTGGCACGACCACGGCGGCTCGCACGGTGCGTTCGTCACGGCCGCCGGTGAGCTCACCGAGCAGTCCCTCGCGGTGCGACTGCCCACCGAGGGCTGGAAAACCCTGGAACTCGCCGATGACGTGGACCGCGGGCGGCAGCTGCGCGCCGGACAGGGCCGGGCCTTCGGTCCACACCATGTCCATGAGGTGCTCAACCTGGCCGCCTCCCGGCACGCGGTCTCGGTGCACGCCTACTATCCGCCGCTGCCGCTGATGCGGCGTTACAGCCGCACCGGGCAGATGCTGCGTCTGGAACAGGTCGAACAGCCGGAGGAGTGGGGTTAGGCGATGGGCACCACACCACGAGCACCGCGGACCGAGCGGGCAGAGCAGACCCGGCGCAGCGTCGACGAGCTGCTGGACGAGGCCCGGGCGGGCCTCGACCGGCTCGGCCCCACCGAGGCGGCGGCCGTTCAGGCAGCGGGCGGGCTGCTGGTGGACATCCGGTACGCGGCCCTGCGGGACCGCGACGGGACCATTCCGGGGGCGCTGATCGTCGAGCGGAACGAGCTGGAGTGGCGGCTCGACCCGCAGTGCGACCACCGGCTGCCGGAGGCCGACCACCACGACCTGCCAGTCGTGGTGGTGTGCAACGAGGGGTACGCGTCCAGCTTCGCGGCCGTGTCCCTGCGGCAGCTGGGACTCACCCGGGCGACCGACCTGGTGGGCGGCTTCCAGGCGTGGCGTGCGGCCGGGCTGCCCGTGGAGCCGCCCGCTTCCTCTGACACTGCCTGACCATCCATGACACCCGCGTGGGCAACGGGCCGCGGGGGCAGGCCGTGGGCGGCGCGGCCCGCGGGGGCCGGAGCCCTGGGCGGACTGGGCAGGCCGGGCGCCTCGGCGGTCAGCCCTCCGGGGCGTAGTGCTCCAGCAGCTCCGGGTCCTCCCCCTCCTCCTCCAGGGCGCGGCGCACCACCCGGAGCGCCAGCCCCTCCCCGTACCCCTTGCGCGCCAGCATTCCGGCGAGGCGGCGGAGCCGCTTCTCCCGGTCCAGGCCCCGGGTCGCCCGCAGCTTGCGCTCGACCAGCTCGCGGGCGGTGCGCTCCTCCTGGTCGGCGTCGAGCTGCCCCATGGCGTCGTCGATCAGAGCGGAGTCAACGCCCTTGGTACGCAGCTCGCGGGCGAGCGCACGGCGGGCGAGCCCCCGGCTGTGGTGCCGGGACTCCACCCAGGCGGCGGCGAACGCGGCGTCGTCGATCAGCCCGACGTCCTCGAAGCGGGACAGCACTTCCTCCGCCGCCTCGTCCGGGATGCCTCGTGTCCGCAGTGCGTCAGCGAGCTGCTGACGGGTGCGCGGGGTCCCGGTGAGCAGGCGCAGACAGATCGCCCGCGCCTGCTCCTCGGGACTGGGCGGCGGCCCCTGCCCGGCCCTCGACGGGGAGGGGGCGCCGCCATCCGGACGGGCCGGTCGCTCCGGACCACCCGGGTCCTGCGGCCATGCGGTCCGCCGGGTCATGGATCAGCTCTTGGCCACGGCGGTCTTCGCCGCCTTGGCCCCCGACTTGGCCGCCGGAGCGGGCGCGGCCTTCACCGGTGCGGCCACCGGCTCCGCGCCGCCCGCGGCATCCTCGCCGGGCTCGGCCGCGGTCTCGGGCTTGACGCCGATACCGAGCTTCTCCTTGATCTTCTTCTCGACCTCATTGGCCAGATCGGGGTTGTCCTTGAGGAAGTTGCGGGCGTTCTCCTTGCCCTGCCCCAGCTGGTCGCCCTCGTAGGTGTACCAGGCACCGGACTTGCGGATGAAGCCGTGCTCGACGCCCATGTCGATCAGACCGCCCTCACGGCTGATGCCCTGGCCGTAGAGGATGTCGAACTCGGCCTGCTTGAAGGGGGGCGCGACCTTGTTCTTCACGACCTTGCAGCGAGTGCGGTTGCCGACCGCGTCCGTGCCGTCCTTGAGGGTCTCGATCCGGCGGATGTCGATGCGGACCGAGGCGTAGAACTTCAACGCCCGGCCACCGGTCGTCGTCTCCGGGGAGCCGAACATGACACCGATCTTCTCCCGGAGCTGGTTGATGAAGATCGCGGTGGTCTTCGACTGGTTGAGCGCGCTGGTGATCTTGCGGAGCGCCTGGCTCATGAGCCGGGCCTGGAGGCCGACATGGGAGTCGCCCATCTCGCCCTCGATCTCCGCACGCGGCACCAGCGCGGCGACGGAGTCGATGACGATGAGGTCGAGGGCGCCGGAGCGGACCAGCATGTCCACGATCTCGAGCGCCTGCTCACCGTTGTCCGGCTGGGAAAGGATCAGCGAGTCGGTGTCCACGCCCAGCTTCTGCGCGTAGTCGGGGTCGAGGGCGTGCTCCGCGTCCACGAAGGCGACCGTGCCGCCCGCCCGCTGGGCGTTGGCCACCGCGTGCAGGGTCAGGGTCGTCTTACCGGAGGATTCCGGGCCGTAGACCTCCACCACGCGGCCGCGCGGCAGCCCGCCCACGCCGAGGGCGACATCGAGAGCGGTCGACCCGGTGGGGATGACCTCGATGGGATCGTTCGGCCGGTCGCCCATGCGCATCACGGCGCCCTTGCCGAACTGCCGTTCAATCTGTGCGAGCGCGGCGTCGAGCGCCTTCTCGCGGTCGTTTCCAGCCATGGGCTCCACCCGGTTTGCTTGAGTCGATCGCTTCACGTCCCTGACGCTAGCGCCTGCCACTGACAAGCGGCCCGGACGTGCTCGGCCTGTGGATAACCGGGCCGGGACTCCATGAGAATGGATGTTCGATTTTCGTGTCAACCGCGCCGCGACAGGGCGTGGCGCACCCGCGCCAGCGCCGAGGCACCGCGCCGCCGGGTGCGCCCGTGCACCCGCGGATCGTCCGTCACGTCGTAGCGCTTGATGTACGCGCCGAGGAACGCCTGGAGCGTCGCGGTCGCCGGAATCGCGATCAGCGCGCCCACGGCGCCGAGCAGCGCGGTGCCCGCTATCACCGATCCGAACGAGACGGCCGGGTGGATGTCGACCGTCTTCGCGGTGATCCGCGGCTGGAGCAGGTAGTTCTCGAACTGCTGGTAGATCACGACGAAGCCCAGCACCCACACCGCGAACCAGGGGTTGATGGTGAAGGCGATCAGCATCGGCAGGGCTCCGGCCAGGTACGTGCCGATGGTCGGGATGAACTGGGAGACCAGACCGACCCACACCGCGAGCGCCGGCGCGTAGGGCACGGACAGCGTCTCCAGCAGGACGTAGTGGGCGATCCCGGAGATCAGCGCCATCAGCCCGCGCGAGTAGATGTAACCGCCGGTCTTGGCGACCGCGATCTCCCACGCGCGCAGCACCTCGGTCTGGCGGGCCGGGGGCAGTACGGAGCACAGGGCGCGGCGCAGCCGCGGGCCGTCGGCGGCGAAGTAGAAGGCGAACAGGGTCACCGTGAGGACCTTGAACAGTCCGCCGAGCACCTGCGTCGAGACGTCCAGCACATTGTTGGCGCTGTTCTTCACATAGCCCTGGAGCCAGTCGGAGTGGAGCAGGCTGTCCTGGATCTCCAGCCGTGACAGATCGGTGTGGAAGGTGTCGTTGACCCAGCTGACCACCTTGTCGAGGTACTTCGGGAACTCCTCGACCATGGTGACGATCTGGTCGGCGAGCATCGAGCCGAGCAGGGTGAAGAAACCGGCCACGGAGATGAGGATGGCGAGGAAGACCAGTCCGGTGGCCAGTCCGCGGCGCATGCCCCGCGCGGACATCCGGTCCACGGCCGGCTCTATCGCCAGGGCCAGGAAGAAGGCGATCAGGATGTTCAGCAGCAGCCCGGTCAGCTGATCGAAGGCCCAGCTGGCGAGGCGGTAACAGGCCACCAGCGCAAGCGCCAGCACCATCGCGCGGGGCAGCCAGCGCGGCATGCGCGCGGACTCCGCCGTGGGAGGACGCTCGGGGTTCACGGCGGCCGGAGCGGCGGCTGGGGTGCCGTCGGCGCTGGGCGGGAGGGTCTCTTCGGTCGGGGCCACCGGGCAAGTGTGGCGTACATCCGCCGAAAATATCCGGCCACCCCCTCATTGGCTTGAGCCCGACTGCCGGAGGGCGGCTCCCTCAGCGTTTGTCCTCGGGGATGTCCAGCGCGGCGCACACCCCGCGCCACACCTCCTTGGCGCTCCAGCCCGCGTCCAGTGCCTGGTGCACGGTCCGGCCGCCGAGTTCGGACATCACATGATCGCGCGCAAAGGAGTCGGCGTACCCCGTACCGAAGTAGTCCGCCATCCGCTGCCAGAAGACCGTCAACCGCATGCGCCCAGTATCGCGCTCCCGGGGTGCACCGGGGCGTGAGCCCCCTGCCGGGGGTACCGCGCACCCTACGGTCTGACCATGGACCGTTCCGTGAGCCTCTCCTCGTCGCCGCCCTCGCCGTCCTCCGCTCTCGCGCGGGCCGAGCGGTTCGTGTGGCTGACCGCCCGGGTGCTGGAGCAGCGCCGCTTCGCGTATCACTTCCTGGACGGGAGCGCGGAGGCGGTCGAGACCGCGCTCACCGCCTACCTGGTGCCGGACGGCGGCTACGGCCACGGACTGGAGCCGGATCTGCGCGGACCGGTGAGCCAGCCGCTGCACGCCGTGCACGCGCTGCGGGTGCTCGACGGGGTCGGGCGCTGCGGCGGGCAGCGGGTCGAGCGGCTGTGCCGCTATCTGACGGCCGTGTCCACCGCGGACGGCGCACTGCCGGTGAGCCACCCCTCGCTGCGCGGCTATCCGGCCGCTCCCTGGATCCCGCTGGCCGACGATCCACCGAGCGGACTGCTCACCACCGGTCCGGTGGTGGGGCTGCTGCACCGCAACGAGGTGTGGCACGCCTGGCTGTTCCGGGCCACCGACTTCTGCTGGGCCGCGGTCACGGCGCTGGCCGAGGGCGCGCCGGCGCATCCGTACGAGATCGCCGCGGCCGTCGCCTTCCTGGACGGCGTACCGGACCGGGGGCGCGCCGGGGAGGCGGCGGAGCGGCTCGGCCGCCGGGTGCGGGAGCGGGGGCTGGTGTCACCGGGTCCCGGGCGCGCCGAAGAGGCCGCGTCCGTGCCCGGCCAGGGCGGCGCCGGGACACACCTGTTGGTGCACGACGTCGCCCCGGCGCCCGACTCGCTGGCCCGCCGGTGGTTCACCGACGCGGAGGTGGACCGGTCGCTGGACGTCCTCGCGCAGGCGCAGCGGGAGGACGGCGGCTGGCCCGCCCGCCGGCGCGCCTGGGCGCCGGGGGCGGCACTGGAGACGCGGGCGGTGGTGACCCTGGAGGCGCTGCTCAGCCTGCGCGCCTACGGGCGCGCGGTTTGAGGCTCGCACGGGCGTTCACAGGGTGCGGACGGCGGCGGTGACGATGACGGCCACGGCGACCACCACCAGGAAGGGGGCGCGCAGGATCAGGGCGAGCGCGGCCGCGCCGAGCCCGGCCGCCCGCGCGTCCAGCACCAGGTGCGCTCCGTCGGTGAAGGTCTGCTGGGCGGTCAGGGCGGCCAGCAGAGCCACCGGGAGCAGCGCCGCCAGCCGTCTGACGACCGGCCGCTCCAGGGCCCCGGCGGGCACCGAGAGGCCCAGCAGTTTGAACAGGTAGCAGCCGGCGGCGGTGAGGCCGATGGCGATCCAGGTGTTCATCCGCCCGTCGCCTCCCGTCCGCCGCCCCCGCCGTCCCGTCCGCGCGCGACGCGTCCGCGCGCCATGAGGACGGCGGGGGCGGCGAGCGCGGCCACGAGCACCGGCACCCCGGCGGGCAGCACCGGCTGGCAGCCGAGGACGAGCAGTACGGCGAGTCCGGCCACGGCGCGCTCCAGGGTGGAGCCGAGCATCGGGGCCAGCAGGGCGAGGAAGACGGCGGGCCCGGCGGCGTCCAGCCCCCAGGCGGCGGTGTCGCCGAGCGCGGACGCCCCCAGGGCACCGATCAGGGTGCTGAGGTTCCACAGCACGTACAGGGTCAGCCCGGTCACGGTGAAGCCCAGGCGGGCGGTGCGCCGGTCGGGCTGGGCGAGGGCGACGGCGGAGGTTTCGTCGATCACCCAGTGGGCGGCCAGGGGGCGCAGCGGGCGGGGGACGCCGAGCAGCCCGGACAGCCGCAGCCCGTAGAAGGCGTTACGGGCCCCGAGGAAGAACGCCCCGGCGGCGGCCGTGAACGGATTGCCGCCCGCGGCGAGCGCGCCGACCAGCGCGAACTGGGAGGCGCCGGTGAACACCAGCAGGCTCAGCGCACAGGTCTGGAGGAGGCCGAGCCCGGCGCCCGCCGAGGTCACACCGAAGGCGAAACCGGAGAGCCCGACGGCCACGCCGACGCCCAGGGCGTCACGGATCACGGCGGAGTCCGCCGGGGGCGCGTCGGACTCGGTTCGTATGTCTATCTGTTCTGGCACATCCCGCACGCTAGGCGAGCACGTCGGGCCCGTTCTTGTACGTTCTTGCACGCTCGCGCCGGTAGGCGCCCGGCGGTACCCCGACGATGCGGGTGAAGTGCCGGTTCAGATGGGGCTGATCGGTGAAGCCGACGGCGACGGCCGCCTCGGCCGGTGCGGCCCCGGCGTCCAGGAGGCGGCGGGCCCGGCGCACCCGGGCGTCGGTCAGCCAGGTGTGCGGCGGCATCCCATAGGCGGCGCGGAAGGCACGCAGCAGGGCGAACGGGCCGGTGCCCAGCTCGGCCGCCAGCCGCTCCAGGGACGGCGGGTCCGCCATTCGCTCCTCGAGCAGCGCACGGGCGCGCATCGCGATCCGCGCGCCCGCGGTGGGCGGCGTGCGCGCCGGAAGCGGTCCGCCATGGTCGCGCAGCAGCCGGGCGACGGCGACGCGCAGCAGACTGTCGGCGGCCAGCGCGTTGCCCTCCTCGGCCGCCCGGTGCACCTCGGTGACCAGCCGGGCGGTCCGCGGATCGTCGACGACGGCCGCCCCGAACCCGGCCGTACCACGCAGGGAGGTGGTCTCGGCGGCGATGGCGGCGATCACGTCCACGTCCGGGTACAGCACGCTGTAGCTCCACCCCTCGGGCACCCCGGCCTGTCCGGTGTGCGGGGTCTCGGGGTTGATGAGCGCGAGCCCGCCAGGTCCGGCCCGCTCCACCGTCCCGCGGTGGTGGAACTCCTCGACGCCCTCGGTGATCGCCCCGATCACGAAGGTCTCATGAGTGTGCTGGACGAAGGTCTTGCGGATGTAGCGGGCACGGAGCAGATCGACCCCCGGCAGCTGGGGGTACCGCCAGTGCCGCGCGCTCTCACCGGTGCCCATGCCCCCATTGTGCGTCCCGGTCCGGCCGCCGCCGCATGGTGTGTCCCGGTCCGGCCGCCGCTGACCAGCGGATCCGCTCGGTTGTCAGTGGTGCGGTGCACGATGGGGGACATGGCAGGCTCGGCGCTCGACGCTTTCTCCCCGGCCACCCGTGGGTGGTTCACGGGCGCCTTCACCGCGCCCACGGCCGCGCAGGAGGGAGCCTGGCGGGCCATCGGCCAGGGGTCGGACGTCCTGGTCGTCGCGCCCACCGGCTCCGGGAAGACGCTGGCCGCGTTCCTGGCCTCGCTGGACCGGCTGGCCGGTGAGCCCCCGCCCGCCGAGGCCAAGAAGCGCTGCCGGGTGCTGTACGTCTCACCGCTGAAGGCCCTCGCGGTCGATGTCGAGCGCAACCTCCGCAGCCCGCTCACCGGGATCCGCCAGGAGTCCGTGCGGCTGGGCCTGCCCGAGCCGGAGATCCGGGTGGGCATCCGCTCCGGCGATACCCCGGCCGCCGAGCGCCGGGCCCTGGCCAGCCGCCCGCCGGACATCCTGATCACCACCCCCGAGTCGCTGTTCCTGATGCTCACCTCCGCCACCCGGGACGCGCTGCGCGGCGTGGAGACGGTCATCCTGGACGAGGTGCACGCCGTCGCGGGCACCAAGCGCGGCGCCCATCTCGCGCTGACCCTGGAGCGGCTCGACGAGCTGCTCGACCGACCCGCCCGCCGCATCGGGCTGTCGGCCACCGTGCGCCCGGTGGACGAGGTGGCGCGCTATCTGTCCCCGCGCCGCGCCGTGGAGATCGTGCAGCCGCCCTCGGGCAAGGAGTTCGACCTGTCGGTGGTCGTCCCGGTCGAGGACCTCGGCGAGCTGGGCGGCTCCCCCGTACAGGACGGGGAGACCGGTGAGCGCCCCTCGATCTGGCCGCATGTGGAGGAGCGGATCGCCGATCTCGTCCAGGCCCACCGCTCCACCATCGTCTTCGCCAACTCCCGGCGGCTGGCCGAGCGGCTCTGCAACCGGCTCAACGAGATCGCCTATGAGCGCGCCACCGGCGAGGCGCTGCCCGAGGACCACTCCCCGGCCGAGCTGATGGGCGGGTCCGGGGCGGCCACGGGCGCGCCCACGCTGCTGGCCCGCGCACACCACGGCTCGGTCTCCAAGGAGCAGCGGGCGCTGGTCGAGGAGGACCTCAAGGCCGGGCGGCTGCCCGCCGTGGTCGCCACCTCCAGTCTGGAACTGGGCATCGACATGGGCGCGGTGGACCTGGTCGTCCAGGTCGAGTCCCCGCCTTCGGTGGCCTCCGGGCTCCAGCGGGTGGGCCGCGCCGGCCACCAGGTGGGCGCGGTCTCCACCGGAGTGGTCTTCCCCAAGTACCGCGGCGATCTGGTCCAGTCGGCGGTGGTCACCGAGCGGATGCGGGAGGGCGCCATCGAGGCGCTGCGGGTGCCCGCCAATCCGCTGGACGTGCTCGCCCAGCAGCTCATCGCCCTCACCGCGATGGACAGCTGGGACGTGGACGAGCTGCTCGCCCTCGTCCGCCGCGCGGCGCCCTTCGCCTCGCTCCCGGAGTCGGCGTACACCTCGGTGCTGGACATGCTGGCCGGGCGCTACCCCTCCGACGCCTTCGCGGAGCTGCGGCCCCGTCTGGTCTGGGACCGCGTGGCCAACACGGTCACCGGGCGGCCGGGGGCGCAGCGGCTCGCGGTGACCTCCGGCGGCACCATCCCCGACCGCGGGCTGTTCGGCGTCTTCCTGGCGGGCGCCGACCCCAAGAAGGGCGGTGGACGGGTCGGCGAGCTGGACGAGGAGATGGTCTACGAGTCGCGTACGGGCGATGTGTTCACCCTCGGCACCACCTCATGGCGGATCGAGGACATCACCCGTGACCGGGTCCTGGTCTCCCCCGCGCCGGGCGTCCCCGGCCGCCTCCCGTTCTGGAAGGGCGACCAGCTCGGCCGCCCGCTCGAACTGGGCCGCGCGCTGGGCGCGTTCCTCCGCGAGCTGGGCGCCCTCGCGCCCGAGGCCGCGCGGGCGCGGCTGCTGGCCGCCGGTCTGGACGCCTGGGCGGCGGACAATGTCACCGCCTATCTCGACGAGCAGCGCGGCGCCTGCGGCCATGTGCCCGACGACCGGACCATCGTGGTGGAGCGGTTCCGGGACGAGCTGGGCGACTGGCGGGTCGTGGTCCACTCCCCCTTCGGCGCCCAGGTCCATGCCCCCTGGGCGCTCGCCCTGGGGGCCCGGCTGTCCGAGCGGTACGGCATGGACGCCCAGGTGATGCACGCCGACGACGGCATCGTGCTGCGCCTGCCCGACGCCGATCTGATGGGCCTGGACCTGCTCGACGGCGATCCGTCGCGGCAGGGCACCGAGTACGACACCGAGCAGTCGCCCGTAGGAGCCGCCGACGTCGCCTTCGACAAGGGCGAGATCGGCGACATCGTCACCGACCAGGTCGGCGGCTCGGCCCTGTTCGCGTCCCGCTTCCGCGAATGCGCCGCCCGCGCCCTCCTGTTGCCGCGGCGCAACCCCGGCAAGCGCACCCCGCTGTGGCAGCAGCGCCAGCGCGCCGCCCAACTGCTCCAGGTGGCGAGCGAGTTCGGATCCTTCCCGATCGTCCTGGAGGCCGTCCGCGAATGCCTCCAGGACGTCTTCGACGTCCCCGGCCTCACCGCGCTGATGGGCGATATCGAGGCCCGCCGGGTGCGGCTGGTGGAGGTCACCACCCCCGAGCCGTCACCCTTCGCCCGCTCGCTGCTGTTCGGCTATGTCGCCCAGTTCCTCTACGAGGGCGATTCCCCGCTTGCCGAGCGCCGCGCCGCCGCCCTGTCCCTGGACTCCCGGCTGTTGGCCGAGCTGCTGGGCCAGGCCGAGCTGCGCGAGCTGCTCGACGCCGAGGTCCTCACCGAGCTGGAGCGCGAGCTGCAATGGCTCACCGAGGACCGCCGGGTCAAGGACGCCGAGGGCGTCGCCGATCTGCTGCGGCTGCTCGGTCCGCTCACCGGGGCCGAGCTGTCCGAGCGCGGCGCCGACCCGCGGTGGGCCGAGGATCTGACGGCGGCCCGGCGCGCCATCCGGGTGCGGATCGCGGGCGAGGACCACTGGGCGGCCGTCGAGGACGCCGGGCGGCTGCGGGACGCCCTCGGCACCGCGCTGCCCGTCGGCGTCCCCGAGGCGTTCACCGAGCCGGTCAAGGACCCCCTCGGCGATCTGCTGGCCCGCTACGCCCGCACCCACGGCCCGTTCACCTCCGCCCAGGCCGCCGCCCGCCTCGGTCTCGGCACGGCCGTCACCGACGGCGCCCTGCACCGGCTCGCCGCGAGCGGCCGGATCGTCCAGGGCGAGTTCCATCCCGCCGGAGTCGGCCAGGAATGGTGCGACGCGGCCGTGCTGCGGCGCCTGCGCCGCCGCTCGCTCGCCGCGCTGCGCCACGAGCTGGAGCCGGTGCCGCCCGCGGCGCTCGCCGCCTTCCTGCCCCAGTGGCAGCACCTGGGCACCCACAGCCTGCGCGGTCCCGACGGTCTGGTGCGCGCGATCGAGCAGCTCCAGGGTGCCCCGGTGCCCGCCTCCGCCCTGGAGAAGCTGGTGCTGCCCTCCCGGGTCGGCGACTACACCCCCACGATGCTCGACGAGCTGACCGCCGCCGGGGAGGTGGTCTGGGCGGGGGCGGGCGCGCTGCCCGGCAAGGACGGCTGGGTCACCCTCCACCTGGCGGAGACCGCGCCGCTGCTGCTGCACACCCCCCACCCGTTCGAGGCGGGCCCGCTGCACCGGGCCGTGCTGGACACCCTGGCCGGGGGCTACGGCCTCTTCTTCCGCCAGATCGCCGAGCAGGTCCGCGCCGCCGGGCACGAGTTCCAGGATCCCCAGCTCGCGGAGGCCATCTGGGACCTGGCCTGGTCCGGGCGGCTCACCGGTGACACCCTCGCCCCGCTCCGCTCCCTGCTGGGCTCGGGCCGTACCGCGGGCGCCACCGCCCACCGCGCCAAGCGTGCGGTCCCCCGGGGGCGTTACGGCGGCCTCACGGGCCGCACCGGCCGCCCCGCCGCCTCCCGCGGCGGCCCGCCCACCGTCGCCGGACGCTGGTCGCTGCTGCCGGAGCGGGAGGCCGAACCCACCCACCGGGCGCACGCGTTGGCGCACACCCTCCTGGACCGGCACGGGGTCGTCACCCGCGGCGCGGTCGCCGCCGAGGGCGTCGAGGGCGGCTTCTCCGCGGCGTACCGGGTGCTGGCCGCCTTCGAGGAGACCGGCCAGGCGCGCCGCGGCTATGTGGTCGAGGGGCTGGGCGCCGCCCAGTTCGCGATGGACGGGGCGGTGGACCGGCTGCGCGCGGTCAGCACCGCCCGTGACCGCGCGGCGGACCCCGCCCCGGGCCCGGTGTTCGACGGCCGGCCGGGGCAGCCGTCCCGGCGTACCGTCGTCCTGGCCGCCGCCGACCCGGCCAACGCCTATGGCGCCGCGCTGCCCTGGCCCGATCCGCCCGCGGACGCGGGTCACCGGCCCGGCCGCAAGGCGGGGTCGCTGGTGGTGCTCGTCGACGGCGAGCTGACCCTCTATATGGAGCGCGGCGGCAAAACCCTGCTCGCCTGGCCCTCGGGCGAGGCCGAGGCCGCGTCCCCCGAGGACGACGGGCGGCTGCGGACGGCGGTCGGGGCGCTGGCCGAGTCGGCCCGCGCGGGCGCCCTGGGCGCCGTGACCGTCGAGCGGATCAACGGCGGAGCGGCGCTGTCGTCCCCGGTCGGCCGGATCCTGGAGGCGGCCGGGTTCCATGCGACGCCGCGCGGTCTGCGGCTCCGCCCCTGAGAGGCCCCGCCCATGCCCGAAGGAGACACCGTCTGGCAGACGGCCCAGCGGCTGCACACGGCGCTCGCGGGCGCTCGGCTCACCGGATGCGATCTGCGCGTCCCCCGGCTGGCGACCGCCGATCTCACCGGCCGCCGGGTCCTGGAGGTCGTCCCGCGCGGCAAGCATCTGCTGACCCGGGTCGAGGGCGGCCTGACCCTCCACTCCCATCTGCGCATGGACGGCGCCTGGTATGTCTACGGGGCCGGGGAGCGGTGGCGCGGCGGGCCGCACCATCAGATCCGCGCCGTCCTCGCCACGGCCGAGCGCACCGCCGTCGGCTACCGGCTCCCGGTGCTGGAGCTGCTGCGCACCACCGAGGAGGACCGCGCGGTCGGCCACCTTGGCCCCGACCTCCTGGGCCCCGACTGGGATCCGGACGAGGCCCTGCGCAGGCTGCTCGCCGATCCGTCCCGGCCCCTGGGCGAGGCCCTGCTCGACCAGCGCAATCTGGCCGGGATCGGCAATGTCTACAAGTGCGAGCTGTGCTTCATGCTGCGGCTCTCGCCCTGGCTGCCGATCGGCGACGTCCCCTCCCCCGAGCGCCTGGTGACCGTCGCCCACCGTCTGCTGGAGGTCAACCGGAATCGCCGGGCCCGGGTCACCACCGCGCAGTCCCGCCCCGACCGCAGGCTATGGGTGTACGGGCGCCCGGGGCGGCCCTGTCTGCGCTGCGGTACGCCGGTGCGCGCCGCGGACCAGGGGCGCGCGGGACAGGAGCGCACCACCTTCTGGTGTCCGCACTGCCAGCCGGGCCCATCGGACCCGCCTCCCGCACACCCGCCCTTCACCACCCACTAATTGACGGCCCGTCAGATTCGGCCGTACGGTCCTTCCATGACCGCCACATCGGCGTACGACCTCAGCTGTCGCTCCGCTCTGGTCACGGGGGCCGCCGGAGGTATCGGGCGGGCCACGGCCCTCCTGCTCGCCACGGCCGGAGCCACCGTCCACTGCGCGGACCTCGACGAGGAGGGGGCGCGGCGGACCACCGAGCGGATCGTCCGCTCCGGCGGCAGCGCCCGCACCCATGTGCTCGACGTCGCCGACCGCGCCCAGGTCTCCGCCGTCGTCGAGGCCGTCGTCCGGGACGGGGGACGGCTGGACGTGCTGGCCGCCATCGCCGGGATCATGCACAGCAGCCCCGTGCTGGAAACGGACGAGGCCGATCTCGACCGGGTGCTCGCGGTCAACTTCAAGGGGGTGCTGTACGGCTGCCAGGAGGCGGCCCGCGCCATGATCGCCCAGGGGACGGGCGGCTCCATCGTCACCATGGCCTCCGGCGCGATCGACACCGGCGCCCCGGGGCTGCTGTGCTACGGCGTCACCAAGGCGGCCGTCGTCCAGCTCACCCGGACCCTCGCGGCCGAGGTGGGCCGCCACGGCATCCGCGTCAACGCCGTGGCCCCCGGCTGGGTCCGCACCCCCATGACCGCCCGGAACAGCGACGAGGAGCAGCGGCTCGCCGAGGAGCCCATGGCGCGGCGTACTCCGCTGGGGCGGGTGGGCGAGCCCGAGGACATCGCGCATGCGGTGCTCTATCTGGCGTCACGCGCCTCGTCCTTCACCACCGGCCAGATCCTGCGCCCGAATGGCGGAATCGCGATGCCGTGGTGATCCCCTCGCCTCTCCGCGCCCCTCTCCGTCGGGGCGAGGGCCCGCAGTGCACCGGAAGCAGGCTCAGCCCCCAGCCACCGACCGCCACGGCGCCTTCCACCGGCCCGGCCGTGGCCGGCGACAGGGCCAGCCGGACCACCGCCCACCACCACAGAACCCCGAGAGCGAGCGCGAGCATCCACCGGACCGCCCGTCGGCCCAGGATGCCGGCCCCTCCCACGGATGCCATGACTGCCTCCTTCGAGCGACGCTAGACGCCTGTTCGCACACGGCGGGAGGGCGCACAGGAGGCACGTCAGCGCGCGTCGGACACCCGGGCTCCCCCCAGTCTGCCCAGCCGGACCGCAGGGCGCACCCAGAGCGAAGCGCACCCCCCGGCTCCGATAGCCGGGGGGTGCGCGGGGAACGGGTGCGGACGCCGGAAGGGCCCGCGGACGGTGTGGCCACCGCCATGGGAGCGATGACCACACGGTGAGCGAGCGAGCGGCGAGGAACCGCCCCTGGCGCCCCTACCCTCCGTTGACGTTCTCCGCCTGGAACATCCAGTGGTGCTTCTCGAGATCCCGGGTGAGCCCGATCAGGATGTCCTGGCTCACCGGATCGGGGTCGCCGGTGGCGTCGATGCGCTCACGCATCCGTCCGATCACGGACGCGAGGGCATCCACCAGCGTCCGTACGGCCTCCTTGTCCTCGGTCCAGCCGCCCTTGACCGCGCCGACGGCGCTGGTCTTGGCGACCGTCTCGGCCCGGCCGTCCGGAGACACCCCGATCGCCGAGGCCCGCTCCGCCACCGTGTCGGCGTGCGTCCGGGCGGTCGCGACCACCTCGTCGAGCTGGAGATGAACCGTGCGGAACCGCGGGCCGACGACCGTCCAGTGGATCTGCTTGCCCACCAGCGCGAGATCCACGAGGTCGACCAGGGCACCCTGGAGGGCGTCACCGACGATCTTCAGATTCTCGTCCCCGAGCGGGCTCTTGACCACAGTCATCCACGTTCCTCCTGTTCGACCGTTGAGCCCCCTTGATTACCTGCCTCACCCGGGTGACCCGAAAGGGGCGGAACAAAACATCGGGCCCCGGTCGGTGTGAACCGACCGGGGCCCGAAGAGCCGCAGGGCAAGGCCCGTCTGTGCATCAGGCCGCCACGACGTCCACGGCCTCCGTGGGCGCCTTGATCGTCACCCGCTCCTCCGGGACACCCGTCACGGAGGACACGGACACGGGGTTGAGCATCGGCCGCATGGGAGCGGGCACCTTCTCGCCCGCCGCAGCCGACTCCGCCAGCTCCGCGAGCGACAGCTCGTCGCTCACCTCTCGCATCACCTGCGACATCCGTACGTCCAGGGCATCGCAGATCGCGGAGAGCAGCTCCGACGAGGCTTCCTTCTGCCCGCGCTCGACCTCTGACAGATAGCCGAGCGACACCCGGGCGGAGGAGGAAACCTCGCGCAGAGTACGGCCCTGGCGCTGGCGCTGCCGACGCAGCACGTCACCCAGCAGGCGACGGAGCAGAATCATCGCTGGCTCCCTCCTCGGACCTCGGATCCGGATCCTTCACGCCCCACCGTACCGCCTTCGGCTGCGCCCGTGCGGGGAGCGATGTCGTGTTCACTCAGGGCTGCAAACATCAAATCCCGCTGTATTGTTCCGTATCCTGTGCCCCCGTTGTCGCGATCAATTCGCTGAACAGCAGCTTGACCGCGGCCTCCACGCTCTGTCCGCGGATGCCGAAGCGGTCTCCCGACAGCCGCAGCGCGGCCGCCGCCATCCGGTCCGCCGGCCCGGCCACCGCCACATGAACGGTGCCCACGGGCTGACCGTCCTGCGGTGTGGGACCCGCCACACCGGTGGTGGCCACGCCCCAGTCGGCGCCCAGCGCGCGCGTCACGCCCCGGGCCATCTGCCGCGCGACCTCGGCGTCCACCGCCCCGCGCTCGGCCAGCAGGGCCGCGTCCACCCCCAGCAGTTCGTGCTTGAGGGCGGTGGCGTACGCCGTCACCGAGCCGCGGAAGGCGCGGGACGCCCCGTCCACCGAGGTCAGCTCCGCGGCCACCAGACCGCCGGTGAGCGATTCGGCGACCGCCACCGTCTGCCCGCGCCGCTCCAGCAGCGCCAGCGCCTCGGCCGCGGTGGACCGCCCGGACCCCGCCGCACCGCCGTCCGCCGCCCCAGCGCTCATGAGGTGGGCTCCTGGGCCGCACGGCCCGCCCGGCGCAGCACGATCGCCTGGCGCACATAGTCGAGACCGGTGACCACGGTCAGCACGACGGCCACCGCCATCACCCAGAAGCGCAAGGTGGCCAGCGGTCCGGTCAGCGCCAGGATGTACATCCCCACCGCGGTGCCCTGCGCGAGGGTCTTCAGCTTTCCGCCGCGGCTGGCCGGGATCACCCCGTGCCGGATCACCCAGAACCGCATCAGTGTGATCCCCATCTCACGGAAGAGGATCACGCCCGTCACCCACCAGGGCAGATCGGACAGCG
This sequence comes from Streptomyces sp. NPDC048636, assembly GCF_040650655.1. Lineage (NCBI taxonomy): Bacteria > Bacillati > Actinomycetota > Actinomycetes > Kitasatosporales > Streptomycetaceae > Streptomyces > Streptomyces sp. NPDC048636. The sequence continues at coordinate 16,438 of NZ_JBEZHR010000018.1, read as the reverse complement.
CCGACAGACAGATCAGCGCCGCGCCCATGATCGCCTTGTCCGCGATCGGGTCGGCGATCTTGCCGAAGTCGGTGACGAGGTTGTACCGGCGGGCCAGATGACCGTCGAAGAGATCGGTGATCATGGCGATGGCGAAGGCCGCCCACGCGAACGAGCGCCAGGCCGGGTCATAGCCGCCGTTATGGAGCATCAGCAACACGAACCCCGGCACGAGCGCCAGGCGCATCATGGTGAGGATGTTGGCGATGTTCCACAATCGCGCGGGCCGGACCGCCACGGCCTGGCGGTGGTGGTGGCCCCCCGCTGCGGAGGCCGGGACGCCTGTCATCTGGCCGCCTCCTCGGTACACGCGCCGCCGCCGGTTCCGTCCAGCGGCCGCAGCGGCTCCGCGACGAGGTCCACTCCCTCCGTCGCGATCACCTTGGCTTCGACCATACGGCCCACGGCGGGCTTCGCATCCGTGCTGAGCACCGTCTGCCCGTCGGTCTCCGGGGCCTGGTGGACACCGCGACCCAGCACCGCGCCGGTGTCGTCGATCTCCTCGACGAGCACCTCCACGATCTCGCCGAGCCGCTCCTCGGCCCGCTGGGCGGTGAGCTCCTCGGCGAGCCGCGAGAGGTGCTCCAGCCGCTCGGCGACCTCGTCCGGGTCGACCTTGTTCCCGTAGCCGGCGGCCTCGGTGCCCTCCTCGTCCGAATAGCCGAACACACCGATCGCGTCCAGCCGCGCCTCACTGATGAAGCGCTCCAGCTCGGCCAGGTCCTCCTCGGTCTCGCCGGGGAAGCCCACGATGAAGTTGGACCGGGCGCCCGCCTGCGGCGCCCTGCCTCTGATCTCCTCCAGCAGACCGAGGAAGCGGTCGGTATCGCCGAAGCGCCGCATCGCGCGCAGCACGCCCGGCGCGGAGTGCTGGAAGGACAGGTCGAAGTAGGGCGCGACCTTCTCGGTCGAGGTCAGCACGTCGATCAGCCCGGGCCGCATCTCGGCGGGCTGGAGATAGCTGACCCGGATCCGCTCGATGCCGTCCACGGCGGCCAGTTCCGGCAGCAGCGTCTCCAGCAGCCGGATGTCCCCGAGGTCCTTGCCGTAGGAGGTGTTGTTCTCGGAGACCAGCATGACCTCCTTGACGCCCTGCTCGGCCAGCCAGCGGGTCTCGCCCAGCACATCGGAGGGCCGCCGTGAGATGAAGGAGCCGCGGAAGGACGGGATGGCGCAGAAGGAGCACCGCCGGTCGCATCCGGAGGCCAGCTTCACGGAGGCGACGGGGCTGGAGTCCAGCCGCCGGCGCAGCGGGGCGCGTGGCCCGGAGGCGGGTGCCACCCCGGCGGGCAGGTCCTCGGGCGGGGTGTCCTGGGCGTGGCCGGGCAGCGCCACCGCAGAGGCGTCCTGCCGCTCGGCCGGGCTGATCGGCAGCAGCTTGCGGCGGTCGCGCGGGGTGTGCGAGGCGTGGATACCGCCGGACAGGATGGTCTGGAGCCGGTCGGAGATATCGGTGTAGTCGTCGAAGCCGAGCACCCCGTCGGCCTCGGGCAGCGCCTCGGCGAGCTCCTTGCCGTAGCGCTCGGCCATGCAGCCGACGGCCACGACGGCCTGGGTCCGGCCGGTGTCCTTCAGGTCCCGCGCTTCCAGCAGGGCGTCGACCGAGTCCTTCTTGGCGGCTTCGACGAAGCCGCAGGTGTTGACGACGGCGACGTCCGCCTCGGCGGCTTCCTCGACAAGCTCCCAGCCATCCGCCGCCAAGCGGCCTGCGAGCTCCTCGGAGTCCACCTCATTACGGGCGCAGCCAAGAGTGACAAGGGCAACGGTGCGGCGTTCGGCGGGCATGCGCTCAGACTACTTCGTCCCCCGCCCTGCCCCCGCTGCCAGGGCTCCCGATCAGGGGCCGCTCAGCCCGCCTCGGGATCTCCCTTGGTGTAGCTCAGCCGCTGGACGGCGCCGCTGGTGCCCACCTTCTTCACTTCCTTGCCGTTCACGAACAGCTTGATCGCCCCGGCGTTCCCGAGCACCAGGTCGATGCGCTTGCTGTCGCTGAACGTCTTGGAGTCCCCCTCGCGCAGCACGCCCTCTTCCAGCAGCCGCCCGTTGTGATCCTGCGCGGAGATCCAGCTCTGCCCGCCCTCGGCGGTCAGCTTGACCGTGACCTTGTCCGCCGGAACGCCCGCGATGGCGCTGTCGGACGGCTCCGGCCGGTCCGGCTCCGCGGGCTTGGTGCTGGGACGGTGGCTGGGGGTGTGGCTCGCCTTGGGCGAAGCGGAGTCCTCGGCGACCGTGGAGCCGCCGTCCTTGCCACCACCACTGAAAAGCGTGAAGCCGACGAATCCGACGACGGCCACGATGGCGGCGACCATCGCCGCCGTCCAGTTGGGGCGCCGGGGCTCGGGCCGGATCCGCTCGGCCTCGAACAGCGGTGCCGGGGCGGTCGGCGCGGGCCGTCCACCATGATCGGCGTCAAACTGTGCGATCAGACCATCGGGGTCGAGCCCGACAGCGCGCGCGAGCACGCGGATATGCCCCCGGGCATACACATCGCCGCCGCAGCGCGAGAAGTCGTCCTGCTCGATCCCCTGCGCTATGGGGACCCGGACCCGGGTGGAGGCGCTGACCTCGTCGATGGTCAGCCCGGCGGCGATACGGGCTTGCCGGAGGGCGCTGCCGACGGAAGGCCGGTCGTCGTCGGGGGAGTTGCCGTCTTCGGGAGAGTTGCCGATGGACACGGGGGCGCCTTTCGAGCGTGTAGCCACCTGCTGGAGGTTCAGTCTAGGGGTGGGACGAAAGGGTCGGGCAAGCGGGAGGACGGAGTTTGTCCGCCATCGGGATTGCCCCGCAACCATGATGGTGCGACCTCATTCCGCCACCTCCCTCAACTTGACGTCTCGGCAGGGGAAACGGTTGCCCGCCCAACCCTTACGAGTGAGCTTTACCGCGGATCACGTCCAGCACGCCATCCAATTCATCCGGCTTCACCAGCACATCGCGCGCCTTGGAGCCCTCGCTCGGCCCGACTACCCCCCGTGACTCCATGAGGTCCATCAGCCGCCCGGCCTTGGCGAAACCCACCCGCAGCTTGCGCTGAAGCATCGACGTCGACCCGAACTGAGTGGAAACGACCAGCTCAGCGGCCTGGCACAGAAGATCGAGATCATCGCCGATCTCCTCGTCGATCTCCTTCTTCTTCGCCGTCCCGACCGTCACGTCCTCGCGGAAGACCGGTGCCATCTGCGCCTTGCAGTGTGCGACGACGGCCTCGACCTCGCTCTCGGTGACATAGGCGCCCTGCATCCGGACCGGCTTGTTCGCACCCATCGGCAGGAACAGCCCATCGCCCTTGCCGATCAGCTTCTCGGCGCCCGGCTGGTCCAGGATGACCCGGCTGTCGGCCAGTGAGGAGGTGGCGAAGGCGAGCCGCGAGGGCACATTGGCCTTGATCAGACCGGTGACGACATCCACCGAGGGCCGCTGGGTGGCCAGCACCAGATGGATCCCGGCCGCACGCGCGAGCTGGGTGATCCGGACGATCGAGTCCTCCACGTCACGCGGCGCGACCATCATCAGATCCGCCAGCTCATCGACGATCACCAGCAGGTACGGATACGGCTTGAGCTCCCGCTCGCTCCCCTCGGGCTGTTTGACCTTGCCCTTGCGGACCGCCGCGTTGAAGTCGTCGATATGGCGGAAACCGTACGCCGCGAGATCGTCGTAGCGCAGATCCATCTCGCGGACGACCCACTGGAGGGCCTCCGCCGCACGCTTGGGGTTGGTGATGATCGGCGTGATCAGATGCGGAATGCCCTCGTACGCGGTCAGCTCCACCCGCTTGGGGTCGACCAGCACCATCCGCACATCGTCCGGAGTGGCCCGGGCCATGATCGAAGTGATCAGGCAGTTGATGCAGGACGACTTGCCGGATCCGGTGGCGCCCGCCACCAGCACATGCGGCATGCTCGCGAGGTTGGCCGCCACATAGCCGCCTTCGACGTCCTTGCCGAGGCCGACCACCATCGGGTGGTCGTCCCCGACGGAGTCCGCCGAGCGCAGCACATCGCCGAGGTTGACCATCTCGCGGTCGCTGTTGGGGATTTCGATGCCGACCGCGGACTTGCCCGGGATCGGGCTGATGATCCGCACATCGGGGCTGGCGACCGCGTACGCGATGTTCTTGGTCAGCGCGGTGATCCGCTCGACCTTCACCGCCGGGCCGAGCTCCACCTCGTAGCGGGTGACCGTCGGACCGCGGGTGAAGCCGGTGACCGACGCGTCGACCTTGAACTCCGTGAACACCTTGGTCAGCGAGTCGACCACGGCGTCGTTGGCGGCGCTGCGCGTCTTGCCGGGCCCGCCGCGCTCCAGCAGTTCGAGCGAGGGCAGCGAGTAGGTGATGTCACCGGAGAGCTGGAGCTGTTCGGCGCGCGGCGGCAGCGGCTCACCCGTTTCGGCCGTCGGCCGGGTGAGATCGGGGACGCGGGAGCCCTCCGGCTCACCGCCGCGGTCCCCGCGGCCCTTCGCCCCGGCGGCGGGCTTCGTGAGCTGCGGACCGGCCTCACCCGGCTCCGACGACTCGGACGGCTCCGGTGGAGCGCCGCTGATCTCACCGGTGTCGCGGTCCACCGCGATCCCGTTGCTGAGCCCGGCGACGAGCGGCGAGGGATGCACACCGTGCAGTACGGCGCCGTCCAGCGCGGCGGCGGCCGCGGCCGCCACGTCCACCGCGTCCCGGGGGCGGTCCCGCGGCGGCTCCACGGGCTGACTGCGGCGCTGACGGCGGCGCCCCCGCAGCGCCTCCTCCTCGGCCCGCGCATGGTCGTCCACGACGTCGGCGGCTCCACGGGCCGGAGCGGACCCGCGCGCGCGTCTGGCGGGCGTATCACGCCATTCCTCGGCGTACTCCGCGTCCGTCCCCGTGTCCGCGAACGCCTCCTCGTCCCGGAGCAGGCCCAGCCGGACGCCCAGCGTCCGCAGTCGCTGCGGAATCGCCGCGACCGGTGTCGCGGTGACGACCAGCAGCCCGAAGACGGTCAGCAGCACCAGCAGCGGTACGGCCAGCACCTCGCCCGTCGCGTAGATCAGCGGGCGGGAGACGCCCCAGCCGATCAGGCCGCCCGCGTCCTGTATCGCCTCGGTCCCCTGACCGCGCCCCGGGGCCCCGCAGGCGATGTGGACCTGCCCCAGCACACCGATCACCAGCGCGGACAGCCCGATCACGATCCGCCCGTTGGCCTCCGGCTTCTCGGGGTGGAGGATCAGCCGGGCGGCGATGGTGGCCAGCAGTATCGGCACCACCAGATCGAGCCGTCCGAAGGCGCCGGTGACCAGCATCTCGACCAGGTCGCCGACCGGTCCGTCCAGGTTCGACCAGGTGCCCGCGGCGACGATGAGCGCCAGGGCGAGCAGCAGCAGCGCGCTGCCGTCCTTGCGGTGCGCCGGGTCGAGCCCCTTGGCGCCGCGTCCTATGCCGCGGAACGTCGCCCCGACGGCGCGCGCCAGGCCCATCCACACCGCGCGCACGGCGCGGTAGACACCGCTGGTGGGGTTGGGCGCCGGAGGCGGCGCCTTCGCTGCCGCCTTCTTCTTCGGCGCGGCCTTCTTCGCCGGCGCCGCCGACTTCTTGGCGGGTGCCTTCTTGGCCGCCGCCTTCTTCGCGGGCGACTTCTTCACCGCGCCTCCGGACTGCCCGGCGCGCTTCTTCGGGGCGCCCGCCGTGCCTGGGGAACCCTTGCCGGACGTACGAGAGGCCATGGGTGCGAGATTACCCGCGTCCGCCGTACGGAGCACGCATGGTGGGCGCATCAGGCGCCACTGACGTCACGCGGGCGCCGGATACGGCCGTGCGGTGAGCCGTGCGGTGCAGGGACGGTGACAGGACGTCAAAGGGGCGGGTGGCCGCGGGCGGACGGCCTCTCGCGGGTGCGCCGCGGTCAGTTCTTCGAGGGGACCTGGCTGGCCCCGCTGCCCGCGCCCGGCTCCAGGGCGTCCAGCGCCCGCCGCAGACCGGTGAGCTTGCGCTCGAGATGCGCCGCGGTGGCCACCGCGGCCGCGTCGGCCGACTCGTCCAACTGCTTGGACAGCGCTTCGGCCTGCTCCTCGACGGCCGCGAGCCGGGCGGAGAGCTCGGCGAGCAGCCCCGCCGACTCCTTGGCGTCCTCACCGGCCGCGGGCTGACCGCCCTCCAGTTGAAGCCGCAGCAGCGATGCCTGCTCCCTCAACTGGCAGTTCTTCATGTACAGATCGACGAAGACCGAGACCTTCGCGCGCAGCACCCATGGGTCGAACGGCTTGGAGATGTAGTCGACCGCGCCCGCCGCATAGCCCCGGAAGGTGTGGTGCGGACCGTGGTTGATCGCCGTGAGGAAGATGATCGGGATGTCACGGGTCCGCTCACGCCGCTTGATGTGCGCGGCGGTCTCGAATCCGTCCATGCCCGGCATCTGGACATCCAGCAGGATGACCGCGAAGTCGTCCGTCAACAGCGCCTTGAGCGCTTCCTCCCCTGACGATGCCCGCACCAGGGTCTGATCGAGCGCGGAGAGAATGGCCTCCAGCGCCAGCAGATTCTCCGGCCGGTCATCGACCAGGAGGATCTTGGCCTTCTGCACCATGCCCCGTCCTCCTCGTCCCGGCTTGGGGTCTCCCCAGCTCGAAGAGCTGAGAGAAGCACCGGGCGCCGCCCCAGGGGACGACTCCCTTGCGCCGCCCGTCCTTGTGCCGGTCATGGTAGCCGCACCCCGCTGTTCGCCACACCCTGTCACCGCGATGTCACTGTGCACGTAGCAGAAACGCGGCGGGAGACCAGAAGGTTCCCCGAATACCGCGTTCCCACACGTGTTCGGCGACAGTCAGTCAACACCACAGACGCGCCCGGCGTCCCGCAGGTCACTGCTCTGACATCCACTGCTCCATCACCGCAAGAAGATGATCGGTGTCGACGGGCTTGGTGACATAGTCCGACGCGCCAGCCTCAATACTCTTTTCACGATCTCCCTTCATCGCCTTCGCGGTAAGGGCGATGATCGGCAGTCCGGCGAACTGCGGCATCCTGCGGATCGCCGCCGTCGTCGCATAGCCGTCCATCTCCGGCATCATGATGTCCATCAGGACGAGCACGACATCGTCGTGCTGCTCGAGGACCTCGATGCCCTCCCTGCCGTTCTCCGCGTACAGCACCTGGAGTCCGTGCTGCTCCAGCACGCTGGTGAGGGCGAACACATTGCGGATGTCGTCGTCGACGATCAGCACCTTCTCGCCGTGGAAGCCACTCACCGGCTCCGGTACGACCAGGTCCTGGCCGCCCAGCAGCCACGGCTCCGGGGCGTGCTCCGGGGCCTGCCGCCCCCGCCTGCCCGCCCCGCGGTCGGCCGACTGCCCCTGCGGCTCGGCCGACGGCTGCCCGTTCTCCCGCTCGGTCCGCTGCCGCCGGTACAGCCCCGACGCCCGCTGACCGCCGTTGGCGGACGCGTCGGGCACGTGCTCCGGCTCCGCCACCGCCCCGTTCTCGGCGCTCTCCCCGACGGTGCCGCTCTCCAGCGCGGCCGGGGTGCGCGGCCCGGAGGCCGAGTTGCCCGGGATCGCGAGGGCGGACGCCGGTGCGCCCGCACCGAGCTGCGGATAGCCCTGGGGCGGCAGCTCGCCGGGGTGCAGCGGCAGATAGAGCGTGAAGGTCGAACCGCGGCCCGGCTCACTGGCCGCGTGGATCTCACCGCCCAGCAGCCGGGCGATCTCCCGGCTGATGGAGAGACCCAGACCGGTGCCGCCGTACTTACGGCTGGTGGTCCCGTCGGCCTGTTTGAACGCCTCGAAGATCACCCGCATCTTGCTCGCCGCGATACCGATCCCGGTGTCGGTCACCGAGAACGCGATCATGTCGGCGTCCGGTGCGCGCAGCGCGCCCGCCTCCAGGAGCTGCTCCCGGATCGCGTTGGGCACATCGCCGCCCGCCGGCCGGATCACCAGCTCCACGGCGCCGGTGTCGGTGAACTTCACCGCGTTGGACAGCAGATTGCGCAGCACCTGCAACAGCCGCTGCTCGTCGGTGTGCAGCGTGGCCGGCAGCTCGGGCGAGACCCGCACCGAGAAGTCCAGCCCCTTCTCCGCGGTCAGCGGCCGGAAGGTGGCCTCCACATAGTCGACGAGCTGGACCAGGGCGATCCGGGTCGGACTGACATCCATCTTGCCCGCCTCGACCTTCGACAGATCCAGGATGTCGTTGATCAGTTGCAGCAGGTCCGAGCCCGCGCCGTGGATGGTCTCGGCGAACTCCACCTGCTTCGGCGAGAGGTTGCCGTCCGCGTTGTCGGCGAGCAGCTTGGCCAGGATCAGCAGCGAGTTGAGCGGGGTGCGCAGCTCATGCGACATATTGGCCAGGAACTCGCTCTTGTAGCGCATCGAGACCGCGAGCTGCTCGGCGCGCTCCTCGAGCACCTGCCGCGCCTCCTCGATCTCGGTGTTCTTCACCTCGATATCGCGGTTCTGCCGGGCCAGCCGGTCCGACTTCTCCTCCAGCTCCGCGTTGGACGCCTGGAGGGCCTTCTGCCGGTTCTCCAGCTCCGCCGACCGCTCCCGCAGCTGCTCGGTCAGCTCCTGCGACTGCTTCAGCAGCACCTCGGTCTTGGTGTTGACGCTGATGGTGTTGACGCTGGTGCCGATCATCTCGGCGATCTGGTTCAGGAAGTCCTTCTGGATCTGCGCGAACGGCTGGAACGACGCCAGCTCGACCACACCGAGCAGTTGGCCCTCGAAGAGCACCGGCAGCACGATCACATGCGCCGGGGCCGCCTCGCCAAGACCCGAAGCGATCTTGAGGTAGCCCGGGGGCACCGTCTCCACCAGGATCGGCCGCTTCTCCTCGGCCACCGTCCCGATCAGGGTCTCGCCCGGCCGGAAGGAGGTGGGCATCGACCCGTGGGAGTAGCCGTAACTGCCGATCAGACGCAGCTCATAGCCCTCTTCGGAGGTGCTGTCGGCCACCACCTCGGTGCCCTCGCCGATCGGCGCCGCCAGGAAGAACGCGCCGTGCTGGGCGGAGACCACCGGGGTCAGTTCGCTCATGATGAGCCGGGCGACGTCCTCCAGATCGCGCCGTCCCTGCATCAGACCGGAGATCCGGGCCAGATTGCCCTTCAGCCAGTCCTGTTCCTTGTTGGCGAGCGTGGTCTCGCGCAGGTTGGCGATCATGGTGTTGATGTGGTCCTGGAGGACCTGGATCTCGCCCGAGGCATCCACGTCGATCTTGAGGTTGAGATCGCCGCGGGTCACCGCCGTGGCGACCTCGGCGATGGCACGCACCTGACGGGTCAGGTTCCCGGCCATCTCGTTCACCGACTCGGTCAGGTCCTTCCAGGTGCCCGCCACGTCCCGCACCCGCGCCTGACCGCCGAGCTGGCCCTCGGTGCCCACCTCACGGGCCACCCGGGTCACCTGGTCGGCGAACGAGGACAGCTGGTCGACCATCGTGTTGATGGTCGTCTTCAGCTCCAGGATCTCGCCCCGCGCCTCGATGTCGATCTTCTTGGTCAGATCGCCCTGGGCGATCGCCGTCGTGACCATCGCGATGTTGCGCACCTGGCCGGTCAGGTTGGACGCCATCGAGTTCACGGACTCGGTGAGGTCCTTCCACGTGCCCGACACACCGGGCACCCGTGCCTGACCGCCGAGGATGCCGTCCGTACCCACCTCGCGCGCCACCCGGGTGACCTCGTCGGCGAACGACGACAGCGTGGTCACCATGGTGTTGACGGTGTCGGCCAGCGCCGCGACCTCGCCGCGCGCCTCGACCGTCACCTTCTTCGTCAGATCGCCGTTGGCGACCGCGGCCGAGACCTGGGAGATGTTCCGCACCTGGATGGTGAGGTTGTTGGCCATCAGGTTGACGTTGTTGCTCAGGTCCTTCCAGATGCCGGTGACACCCGGCACCCGCGCCTGACCGCCCAACTGGCCCTCGGTGCCCACCTCGCGGGCCACCCGGGTGACCTGCTCGGCGAACGAGGACAGCTGGTCCACCATCGTGTTCACGGTGGTGACGAGCTCGAGGATCTCGCCCTTGGCGTCGACGGTGATCTTCTTTGACAGATCGCCCTTGGCGACCGCCGTCGTCACCTCGGCGATGGAACGCACCTGCGAGGTGAGGTTGTTGGCCATGCCGTTGACGGACTGGGTGAGGTCCTTCCAGGTGCCGGAGACCCCCTGCACCTCGGCCTGGCCGCCCAGCTGGCCCTCGGTACCCACCTCGCGGGCGACCCGGGTGACCTCCTCCGCGAAGGAGGACAGCTGGTCCACCATGGTGTTGAGGGTGTTCTTCAGCTCCAGGATCTCACCGCGGGCATCGACGTCGATCTTCTGCGAGAGGTCACCTCGTGCGACCGCGGTCGCCACCTGGGCGATGTTACGGACCTGAGCGGTCAGATTGCCCGCCATACCGTTCACCGAGTCGGTCAGGTCGCGCCATACGCCCGCCACACCGGGCACCCGCGCCTGACCGCCCAGACGGCCGTCCGTACCCACCTCACGGGCGACCCGGGTCACCTGCTCCGCGAAGTCCGAGAGCTGGTCGACCATCGTGTTGATGGTGTTCTTCAGCTCGAGGATCTCGCCGCGCGCGTCCACCTCGATCTTCTGGGACAGATCGCCACGGGCGACGGCGGTGGTCACCTGGGCGATCCCGCGCACCTGCGAGGTCAGGTTCCCCGCCATCGAGTTGACGGAGTCGGTGAGGTCCTTCCAGGTGCCGCTGACGCCGTCCACCCGGGCCTGACCGCCCAGCCGCCCCTCGGTGCCCACGTCCCGCGCCATCCGCGTGACCTGGTCGGCGAAGGACGACAGCTGATCCACCATGGTGTTCACGGTGTTCTTCAGCTGGAGCATCTCACCGGAGACATCGACGGTGACCTTCTGCGACAGATCGCCGTTCGCCACCGCCGTGGTCACCTGGGCGATATTGCGCACCTGTCCGGTCAGGTTGCGGAACGCGGTGTTCACCGAATCGGTGAGGTCCTTCCACGTACCCGCCGCACCCGGCACCTGCGCCTGGCCGCCCAGTTCACCCTCGACACCGATCTCCCGGGCCACCCGGGTCACCTCGGCACCGAAGGACTGGAGCTGGTCCACCATCGTATTGACGGTGTTCTTCAGCTCCAGCATCTCGCCGGCCACATCCACGGTGACCTTCTGCGACAGATCGCCGTTCGCCACCGCCGTGGTCACCTGGGCGATGTCCCGCACCTGCGCGGTGAGGTTACGGAAGGCGGTGTTCACCGAATCGGTGAGGTCCTTCCACGTACCCGCCGCACCCGGCACCTGCGCCTGACCGCCCAGCAGCCCGTCGGCCCCGACCTCACTGGCCACCCGCGTCACCTCGTCGGCGAACGTGCGCAGCGTCTCGGTCATCGTGTTGATCGTGTCGGCGAGCTGCGCGACTTCACCGCGTGCGCTCACCGTCACCTTCTGCGACAGATCGCCATTGGCGACCGCGGTCGTCACCTGAGCGATCCCACGCACCTGGGCGGTGAGATTTCCGGCCATCAGATTGACCGAATCCGTCAGGTCCTTCCACACCCCCGCGACCCCGGGCACCTTCGCCTGACCGCCGAGCTCACCTTCGGTGCCCACCTCACGGGCGACTCTGGTCACCTCGGCGGCGAACGAGGACAGCTGGTCCACCATCGTGTTGACGGTGTTCTTCAGCTCGAGCATCTCCCCGGACACATGGACCGTGACCTTCCGGGAGAGATCACCCTTGGCCACCGCCGTGGTCACCAGCGCGATATCCCGCACCTGCGCGGTGAGCCGGGAGGCCATCGTGTTGACGGACTCCGTGAGGTCCTTCCATGAACCGGACATTCCGCGCACCCGGGCCTGGCCGCCCAGCTTGCCCTCGGTACCGACCTCGCTGGCGACCCTGGTCACCTCGTCGGTGAAGGCCGAGAGCTGGTCCACCAGGCCGTTGACGGTGCGCCCCACCTTCAGGAACTCACCGCGCAGCGGATGCGCCGAACCGTCGGCGCCCTGCGCCCGCAGGTCCATGCGCTGCTCGAGGTCGCCCTCGGCGACCGCCGACAGCACCCGTCCCACCTCGGAGACCGGCCGCACAAGATCGTCCACCAACGCGTTGGACGCGTCGATGGCGGCCGCCCACTGCCCCTCGCAGGCGCCCGTCTCCAGCCGCTCGGTGAGCTTGCCCTCCCGGCCGACCACCCGCCGTACCCGGGTCAATTCGCCGGTCAGCTGGAGGTTGCGCTCCGCCACCTCATTGAAGACCGCGGCGATCTCGGACATGATCCCGTCGCCCGAGACCGTCAGACGCTTGCGGAAGTTTCCGTCCCGCATCGCCGTCATGGCGGTCAGCAGCCGGTTCAGGGCAGCCGTCTCCACCTCAGTCGTCCCATTGCTACGGGACCGTCCGCCCTTCGCGCGCGTATTCGTGCCCCGCGCCGCTGCGCCAGACTCCACCGTGTCCCTCCCGCAGGGTTGACCATCCTCGTCGGGTTCTTCTTCCAGCTTGCCCAGTGTTTCACCATGGCCCAACCAGGCCATAACAGTTCGGCAGCATCGCACACCGCGTACAGCACACTCTGGAGTGGAATCAGTGCCGACCGGCATTCGCGAGCGCGGTGGAGGTAAGTAACCTGGCATCCGGCCAGGGCATCGGAGGGGCGCTGCGACATGGGTGAGCAGATCGCCGAGACACATATGAGGAGACCTGTGATCACCGCGCGGGCAGCCGCCACCTTCGAGCCGGTCGGACGCTCGGTCGCCGCCGCCCGCACGTTCGTCCGGGACACGCTGCAAGGATGGGGTCTCACCGACATCGTTGACGACGCTGTCGTCCTCACCAGTGAACTGGTCACCAACGCCGTCGTCCATGCCGGTACGACAGCCGATGTGGTCTGCGTCCGGGCGGAGACCGGCGTACGCGTCGAGGTCGCCGACCGTTACCCGGAGCGCGAGCTTCCGGTGCAGAGCAACGGCGGTCACCACTTCGGAAGCCCCGACAGTGAGGGCGGCCGCGGTCTGCTACTCTGCGCGGCCCTCGCGGCACGCTGGGGAGTCGAGTACTCCGCGACCCATAAGCAGGTCTGGTTCCAGCTCGACTTCCCCGACCGCCCGGCCGGGACCCGCGCCGCCGGCCCCGCACTGCCCTCCAGCGCCCTGCCCATCGCCGACGCCCGGGTCCGCGTCGCCGTCGTCCAGGTCGACAGCGGCGCCCTCATCAGCGACTGGAACGACGACGCGCAGGAGCTGTTCGGCTACAGCCCGGAGCAGGTCATCGGCAAACCGCTGACCGACCTCGCGGCCTGGCCGCACACCCCCGGCACCGGCACCGGTGTCGCCGAGGCCCTCCAGCTCTCCCGCTGGGAGGGCTCCTACGGCATCCGCGGGGCCGACGGCCGGGTCTCCCCGGTCTACGCCTCGCACCTGCGCGTCCGCGACGCCGACGGCGAGCCCTCCACCGTCTGTCTGCTCGTCCGCGACCTGGAGCGGGCCGTCCTCCAGAGTCCGCTGCGCGCGGTGGCGCAGGACAGCGGCGAATCCGAGCGCGGCGCCGCCTCCGACGCCTTCGAGGTCTTCATCGGCTCCCCCGCGCCGGACGACCTCGACGGGCTGCTCCAGCGCACCGTCGAGCGCGCCCGTGACATGCTCGACGGCGACGCCGCCTATCTCCTGCTCGCCACCGACGACGAAACCGAGCTGGAGGTGCGCGCCTCCACCGGGCTGCCCTCCGCCCGCCAGCGCTTCGCCCGCGTCCCCGTCGAAGCGGGCACCGGCCGCTACGGCTCGGCCCGTATGCCCGCCGTCCACGAAGACCTGTCGGCCATGCCCGGCGCCGTCCCGCTCCTGGTCAACACCGGAATGCGGTCGGTCGTCACGGTCCCGCTCAAGGTCGAGGGACGGCTCACCGGCTCGCTCGGCGTCGCCGCCGAGTCCCCCGGCCGCTACAGCAACGAGGAGGCGCTGCGCCTCCAGTTCGCCGCCGACCGCATCGCACTCGCCGTCGAACGGGCCCGCCTCACCGAGCTGGAGCGGCTGCGCCGTGGCTCGCTGTCCTTCCTCGTCGAGGCGTCCGACCTGCTCGCGGGCACCCTGGACCGCGACCAGACCCTCGCGCTGATGGCCCAGATGACGGTCCCCACCCTCGCCAGCTGGTGCGCCGTCTACACCGTCGCCGACCAGGTCTCCGAGCCCGAGCTCTCCTACGTCCTGCACGAGGACGAGGACCGCATCGACGGCCTCAAGGCCCTGCTGACGAAGATCGATCCACCGGAGCAGGTGCCCACCGGCGGCGCCCGCGGCTGGTCCGGCCCGTACGACGCCGCCCACGCCGCGGCCCTGCGGACCTCACTGCGCAGCCTCAGCCTCGGCGACTCCGCCCGCCCCTCCTCCGGTCCGGGCGCCTCCCTGGCGACGGCCTCCGCGGTGGGCGGCGAGACGGTCGTCCTGCCCCTAGTGGCCCGCAACCGCGTGATCGGCATGCTGATCCTCGGCAAGCCCACCGACGAGCACTTCCGCCAGGAGAACCTGGAGCTCGCCGAGGACCTCTCCCGCCGGGCCGCACTCGCCCTGGACAACGCCCGGCTGTACTCGGAGCGCACCGCCATCAGCCAGTCCCTCCAGCGCAGCCTGCTGCCGCCGGAGCAGCCCGAGGTCCCCGGTGTCGAGGTCGAGGTCATCTACCGCGCGGCGGGGGAGGGCAACGAGGTCGGCGGTGACTTCTACGACCTCTTCCCGATCCGTGACGGCGCCTACGGCTTCGCCATCGGCGACGTGTGCGGCACCGGCCCGGAGGCCGCCGCGGTGACCGGCCTGGCCCGGCACGCGCTGCGACTGCTCGCCCGCGAGGGCTTCGGCGGCCCGGCGGTCCTGGAGCGGCTCAACGCGGCCATCCTCGACGAGGGCGCCCGCAGCCGCTTCCTGACCCTGCTCTACGGGGAGTTGTGGCCGCAGCACGACGGCAGCGCGGTCCTGAAGGTCGTCTGCGCCGGACATCCCCTGCCGCTGCGGCTGCGCCAGGACGGCAGCGTCGAGGCGGCCGCCGAACCGCAGCCGCTGCTCGGCGTCATGGAGGACCTGGAGCTGTACGAGCAGACCATCACCCTCGATCCGGGCGACGTCCTGCTGTGCGTCACCGACGGGGTCACCGAGCGGCGCGAGGGCACCAGGATGCTCGGTGACGAGGGCCTCACCGATGTCCTCACCACCTGCACGGGGCTGACCGCGGGCGCGGTGGCCGCGCGAGTGCTGCGGGCCGTCGAGCGCTTCGCCGCGGATCCGCCCTCCGACGACATGGCCATCCTGGCGATGCGCGTCCCCGAACCGCACGACGCCTGACGGACGGGGGCGCTTGCCGGGTCCCCCACCCGTCGGTCCCGGGAGCCCGAACACGAAGAAGGCCCCCGCCTTTTGGCGGGGGCCTTCTTCTGTGGAGCCCCAATACGGAATCGAACCGTAGACCTTCTCCTTACCATGGAGACGCTCTGCCGACTGAGCTATTGGGGCGCGGCAACGGGATAGATCATACCCGAACTCGAGTACGCTCCCGACCACTCCGCCCCGGTCGCTCAGGCGGCTGACTGCAACAGTCCCCCGAGTGCGTTGCATGCCGAAACAACCCGCTGCAACTCCCGCCGCGACATGGCGGGATCGACGGGCAGCGAGAGGCATTGATCGGCCGCCCGCTCGGTCTCCGTGAGCCACAGATCGCGCCGGAACCGCGCCGTGCGGTGTGCGGGCGTCTGGACGGGAACGTGGCAGACGACGCCGCGAGAGCGCAGCGTACGGGCGAAGGCGTCGCGGTCGGGGCGGCCATTGCCGGGTACCCGCACCACGTACTGCTGGTAGGTGTGTTCCATTCCTTGCCGCACGGCGGGTGTGATGACGCCGCGCAGCTTTCCGTCGAGATAGGCCGCGTTCGCCTGCCGCCGCAGGATCTCTCCGACGGGCTCGGGCTGAGCCCCATAGCCGACGATCTCAACGCCGTGCCGCTGGCCCAGCGCGGTGAGACCGGCCATATCGGCCGGGTGTCCAAAGGTGTGTACGGCCACGACAGCCGCGGTCCGGGGCGTGATCGCCTCGGCCACCGCGGCGGGATCTATGCAGAAGGTCTCGGCGTCGATGTCCACGAAGACCGGCCTCGCGCCGGCCAGCAGCACCGCTTCCGCCGCTTCGGGGGTGCCGTACGACGGCACGACCACCTCGTCGCCCGGCCGGATACCCAGCCGGGTCAGCTCACGCCACAGCTCATCCGTAGGAGTGCCCATGGCAGGCATCGTGCCCAGACAACATGAACACCGCGTGACCCGCAACACAACAAAAGAGAGCCCTATCGGGAACCGAAGTTCCCGATAGGGCTCTCTGACAATTTGTTCGGCGGCGTCCTACTCTCCCACAGGGTCCCCCCTGCAGTACCATCGGCGCTGAAAGGCTTAGCTTCCGGGTTCGAAATGTAACCGGGCGT
>NZ_JBEZHR010000017.1:0-166424 GCF_040650655.1 Streptomyces sp. NPDC048636 | reverse complement strand
CGCGCCCATTCCGAGTCCGACAGATCCCCCCGCCCCATGTCCGTGGCAACGAGCCGGACCCGAAACGGTCACATGATCCGCCGGACAGGCTCTAGCCACCGCCGGTCCCCCTCGTTTCCCGGACGCCACTCCTCCCGAGCCCACACGGTGGGGCAGGATGGTGGGCGATCGGTGAGCGGGTGGTGGGCCATGATCAGTCTGCAACGGCTTCTCGACACCGTGGGACCAGCGGTGTCGTCGGGGATGTGTGCCCCCGAGCGGCTGTCCGTCACGGTCGGCGACGCGGTGATCGCCGAACCGGACCAGGAGCTCGAGCCACGGCCGGGGGATGTGGTGCTCGGGGTGAACCTCACCGACCGTGACGCCGCGCTGCGTCTGCTGACGCTGTGTGCCCGGCGGTCGGCCGCGGCCGTGCTACTCAAGGCGCCGGTGGCGCTGGACGGGGAAGTGGCCGCGGCGGCGGAAGAGGCGGGCGTGGCGCTGCTGCGGGTGTCCGCGGAGGCGGGCTGGGCCCAGGTGCTGTCGCTGCTGCGCGCGGCGCTCGACAGCGAGGGGCTTGCCGTGTCCGCCGCGGGGCTGGGAGTGGCGGAGGCGGGGGATCTGTTCGGGGTGGCGGACGCCATCGCCCGGATCATCGACGCCCCGGTGACCATCGAGGACCGCGGCTCACGGGTGCTGGCGTACTCCACCCGTCAGGAGCGCGGCGACGAGGCGCGGGTGGCCACCATCATGGGCCGCCATGTGCCCGAGGACGTCAACGCGCACTTCCGGCGGCACGGTGTGTTCCGCAGGATCGCCCAGGACACCACACCCATCTACGTTCCGGCCGTCGTCGAGGGCACCAAGCCGCGGCTGGTGGTGCCCGTGCACGCGGGAGGCGATGTGCTGGGCTCGATCTGGGCGATCGTGCCGGGTCCGGTCGAGCCCGAGCGGGCCGCGGCGTTCGCCGACGCCGCGGACGCGGCGGCCCTGCATCTGCTGCGCCGCCGTGCGGAGGCCGACCGGCGGCGGCTGGCGCTGGCGGACATGGTGGCGCGGGTGCTGCACGGACACGAGGGGGCCGCGGACGCCGCCCGGCTGCTCGGTCTGACCAGCGGCCCCTGGCGGGTGATCGCCGTGGGAGTGCTCGGTGAGGACGCCGACGAGGCCGAGCGGCAACGGCTGACCGTACGGGAACGGCTGTGCCGCTTCCCCGGCACCCGGCTGCGCTCCCCCGCGGCGGTGGTCGGCGATGTGGTCTACGGCATCGTCCACGCCGACGCGGTGCGTTCCACCTCCGGGACGCGTGCCGACTGGCTGGGCGAACTCGCCGAGCCCACCGGGGACACGGCAGCGCCGCTGGTGGCCATGGGCGGGCTCGCCACCACCGTCCCCGGGCTGACCGACTCCCGGGAACAGGCCGATGACACCCTCGGACTGCTCACGGCGGGGCTGGTCCCCGGCGGCTCGGCCGTCCACGACGAGGTATGGGCCACGGTGGTGCTGCGCCGCACCGCACGGTCCGCCACCGCCGCCCGCACCGCGGAGATCGGGCCGCTGCGGCAGTTGCTGGAGCACGACCGCGCGCACCACACCAGCCATGTGCCGACGCTGTACACCTGGCTGGAGGAGATGGGGGACGCGAAGGCGGCCGCGGCCCGGCTGCATATCCACCCGAACACCCTCCGGCACCGGATGCGCCGGCTGCGGGAGGTGGTGGACCTGCGGCTGGACAGCGCGGAGGTGCGCGCGGCGCTGCTGCTCCAGCTCACGGCCCGGCGCTACGGCAACGACCGCGCGGCGGCCACCGGGGGCGAGCCGCGGGCCACGGAGCACGACCCCGGCTGACGGTGCGGCCACCCCCGCGCTCCCGTTGTTCCCCCGGCACTCCGCGGCGCCGTTCGACAGTGGCGTTCGCACGATGACGGAGTGCTCTCCCCGGCGCCACCATGGCTTCACCCGCGGCCCGTCCCGGGCCCGGTGGAGTCTCCACGGAAGGACGACGGTGTGGCGATCGGCAGCCCCTACGAGGTCGGCGACCGCGAGGACGGGACCCGCGAGGCCGTGCCTCTCGCACAGGCGCGGATCGACCTCGCGGCCATCAGCGCCAATGTGGCGCGGCTGCGGGAGGCCGCCGGTTCCGCGGAGACCATGGCGGTGGTGAAGGCCGACGGCTACGGCCACGGCATCGTCCCCAGCGCCCGTGCGGCGCTTGCCGGTGGCGCCACCTGGCTCGGCGCCGCACGGATCCACGAGGCACTGACCCTGCGCGCCTCGGGCATCACCAGCAGGATCCGCGTCATGGCCTGGCTGCTGGCCCCCGGTGACGACTGGGCCGCCGCCCTCGCCGCGGACATCGAGCTGTCGGCCGGGGCGATCTGGGCGGTCGAGGCGGCGGAGGAGGCGGCGCGGGTGGCGGGCCGCCCCTGTCTGCTGCATCTGAAAGCGGACACCGGTATGGGCCGCGGCGGCGCCACGTCCGCCGACTGGCCCGCGCTGCTGGAGGCCGCCGCACGCGCCGAGGCGTCCGGACACATCCGGGTCGTGGGGATCTGGTCCCATCTCGCCGACGCCGACACCCCCGGCCACCCGGCGACCGACGTGCAGGTGGAGAACTTCCGCGCCGCGGTGGACACGGCGCGCAAGGCGGGGCTGCGCCCCGAGGTGCTGCACCTGGCCAACTCGGCCGCCACGCTGCGGCTTCCGCAGACCCACTTCGACCTGGTGCGCCCGGGAATCGCGGTGTTCGGGCTGAGCCCGGTACCGGAGTCCGCCGACGCCGCCGCCCTGGGGCTGCGGCCCGCGATGACACTCTCCGCCCGGCTGGTCTCCGTCAAACGTGTCGCCGCCGGGCACGGGGTGTCCTACGGCCACCGCTACCGCACACCCCGTCGGACCACTCTCGGTGTGGTGCCCCTGGGGTACGCCGACGGGGTGCCGCGCCATGCCTCCCGTACCGGTCCGGTGCTGGCCGCGGGCGAACGGCGCACGGTGGCCGGGACGGTGTGCATGGACCAATTCGTCATCGACCTCGGTGAGGGTCCGGCGGCGGTCGGCGACGAGGTGGTGCTGTTCGGCCCCGGCGACGGCGGTGAGCCCGGGGCGGAGGACTGGGCACGGGCCGCGGACACCATCGCGTACGAGATCGTCACCCGGGTCGGCGACCGGGTGCCCCGCGTCTACACCGGCGGCTGTGGACCGGCGCCCCGCCGCCCCGGGCCCCGCACGCCGTCCGCGTCCCGGCGGGGCCGCCGGTGAACGCGGGGTCGAGCCGCCCGCGGAGCTGAGCGGCCCACCCCCGGGGCGCGCTCCTACCCGGCCGTCTGCCGCCGGGTGGCGTCGAGCGTGCCGAGCAGTCCCAACGCCTGGGCACTGGGGCTGCCGGGTTCGGCGTGGTAGATGACCAGTTGCTGACCGGGCGCGTCACGGACGTCGAAGGACTGGTAGCTGAGGGTCAGCGGGCCGACCTCGGGGTGGTGGAGGTGTTTGGCCTCGTGTGTCTTGCCGCGCACCGCGTGGGAGTTCCACAGGGCGGTGAACTCGGCGCTGTGCCGGGTGAGGGTCTCGACGAGGGCGGTCAGCCGCGGGCCGTCGGCGGGATAGCCCTCCGCCACGCGCAGATTGGCCACCGTGGCCTGCGCGGTCCAGTCCCAGCGGGTGAAGAAGTGGGGGGCCGCGGGGTCGAGGAAGGTCATCCGGGCCAGGTTGTCCGCGGACTGGAAGGGCGAGTACAGCGCCTCGGCGAGGGCGTTGGCGACGAGGATGTCCAGGGTGCGGTTGACGACGAACGCGGGGGTGTGGGCGTAGCCGTCCAGCAGCCCCCGCAGCCCGGGGCTGACGGTGTCCGGCGCCGGGACGTGGCGGTCGTCGGGCGCGGTGCCGGTCAGCCGGTACAGATGCGCGCGGGCGTCGCTGTCCAGGTGCAGGGCGCGGCTGAGGGCGTCGAGGACCTGCGGTGAGGGGTGGCGTTCCCGCCCCTGTTCCAGCCGGGTGTAGTAGTCGGCGTTGACCCCGGCGAGGACGGCCACCTCCTCACGCCGCAGACCGGGAACCCTGCGGACGCCGTGGTACGCCATGCCGACGTCCTGTGGGCGCAGTCCCGCTCGGCGGGCGCGCAGGAAATCTCCGAGTGCGTTGTCGGGCATGCCCCCAAGGCTAGGCCGCCGGGCCGGGGCGCTGCCTGGGTGCGCCACACCCGGGCAGCGCACCTCCTGGTTGACCTGCGGCGATCTCCTCAGACTCGATCACGGGGCGGACCCGCCCCCCCACGATCGAGAGGATGGACAGCGATGACGACGGACACCACAAAGGTCGTTCTGGTCACGGGTGCGAGCAGTGGCATCGGGGAGGCGACGGCCCGCCGGCTGGTCGCCGACGGCCACCGGGTCTTCCTGGGGGCGCGGCGCACCGACCGGCTGGCCGCGCTGGTGGACGGATTGGCGGACGGCGGTGACCGGGCGGCGTTCCGGCGGCTTGATGTCACGGACGCCGCGGACGTACGGGGGTTCGTGGCCGCCGCGCGGGAGCGGTTCGGGCGGGTGGATGTGATGGTGAACAACGCCGGGGTGATGCCGCTCTCGCCGCTGGCGGAGCTGAAGGTCGACGAGTGGGACCGCATGATCGATGTGAATGTGCGGGGTGTGCTGCACGGGATCGCGGCGGCCCTGCCGGTGATGCGCGAACAGGGCGGCGGTCACCTCGTCAACATCGCGTCGGTGGGTGCGTACGAGGTGGTGCCCACCGCCGCGGTGTACTGCGCGACGAAGTTCGCGGTGCGCGCCCTGTCGGAGGGGCTGCGCCAGGAGTCGGCGGGGGATATCCGGGTGACCGTGGTGTCCCCGGGGGTGACCGAGTCGGAGCTCGCGGAATCCATCTCCGATCCTCGGGCCCGTGAGGAGATGAAGACCTACCGCTCGGTGGCCATCCCCGCGTCGGCCATCGCGGACGCCATCGCCTTCGCGGTGAACAGCCCGGCCGAGGTGGACATCAATGAGCTCGTGGTGCGTCCGGCCGCGAGCGCCCAGTGAGCGGTGCCACCGCCGCGGCGCCCCTCGATGAGGGGGCGCCGTACCCGCGCGGACCCCTTGGTAGCCACCCCCGGTCGAACTCCACTTGATTTCCGGTCAGATCGGAAATCTGCTGCACAATGCCAGGGGTCTTGTTGTGAGCGCCGCCGTCCATCTCCCGGTGGGATCGGGGTGGTTCGGGCTGCCTCGCCCTTCAGCCAGGGGGCTCCATGTGTGTCACGGATCCGATGACCTGCCACGACGGCGGGGACGACGGCTACGGAGAAAGTCCCGAAGAGGGTCCCGACGACTGCCCGGACAACGGATGCGCGGAGGGCTTCGGCTCCCCTCGCCCGCGCTCGGCGCGCGGGATCACGCGGAGCGCGCCGTGTGCCGGATCGCGTTCACCAGTCCGCCGACCAGGTTCGCCCGCTCGGCCATGGCGTCGACCACCAGATACTCATGGTCGGCATGGGCGCCACCGCCGACCGCTCCCAGGCCGTCGAGCGTCGGCACTCCGAGCGCGGCCGTGAAGTTGCCGTCGCTTCCGCCGCCGACGGCCATGCCCTCGATACCGGGAAGCAACCGCTTCGCCACGGCGAAGAGTTCGGCCGAGGCCGACTCGGGCATCGGGGGCCGCCCGACGCCCCCCTGAACCGTGATCTCGGCACCGTCGAGATGGGGCGCCAGTGCGGCGAACGCGGACTCCACCCGTTCCTTCTCCTCGGCCGTCTCGACCCGGACGTCGACGATGATGGTCGCCGCCGCGGGAACCACGTTGTCCAGGGTGCCCGCGGCGGCGACGGTCGGGGTGACCGTGGTCCCGATGTCGGGTCGGCCGAGCTCCGCGATGTCCAGTACCTGGTGTGCCGCTTCGATCAGGGCATTGACCCCGGCCGCGGGTTCGAGCCCCGCGTGCGAGGCCCGGCCCGCGACGGAGACCTCGAAGGTGCCACAGCCCTTGCGGCCGGTCTTCAGACCTCCGCCGTCGGCGGCGCCCTCCAGTACGAGTACGGCGCCACAGGCCAGGGCCCGTTCCTCGATGAGGGCGCGGGAGGAGCGGGAGCCGACCTCCTCGTCGGCGCTCACCAGGATCTCCACACCCGACCGGTCGTCGAGCGCCGCCAGGCCGTGGATGGCCTGGACGACACCGCCGAGCATGTCGAAGACCCCGGGGCCGGTGGCGTGCCCGTCCTCGACCGTGAACGGCCTGCGCTCCAGGGTGCCGAGCGGGAAGACGGTGTCGTGGTGGCCGAGGATCAGTACCTTCGGATCGCCACCGGCCGACCAGTGGACATGCGGTCCGCCTTCGGTCTCCACCAGTGCGGCCCGTCCGCCGAGACGGCCTTCGAGGAGAGTGGCGACCGTGGTGGCCGATGCCTTCAGGGCAGCGAGGTCGCGCGACGGGGACTCGACTTCGACAAGTGTCCTGAGGTCCTCGATCATCGCGTCCACACTCAACGGGACGGCCTTGTGCGTCGTCATACCGTGAGCGTAGCTGGCTTGTACGTACGCGCCCGCCGGGCCGCCCGGCATCCCTCGGGGCACACCCGGCGGCGCCGAACCGCCGTGCCACAATGCTCTGATGCAGACCTGGCCGCAGCGCGACATACCGGAACGGCCGTGCACTCTCGTCGTCTGCCGGGGCTGTTGCTGCGGCAGTGTGGCCAAGCACCCCCGTACCGACCACCAGGGTCAGTTGGACCGGCTGCGGGCGGCGGTCGACGCGGCACCGGAGCGGGTGGCGGTGCGGACGACCGACTGTCTGGGGCCGTGCGGTCAGGCCAATGTGGTGGTGGTCCAGCCGTCGCCCTCCGGACGCCGCGGCGGTGGACGGCCGACCTGGGTCGGCTGGGCCCTGGACGAGGAGAGCACCGACGATCTGCTCGCCTGGGCGGCCGCGGGCGGACCGGGTGTGGCCGAGCCACCGGCCACGCTGGAGCTCCAGTTCATCCCGCCTCCCGGCGAGGCGCGGGCGAGAGCGCGGGCGGCCGGGGCCGACGGCTGAGCGTCGGCCCCGGCCGGTGTGCGCCTCGGCGGGCGTGTGCCGGTGCCCTACAGCGGCCGGATGCCGTCCGGGCCGGGGCCGGGGTCAGCGGGCGGTGGCGAAGTCCTGGGTCCAGTAGTGGCCGGGCTGGGCGTGGCCGACGCCGATCTCCTTGAAGTCGCAGTTCAGGATGTTGGCCCTGTGGCCGGAGCTGTTCATCCAGCCCTCCATCACGCTCTCCGGCGAGCTGTAGCCGTAGGCCACGTTCTCGCCGTAGGCGCTCCAGGAGTATCCGGCCCGCTCGATGCGGTCGTCGGGGGACGAACCGTCGGAGCCAGTGTGCGACATGTCGTTGTGCTTCGCCATGTCCTCGCTGTGGGCCTGGGCGGCCTTGGTCAGCTTGGTGTCGACGTTCACCGACTTGCAGCCGACCTTGGCGCGCTCCTTGTTGACCAGCGCGACGATCTGGTCCTGGAGGCTGGAGGAGCCGGAGTCCTTGGTGGCGGTGGTCGACGCGGGAGCCGCGGAGGAGGACGGCGCGGCGGCCTTGGTGGTGGCGGCCTTGGTGGTGGCCTTGGCCGGGGCGGTGCGGGTGGGGGTGGCGGACGAGGGCGCCGCGGTGGAGGCGGGGGCGGACTTGGTGTGCCGCGGTGAGGCCGACCACGACGCGCTCGGAGTGCGCTCGGACCGGTCGCCGCGGTGCTCGCCCCGGTGGTCGCCCTTGTCCGAGTCGGTGTGCGGACGGTGGCCGGTGGTCGTGGTCCACTCACCCCGGGCCTCGGAGCCCTTGTCGTCCTGCCCGCCCAGACAGGCCATGGCAACGGAAGGCACACCCACGGCGGCGACGGCCACGGCCGCGACGGTTATCTTCCGGCGGTGCGACTTCTTGCTGCGGTGCTTGCTCATACATGACCTCACTCGGTGATCGCGGCACGCCCTCTCCCCCTGGTCCGGCGGGTTCGGCACGATGTCTCGCACGAGCCGCCGGGGCGCCTTGCGGGCCGCCATTCTTAGAGCCGCCGAAGGCACGGGGCAACAAGTGTTCGGTCCTATACGGCTTCGTAGTGGCACACGTGGCTTGCGCTGTCCCGCGATGCGTGCTGGTCCGGCTTCACAGATTCACCACAGGGCTGTCACACCGTCAGAACACCTGGCCTCTAGGCGAGTGCGCACCACGCCCCATCCGCCCGGATGGCATGGCGGACCGGAGCACACATGTCCACCAGAGCGGAAAAAACCTCTTATGTCGGCTAGGAGGTATCGCCCGCCACGTACCTTTTGAGCCGTGGGATCGATGTGACAGATCTCATGGTGTGGCGAGGTGTTCCACGGCTCGGCGGTCCGTGGCGCGGGCCTCGCACCACACCGGTCACCTGTCGGGAGGTGTTCACACCGGGCCGGGTGAATGGCCACCGCGAATTTGCCCCGGCCCAGGGGCGGTGTGCCAGAGTGGACGGCCGCCTCCCCCCGACCCACCCCCGTGCCTTCCCTCCTCCGTGGCTCCTCAGCCGTCCTTCCTTGTCCTTCCTCATGTCTTCGTGTGAGTAGCGATGCAGGCAACGACTGTTCTCCCCCGCCCCGCGGACCTGTTCGAGCAGGGCCTGGAACAGCGGCCGGGCTCCGCCCTGCTGCGTTTCGGCGCCGCGCGACAACGCCCGGCCGACCGGATCAGCTGGTCCGGCGACGGCGCCGCGGCCTGGCTGGACGACACCCGCGGCCATGTCTGGAGCGTCGGTGAACCGGTGGCCGCCGCCGCCCTCGTACTGCGCGCGGCGCAGGGCCATCCCGACCGGGTGCGCGAGTTCACCGGGCCACGGGGCACCGACACCCTGGTCGCCCGCCATCTGCCGATGGCCGATGTGGTCGAGTGGGTCTTCCGCTGGACGCAGGACGAGCCACCGGTGCAGCGTGGCGAGGAGCGGGTGGTCGAGCTCGGCGAGCGCCACCACGACGAGCTGCTGGCGTTCCTCAACGAGCACAGCCCGGCCCACTCCACCGGCCCCGGCTCCGCCGGTGTCAGCCTGTGGGCGGGGATCCGGGACGACGACGGGCGGCTGGTGGCGTGCGGCGCCCTGAGCAGTCTGCGGGACAGTGGAGCGCCGCTGATGGCATCCGTGGCCACCGACGCGCAGATGCGCGGCCAGGGGCTGGGCGCGGCACTGACCTCATGGCTGACCCGCTACGCGGTGCGCCGCCACGGGTACTGCACCCTGTGGCAGCTGGCCGACAACGCGCCCGCGGCCCGGCTGTACGACCGTCTCGGCTACCGCGACGAGGACCCCTGCGTGGCCGCGCGGATCCCGATGGGCTGAGGCCACCACGGAGCTGCGGAATCCCGTCCGACCGGGCATGGTGGAGGTCGATCGCCGGTACCGGCACGCGCCGTACCGGCGGGATCCGGACCGGAATCAGGGTGAGGTGGCGTGCGTGGCGGACAGTGGTGGCGGGGCCGGGGCGGTGCCCGTACGGCGGCGGGACGGCACACCCGGCGAGGCGCTGGTGTGGGAGCCGAGTGAGCGCTGGGTGCGGGGCACCAAGGACGGGATCACGGTGGTGGACAGCCGCCGTCCGCTCCTGGTGTGGGAGCCGGGGCGCCCGGTCCCGCTGTACGCGTTTCCGCGCGCGGACGTCCGGATGGACCTGCTGCGCGAGACCGCGCCGCCCGCCGCCCCACGGTATGCCGGGGTGACCCACTTCGACCTGGACACCGGCGAGGGGGCCGTGCCGGACGCGGCGTGGACGTATCCCGGTGAGGAGTTGGCCGGGTACCTCTCGTTCGCCTGGTTCGGACGGGAGGTGCTCGACCACTGGTACGAAGAGGAGGAGGAGATCTTCGTCCACCCCCGCGACCCCCACAAGCGCGTGGACGCGCTGCCGAGCACCCGTCATGTGCGGGTCTCGATCGAGGGGACGGTGGTGGCGGACTCGCACTCCCCGGTGCTGCTCTTCGAGACCCATCTGCCCGTCCGCTACTACCTCCCGCGCGAGGACGTCCGGCTGGATCTGCTCACCCCGGCCGAGCTGACCACCCGCTGCCCGTACAAGGGGGTGGCCACCGCGTACTGGTCCTGGGCGGGCGGTGGCGAGGTGCCCCCCGGCATCGCCTGGAGCTATCCCGCCCCGCTCCCGGCCGTGGACATCATCAGGGACCGGGTGGCGTTCTACAACGAGGCGGTCGACATCACGGTCGACGGTGAACGCCAGGAGCGCCCGGTCACCGGGTTCCTCACTCCTCCGAAGCGGTGAGCGGCGTCCCCTCCCCCGGCCCGGGCCCAGCCACCCCGAGCGCGCCCAGACCCGCCGGCAGCGGGCCGGTGTGCACCACACCCAGCCGCTGGGTGGCCCGGGTGAGCGCCACGTAGAGATCGCTCGTCCCGAACTCCGCCGGTTCGGCCACGATCACGGTGTCGAACTCCAGCCCCTTCGCCTGCCGCGGGTCGAGCAGGACCACCGGACGGGTCAGATCCGGGGTGCGTCCTGCGGAGGCGTCCGGGAGCGCGGCCACCAGGGCGTCGAGACGGTCGCGCGGCGCGATCACCGCGATCCGGCCCTCCTCCCGGGTCTCCCGCGCCACGGCCTCGGCCACCGCCCCGGGCAGATCGGCGGTGTGCCGGGCCCACGGGCGCACCCTGGTGGCGCGGACGGAGCTCGGCGGTGCGAAATCGGGGTCCGCGGACCGGGCTACCTCCGCCGCGATGGCCATGATCTCGGCCGGGGTGCGGTAGTTGACGGCGAGCCGGGTGTGCTCGAAGCGGTCCTCGACATACGGGGCGAGGATCTCCGACCAGGAGCCGCAGCCACCGGGCTCCGCGGTCTGCGCGGGGTCGCCCACCAGCGTCATCGAACGGGTCGGGCTGCGCCGCATCAGCAGCCGCCACGCCATCGCGGACAGCTCCTGCGCCTCGTCCACGATGATGTGGCCGAAGGCCCAGGTGCGGTCGGCGGCGGCGCGCTCGGCGGCGCTGCGGTGGTCGGCCTCCTCGTTCCGCTCCGCGAGCCGCTCGGCGTCGATCAGGTCATGGGCGGCGAGCACCTCCGCGTCCTCGTCCTCACGGTCCTCGAACTCCTGGGTGCGGGAGCCGTAGGAGAGGTCGAGCACACCCTGTGCGTAGGCGATGCGCTCCTGTCGTTCGCCCTCGGCCGCGGCGCGGGCGGCCGAGTCGTCCACGCCGAGCAGTTCGGCGGCCTCGTCGAGCAGCGGGACATCGGCGGCGGTCCAGTCGCCGCCGGTGCGGCGGATCGCCTCGGCGTCGGCCTCGGGGAGGTGGACCGGATCGCCGAGGAAGTCCGCGACGAGCCGCTCCGGGGTGAGCCGGGGCCACAGCTCCTCGATGGCGGCGTGCACCTCGGGGTTGGTGGCGATGGCCTTGCCGAGCTGGGCGATGTCGTCGGGGCCCAGCAGGTTCGGGCCGCCGAAGGGGTCGGCGCCGATCCGGTCGGTCAACTGGTCGGTCAGGTCGTCGATGACGGAGAAGGCGTAGTGCGGGCGGGCGAGGTTGTGCGGCAGCCGTGTCTCGCGGGCCCGGTGGCGCGCGTCGGACGCGATGTCCGCGTCGAGCACCAGCTCACCGTCCTCATGGGGGATGACGATGGCCGGATCGGGCAGGGCCTGCTTGTCCCGTACGAACCGGGCCAGCGCGTCGGCCATCGTGGCGCGCCCCTTGACCTCGGCGGCGGCCGGGGTGTCGAGGCCGGTGGCGGTCACCCCGGGGAACAGCTCGCCGAGCGTGGCGAGCATGACACCGGTCTCGCCGAGTGAGGGCAGCACCTCCCCGATGTAGCCGAGGAAGGCCGGGTTGGGGCCGACGATCAGCACCGCGCGGCGGGCCAGCAACTCCCGCTGCGCGTAGAGCAGATACGCGGCGCGGTGCAGGGCGACGGCGGTCTTCCCGGTGCCGGGGCCACCCTCGACGACCAGGACACCGGTGCGCGGGGCGCGGATGATCCGGTCCTGTTCGGCCTGGATGGTCTGCACGATGTCATGCATCCGGCCGGTACGGGCGGTGTCCAGGGCGGCGAGCAGTACGGCATCGGCGTCACTGCCCTCATGGCCGGTCCGTCTGCTGTCGGACAGATCCAGGATCTCGTCATGGAGGGCGGTGATCCGCCGGCCTTCGGTGGTGATGTGCCGTCTGCGCCGCAGCCCCATGGGGGTGTGTCCGGTGGCGAGGTAGAACGGGCGCGCCACATCGGCCCGCCAGTCGACGATCAGCGGGGTGCGCTCGGCGTCGTCGCGCCGCATGCCGATGCGCCCGATGTGGTGGTCACGGCCGTCGCGGAACATCAGCCGTCCGAAGCACAGCCCCCGCTCCCCCGCGTCGAACGCGGCGAGCAGACCGGACCGCTCGGCGACCAGCACATCCCGCTCCAGCCGTCCCTGGAAGGTGCTGCCGCCCATGGTCAGGGCCTCCGAAACGGATTTCTCCGCTTCGTCCCTCAACTCGGCGAGGCGTCCGTGGAGCACATCAAGAAACTCTTGTTCACGGCGCATTTCCTCATTTGACAATTCGACTCCCGCCGGGTAATATCCGTGACATCGGGCCTTACCATGCTGTGAATTCACCCAGACATGGAAACCCCCAATATACGCAGAGAAACACCCCGGTCGTCAAGGCGACCGGGGTGTTTCTCTTTACCTCCGCGCTTTCACCCGGGTATGTCGTCCGGCGGGCTCAGAGCTTCGGCCCTGCCGCCATCGCCGCCGCGCGACGGCGGCCCGCCCGGCTGATCAGCACCGCACAGACAATCATCAGCAGCCCCGCTCCGGCGGCACCGAGACCGATGGTCACCAAATCCGTCTCCAACGGCGGATGGTCGGTTTTCGATGTGCCGTCCGGCTCCGCGAAGAATTCCTTGCCCTTGTGCTTCACCGGAGCCGTTCCGTCGGCGGGCGGCTTCGCGGCGGACCGCACCGCCGCGGCGGCGTTGATCGGCCCATATCCGACCAGGGCGTTGCGTCCGCCGGGCGGATGGGTGGCGGTCTTGGTGAGCACCGCCCGCACCTGTGCCGGTGTCAGCTTGTTGTTGTGGGAGAGCATCAGGGCCACCACACCGGAGGTCAGCGCCGCGGCGGGCGAGGTGCCACTGCTGGTGGCCCAGCCACCGGTGTGCTTCGCGCTCACGATCTCCACACCCGGCGCCGCCACCGTGTTGTAGGTCCGTACGGTGGAGAAATCGGCGCGGCTGCCGCCCTTCTGGAGCGCGGCGACGGCGACCACACCCGGATAACCGGCGGGGTAGGAGGCTTCGTTGAAGGCGTCCCCCTCGTTGCCCGCGGAGGCGATCACCGGAATGCCCTTCTGCGCGGCCCGGGCCAGGGCGTTGACCTCGGTCTCGTCATAGCGGTCGCCCCACATCTCACCGCCGAGCGACATCGAGATCACATCGGCGCCGTGGTCGACCGCGTAGTCGATACCCTGCCCGACCGGGCTGGGACCCGACGGCCCCTCGTCGAAGTCGTGGTCATGCTTGTCGTCGAGCACCCGGACGGCGAGGATGTCCGCCTTCGGGGCGACCTTGAGCACATCCGAGGCCATCGCCGTACCGTGCCGACCCCAGCGCGGATCGCCGGCCGTGAGGCCGTCCCGGTAGAAGTCGGGGCCCGTGGTCACCTTGCCACGGAGCGCCGGGTGGTTCTCCATCACCCCGCTGTCCAGGACCGCGACCTTGATACCCTCGCCCTGGGCGATCCGCTGTGCCTCGGGCAGGCCGAGTGCCTGGGACTCCCAGCTGACCGGGGTGGGAACGGGAGCGGCCGACGCGGACGTGGCGGGCAACGTGGCCAGCAGCGTCCCGAGTACGGCCGCGGTCATCGCCGTAGCGATGCGCCGGACACTCATGTGGTCTCCTCCATCACCAGTGCACTGAGGTGCTCATCGATCGCGTCCGCCAGGTTGTCGGCGGCGCCGCTCCACGGAGCGCGGTCCTGCTTCGCGTCGATGCTGGAACCGCCCCACTTGCCGGGCAGCGGACCCGCCTTGCGGCCGTCGACCGCTCCGGCGGAGGCCACGACGGCGTAGGGAATGCTCAGTTCGGTGACCGACCTGCCCGCAGAACCGTTACTGCGGCTATCGCTCCAGCGGGCCGCGAGGGTGCCCGGCACCGCGTACGCCTTCACACCAGGCGAGGGATCGCGCTTCTCCTTCTCGCCGTCGAAGAACGTGCTCATCGCCGTCTTCGCGGCGTCGCCCTTGGGGAGGACGACAACGGCGGCGGTGGCCACGGTGTTGCCGGTCGGGTCGACATAGGTGGCGCGCAGTACCGCCTTGCAACCCAGCTTCTCGGCCTCGGTCGCGGTCCCGCCCCGCAACCCCTCGTCACAGCCGGTCTCTTCGGAGACGCCGATCCGGTGCCACTGGGCCCGGGTGCGGTCGGTGGACTTCGACTGGGCGTCCTCGCGGAGCGCGAGGGTCTCCGGGAGGAGCTTGTCCACCGGCTCGTTGCGCCACATCGCCGGACCGTACTCGGAGCGGTTGGAGGTGGTCTGGCTGTGGTTGGAGTAGGCGTGGACGGTCAGCGCCCCGCCGCCCAGCAGGGCCATCGCCCCGACGATGCCGAGGCCGACGGTGAGACAGGTGCGCCCGCCGCTCCTCTGGGCGGCCGGGGGCCGAGGAGGAACGGGCATACCACCGGGCGGCATTCCGGGTGCCCAGCCCTGCGGAGTGGCGGGCGGCTGGCCCGGCTGCCCCATCGGGCCCGGCTGGCCCATCGGGCCCGGCTGGCCCATCGGGCCCGGCTGGCCCATCGGGCCCGGCTGGCCGGGTGGGCCCTGCCAGCCCTGCGGTGCGTGGGACGGTGGCGGTGGTGGTGGCATGGGGGGTGGCGCGCCACCCTGCCCCTGGCCCTGCGGCCAAGCCCCCTGCGGTTGCTGACCATACGGCGGTTGCTGACCATACGGCCCGGCGTTGCCCGGATTCCCGGGTGGCCCAGGGTAGGACATGGCTCCCCTCCTCGGTGTCGGCGTCCAATGAGCGGGCGCAGAACAGCGGGAAGACAGCACGCCTCCAGCACACACGCCCCCGCACGTGCGAAGGAGACACTATCGACCGCCCCGGACGACGGGTCACGGGCCCCCTCCCCCGGCGACCGCGACACCCGGTCATCCGCCGCCGGGCCGCCCGTCGTCCGCCGGTGTCGAGGGCGGAATGGTCGGCGGACGGCCGGGGTCGGGGATCCGGTCGGTGAAGCCACCGGGCACCGAACGGCCTTGCTGCGCACGGAAGCGGACCGGGGCCGTACCCACCCGGCGGGCGAACAGCCGGCTGAAGTAGGCGGGATCGTCGTAGCCGACCCTGCGGGCGATGGCGGCCACCGGGAGTTCGGTGCCGACGAGGAGTTCCTTGGCGCGGCCCAGCCGGATCCCCAGGAGATAGTCCTTGGGGCTGCACCCCGCGCCACGCCGTACCGCCGTGCGCAGTTCGGCCGGGGTCATACCGTGCCGGGCGGCGTGTTCGGCCACCGACAGCGGCTGGAAGGCGTCACGGGCCAGCGCCTGGAGCACCGGATGGCCATCGGCGCCGGTGTCGGCGCGGACGCGGCGCAGGGCGACGAGGAGTTCATGGACCGCGGCCGCGGTCTCGACCTCCAGGAACGGATTGCCCTGCCGGGCGGCGCGGACGATCCGGCCGATGGCCGTACGGGCGGTGGCGGTGTCGGTGAGCGCGACCACGGGATCGTCCGGGTCGACATAGCCCAGTTCGGTGTAGGCGGCGGTGGCCGGTCCGGTGAAGTCCACGAACGCCTCGTCCCATCCGGTGTCCGGGTCCGGGGCGTAGTGGTGGGTGACACCGGGGGTGAGCCAGAGCAGCGCGGGCGCGGTGACGGTACGGCGGCGGCCGTCCGCACCGCGGAACCAGCCGCGGCCCGCGCTGATGACCACCGCCACATGGTGGTCGAGCGCCCGCGGACCGACGACGGGCAGGGCGCCGTGCTGGAGGCCGACGCCCAGACACACCAGACCGAGCCGGTGATGGGCCGGGCTGGGCGTGAAGTACCGCATCCAGGTGTGATACATCCGCGCTCCTCTCCTGCCGGTGGCGGTCAGCTGCGTCCAATCAATCGCCGATCTTTGTCCATGGACCGCCCGCCCGCCAGGGGGAAAGGGTGACCCGGTCGGAGCGGATGGACGAGAGCGGACGCAGGAGAGGCGGGCGGGGCTGTGCCGGAGTTCGTGGTCGGGGCCGAGGATTTCGAGCTGGACGGGCGGCCGGTCCGGCTGCTGTCGGGAGCGTTGCACTACTTCCGGGTGGCCGAGGGCCACTGGGAACACCGGCTGGCCATGGTGCGCGCGATGGGGCTGAACTGTGTGGAGACCTATGTGCCGTGGAATCTGCACGAGCCCTCGCCGGGCCGGTTCGAGGACGTGGCGGCGCTCGGGCGGTTCCTGGACGCGGTACGGGCGGCCGGACTGTGGGCGATCGTACGTCCGGGGCCGTACATCTGCGCGGAGTGGGAGAACGGCGGACTGCCGCACTGGCTGACCGGACTGGTGGACCGCCGGGTGCGCACCGCGGATCCGGAGTACCTGGCGGCGGTGGAGGGGTGGTTCGAGCGGCTGCTGGCCGAGGTCGTGCCACGCCAGATCACGGCCCCGGCAGCGTCGGGCTCCGCGTCCGGGAGCGGCGGCGGTCCGGTGCTCATGGTGCAGGTGGAGAACGAGTACGGCTCCTACGGTTCGGACCGGGGCTATCTGCTGCGGCTGGCCCGGATGCTGCGCCAACTGGGCGTGACCGTACCGCTGTTCACCTCCGACGGCCCGGAGGACCATATGCTCACCGGCGGGTCCGTGCCGGGCGTGCTGGCGACGGTCAACTTCGGGTCCGGGGCGCGGGACGCGTTCGCCGCGTTGCGCCGCCACCGGCCGTCGGGGCCACTGATGTGCATGGAGTTCTGGTGCGGCTGGTTCGGTCACTGGGGAGTGGAGAGCCCGCCGCGGGACCCGGCCGACGCCGCAGCCGCGCTGCGCGAGATTCTGGAGTGCGGTGGCTCGGTCAACGTCTACATGGCGCACGGCGGGACGAACACCGGTGGCTGGGCAGGCGCGAACCGCGCCGGAGCGGACCACCTCGGTGCGCTGCTGCCGGTGGTGACCTCCTACGACTACGACGCCCCGGTGGATGAACGGGGGCAGCCCACCGAGAAGTTCTGGCGGTTCCGGGAGGTGCTGGCGGAATACGCGGACGAACCGCTCCCGGAGCTGCCGCCCCCGCCCCCCGTTCTCACCCGGCCGGTGCGGATCGCCCTGTCACAGTGGGCGCCGCTGAGCGATGTGATCGGGACGCTGGGCGACGAGGAGGTGATCGCGCCGATGCCACCGACCTTCGAGGAGCTGGATGTGGACCGGGGTGTGGTCCGCTACCGCCTCGATGTGCCCGGGCCACGCGGCCCGTATCCGTTGCGGGTGACCGGGCTCCGGGACCGCGCGGTGTGCACGGTGGACGGACGGCGGCGAGGTGTGCTGGACGAGACGGACGCCGTCGTCGAGGGGGTGACCGGCCCGGCCGCGGTGGAGCTGTGGGTGGAGTCGCTGGGCCGGGTCGGCTACGGGCCGCGGCTGGCCGAGCCGAAGGGCATCACCGGCGGGGTGCTGCACGAGCGCCAGTATGTGCACGGGGTGCGGGCGCGGGCGCTGCGGCTCACCGCGGTGGCGGATGTGGACGCGGTGGCCCGGGTGCCCTTCCGGGAGCCCGGGGAGGAGGCGCCGGAGGGTCCGGACGGCTGGGGTGAGGGGCTGTACCGGGGGCACTTCACGGTGTCCGCCGTGGGGGACGCCACCCTCGGCCTTCCGGGCTGGACACGCGGTTTCGTCTGGATCAACGGCCACTGCCTGGGCCGCTACTGGTCGGTGGGGCCGCAGCGGACCCTCTACGTCCCCGGCCCACTGCTGCGGGCCGGGGACAACACGGTATTGGTGCTGG
The DNA here is from genome assembly GCF_040650655.1 of Streptomyces sp. NPDC048636. NCBI lineage: Bacteria > Bacillati > Actinomycetota > Actinomycetes > Kitasatosporales > Streptomycetaceae > Streptomyces > Streptomyces sp. NPDC048636. The sequence goes on along the minus strand of NZ_JBEZHR010000017.1, from coordinate 148,536 downwards.
AGCTGGAGGGAGCCGGGGAGCGGGAGGTGTGGCTGCGCTGATGGCCACCGGACCGGTCACCGCCGCCTTCTCCGCGCGGCCCCGCCTCGGTTCGGACCGGCCCCGCCACGGTTCAGTCCAGCTCCTCCACGGTGAAGGAGTCGAGGGTGAACTCGGCGGTGCCACTGTCACCGGTCTTCCGCAGCCCCACCCACATCTCACCCTCCGCGGGCGCGGTGACGGTGTAGCTGTGGGTGGCCCGCCCGCTGGCGGCGGGCAGCGGGGCGCGCTCCAGCTCCCGCGCCCCGGGCTCGTCCACGGCCGTGATCCACGCGTACTGTCCGGCCGCCTCGTTGGCGTAGGTCAGGCTCACCCGGTAGCGCCGTCCGGGACGGAAGCGGGCGGTGTGCGGCACCGTGCGGTAGACCAGACCCTGGTTCTCACCACGTGACTTGAGCGACTGGCCGCCCTCGAGCACATCGTCGATGACCTTGCCGTTCCATCCGGCCTGGGTGAACGGGGCGTGCCGCTGGGCGATATGGGTCCGGGGGTCGGTCACACCGCCCGCGTCACCCTTCACGAACGGGCCCCAGCCCTGTGGCACCCGCTCGAAGTCCTCGTACACCAGGGTGCCGGACTTCTCGGTGGGCCGGGCCCGCACCACACGCAGCCGGTCGAAGCGGACCCGGGCCCGGCCCGCGGCCACGGCGAGGGTGAGGGTGACCGGTCCGCCGCCGTCGGGGACGGTGAAGTAGGTGAACATCCGCTGGAAACGGGTGCCGTGCTTACGGTCGGCTGCCATGTGGTTGGCGGCCGTCGAGGTCTCGGTCCAGTTCTCCGCGGTGACCCCGTCGGCGGTGCGCACCCGCAGCGCGGCCCGCCGCCGGTCACCCGGCTTCGCGCCCACTTCCACCTGTACGGAGGCCACATAGCCACCAGGGGCGAGCCGACCGAGCCGCTGGCCGACGGTGGCGGCCGCGCCCTCGCCGATGACCAGTTCGTAATCGCCCAGCTCGCTGCGTTCGACGGTGGCCGGGCCGGTGGTCCGCCAGCCGCGCAGCGAACCGGAGTGGAAACCGGGGTCGTACAGCGGGGTGCCCTCGCCCCAGCCGGGTGCCGCCTGGGCACGGGCCCGGGAGCGCAGCACCACGTAGGGGACACCGGGGTCGGCGCTAATGCTGACGCTGCCGCCGCGCACCGGCAGGGTGACGGGCTCGGCGCGCCCCTGGTCGGTCAGGCGGTACAGCACCACCGAGCGCTGCCCCGACCAGCCGCGCGGCAGCCGCCAACGGGTGCTGCCGCCCTCCGGGTTGTAGTGGTAGAGCTTGGCGGGGTCGGTGGCCTCGCGGGGTTCCCACGGCAGCAGATAGCCGCCACCGTCGTAGACCAGCCGTCCGTCGGTGGTGATGCGGCGGACACCCCCGGTGTCGCTGACCGAGGTACGGCCGGGCCCCTCGAAGGTGATCTCGTGGTCGCCCCAGGTGCGGATGGGGTACGCCTGGAGGTACTTGGCGGGCAGGCTGTGTGTCCAGATGAGCTGGTAGAAGGCGGTCCAGTCGGTTTTGCCCGTCCAGCCCTCGAAGTTGCCCATCCGGGGAATGCCGAGCAGGGTGGGCCACTTGTCGGCGAAGACGTCCTTCTGGTGGTTGCGGACGAAGCGGATGAGCCGGGAGTTGATACCGCGCGAGCCGTCCGGGCCGTAGTCGGTCTCCGTGGCCCAGTGCGACCACAGCGAGGAGCGCTCCAGGCCGTGGCCCCATTCGGTGGTGACGTGCCAGCCCTGGTCGCGCAGGGCCCGCTGGAGCCGGTCGGAGTTCCAGCCGGATTCGCGGAAGACGTCGATATAGAGGGCGCTGAGGGCGGGGTCGGTGTCGTTCCGCAGGTCCTGGAAGCGCCGGATGATGTCGCCGGAGACCAGATCGCGGCGGGCGTCGATGCGGTAGGACTGGTCGAGCCAGTCCCACTGCTTGTCGTCCTTGTCGACGAGCGTCTCGGAGAAGGCGTGCGCCACCGGATAGGACTCGGTGGCGTTGACGTGCACCGCGAAGTCGCTGTGCCAGCGGCGTCCGGCGCGCAGCAGGGTGTTGAGGTCGGACAGGCCCCCGGCGCGGGTGTTGTAGTTGCCCGCGTAGTCGGGGTGGGCGGAGTCATGGCCTTCCGACTGATAGCCCTTGAGCAGGGTGTACTGCCGCAGCCCGTCGGTGGCCAGCGCGATGCGCTTGACGTTGTCGAGGGTGTCGAGGAAGGGGTTGGTGGCCTGGCTGGCGAAGTTGAACGGGATATGCGGGACGACCCGCAGATGCTGTTCGTCGGCGCCGAGCGGGTTGACCATGATGTCGCGGAAGGCGATGGCGGCGTCCTGCCAGTCGACCACACCGTCGCCGTTGCGGTCCCGGGTGAGCACCACGGTGGCCCAGGGCAGTGGCTCGGTGGCGCCGTCGGCGGCGGTGTCGGCCCGGTGGGTCCACTCACCGCAGGTGAGCCTGGCGGTGAGCTGACCGTCCTCGCGCACGGTCTGCCGCCGCAGCCTGCCGTTCTCCCAGGTGGTGCCGGTGGCCGAAGTGGGCTTGTCCCATACGGTGTTGGTCTCGATGGCGGCGGCCAGCCGGTCGGTGCTGACGACGGCGTAGGCACAGCCGATCGGTTCGGCGTCGGTGGGGGTGTCGGTGGCGGGGCGGACGAAGGTGTCGCCGCTCTTCGCCTTGTCCAGGTCGATCCGGGCGGCCAGCAGCGTGGCACCCGGCTGGTCGGCGCGGACACTGAGGAACGCCAGCGCGGGGATGCGCAGGGTGCCCACGCGCAGCGCGTCGGAGTCCGTGATCCGGATGACCCGCCAGTCGACCTGCCATCCGCTGACCCGGATCCGGATGTCGACCTCGGCGTCCGGTCCTGAGGTGTCCGCACCGAAGGCGAGGGTGTAGGTGATGTGGTCCGCGCCGCTGGTGACGGCGGTGGTGCGGGGGGTGCGTTCGGTGCCGTCGATGAGCACCGAACGCACCGGCTCCCGCTGTCCGTGCAGTACCGCGCCGGTGTCGCGGTCGGTGTACGCGATGACGCGCGGGAAGTCCGCGTCCACCCGCACCTCGAGCCGCTGTGACCGCAGGGTGCGCTCGGTGGCGCGGGCGGGTGCGGTGTCACGGGCGTACGCGGTACCACCGCCCGCGCCGATGGCCGTTCCGATTCCGGCCAGGGTGGTGGTGACCACGACCGCTCTGCGGCCGGGACGCCCCTCCTCAGGCCGCCTCTCCTCTGTGTGAGTCAACGCGCCGGCTCCTCCGCCTCGCTGGTGGGAACAGTGCTCCACCCTGCGACCGCGGCCGGGCGGCCGCCCATGGACAAGTGCGCCCGGGTGTTGGACTAACGGGCCGGGACCGCGGCACCGGTCACCACAGACGGTCGATCTCCCCCGGGTACAGCTCGATCCGCGCGGAGCGGAAGTCGGCGCGGTGGCGCCGGGCGGCGGCGGAGAAGAAGTCCGCCATCGTGACCTTGTCGAAGGGGGGCCGGTCGCTCGGGAAGGGGGCCTCGGGTGTGCCTCCGACGAGCACCGTGCCGGGCAGCGGCTGCCATCCCGCGCCCGTGTAGAAGTCCCGCAGGTGCCGGTCACAGGTGAACACACCCAGGTCGAGTCCGGAGCCGGCCATGGCCCGGCGCGCGGCGGCGACCAGGCGCGCGCCATGGCCGAGGCCGCGTACCGCCCGCCGGGTGACCACGGTGCTCAGTCCCCCGGCCCGGTAGGAGCGGCCCGCGTGGGTGAGGGTCTTGGTGAGGATGTCCAGGGCGGCCAGCACGGTGCCGTCCGTGGGGTCGGCGGCTCCATCGTCCACGAGCAGCATCGACGTCGGCCGCAGCGCGGGGTCGTGGGTGGCCCGGGGTCCGCCCTCGGCCCCGGGGTCCGCCGGGGGCCACGCCTCCTGCTGGAGCTCCCACACCTGGGCGCGGAGCGGGGCCGGTGTCCCGGCTTCGGGGAAGGACAGGATCCGCATCCGCCGATTGTCGCCCATGGTGGTGGAGAGCCTTCCGCCCATGGTGGTTGGCCCATGGTGGTTAAGAGCCTTCTAAGAGCACGTTCTGCCAGGGTGGGGACTGACCTGTGCCCATCCGAAAGGCCCCGCGATGTCCGCTGCCGCGTCCTCCCCCTCCGGCCGGGGAAAGCCCACCGATCCCCGGACGGCGGCCGTGCTGGTCGTGGACGACGACCCGGAGGTGCGCGCCGCCCTCGTGGACGGGCTGGCCGTGGAGGGGTACCGGGTGCGGGTGGCCGGGGACGGTCTGGCGGCGCTCAGCGCGGTCGCCGCGGAGCCACCGGACGCCATCGTGCTGGACCTGGCCATGCCGGTCATGGACGGGCTGGCGGTGTGCCGCCGGCTGCGCGGGCTCGGCGACCGTACGCCCGTCCTGGTGCTCACCGCCCGGGACGGGATCAGCGAGCGGGTGGCGGGGCTGGACGCGGGGGCCGACGACTACCTGGTCAAGCCGTTCGCGCTGGATGAGCTGCTGGCCCGGCTGCGGGCGCTGCTGCGCCGTACCGCGCCCGCCGGGGCCCTCGACGAGGAGGTGTCCGGGGCGCTGTCCTTCGCCGATCTGACCGTCGATCCGCGGAGCCGCACCGGAGTGCGGGACGGTCGGCGGATGGAGTTCACCCGCACCGAGTGCGCGCTGCTGGAGGTGTTTCTGCGCCATCCGGGCCAGGTGCTGCCACGGGAGCTGATCCAGGAGCTGGTGTGGGGCACCGAGTTCGCCTCGGACTCCAACTCGCTGGCGGTGTACATCGGCTATCTGCGTCGCAAACTGGAGGCCGACGGCGCCCCGCGGCTGGTCCACACGGTGCACGGCACCGGCTACGAACTGGCCGAGCGATGAGCGCCGCCCGCCGGACCGGCGGCCGTCTGACCGGCCCTCTGCCGCTGCGCACCAGGATGGCGCTGATCACCTCGGCCGCGGTGGCACTGGTCACGGTCGGGGTGTGCGCGGCGGCGTATGTGGTCATCCGCTACGAGCTGGTGCGTCAGCTCGACCTCCAGCTCACCCAGCAGGCCACCCTGCTGGTCCAGGAGCGGCGGGACGAGGGCACCGGGACGCTGTACGGCGAGTGCCGCTGGCTGGCCGCCCCGGCCTGTGCGCAGGTGGTCACGCCGAAGACCGGCACACCGGGGCACCCGGGCGGCCGGGATCTGGTCATCCCGGTGACCGGAGCCACCCGCCAGGTGGCCGCGGGCTCCCGTGGCGCGTACTACAGCGAGGTCACCGTGCACGGTCATGGGATGCGGACGCTGACCACCCCGCTGCGCGGCGAGCGCGCGCTCCAGCTCGCCGTGCGCTCCGACACCGTGGCGCAGGGCGAACGCCAGGCCGCGCGGCTGCTCGTGGCCATCGGCGCGGCGGGGGCGCTGCTCGCCGCCGGGCTCGGCTATCTCGCCTCCCGCCGCGCGCTGGCGCCGGTCACCCGGCTCACCGCCACCGCCGAACGCATCGCCGCCACGCGCGACCCGGCCCATCGCATCGAGCTGCCGCCGGAGGAGGGGCGCCGCGGGGACGAGATCTCCCGGCTGGCCGGGAGCTTCAACACCATGCTCGGCGAACTCGAGGAGTCGGTGGCCGCCCAGCGCCGACTGGTGGCCGACGCCTCCCATGAGCTGCGCACCCCGCTGACCGCGCTGCGCACCAACGCCGAGCTGCTGGCCCGTGCCGACCGGCTCTCCCCCGCCCAGCGGGAGCGGGCCGCGACGGCGCTCGGCGGCCAGCTGCGCGAGGTCACCGGCCTGGTCAACGATCTGATCGAGCTCGCGCGGGACGAGGAGCCGCAGGCGCTGGTGGAGCCGGTACGGCTGGACCGGCTGGCCGCGCGGTGTGTGGCGGAGGCGCGCTCGCACTGGCCGCGCACCACCTTCAGCACGGAGCTGGCCGCCACCACCGTGGAGGGGGTGCCCGCGCGGCTGGCCCGGCTGCTGACCAATCTGCTGGACAACGCCGCCAAGTTCAGCCCGTCCGGCGCCGAGGTGGAGGTCCGGCTCACCCCCGGTGACCACGGCATCGACCTCACCGTACGCGACCACGGCCCCGGTATCGCCGCCGAGGATCTGCCGTACGTCTTCGACCGCTTCTACCGCTCCCGGCAGGCACGCGCGCTGCCCGGTTCGGGGCTGGGGCTGGCCATGGCCCGGCAGATCGCCCGGGCCCACGGCGCCGCGCTCACCGCGGAGGCGGCCGACGGCGGCGGTGCGCTCTTCCGGCTGCGCGTGCCGCGCCACCGGTCCGGGCCCACGGGTCCGGAGGAGTGAGAACAGCCCCCCGGAGCCATTCCCGTAAGGCTTCAAGGTCTCAAGGTTCCAAGGCTTCGGAGAAGCGTTCAGATCGGCCTTCTTAGAAGCCCTCTTATATCCGCTCGTTATCAACGTCTCATGAAACGCAAACACTTCACCCGGCCGCGGGTGATCGCCGCGGTATCGCTGGCGGGCGCGGTGTCCTGTCTCGCCCTCGCCTCGACCACCCTCGCCTCCACCACCCACGCCGGGAAGCAGGAGGCGCCACGGCCGGTCGTGGTCGGTGGCCATCGTGTGGAGGTCCCGCTGCGGGGCGGCACCGCCACCGTCGACACCACCTCTCTGCGGGTCACCGCCCGTACCGGCCAGGGGACCGTGGAGCTGTCCGCGCCCGCGGCCACCGCTCCCGGAAAGCCCGGCTCCGTGACCACCTCGCCGGGCACCGCCCGCTGGAGCTATCCGGACACCGGGCTGGACGTCACCGCCCGCGCCGGTGACAACGGCCGTCTGGTGCTGTCGGTCACGGCCACCGGCAGGGCCGACAAGAAGGCCGCCCGCACCCTGTCGTGGCCGGTCACCGGCACCGACCGGCGCGCCTCCGCCGTACAGCTGCCGCGCGGGGAGGGGCTGTCGCTGCCGGTTGCCGACCGCTTCTGGAACTCCTCCCGGGCCGAGCTGGTCGACACCGACATGGACATGGAGTCGTCCCTGTCGATGCCGCTGTGGGGCTACACCCTCGGCAACCGGCAGGGGGTGAGCTATCTCGTGCCCAGCGATATCGGCACCACGCTGCGCGTCACCTCCGACGGGGGCAGACTGCGCACCGCCGCCACCCACCGGTTCTCCCGCCCCGATGACACCATGCGGTACACCGTCGCCTTCTCCCTCACCGACGGCTCTCCGGTGGCCTCCGCCCGTGACTACCGCGCCTGGCTCGGCGAGCACGGACAGCTGAAGAGCCTGCGGCAGAAGATCCGGGAGACCCCGGCCACGCGGAAGCTGCTCGGTGCCTTCCACGCCTACCTGTGGGGCGATGCGCGCAAGGCCCCCTTCATGGGCAAGCTGCGCGGCCTCGGGGTGGACCGGATGTGGCTCGGCTACGACGCCGACGACCGGCCCATGGACGCCGCCGCCACCGCGGCCGCGAAGAAGGCGGGCTATCTCGTCGGCCCGTACGACTCGTTCGCCAACGGCCAGGACCCGGCCACCTCCGACGCGCCGACATCCACCTGGCCGGGCACGGTGTACCCGGACTTCTGTGTGCGGGACGCCGACGGCAAGCCCGTCCCCGGCTTCCACGACCGCGGCTGCTACCTCAGCTCCGAGGCGTTCGAGAAGGCCGAGCCGCGCCACCACTACCTCGCCGAGCGCACCCGCGAGATGACCAAGGCGGGCGCCGACAGCTACTTCCTCGACGTGGACGCGGCCGGTGAGCTGTTCCGCGACCACAGCACCGGCCACCCCATGACCAAGGCGGAGGACCGCGCCAACCGGCTGGCCCGGATGAAGCGGCTGTCCGACCGGGGCCTCGTCCTCGGCTCGGAGTCCGCCGGGGCCTGGTCCAACCGGGTGCTCGCCTTCGACCACGGCTCGGGCACCCCGGTGACGGACGGCCTGTGGAAGGCGCAGCGTGACAAGGAGAGCTGGGGCGGCTACGCCCCCGCCGACGCACCGGCCATCTTCTTCAAGCCAGCGGAGCTGCCCGCCGATGTGGCGAAGGCGATGTACGACCCGGTGTACCGGATACCGCTGTACGAGACCGCGCTGCACGACTCCCTGGTGAACACCGAGCGCTGGGAGCTGTCGTACGACAAGCTGCCGCGGCAGAAGACCGACCGCGCGCTGCTCGCCATGCTCTACAACACCCCGCTGAACTTCGTGCTCACCGGTGACTCGCTGGAGAAGAACGGCGGCGAACTGGTCACGCTCCAGAAGTACTTCGCCCCGCTGCACAAGGCGGCCGGTACCGAGCCGCTCACCGATTTCCGTGCGCTGACCGCCGATCGCACCGTCCAGCGCACCGTTTTCGGCCACGGCACCCTCACCGTCACCGCCAACTTCGGCAGTACCCCCCACAAGGGTCTGCCCGGTGGCTGTGTGGACGCCAAGCTCCGGGACGACAGCGCGCCCCGGCGGCTGTGCCCGGCCACCGGGTCCAACGGGTCGTAGGACAGGCCCGCGCCGGGATCACCGGCGGTAGAGCGTGATCGAGTGGCCGACCTCCTCGACCGGTGTGCTGCCGTCGAGGAGGTCGGCCAGCCGTCCGCGAGCCAGGGCGGCCGAGGAGTCCGACACCGCGAGCACCCCGTGCACCCGCCCCGGGTCCACCGTGCGCGGGTCGGACGCCTCGATGCCGTACGCGGACGGCAGCCCGGCGCCCTTGTAGACGAGCCAGACCCGCTCCCCCGGATAGCGCGTCCGGAGCCGGTCGGCCAGTCGCCCCAGGTCCTGTCCCCAGTCGACATTGGAGTCGTGCAGATAGTGGTGGGTCCGCGCCGGTCCGCCGAACACCTCGTTGGCGTACGGCAGATAGAAGGGGTACGTCCGCAGTGAGCTCACCCCGACCCAGGCCACCAGCGCCGCCGTGACGGCGTGCCGCCGACGCCCTCGCACGGCCACCACACAGCCCGCCGCCACGCCCAGGAACATCGGCAGGAAGACCGCGTAGCGTACGCCGAAGTCGCGGGCCCCGTCCATGGCCGCGAGCAGCAGCACGGCCGAGGGCAGGAGGAGGTAGGGCGCGGCGGGGCGGAGGCGGCGCACCGCCACCAGCGTCATGGCACCGGCCGCCCACAGCAGCAGCATGCCGAGCGGTGTCTTCACCAGCAGCGCCACGGGCAGGTAGTACCAGAGCGAGCCGAAGTAATGGCGGCCGAAGAGGAAGCCGTGGTAGCGCTGGTACTCGAAGCCGAACTGGATGCGCATCCCGTCCCGGAACGGCTCGGGGAACGGCATCCACTCGACGGCGAGTTCGCGCAGCCCCCGGAGGTCCGGCACCTGTGGCGGGGTGGTCCAGCGCAGCCGGGGATCCACGGCGAGATAGCTCGCCCACACCACGGCCAGCGCCACGAGCGCCACCCCGGCCGCCGCCGCGGCACCACGCACCAGCAGCCGTACCGTCCCGCGGACATCGAGCGGTCCGGGGTTCCCGGCCCGGCGGGCGCACCAGAACGAGACCATGGCCAGCGGCAGCAGCACGGGCACCGCGGCCAGCGCGCTCATCTTGGTGGCCACCGCCGCGCCGAGCGCCACCCCGGCCAGCGGAAGGTGGCGGAGCGGTCGTCGTCGGGCCCGCCACAGCAGCCAGACCGAGGTCAGCAGGAAGCCCGCCATGGGGACGTCGAGGGTGGCCAGGGAGCCATGGGCGATGACATCGGGCGAGAACGCGTACAGCGCGAGCGCCGTCAACGCGCCCGCGCGGCCCACGAGATCGCGGGTGAACGCCAGCACGACAAGACCGAAGAGCAGCGTCAGCGCGATCACCGGCAGCCGCGCCCAGAGCATCAGCCGCCAGGGGTCGTTGCCGGACTCGTACAGCAGATGCCGCCCCAACGCCGTCTGGTCACCGGAGAAGCCGGGGTCGAGACGGACATCGGTGAACAGTGTCCCGGCCCCGATGACCAGTTTGCCCAGCGGCGGGTGTTCGGGGTTGTACCGCAGGCTGTGCTCATGGACATTGACCACACCGGTGCCCACGTACACCGGCTCGTCGATGGTCGGGGTCTGCTGCACGGCCGTGGTCACCATCGCCACCGCCATCTGGACCAGCAGCGCCACCACGGCGAGCGCGAACAGCGGCCTCCGATGCCGTCCGAGGGTCCGCAGCACGGCCCGTGGCCGGAACCGGTCCGGCAGCCGGTGCCGGTCCGGTCGCCGTCCGGTGGCGGCCCGGGTCGTACCGTCGATGACACCTGCCCTCCGCATAGCGACAGACGCTAACGCGCCACCCCGCCCGGCCATGGCCCGCCATCAGAAACTGATCAGGAGTTGCGCACTTCGGAGCAGTGGCGGTGCTGATCGGCGGGACGGGACAACAGCGCCCGGTGGTGACAGTGGGCGCCGGGGTTGGTTCAATGCCGCAAGCGCTTTCCATCCGAATCCATACGAGCGTTGGAGCGTATCCCGTGCCTCTCTCCCGTCGTGATCTGCTGTCCCTGGCCCCCGCCGTGTCCCTGGCGGCACTCGCCCGGCCACCGCGCGCACGGGCGGCGGGACATCCCGGGGCCTCGGCCACCGAGGCGGCCGCCGACCACACCACGCTGATCGGCAACATGGTCGCCGTCCTCGCCGGCACCCCCGGCTCCAACGCCCGGCCCGAAGTCGCCGCCAAGCTCACGGCCATCGCCACCACCGCCCGCTCCCGGCTCACCGCGATGGACGGCGCCGGGGAGGGCGAGCTCTTCGAGGGGCTTCCGCTGGGCACCAGCGACCCCCATCTGATGACCTCGTACCAGTATCTCTACGAGATCGCCCTCGCCACCCGGGTCCCGGGCGGCCCGCCGTCCGCGCTCCAGGGCGATCCGGCCGTCCAGCGCCGGGTCATCGACGGTCTGGTGTGGCTTCATGAGCACTACTACGGCGACCAGTCGAAGGGCTACTACGGCAACTGGTTCACCTGGGAGATCGGTATCTCCTCCCACGTCAGCAGGATCCTTGCGCTGCTCCGCGACGAGGTCGCGGCCCACCGTCCGGACCTCGCCGCCACCTATGTCGCCTCGATGGACGCCTATCTGCGCAACGGCCGGGACGGTGACGTCGATCTGGACTCCCGTTTCCACACCGGCGCCAACCTCGCGGACATCACCACCAACCGGATGCTCCAGGGAGCGGTGCTGGGGGACGACGCCCGGGTGAGCAAGGCGGTCGCCGACCAGCTGACGGTGCTGGCCACGATCGACCCCTACCGGTTGCGGCACGGTGTCACCGACGGCTTCTACGCGGACGGTTCCTTCCTCCAGCACGCCTCGGTGGCCTACACCGGCTCCTACGGAAAAGGGCTGCTCACCCGAGTGGTGCAGACCGTCAAGATGCTGGACGGCACCGGCTATGTGAGCGGTGAAGACCTCGTGCGCACCGCGCACCGCTGGGTCGTGGACGGCTTCTCCCCGCTGATCTTCGAAGGCTGGATGATGGAGATCGTCAAGGGGCGCGGGGTGTCCCGCACCACCACCGGGTACACCGATGTCACCCAGGTCGTCGAGGCCGTCGTCGATCTGTCCGGCCACACCACCGGCGCGGACACCACGGCGCTCAAGGGCTATGTGGCGTTCGTCCGCGAGAAGGCCAACGCACCACTCGATCCGTCGGCGTTCGTCTCGCCGGTGAGCATCGCCCGCTACGCCGATATCCTCGCCGATCCGTCGGCCCCGCCGAAGGACCTCACACCGGCCGCACACCACATCGCCTTCAACGCCATGGACAAGACGGTCCACCGGCGCCCCGGCTACGCCTTCGCCCTGGCCCGGAGCTCGACCAGGATCAGCAAGTACGAGTACATGAGCGGCGAGAACCTGATGCCGTGGTTCCAGGGCGACGGTGCCCACTACCTCTATCTCTCCGGCCAGGACCAGACACAGGCGTTCGGCGTCGACTACTTCACCACGGTCTCGCCCTACCGCCTCGCGGGTGTCACCGCCCCGGTGGAGACCCGGCGCACCGTCCCCGAGCTGTACGGCACCCAGTGGTACGACAACCCCGAGCGCGGGTTCACCGCCTCGTCCGAAGCGCAGAACACCTATGTGTACTTCCCGTGCGGCACCGAGGCGTTCTCCGGTGGCGCCGCCCTCGGCGCGTACGGTACGGCCGGTCTTGTGCAGTCGGACGACGTGGCGTACGCGGCGAAGCGGGACGGCGAGCTGCCGGACGACTTCGCCGTGTACCGGAACGCGGACGCCACCAAGTCGTGGTTCATGTTCGACGACGAGATCGTCGTCCTCGCCGCCGGGGTGGGCGACTCCGCCGGGCGCGCGGTGACCACGACCGTCGACACCCGGATCGCCCCTCCCTCGGACACCGTCACCGTCACCGGGCAGCTCCGCGACGGCACTCCGTGGTCGGGCACCGGCACGGTGCCACTGGCCTGGCTGCGCTACGCCAACACCACCCGGTCCGCCGCCGTGGGCTATGTCTTCCTGGACGCGCCACGGCCCACCGTCACCCTCGACACCATCACCCGCAGCCGCCGGGCGGTGCGGCTGTCCAATCCGGACACCGCGGCGACCGCGCGGGTCTTCTCGGTCTCGGTGGAGCAGCGGGCCGGTGTGCCGCATCGCTCGATGGCCTATGCCCTGGTACCGCACGGCTCGGCGGAGCGGCTGCGGGCGTACGCGGACGGGCCGCTGTCGGTCCTGGTGAACACCACTCGCGCACAGGCCGTCCGCCACCGGGGGCTGGGGATCGTCGCCCTCAACGCGTTCACCCGGGGCACCCACCGCGCCGGGCTGCTGTCGGTCGACGGCCCGGGGTCGGTGCTCCTGCGCACGGCGCACGGCGGCGCACCGCACCACGGGGCGGTGTCACTGGCCGTGGCGGATCCGACCACCCTGCGGGACACGGTCTCGGTGCTGGTCCGGGGCCGCGGAATGCGGGCGGTCACGGCGGACGAGGGGGTCCGGGTCTCCCGGGTGCGCGGCGGCACCCGGATCGACGTCGCCACCCGGCACGCCTACGGACGCAGCTTCACCGCGGAGCTGCGCTGATCCCACCGGCCCGGCCACCCGGCCGACCGCGTGGCGGTGGCGGACGGCCGCACCGTGCTTGAGTATGTCCGGCTCCGGGACCACGCTGGAGGGTATGGACACGCGGGGCGCCCCTCCCAGCGGTGAGGCCGGACGGCCCGGCGCGGCCCCGGGCGGCCCACTGATGATGATCGACGCCGAGGGCGCCGTGGTGGCCTGGAGCGAGGCCGCCACCCGGCTGCTCGGCCATGGCCCGGCGCAGGTCGTCGGGGGTCCCGTGGCCGAGCTGCTGGACGCGGATCCGCCATGGCGGGCCGACCGCCCGCAGTGGCGGGGTGAGCTCGCGTTCCGCCACCGCGACGGCCATCGGGTGACGGTCCGGGTCCGGGCGCACCCGCTGGCGGGCGGCGATCACACACCGTTGTGGCTGCTGACGGTGGAGCCCCCGGCCGGGGAGGCGCCCCTCCCGGGCGGCGAGGCCCTGTCGGAGTGGCTGCTGACCAGCTCCCCGGTCGCCCTGGCCGTCTATGACAGCGATCTCCGGTTCGTCCGGCAGAACCCGGCGATGGAGCACATCGTCGGCGTCGGGGACGAGCACCGGCGCGGGCACGGCCTCTCGGCCGCGGTGACCGGGCCCGGCAGCGTCGAGTGGGAGGCGCGGATGCGGCGGGCGCTGGAGACCGGGCGGGCCGAGGAGGGCCATCTGTTGCAGGGGCGCACCCGGGCGGATCCGGAGCACGACCACTTCTTCGCCGTCTCCGCCACCCCGCTCCGCGACCGGGAGGGCCGGATCGTGGGGTTGTGCGCCACCTCGCGCGATGTCACCGAGCAGCATCGCGGCCGGGAGCGGCTGGCCCTGCTGAACGAGGCGAGCACCCGGATCGGCAGCACCCTCGATGTGGTGCGCACCGGGCAGGAGCTGGCCGAGCTGGCCGTCCCCGGCCTCGCCGACTTCGTGGGCGTCAACCTGCTGGAGTCGCTGCTGAGGGGTGAGGAGCCGCCGCCGGGACCGGTCACCGGGGCGGTGCTGCGGCGGGTGGCGAACGAGTCCGTGCTCGAGGGCGCGCCGGAGGCGGTGAGCGAGGTGGGCGAGGTGGCGTTCTACTCGGAGCACTCGCCACACGCGCGGGTGCTGGCGACGGGCAACTCGGAGCTGCACCGGGTGATGGACCGGGAGCTGCGCTCGTGGGCGACGCGGGAGGATCCCGAGCGGTTCGCCAAGGCCCGGCGGTACGGGTTCCATTCCTGGCTGGTGGTCCCGGTGATCGCACGCGGTACCACCCTGGGCGTGGTGGACTTCATCCGGTCCCGGACGCCCGAGCCGTTCGAAGCCGAGGATCTCTCCCTGGCCGAGGAGCTGGTGGCGCGCGCCGCGGTCTGTCTGGACAACGCCCGCCGCTACACCCATGAACGCGCCGCGGCGCTGGCGTTGCAGCGCAGTCTGCTGCCGCAGCAGCTGCCCGAGCAGTCCGCGGCCGAGGTGGCCAGCCGCTACCGTCCGGCGGCCGCCCGGTCGGGGGTCGGCGGCGACTGGTTCGATGTGATTCCGCTGTCCGGGGCGCGGGTGGCCCTGGTGGTCGGCGATGTGGTCGGCCACGGTCTCCAGGCCTCCGCCACGATGGGCCGGTTGCGTACCGCGCTGCGCACCCTCGCCGAAGTCGACCTGGCGCCGGAGGAGTTGCTCACCCAGCTGGACGACCTGGTGGCGCGACGGGACGACGCCCCGGAGCTGGAGTCGGACGAGCCCGAACCGGGTGACTTCGGCGCCACCTGCCTCTACGCCGTGTACGACCCGGTGTCCGGCCGGTGCAGTTTCGCCCGCGCCGGCCATCCGGCCCCCGCGGTGGTCCGGCCGGGCGGTCCGGCGGACTTCCTCGAACTGCCCGCGGGGCCTCCGCTGGGGCTCGGCGGGCTGCCGTTCGAGGCGCTGGACGTGGAGCTGCCGGAGGGCACCCTGCTCGCGTTCTACACCGACGGGCTGGTGCGCGACCGCGGCACGGACGCCGGGCTGGACTCCCTGCGGCAGGCCCTGACGCTCCCCGCCGAGGGGCTGGACGCGCTCTGCGACCGGGTCGTCGGGACCCTGCTCCCCGTCCGTCACGGCGATGACGCGGCACTGCTGCTGGCCCGGTTGCGGCGGCTGGACGCGGACCGGGTGGCGGCCTGGGACGTGCCCGCGGACCCCGCCGCGGTGGCCGAGGTACGGGCGGACGCGGTGCGCTGGCTGACGGAGCGGGGCCTGGAGGAGACGGCGGTCGTCACCGAACTGGTCGTCAGCGAGCTGGTCACCAACGCCGTTCGGTACGGCGCCGCACCCATCCGGCTCCGTCTCATCCTCGACCGGGTGCTGATCTGTGAGGTGTCCGACGGCACCAGCACCGCCCCGCACGCCCGCCGGGCCCGGGTGCTCGACGAGGGCGGCCGGGGCCTGCTGCTGGTCGCGCAGCTCACCCAGCGCTGGGGCACCCGGCACACCGCGAACGGCAAGGTCATCTGGTGCGAACAGGCCCTTCCGGCGCACTGATCGCGGAGAATCGTTTAGATTGTGCGCAGTGCGGGGGCGCAACAGCTGTATCAGCGACGGTTTTTGAGAAGGGCGCGGGCGTGACCGACTACGAGGCAACCTACGACTCCGCCGCACGGGTCTCCGGCCGGATCGACACCACCAAACCGCATACCGCCAGGATCTGGAACTACTGGCTGGGCGGCAAGGACTACTACGTCGTCGACCAGCAGGCGGGCGATCAGATCCGCCGACTGCACCCCGGGATCGGGGACTACGCCCTGGCCGACCGGGCGTTCCTGGGCCGTGCGGTGCGCTATCTGACCGCCGAGCGGGGGATCCGCCAGTTCCTGGACATCGGGACGGGGTTGCCCACCGCGGACAACACCCACGAGGTCGCGCAGCGGATCGCGCCCGAGTCCCGGGTCGTCTACGTCGACAACGACCCGCTGGTGCTCGCCCATGCGCGCACCCTGCTGACCAGCACGCCCGAGGGGATCACCGCCTATCTCGACGCGGATCTGCGGGACATCGACACCATCCTCGAACACGCCCGGAAGACCCTGGACTTCACCAAGCCCATCGCTCTGATGCTGCTCGGTGTGGTGATCTTCGTCGGTGATGACGAGGACCCGTACGGCATCGTCCGCCGCCTGGTGGACGCCCTGCCCTCCGGCAGCCATCTGGTGCTGTCCCACACCATTTCCAGCCCCTCGATGCCGGATGTGGACGAGGCGGTCGCGTTCTGGAACGAGAACGGGATCCCCAAGCTGACCCAGCGCTCCCCGGACCGGGTCGCCCGGTTCTTCGACGGTACGGAGCTGCTGGAACCGGGCGTGGTCTCGTGTTCGCGGTGGCGTCTCGAGGACACCTCCGGGGCGGAGCCCGACGAGGTGGCGATGTTCGGCGGGGTCGGCCGGAAGCCGTGAGGCGCCGGACGACGGGCGGTGCGGCTACAGGTCGTCGCAGAGGCTCCGGGCCTTGTCGAGGTCCTTCCTCACCGCCGCGGTGAACTCGAACTCCCGCAAATGGCGGTCCTGTGAGCGGCGGATGGCCTCGGCGAGCGGCTTGTAGCGCGTATCGCCCGCGGCGGCCGAGGCGGCGAGGGTGCCCGCGGCGGCATAGCGGTTGAGGGCGATGACGCCGTCCTCGCCCTTGGCGCCGTACTTCGCCGGGTCGAATCCGTCGAGCGCCCCGCAGGCGGCGTGGGCGTCGCCCGTCGGCCCGGATCCGGGGGTGTCACCGTCGTCGCCGCCGAGCGCCCAGGCGGCGCCCACTCCCCCGGCACCCAGCAGTAGCCCCACCGCGAGCGCGGCGACCAGCGGTCCGGCGGGGCGGTGGGACGGTGGCGCGGACGGTGTGGCGGCGGTCGGTGGGGTGGGTGCCGAGTCCGGTGGCTGTGGCTGCATGGCGCACAACATAGCGGCAACTCCGAACGGTCGGGCAGGCGCCCCGCCCCCGGACGGTCCGGGGGCCGGGGCGGCGCTCAGGGACCGAGTTCCACGGCGATGGCGCCCCGCAGCAGATCGCGGGCGCGCTCCAGGGTGAGGGAACCGCTGAGCCACCGCTTGCTGACTCCCTCGACCAGTGCGGTGAGGCGGTCGGCGGCGTCCTCGGCGGACACTTCGGGCGGGACGGTGCCCTGCCGTTGACCGCGGTGGATGAGGTCGCTCGCGTAGTCCGTCCACCGGTCGGTGGTGGTGCGCAACTGCTGACGCAGCTCGGGCTGGAAGACGGCCGTGGCACGCAATTCGCCCCAGGCGGTGCTGTTCTCGATGACGAACGGTTCGTCCTGGAGCTCGAGCAGCAGCATCTCCTCGAGATGGCCGCGGGGGTCGGTCTCCGGGTCGGCGGCGGGGTCGGTATAGCGCTCGGCCCGGGTGTTGATGAACTCCAGGGTGCTGGCCAGCAGTCCCGCACGGTCCCGGAAGTGGTAATAGATCAGCGAGGTCGACACTCCGGCCTCCTCGGCCAGCTCCTCGACCCGCAGCCCCCGGATCCCGCGCTGGGCGATCGATCGGGCGGCGGCTTCCAGGATGGCGGTACGGCGGCCGGACATGGTCGCTCCCCTTCGTCTCCGGTCTGTTCCGGTGCCCATGTTACCTTCGATTCCTGACTGAAATTTCAGTCAGGAATCTCGAAAGATTCGACCGGAACGCGGAGGCACACCATGAGGGGATCCCAGCGGCGGACCGTATTGCGGAGCGGAGCCGCGGCGGTGCTGACCGGCGCCGCGTCAGCCGCCTGCTCACCCGGGCCGGGCGAGCCCGCCACGACCGAGGGACGTGAGGACATGTCCGCGCGGGAGGCCGCACGGCAGGCCGCGCGCACACCGGCCGGGCGCCGGATGCCGGCCGAGACCGTACGGCACCGCCGCACCTATATGGCGTGGCCGTCGCTGGACTCGGTCTGGGAGGACATGGCCGAGGACGTCCAGCGCGATATCGCCGGGATCGCCCGGGCCGTCGCCGACTTCGAGCCCGTGACCCTGCTCGCCGCCCCGGAGGAGGCGAAGGCGGCGCGCCGGGCGTGCGGGGCGGGCGTGGAGGTGATCCCGGTGCCCGTCGACGATCTGTGGATACGGGACAGCGGGCCCACGTTCGTCCTCGGCCGGGACGGGCTGACGGGGATCGACCTCCGGTTCAACGGCTGGGGCGGCAAACAGCGGCATCGGCGGGACGCCCGGGTCGCCCGCGCCGTCACCACCCACGCCCGGGGCACCCGCCTCGACGCCCGGCTGACCGGAGAGGGCGGCGCGCTGGAGGTGGATGGCCACGGCACCCTGATGGCCACCGAGAGCTCCCTGGTCAACGACAACCGCAACCCCGGTGTGAGCAGGGACCGGATCGAGGCACGGCTCAAGGAACTGCTGGGGGTCGGCAAGGTCATCTGGTTCAAGGGGGTGAAGGGGAAGGACATCACCGACTGCCATGTCGACGCCCTCGCCCGGTTCGCCGGGGACGGGGTGGTGCTGCTCAGCCGTCCGCGCGCGGACGGCGGGCCGACCGTGTGGAGCCGGGTGTACCACCAGGCCCGGAGCGTGCTGGAGGAGTCCACCGATGCCCTCGGCCGCCGGCTGAAAGTGGTCGACCTGCCCGAGCCCGACCGGGCCGTCATCGGCCGCCGCGGCGCGGACTTCCTCGGCTGCTACGCCAACTACTTCATCGTCAACGGCGGGGTGATCGTGCCCCGGTTCGGCGACCGCAGGGCCGACCGCGAGGCGGTCGCGATCATCGGCGATCTCCATCCGGAGCGGAAGGTGGTGCAGGTGGAGATCCCGGCGGTGGCCGAGGGCGGTGGCGGTATCCACTGCGCCACCCAGCAGCAGCCCGACGTCTGACCGTATGCCAGCCGCCCTTTCCCCGGCCCGCGGTGTGCCGTTCCGGACAACCCCCGGACGACACTGAACGGCTCGTGGAGCACGCTCGTACTGTCGTGTCGTGGACGAGTGCGTGACGCCCGGCCCCGCGCCCGGCTGGGCGTCGCGCGGACTGCTGACCCTGGTGAGGGCGATGGCACCGCATCCGGCCGCGGTGGTGGACCGGCGCTGGGACCTGCTGGCGTGGAACGAGGCCTACGCGGCGCTGTTCACCGACCCCGCATGGCTCCTGCCCGAGCAGCGCAATCTGCTGTGGCTGCTGTTCCGCTGGCCTCCGTCCCGTGTCCTGATGGCCGACTGGGAGGGAGAGGCCCGCGCACTGCTGGCCCAGTTCCAGGACCGGGCGGCGGGCAGTCCGGGGGATCCCAGGATCGTGGCCCTGGTCGGAGAGTTGATGGCCGATCCGCACGCGGCGCGGTGGTACGGGCGGCCGGTGGTGACCGCTCCGCCGCCCCCGCTGCGCCGCTTCCACCACCCGGTCGCCGGTGAGCTGCGGCTGCGGCCGGTGACGCTGGCGGTGGTCGACGAGCCCGGCCACCGCCTCCTGGCCCATGTGCCCGACGATCCGGTGTCCCAGGAGGCGCTGCGGCAGCTGTGTCCCACCGCGCAGGGCTGAGCGCGGCCTCAGCGCATCTGCCGCCGCACCAGCTCATAGAGCTTGCCGTCCGGGATCGCCATCAGCTCGGCCGGGGCGCCCTGTTCGACGATCCGCCCGTCCTCCATCACCAGCACCCGGTCGGCGTCCATGACGGTCGACAGCCGGTGCGCGATGACCAGGCGGCTGGCGTGGAGGCGGCGGGTGCTGTCGATGACCACCCGCTGGGTCGCGTTGTCCAGGGCGCTGGTGGCCTCGTCGAAGAAGAGGACGCGCGGACGGCGGATCAGAGCCTGGGCGATCATCAGCCGCTGCCGCTGGCCACCGGAGATGGCGCCGCTGCCGGAGATCATGGTGTGCAGACCCATCGGCATCCGGCGGATGTCCTCGGCCAGACCGGCCAGTTCGGCGGCGGCCATGGCCTCCTCGGGGGTGTACGGCTCGGCGCCGCGGATGCAGTCGAGCACGGTGCCGTTGAGGGGCTGGCCGTTCTGAAGGACCACCCCGCACTGGCGGCGTACGGCGGCCTGGTCGAGGGCTGCCAGGTCCTGGCCGTCGTAGAGCACACTGCCGGACACCGGCCGTTCGAAACCGATGAGCAGCCGCAGCAGTGTGGACTTGCCACAGCCGCTGGGGCCGACCACGGCCACGAACTCCCCGGGCCGGATCTCCAGCGAGACATCGTCGAGGACCAGCGGGCCGTCGTCGGCGTACCGGAAGGTGAGGTTGCGGGCGCGCAGATCGCCGGTGAGCACCCCGGGCTGGGCACTGCCGCCGCGAACCTCCGGCGGTTCGTCCAGGATCGGTTTGACCTGCTCGAACATCGGCAGTACCGCCACCACCGAGACCAGCGCGTTGGTGAGCTGGGTGACCGAGGTGAGCAGCATGGTGACGGAGGTGTTGAAGGTCAGGAACGCCCCCGCCGACATGCTCCCCCGTGCCGGACCGGCCAGCAGCATGAACACGATGAGCGAGCACAGCGGCAGGTAGACCGCGTCGAGCACCTGGGTGAGATTCTTGATCCGCCCGGTGCGCTGATGGAGTTCACGGGAGTGGGCGAAGCCCCGGGCCCAGGCCGCGTAGGCGAAGTTCTCGGCCGCGGCCACCCGCAGTTTGGGCAGCCCGCGCAGGGTCTGGAACGCCTGGTTGTTGAGCTTGTTCTCGCTCTCCACCAGCCGTCGCTGCCAGCGCACCTGCCATAGGCCCATCCCGAGGAAGACCGCGGAGATGACCAGCAGCATGGCCAGCACGGCGAGCGCCAGCTTCGCGCTGAAGTACAGCAGCAGCGCGAGGTTCATCGCACCGACGGTGCCCGCCTGGAGGACCACCGGCGCGATACCGGACAGCACCCGGCGCATGGTGCTGATGCCCATCGCCGCGCTGGCCAGTTCACCGGTGGAGCGTTCGGCGAAGAACCGGGTCGGCAGCCGCAGCAGCCGGTCCCAGACCGCGGGCTGGAGGGTGCTCTCCAGACGTCCCTCCAGCCGCAGCAGGGTCAGGTTCTGGAGCAGCATGAAGGCGGCCGAGACGACGCTCGCCACCATCAGGGCCAGCGAGATCTGGACGATGGGGCTCTTCTCGGCGCGGGGGACGAAACCGCCGAGCACCTGTCCGGTGGCCACCGGCACCAGGGCCCCCAGCGCCACCGTCACCAGTCCGCCGACCACGAGGTTGCGCAGATCGGGCGCCACCCCGCGGGCGCTGAACCGCGCCAGCCGCCACGCCGTCATCGGGCGGTCGGGCAGCGGGCGGTAGAACATCACGGCACGCGATTCGAATTCGTCGGCGTTGCCCTCGCCGATCCGCAGCCGCAGCCCGGAGGCGGGGTTGACCGCCTCGTAACGGCCGCGCCGCCACAGCAGTGCCACCGGGGCGCCGGACAGCGCGCGGTAGCCCACCAGCGGTCCGGCGTCCTCGCGCCACCAGTCGCCCTCCAGCCGGATGGCGCGGGTGCGGATCCGGGAGGCGACCGCGATGCGCTCCACCGGGCTGGTGCGGTCCCCGTCGGCGGCGGCGCCCCGGGGCGGATCGGCCAGGGTGATCCCGGCGGCCTCGGCCACCGTGCGGCACACCGCGTGGACGGTGTCGTCGGCGGTGTCCTCCGCCGTCCGCGACGAGCCCTGCCGGGGGTTCCCGATGGAGGCGATCAGCGCCTGGTCCGCACGCGAGCGGACCGCCTCACCGGCCCGGATCCCGGCCGCCGTGCGATCGGCGTGGGTGCGCTCCAGGGCGTCGATCCAGCGGTCCACGGCGGTGCCCAGCCGGTACTGCTGATTGACCATCCGCTGCCACAGCGCACCGTCGATCAGCAGGTCACCGGCGGCCTGGGTGCTGTACTCGGCGCCGTAGCGGACACTTCCGGGGGGCACCGGGAGCCAGAGCAGGTCCTCGTCGGCCGCCTCGCCCTCGCCCGCGGGGCCGCCACCGTCCAGCGGGGCCTGGAACAGTACGCCCAGACTGCGGCTGACCCCGAGCGCGACGGCGTGTTCCAGCGGGGTGGCCGGGACATCGCCGTACGGTTCGTCGGCCCAGCCGGTGGCGTACCCGTCGTAACTCTCGGGCCGGTACAGCTCGCGCAGCGGGATCCGGCGCACCGCGCAGTCCTGTGAGGGCCTGCCGACCAGGGTGTGGCGCGGGCCCTCGACCGGGCCGGGGAGCGCCGCGCCCGGCTCGAGGCGCCCGAGGAAGTGCCAGTGTCCCTCCTCGGCGGCGTCGACCGCGAAGAGGTCCAACGCACCGCCGGTGACGAGCCAGAGCACCTGCGGGCCTTCCAGCGGGAGGCTGCGCAGTCCGGTGCGGTCGACGGGGGTGCCGAGCGCGCCCAGCGCCTGGATCACCGCGTCGCCGCCGTCCGCGGCCACGGCGGCGGCCGGGTGAACGGAGGTCATCTCAGTGCTCCTTCATCAGCTGCGCGTACGGTCCCCCGGCCGCGGCGAGGTCCTCGTGGCGGCCGCGTTCCACCACCGTGCCCTGGTTCAGGACGAGGATCTCGTCGCTGTCGCGCACGGTGCTGAGCCGGTGGGCGATCACCACACACGCGCAGCCCCGGCGGCGCAGGTTGTCCATGACGGCCCGTTCGGTCCGCGCGTCCAGCGCACTGGTGACCTCGTCCAGCACCAGCACGCTGGGGCGGCGGACCAGGGCGCGGGCGATCTCCAGCCGCTGCCGCTGTCCGCCGGAGAAGTTGCGGCCGTCCTGCTCCACCCGGCCGTGGATGCCTTCGGGGCGGCGGGCGATGACGTCGTCGTAGAGCGCGGCGTCCTTCAGGGCCGCCACCACCGCCTCGTCCGGGATGGAGGGGTCCCACAGCGCCACATTGTCCCGCACGGTTCCCTCGAAGAGGAACACGTCCTGGTCGACGAAGGACACCGAGGCGGCGAGCGCGCCGCGCGGGATCTCCTCCAGCCGCTGTCCGTCGACCCGGATGGCCCCCTCCCACGGGCTGTAGAGGCCGGAGACGAGCCGGGACACGGTGGACTTGCCGCTGCCGGAGCCGCCGACCAGTGCCACCTGCCGACCGGGGCCGACCGAGAGCGAGATGCCGCGCAGCAGCGGTTCGTCCAGCGGGTTGTAGCCGAAGGTGACGTTCTCCAGCGTCACATGGCCGGTGAGCCTGCGGGTGTCGGGCTCCGGCTGGTCGCGGGTGTAGAGGGTGTCCAGCGGGAAGTTCTCCACGTCCTTCAGCCGGGCCACGTCCGCGGAGAAGTCCTGGATCCGCCCGGCCACACCGTTGAGCCGGGTGATGGGCGCGGTGAAACGGGCCACCAGTGCCTGGAAGGCCACCAGCAGTCCGACCGACACATGGCCCTCGACGGCGCGCAGTCCGCCGATCCACAGGATGAGCGCGCTGTTGAGGGTGGCGAGGGTGGGCGCCACCACGGCCAGGGCCGCGCTGGGCACCCCCAGCCGCTGCTGTTCCTCGAGGGTGATGGCGTGCTGGCCCGCCCAGCGGCGGAAGTATCCGTTCTCGCCGCCGGTGGCCTTCATCGTCTCGATGAGCTGGAGCCCGGTGTACGAGGTGGTGGTCAGCCGGGCGGTGTCGGCGCGCAGCTTCTGGGTCCGGGTGGCGCGCAGCCGGATCACCACACGCATGGCGACCACGTTGAGCAGCGCCAGCCCTACGCCTACCAGGGTGAGCTGGGGGTCGTAGGTCCACAGCAGCAGCGCGTAGAGCACCACCACGACACCGTCGACCGCGGCGGCGGCCAGGTCACGGGCGAGGGTTTCCGCCACCGTGTCGTTGGAGCGCAGCCGTTGGACGAGGTCGGCCGGACTGCGCTGGGCGAAGAACGTGACGGGCAGCCGCAGCAGATGGCGCAGGAATCGGGCGCTGCTGAGGGTGGAGGAGATGATCCGGCCGCGCAGCAGATTGGCCTGCTGCACTCCGGTGAGCACGGCGGTCAGCAGCACCGCCACGGCCATCGAGGCGAACAGCGGCCCCAGACTGGACGTCTCCCCGCCGATCAGGAAGGTGTCGATGAAGGTGCGGCTGAGCGCCGGGACCGCGGCGCCCACCACCACCAGCAGCAGACTGGCCAGCAGGGAGGCCAGCAGGGTGCCCGTGGTGCCCCGCATCCGGGCGGGCAGGGCGCCCAGCACCCCGGGGCGGCGTCCGCCGCGGCGGAAGGACTCCTCGGGTTCGAGGACCAGGACCACTCCGGTGAAGCTGGTGTCGAACTCCTCGGCGGGGATGAACCGGCGCCCCTTGTCGGGGTCGTTGATGTACACCCCGCGCTTGCCGAACCGGCGCCCCGGGCCGTCGTAGACGACGTAGTGGTTGAACTCCCAGAACAGGATCGCCGGTGCCCGCACCTCGGCCAGGCTCTCCGGCTCCATCTGCATGCCCTTGGCGCTCATCCCGTAACTGCGCGCCGCTCGCAGCAGATTGCTCGCCCGCGAGCCGTCCCGGGAGACTCCGCAGGCGATCCGCAGCTCCTCCAGCGGCACATGGCGTCCGTAGTGTCCGAGCACCATGGCGAGCGAGGCGGCGCCGCACTCCAGCGCCTCCATCTGGAGCACGGTCGGGGTGCGCACGGTGCGGCGGCGGGGCCGCTTGGGCCCGGCCGCGCGCCGCGGGGCGCGGCGCCGTCCCCGGGTGGGCTCGGGGCGCCGGCGCCCACTGCTTCCGGCGGGCGCCGGGCGGGGCGGTCCGCCGTCGTGGGTGGTGGTCACGGGAGCAGCCATTCGATCGGGTGCCGGTCGGCGAGGTGGACCGTACCGGTGGCCAGGGTCATGGAGTCGGGGGTGAACGGCGGTCCCTCCGGGGAGGACCAGCGGTAGCCGGAGCGGGTGGCGGCGGAGCGGTCGAGCCGGACCAGCACCGCCACCGGCGGGCCGTGCCGGGAGAACTCCTCGCCGAGCTGCTCGCTGCCGAGCTGGGAGCCGATCTGCTGGCGGGACCGGGCGGTGCGGCCGACCGCCCGGACGTGGCCGCGCAGACTGCCGTAGGTCTGGCTGGGCACCGACTGCACACCGAGGTCGACGGGGGCGCCGACCGGGACCGACGCGGCCCGTCCTGCGGGTACGTAGAGGGTGGCGGTCAGCGGGTCGCCGGAGTGGCGGACCCGTTCGATGGAGGCGACGTCGGCGCCGGTGGTGAGGACGGAGCCGATGGAGACGACCAGGGTGGTGAGCCGTCCCGCGGCGAGGCTGCGGACGACGCTGCTGCCGCGCGGGGTGCGGATCTTCAGCAGTGGCGCGCCCGCGCGCAGCGTGCCGCCCTCCTTGGCGAGTACGGCGGTGACCTGCCCGGCCACCGGGCTCTGGAGGACGTAACTGCCCTGGCCATGGCTGAGGATGCCGGGGGCGGCCAGGGTGCTGGACACCGTGCCGGTCACGGACCAGACGGCGGCCGCGGCCATGACGACGAGTGTGACCGCCAGGGCGAGCCACCCTTGCGGGCGGGCGTAGCGCACCGGCAGATCGATGTCCTCTGCCGACTGCGCTTTGGAAAGGGCCTGCTGGCGGAACTGCACGAGAGTCTTTCCTCAACCGCGGGAACGGATGGAGTGCGCGGCTTCGCCTGGTGGCGCCGCGGCGGTCCGGCGGGAGGGCACCCATGGACCGCCGAATGCCCCGGACCAGGCGGGCCCGGGGCAGGAGGCCGGTCGTACGGCGGGGCCGTACGACCGGTGGTGCCACGCTCGGCGGCACCGCGAGGCGAGGTGAGATCGCCTCAGAGGTGAGATCGCCTCAGGGGATGAGGGTCGACTCAGAGGGCACCGACGGTGCCGACGATGCCGGAGGAGTTCAGGCCGGTGAGACCGTCCACCGTGCCGGTGGTGGTGCCCACGACGCCCGTGACCGGGGCGGTGACGGCGTCGACGGTGCCGAGGGTGTCGGTGACCGTCGCACCCAGCCCGCCGGCCACGTTGTCCAGCTCAGCGTCGGAGATCTCCTGGGTCGCGACCTTGGGTGCGTTGTTCATTATTGCGTCTCCCTTGGATAAATATCTCGAATGAGCTTTCAGCGGCCCGCGGTTGCCGAATGACTCGGCGCCCGCAGAACAATCACAGGATTCCGGGGACCGGGATCCTGAGAACGCCTCAGCGCGAAAGGATGTAACCACGCCTACTCGGTGGGCTGCGAATCAGACATCACGCGGAACCGCGCATTCCGTCACGTTCCGATCACCGGGTGGACACAATTGGCCACGCGATGCGCGGCGCTCCTTCACACCACCGTCACGCCTATCCCGCGCACTCGCGCCGACCTCCCCGGACAACCCCGCGATCACGGGCGAAGCCCCCATCCGCGACATCGATCCGACGCCCGATCCGGGTGGTGCGCACGGCGTCTGTGGAATAGGTGTGCCGATCGCTTGAAGACTGGACGACCCGTACACGCATTCCCCATCCGGGCCCCAAGGGGAAGGCGACATGTGTGACGGCGTGCCGATAACACGGCCGAATTCCCCCCATCCCGCTGATCGGTGTGCGTTATGACAACTGCACCATCGGGTGGCTGCCGCGTCGAAAGGCCGGGAATTTCCACGGAATGGACATTGGGCGCATGAGTACGACAGAGGCCATGACTTCGGGCGGGGCGCGAGGACGCGCCCCGCCACGGGTCGGCCCGTCCTCAGTTCACCGTCGAAGTGTTGTCCGCAAGGGAGTTGACCACATCCACGGCGGTCAGCGGACGCACCGCCGAGGCTTCCAGCCCGGCCGGGTGGAGCGCGTACACCGGGCAGCCCCCGGGCAGCGGGAGGTCCCCGCGGACCAGGAACGCCGCCCCGATCCGGGAGGGATCCCGCTCGGTGCCGTCCGACGGGTCGTGGTCCGGTGTGCCGATACGTCCCCGCGAAGGCCAGTGTGTCCTCGCCGTCACGACGGCGCTACACGGTGATCGATCCGTCGGAGTGGCGCAGCAGCACGGTGGTGGCCCTCGCGGCGGCCTGCCGGCCGGCGAGTTCACCGGGACCGACCCGGGCGCCGGAGGCGAACAGCCCGGGTGAGGCTCCTGCCGAGCACGGCCAGCAGCTTGACGTGCCGGTGGACGGCGTGGCGGGTGCCGGATACGGGGTGCCGGATACGCTCTGGACCACATCGAGCCAGGGCATGGTGCGCCCGGGGGTGTCCAGGACCAGCGGTACCGAACTCCGGGCGGTGGACGTCAGGTCGAAGCGCCGGGGTGCGAGGCCGGGAACGGGGACCCGGGACGGGCCTGTCGGTGCCCGCCGTCACCATGGTGCGTATGGCCACTCACGAGAACACCGCGCCCGACGCCCTGCACACACTGGCCCGCACCCATCTGCCCCCGGACATGGCCGACCGCTGGACGGGGCTGCTGCGCCCGGCCGCCCACCTCCGGGCGGCCGGTCCGGGCGACCCCGTGGTCGGTCAGCTCGGCGGTCTGCCCCGGCTGCCCGAGTCCATCGAATGGCCCGTCTGGGAAGGCTATGGCCCGCTGTCGTTCGTGGCCGTGGTCGACTGCGCCGCGCTGCCCGTGGACGAGTTGGACATCCCCCTGCGCCCGGAAGGCCGGCTGGCCTTCTTCTCTTTCGAGGACGAGGAGGGCGAGGCCGTGGTGGACACCTGCGATCCGGACACCTGGGCGGGTGCGCGGCTGCTGCATCTGCCGTCCGAGGCCGCCGACTTGCCCGAGCGGCCCGCGCCCGAAGGGCTCACCCCGTACCGGGCCGTGCCACTGACCGCCAAGGTGGCGCCGAGCGCGCCGGACTCCGAATCGCTCGTGCTGAACGCCGAGTTCGGGCTCGGCGCGCTGTCCGTCAAGGAGCTCTTCGCCCATCCGGTGCGGTGTGCCACATTCATGGAGGCGCTGTGGGACCACCAGGGCACCGTCGCGCACCAGATCGGTGGGCACGCCCAGAACGTGCAGGGCCCCGTGGAGGTCTGGGCCGCCAAGGCCGTCCTGGGCGACGAGGTCGACTGGGAGGATCCGCGGATCGAGGAGGAGGCGGCGCGATGGGTGCTGCTGGCCCAGTTCGACTCCGACGAGGACACCGGGATGATGTGGGCCGACGGCGGTGTCCTGTACTGGCTGATCCGGCCCGAGGACCTCGCCGCGGGCCGTTTCGAGGCGGCGATGTTCACCTGGCAGTCCGGTTGACCCTCCGCCGGGCCGACCGGTGGCGGGCCCGCTGTCGTGCGCCCTCGGCGGGGTGCCACGGGGCGAAGCGTTACGCTGGGGCCGCCTTACCGGACACGGGGTGCCCCTGCGGGGGCTGAGATCACACCCGTCGAACCTGAACCAGTTAGCACTGGCGGAGGGATGTCATCGATGTCATTGCCACATGCGCCCGGCGGCCCGGCCACCACCGGCCCGGCTTCCGTACACGACGGCCGGATGCCCACCGCACCCGGCGATCTGCGGGTCGAGGCCCATGGCATCGCGCCCGTACCCGAGGGCCACCGCTACGGCGGGCCGGGGCGGCTGTTCACCGTGTGGTTCGCCCCGAACCTGACCATGACCGGTGTGTTCACCGGCACCATCGGCATCGCCTTGGGCCTCGACTTCGCCACCGCGCTGACCGCCGTGGTCCTGGGCACCCTGCTGGGCGCCGTACCCACCGCGTATCTCGGCACCTGGGGCAGTCTCACCGGGGCCGGACAGCTGCCACTGGCGCGGCTGGCCTTCGGCCGGGCCGTCGCGGTGCCCGGTGTCCTCCAGTGGCTTTCCTCGGTCGCCTGGGACGCGCTCATCGGGCTCTTCGGCGGGGACGCGCTGGCCCGGCTGTGCGGCTGGCCGTTCTGGCTGGGGGTGCTGGTGATGATGGCCGCCCAGGGAGCGCTCGGAGTGCTGGGCTACGAGGCCATCCACCGGATGCAGACGGTGATGACGTTCGTGCTCGCCGCCGCGTTCCTCGCACTGGCCGTGAAACTGACCGACGGCACACACCCGACCGCCACCGGCGCGGCCCACGGCGCCGACCGTGCCGGTGCCTTCATCCTGACCAGCACGATCGCGCTGAGTCTCGCGCTGTCGTGGGCGCCGTACGCCAGTGACTTCAGCCGCTATCTGCCGCGCGCGACGTCACGGGTGCGGATGTTCTGGTGCACCCTTCTCGGGGTCACCCTCTCCTTCGTGGCGGTGCAGGCGCTCGGCCTGTGGGGCGCCTCGGTGCTCACCGACCAGACGGCCCGGGGCGTGGACGAGGCGCTGGGCGGTGGCACACCGGGCGCACTCGGGCTGCTGGCCGTGGCACTGGCCGCGCTGTGCAGCAACGCCATGAACGACTACAGCGGCTCACTGGCCCTCCAGACCGTCGGGGTGCGGATTCCGCGTCCGCTGGCGGCCGCCCTGGCCGCCGTACTCGGCTTCCCGCTGGTGCTGTGGATGCACGCCGCGGACACCACCGCCCGATTCCAGAACGTGCTGCTGTTCGTCGGCTACTGGATCCCCGGTTTCGTCGCCGTCGTGGCCGTCGACTGGTTCGCCCGGGCCCGGGCCCGCGAGGGCGCCCCCGTCGACCTGGCCACCGAGAGCGCCCGGCCGCAGCCCTGGTGGCCCGCGCTGCTGGCGTTCGCGGCCGCCTTCGCCGCGGCGGTACCGTTCATGGACACCACCCTGTACACGGGTCCGGTGGCGGAGGCGCTGCACGGCGCCGATCTCGCCTATTACACGGCCTTCCTCGCGGCACTCCTGGTCTACGCACCGATCAGACTGCGCCGCCACGCGCCCGCCCGGGCACCGCGCCGCACCGGCCCGGTGCCGGAGTGAGGCCCGGCGCCGCCCCTGTCCTCCGCCGCCGTCCCGACCCCGTTCCGGAGCGTTCCGCCATGGCCCCTTCCGACCTCCCCGAGCACACCGCCTTCGCCGCGCACGCCCTCGCCCGGGTGCGGGACACCACCCCGCTGGTGCAGTGTCTGACCAACGCGGTCGTCACCGGCTTCACCGCCAACGCGCTGCTGGCCCTGGGCGCCTCCCCCGCGATGGTGGACATCCCCGAGGAGGCCGGGCCGTTCGCCGGGATCGCCTCGGGTGTACTGGTCAACCTGGGCACCCCGCACGCCGAGCAGCGCACCGCCATGGCCGAGGCGGCGCGGGCGGCCGCGGCGGCCGGAACGCCATGGGTGCTGGACCCGGTGGCGGTCGGCGCGCTACCGGTGCGCACCGGGTTGGCGCGGCGGCTGCTGGAGCTGCGGCCCACCGTGATCCGCGGCAACGCCTCGGAGATCATCGCCCTGGCGGACGGCGGCGACGGCGGCCGCGGGGTGGACTCCGCGCACGAGGTGGCGGCGGCGCGGCAGGCCGCGGAGGCGCTGGCGCGCACCACCGGCGGGGTGGTCGCGGTGTCGGGTCCGGTGGACGTGGTCACCGACGGCACCCGCCACGTCCGGATCGGCAACGGGGACGCGCTGCTGACCCGGGTCACCGGCGGCGGCTGTGCGCTGGGCGCGGTGATGGCGGCGTTCGCGGCGGTGGACGAGGACCGGTTCGCCACCACGGTGGCGGCCGTGGCCGCGTACACCGTGGCAGCCGAGCGCGCGGCGCGGGAGGCATCGGGCCCGGGGAGTTTCGCGGTGGCGTTCCTGGACGCCCTCGCCGCGCTGGAGCCGTCGGAGCTCGCGCGGCGGGCGGCGATCTCATGAGCGACGGCCCGATGTCGTCACGCGGGGCACGGCCGGTGGATCTGTCGGTGTATCTGGTCACCGACACCGCCCAGTGCGCCGCCCGCGGCCGGAGCGTGGCCGAGACCGTGGCCCGTGCGGTGGCCGGTGGGGTCACCGCGGTGCAGGTACGGGAGAAGACCGCGGACGGCGGGGACTTCCTGCGCACGGTGCTGGAGGTGGCCGCGGTCCTTCCCGAGTCGGTGGCGCTGATCGTCAACGACCGGGTGGATGTGTTTCTGGCCGCGCGGTCCGCCGGAGCGCGGGTGACCGGTGTCCATGTGGGGCAGTCGGATCTGCCCGCCGCCGCCGTACGGGAGTTGATCGGCGAGGGGCCGGTGCTCGGGCTCAGCGCGGCCACGCCCGAGGGGTTGCGGGCGGCGGCGGAGAGCACCGCACGCGTCGACCATGTGGGCATCGGCGCCCTGCACACGACCCGTACCAAGGCGGACTCGCCACCCGCCCTCGGCCACGACGGCTTCGCCCGGCTCGTCGCGCTCACTCCGCTTCCCGCCGTCGCCATCGGCGGTGTCACCCCCGCCGATCTGCCGCGGCTGCGGGCGGCCGGTGCGGTGGGCGCGGCCGTGGTCTCAGGGGTGTGCGCGGCCGAGGACCCCCGTTCGGCCGCGGCGGCCTACGCCCGTGCGTGGGCGCGACGCGGACAGACATGAGCGGGCGCCTCTCCTGACGCCCCGGATCTGCCCCCCGGAGCGCCGGACAGTGCGCCCGCCGGAGGTCTCGGGGCTGCCGCCGCCGTGTCGCCCACGGCGTGCACGGCGGCCGCCACCCGCCGGAACCCGGAGCACCGCCCGTACCGCCCAGCAGCGGGCACCGCACCACGCCATGAGCAGTCGGAGTCATGAGGTGCCGGTGCGTGTCAGAGCAGGCCGACGATGCGTGGTGGCGCGAAGAGATGGCGTGCCCGGTGCTCGAGGACCAGCACCTCCGGCAGCTGCCGCCGCAGGTCCGACATGCACTTCTCGCATGCCTCGTCGGCCTCGGGGAGGAATTCCTCGTGCTCGACGGCGATATGCCGGGCCAGCCGGATCTGCGTCGTCACCACGCTGTCGCTCGGATCGCAGTCCACCCCCGGCCCGAATTCCTCCAGCGCCGCCTCCACGACCTCGGGGGCCAGCTTCATCGCCTTGTACAGCTCGACGCATTCCCCGCAGCCCCACATCCAGGAGG
This sequence comes from Streptomyces sp. NPDC048636, assembly GCF_040650655.1. Lineage (NCBI taxonomy): Bacteria > Bacillati > Actinomycetota > Actinomycetes > Kitasatosporales > Streptomycetaceae > Streptomyces > Streptomyces sp. NPDC048636. The sequence continues at coordinate 116,880 of NZ_JBEZHR010000017.1, read as the reverse complement.
GAGGGAGCGGCCATTCGTCGTCGGGGTGCTCGTTCCCGGCATCCATGCGGCTCACAGTAGCGACATTCGGGAGGCGCCGAGGGCATAACGGCCAGATCCGTCTGTTCCATCGGGAATCAGCCGATGGTGCCCCCGCGGATCCGGTCCGCCATGAGCGAACCCGGGTGTGTGGCACGGGAGATGAAGGGACGTCAGGGCACGGCCGGCGAGCTCGACGCGGTATCTGACAGGATGACCGGGTGGGAGGCGTGGACAACACCGGTCGTCCGTCCGACGGTTTCGACGTGGCCACCGGCGACGGAGGGATCCCGGACGACAGCGGCCGGGAAGCGGCGGTACGCATCGCCTTCGAGGGGCTGTTGCAGATCCGGCGGTTGATGAACACCGGGGCCACCGACCCCGCGGCGGTACCCGCCGCCTGGGAGGCGCACCAGCCGGTGCGCGCCGTGTCGCTCGCGCTCGAGGCCGCCGGTGTCCGCCCGTCGGCGGTGGACACCGAGGGACACCGCCTCGCCACCGGCTACTGCGTGAGCGCGGCGGACCGCCCCGGGGTGGTACGGGTGGAGTGGCTGGGCCCCTCGGGCAGCGGTGCCGGGTACGCCGCCCAGGAGGCGCTGCGGGAGTGTGCCGCGGTCCTGGGGCGGCTGGGCTGGGAGGCGCTGGAGTACCGGGGGCCGAGGGGCCGCCGTTTCCTCGAGGTCGAGGTCGCGCGCTGACCAGCGCGGTCCGGGGAGGTGCCCCACCGTGGTTTGCGTGGCCACGGCCGCGGTCGCACGCTGGACACATGGCCGAGCGTCCGCCCGTCCCCGTACCCGTAAGCGACCCAGTCCGCGTTCCCGTGCCCGTCCTTCCGGTCGCCCCGCGCGGTGGGCGGCCCGTGCCGGGGAGCCGTCCATGACCACACCACGAGATCTGCTGATCGTCGCCATGGATACGGTGTCCGGGCACAGCGTCGACCGTGGCGATCTCTCGCTCGCGCTGGCGGGCGCCGAGGCCATCGACCTCCTGGGCGCCCGGGCCATCGGGCTGGACGGCGAACGCATCGTGCCGGGCCCGCCGCTGCCCCTGGCCGACCGGATGCTGGACCGGGCCGCCTCGGCCCTCACCCGGGAGCCGCCGTACGAGCCCGTCGGCGAGTGGCTGTGGCGCCGGGGCCGCGGACTGCCGGGGGCCTATCTGGACACCCTGGAGGCGGACGGGGAGGCGGTCCGGGAGCGGCACCGCCGGTGGATGGTCTTCCACACCAGTGAGCTGGCGCTCGTCGACTCCTCCGCGCGCCGCCGCGCGACCCACCGGCTGCGCTCGGACGAGCCCGTCCTCGCCACGCTCGCGACGGCGATCGGCATCCACGACCCGAGCACACCGGACTCACCCGCCGTGACCCGGGTGGACGACGTGGCGACGGCCACGGTGCTCACCGCGGTGGACGACGCGCTGGGCGAACTGGCGGTGGAACGGCAGCGCCGGGCCGAGCGGCGCGACGCCGCCACCGCCGACAATGTGCGACGCGGCTACTGACGCGCTCCCTGGGGACACCCCGGGCACTACGGGAGCACCGCCGGGACCCCACGGGGACACCGGTGGGACACGCCGGGGACACCACCGGGACATGCCGGACACCCCTGGATGACACCCTCACCGTCGTTGTGGTCCAGACCTACAGCGTGCCAGGGGGCGCACTCCAACACGCGTGCGCCGTAAGCCTCTTCAGAAGTCTTTTTCACCACCGATCCCTCTGCTAACTTCCCCAGGCCAGGCCCGGGATACGGCACATCGGGGAATCGGGCCGGCAAGGACGAGGGAGTCGGAACGTGTCCCAGCTCGACGCTTGTGAACCACTCGGCGCTTATGAACCATCGGTGCGCCTCACCGGCAGTTCCCGGTCCGACGCCGACCTCATACGGCTGATCGCCGGCAGCCGCCCGCTCGAGGACATCTCCGACGGGCTCGAGGACGAGCCCTCCCCCGCGCTCATGGCGGCAGCCGCCGAGGAGTTCCGGCGCCGCCACCTCGTGGCCGTCCGGTCCTATGCCCGCATCTGCTGCCGCGACGGCCTTGTCGCCGAGGAACTCGCCGACGAGGTCTTCGAACAGGCCCACCACACCGTCCGGACCTCGCGGGAGCCGCGCGAGGCATGGCGCCACCACCTGCTGATCCTCGGCTACCGCACGGCCGCCGCCTGGGCCGCCACCCGTCGGCGCACCGATGTGGCCCCGGACTTCGCCGCCTGGCTGGACACCGCCCTCGCGGGATTAAGCGATCCGGCACCCACCGCACGGCTGCTGGAGAACCGGTCGCTGATGCTGCGTGGCTTCCGCAACCTCCCGGGGCGCACCCAGGCCGTCCTGTGGCACACGGTCGTCGACGAGGACACCGGCGCGGAGACGGCGCTGCTGCTGGGGGTGGATCCGGAGCGGCTGCCCTCGCTGCGCAAGCGCGCGCTGCGGTCCTACCGTGACGCGTACTTCTGGGCGTACGCGGCCCAGGCGGCCGAGGACGACTGCGGGCGGTTCTGCGGGCTGCTGGACGCCGCGGCACGCCGCGCCGGGGTACATCAGAGCGGTGACCTCGAAGGGCATCTGGCCGACTGCTCGCAGTGTTCCCGGGTGCTGAACGTGCTGGTGGGGCTGGGTGAGCGGCCGGCGCAGGTGCTCGCCGAGGGGCTGCTGCCCTGGGGTGGGCTCGCCTATCTCGCCGACCATGCCGCCACCGCCACCGCCTCCGGCGGGCGCACCACCGCGAAAGGGCGTGCCGGAGCGGATGGCCCACCGCGCCGCGCGGCCACCGTGCGGGTCGCCGAGGGCTCCGGAGCCGGTGGCGACGTGGTGGCCGCCACGCCCCTGACCGGCCCGAACCCCCCGGACGGCCGGACCGGCCCGGGCTCCCCGGGCGGGCCCGGTGGTGCGATATCGGCCTGGCGGCTCCCCCTCGCGAAGACCCTGACCGCCACCCTGGCCGCCTCCGCCGTGGCGGCCACGGTCACCCTCCTGCTGGTGTCCCCCGACGGCACCACGGACTCCGGGGCGCGGCAGGACGTCCCCGTGTCGCTCGCCCCACCCGCCACCGGAGAGGTGTCCCCCTCCCGGCCCGCGCCGGACACCACCCCGACGTCCGGGCCGTCCCACACCTCGGGCGCGCGCCGGACGACCCCTCCGGCGTCCCACGCACGGCACACCACCTCCCCCGCACGGCCCGCGCCGGACCACGTCCCGGCCACCTCGTTCATCCCGGCGGACGCCTTCGACGCGGCGTCCCTGGGCGACGCGAAGGTCCGCCCCGCCACGGGTGACACCGGCGCCGGGGTTGCCAACGGCCGCCAGGTGGCTACGTTGGCCGACGGCGCGTACCTGCGCTACGACAACGTGGACTTCGGGGACGGATCGACCCAGTGCCAGGTCCGGATCGCCTCCGCCGCCCCGGCCGGGGTGAGCGGACTGGTCGCCATCCACCTCGACACCCCCTCCGGCTCCCCCGTCGGCGCCGCCGCCGTGACCAACACCGGTGGCAAGACCGCATGGCGCACGGTTCCGGCGAACATCAGCCGCACCACCGGGGTGCACACCGTCTACCTCCGGTTTTCCTCCGATACCACCGGCCGTCCACCCTTCGTCGGGCTGCACTGGGTCACCTTCCCGGTGCGCTAGCCGTCCCGGCGGCCGTGCCGTACGGCACGGTACGGCGCCGGACGGGCATGCTGGAACCATGCCCCTTCGGCCGCTGACGTCCCTCCGTCGTTCCTGGCAGCCGGGCCATACGACGGTGGTGCTGCCGCTCGGGCTGATCGCCGCGGTGTTCGTGGTGGACATCCTGTCGCCGTCACATATCCACCTCGGTCCGCTGCTGGTCGCGGCGCCCGCGATCACGGTGGCGTTCGCCGGTGCCCGGCTGACCGCCCTGATCGGGGCGCTCGCGGTGGCCGCCCAGGTGGCGATCGGGGTGGGGCGGGGGGTGATGGCCTCCGCCAACATCCAGGCGCAGATCGGTGCGCTCCTGGTGGTCTCCACCCTGCTCGTGGGGTTCTGCCTGGTGCGGGACCGGCGGGAGCGGAAACTGCACAAGATGACCTCGGTGGCCGAGGCGGCCCAGCATGTCCTGCTGCGACCGCTGCCCTCGCGCAGCGGACCGCTGGAAATCGCCCATCTCTATCTGCCCGCCGAGGCGGAGGCCAAGATGGGCGGTGACCTGTACGCGGCGGCGCGCACCCCGCACAGCACCCGGCTGCTGATCGCGGATGTCCGGGGCAAGGGGCTGGCCGCGATCAGCCATGCCGCGCTGCTGCTGGGCGCCTTCCGCGCGGCCGCCCACCGCCAGGCCACCCTGCGCAACCTGGCCATCCATCTGGACGGCGCGATGCGCTGGGACAGCGCACAGTGGCGCGGCCGGGACGCCACCGACACCGAGGAGTCCTTCGCCACCGCCATGCTGCTGGACATCCCCGACGAGGAGCCCGTCGTCCGGTCCATCAGCTGCGGCCATCCACCCGCCCTGCGGCTCGGGGGCAGCGGTGTCGGCGCACTCCGCCCCCGTGAGTGCCATCTGCCGCTGGGGCTGGGCCGACTCGCCGGGGCGGCCGAGTACCAGACCGAGACGTTCCCCTTCGAGCCAGGTGAGCTGCTGCTGCTCTACACCGACGGTGTGGTCGAGGCCCGCGACCCGGACGGTGTCTTCTACCCGCTCGCCGACCGGGCCGCCGCCTGGCACCGGCAGCGTCCGGACGAGGTGGTGCACCGGCTGTGCGAGGACCTCCTCGCACATGTCGACGGCCACCTCGGCGACGACGCCGCGGCCGTGGCCGTGCGCCGGGGCTAGGCCCGGTCCGTGTCGGGTGCCGCGAGCAGTTCGCCCACCTCCTCGGCGGTGGTGTCCCGGAGCTCTTCCCCGAGGAGCAGCCAGCGGGTGATACCGGCCGACTCCAGGAAGGCCAGGTCATGGGAGGCGATGAGCAGCGCGCCCCGGTAGGAGTCGAGCGCGCCGGTCAGCTGGCGCGCACTGGCCATGTCCAGGTTGTTGGTGGGCTCGTCCAGCATGAGCAGCTGCGGAGCCGGGGCGGCGAGCATGGTGGCGGCGAGGGCGGCGCGGAAGCGTTCCCCGCCGGACAGGGTGCCCGCGGGCTGTTCGGCCCGTGCCCCCTTGAACAGGAACCGCGCCAGCTGGGCCCGGATGTGCTGATCCGCCACCCCGGGCGCCGCCCTGGCCACGTTGGCCGCCACACTCAGCTCCTCGTCCAGCAGGTCGAGGCGCTGGGGCAGGAAGCGCATCGGCACCCACGTCCTGGCCTCGCCGGACAGCGGGGTGAGTTCCCCGGTGAGGGTGCGCAGCAGGGTGGTCTTGCCCGCTCCGTTGCGGCCGACGAGTGCGATGCGTTCGGGGCCGTGCACCTGGAGGGTGGCCTCGCGCAGCCCGCCGTAGCGCAGGCGCAGTCCGGTCAGGCTCAACACGGTGCGTCCGGCGGGTACGGCGGTGTGCGGCAGGGACACCCGGATCCGGGCGTCGTCGCGGATCGCGTCCGCGGCCTCCTCGCGGCGTTCCCGCGCCTCGTGGAGCCGGTCCTCCTGGAGCCCGCGGAGCTTGTCGCCCGACTCCTGCGCGGACCGTTTGCGTTCCCCGGCGACGATCCTCGGGGCCCTGCGCTGGGCGTCCAGCTTCTTGCTCTGGCGCTGACGGCGCGCCAGTTTGATGTGGGTATCCTCCAGTTCACGCTTCTGGCGGCGTACGTCGGCCTCGGCGGCGCGCAGGGTGCGGGCGGCCGCCTCCTGCTGGGTGGCCAGCGCCTCCTGGTAGGCGGACCAGCCACCGCCGTACCAGGACACCGCGCCGGAGCGCAGTTCGGCGACGCGGTCCACCCGCTCCAGCAGTTCATGGTCGTGGCTCACCACGATCAGCACCCCGGAGCGCCAGGAGTCGACGGCCTCGTACAGGCGGCGGCGGGCGAACAGGTCAAGGTTGTTGGTCGGTTCGTCGAGCAGGAGCACATCGGGGCGCTCCAGCAGCAGCGCGGCCAGTCGCAGCAGTACGGTCTCCCCGCCGGACATCTCGCCGACGGCGCGGTCGAGTCCGATGCCGTCGAGTCCGAGGGAGCCCAGGGTGGCCAGGGCACGTTCCTCGACGTCCCAGTCGTCGCCGAGGGTGTCGAAGTGTTCCTCGTCCACCTCCCCGGCCTCGATGGCGCGCAGCGCCGCGCGCCGCCGGTCGATACCGAGGGCCTGGTCGACGCGGAGCGCGGTGTCGAGGGTGAGGTTCTGCGGAAGGTGGGCGAGGGTGCCGCCGACGGTCACCGACCCCTGGGCGGGCCGCAGCCGTCCGGCGAACAGCCGCAGCAAGGTGGACTTACCGGTGCCGTTGTCGCCGACCAGGCCGGTGCGGCCGCGGCCGATGGTCAGGGAGAGCCCGTCGAAGACGGGTGTGCCGTCCGGCCACTGGAAGGTCAGTCCGGAGCAGGTCACGGAGGCGCCGGGCGCGGTGGATGGGGCCATGAGTGGTTCTCGCAGTCATCAGCGCGGTGGATGGGGACTTGGTGTGCGAGCACCACGCGGCGGCCGAGCCGTGGAGGGGGTTGCCCTGCGGAAGTTGCCCCGCGGAAGGTGAGGGACGGCTCATGCACCGAGGTCGGATCCACGCGTACGTCACGGGCCGGACGGACCGGCAGCGGGTGACGGGCGTACGGCCGATGCCGTACCGCGCGGTGATCGCGGACCTCAGATGCGCAACGTCCACCTCTATCGGAGACAACAGGACACGGTCACTGTACCGCAGCCGTACTCAGAGTGAGATGTGGTGTGCGGTCCGGAAGCGCGACCAGCGCCGGGCCACGGGGTGTGCGTGGCGGGGTGTCCGGTGCAGCCGGGCCAGGATGAGGACGGTGTCGTCGGCCGGGTCGCCGGGCACCATATGGTCCAGGATGCGGTCGGCGGCGGCCTCCAGTCCGTCGGGCGCCAGCCGCAGTTCGGAGCGGAGCGCGTCGAGTCCCTTCGCGACGTCGTGGGTGCGGCCCTCGATCAGCCCGTCGGTGTACAGCACGAAGACGGAGTCCTCGGGCAGATCGGCGTCGGCCGTACGGAAGCGGCAGCCGCCGATGCCCAGGGGTACGCCCAGCACCTCGTCCAGCAGCTCGACCCGGCCGTCCGGGCAGAGCACCAGGGGCGGCGGGTGTCCGGCGCTGGCGAGGCGCAGATGTCCGGTGGTGGGGTCGTAGACGGCGTACAGGCAGGTGGCCAGTTCGATATGGGACTCGCGGGCGAACTGGTCTAGTTCGGCGAGGAGTTCGGCCGGTTCCGGGTCGTGGCGCGCCAGTGCGCTGGCGGTGATGCGCAGCCGCCCCATGGCGGTGGCGGCGGGGATGCCGTGGCCCATGACATCGCCCACCACCATGGCGACACGGTGGGCGGACAGGCCGATCACGTCGTACCAGTCGCCGCCCACCTCGGTGATGCGCCCACCGGGCAGATAGCGGTGGGCGATGCGCACATACGGGCTTCTCGCCAGGGAGTTGGGCAGCAGCGCGCGCTGGAGCCGGAGCGCGATGTCCCGCTCCTGGTTGTACAGCCGGGCGTTGTCCAGGCACAGCGCGGCCCGGGAGGCCAGCTCCCCGGCCAGGCCGCGGTCCTGCTCGGTGAAGCCCGGCCGGGCCGAGGACCGTCCGAACACGGCGATGCCCTGCACGGTCTTGCGGGCGATGAGGGGCGCGAAGAGCAGACTGGACAGACCGCTGTCGTTCAGCAGCCGGGCGCGCTCCTCGCTGAGCACGGTACGGGTCAGGAAGTCCTCGTCCACCCGGGCCAGGGTCGGACGCCCCGTGCGCAGCACCTCGTGGATGATCGAGCCGGTCGGATACGTCACCACGTCCAGTCCGCCGACCAGTTCGGTGGCGGGTGGCGGCAGGATGGTCTCGGCGGCGATCCGCCGGGTGACCAGGGGCCGGTCCGGGTCGAACTCCAGCCCTTCCTCCGGGGACCGCATCACCTCCACCACGGCGCCGTCGCAGAAGTCCGGGACGGTGACGTCGACCACCTCCCGCGCGGTGACCGTGGTGTCCAGGGTGGTGCCGATCCGGGCGGCCGCCCGGTCGAGCAGGGCGAGCCGCTGGCGGGCGGCGGACGCCTCGACGAGGGCCTGCTCCCGGTCGGTCACATCAACCATCACCCCGCCCACCCCGAAGAACCGGATGCCACCGGGGCGCGAGAGCGGGAAGAGGGACACCGACCACACCTGGTCGGTGTCCGGGTGGCCCTTGGTGCGCACCCCCACCAGGGTGCCCACGATGGGCCGCCCCACCTCGGCCACGGCGCTCAGCATGGCCGCGTACTCACCGTTGTCCGAGGTGATGACCACTTCGCCGACATGGCGTCCGAGGTGGCCTTCGACGGGGAGTCCGTCCATGTCGGCGAGGGTCTGGTTGACATGGGCGTAGCGCAGGTCCTCGTCGAACATGACCAGACCGATCGGACAGCTCTGGAAGAGCACATCGAGGAAGGCCAGATTGGTCTTCACCCGGTCCAGCTCATCGCCTCTGCTGCCGAGCGCCAGCACCACTTCCCGGCCACCGACCCCGGCCACCGGGAAGACCCGGAACGCCGCGTCGAGCGTGTCGCCGTCCCGGTGGCGGGCCCGCACCCGGCCACGCCAGTAGCCCTCGGTGCGGCCCCGCTCCACCAGCCGGGTCCACGATCCGAAGGCGCCGTCGGACGGGCCGGTGAAGAGCATCTCGCCGGGCTGGGACAGCGCCTCCCGGGAGCGGTAACCGAAGAGGTCCTGCGCACCGGGTCCCCAGTAGCAGATCCGGTCGGACTCATCGACGGCGAACACCGCCACCGCCACCCGCTCCAGCAGGGTGCCCGGCTCCGACCAGAGCGGCCCTCGCCCCGCTTCCTCGCTCTGCCGGTCTGCTGGCACCAGTCATCCCTCCGCGCATACGAAAACGCAGTGACCTGGTCGCCCTCGAAGAGGGGGCCTCCCGATCCAGTCTGCGCCCTTCGGCCACACATCGAAAGGGTGGACGCAGGGTGTGCGGACGGACACGGAGGGTAGCACCCGAACGGGATCGACGCTGGGACGGCATGGTGGCGACGGGCGGCAGGCTCGTACCCTTGCCGCACCCGGCAGTCCGTGTCCCGCCCCGTACCGAAGGTGGCCCATGACCAGCCCCGCACCCCATGGCGCGGCCCCGCTCGCGGGAATCCGCGTGGTCGACCTGTCCAAGATCCTGGCCGGCCCCTATGTGACCATGTCGCTGGCCGATCTGGGCGCCGATGTCATCAAGGTCGAGCACCCGGTCGGCGGCGATCCCACCCGTCGGTGGGGACCGCCCTTCAACGGCCCTGACGCGGCGTACTACCTGGCCGCCAACCGCGGCAAACGGTCCGTGACGCTCGATCTGAAGTCCCGGGCCGGACAGGAGGCCGCCCACCGGCTGATCGCCGACGCCGATGTGGTCGTGGAGAACTTCCGCCCGGGCAGCACCCTCCAGGAGGAGTTCCGCTACGACCGGCTCAGCGAGGCCCATCCCCGCCTGGTGGTCCTGCACATCTCCGCGTTCGGCGAGAGCGGTCCGCTGCGCTCGGAGCCGGGCTACGACATGGTGGCGCAGGCCGCCGCCGGGCTGATGTCCCTGACCGGTGAACCGCAGGGGCCACCGGTCAAGGCCGGATACGCGATGGGCGACCTGGGGGCCGCGCTCTTCGGCACCATCGGGGTGACCTCGGCCCTCGTCGAACGCGCCCGGACCGGCCACGGCCAGTACGTCACCACCTCGCTGTACGAATCGCAGCTGGCCCTGCACATCAACTGGGCCACCAGCTACTTCGCCACCGGGGAGACACCGACCCGGCTGGGCTCCGGACACCCGAGCCTGGTGCCCTACCAGGCGTATCCGGCGTCGGACGGCCACTTCGTCATCGCGGTCGGCAACGACGCCCTGTGGCAACGGCTTTGCGCCCTCATCAACCGCCCGGACCTCGGGGACGACCCCCGGTTCGGCACCAACCGGGACCGGGTGGTGCACCGCGCGGAGCTCAACACCGCGCTCGAGACCACCCTGCGCGGCGAGACCGTGGCGTACTGGTGCGCCACCCTCAAGGCGGGCGGTGTCCCCGTCACCCCGATCCGGACGCTCGACGAGGTCTACGGCTCCGAGCAGACCGCGGCCCTCGGCATGGTCCAGCAGGTGGCGCACCCCGTCGCCGGACCGCTGGACCAGGTGGCGTTCCCGGTGAGCTACCGCGGCCTCCGGCCGCCGGTGCGCACCGCGCCACCGCTGCTCGGTGAGCACAACCATGAGGTGCTCTCCGCGCTCGGCTACGACGACGAGGAGATCCGGCGGCTCACCGAGCCGCCGCCCGGCCGTTGACCGCCCCGGCTAGGGCGTGTTTCGAAAGTCCCGCCCGCCCTCCGGGCGAACGGCGCTACTTTCGAAACACGCCCTAGGGGCGGACACCCCCCGGATCCGTGTCGCCGCCCCGGCCACCGGCGCCCACCTCACTCATCGCCGCCGATGACACCGCGGCCACGGACGGGACACCGCCCACCGCCGCGAACCCCGGTGTCCACCAGGCGCGGCCGTCCGCGGTGAGGGCGAACGCCTCGACCCCCGGGAGCGATCCCACCCAGTCACGCGCCCGCTCCCCCTTGACGAACGCGGCGGTGGCCAGGGCGTCCACCTCGGTCAGATGACGTCCCACCAGGGTGATCGAGACCAGGGCGGTCGGCGGCCGGCCGGTCGCGGGGTCGAGGATGTGGTCGCCGCGTTCGGCCGTACCGGAGGTGGCGACGGCCAGGTCCCGGCCCGACACCACGGCGGCCACCTCACCACCGCGCCACGGGTCGGCGATCCCGCACCGCCAGGGGCGGCCCGGGCCGGAGCCGCCCCGCGCCTGGAGGTCACCGCCGCCGTTGACCAGATGGTGGCGGGCGCCGGCCGCGTAGAGGATGCGGGAGGCACGTTCGGTCGCCCAGCCCTTCACCATCCCGGACGGGTCGAGCCGCCCGCCCGGGGAGGCGGTGAACGCCCCGCCGCTGCGGTGGCCGACACCCCGGCACAGCCGCAGCACCTCGGCCACCTCGGGGTCGCACTCCGCGAGCGTGAGCTCCCCCCGCCCCAGCCGACTGATCTGGCTGCCCGGCCGGTACGTCGAGAAGAGCGCGTCCACGCGGTGCAGCCAGGCCACGGCCTCGCCGAGGGCGGTCTCGATCGCGGGTGTGGCCGGGTCACGGATGTCGAAGGAGAACACCGTCCCCATGACCTCCTCTGTGTGGCGTACCCGGTGGCGTTCAGACATCGGCCCGGTCCAGGGCGCTCTGGAGGGAGGAGATATAGCCCTGGCTGGTGTAGGTGGCGCCGGAGACGGCGTCGATGTCCGCGGACTGGGCGGTCAGCGCCCGCTCGGTGAGCTGGGGTACGGCCTGTGCGCTGGGGCCCTCGTCATGGACACCCTCCAGGACGTCCACCTTGGTGAGCCTGGACTTCGCCAGGGTGATCCGGACCTGCACCGGGCCCTGCCGGGTCTCGACGACCTCACCGGTGAAGCGGCCGGACACCGCCTTCGACGACGGGGACGACGGGGTGGAGGTCTCGGCGGTGGGCCGGGACGAGGGCGCGGCGGCGGGGGCGGGACCGCCGGGTTCCTGGTGCGGTTTCGCGTACAGCACCAGGAACAGCCCCAGCACGGTGGTGGCGGTGGCCAGGACGGGACGTTTCATGGCAGTGGCTCCTCGGCGTCGGGATCGGGCGCGACGGGCGGTGGTCAGAAGGCGAAGGACTCGTGGTGGATACGGCGCCGGGGCACTCCGGCTCCGCGCAGCGCCCGGATGGCCGCCGCCGTCATCCCCGGGGGCCCGCACACGAAGACGTCGTGCGCCTCCAGCTCGGGCACCAGCGCGGTCAGCGCCTCCGTCGTCAGCGGGGGCGGCTGGCCGCCGGGCGCGCCGACGGCGTAGTGCACCCGGGCACCGCGCGCGGCGGCGATGTCGTCGAGTTCACGGCGCAGCGCGAGGTGTTCGAGGCTCCGGGCGAAGTACACGAGCACCACCTCACCGGGCAGCGTCTCGAACAGGGTGCGCAGCGGGGTGATGCCCACGCCGCCCGCCAGGAGCACGGTCCGCTCGCCGCGTGCGCGGGCCGCCGTGAACCCTCCGTACGGGCCCTCCGCCCACACCCGGGTGCCGGGCCGCAGCCGGGCCACCGCGCGGGAGTGGCCCCCGGCCTCCTTGACCGTGATGCGCAGATGACGGGAGTCGGGGGGCGCGGAGAGCGAGAAGGGGTTGGCCGTCCACCACATGCCCGGGGCCAGGAAGCGCCAGCGGAAGAACTGGCCGGGCTGGGCGCCGAGCGCGCCCAGCCGCTTGCCGGTGAGATACACCGACACCACGCCCGGGGCCTCCGGATGGATCTCGGCCACCCGCAGCCGGTGGCGCAGCGCGCGCCGGACCGGGGTGAGGAAGCGGTACCACAGCAGCAGACCGGCCACCCCGAGGTAGAGGGTGTACCAGGCGATCCGCGCGGGTTGTGAGCCGAGGAAGTCCGAACCGTTGGACAGCTGGTGGAAGAAGGCGAGGAAGACCGCGAGATAGGTGCAGAAGTGCAGGTAGTGCCAGGTCTCATAGGTCAGGCGGCGGCGCGCGGCACGGGCGGAGATCACCCCGGTGGCCACCAGCAGCAGCATCCCGGCCGTGGCCATCAGCATGTCCTCGTAGTCGAACACCAACGTGGTGGTCTGGTCGATGACATCCGCGCGGGACACCACCGAGTAGCCCCAGATGATCAGCATGGTGTGGGCCAGCGCCAGGAAGACGGTGTACCGGCCGCCCATGGCGTGCCAGCGGGCCAGCCGGTCGGTGCCCACGCCCCGGTCCAGCGCCGGGATCCGCGCCATCAGCGCGAGCAGCACGGCACACGCGTAACCGGCCAGCAGCCCGGTGAGCCGCCCCGCGCCGGTCAGCCAGCCGTCCAGGCCGACCACGGCCGGGGTGTTGCGCCACCACAGGACGAGGACGGCGGCGGCCCCGGCGTGGATGAGGGCCAGCACCACGGCCGGGGGCAGCCCCCGGCGGACCGGAGGCGGTGCGGGGCGCGGCAGCCGGCGGCTCCAGCCGGTGTGCTCGATGACGGTCACGGGAATCTCCCTCCACGGACGGACACGACACCGGCGGGGCGGCCCGGGTGCGGACGGCGGACCCGCCGGTGGCGCACACCGTGGCAACCGTTCCTCTGGGTTTCCTCTGAGAACGGGCCCTGGCATGCTCGGGAGGCCGGATTCAGAGGAAACACAGAGGTTGGCACGGGAGACTGCGGGCACCATGGAGAATCTCGACACCCCCGCGGCGGCCCCGGCCGGACTGCACCGCAGCGACGGCACACCGGTGCGGGTGCTCGTCGTGGACGACGAACCCGATCTGGCCGGCATCCTGTCCGACGTACTGCGCTACGAGGGCTGGGAGGTGCGCACCGCGGGCAGCGGCGAGGACGCGCTCACCACCGCCCGCGAGTTCCGTCCCGACGCGGTGGTGCTCGATGTGATGCTCCCCGGTATCGACGGCCTCCAGGTGCTGCGGCGGCTGCGCGCCGAGGCGCCGGGGGTCTGTGTGCTGTTCCTGACGGCGCGGGACGCGGTGGAGGACCGGATCGCCGGGATCACCGCGGGCGGTGACGACTACGTCACCAAGCCGTTCAGCCTCGAGGAGGTGCTCGCCCGGCTGCGGGGGCTGCTGCGCCGGGCGGGGATGACCCGCGCGACACACGCCGCCCAACTGCTCACCTTCGGGGACCTGGTGATGGACGAGGACGCGGTCGAGGTGTCGCGCGGCGGACAGGTGGTGGAGCTGACGCCCACCGAGTTCGAGCTTCTGCGGTTCCTGATGCGCAACCCGCGGCGAGTGCTCAGCAAGGCCCAGATCCTCGACCGGGTGTGGAGCTATGACTTCGGCGGCCAGGCACATGTGGTCGAGCTCTACATCAGCTATCTGCGCAAGAAGATCGACGCCGGACGCAGCCCGCTGATCCACACCGTGCGCGGCGTCGGCTACGTCCTCAAACCGGACCCCACGGGCGACGCCCGCTCCGAGCCCCGGGCGGACGCCCGATGAGATGGCTGTCCGCCCTGCCGCCGCGCAGTCTGCGTGCCCGGCTGACCGCGTTCGTGGTGGCCCTGCTGGCGGTCGCTTGTGTCGCGGTCGGGATCGCCACCTCCGCGGCGCTCGAAGGCTTTCTGCTGCAACGCCTGGACCAGCAACTGAACGCGGTCGGAAACCACTTCCCCGCCAGTCTGGACCCCGTGCCCGTGGCGGCCGGCAGCGGGCCCGAACGGGTCGGCACCGATCCCGGCCGCTCCGGTCCGGACACCCGCGGCCAGGCCGCGGGCACCTTCGGCGCCTGTGTCCTGGGCGGCAGGGTGACCCAGGCCGCCGTCGTCCGTGAGCGCACCGAGACCGCCGTACCGTTGACCGACACCGACCGCCGTACCCTGACCGCCGTACCGGTGGACGGCCGCGGCCACAGCATCACGCTGTCCTCGCTGCGCGAGTACCGGGTGATGGCGGTCCACGGCAAGGCCGATGTCCTGATCACCGGCATGCCGCTGGCCCCCGTCGAGGACACCGTGGACCGGCTGCGCCTGGTGGAGGCCGTGGTGTTCGGCGCGGCACTGCTGGCCACCGGGGTGGCGGGCGCCGTGGGCGTACAGCTCTCGCTGCGCCCGCTGCGCCGGGTGGCGGCCACCGCCTCCGGAGTGGCCCGGCTGCCGCTGGCGGGCGGGGAGGTGGCGGTTTCCCAGCGGGTGCCGGACACCGATCGGCGCACCGAAGTCGGCCAGGTCGGCTCGGCGTTCAACCGGATGCTCCAGCATGTGGAGGAGTCACTGGCCCGCAGACACGCCAGTGAGGAACGGCTGCGCCGGTTCGCCGCGGACGCCAGCCATGAACTCCGTACCCCGGTGGCCTCCATCCGCGGCCACGCCGAACTGGCCCTGCGCCACCCCGACCCCGTACCGGACAAGGTGCGCCACGCACTGGACCGGGTCCGGTGCGAATCGGTGCGGATGGGCGAGCTGGTCGACGATCTCCTGCTGCTCGCCCGGCTGGACGCGGGGCGTCCGCTCGCCACCGAACCGGTGGATCTGACCCGGCTGGTGCTGGACGCGGTGAGCGACGCTCGCGCCGCCGGACCGGACCACCGCTGGGTGCTCGAACTCCCCGAGGAACCGGTGGTGATGGACGGGGACGCCCGCGGACTCCAGCAGGTGCTGACCAATCTGCTGGCGAACGCGCGCACCCACACGCCGCCGGGCACCACGGTGACCGTACGGCTCCGGTACCGGGACGACGGAGTGGAGTTCGTGGTCGAGGACGACGGCCCCGGCGTGCCCCCGGCCCAGCAGTCCACCGTCTTCGACCGATTCGTACGGGCCGGTGACGGACGGGTGCGCACCGGCGGCGGCACCGGTCTCGGCCTGGCCATCACCCATGCCGTGACCACCGCCCATGGTGGCCGGGTGGACCTCACCAGCCACCCGGGGCACACCGTCTTCCGGGTGCGCCTGCCGGGTCCGGCCCACACCGCCCCCGGCTAGGGGGTGTCCCGCGACGCGCGGCCCGTGCCGAGCGCCGCCAGGAACAGGCGCTCGCACCGCTCCGCCATGTCCTGCGCCGATTCGCCGGGGTTGCGGGTCCACCACACCACCAGGGAGCTGACCACCCCGGTCCACACATGTTTGAGGGCCGCCGCGTCCCGGGGGTCGTCGAACCCCCGGGTGTTCAGCAGTTCCTCCGTGCCGCGGGCCGCCATACGGTCGATCGCCGCGCGGTACCGGTGCGCGGTACCGGCCGGTTCGCCGGTGTCCGGGAGCGTGGGGTCGTACAGCAGAAACCACCCCTGGCGCTGTCCCTCGAGGGCCTCGAAGACCGCGCGCAGCACCGCCACCGGAGTGCCGGGGGTCGTGGTGGCACCGTCCATCGCCTGGGCGATCGCCGCACTCAGCCCGTCGCCGATATGACGCAGGGCCGCCAGATAGAGCCCGTCCTTGGAGCCGAAGTACTGGTAGAGCAGTGGCTTGGTCACCCCGATGGCGGCGGCGAGGTCCGCCATCGAGACCTGGGCGTAGCCACGGGTGCCGAACTCCTCGATCGCGGCGGCGAGGATCTGCTGCTCCCGGCGGTGCCGGGGCACCCCTTTGGAGCCCGCACGCGCCGGGCCCGTGCCGTCCGCCCCCGTCGATCCCCGTGCCGTCCGCCCTCTTGTGCTCGCCATGAGCTCGATCTTACCTTGAGGTAATATACCGATGGGTAAATTCCTGGGAGGCGCATCGATGAAGACCAGATCGTGGTGGGGATGGGGCTGGGAACAGGACGCCCTCACCGACGCCGAATGCGTGGCCATGGGCGCCCTGGTGCCCGGCACCTCGGCGGCCCCGCTCCCGGTGCCCGCCCTCGCCGACGTGGCGCCGCCCGCACCCCGGCTGACCGCCCCCGCCTCACTCGCCGCGGTCGTCTCCGGCGACCCCGCCGACCGCGTGGCGCACACCATGGGCAAGGCGTACCGCGATGTCATGCGCGCGCTGCGCGGCGAACCCGGCCGGGCACCCGACCTGGTGGCGTTCCCCGAGACCGAACAGGACGTGGTCGACCTCCTCGACTGGGCCGCCCGGGAGGGGGCCGCGGTCATCCCCTACGGCGGCGGAAGCTCCGTCGTCGGCGGTGTGGAGTACCGGGGCGACAGCCACCCGGCCGTGCTCTCCCTCGACCTGACCCGGATGGACCGCGTCCTTGCGGTCGACCCGGTGAGCCGCGCCGCGCGCATCCAGGCGGGCGCTCTCGGCCCCGTCCTCGAAGAGCAGCTGCGCGCCCATGACTTGACGCTGCGTCACTATCCGCAGAGCTTTGAATTCTCCACCCTCGGCGGCTGGCTGGCCACCCGCGCGGGTGGCCACTACGCCACCCTGCACACCCGCATCGACGACTTCACCGAGTCGCTGCGGGTGGTGACCCCCATCGGCGTCAGCGAGTCGCGACGGCTCCCGGGATCGGGAGCGGGTCCCTCACCCGACGGGCTGTTCCTCGGCTCCGAGGGCACACTCGGCATTATCACCGAGGCGTGGATGCGACTCCAGGACCCACCGCGCCACAAGGCGTCCGCCTCGGTCACCTTCGAGGACGTCGGCCAAGCCATCGAGTGTGTACGCCAGTTGGCACAGTCCGGACTGCACCCCGCCAACTGCCGGCTGCTGGACCCGGGCGAGGCAGAACTGGCCGGGGCGGACCCGCACGGCCGCAGTGTGCTCGTCCTCGGCTTCGAATCGGCCCAACACCCGGTGGACGGCCCGCTCGAGCAGGCACTCGACATGGCCCGCGGCCACGGCGGCACCGCCCGGCGGAGCGAGGGCGGCGCCGACGACTCGGTGGCGGCGTGGCGGTCGGCGTTCCTGCGCATGCCGTACATCCGGGACGGGCTGGCGCGGATGGGCGCCATCGTGGAGACGTTCGAGACCGCGTGCACCTGGGACAGGGCGCGGGATCTGTACGAGGCGATCCACGGCGAGGTCGGCGCCGCGGTGGCGAAGGTCACCGGCCAACCCGGGAGGATCACCTGCCGGTTCACCCATGTCTACCCCGACGGGCCCGCCCCGTACATCACCGTGATCGCGGCCGGCCGCCCCGGTGCGGAGGTGGCGATGTGGGACGACATCAAGCAGGCTGCCTGCGAGGTGCTGGACGCCCACGGCGCCACCATCACCCATCACCACGCCGTCGGCCGTGACCACCGCCCCGGCTACGACCGCCAGCGGCCCGACCCGTTCGCGCTCGCCCTCGACGCGGCCAAACGCGCACTCGACCCCGGCGGTGTGCTCAACCCGGGTGTGCTGCTGCGCTGACCAGCAGAGGGACGGTATGAGGACGTGCCGCCGGAGACACCCTCCGGCGGCACACCCACACTCAGCGGCCCTTGAACTCGGCCTGCCTGCGCTCGATGAACGAGGCGACACCTTCCGCGGCGTCAGCGGTGTGGAACAGGGCGGCCACGTCCTTGGTGAGCCGCTCGGCGGCGGGCCGCTGACCTTCCACACGGGCCCGCCGGGCCGAGGCCAGCGTGGCGCGCACCGCCAGCGGAGCGGCGCGGCGCGCGATGTGCTCGGCAAGCTCCACCGCGCGGTCCCGCTGCGCACCGGTGTCCACGACCTCCTGGACCAGCCCGATCCGCAGCGCCTCCGCGGCGTCGAACTCGTCGCCCGTCAGCAGCCAGCGCATCGCGTTGCCCCACCCGGCGTCCTGCGGGAAGCGGATGGTGGCGCCGCCGAACGGGTAGATACCGCGCTGCACCTCGAGCTGGGAGAAGCGGGTGTCGGCGGCGGCGATCCGGATGTCGGACGCCAGCAGCAGTTCGATCCCGAGGGTGAGGCAGCGCCCCTGGGCGGCGGCCACCACCGGCTTGGTGCGGTCCCGGCCGACCAGCCCCCACGGGTCCACCCCCTCGGTGGCGGCGAACGCGCCGCCGTCGGCGATCCGGGGCGCCACCTCCGCCAGGTCAAGACCGGCGGTGAAGTGGTCGCCGTGGGCGAAGAGCACACCGACCCACGCGTCCGGATCGTCCTCGAGCCGCTGGTAGGCGCGGGCCAGGGCGTGGAGCATCGCCAGGCTGAACGCGTTGCGCTTGGCGGGACGGTTCAGCCCCATCAGCAGGACATGGCCCCGCAACTCCTCCGTCACCACAGGTGCGTTGTCCGCATCGTGCTCACTCATCAGCCCGCTCCTGCCCCCATCGTGGACATCACGTCATCGCGCACATCACGCTTCTACCAATGGGTAACTATGGTCTACAGCATATTCCTGAGTCAAGGGTGGGGACGGCCACCGTCGCCACCCGGACATGGCCCGGAGCTCCGCGCGGATCAGGGCAGCAGAGGCCGCAGCGCCGCCCAGGCACCGAGCTGGTCCCGGACCGGCCCCGGCCGCAGATGGCCGATCAGCCGGTCAAGATGAGCCGTCAGATTCTTGTGCCGCCGCAACTCCCTCATCCGCTCGACATCGAGCTCGGACCAGTGAGCGGCCAGCGCACGGGCCTCCGCCGGGCTCAGCTCGAGCGCGTCGAGCGTGTCGCCCGCCAGCGCCTCGGGGTTCCAGTCACCGTCCGGGTCATCGGGAGCGAGCCGGTCGATGACCCACATCCGGAGCATGAACTCCTGGGAGCGGGCACGCGTCCGCCGCCCCCGGCCACCGCCGCCCTGGCGCCGGCTGGCCTCCAGCGATACGGCGGCCCATCGCACACGGTCCTCCCGCGAGCAGCCGTCGTCATAGGCCCGGTCCTGGGCGAGCAGCCGAGCCGCCTCCAGCTCCTGTCCATGAGCCTCGCCGACGAGGGTCTGGAAGTGCTCGTCCATCAGCAACCGGCATGAGCGGACCCGCTGGTTGCGGTACTTGCGGACCGCGAAGGCATGGGCCTCGGCCAGCAGGGGCTTCAGCGTCTCCAGGGTCGCCGCGCTCGGCTCCACCACGCACACCCAGTGCTGTGTGGCGTACACGGGGTGCGGCATGAGAGTGTCCCGTCGCGCGTAGTCGCACCCCGCGTCCAGGACGCCGCTCTCGTCGCGCCGCGTGGGGACGGCACCGAACCGCGTGGTGTACGTGTCCTTCGTCAGCCCGATATTGAGCCGGTAGGCGCCCGGGCGGCTCAGATCGGACACCCGGTCGTAGGTGTCGCCCGTCACGAGGGTGAGGAACGGGAACTGGCGGTGGGCCGGGAGGTCGGCGTTCGGGTCGTAGATGACGAAGGTGTCGCCGGAGCTCTCCAGCACATTGATGCCCACGAAAGTGTCACGCAGGTACCGCTCCACTTCACTGACGTCCATACCGATGGCCCCTCCGGCTCGGAAACACACTCCTTCAAGCGTCTCATTGAAGTGGGGAGTTGAGAGTTTCGGAGCCGTCGCGAGGGCGGTGGCGGGATCGGCGGCCCGGTATGGATCACGGTAAGTCTCAACGCACGGTGTCAGGTGTCGGCGATGCCCGAGCCGCATACGAGGGCCGGCGCGACCGGTGGTCCGTCCGGGCAGATCACGCATGCCCCATGCTCACACTCCGCGTTCGCCGGATCACTCACCGCCTCCCCGGCCACCGGGCGGCGGAAGCCGCTTGGCACACTATTCTTTCTCTCATCCGCCGTGGCACCGGGAGTGTCATAGCCTGGGATTCCACAGGTGCAGGCGGTACGAGATGAATGCGAAGCCTCCCTTCCGGGACACCGGGTACGGCGTGGGCGCCAGCTGCCCGCGGATCGAGGACGCCCGCCATCTCAGTGGTCACGGGCGGTTCCTCGCGGATGTACGGCTGCCCGGGACACGGGACGTGGCGGTGGTGCGCAGCCCGGTCCCGCACGGCAGGCTGCGCTCGGTGCGCGCGCCGCGCGGGGTGGCCGCCGCCGATGTGTGGACCGCCGCCGAGCTGGCCCCGCTGGCGCGGCCGCTCCTGGCCACCGCGGCGCTGCCCGGGTTCCGGACCGCTCCCCTGCCGGTCCTCGCCGTGGACACGGTGCGCTACGTCGGCGAGCCGATCGCGCTGGCGATCGGTGACAGCCGGGCCGAGGCGGAGGATCTGGCCCGGCGGATCGCCGTGGACATCGAGGAGCTGCCCGCCGTGGTCGGTCACCGCGCCGCACTGGCCGACGGTGCGCCCCGGGTGCACGCCGACTGGCCGGACAACGTCTACGCCACCACCTCCGCCGGCGCCGGTGATGTGGCCGCCGCGGCGCGGCGGGCGGCGGTCTCGCTCACCCGGCAGTACACCGTGGACCGTATGTCGCCGCTGCCGCTGGAGACCCGTGGCGTGATCGCGCACTACGACCGCGCGGACGACCAGTTGGTGGTGTGGACGTCCACCCAGACCCCGCATCTGATCCGCGACACCATCGCCGAACTGCTCGGCCTGCCGGGCAACCGGGTGCGCGTGATCGCGCCCGATGTCGGCGGCGGGTTCGGGGCGAAGTGCACGGTGTACCCCGAGGAGATCGCGCTCGCGGCCGTCGCGACCCGGCTGGACCATCCGGTCCGCTGGGTCGAGGACCGGGCGGAGGCGATGGTCGCCACCACCCAGGGCCGTGACCACCACTACCGGCTCACCGGCCATGCGGCGGCCGACGGCGAACTGCTCGGGCTCGAGGCCGACATCGTGGTCGACGCGGGGGCGTACTCGGTGCACCCGTGGACGGCCACGATGGACGCCTCGATGGCCTCGGCGATGCTCCCCGGGCCCTACCG
The DNA here is from genome assembly GCF_040650655.1 of Streptomyces sp. NPDC048636. NCBI lineage: Bacteria > Bacillati > Actinomycetota > Actinomycetes > Kitasatosporales > Streptomycetaceae > Streptomyces > Streptomyces sp. NPDC048636. The sequence goes on along the minus strand of NZ_JBEZHR010000017.1, from coordinate 95,653 downwards.
GGTACGCGACTACCGCTGCACCGCGCGCAGTGTGGCCACCCACACCACACCGCTGGGGCCGTGCCGCGGAGTGGCCCGCCCGGCCGCCTGCTTCGGCATCGAGCGCCTGATCGACGACCTGGCCCATGCGCTGGGGATCGAGCCGTACGCGATGCGGATGCGCGCGATGGTCGGCCCGGAGTCCATGCCGTACACATCGGTCGCCGACAAGGTGTACGACAGCGGCGACTACCCCGAGGCGGTGCGCCGGGTCGGCGAACTCATCGGCCACCGGGCGGTGCGCGTACGGCAGCGGGCCACGGATCCCGGCTCACGCACCCGGATCGGCGTGGGATACGGCTCGTTCACCGAGCAGACGGCACACGGCTGTCTGGAATGGGCTTCCCGCGGTCTGGCGGTCACCTTCGGGGTCGAGAGCGCCCGGCTGGTCATGGACGCCACGGGCAGTCTGACGCTGAGCGTCGGTGTGCAGTCCCAGGGCCAGGGCCATGAGACGACGCTCGCGCAGGTGGTGGCCGAGGTGCTGGACATCGCGCCGGAACGGGTCGCGGTGCGCCACGGTGACACCGCGCATATGCCGCGCGGGGACGGCACCTTCGCCTCCCGCACGATGGTGATGGCGGGCGGGGCGGCGTACGGGGCCGCGAACCTGATGGCGGAGCGGATCCGGAACATCGCGGCGGTGCTGCTCGGCGAACCGCCCGACCGGTTGCGCTTCGAGCACGGCTCGGTCGTCGGAGACCACGGCGGGCGCACCCTGTCGGCACTGGCCCGGGAGTTCTGTCTGACACCCGACCACGTCCCCGGTGTCGAAGGCGGTCTGGACGTCACCTTCCACTACCGTCCCGATGTGCAGACCGGCGCCTTCGCCTACGGTACGCACGCGGCCGTGGTCCGGGTGGACCTGGACACCGGCGAGGTGGAACTGCTCGACTACGCGGTCGTCGAGGACTGCGGCACGGTGGTCAATCCACTGATCGTCGACGGCCAGATCATCGGCGGCACCGTCCAGGGCATCGGCACCGCGCTGCTGGAGGAACTGCCCCATGACAGCGGCGGCAGACCGGCCGTGACCACGCTCAGTGCCTACCGTCTGCCCCGGGCCGCCGATGTCCCCGAGATCAGGGTCGAGCACCTTCGCACACCGTCACCGCACACCGTCCTCGGAATGAAGGGCGTGGGCGAGAGCGGGGCCATTCCGCCCCCGGCCGCGATCGGCAACGCGATCACCGACGCGCTGCGGGAGTTCGGAGCGCGGATCGAGCGGACCCCGATGACGGCCGCCCGGGTGTGGGCCGCGCTCGACCGTGCGTCGGTGTCCGGTCCGCCGCGCGCACCGGTGGGCGCCGCGGCCGGTGGCCGGGCGGTGCCGCGATGAAACCGGCGGAGTTCAGCTACCACCGGCCCGGTGGTGTGTCCGCGGCGGTGGCGCTGCTGGCCGGTCTGGGCGACGGGGCCCGGGTGCTGGGCGGCGGGCAGAGCCTGGTGCCGGAGCTGAACACCCGCCGCGTCACACCGGAGCATCTGGTGGACATCACCGGCATCGGCTCCCTGCGGGGCGCCCGGCGGATGGGCGCCGGTGTGCGCTACGGGGCGACCACCACCCATCGGATGGTCGAGGACGGACTCGTCCCGGACGCCGCGGGGGGTCTGCTCGCACGTGCCGCCGCGGGCATCGGCCATCGGGCCGTCCGCACCCGCGGCACCCTGGGCGGCAGCCTGGCGCAGATGGATCCGGCCGCGGAGTGGCCCACGGTGTTCGCCGCGCTGGACGCCACCGTGGAGGTGTGCGGGGCGCGCGGAGTCCGCTCGCTTCCCGCCCGTGAGCTGCCGCTGGGCGCGTTCCACAGCGCACTCGCGACGGATGAGATCATCGTCGCCGTCGAGGTGCGCGAGCTGCCGCCGGAGCGCTGGTGGGGGCTGTACAAGACACCCGGTACCGGAGGGGCCTTCGCCGCGTCGCTCGCGGTGGTCCTGTACGACACCGATGAGCGCGGCGCGCTGCACGGGGTGAAGCTGTGGCTCGGGGCGGCACAGGAGACGCCGGTACGGCTGGCCGCCACCGAACTGCTGCTCACCGGACGGTCCGCGACGGAGCTGGACGTGGCGGCGGTGCTGCCCGGTGTCGCCCAGGACCTCGACACCGTCGACGGGACGCGGAACGACACCGCCCGCCACGCGCTGCGCGTGCACGCGGCCACGGTGTGCCGGGCGCTGGCCGGCGCCGAGCGGGTGGGGCGCCCCGCCGCCGCGACGGGGAGGGGTGCGCCATGAACGAGGTGTCGCCGCGTCTGAGGGTCAACGGCGCGGAGCACACCGTGACCGTTCCGGCCCGGACCAGCCTCGCCGACCTGCTGCGCGACCACCTCGGGCTGACCGGCACCCATCTCGGATGTGAGGACGGGGTGTGCGGGGCGTGCACCGTCCTGGTCGACGAGTTGCCGGTACGGGGCTGTCTGGCCCTGGCGGCGACGTGCGACGGGGCGGAGGTGGTCACCGTGGAGGGGCTGGCCGGGGCGGACGCCGACCGGCTGCGGGCCGCGTTCTCCCGCGAAGGGGCCCTTCAGTGCGGTTTCTGCACACCGGGCATGCTGATCACGGCGTACGACCTGGTGCGCCGCCACGCCGTGGGCTCCCCGGCCGAGATCCGCGCCGCCCTCTCCGGCAATCTGTGCCGCTGCACCGGCTACCAGGCCATTGTGCGCGCCATCGGCTCGGCGGCCGGGGAGACCGGTGCCGGACCGGGTGTGCGGGCGGGTGGCGGGGCGGGAGCGGAGACCGGGGCACCTCGTGCCCGCGACGACGCGTGACCCGCTGTATACCTGTAGAGAGGGCAGTTTTCGCGCGGAAACGTCCGCTGGGAAACCGCTCGCCGGGAAACCGTTCTCGGGAATCCCTCTCGGGGAATCCATTCGCCGGGAGGACGTTCGCCGGGACACCGCGAGGAAACGTCGAGTGCCACGATGCAGGAGCGCCACCACAGCCGACCAGAGGCGACCGGGTCCGACACCGATCGCGTCACGCCGGTGTTCACCCAGGCGCTCCAGCAGGCGGCCCGTGAGCTGAGGGCCACCGCCGCGATCGTGGTGATCCCCGTCGACGACGGACGCGGTCTTGCCTCGGCGGTGGTGGTGGGCCGCCCCCTGTCGATCTTCACCACGATCGAGCGGATGCCGGTGACGGCTCGCCTGGCGTCCGCCACCGCACACCGCACCGGCCGCCAGTACGTGTCCACCTTCACCGAGTTCGACAACGCGGCCCCGTCCCGTTTCGACGTCACGATGCCGTTCCCCTACACGGTGGCCTCCACCCCGATCCGCGCCTCGGGGCACGGATACGGGGTACTGACCCTCATCTGGGCTCCCCCGCTCGGCCCGCGGGCGCTGCAACCCGATGAACTGGACCGCTGCGAGAAGATCGCCGAGGATCTGGCCCGGGAGCTGACGCAGTCCGGGGTGGCCTCGCCACCGCGGATCTCGCTGCCGATGCCGCAGTTCCTCCAGGCCCTGCCGGACCGGGTGGGCCAGGAGTGGGCACCGGAGTCCGCCAACATCACCTTCCTCTACCAGATCTACAAACTGGCCTCCTGGCTCAACCGCGCGGTGCGCGGCCAGGAGGTGCTGGATGTGGTGGCGTCGCGGATCATGGAGCCCTTCGGCGCCCGTGGCATGGCCGTCTCCGTCCGCCAGGACGACCAGACCACGCTGCTGGGTTACAGCGGGTATCCGCGGATCGTCGCGCATGCGCTCGCGGGGGCTCCGTCGCCCTCGCCGGACGATCACACCCCCGGGATGCCACCGCTGTCCGTGGACGCCCCCACGTTCCTGGAGTCCGAACGGATGCTGGCCGAGGCCCGGTTCGACGGCACCTCCCAGGGGGTCCGGGCATCTGCCCTGCTCCCTCTCATCAGCGGTGGTTTCCGTACCGGCACCCTGGCACTGGGCTTCGACGGCCCCCGCCACTTCTCCGCCGAGGAGCGGTCGACGCTGGTCACCATGGCGGATCTGGTGGCCCAGGCCGTGGAGCGCGCCGTCCACTTCGAGAACGAGCACCGGCTCGCCCGCGAACTGCAACAGGGACTGCTGCCCGCCCGGCTCCCGCACCGCGAGGACCTGGACATCGCCACCCGGTATGTGACGGCCACGGCGGGCACCGCGGTGGGTGGCGACTGGTACGACGTGCTGACCCTCCCCGACGGCAATGTGGGACTGGTCATGGGCGATGTCGAGGGCCACAACCCCAACGCGGCGGCGTGCATGGGCCAGTTGCGCAGCGCGGTACGCGCGTACGCGGCCGAGGGACACCGCCCCGCGGCCCTGCTGGAGCGCACCAACCGGATCCTCACCGAGCTGGACACCGAGCTGTTCGCCACCTGTTGCTGTGTCTGGCTCGATCTGGACGTCGGTACGGCGGAGATCGCCAGCGCGGGCCATCCCGCGCCGCTGCTGTGCCATCCGGACCACCATGTGGTCGTGCCCGAGATGTCGGTGGGGCTGCCGCTCGGGGTCGCGCCCGACACCGTCTACCAGTCCATGGAGCAACCGCTGCCGGACGGCACGGTGCTGGCGCTGTACACCGACGGTCTCGTGCACTCCCAGACCGTGGATCTCGGCAATGCCAGCGAGCTGTTCGGCCAGGCCCTGGCGGCCACCCGGGACGGGCGGCTGGAGGACCTGGCCACCCGCGTCATCGAGAGCACCGGGATCCAGCGGGCGCGCGGGGACGACGCGGCGCTGCTGCTGGCCCGCTACGCGGGAGTGCTGCCGGGTTCACGCCAGCACGTCAGCCGGGTCTTCGTGCAGCGGCACGACCTGAGGTCGGTCAAGGACGTCCGGGAGTTCCTGCGCCACTACACCCGCACCAGGGGCTGGGACGAGATCTCGGACGATCTGGAGCTGATCGCCACCGAGGTGGTGACGAACGCCCTGATGCACGCGGACAGCGAGGTGGACGTACGGCTGCGCGAGTACTCCGACCGGCTGCGGGTGGAGGTCCTGGACTCCGATCCCCGGCCGCCGATGCCCGCGCCGATCACCGTCTCCGACTCCGTACAGGACAACTCCGAGCACGGACGCGGTCTTGTCATCGTGGCGGCCCTGGCCGCCGCGTGGGGCAACAGCCCCAGCGGCCGCGGCAAATCGGTCTGGTTCGAGCTGCGCCTCCCGGAGGAAGCGCGGCCGCCGGTCGGCGCGTAGCGGGCCATTCGACGGGCGGCGGCCCCGTCAGGTGGTGGTGTGCACGGCGAGTTTGAACTCGGCGAACACCAGCCGGCGGGCGGTGCGGTCGTCGTGCGCGACCATCAGCGCGAGCGGGACATCGGGATGTACGAAGATCTCGTGGTGTTTGGTGAAGCACTGCATTCCGGGGCTCGGCGCACGGTGGTCGGTGGCCGTCGAGTCGGCGCCCGTCGACAGCCCCAGCGGATCGCGCGAGAAGCGGTCCCGCAGCTCGGTGTAGTTCCCCTTCTCCCACTGGACCATGGCGGTCAGCGCGCCCCAGCCGTCCACCGACGGCCAGATGAGTCCCGAGCGGTCGTCGCTGCGCCACTTGCCGACCGTGTAGCCGTCGGGCTGCCGGGCCGGATGCATATTGTCCGGGTCGTGGGACTCCTCGCGGCCGTACGGGAACCGCACCACGTGGTATCTACCGTCGGCCGGGACGAGCTGCGGCATATCGACGATCAGCGAACAGATCCGCACGGCCACGGCGCCTCCTGGGAGGGGACTTGCTGGACAGTGTGCGAGCGGATCTCCTGACTGTCCATCAATCCGGCAGCCTCCCCGTGCCCGGAGCCCGCCGAACCCGCCCTCAGCGGCCCAGATACGACAGCAGCTCGCGCGCGGCCGGGCTCGGACGGTCACCGGCCGGGGTGGCCACGGACACCTCCCAGCGCCGCTGCCGCTCGTCGGCCCCCGGGTCCATCGGCACCACACACAGCCCCGCCGCCTGCTCCTTGCGGGCGACGGGCCGGGGCACGACCGCGATCCCCAGCCCGTGGCCCACCAGCTCGATGAGGGTGTGCACGTCGTACACCTCCAGGGCGACCCGGCGTGGCGTATCGCAGGCGGCGAACACCCGGTCGGTCACCCGCCGGGCGCCCCAGTCGGGGTGGAAGTCCACGAAGGTCTCGTCCGCCAGCTCCTCCCACTTCACCTGGCCGGACCCGGCCAGCCGGTGGCCGGAGCCGCAGAGCAGCACCATCGGCTCGCTGTCCAGCGGCACCAGACACGCACCGTCCGGGGGCGGTCCTGGAAGGGTCACGAAGGCCATGTCCAGCCGCCCGTCGACCACGTCGTCCATCAGCAGGGCCGAGCCCGCCTGGCGCAGCCGGACCTCCACATTGGTGTGCTGGGCGCGGAAGCGCGCCAGCAGCGCTCCGACATCGACGGTGACACACTGCTCGACACCGACCGCGAGGCTGCCCCGCAGCAGCCCCTGCACCTCGGCCACGGCCTCCCGGGCGGCACGCGCCCCGGCCAGCGTGCGGTTGGCCTCCACCAGCAGGGCCCGCCCGGCGCCGGTGAGCTCCACACTCCGGGTGGTGCGGACGAACAGCGGAGAGCCGAGCTCCCGCTCCAGCGCACGCACCGAGGCCGAGAGCCCCGACTGGGACACCATCATCCGGTGGGCCGCCCTGGTGAAGTGCCGCTCCTCGGCGACGGCCACGAAGTACTCGAGCTGTCGGAGTTCCATGAGGGAGAAGTGTAGGCGATTGAGAAGTGCTGGCGCTGAATCCGTCCACTCTCTTCTCTTGGACAAATGGGTGGGGTACGGCCCAGCATGGAAACCGGCCACCGGGCCCGCCCGGCCGCCACCACCCGGACCCTCTTCTCTTCTCCGCTCATCTCTCATCCAAGGAGTACCGACCGTGGAGTACCGCACCCTCGGCCGCAGTGGTTGCAGTGTCTCGACGCTCGCGCTCGGCACCATGACCTTCGGCGCCGAGTCCGACGAGTCCAGCGCCTTCGCCCAGCTCGACCGCTTCGTCGAAGCGGGCGGCACACTGATCGACACCGCCGATGTCTACACCGCGGGCGCGGCCGAGGAGATCGTCGGCCGCTGGCTGGCCGCCCGTCCCGCCGATATCCGCGACCGGGTCACCATCGCCACCAAGGGGCGTTTCCCGATGGGTACCGGCCCCAACGACGTGGGGCTGTCGCGCAGCCACCTGGACCGCGCGCTCAACGCCTCGCTGCGCCGTCTCGGCGTCGAGACCGTGGCGCTGTACCAGGTGCACTCCTGGGACCCGCTGACCCCGATCGAGGAGACGCTGCGCTTCCTGGACGACGCCGTACGGCAGGGCCGGATCCACTACGTGGGGCTGTCCAACTTCACCGGCTGGCAGCTCCAGAAGGCGGTGGACGTGGCCGACTTCCGGGGGCTGAGCCGCCCGGTGACCCTCCAGCCGCAGTACAGCCTGCTGTCGCGCGAGATCGAATGGGAGATCACTCCGGCCTGCGCCTCCGAAGGGCTGGGGCTGCTGCCGTGGAGCCCGCTCGGCGGCGGCTGGCTGACCGGCAAGTACCGCCGAGACACCCGCCCCAGCGGGGCCACCCGGCTGGGCGAGAACCCCGAGCGGGGCACCGAGGCGTACGACCGGCGCAGCTCGCTCGAGCGCACCTGGGACGTGGTGCACACGGTGCGGGCGGTGGCCGAGGAGCGCGATGTCTCCATGGCCCAGGTGGCCCTGGCATGGGTGCTGGCCCGTCCGGGCGTGAGCTCGGTCATCCTGGGCGCCCGCACCCTGGAGCAGCTCGAGGACAATCTCGCCGCCGCCGAACTGCGGCTCTCCGAAGGGGAGTTGCGGCGGCTCGACGAGGTCAGCGACCCGGGTGCGGCGGACTATCCGTACGGTGGCCCGGGGATCGAGCAGCGCAGCCGCGCGCTCGCGGGCGGCTGACACCGTTTCGGACCGGGGCTGGCCGACCTGCCGTACGGCATGGTCCGCTAGCCTCGGTCCGGCGTTGTTGACGCCTGTCGGTGTCGTCGGTTGTCGAGGTGGGGGATGGGCGATGTCCGGGGAACGGATGCCCTACGAGCGGCGGCGGACCGCCGTCGCGGACCGGGTGCTGCGGGAGTGGGGTGTCACCCTGCCCGAGTCCTTCTTCCGGTTCTGGACGTTCCTGGAGGGGCTCGGCCCCGTCGAGCGGCAGGCGCTCGCGGACATGGACGTGGCGGTGGCCGGGGTCACCGACCTGTGTGCCGATCCGGGGCTCCCGGCGCGCGACGGCGTCGATGTGCGGGTGCACGGGCGCTACTACCGCGATCCTCCGGAGTTCCTCACCTTCCTGCACGGCGGCTCGGACGGGCTGCACTACGGGCTGTGGTTCGACGACGGCCGCGACTGCGACGGCGTCGCCTCCTACTACACCCATGACGGCGGCGGGATCGACCGCACCTGGCGGACCCCGCTGGAGGCGCTGCGCGCCCGGCTGGAGCTCCATTGGCGGGACCTCGCGGACGACGACGCGGAATCGGCGTACGTGGCCGCGCGGATGTCGGGGCTGGAGCGGCTGCGGGAGGCGCTGACCGCTCTCGAGACGGGGGACCGCACCGAGGTGGGGCTCGCGTACGGCAACGCCTACGGCGCGGGTCTCCCCCCGGAGGATCCGGACCGGATCACCACCCTGGACGCCGGGGGCGCGCTGGTGGCGGGCCGTACCGCACTGGACCGGCCACCGCACGGGGGAGCCGACGAGTACCGGTTCGCGCGGTACATGTACGGGCTCTTCGACGACGCCGCGGCCGTGGAGACCTGTGCGGCCGACGCGCTGCGGTGGTGTGCGGACGGCGATCCGGCGGAGGCGCTGGTCCTGGGGCGGGATCTGCACTGGGCCTCGGCCGGGGACCCGGTCCGGGAGGCCCGGGCGAACACCCTCCTCGTGGCGGCGTACCGGGCGCTGGGCCGCACCTCACTGCTGGAGATCGCCGAAGCACACCACCAGCACCGGGATCTGCCCCGGGTCGATGTGCTGGACACCGGCGGCGGGTGAGGGCGGGGCGTCAGACGTCTGCCCAGGTGCGGGGGTCGCGCGCGGCGCCGTGGATGGCGTCGGTCTCGCCCGGTGTCCATATCCCCGCCATGCCCGTGAACGACGAGAACTCCCGGTCCCGGACCACCCGTACGTCCCGCAGCGACGGCACCACGGTGACCCGGTCGATATCGACGAACGCGAGCACGGGCCGCACCTCGACGGTGAAGCCGCACGCCCGGGAGAGGGCGGTGGACGCGCGCCGCGCCTCGGCGCGGCTCTTGCGGACGTACGGATACGACTGGCCGCCGATGCGCACGGAGTCGTCCCCCACCCAGACCCGGGCGCCGCGGTGGTATTTGGTGTTCACGCAGAACACTCCGCCGGGACCGATCAGCAGATGGTCGATGTCCACGTTCCGCGCCAGTGGGATGGAGTGCAGCACCCGCCAGCCCCTGGAGGTCAGCCGCTCCAGTTCGGCGCCGACCCGCCGCTCCCCCACCAGCCCCTTCCGCCAGCCGTACGCCGGGGAGCGGCGTCCCAGCAACACCGCCACCAAACGCTCCACCCAGCCCGGGGCCACCTCGTCCAGTTTCTTGCGGACCGCGTCGCCCGGCCGGTTGGCCGCGAGGTCGTGCCGCGGGCGGATCGCCGCGGGCTCCCCGGGGGCCACGCCCTGTGCGGGTGTGGGCACCGGACCGGTGAGATACGGCGCCAGCACCTCGACGACGTCCTCCCGGTACTCCTCGATCCGCACCCGGAGCCGTCCGGTGCCGCGGTCGAACCAGGCCACCGTCTCGCCACCGGGGAGATTGACGTACAGGCGGTCATGCCCATAGCGCTTCCACGGCGACACCCGTAATCCGTCCACACCACACCCCCAGCGACACCGGTCCGTATATCGCGGTCATCCGAGCAAACGCCGTCGGCGCGGGCAAGGGCGCGCCGCGCTTTCCGGCCACCCGGTTCAGTGGCGTGCGGGGCCATGTGTGGGGGGCCTCGCGGTCCGGCCAAGGTTCAGTGCCAGCTGCCGCACCCGCCGCCAGTCCATCGGCGGCTTACGGGACGGGGTGCCGGGGCGGTGGCGGGGCAGCCGCAGACGGAGGGCGCGCGGCGCGATCCGGCACCGCACGGGTGCCGGCAGGGTCAGCGCCTCCCCGTCCACCCCGACCTGGACGGTGGGGTCGTCGGCCTCCACGACCACCTCATGGACGGTGAGCGAGGTCAGCCCAGGGGCATGGCGGCCACGCAGCATCCCGGCCGCCTGGGCCGCGCTGTCGACGGTGGCGGCCAGCACCCCCAGCACGCCGGAGTCCAGCCGGTCCCGCCGTCCCAGTCCGGCCGGGTCGCCCATCCGGTACGGGTTGTTGCTCACCAGGACGGCCTGCGGCCCCTCGATGACACGGTCCCGTGCCCGGACGGTCAGCCGTGGTCCGGTGTGATGGGTGAGCAGGTCCGGCAGCAGGTCCAGGGTCGTACGGAGCTTGTCGTCGCGGTAGGCGGGGCTCTGGACGACGGAGGCGTAGGCGCCGAAGGACGCGTTGTTCACGAACGGGCGGTCCCCGATATGGCCCAGGTCGACCCGGAGTTCCACCCCGTCGGTGAGCGCGTCCAGACAGGTGGCGGGGTCGTCCCGGTCCAGTCCGAGGTCCATGGCGAAGTGGTTGCGGGTTCCGGCGGAGATCACCATGAAGGGGAGTCCGCGTTCGGCCGCCACGCCCGCGACCAGGGCCTGTGTTCCGTCACCGGCCGCCACGCCGAGCAGATCGGCGCCCTCGTTGGCGGCCCGCCGGGCGAGCCCGGCCACGTCTTGGGGATGGCCCGGGTCCAGGACCACGACCTCGGCGCCGAGCGCCTTCGCCCGCTCGACCAGGTGGAAGGCGTCGACCTTCCCGCCGCCCGAGCGCGGATTCATGATGAGGAAGGGCCGCCGCGGCGCGGTGGCCGGGCGTTCCGCGGTGTGGTCCGGTCCGGTGTCCGCGGCCAGCGCGGCCCGGCCGGTGGACACGGCCAGCGCCCACAGGGCGGCCGAGACGAGGGCCACCCACAGCAGTCCGGCGAGCGCGTAGAGCACGACGACCGTCACGGGTGCGGCGACGGCGAGCGCGAGGGCGAGCGCCCTGAGCAGCGCGCGGTGCACCAGCGCCCACCACGCACCGGCGGCCGTGAGCGCCATCCCGGCCGCGCCGACCGCCACCAGGAGCACACTGCTGAGTCCGGCGAAGAGCAGCAGGACCAGCACCGCCGCCGCGCCCGCCGCCACCGCCAGCCGTGCGCTCCAGCGCGGGGCCACGGGACCACCCACCCCCAGAGCCGTGTGCATCGGACCTCCCGCGGCGGCCGAGGTGCCGTCCGTTCCAGCACACACCCGGCGCCGTGGCCGCGCATCATTTCCGTCGTACGTGGCCCGTCCCGCGGGTGTGGGTTCCGGGGCAGAGCACCGGCGAGGCCCGCGTGGCGAGGGCCATGGCGGCCGCCCGCCGTGGTGTGCGCGGGGTCAGCCGGGCGGGGACGGCGGCGACGAGGACAGCGGCCCACCGACCCCGAGGCCACGGACATGGTCCAGGGCGAGCCGGACCGCTCCCAGCACCACCGCCCGCTCACCAAGGGGTGAGACCAGGATCTCCGGAGCGCGCAGACAGCGCCGGGTCAGCTCCCGGCGCAGCGGGGCGGTCACCGCCTCCGGCTGGTCCGCGAAACCACCGCTCAGCACGAGGAGCTGTGGATCGAGGGTGAGCACCAGAGCCGCCGTACCGGCGCCCAGGTCCCGTGCGTAGGCGCGCACCGTGTTCACCGCGGACCGGTCCCCGGCGCGGGCGGCGGTGAACACGTCCACCGCGCCTGCGTCCGCGTCGTCGGCCGGGCCGCTCCCCGCCGTCGTGGGACGCCAGTCCCGTACCCGCCGCCGCGCCCGTTCCCAGCCCGCGGCGGGCAGTGCGCCGATCTGCCCGGCGGCGTTGCCGAAGCCGCGGTGCACCGCACCACCGATGATCAGCCCCGCGCCGGTGGTGGGCCCCGCGTACAGACAGATGGCGTGCTCGGCGTGGTGTGCCGCGCCCCGCCAGCTCTCGGCCAGAGCCGCCAGATTGCCCAGTGTGTCCACCAGGACGGTGCCGGGCACCGAGCGGGCGAGCCGGGCGCGCAGATCGACCCCCGTCCAGTCCGGCAGGTCGTCGCAGACGGCCACGCGTCCGTCCGCGTCGACGAGGCCGGGAGTGGCCACCCCGGTGGCCCAGATACCACCGGGGCCCAGTTCCGCGGTGGCCGCGGACCTCGCCTGCCGTGCCGCCTCGTCGACCGCGGCCAGCCGTCCGGTGCGGTCCGCGGAGGCGTCGACCGCGATACGGGCGGTGTGTGTCACGGCGCCGTCGAGATCTGCCACCGTCGCGGTCACCTGGCGCTCGCCCACCTCCACACCGAGCACCCGTCCGGCGTCGGCGCAGAAGCGGTAGCGGCGGGCGGGACGGCCGATCGTGCCGGCGGTGCGCTCGGCCTCGGCCACCCAGCCCTGTGCGGTCAGTTGCCGCACGACGTCGTCGGTGGAGGCGCGCGACAGTCCGGTGCGGCGGGCGATCTCGCTCAGGGTCAGCGGTGGTTCGCCACGGAGCACACGTACGACGGCACGCGCGTTCAGCTGACGGAGGCGGGACAGATCACCCCCGCGCGCTTCCTCGGCCATGTACCCCTACCGATCAGTATGGAGAGATCGATAGTAATCGAGCGCGACGGCCCGCGAGTACGGAGCCCGTGGCCGACGACTAGGGAAAGCCATCGGGGTCCGGTCGCTGATCTTCTGGAATGCTCAACGCGATCCGTGGCCGCGCCCTGTTCCGGCGGGCGCGTTCACGGCAGGTCCACGCGACCGTCCGCCAGGGAGACCGTCCGCCAGGCGAAAGAGTGGCAATACGTGCAGACAGCTTCCAGCCGCGGCCCGAGCCGCACTCTCGAGCGCCGACTCCCCTTACTGCGTCTGATGATGCGTGTGCGGCTGTACGAGGCGAAGGCCGCGTCGCTGCGGGCCCAGGGGCTGGCTCCCGCGCTCGAACCCCTCCCCCACTGCGGGGAGTCGGTGGTGGTCGGTGTCATCGCGGCGATGCGCGACGAGGACAGGGTGACCTCGGTGTCCTCCGGCCACGCCGCGCTCATCGCGAAGAACACCCGCCCGGACCGGCTGTGGGCCGGAGTCCTGGGGCGCCCGAAGGGCTGTGCCCGGGGCCACGGTCTGCTGGCCCACTTCTTCGACATCAGCCACGGACTGGTCGGCGCCAACGGCCTCGCCGAACAGGCACTGGTGACGGCGGTCGGCACCGCCTGGGCCGACCAGGAGGCGGGTCGCGACCACATCACCGTGGTCCTGTGCGACGCCCATCTCTCCCCCGGATGGTACGAGGCGACGCTGATGGCGCGGGAGATGCGGCTGCCGGTCCTCTTCGTCCGCCAGCACCGTTCCGCCGAACCGGGTGACCCGGCCACCCCCGTCGCCGCGACACCCGGCGATCTGCGGGCGATGCGGGACGGACCGGTGGACGCCGGGGACGTACTGGAAGTGCACCGGGCGGCGGAGAGCGCGGTACGCCGGGTGCGCGGTGGCGGGGGGCCGGGGCTGCTCGAGATCCAACTCCCCGCCGCATTGCCCCGGTTGGCCAGCCCGGAGTCCATGGGCGGCGACGGCGCCCCGGCGACCGATGGCGCGTACCCCGAGGACCCGATCGCCGCTCTGGCAGGACAGTTGATCGCCGCCGGGGTGCTGACCCGCGCCGATGTCGACCGGCTGCGGGCCGAGGAGGCGGCCACCGTCGACGGCTGGCTGGACGCCACCGACACCGGCCACCCGGACGACGGCGACGCCGGTTCCGGCCTCATCCCACCGGGCGCCGGTTCCGCTTCCATCGCCCCGTCGGGGGATGTCGGACGGGCGTGGTGAGCGCGGGCAGATCCGTACCCGACACCCCCGCGCTGGCCGGAGTGTGGGAGGGGTTGCGGGCCGCGATGGCCGACGATCCCTCCGTCGTGGCCGTCCGCCCGGCGGCCCGGCCGCCGGATGCCACCACCTCAACGGCCCTTCGTGAGCTGGCCGAGGCGGTCGGGGCGCGGCGGGTCCGTGACCTGCCGGGCCCGGCGGGGACGGTGGCCGGGGTGTGCGCCGCCGCCGCGGCGGCCGGACTGCGTCCGGTGGTGGACCTCACCGGCTGCGCGGCCGCCACCGTCCTGGGGCCACTGGCACATACCGCCGCGGTGAGTGCCGCGACCTCCGCGCTGCCGGTGGTGTTCGTCGTCGACGACTGGGGTGAGCCGCCCGGTGCGCAACCGGTGCACTCGCTCCTCGTCCCGCTGACCGGGCTCACCACGGTCCTGCCCTCGGACGGGCATGACGCGGCGGGGCTGACGCTGGCCGCCATCCGCTCCTCGGGGCCGGTGGTGGTGGCGCGGAGCGCGGCGGCGGACCATCTGCCGTCACGGGCGGGGCCCGCGGCGGAGGTGCCGCTCGGGGTCGCCGCGGTGCGGCGCCCCGGTACGGATGTGTCCGTGGTGGCGGTCGGCGCGCTGGTACCGGTGGCGCTGCGGGCGGCGGCCCGACTGGCCGACGAGGGCGTGTCGGTGGAGGTAGTCGATCCGCGCACGGTGGTGCCGCTGGACCTGGACACCGTCCTCGGCTCCGCGGTCCGCACCGGCCGGCTGGTGGTGTGTGACGACGCCCCGGCGCAGGGTTCGGTGGCCGGTGAGATCGTGGCCGCGGCCACCGTGGTGCACTCCGCGCTCAAGGCGCCACCGCTGCGGATCACCCGCGGGGATCCCCTGGGGGGCGACGGCGAGGGGGATGACACGGTGACGGAGTGGGACATCCGCGCGGCCATCCGGCTTGTCCTGCACGCTGATTGAGGGATATTCACCTTCACCCGGAACCAGGCCCCTTCCACCGTACGGCCGTGGTCGAATCACAAAATCTCACCGTGAATATGAGCCGCGAGCCAGGGCAATTAGGGCGTGTCCGAGGCCATCGCTCACAAGAGGCGAAAGTCTCTTCGGGACTTCGCTGGTGCGCCGTTCCACCGGAGTGCATCATTATTATTCCGCTTCTGTCCCGGCGGTCCGTTTCCTTGGCTCGACCGTACGGAAGGCTGCCCGGAACGCCGGGAGCGAGCACCGAAGTTCCTCTCACACAGGAGACGTTCGCATGACCGCACGAGCACGACGTGGCCGGATCGCGGTGGCCGCGGTGGCCGGAGTCGCCGGGGTGTTCTGCACCGCGGGGACCGCACCGGCCGCCGTGGCCGAGACCTCCCATGCCGCCGGCCGCCACTGCCTGGCCAACACGGACAACGGCCAGTTGCGGTGCTTCGCCACGTTCGCCGAGGTGATGGAGCACGCCACGGCGGGCCGCGCCGCCGCCGCACCCGACCCCGCGACCGCAGCGAGGTCCGCGGCCTTCCGGACGAAGGTGAACGCCGACGAGGAGGACCTGCCCGCTCCGGCGACCAACCGGGTCGTCCAGCCCAGCGACGTCGTCATCGGCACGTTCTTCACACAGAAGCGCTACGGAGGCGCCTCGCTCACCCTGTGGGGCTCCCACCCGTGCCACGACGATGACGAGGACTTCTACTGGAACCTCGACACCAAGTGGAAGAACAAGATCTCTTCCGTGCAGCCCTGGGGCAACTGCCAGATCCAGCTCCATCCGCAGCCCAACCTCGGTGGCGGGGTCGAAGGACCGTACAAGGAGAACACCATCGACGTCGGCGCCTCCGCCGACAACAAGGCCCAGTCGGTCAGCTTCACCTAGCCGGTCCCCGCGGCACCCCGAGCAGGGTCACCGCGGCAGCAACCCGGCGCTCCCGATAGGAGATCAACGCACGATGTTCCGTACCCGTGCCCGCGCAGCCGGATTCGTGGCGGCGGTGGCCGTGGTGGGCAGCCTGACCGCCGTGCCGGCCGCACAGGCCGATGACCCGCCCTCCGACAAGGAACTCCTGGAGAAGTGCGGCAACGGCACCAAGTCCTGTGTGTTCCACCCCAGCGGTCAGCCCACGGAGTTCACCGGCGAGCGGCACCAGGTGGGTGACTTCGCCTACAACTGCACCAGCCGCAAACAGCGGTCCAGCCTCTCCTGGTCCGACACCACCGGGGAGTCCAACAGTGTCGGGCTCTCCATGAGCGCGACATTCGGCGTCATCTTCAAGACGACGGTGACGACGTCCTTCGAGCACACCTGGACGAGCTCGCACACCGAGACCCAGACCACCAATGTGGATGTCCGCCCCGGCGAGGTGGGCTGGATCACCCGCGCGCCCAGGATGCAGTCCGTCGAGGGCACCTACGAACTGGTCTTCAAGGACAGGTACAAGGGCCACTACTACTGGTACGTCCCGTTCAAGGCCACCGGCCCCCTGGGGGTCAGCAACAAGTCGCAGCTCACCCGGCCCATGACGGCCAAGGAGAAGGCGTCGTACTGCGACGAGTGACGCGGGCGGGCCGCCCGGACGGGCGGAGGCCGGCGCGCCGCCTCGAAGGAGCCGCACCGATCGGCTCGGCACCCCCATGAAGGAGAGCACGAACCATGTTCCGTCACCGTGCCCGCGTGGCCGGTTTCCTGGCGGTGGCAGCCGCCGTGGGCAGCCTGACCGCCATGCCCACCGCCCAGGCCGACGACCAGCCGACCGACAAGGAGCTGCTGGACCAGTGCAACAACGGCACACAGTCCTGTGTGTTCCACCCCGGCGGTCAGCCCGACATCTTCCCCGGGGAGAAGCGGCATGTGGGCGACTACGCCTACAACTGCACCAAGGACCCCCAGCTGTCCAGCATCTCCTGGACGGACACCACAGGGTCGAGCAATTCCCTCGGGGTCACGATCAGGGCGGAGTACAAGTTCGCGGAGGTCTTCACGGGAGCCGTGGAGAGCTCCTTCAAGCACACCTGGACCTCTGAGCACTCGGAAACGGCCACCACGATGGTGGACGTCCCGCCCGGTGAGGTCGGCTGGGTGAGCCGCGAGCCCCAGATGCAGAAGGTGAAGGGGACCTACGAACTGGTCTTCAAGAAGAGGTACAAGGGCCACTACTACTGGTATGTCCCCTTCGACGCCACCGGTCCGGTGGCGGACATCGCCAGCGCCAGGACGCAGCACACCCGCAAGATGACGGCGCGGGAGAAAGCCGAGAACTGCGGCTGACTCCGCAGGAGAATCCACACCGGCCGCCCGGGGAAATCCCCGGGCGGCCATTTTTTTGACGGCGCACGATTCCCTTACCTTTTCTCACTAGGGAGAATCCCTAGTGAAACCCGTGTGTCGACACATGTCCTTTCCATGTGGCAGGGTTGCTTCCGCTCTTTGCCGTCCGTCGGCCATGTCAACGCGCGTATTGCCAGCGCGATTTGACTCCGCGCCCTGAATGCCTATCCCATGATCTGGGACGGACGCTTCTTACTTTCTCTGCATCACATTTCAACGAACAGGCGGTAGTAGCTCATGGCACGGAAATTCGGCGTGTGGACGGCCACGGTGATCGCGGTGGCCGCGATGGGGCTCTCCGCCTGTAGCAGCGACAGCGGCACCGACAGCAAGAAGGACACCGACAAGACCGCCGAGGGCAAGCCCGGCGACGAGGGCAAGCCCGGCGATGACAAGGGCGGCCAGGCCAACGGCGTCGAGAAGCTGAGCGCGCAGCAGATCGCGAAGAAGAGCGGGGAAGCGGTCTCATCGGTGAAGTCGCTGCGCGTCAAGCTCGACGACACCAAGGGCCAGAGCTCTCTCGACCTCACGACGGACACCTCGGGCAACTGCTTGGGCAAGACCAGTCTCCAGGGGATTGATTCCCGCGTCATCAAGAAGGGCGAGCAGGCGTGGATCAAGCCCGAGGATTCCTACTGGGCCACCAAGGAGGGAAAGCAGACGCTCGCCAAGGAGCCGCAGGCCAAGGGCAAGTATTTTCACGGCACCACAAAGTCCTCGATCACCCTGGGGCTGACGACCGCGTACTGCGAGCTCCAGCCCGAGACTCTGGCCAAGGGCCTGATGTCCGCGAAGCAGGTCACCAAGGGGGCACCGACCACCGCGGGCGGAAAGAAGGTGGTGCCGATCACCTTGGCCATGTCCGGGGGGAAGCCCTCGACGCTCTACATCGCGACTGAGGGCAAGCCCTACCCGGTGAAAGTCAACGACAAGAAGACGGGGCAGGGCGTGGAACTGTCCGACTTCGGCGTGCGCTTCACGGTGACGGCGCCCTCCGCGGCGGAGTCGATCCCCGTCTCCAAGGTCGAAGGCCCCTCCTCGATCGGCTGAGCCCCCACGGCATCTTCAGCTCGCCCTGATGCGGGACGGCGTCCGGGCGTGCGCGGGGCGCCTCGCCGACACGGTCGGTGAGGCGCCCTCGTGCTGTCTGCCGGGCGGGCGGCCCGGTCAGCCGCGGCGGCCGCGGCTGATGAACTCCCAACGCCCCTGGTCCACGCGGAACACCTCGAACCCCGTGTCCGAGCGGAGCCAGCGCGCCTGGTCATGGGCGGACACCCCGGCACGGCCGGCGGCCGGTACATGCACTTCGGCACTCGAGCCCACCGGGACCTCCACCGACATCCGCACCGTCCCCTCGAGGGCGGACCAGGACACCGCCGCACGGCCGCGTACCGTACGGAGCGAGGTGCTCGCCGAGGTCACCCCGGTCCGGCCGTCGGGACGGACTGTGAAGGTGCGGTAGCCGTCGTCACCGGGGCGCAGGCCCGCCACGTTCTCGTAGAGCCACTGCACCACGGTGCCCTGGAAGTAGTGGTCGCGCGAGCGCGAGTCGAGCTGCCACATCTCCCACATGGTGTCGGCGCCGTTGGCGAACCAGTAGCCCCAGCTGGGGTAGGTGCGCTGGGTGGCGATGGCATGGGCCACCTCGGGGTGGCCCTGGGCGCTGAGCTGGCGCAGCAGCAATCTGGTGCCGAGGGCGCCGGTGTTGAGGTGGTTGCCGCGCTTCTCGATATCACCGAGGAGGGAGTCGACGACGGTGGCGCGCGCTCCGGCCGGGACCAGACCGAAGGCGAGCGGAACGCAGTTGCTGGTCTGCCGGTAGCCGTTCCGGGCGTGGTCCGCGGTGCGGTAGTGGCCCTCGGGCGCGAGGAACGCGGCGTTGAACGCGGACTTCAGCTCATCGGCGGTGGCACGGTACCGCTTGCCCACCGCCGTGTCACCGGTCACCCGCGACAGCTCGGCGATCGCGGTGAGCCCGCGGTGCAGATAGGCGGTGGCCGTGAGCCGGGTGTCCTCGGGCGGGTTGCCGCCGTGGCCCGGCGGGAGGTAGTCGCCGAGCGCGGTGACCGCGAGACCGTCCTCCAGCCGGTCGATCTCCCGGTCCAGATAGCGCACCACGGCCTTCCAGTGGTCATGGGACCACCCGGTCGTCACCGAACGGCGGATGGCCAGTGCCGAGTGAAACGTTTCATTGAACGTGGCACGGATGCTACTCATGGGCCTCGCGGAACATCGAGGGTCATGCACCATGCGCCAGGGACCGGGCCCGTGTGGGGAATTCACGGACCCGGTCCAGCCTGCGGAGCTAGTCGTTCCACAGATGGATCACGACGAACACACCGAAGAGGAAGAGTTCGGCGATGAGCCCGGCGATCAACCAGAAGCGAAGCATCGCGGCTCACCACCCTTTCTCGCGGAAGCGTGACCCGCACTGTCGCCAGCTTTGCCAATACCGACACTTCGGACATCGGTGACTGTCCCTAGTCGCCCTGGCGCGCACACCGAGGGCGACACTCCGAGCACCCTGTGCGATATGGACGGATCGGCGGAGCCGGGCGGGCGCCCCGTCCACCGAGCGGTGCGGATCAGATGTGGCCCGGTGGATGACAAGCCGCGGATCGATCGCCCGCACCACCGATATCTGGAGTTGCCGCATGACGAGGACCACTCCGCCACGCCCGCTCGATGCCGAGAAGCTGTATCCCGGGCTGGCCGCCCACCGCGGTACGGTGACCCGGCTGCATCCGCGTCCGGGCACCCCGGAGGTGACGGACAGTTCCGTGGCCGGGCCGCTGCTGTGGCCGGTGGACGAGCCATGGCCGGTGTGCACCGAACCCCACGGCCGGGCATATGGCAGGCGTCCGGCGGACTTCATCGCGAACGGCGGATCCTCCGGGACGCGTGGGCGCGCGATCCCTCCTCCGGTCCCACGGACGCGGAGCGGGAGTTGCTCGCGGAGCTGAGGCATGAGCACCGTGTCGCGGGGCTCGCCGACACCGATCCGCTGCCGATGCTCGGGGCGGCGCAGCTGTTCCGCCGGGACATCCCCGATCTGCGCCCGGGGCCGGACGACTGCGATCTGCTCCAGGCGTTCTGGTGTCCGTTCGACCGGCACGGCCGTACCGGATACGGCATGTCGGTGCGGCTGTTGTGGCGCCGGTCATGGGAGGTCACCGAGGTACTGCCCGGATGGCGGGCCGGAGGATTCGCGTCGCGGCATGTGACGGACCCCGCCCGGATGGACTGCGCGTCCTGCGCGGCGCCGATGGAGTTGCTGCTGACCATCGACAGCTCGGAGTGGGACGGCGGCAGTGGGAGCTGGATCCCCGTGGAGGAGCGCGATGCGCCCAGCCATCTGGTGTCGGCGACGCCCACCGAGGTGACCGTGGGCCGGTGGGGCGAGCTGAACATCTTCGCCTGTCCCGCCGATCCCGGCCATCCGCACCGCTGGAGCCTCCAGCAGCCGTGATGGCCCGTCGTGCGGGGTGCACTCAGATTGTGACGGCCACATAGTCCTCGGTGTAGCTTTCGCCCTCCGCGCCGTAGTACACGCACTGCCGTCCGGGCAGATCCACGTCGTACCAGACCACCCCGGCCGACCAGCAGCCCTGGACGAACTCAGGAAACGTGGTCTCGCCCGCCTGGTCGGCGCGGAGGGCGGCGATCAGCGCGTCGCGGTCGAACCGTGGCACATCGGCCGTGCCGGTGATCAGTGGCTCGCCCTGGACGGCCACGTTTCCGGCGTCGGTGAGGTACAGCATCGCGTTGGACGGCACCGCCATCCGGCAGCGGACCACCCCGGCCCGGCGCAGGGATTCGGCGAGATAGGGGAAGCCACCGACTTTGGGGCGGATGGCGGCGCCGCGCTCCTGGGCCGCGTGGACCGCGCTGATGGCTCTGCTCATGATCGTCTCCAAAGGATGGGGTGTCCCGTACGGGCCCCTATGATTAGGATGACAACAGCTTCACACACAGACAATATGTTGTCAATGAGCGAAGGACGGAGAACGGTATGTCCGACGAGATGGCCCTGCTGGTGGCGGATGTCTTCGAGGCGGCCGGGCTGCTGCGGAGGACCGGCGAGGCGATCGCCGCGGCCGAGGGGCAGACCCAGGCACGCTGGCAGCTGCTCAGCGTGGTGTCCGAGACACCCCTGACCGTGCCCCGGGCCGCCCGCCGCCTCGGCATCGCCCGTCAGGGGGTGCAGCGGGTCGCCAATGACCTGGTGGGCGAGGGGCTGGCCGCCTTCGAGGCCAACCCGGATCACAAGGGCTCACCGCTGCTGGCCCTCACCCCCACCGGGCAGCGCACCCTGCGGAAGATCACGGCACGGGCCACCGAGGTCCATCAGGAGCTCATCGGAGGCATCCGGCCGGACGAGATCGGCGCCGCCCGCGACCTGCTGCGGCGGCTCATCGGCCAGGTGCGGCATTACGAGGAGGGCCGCGGCGGCCGCTGAACGGGGAGGGCGCCGCGCGGGGTCACACCGCGGGTCCCGCCGCGCGGGGTCACACCGCGGGTCCCGAGGACATCGCGGGCGGCGCCGTCCTGAGGTGGTCGGCGCCCGAGCGCACCGCCCACAGGAACACCGCGGAGGCGAGGGCGGCCACCGCCAGGGAATCGTACGGCGCCGGAAGCCGCCCGGAACCGCCGAAGGTGCCGAGCCACGACAGCAGGGTCAGTACGGCCAGGTGCAGCACCAGCCAGGCGCCGTGGCGCAGTTCGTCCCGGACCGGAACCCCGTCCGCGTTCCGCCGTTGCAGCAGGAACAGCGGCACACCGACGAGGACGAGGGGCAGCGCGAGCCGCAGATCGTGCCAGCCCGACCAGTAGACGAACTCGCTCGCCACGACGAACCCGACGGGGGCGATCCACCGCACACCGGGTACCTGGCCCTCGGCCCGTGGCACACCCCGTTCCCGGTCATGTGCCCGGAACGCGGCGACGGCCACCGCCGAGGCCGCGTAGATGAGCAGATACATGTCCCCCATGACGCTCACGATGTCCTGCCAGCCGCCGAACGGCAGCATGAAGACCACGATGACCACGAGGTTGAGCACCAGGGCCCGGTGCGCCATACCGGAGCGGGGGTCGATACGCATGAAGAAGCGGGGCAGCAGACCGTTCTTGGCCAGGGCGTAGGTATGCCGGGCGTCGATGGCCACGCCCACATAGGCGGAACCGCCCGGGGAGACGACCGCGTCCGCGTAGAGCAGCGTGGCCAGCCAGTGCAGATTGAGCACCAGGGCGAGCTGTCCGAACGGCGACTCGAAGTTGACGCCCCGCCAGCCGTGGTCCAGCAGCGATTCGGGCACCGCGAAGAGGAACGCCAGCTGGAGTCCGAGGTAGACCAGGACGGCGAGGCCGATCCCGGTGAGCACCGCGGCCGGTACGGTGCGCCGCGGGTTGCGGGCCTCTCCGGAGAAGTCCAGCGGGGCCTGGAAGCCGTTGACGGAGTAGACGATGCCGCCACCGGCGAGCGCGGTCAGACACGCCGCGTAGCCGTACGGCGCGAAGCCACCGTGGTCCGTGAGACGTCCGCCGTGGGTGCCGGACAGGAACAGCGCGGCGATGGTGACGACGGGCACGACCACCTTGAACACCGACACCAGGTTGTTCATCCGGGCGAATATCCGTACCGCGAACCAGTTGAGCGCCGTCAGCAGCACACTCAGCGCGACGGCAACACCGAGGCCGGAGGCGGTGAGCCTGCCGTGGTCGTAGAGCCCCGGTACGTAGTGGGCGGCGTACTGCATGATGGCGCTGATCTCGGCGGCCGTACCGCCCACCGAGAGCACCACGGACCAGCCGATCATCGTGCCGACCAGCCGTCCGCTGGCGTACAGCGGCCAGCGCACGGTGCCGCCGCCCTCCGGCCGGGTGGCCCCCAGCTCCACCATGACCAGGGCGATCAGGGCGATCAGGGCGCACAGCGCACCGGCCGCCACCCAGGACAGCAGGGCGGCGGGTCCGGCGGCCTGTGCGGCGTACATGGCCGCGAACAGCCAGCCGGAGCCGAGGATGTTGGAGAAGCCGATCGCGGTCAGACCCCAGAAGCCGAGGTCCTTGTGGAGTCTGCGCTCCTCGGCGAGGACCGCCGGGGCGGCGAGGGACTCCGCTGGCTGGTGCTGCGGCACGTGGCACTTCTCCTCGGGTGGTGCGGAACTTGCGCGTGCCCAGCGTGCCATGGGATGTGCCGCGGACCGGCCAAGGGATGCCGTCTGACGTGCGGATTCCGATGAAACGCCCTGCCGTGTCCGGGTTCCGGCGGCAGGGGTTCCGCGGCGCGTGGGGTACGCCGGGTGGCCGGGCCGCACCGGCCCGGCCACCCGGCGCCATCGCCGCTACCCGACCGGCTGGGGTGCGAGCAGCCGCGCGACCGCCTCCGCCGTATCGGGGTGGCCGGTCAGCAATGTGTCCACCTCCCGCGACGCCTTGGCGCCGCCGCCGGCCGGCCCGTCCGTCCGCCACTCACCGTCACAGCCGAGCAGCCCGGCCACGGCGTCACAGCTCTCCGGATGGGCGGTCAGCAGCTCGGCGGCCGCCGCGGCGGGGCCGGACACCGCGCCCGGCGCCGTACCGCTGTCGCCGTCCGAGGACGAACGGGACGGCCGGGACGACCACGGGGGTACCCAGCCGTCCACGGCGGACAGGGCGCCGGGGAAGGTACGGCCCGCCTCCCGGACCAGCAGCGGCACCATCTCGGCCGCCTCGGCACGCAAGGTGGTGATGAGCCCCGGCAACCAGGGCAGCAACACACTGTCCGGCAGCCGTGCGAACGCCTTGGACATCAGCTCCACCACGAACGGCGCCAGCGACGGAACCGGCTCCAGGGCCTGGAGGAACCCGCTGAGGTAGCGCGGGAAGGCCGGGACGACCAGCGGGTTGGCCAGCAACTCATCGCACCGCGACCGCAGTTCGTCCCGGGTGGTCAGCCCGAGGTGGGTGGTGGCCGCCCACAGCAGGGCCATCTTGTCGGCTGTCTCGGGATGGCACTGACGCACCGCCAGCTCCAGCTGGCTGTGGTCACAGCCGAGCGAGAGCGCGAAACTCTCCATACCGAACAGGAAGCCCAGCATGGCCGCCACCTGGCGGACCCCGGTGTCCTCGTCGGTGAAGGCGGTCGGCAGCAGGGTGCAGTAGTGCGCGTACCCGGCGGTCACGAACGCCTCGCACCAGCGCGGCAGTTCCGGCTCGGTGGCGCGGTAGTGGGCCAGCAGCCGACGCATCTGCCGCAGCACCCGGGGCGCGCCGTCCACCGTGCGCTCGGAGGTGAGCAGCTCCACCGCCCGGTTCCCGAGGTCGTCGGCGAGCCGTGGACTCCCCAGATAGAGCAGCGCTTCCTCCACCGACTCGAGCACGGCCGCCGCGGTGGCCTCCGGTGCCCAGGCGTCGCGGCGCAGCCGCTGTTCCAGCACCTGCTCGATGGTGACGCCCTCGTAGCCGAGCTCCACCAGGGCCCGCTGGTTGCGCCCGATCGCCAGGTCCCAGCTCTCCTGGATGGAGCGTTCGCCCAGCCGCCGGGATCCCATGATGGGACGGGCCACATCCCCCAGCAGACGGCGCAGGATCCACAGCAGATCCGAGCAGGGCCGCAGCTGAGGTTCGGCGTCCAGGTCGAGCAGTGCCCGCTGGTTGGTCCGTGCGCTCAGGTTGAGCCCGAGCGGCTCCAGCCGGTCGAGCACATCACGGGCCAGGGGCGGCAGCGAGTCATAGCCGACCGTGCCGATGCGGTCGCCACCGAGCAGGATCTCGCACAGTCGGCGCACATCGCGGCGGCCGGGTACGGAGTCCTTCTCGATGCAGGTGACCGCGGCGTCCTCGAAGTCGTACGGGGTGGGACGGGCGCGGCCGCGCATCCCGGCCAGCAGGATCGAGGTCTCGAACACGGCGATGGCATCGGCGGTGCTGGACAGATAGCCGTTGCGGCGGGCCAGCCGGACGATGTCGACGCACCAGCCGAGCAGTTCGGCCTCGTCCAGTCCGTCGAGCGCGGGCGGACTGCCCAGGAATCCGGAGAGCCGGTCGGTGACCGCCTCCGGGGCCTGGGGTGCGGCCCCCGTGGGCGTGGCCTTCCCGCGCCCGGGCTTCTTCCCGGTGCGCTTGGTGCCCGAGGACTGCTGGCCCTTCAGCCGGTACGGGGTGTCCCCACCGCGTTTCAGCGCCTTGGACCAGGTGGCGGCCGCGATCGACACCGCCCCGGGAGCCAGCCCGAACTGCGCCTCGATGGCGGAGTGGCTGGACGGGATCAGCCCGTACATCCAGCGGCTGGCCGAGCGGGGGGTGATGGGGAACGGCTCCGCCGAGGCGCCGAGGCCGAACTGCTCGACCCGGCTGGCCGCGTGGAACGCACCGCATACGTACATGCAGTGCGCGGGGTCGGCCTCGGACTCCGCCAGGTGTTCGCGGATCCGCGTCCACATATAGCGCTCGCGGTCCTCGTCCCGGGTGTCGCGTCCGCGCGGATCGGGGCGCAGCCTGCGGAAGAGGCTGCCGATCATGACCATCACCTGGCGGTAGGTGTCGTAGTCGGCGCCGACGAGGGGCTGTTCGACGTACTGGTCCCACCACTCGGACCAGTGCCTGACCTTGCCGTGGTGGAGCAGATGCCGCTCCAGCTCGGCGAAGCGGGGGCGCAGATCACCGATCTCGATGCCGACCGCGTCCCCGTGCAGGGCGGCTTCGTCCTGCCCCGTGTCCTGGCCCGTCCGGTCGCCGCCGTCCGCCGTGGCGGGATCTGGCGGGGTGTCCCCGGCGGGCTGCCGGGGCTCCCACTGGAAGACATGGTCGGTGGAGCGGTCGACCAGTACCAGTTCCACCCCCGGTGTCTCCAGGGCGTACGCGATGGCCTGGTACTCGGCCGACGCCTCGGTGATGGGTGCCACCACGCTGAGCGGCGCCCAGGCGGGCGGAAAGCCGTCGATCTCGCTGGCGAACGCCTGGAGTGCCACCGGGAGGCGGCAGTTGCGCAGTTCGTCCAGGAGCGGGCGCAGGTCCTCGCACAGCTCCAGATAGATGACCTTGGGCTGCTTCTCCTTCAGCCGCCGCACCATCGCCAGGGCCGAGGCCGGGGAGTGATGGCATACCGGGAAGATCTCGAGCTCTTCGCGCAGTGCCCGGTCGACGTCGTCCACCATGCCCGAGAGGATGGCGGGGACCGCGCCCGGGTCGGTGGCGAAGACGTCGGCGGCATCGCGCAGTTGCTCGCGGAGGGCGCCGAACGGGTGCCCGACCGCACCCGTGGCGGACTCGTGTGAAAGGTTCAGGTCCGTCATGACAGGGTCTCGATCGCCTCTCGGCCGCCCTCCAGGAAGTCCTGCCAGCCCCCGTCCTCGTCCTCCTTGCTGCGCGGCTCGACGACGCCGTGCCAGAACTTGTTCAGGATGGCCAGGTCCTCGGGGCTGCGCCGGGCCAGCGAACCCACCAGCGAACTGGCGAGCGTACGGGCGCCGAGGACCCGGTCGCCGAAGAACTGGCTGTGCAGAATGGCGTCCTCGAGCACACCGATCTGCTCGGCGGTGGACAGCGCCGACTCCAGCTTCTCGTCGTCGCTGGTGGCCGAGGCGGACGCGGTGCGCAGATCGGCGAAGCTCTGGAGCAGGATGTCCAGCAGGGTGGGCGGTACCTCCAGCTCGATCCGGTGGCGGCGCAGCAGCTCGCTGGTGCGGAACCGTACGATCTCCGCTTCGCTGCGCTTGTTGGTGACCACCGGGATACGGACGAAGTTGAACCGGCGCTTGAGCGCGGAGGAGAGGTCGTTGACCCCGCGGTCACGGCTGTTGGCGGTGGCGATGATGGAGAAGCCGGGCTTGGCGAAGACGATGTTGTCATCGTCGAGCTCCGGTATGGACACGTACTTCTCGGACAGGATCGAGATCAGCGCGTCCTGCACATCGCTGGTGGACCGGGTCAGCTCCTCGAAGCGGCCGATCACACCCCTCTCCATGGCCGTCATGATCGGCGAGGGGATCATCGAGTCGCGGGACTGTCCCTTGGCGATGACCATCGAGACGTTCCACGAGTATTTGATGTGGTCCTCGGTGGTGCCCGCGGTGCCCTGGACCACGAGGGTCGAGTTACGGCAGATGGCGGCCGAGAGCAGTTCCGCGAGCCAGCTCTTGCCGGTGCCGGGATCGCCGATGAGCAGCAGTCCGCGGTCCGAGGCGAGCGTCACGATGCTGCGCTCGACAAAGCTGCGGTCGCCGAACCACTTCGGGGAGATCTCCCGGTCGAGCCCGTCGGCGCGCTCGGAACCCAGGATGAACAGCCGGACCATACGGGGGCTGAGCCGCCATGAGAACGGCTTCGGGCCGTCGTCGACGGACTCGAGCCAGTCGAGCTCCTCGGCGTACTTCACCTCGGCCGGGGCGCGGAGCATGGAAGCGTCGGACATGGGTCGTTCTCCTTCAATGGATCAGGCGAGGAAGTTCTTGAGCTCGAAGACGAGCTTGCGGATATGGCCGGAGATCACGGGGGTGCCGAGGTTCTTGAGGCGGTCGCGGAACCACTCGTCCACGCTCTGCCGACCCGAGCTGTTGACGGAGCCGACCGGGATGAGCTTCACCCCGGAGCGGTGGATGGATTCAAAGTTCGTCATCAGCGCCCGGTTGTCATAGAAGTCGGAGATCCACACCACCACGGTGTTGCGGGGATCGGCGATCTTCGGCCGGGCCAGGGCCATCGCTGCGGTGCCGTCCGTGCCCCCGCCGAGCTGGGTGCGCAACAGCACTTCGAACGGGTCCTGCACCCATGGGGTGAGGTCGAGCGCACGGGTGTCGTAGGCGACGAGATGGACGTCCACCTTGGGCAGTCCCGCGAAGATGGAGGCGAGGATGGTGCAGTTGACCATCGAGTCCACCATCGACCCCGACTGGTCGACCACCACGACCATCCGGGCGGGTGTGGTCCGCTTGGCGGTGTGCCGGTAGAACAGCTGGTCCACATAGAGCCGCTCGCTCTCCGGGTCCCAGTTGGTGAGGTTCTTCCAGATGGTGCGGTTCAGGTCGAGGTTGCGGAACACCCGCTTGGGCGGCACCGAGCGGTCGATGGTGCCCACGCTGGTCTGCTGGACCTGGGTCCGCAGCACCTCCGCCACCTCGTCGACATAACGCCGGATGAGCGCCTTGGCGTTGGCGAGCGCCACACCCGAGAGGTTGTCCTTGTCGCGGAGCAGCTGTTCGATGAGGGACATGCTCGGGGTGAGCTGACGGGCCAGGGAGCTGTCGGCGAGCACCTCGCGCAGCCGCATCCGCTTGACCAGGTCGCCCTCCAGGGTGGCCAGCACACCGCTCAGCTCACCCGCGGACTCGGTGCCCATGGCCTCGGTGCACCAGCCCGCGTCACGCTTCCAGTCGGACAGCTGCTGGGCGGTGACATTGCCGGTGCCGGTGGCGAACACGTTGAGCAGCAGCTTGGACACCAGCGCGGCGCGGCGCACTTGGGCACCGGGATCGTCCTCCTCGTCGCCGGTGTCCTCGGCGCCGGGCGCCATCAGCTCCCGGAACTCGTCCTGGAGGTCGGGGAAGCGCTGCACCAGGTTGTCCACGGACACCGCGGGGTCGAGCAGCCCGGACGGCAGCCCGATGTCGTCCACGATGGCCACGCTCGCGGCCTCCAGTGTGGGCTGTTCCTCGGGGTCGAACAGCCGGGACAGCAGGCGCCAGTAGAGGACCTGCCGCCGGTTGCGGTCGGCGCTACCGTCCGCGGTGGTGTGCGCGTTCGTCGTCGTGTGCGCGTTCGTCGTCTGGTCGCTCATTTCCGCAGCAGCCGTCCCGCCCGCTCGCGCAGCACCGCCACCGCGTCGCCCGCCCGGGCATCGGCCTTGGCCAGCTTCGGATCGGTGATGCCCATGGCCCAGGCACCGCCGTGCACATCGGTCTTCTTGCGCTTGACGGTGGCCTGGACGGCCAGCGGCTGGAGCGCCCAGCGGTCGCCGCCCCAGCGCAGCAGGCCGATACAGGCCGCGGAGGCGGCCACCAGTGCGGGGGTGAGCGGTCCGCAGCCGGGCAGCCGCTCCAGGTCGAAGGGGAGGGTGGTGCCGTCCAGCTCGAGCACACCGCCGTCGGTGGTGTACCCCTCCAGGAACACCGGCTCGGCGATGCGCACCGGATGGCGCTCCAGCGGCGGGACCGGTGCGGCCACCGCGTCCGCGAGCTGGACCCGGGCGGTGACGAACGGGTCGGCGGGCTCTCCCGCGGTGGCGCGGTCGTCGTGCCACACCAGATCGCCCCCGGCCAGCACCGGCAGCTCCGTGATCTCCAGGGCGCGCTGCTCGGCCAGCGCCGTGAGCAGCACCGGGTGACGGTGCAGCAGGCGCCATAGGGCGGGGCCGACGATGGTGTCCACCTTCGCGGCCGTGACAGCGGTGCGCACCAGCCGCGAGGGTCCCCCGCCGGTGGGCTCGAGGACACCGTGCACCTGCGCCTGGACGGCGGTGGCGTGCTCGTGCACATCGACGCCGAGGATCAGCAGCCGTCCGGACACGGACTCCACGGGCCCGGCTCCCCCGGAGCGCTCCCCGCCGTGGGCCAGCAGCAGACCGCGGGCCCACAGGTCGGCCCAGCGCCGGACGGGCAGCCGGTCGGCCGTCGCGAGCGGTGAGGCGGCGCGCAGTTCGGTGGCGAGGCCGTCGAGCAGAACGGCCGGTCGCCGCGACGCGGGGTCGGCGAGCAGCGCCTCGACGGTCTGGTCGGCGGCGGAGATCAGATCGTGGTCGACACCGCGCCAGCCGGTGATGGCCAGCTCCTGGAGCCAGGACCGGCATCCGGCGAGCAGGTTGTCGGGCACCGGTGCTGCCGCGGGCGGCTCTTCCCAGGTCTGCCTGGTCCGTCCGAGCGCGGTGTCCAGGCCGGTGAGCCGGGCGTCGTGGACCGCGCCGAAGAGGGCGGTACGGGCCCCGGCCAGGGCCGTGAGGTGTTCCTCGGTGAAGGATCCGGCGGCGACCTTCCCGGCCGCCTCGGCCACGGACGCGCCGAGCGGTGTCCCCGCCACGGCGGCGGCCAGGGCGGTCAGCGCCGCGGCGCGGTCCTCCCCGAGCCGGGCCAGGCCCTGGACCAGGGTGTCGTCGAAGGCGGCCACCAGGTCGAGCGCTTCACCGCTTCCGACCGGTGTGGCCTCGAGCAGTTCGGAGAGCTGTATGCCGCGCATCAGGCGACCGCCCCCGTGGCCGGGAACCAGTGCATCTCGGGCACCGGCGCCGTGGTGTCGGGCAGCTCCAGATAGGCGAGGTGGCGCAGGAAGCGGCTGAACACGGGGGCGGCCGGGGCCTGTTCCACACCGCCGTCCAGACTGCTCACCAGGTCCGCGTCCGCGGCCACCTCGACCCGCAGATAGCGGGCCACCCGCTCGATGCCGTACTGGAGGACCGCCTCGTCGGCGAGGGCCCGCAGATGCTTGCACGGCGAACCGTACAAACCGCCGCACGGGCGGTTGTTGTTGGTGCTGCAACTCAAGGCATGGGTGCCCGCCGCGATTGAGGAGACATACACCCGGGCGATGTCCGAACCACTGGACACCACCCCCTGCAACCGCCCCTCCGCCAGCTCGACGAACGGAACCTTCGCCAGCTTGCGCGCCCGGACGGGCGGCACCACCCGGACCGTACTGCACCGTTCCCACGCGGTCGCGTCCGCGTTGACCACTTGTCGACCTCCAGCCCGGCGTCTGCGCCGAATCGGTCCATCACATCCGGCAACAGACCCGGGCGTTCGGCCTCGTCGGCCCTCCCCGGGACACGTGGCACACCACGCCGTTGCCCATGGGTCAGCGACGGAGAGAACACTTCTCCGTCGACCCGGGACACAGCATGTCGCACCCCACTGACAATCGGGTCACCGGCCGGAGGAGGTCATGCACCTGTCATTCGTAGGTGTAGAACCGGGTGTGGTCCAGCATCTCGGCCGGAGTGACGTCGTTCCACGGTTTCATGGTGTCGCCCAGGGCCACGACGTTCGGGGTGCCGGCGGTCGGCAGGTATCCCGACCGCGGGTGCAGCCGCTGCCAGTCGGCCCAGAGCTTGTCGATGAAACAGTGGTGCAGCCAGAACACCGGGTCGTTGGGCGAGGCGCCGGTGGTCATCTGGCCACCGACCCACACATGCACCCGGTTGTGCAGGTTGGGGCCGCGCCAGCCCTCCACGTAGTTGCGGAAGCCGTCGGAGGAGCTGTTCCAGGGGGCGGTGTCATAGCTGGTCAGGGCGAGCACCCGGTCGACCTCGCCACGGGTGGGCAGATCGCGCACCCCGGCGCCGAGCGCGCGGCGCAGGAACGTACGGCCGTCCACCCGTATGTTCATCGGCCACTCACCACTGCCGAAGGCGAACGGCCCAGTGGTCACCCGGCCGTCACCGGCGCGCCCGTCGCCGCCGAGGAAGTCGTCGGCCCACAGGGAACTGCGGGGCGAGCGGTCCACGGTCCAGTCCCAGTAGGGCAGCGTGACCGACGGTGTGACGCTCTGCAAGGCCTCCTCGAACTGCAACAGGAACCTGCGGTGCCAGGGCAGGAAGGACGGCGAACGGTGGCCGGTCCGCTCCCCGTTGTCGGTGTCGGCGATGATGAAGGCGTTGTGGGTGCTGATGAACTCGTCGTAGCGGCCGGCGCGCTTGAGTTCGAGCACCGCGTCGACGAAGTCGCGCTTCTCGGTGGCGGTGAGGTTCGCCTGGTTCTTCCGGACTGCCATGTGTGGGGAACTCCTCGGAGTCGGAGGTGGGGGAACGGCCGGACGGGGGCCTCAGCCGGTCACCACGGGGACCAGGTCGGCGCCGTTGAGTTCGCGTACCGCCGCGCGTGCCACATCGCGGGGCGAGGTGAAGGTCTCGTAGTGGTTCACCAGACTCACCCAACTGCCGTTCGCGTTCCGCATGATGTGCAGATCGTCGTTGTCGATCCGGACGACGAACTCCATGCCCTCGTGCGGTCCGGCGTGGCCGCCGTGGCCGCCCTCCTCCGGCCAGCCCTCGATGTGGCGGCCCTCGTACATCTCGTCGAACGGCTCGGGCATCTCATGCCCCGCGGGCCGCCGGTGCGCCGCCGGGTGTTCCCCGCCACCGGCGGAACCGGTGGTGGCGGCGAAGGTGTCCGGTGCGGTGGCCGCGGCGACCGGTCCGGCGAGCACCGCTCCGGCCAGGCCCGCGGCACCGCGGTGCAGCACCAGACGCCGGGTGGGACGCGACATGGGTCGACTCCTGTCATTCGGCTTCGTGGAGGTGCGGGCCGTCATCAGGCCCGCGCCGCCACATGCTGGCAGGGTCGAACGGATCATCAAGTCGACGTGGTGATCAGGGCAATGAACGAGACAACGGCCCTCGGAAGGTGCAGCGTTCAACGGCGGATGATCACAGCGGGAGTCATCACCCGACGTGACGGAACGGGACGATCCCACGCCTGGGATCGTTCCCGACCGCTGATCCTCTTCCCGCGCCGCGGTAACCGTGAATCACCCCACGGTCACAACTCGGCGCAATCACACGGGCCGACCAGCCACCACACGTACGGGCGGGGGCGTCAGCCCTTCGGCTCGTGCGCGGAGAAATCCTCGTGCGCGGAGAGATAGGGGAATTCACCGCGCGGTGCCCCCGCGGCGGCGCTCGCGTCCAGCGCCATCCCTACGGGCGCGCCCAGCACCAGCTCGAACATCACTTCGGGGACACAGTCCGTCAGCGCGCGCCCGTTGCGCGCCTCGGCACCGAAGTGGGCCTCGCTGCCCACCTCGTACCGCAGGACGTCGGGCAGCAGAAGATCCCGCAGCCGGGCGGCGTACGCGGCCGGGTGGGGCGCGGCGCCGGTGGCCGCGACGGCCCCCTCGGTGGCGCGCAGCAGCTCCGGGCCGTAGCGCTCGCGGTCCTCGACGGGCTCGGTGGCGTTGAAGTCGATGTGGCGCTCGGTGTCTTCGAGGTCGAAGAGGGTGTTGAGCAGCGGATGCGCACAGCGGTTGATCTGCCGCCAGCCGCCCGCGTCGGTGGCGAGCACGGTGGCCGCCCAGAAGCCGATCGTCGCCCCGGCGCCACCGAGAACGCGGTCCGGCACCTCCAGGACGATCGAGTGGACATAGGTGTCCGCGAAGAGGTTCACCGCGGCGGCCGGGTCGAAGCCCGACAGGTCGGGCGCGGTGCCCTGGGCGATCCCGGTCTTCACCGCCGTCACCACCGAGCCCTCGATCCAGAAGGGGTCCCCGGCCGCTCCCGCCCACACCCGCAGCCCCTCGGCCGTCGCTGCGGGCCGCCCGGTGAGCCCCGAGAGCAGCACATCGCCCTCGGCGAAGCGGTCGCTGGCGGCCGCGCCGGTGAGCCAGCGCAGCTCCCACCGCTGGGTACCGTCGGCGTCCGGTGCGTCGAAGGTGAAGCGGTAGGTGAGGTCCTCGACAGCGTCCCCGTCGGTGTCCACCTTGATCTCGTAGAGGCTCTCGTCGTCGTGGAAACCGCCCTCCCCGGAGAGCGGATTGACGTTCACGACAAAGACGGTCCCCGAGGAACCACGGAACAGATACACATCGCTGATGTCGAGCCGTGGGTCCTGCCGGGCGAGCAGCGAGTCGTGGTGATGACTCATCAAGGGGTCCTGTTCTGCTGGGTCGTGGGCCGCTCAGGAGAGTAGGCACGGCCGGAGCGGACGGCGAGGATAGAAGTGCACAGTGACGGCTCCCCGCGGTTGACCTTCGAACGATGAACTCGCCGGTAAGGAAGCCGGTAAGGAAGGGGAACGGGAGTGCCGTGGAACGGCCACCGTGGCCAGAGGCCACCGCCCCTGCCTCCCCTCGGCACCCGCCCCGCCACGGCCCGGTGGCAGGGCGGTCAACCCCGCCCTGACCTGCGTGAAGCGGGAAGGACGAACTACCCCGGCGGTGACAGGATCTCCGCTCGGCAGAGCAGATTGACGACTCATCAGAAGCACCGTGGCGCACCTCTCGCACAGGGCCGAACGCGCCGCAGCGGCTCCGTCGGCCCGCTCCGCGGAGTTTCTTCCGGGAGTGGCGCGGACCGTCCCACGTGTTGTCTACTCATCCGCGTCCCCCCTCTGCGACGGCAGCGCCGCCACCCCTGGTGCGTTGCACACGTCTGCCCGCGTCATGCCGAACGTCACAGAACCCGAGGATCCCGATGCCGATACCTTCGCCCCGCGCACCCTCAGGCCGTACGGTGCCCATGGATGTGGCAACGCCGTACGGCGGACCGGTGGCGTCCTACGGCGGGGGCGCGCCGTTGCCCAATGGCGGTTCGGGCTCCCGCGCCCGGCACGGCAGGAGCTCCACGCCGGAACACGCGGGCGACCGTGCCATCCGGCGCCGCATGGTGCGTTTCGCCGTGCTGCCCGCCGGGTTGGTGGCCCTCACCAGCGCGGCGGCCGTCGCCCAGCTGGTGCGTGCGGGTGGCGGTCCGGACGGCTCCGTCAGCCGCGGTGTACTGGCGGGCGCCCTGCTGCTGACGTGTGCCGTGCTGGTGGGCGCCTGGCGCTGTGCGGTCGCCGAGTCGCGTGCCGTCGCCCGCCGTCACACCGCGCTGGTCAGCTCCGCGGCGGAGCTTGTCGGACTCGTCATGTGGCTGACACCGCGGCGGGACGGGTTCCCTCCCGTGGCGGGCCCGCGGACGACACCGTCCGAGCACACCGGCGGTGCGCTCGACCTGCTCGGGCAGGAGATCGCCGCGGCGCGGCGCATGGCCGAGGCCGCCGTGGCGGCGCTGCGGGAACCCGGGGGCGCCCCCGCGCCACGTCCGGCCCAGGCGCCTGCCCAGGTGGCTCCGACGGGCGAGGCGGCCGCGGTGGCCGGATCGTTCGAGGACCATGTCCAGAAGGTGCAGGTGTTCGCCAATCTCGCGCACCGGCTCCAGTCGCTGGTCCATCGTGAGATCGAGCTGCTGGACGACCTGGAGAACGAGGTCGAGGACCCGGACCTGCTCAAGGGCCTCTTCCAGGTGGACCACCTGGCCACCCGCATCCGCCGGTACGCCGAGAACCTGGCCGTGCTCGGCGACGCGGTGTCCCGCCGCCAGTGGACCCGCCCCGTCAGCGTCAGCGATGTCCTGCGGTCCGCGGTCGCGGAGGTCGAGAACTACTCACGGGTCAAACTGGTGCCCCCGGTGGAGGGGACCCTGCGCGGACACGCGGTGGCGGATGTCGTCCACCTGCTGTCCGAACTGGTGGAGAACGCCACCGTGTTCTCCGCCCCGCAGACCCAGGTGCTGCTGCGGGCCCAGCTCGTGACCGCGGGCCTGGCCATCGAGGTCGAAGACCGTGGCCTGGGCATGACGCGGACGGAGCAGGACCGGATGAACGCGCTGCTCGCCGACCCCCACCACATCGCCCTCGGCGAGCTGCTCCAGGACGGCCGGATCGGGCTCTATGTGGTGTCCGCGCTCGCCACCCGGCACACCATCGCCGTGCAGCTCCGGAGCAACATCTACGGCGGCACCCAGGCCGTTCTGGTGCTGCCGCACGAGTTGCTGGGGCAGGAGGACACCGAGACCACCCTTCTGCGCGACCCGTCGCAGAGCTCCGCCACCGCATCCGTCCGGGCTCCCGGGTCGGGCGTACCACCGCCCAGGGAGCCGTCCCCGCCACAGGCCATGCCCCGTTCCGCCGCACCGCACTACGCGCCCGGTGCCACAGCGCCCGACCCCCGAGCGCCCGACCTCCGAGCGGCGGACCCCACAGCGCCCGACCCGGCGGCGCCGGTTCCGCCACCCGCCGACGGCCGCCCCTCGCTGCCCCGGCGTCACCGTCAGGAGAGCCTGGCCCCCGAGCTGCGGGAGGCGCCGCGCCCCCGCACGGCCGGGGACACCGAGCACGACCCCGGGCTGATGGCCGCGTTCCAGGGCGGTTTCCGCCGTGCCGACACGACGGGCACGGGCACGGGCGCCACTCCCCCGGACATCGGCCATCGTCCACCACCCGGCCACGGCCGGGACACCCCGGACGATGACGATGCGGCCCGCTAGCCCGTCCCCCTCATGGAGAAGGAACTGATCATCGTGAGCGAAGCGTCGTACGGTCAGTCGACGGATCTTTCCTGGCTGTTGGGCGGTCTGGTGCGGCGTGTGCCGTACACCCGCAGCGCCCTGCTGCTCTCGTCGGACGGGCTGGTGAAGGCCGCGCACGGGCTGGACACCGACACCGCCGACCATATGGCCGCCCTCTCCAGCGGACTGCACTCGCTGGCCCGCAGCGCCGGAATGCGGTTCGACGGCGGTGGCGACGTACGTCAGGTGGTGGTCGAGCTGAGTGGTTCGCTGCTCTTCGTCTCCAGCGCCGGGCAGGGCGCCCAACTGGCGGTGCTGGCGGGCCGGGAGGCGGACCCGTCGGTCCTGGGCTATGAGATGGCCATGCTGGTCAAGGCCGTTCGGCCGCATCTGGCGACCCCGGCCCGGCTGACGGCGGATCGTTGACCGGCCGTACACCCGAGACGGCGGGCCCCTGGCTCGACGACGCGGCCGGGCGGCTCGTCCGGCCGTACACCGTCAGCGACGGACGTACCCGGCCCACGTCCCACTTCGACCTGCTGACCATGGTGATGGCCACCGGTGTCCGGCCGCGCGATCTGCTCGACGTGGATCACGCGGATGTGCTGGAGCTGTGCGGGACGCCGGTGACCGTCGCCGAGATCGCGGCACGCATCCGACTGCCCGCGACCGTGATCAAGGTACTTCTCTCCGATCTGCTGGAGAGCCGTGTGGTGGCCACCCGGGCCTTCGACCCCGCACCCCTGGGGCCCGGCCCGGCCGACCGAGAACTGCTGGAGGCGGTGCTGGATGGGCTCCGTAGACAACTCTGAAGTGCCCCGAACCCCGGGCCCGTTCCCGACCGCCATCAAGATCCTGGTCGCCGGGGGTTTCGGGGCGGGGAAGACCACCTTCGTGAGCGCGGTCAGCGAGGTGGAACCGCTGTGCACCGAGGAGTTGCTGACGCAGGTGAGCGCCGCCACCGACAGTCTGCACGGGGTGGAGGCCAAGTCCACCACCACGGTGGCGATGGACTTCGGCCGGCTCACCCTCGGCCCCGAGCATGTGCTCTATCTCTTCGGCACCCCCGGTCAGGAGCGCTTCTGGTTCCTGTGGGACGAGTTGTCCACAGGTGCGCTGGGGGCCGTGGTGCTGGCCGACACCCGGCGGCTCGAGCACTGTTTCGCGGCGGTCGACTTCTTCGAGCGCCGTGGCATCGGCTTCCTGGTGGCGGTCAATGAGTTCGACGGGGCGCCACACCGCTACGGTCCCGAGGAGGTGCGGAGGGCGCTGGATCTCAGACCCGAGGTGCCGGTGGCGCTGTGCGACGCCCGTGAGAACGCCTCCGGCATCCGCATCCTCATGTCCCTGGTAGAGCATTTGCTCAACACGAGGAGTTCCCATGTCACCGACGCCGTATGACCCGACTTCCGGCTCCGAGGGTGGGATCGCCATGCGGCATCTGCTGCTCCCCCCGGACGACACCGAGGCGCCGTCGCGGGTGCTGCGGCTGCGGGAGCTGGGGATCGGTGACAGTCCGGTCCCGGAGTTCGACGACTTCGCGCGCGATCTGGCCACCGCCACCGGTGGCCGCTACGCGATGGTCAACTTCATCGACGAGCACCGCCAGTACTTCGCGGGGCTGTACACCGCGGTGGCCGACCGCACGGTCGACCTCGGACCGCAGGACGCGGCCGAGGCCCGGGCCCAAGCCGAGGCCCAGGCCCAGCCCGGCCGGGTGATGGCGCGTGACCACGGCTACTGTCCGCATGTGGTGGTACGGCGCAAGGCGCTGGTGCTGGAGGACGTCCGCGACTATCCGCGGTTCGCCGGGAATCCCGTGGTCGACGAGATCGGGATCCACTCCTACCTGGGCGCGCCGCTGATCGACCGTACGGGGGTGGCGCTGGGCACGATCTGTGTGGTGGACCAGGATCCCCAGCCCTGGGGCCGTCAGGGGCTGGAGATCATCAAGTCCAGGGCCGAGGAGCTGGTGGACCGGATCCAGCGGCTGGAGTTCCATCCGGGACGCCACCGGGGGTGAGAGGGCGCTGCCCATGGGCGGGCCGGTGCGCCCTCACACCCCGGGCGCGGGCCGCACGGTGATGCCGTTGCGGGCGAAGAGCGCCGCGGTCACCCCGTCGCCCGGTGTCAGCTCCCCGGTGAACGATCCGTCGTAAACCGCGCCCTGCCCGCACGACGGGCTGCGCGGCATCAGCAGGGCCTCGGTGCAGCCGCCCCGCCGGGCCGCCTCGAGGGCACGCCGGGCGCCGTCCACGAACGCGGCGGTGACATCGCGTCCTGTGTCGTCGACGACCTGTGCCGTACCCTCCAGGACGTCGTGGCCATCACCGCCGACCAGCTCCGCGGGGCGCCGCGGGGTGGTGAGCCCGCCCGCCACCTCCGGGCAGAAGGACACCACATCGTGCCCGGCCACCGCCTCGTCCAGTGCTGACACCGCCTTGTGGCGGCCGTCGTACCGGCAGGGCACTCCGCGCAGACACGCGCTGACCAAGATTGCTGTCATGGGGCCAAGGCTAGCCGCGGCACGGCGGACCTGGGCAGTATGGCCTCGGACGTGCGGCGACGGACGAGGTGGTCCGCGCTCCGCGGCCGCGCCGAACCGTGGAAGGAATGGACGAGATCATGCGTTTCACCCCGCCCCGCGCACACACCCGCGCACAGACCGGTCCGGCCGGGGCGGTCCGATGACGGCGGCCGACGACGCGCAGGTGCTGTTGCGCACCGAAGGGCATACGGCCCATCTGACCCTCAACCGCCCGCGGGCCCTCAACGCCCTGACGCACACCATGGTGACGCGTATCGAGGGGGCGCTGACCGCCTGGGAGCGGGATCCGGCCGTGGCCACGGTGGTCATCACCGGCGCGGGCGAGCGGGGGCTGTGCGCGGGTGGCGACATCGTGGCCGTCCACGCGGACGCCCGCGCCGGGGGCACCGCGTCGGCCGCCTTCTGGGCCGACGAGTACCGGCTGAACGCGCGGATCGCC
This sequence comes from Streptomyces sp. NPDC048636, assembly GCF_040650655.1. Lineage (NCBI taxonomy): Bacteria > Bacillati > Actinomycetota > Actinomycetes > Kitasatosporales > Streptomycetaceae > Streptomyces > Streptomyces sp. NPDC048636. The sequence continues at coordinate 56,515 of NZ_JBEZHR010000017.1, read as the reverse complement.
CGTTTCCCCAAGCCGTATGTGGCGGTCATGGACGGCATCGTGATGGGCGGCGGGGTCGGGATCTCGGCACACGGCAGCGTACGGATCGTCACCGAGCGCTCCCGGGTCGCGATGCCCGAGACCGGTATCGGCTTCGTTCCCGACGTCGGCGGCACCTATCTGCTCGGCCGCGCCCCCGGTGAGCTCGGCATCCATCTGGCCCTGACGGGCCGGGCGGTGGGCGCCGCGGACGCGTTGCTGTGCGGGCTCGCGGACCACTTCGTCCCGTCGGAGCGGGTGCCCGCACTGCTGGCGGATCTCGCCCGGTCCTCCGTGGACGAGGTGCTGCCCCGTTACGCGCGGCAGCCGCCGCCCGGTGAACTGGACGCCCAGCGGGGGTGGATCGACGAGGCGTACGCGGGCGGCACGGTCGAGGAGATCGTGGACCGGCTGCACGCCCTGTCCGTGACCGCGGCGAAGGAGGCCGCCGAGACCCTGCTCACCCGGTCCCCCACCGCGCTGAAGGTGACGCTGACGGCCCTGCGGCGGGCCCGCACGCTCGGTCCGCTGGAGCGGGTGCTCGACCAGGAGTACCGCGTCTCCTGTGCCGCGCTGTCCAGCCCGGACCTGGTGGAGGGGATCCGCGCGCAGCTGGTCGACAAGGACCGCCGGCCGCGGTGGTCCCCGGCGACCCTCGCCGAGGTGACGGACGGGGACGTGGCCGCGTTCTTCGCACCGCTGGGTGAGCGGGAGTTGGGCCTAGCGCCCACGGCCCCCTAGCCGCCCACGCGGCGGTGTCGCCGGGAAGTGCGTGGGCCGCGTACGGCGGACACCGGGCCACCGGCTCGTGGCCGCGCCCGGGGGTGCCGGGACGCGCACGGGCGGGCCTGCTCATGGCGCGCGATGCGGGGCACAGAGGCCCCGGTCGTCAATGAGGTGGCCGGATGTCCCGGCGGCGGACCGCGTCGCTACCACCCAGCTCGTCCAGCACCTCGCTCAACAGCGCCCGCTGCTCGGCGAGCCGCCGGTCACCGAAGCGGTCGGCCAGCCGCGCGTCGAGCGCCGCCCGCGCCGCCCGGGCGGCCGTCACCGCGGCGCGGCCGCGTGCGGTCAGCCGGACACGGCGGACCCGGGCGTCCCGGTCGTCGGGGACACGCTCGGTGTAGCCGAGGCGCTCCAGCTCGGCGAGGGCCTTCGAGGCGCCCTGCTGGGTCATGTCCAGCTTGGTGGCGAGTTCACCGATGGTCGGCCGATCGTCGATGAGGTGCTGGAAGACATAGCCATGTGAGAACCGCACATCGCCGAAGCCGTCGGCCGCCATCCGTTCCTGGATCAGGTCGGAGGCGGCGAGGCCCACGAAGAGGGCGAGGGAGGCGGTGTCCAGCTGCTGGGGTTCCACGGGCTGCGGCATACCGCCATTCTCTATTTGACAACCTCGGTTGTGCAACTATGGTTGTTGACATGACCGGAATACCGCAGCACCCCAATGTCGATATCGCCCTCCGCTACCACGAGGCGGTCTCCCGCTTCGCGGGCGGTGAGGAACTGGCCGCCTTCCTCCACCCGGACATGGTCCACCACGAGCTGCCGAACGCCCTGTTCCCCGAGGGAGCCGTGCGCGATCTGGCGGGTATGGACGCGGCGGCCGACGCGGGCCGCCGGGTGCTCCGCGAGCAGAGTTTCGAGGTGATCGGCGCGGTCGCCTCGGGCGACCAGGTGGCGCTGGAGGTGCGCTGGACCGGAACGCTCGCGGTGTCCCGTGGCGAGCTTCCGGCGGGCCACGTCCTGCGCGCCCATATCGCGACCTTCATCGACTTCCGCGACGGCCGCATCGTCGGCCAGCGGAACTACGACTGCTACGAACCCCTGGCCGCCTCCCCCGCGGCCTGAGCCCCCCGCCCGCTCCCCGGCCCTCAGACCGCCTCAGACCGTCTCCGTCTCGTCGAGGTCCTGGGCGTAGTGCGCGATGGCCCGCCGGTAGCTCCGCACCGACGGGTCGTCGCTGGTCTCGGCGAGCAGGGTGAGCAGCAGCCGTATGGCGTCGTGGTGGTGGCCGGTGTTGTACAGGGCCATGGCCAGGAAGGTCCGGAACGCACCGTCGTCCGGGAACTCCTCCACGCCCCGGCGCAGGGTGTCGACCGCCTCGGTGAACCGGCCGAGCACACGGAAGGTGCTGCCGAGCCCGAGGAGCGCGCCGCGGCGGTCGGCGTCCGACAGCCCCGGTCCGCTCAGGCCGCGCTCGTAGAACGGGACGGCCTCGGCCTCCAGCCCCAGCGCATCGTGGGCCCAGGCCGTCTGGTACGCGATCTCGGCGTCCTCCGGATGGTCGGCGGCCAGCGCCACCAGCCGCCGCCGTGCCTGCTCGACCTCGCCTCGTTCCCGCAACTCCACGGCCTCGGCCAGCAGTTCGTCTCGTGTGCCTTCGTCGCTCATACCGGACATCCTCGCAGCCGGGCGCCCGGGGCGACCGTGCGCTCAGCCGGTGGCGGCGCCGAAGCGGCGCACATAGCGGCGCTGCCACGGGGTTTCGACGGCGTGCCGGTCGTAGCGCCGCCGTACGAAGTCCACCGCCTCGCTCGGCGGAACGCCGTCGAGGACGGCGATACAGGCCAGCGCCGTGCCGGTGCGGCCGCGGCCGCCACCGCAGGCGACCTCGACCCGCTCGTGCTCCGCGCGGCGCCACACCTCCCTGAGCAGGGCATCGGCGCGGGCGCGGTCACTGGGGAGGCGGAAGTCCGGCCAGCGGAGCCAGTCGGATTCCCAGGCCGTCTCCGGTGGCCGCGCCCCCAGCAGATACACCGCGTAGCCGGGCGACGGGCCGGTGGGCAGGGGCTTCCGCAGTCCCCGGCCACGCACCAGACGGCCGGAGGGCAGCCGGAGGATCCCAGCGGCCTCGGGGTCCCAGAGCGGTGAGCCCGCAGTGTGCTCCTGCTCCTGCGCGCCGTGCGTCACCGCCGCCTCCTCGACACTCACTGCGTGGACTCCTCGACCTCAACATAACGGAGACACACCGGCGTTACCCGGCCCTACCGCGGATTTCCGCCCACCTGGTGGCGCAGCGCCGCACCGAGCGCCGCGATGCCCTCCGCGATATCGCCCGGTGGGGACGCCGCGTAGCCGAGGACGATGCCGGGCGGCTGGGGCCGCTGGCCGTACCAGGACAGCGGATGCGCCTTGACCCCCAGGGCGAACGCCGCGGCGGCGAGGGCGACACCGTCCACCCCGGGCGCGAAGGTGATCGTGAGGTGGAGTCCGGCCGCCGCGCCGTGGACCTCCGTGCCGGGCAGCTGACCGGCGATGGCCTTGATCATGGCGTCCCGGCGGTGCACATGGCGTCGGCGCAGCAGACGCAACTGGCGCTCGAGCTCCCCGGAGTCCAGCAGTTCGGCCAGCACCAGCTGCGGCAGCACCGCGTTGCCGAGGTCGCTGTTGCGCTTGGCGAGGGCGAGTGCGTCGCGGTAACGCGCAGGTGCGAGCAGCCATCCCAACCGCAGGGCGGGGGCAAGGAGTTTGGAGATGGACCCGGTGTAGAAGACGTGTTCCGGCAGGGCGGCGCGCAGCGCGGAGACGGGAGGGCGGTCATAGCGGTGCTCCGCGTCGTAGTCGTCCTCGATGATGAGCCCGCCGTCCTCGGCCCAGCGCGACAGGTGTCGCCGCCGGTCGCCGTGGAGCACCACACCGGTCGGAAACTGGTGTGCGGGGGTGAGCACGACCGCCTTCGCCCCGCTCGCGGTCAGCTCGTCGACGCGCAGTCCGTCGGCGTCGACCCGGACCGGGGGTGTGTCCATGCCCCAGTAGTTCAGATGCTGACGGATGCCGAGGGAGCAGGGGTCCTCGACGGCGATGCCGGTGATGCCGTCCCGCCGCAGTACATGGGCGATCAGGGCCAGCGCCTGGGAGACCCCGGCCACGATGATGACCTCTTCCGCGTCGACACGGATCCCGCGGTTGAGCGCCAGCCACCGGGCGATGGACCGCCGTACGGCGGGTGCTCCGCTCGGATCGCTGTAGCCGAACGCGGACGGCTCCAGGGTGTTCAGCACGGCGCGTTCGGCGCGGAGCCATGCGGCGCGCGGAAAGGCGGCGAGGTCGGGCAGGCCGGGTGAGAGGTCGATACGCGCCGGTGTGGTGCGCAGCCGGTCGAAGATGTCCGTACCGGGCGGGGCCTGGCCGAACAGCGCCGACGAGGACGGAGCGGTGGCCGGTGGGCGCTCGGGACGGGGCAGCGTCGGGGCGGAGACCACGGTGGTGCCGCCACGGCCGCGGCCGGTGACATGGCCCGCTTCGGCCAGCCGCTGATAGGCGTCGGTGACAACACCGCGGGAGACACCGAGGTCGGCGGCCAGCCGTCGGGTCGCGGGCAGTGTGCTGCCCACCGGGAGGCGGCCGTCCGCGAGGGCGAGGCGCAGCCGTTCGGCCAGCCACTGGGCCCGGCCCCGGGCGGGCGCTTCCCCGATGTCGAGTTGCAGGAAGTCGGCGCCGGGCTCCTTGGAGGTGTCTTCGGAGCTCTCTTTGGACCTGTTGACCGATCCCTCTTTGGCTCTCCTCACCGGACCATTGTCTCAGGCAGGGTGGCCGCATGAGCATCGCATTCCTCCTCACCACGCTCATCATCGTGGCCACACCGGGAACCGGCGTCGTCTACACCCTGTCGGCCGGGCTCTCGCACGGACGGCGCGCCAGCCTCGCGGCCGCGTTCGGCTGCACGCTCGGTGCCGTCCCGCACGCGGCGGCCACCCTGCTGGGCCTGGCGGCCACGCTGCGTACCAACGCGGTGGCGTTCCAAGTGCTGAAGTACCTCGGGGTGGCCTATCTGCTCTACCTGGCGTGGGCGACGCTGAGGGACCGTCAGGAGATTGCCGTATCGGCCGGGTCCGGTCCGCGGTCCACCCGCCGGGTGATCTCCTCCGCCGTACTGATCAACCTGCTCAACCCCAAACTGACCATGTTCTTCGTCGCCTTCCTCCCCCAGTTCGTGTCCGCCGACGACCCCCGTGCGCTGCCCCGGATGGCGGCGCTCAGCGGTGTCTTCATGCTGGCCACGTTCGTGGTCTTCGCCGGGTACGGGGCCTTCGCGGCGGCGGTCCGCGACCACGTGGTCGCGCGCCCGAAGGTGCTCGCCTGGATCCGGCGGCTGTTCGCCGGATCGTTCATCGGCCTGGGCCTCAAGCTGGCCCTGGTCAATCCCTAAGGACATCCATGCGTCTTCTGTACTCCTCCGCGGTCCGGGCCGAGCATCCGGAGCTCGTTTCCGGCGCCCTTCATGTCACCGGTATCACCACCGATGTCCCCGCCGACGCACTCGCCTCGGCCGTCGCCCGGCACACCGCCGTCGCGGAGAGGCGGCTCGGCGACGGAACGGAAGGGGAGTTCCCCGAGATCCAGGCGTGGCGGCGGGCGTTCACCCGGATGGGAGTGAAACCCACGCAGTACCGGAACGCGGCCGAGGCACTGTTGCGGCGCTACCGCAAGGACACGTCACTGCCGTCGGTCCATCCGCTGGTGGAACTGTGCAACGCCATCTCGGTCGCGTACGCCATCCCGGTCGGGGTGTTCGATCTGGCCTGTGTCACGGGGCCGTTGGAGGTCCGGCACGCCGTGGGCGATGAGGTGTTCCTGTCCTTCTCCGGCAAGGCGGAACATCCGGACCCCGGGGAGGTGATCTTCGCCGACGCTGCCGGCCGCGCCCATGCGCGTCGCTGGACCCATCGGCAGAGCGGCCACTCCGTCGTCCGGGACACCACGGCCTCGGCCCTGATCGTCTCCGAGGGTATGCATGCCACCGCTCCCGGCGACGTCGGCAAGCTCATCGCCACGGTGGCCGCCGAACTGACGGAGCTCTGGCAACTACCCCCCTCAGCGGTGACCCTCACCCCCGCCTGCGGCCCGATAGACCTGCCCGGATGGTCCCCAAGCACCGAACGGACCACCAGCGGCACGGGCTGAACCCCGTTCAGCGGACCGGGTCGGCGGTGGGTCAGTTGAAGATGACGGTGCGATTGCCGTGCAGGAGTACTCGGCCCTGGCAGTGCCAGTTGACGGCGCGGGCCAGTGCCAGTCGTTCCGCGTCGCGGCCGACGGTGATCAGGTCGTCCGGGGTGGCGCGGTGGTCCACCCGGATCACCTCTTGCTCGATGATCGGTCCTTCGTCGAGATCGGCCGTGACGTAGTGGGCCGTCGCGCCCACGAACTTCACCCCGCGCCGGTACGCCTGGTGGTAGGGCTTGGCTCCGGCGAAGCTCGGCAGGAAGGAGTGGTGGATGTTGATGGCGCGGCCCTCGAGCCGCTTGCACAGGTCGTCCGAGAGCACCTGCATATAGCGGGCGAGGACCACCAGATCGACGCGGTGTTCGTCGATGAGCTCGAGCAGCCGTGCCTCGGCCCTCGGTTTGGTGTCCGGGGTGACCGGTACGTGCGCGTAGGGCACACCGGCGGCCTCGGCCGTAGCGGCGAGGTCCGGGTGGTTGGAGACCACCAGGACCAGTTCCGCGTCCAGGGCACCGCTGCGCCAGCGGTAGAGCAGATCCGCCAGACAGTGGTCGAACCGGGACACCATCACCAGCACCCGGGGCCTCGCTCCGGCGTCCCACAGCTGCCATTCCATCCCGAAGGACGCCGCCACCGGTGCGAAGGCGCTGTGCAGCCGGTCGAGGGTGAGGTCCGCGTCATGCGCGGTGAACGCGGTGCGCAGGAAGACACTTCCGTGCTCGGTGTCGTCGTACTGCTGGTGTTCGGTGATGTCACAGCCGTGCCGCAGCAGGAACGAGGTCACGGCGTGGACGACACCGGGGCGTTCGGAGCAGGTGAGGGTGAGCAGAAAGCGGTGGCTCATGAGCCACCCCGGTACTCGGTGGAGGCGTCGACGAGCCAGCCGGCCACGTACTCGGCGAAGGACGAACGGACCAGCAGCCAGACGCTGGAGGCCGCCACGCCCCGGACCACGAGCGTCACCCCGGCCTGCGCCAGCAGGGTGGTGAGGCAGGAGCCGACCGGGGTCACCCGCGGATCGAGGTCGATGGCGCAGCCGCGGGCCAGCACCTCACGGGTGAGGTGTCCGGAGACGGCCAGGGTGGTGCGCTGGGCGGAGACGTCGGTGACGGTGGCGAACGCGTCGCCGATCGCCGCGCGCAGCCGCGTCGCCAGGTCCTGGCCCCGGTCCGGCGGCGCCACCAGCAGCCATTCGTCCGGCCCCAGCCACAGGGCCTTCACCTCCCCGGACATATCCGCGCGCGAGGGCCCGGGCAGGGCGATACCCAAGGTGTCCTCGGCGGCCCGGGCCGCCGGGCTGCCGGGCTCCACCCGCAGGGAGAGCTGGGTCAGGAAGGGGATCTCCCTGATGTCCAGACCGTCGGGCAGCCGGTCGAAGGTGTTCTGCCACCCGTCCAGCGGGCTGAAGCGCAGGGGTGTCTCAACCGTCACGGCGAGCTCCCTCCTTGTCGAAGAGCACGGGCTCGGACACGGTCACCGGGACGGTCTCGCCGTCCAGCGGCACATAGAGGGTTTCGCCGATCCGGCGGGCGCCCGACCGCACCAGCGCCAGCGCGAACGTCCGGCCCAGGGCGTCGCTGCGGTAGCTGGAGGTGACATGTCCGAGCATGGGCACCGGTGGTGCGGGGACGCTGCTGGTGGCGATGATCTGGGCGCCCTCCGGCAGCAGCCTCCGCTCGTCGGCGGGCAGCAGCGCCACCAGTTCCTTGCGGTCGGGGCGCTGGTTCTCCGGCCGGGCGAAGGAGCGCTTGCCCACGAAGTCGGCCTTCTTCTTGGACACCACCCAGGACATACCGAGATCCTGCGGGGTGACGGTGCCATCGGTGTCCTGGCCGATGATGGGGTACGCCTTCTCGGCGCGCAGCACATGCATCGTCTCGGTGCCGTAGGTCGTGAGGCCGAAGGGGGCGCCCGCCGCGTACAGCGCCCGCCACACCGCGATGCCGTCCCACGCCGGTACGTTGATCTCGTAGGCGAGTTCACCGGAGAAGCTGATCCGGCAGACCCGGGCCGCGGCACCGGCCACGGTGGTGTCGCGCCAGGACATGAACGGGAAGGCGTCGCTGCCGACGTCGAGGCCGGGGGCGACCAGGGCCAACACGTCCCGGGCGCGCGGACCCACCAGGGGGATGGTCACCCAGTGCTCGGTGACGGAGGTGAGGTGCACCCGCAGCTCCGGCCATTCCGTCTGGAGCCACTCCTCCATCCACTCCAGCACCTTGGCGGCGTTTCCGGTGGTGGTGGTCAGCAGGAACTCCTCCTCCGCCACCCGGATCACGGTGCCGTCGTCCATGGCCATGCCGTCGACCCCGCACATCACGCCGTAGCGGATCCGGCCGGGCTTCAGGGTGCTCATCAGGTTGGTGTACAGCCGGTCCAGCAGTTCACCGGCGTCCGGGCCCTGGACGTTGATCTTCCCGAGGGTCGAGCCGTCCATCATCGCGACGCCCTCGCGCGCCGCCCGGCATTCCCGCAGCACGGCCGCGTCCATCGTCTCCCCGCCGCGGGGGTAGTACCAGGGGCGCTTCCACTGTCCGACGTCCTCGAACAGCGCACCGTGCTCGAGATGCCAGGGGTGCAGCGCGGTGACGCGTGCGGGGTCGAACAGCTCACCGCGGTCGCGCCCGGCGAAGGCGGCGAAGGCCACCGGCACCGCGGGCGGTCGGAACCGGGTGGTGCCCAGGTCCGCGATGTCCACGCCCAGGGCCTCGGCGACGATGCCGGAGGTCAGCACGCCCGAGGTGCGGCCCTGGTCATGGGCGGTGCCGATGGTGGTGTAGCGCTTGACGTGTTCCACCGACCGCAGCCCCGCGCCGGTTGCCCGCAGCACGTCCGTCACCAGGGCGTCGCGCTGGAGGTCGACGAACTGGTGGGAGCCGTCGGGCGCGTCCTGCGGACTGGGCACCCGCCACAGCACCCGGCCGGGCGCGGCGGGCGGTGCCACGGCCACCGCCGGGAGCGGGGCCGGGGACACGCGGCGGTCCAGCGCCGACAGCGCCCGCGCGGCGGCGTCCGTCCCGTCGGCCAGGCAGCCGGCGAGGGTGGCGAGGCCCCGGGCCGACCCGGCGGTCCGCACGGTGGGCAGCGCGTCCGCGGGGACGAACGCGCCCGGCTCCGGGTCGTACACCAACGGGCCACCGGCCTGGCTGAACAGCGCCACGGCCGGGTTCCAGCCGCCGGAGACGAGCAGCAGATCGCAGTCCACGCCCTGGCGTTCGCCCAGTGCGCCGTCGTCGAAGCGGGCGACATGGGCGCGGGAGATCCGGTCGATCCCACTGGTGCCCGTCACCACGTGTCCGGGGCGCACCTCGATACCGCGTGCGGCGCAGGCGGCCAGCAGATGGGCGGCCACGCTCTCGCGTGCGTCGATGACGGCGGCGATGTGGACACCGGCGTCGGCCAGGTCGAAGACGGCGTCGTAGGCGGAGTCCTGGGTGGTGAACACCACGGCCCGCCGCCCGGCCACGACTCCGAAGCGGCCCAGGTAGGTACGGGCCGAACCGGCGAGCATGATGCCGGGGCGGTCGTTGTCGTCGAACGCGACGGGCCGTTCGTAGGCCCCGGTGGCGTAGACGACCTGACGGGCCCGGATCCGCCAGATCCGCTGCCGTGACACATGGGCGGGCGCGGCGGCGCCGAGGTGGTCGGTGCGCTTCTCCAGGGCGAGCACCAGACCGTCGTCGTAGTGGCCGAAGGCGGTGGTGCGGCTGAGCACCGTGGCATCGGGGCAGGCGGCCAGCTCGTCGGTGACGGCTTGGACCCACGCGGCCGCCGGGGCACCGTCCAGGGTCCGTCGGCCACTGAGCAACGAGCCGCCGGGCCGGGGCAGTTCGTCCACCAGGATCACCCGGGCGCCGGAGCGGGCGGCGGTGAGCGCCGCGCTGAGTCCGGCCGGTCCGGCGCCCACGACCAGGACGTCGCAGTGTGCGTGCAGGGTGTCGTAGCGGGCCGGGTCCGGCTGGTCGCTCAGCCGGCCCTGACCGCCCAGGCCCCGCGCGACCAGCCCGTCGTAGAGCTCCACGGTGGTGGCGGTGAGCATCGGTTCGGGGAAGGGCGCCTCGATCTGCACCAGCGCGTTGGGCTCCTCGACACCGGCGGCCATGATGCCGCGCGGCCTGCCGTACTTGATGCCGGTGGCCACCCGGTGCACACCGTTGGCCAGCAGGGCCGAGGCGAGGGTGTCCCCCGGGTGCCCGGTGTACATCACACCGTCGAAGACGAAGGAGAGGGTGGTGCCGCGGTCGATCTGGCCGTGGCCCGCGGTGCGGTACGCGTTGCTCATGAGGTGGCCTCCTGGCCCTGCCGCGGCTGTGCGCCGGTGGCGGTGCGGGGGGTGGCGGGGGCGGTACGGACGGCGGGGGGCGGGTCACCGACGCGGTAGACCGCGAGGAACTCATGGGTGACCGTGTCGCGCAGGGCGTTGAACCAGCGGCGGCATCCGGCGGCGTGTGTCCACCGCTCCGCGAAGGGCCCCTTGGGGTTGTCGCGGAAGAACACGTACTGGGCCCACTGCTCGTCGTCCAGGGCGTGCGGGTCCTCTGGGTGGGCGATATGCGCCTGTCCGCCGTAGTGGAATTCGGCTTCTTCGCGCACACCGCACCAGGGGCAGTCGATGAGCTGCATGGGGTCTCCTCGCTCGGCGGCCGTCAGTGGGCGACGGCGGCGGCGCCGTGTTCGTCGATCAGTGCGCCGGTGGTGAACCGGGACAGGGTGAAGGGCGCGTTGTAGGGGTGGGGTTCACCGGTGGCGACGGTGTGTGCGAAACACCAGCCGACCCCGGGGGTGGCCTTGAAACCACCGGTCCCCCAGCCGCAGTTGAGGTAGAGATCCCGGACCGGGGTGAGTCCGACGATGGGTGACGCGTCCGGGGTGACATCGACGATCCCGGCCCAGGTGCGCAGCATGTGGGCGCGGGCGAACACGGGGAAGAGCTCCAGGGCGGCGGCCATCTGGCGTTCGATGATGTGGAAGGCGCCGCGCTGGCCGTAGCCGTTGTAGGAGTCGATGCCCGCGCCCATGACGAGTTCGCCCTTGTGCGCCTGGGAGACATAGACATGTACCGCGTTGGACATCACGACCGTGGGGTGCACCGGCTCCAGGAGTTCGGAGACCAGCGCCTGGAGCGGATGGCTCTGCAACGGCAGCCGCAGTCCAGCCATGGTGGCCAGGACGGAGGAGTGTCCGGCGGCGGCGAGTGCCACCTTCCCGGCGGCGATCGGGCCGCGGGTGGTGCGCACACCCGTCACCCGGCCGTCGCTGATGTCGATGCCGGTGACTTCGCAGTCCTGGATGAGATCGATGCCCAGGTCATTGGCGCGGCGGGCGAATCCCCAGGCCACGTAGTCGTGTTTGGCGATGCCCGCGCGCGGCTGGTAGGTGGCGCCGTGCACCGGGTAGCGGACGTCGGAGGAGACATTGACGATGGGGCAGACCTTGGCCACCTCGTCGGGCTCCAGCCACTCGGCGTCGATGCCGTTGAGCTGGTTGGCGTGGACCCGGCGCTTGCTGTCGCGTACGTCCTGGAGGCTGTGCGCGAGGTTGAGCACCCCGCGCTGGCTGAACAGGATCGGGTAGTCGAGGTCCTCCTCCAGGGTCTCCCACAGCTTCAGGGAGTGCTCGTAGATCCCGGAGCTCTCGTCCCACAGGTAGTTGGAGCGGATGATGGTGGTGTTGCGGGCCATGTTGCCGCCGGCCAGCCAGCCCTTCTCCAGGACGGCGATATTGGTGATGCCGTGGTTCTTCGCCAGGTAGTAGGCGGTGGCCAGTCCGTGGCCGCCGCCCCCGACGACCACCACGTCGTAGGAGGGCTTGGGGTCGGGGTTGCGCCAGAGGAAGTCGGAGTGGTCGGGCAGCACGTCCCCGGGGGTGGGCGGGGTGTTCGCGGAGTGCATCACGCGTCGGCCTCCTGGGCAGCGGACGGCTGGGGGTTACGGGACCGCGCCGCCGGGACACCGCCGGGGTAGAGCGGGAAGCGGTCGGCGAGGACCTGGACGCGCTCGCGCAGCGCGGCGGACACCCGCTCGTCGAAGCCGGGCAGGAGCGCGGTGGCGATGATGTCCGCCACCTCGTGGAACTCCTCGGCGCCGAAGCCACGGGCGGCGAGCGCGGGGGTGCCGATCCGGACGCCGGAGCTGACCATCGGCGGGCGGGGGTCGAAGGGTACGGCGTTGCGGTTCACGGTGATGCCCACCTGGTGCAGCCGGTCCTCGGCCCGCTGCCCGTCCAGCTGGGAGTGGCGCAGATCCACCAGGACCAGATGCACATCCGTGCCGCCGGTCAGCACGCTCACCCCGGCGTCCGCGGCGTCCGCGGCCAGCAGCCGCGCGGCGAGGATCGAGGCGCCCTCCAGGGTGCGCCGCTGCCGTTCGGCGAACTCGGGCCGGGCCGCCAGGCCGAACGCGACCGCCTTGGCCGCGATGACATGCTCCAGCGGGCCGCCCTGCTGGCCGGGGAAGACCGCCGAGTTGATCTTCTTGGCCAGCTCCCGGGTCGAGAGGATCACTCCGCCGCGCGGGCCGCCGAGTGTCTTATGGGTCGTGGTGGTCACCACATGGGCGTGCGGTACGGGCGAGGGGTGCAGCCCGGCCGCCACCAGACCCGCGAAGTGGGCCATGTCCACCATCAGATAGGCGCCGACCTCGTCGGCGATCCGCCGGAAGGCGGCGAAGTCCAGCTGGCGCGGATACGCGGACCACCCGGCCACGATCAGCTTCGGCCGGTGCTCCCGGGCCAGCTCGCGGACCCCCTCCATATCGATGCGGTGGTCATCCTCGCCGACCTGGTACGCGGCCACCGTGTACAGCCGCCCGGAGAAGTTGATCCGCATCCCATGGGTGAGATGGCCACCATGCGCCAGGTCGAGTCCCAGGATGGTGTCACCGGGCTCGAGCAGCGCCGCCATGGCGGCCGCGTTGGCCTGCGCGCCCGAGTGCGGCTGCACATTGGCCGCCTCGGCCCCGAAGAGCGCCGTGACCCGCTCGATCGCGAGCCGCTCGATGACGTCCACATGCTCACAGCCGCCGTAATAACGACGGCCGGGGTAGCCCTCGGCGTACTTGTTGGTGAGCACCGAGCCCTGCGCCTGCATCACGGCGAGCGGGGCGAAGTTCTCGCTGGCGATCATCTCCAGTGTCCCGCGCTGGCGGGCCAGCTCCGCCTCGATGGCCGCGGAGACCTCGGGGTCGGCGTCATGGAGCCGTTCGGAGAGCACCGCGGAGCGAGCCGCTCGCTGGTCGGGGGTGGCGGCAGTCATCAGAACTCCCTTGCGGACCGACTAGAAGGCGACTGATATATCAGTTGGCTGTTGAGGTACGGTAGGAGTGCGCCTCCGGGCGCGTCAAGGGAGGGATCCGGGTGACTTCTTCAGCAGTCGCGGGCCACGGCGCCGAGAGCCTGGCCGACCGCGCCTACCAGGCGATTTCCGAACGTCTGGTGACCTTGGGCATCCGCCCCGGCGAGCCCGTCAACGACGAGCGGATCGCCGCCGAGCTGGGCTTCGGGCGCACCCCGGTGCGGGAGGCGCTCAAGCGTCTGGAGACCGAGCGGCTGATCGTCGCCTATCCCCGCCGCGGCACCTTCGCCACCGAGGTCCAGATCGCCGACCTCGGCCATATCTCCGAGGTCCGCCAGCAGCTCGAACCGCTCGCCGCCTCCCTCGCGGCCGAGCGCGCCACCGAGCGCGACCGCGCCGGACTCGGCGAGCTGCTGACCCGGCTGGAGAACGAGAGCGCCGCCGACGCCGACGGCGGCGCGGATCTGATCCGGCTGGACATGGCCGTGCACCGGGCCCTCTACGCCACCACCTACAACCCGTACCTCCAGGACACCCTGATCCGCTACGACAACCTGGCCACCCGTATCTGGTGCCTGTTCATCGACCGGCTGCCCGGGCTGGCCGGGCATGTGCGCGAGCACGGACCACTGCTGCGCGCCGTCATCGACGGCGATCCGCAGAAGGCCGCCGCCCTGGCCGCCAGCCATGTGGAAGGGTTCGAAGCGGCCATCCGCGAGATCATCTGACCCGCTGTCCAGCGGACACGGACACCGCCTCCGGCACCGCGCGTCAGACCAGGGACTCATGGGCGAAGCACCACCGCCACTCCTCCCCCGGCTCCAGGGGCTCCACGATGGGGTGCTGCTCCGCGTAGGCGTGGGCGCGGGCGTGTTTCAGCGGTGAGGAGTCACAGCAGCCCACGTGGCCGCAGGTGAGGCAGAGCCGCAGATGGACCCAGGGGGAGCCGATGCGCAGACATTCCTCGCACCCCTCGGGGGTCTGCGGGGTGACCTCTCGCACCATGGACAGATGCGGGTCGGATTCGATGGCCATGGCCTTTCACCTCTTCCCGTTCCGCTCGTAGGTGACCACGAGTTCACCGTGCTGGGCGTCGACCCGGACGACGGCGCCGTCCTGGACATCGCCGCGCAGCAGGGCGCGTCCGATGAGCGTTTCGACCTCGTGGGAGATGAAGCGGCGCAGTGGACGGGCGCCGTACACCGGGTCGTAGCCCTCGTGGGCGATCACCTCGCGGCCGGACGGGGTGAGTTCGACGCCGATCCGGCGCTCGGCCAGCCGCGTGCGCAACTCGTCGAACTGAAGCTCCACGATGCGCTCGATCTGGGGTTCGCCGAGCGGCTTGAAGAGCACGATGTCGTCGACCCGGTTGAGGAACTCGGGCCGGAAGTGGGCGCGCAGTTCGGCCATGACCAGACCGCGGGCATCCGGCTTGAGCTCGCCCTGTGAGGTCACGCCGTCCAGCAGATGTTCGGAGCCGATGTTGGAGGTCATGATGATCACGGTGTTGCGGAAGTCGACCACCCGGCCCTGGGAGTCGGTGATCCGCCCGTCGTCGAGCACCTGCAACAGCGTATTGAACACATCGGTGTGCGCCTTCTCGATCTCGTCGAAGAGCACCACGGAGTACGGCTTGCGCCGCACCGCCTCGGTGAGCTGCCCGCCCTCCTCGAAACCCACGTAACCGGGTGGCGCGCCGAGCATCCGGCTGACGGTGTGCCGCTCCTGGTACTCGCTCATGTCCAGCCGGATCATGTTGTCCTCGGAGTCGAACAGCGCCGCGGCGAGGGTCTTGGCGAGTTCGGTCTTTCCGACGCCGGTGGGGCCGAGGAAGATGAACGAGCCGATCGGACGGCGCGGGTCGCGGATGCCGGACCGGGCCCGGATGATGGCGTCGGAGACCAGTGTGACGGCCTCGTCCTGGCCGACGACCCGCTCGGCCAGGATCTCGTCCAGCCGCAGCAGCTTCTCCCGTTCGCCCTCCTGGAGGCGGAAGACGGGGATACCGGTCCACGCGGCGACGATCTCGGCGATCTCGTCCTCGGTGACGACCTCGCGCAGCAACCGGTGCTCGCCTTGTCTGGCGGCGAGTTGTTCCTCCTCGGCGGCGAGTCTGCGCTCCAGCTCCCGGAGCCGTCCGTAGCGCAGTTCGGCGGCGCGGTTGAGGTCGTAGGCGCGCTCGGCCTCCTCGGCCTCCAGGCGGACCTGCTCCAGCTCCTGGCGCAGCTCCTGCACCCGGCGGATGGACTGCCGTTCGGCCTCCCACTGGGCGTGTTTGGCGTCGGCGTCGGCCCGTAGATCGGCCAGCTCCCTGCGCAGTTCCGCCAGCCGGGCCTCGCTCGCCGGGTCGGTCTCCTTGGAGAGCGCGGCGTCCTCGATCTCCAGCCGGGTGACCCGGCGGGTGATCTCGTCCAGTTCGGCGGGCATGGAGTCGATCTCGGTGCGCAGCCGGGCGCATGCCTCGTCGACCAGGTCGATGGCCTTGTCCGGCAGGAACCGGTCGCTGATGTAGCGGTGGCTGAGGGTGGCGGCGGCGACCAGGGCGGTGTCCTGGATCTTCACCCCGTGGAACACTTCGAGGCGTTCGCGCAGTCCGCGCAGGATGGAGATGGTGTCCTCGACCCCGGGCTCCTCCACCAGGACCTGCTGGAAGCGGCGCTCCAGGGCGGCGTCCTTCTCGATGTGCTTGCGGTACTCGTCGAGGGTGGTGGCGCCGATCATATGCAGTTCGCCGCGGGCCAGCATCGGCTTGAGCATGTTCCCGGCGTCCATGGCGCCCTCGGCGGCTCCGGCGCCGACCACGGTGTGCAGTTCGTCGACGAAGAGCAGGATCCGCCCGGAGGCCGCCTTGACCTCGCTGAGCACGGCCTTCAGCCGTTCCTCGAACTCACCGCGGTACTTGGCCCCGGCCACCAGGGAGCCCATGTCGAGGGCGAACACGGTCTTCTCGCGCAGCCCTTCGGGAACGTCGCCGCGGACGATGCGCTGGGCCAGACCCTCGACGATGGCGGTCTTGCCGACTCCGGGGTCGCCGATGAGCACGGGGTTGTTCTTGGACTTGCGGCTGAGGATCTGGGTCACCCGGCGGATCTCGGCGTCCCGGCCGATGACCGGGTCGAGTTGGCCGGAGCGGGCTTCGAGCACCAGGTCACGGCCGTACTTCTCGAGCGCCTCATAGGCCACTTCGGGGTTGGCGGAGGTGACGCGCTGGCTGCCGCGGACATGGGTGAGGGCGGAGAGGAACGCCTCCTTGGTGACGCCGTGGCTCTTCAGCACCCGTCCGGCGGCGCTGCCGGAGCCCTCGTCGGCGAGTGCGAGGACGAGGTGTTCCACCGACACATACTCGTCCTTGAGCCGCTTGGCCTCCTGCTCCGCCTCGTCCAGCACCTGGGCCAGCCGCCGGGTGAGGAAGACCTGGCCGGGGGCGGCACCAGGTCCGGTGACCTTCGGTCTACGGGCCACCTCGGACTCCAGCATGGTGCGCAGCGCGGTGGGGTCGGCGCCGACCTGGTTGATCAGCCGGGGCACCAGGCCGTCGGGCTGGTCCAGGAGGGCGAGGAGCAGATGCTCTCCGTCGACCTCGGTCTGACCGAGCCGTACGGCCGTGGACTGGGCGTCCTGGAGGGCCTCTTGTGACTTCTGGGTGAGACGGTTCATATCCATGGTGGTTGATCACTCCTCGTGCCGCCGCGGCGCAGCGCCGTTTCGAGCCGGTCGATGCGGTCGAGCAGATCGAGCACCAGACCGATGGATGCGTAGTTCAGGCACAGTCCGGAGCGCAGCCGCTGGATTCGGGCGAGCGTCGCCGGAGCGGTGGGGGCGAACACCAGCCGTCCCGCGGCGTCGCGTTCGGCGCCGACGAGGCCGAGGGAGACGAGGCGCCGCACCAGATCGGGGTGGAGTCCGGACCGGCGGGCCACGGTCTCCAGCGAGAGCGTGCGCACGGGCACCAGGGCGAAGCGGACACCGGCGGTGGGCGGGGTGTCCGGGGTGGCCGAGCTGTCCGGAGTGGCCGGGGTGGCCGGGGTGGCCGTGTACGGCCCGGTGGCATGGGTGCTCATGTCGGCCTCCTGGGGTCGAACGAGGAGGCGGCCGCGAGCTTCTCGAACAGCTCGCGCTCCCGGTCGCCGGGGTGGGGCGGCACCTTGACGCTGATCTCGGCGTAGAGATCGCCGTCCGCGCCACGGGGGTTGGGCATACCTTGGCCGCGCAGCCGCAGCCGCCGCCCGCTGGAGGATCCGGCCGGGACGGTGACCTTGGCGGTGCCGCCGGGCGTGGGCACGGGCACGGTGGCGCCGAGCGCGGCCTCCCAGGGGGCGACCGGCAGCTGGACGTGGATGTTCCGGCCGTCCAGGCGGAACCGCGGATGCGGCTGGATCCGCACCCGCAGATACAGATCGCCCGCCGGGGCGCCGCCACTGCCCCGGCCGCCCTGTCCGGCCAGCCGGACGCGCTGACCGTCGGTGACCCCGGCCGGGACGTCGACCTCGTAGGTGCGCTGTCCCCCGTCTCCGGCGAGGGTGACGCCACGCTGTCCGCCTCGGTACGCCTCCTCGACGGTGAGCGGCAGTTCGGCCTCCTGGTCGGCCCCGGGGACGTCCATGCGTACGCCGCCACGACCGGCGCCGGGTCCGCCGCCACCGGCGCCGAAGAGCGATCCGAAGAGGTCCTCGAAGTCGACGCCCGCCCCTTCGGCGTCGTCACCGAAACCGCGGACCACCCGGACCCGGCGGCCGCCCTCGTCCGCGGTGGTCCAGCCACGGAAGCCGCCACCGCCACCCCCGGCACCGGTGCCGACCCGCTCCTCCCAGTCCTCGGGGATCTTGCGGAAGTCCTCGCCGAACCGGTCGTAGCGGGCACGGGTCGCGGGGTCGGAGAGCACGCTGTACGCCTCGCCCAGCTCCTTGAAGCGCTCCTCGGCCCGCGGGTCCTTGTTGACGTCCGGGTGGTGCTTACGGGCCAGGTTGCGGTACGCCTGCTGGATCTCGTCGGCGCTCGCGCCCCGCGAGACGCCGAGGATGTCGTAGAAGTCCCGGGCCACGGCCGGTCACTCCCGTTGGGAGACGACCACGGCGACCGGGCGGAGCTGGTGGTCCGCGTCGCCGTAGCCGGGGCGGAGCACCTCGACCACCGTCCCGGGTTCGGCCTCGGGGTCCTCCACCACGCCGACCACCTCGTGCCGGGTCGGGTCGAACGGCACCCCCGTCTCGGAGTGGCGGGGGTAGCCGAGGCGGGCGAAGGCGTCCACGCCCTGGTCGCGCACCGCCTTGACGCCGTCGACGATCGCCCCGGGGTGGGCCTCGGCGTGGGCCAGGGCGAGTTCGAGGTTGTCGATGAGGGGCAGCAGGGCCGTGGCCGTACGGGCCCGCTCGGCGGCCAGCTCACGTTCCAGCTCCCGGGCGTGGCGCTTGCGGAGGTTGTCCAGGTCGGCCAGGGCGCGCCGCCACCGGTCCTCCAGCTCGGCCAGGACCCGCGAGGTGTCGTCCTGGTCGGCGCCGTCCGGGCCGGTGGCGGCGTCCGCCCCGGGCTCCGGCGGCGGCTCGGCCCGCTCCCGCTCCCCGGGGGCGGGCAGATCCTGTGCGGGGTCCGGTACGGCGCCCTCGGGCACCGGATCCGGCTGCTGGGGGCGGGTGGACATCTGTCCTCGCCTCAGCCCTTGTCGAACTCGGCGTCGATGACGTCGTCGTCGCCCCCACCGGCGTCCCCCGCTCCCGCGGGACCGGCGCCACCGCCGCCCTCCCCGGCTCCCGTGGTGGCCGTGCCGTGGGAGGCGAGTCCGGCGTAGATCTGCTGGAGTTCGGAGGTCAGCGGCCGGGCCCGGTCGGCACCCACCTCGTCCTTGACGGCCCGGCGGGCGTCGGTCACCAGCATCTCGGCGCGCGCCTTCTCATGGGAGGGCGCCGCATCGCCGAGCTCGGCCAGCCGCTTCTCGACCTGGTAGGCGACGGCGTCCAGTTCGTTGCGGGCGTCCACGGCCTCGCGCAGCGCATGGTCCTCACCCCGGTTGCGCTCAGCCTCGGAGACCATCCGCTCCACCTCGGCGCGGTCGAGGTTGGAGCTCTCTGTGATCTGGATGGACTGTTCCTTGCCGGTGTCCCGGTCCCGCGCCGTGACGTTGAGGATGCCGTTGGCGTCGATGTCGAAGGTCACCTCGATCTGCGGTTCGCCACGTGGCGCCGGGCGGATGTCGGTCAGCTGGAAGCGGCCGAGCACCCGGTTGTCGGCGGCGCGCTCGCGCTCGCCCTGGAGCACCACGACGTCGACGGCGGGCTGGCTGTCCTCGGCGGTGGAGAAGGTCTCCGTGCGGCGCACCGGGATGGTGGTGTTACGGTCGATGATCTTCGTCATCACACCGCCACGGGTCTCCACACCCAGCGACAGCGGGGTGACGTCCAGCAGCAGGACGTCCTTGACCTCGCCCTTGAGCACCCCGGCCTGGATCGCGGCGCCCAGCGCCACCACCTCGTCGGGGTTGACGCTCATATTGGGTTCCTTGCCACCGGTCAGCCGGCGGACCAGGGCCTGTACGGCGGGGATCCGGGTGGAGCCGCCGACCAGGATCACCTCGTCGATGTCGTGCGCGCCCACCTTGGCGTCGGCCATGGCCTGCTCCACCGGCCCGAGGCAGCGCTCCACCAGATCGGCGGTGAGCTGGTCGAAGGTGGACCGCATCACCGACTGGGTGAGGTGTTTCGGGCCCGCGGCGTCGGCGGTGATGAACGGCAGGCTGATCTGCGTCTGGGTCACCGTGCTCAGCTCGGTCTTGGCCTTCTCCGCGGCTTCGAAGAGCCGCTGGAGCGCCTGTGGGTCCTGCCGCAGATCGATGCCGTTCTCCTGCTGGAAGGAGTCGGCGAGGTGGTCCACCAGACGGCGGTCGAAGTCGTCGCCGCCCAGATGGCTGTCGCCCGCGGTGGAGCGCACCTCGACCACTCCGTCGCCGACGTCGAGGACGGACACGTCGAAGGTACCGCCGCCGAGGTCGAAGACGAGCACCGTCTCGTGTTCCTTCTTGTCCATGCCGTAGGCGAGGGCGGCGGCGGTCGGCTCGTTGATGATCCGCAGCACTTCGAGACCGGCGATCCGCCCCGCGTCCTTGGTGGCGGTGCGCTGTGCGTCATTGAAGTACGCGGGCACGGTGATGACCGCCTCGGTCACCCGCTCCCCGAGCTGCTTCCCGGCGTCGTCGGCCAGTTTGCGCAGCACCTGGGCGCTGATCTCCTCCGGCGCGTACAGCTTGTCGCCCACCTTGAACCGCGCGACACCGCCCTCGCCCTCGACGACGTCATAGGCGACCGCCCTGGCCTCGTCGGGGATCTCGTCGTACATCCGGCCGATGAACCTCTTGGCCGAGTAGATGGTGCCCTTGGGGTTGAGGATCGCCTGCCGCCGGGCCAGCTGGCCCACCAGGCGCTCACCGCTGTCGGTGAACGCCACGACGGAGGGGGTGGTCCGGCTGCCTTCGGAGTTGGGGACGACCGAGGCTTCACCGCCCTCCCACACAGCGATCACCGAGTTGGTGGTGCCCAGGTCGATTCCGACTGCCTTGGCCATGGCCGCTCCTTCGAAGGCGCCGACGGAGACCCGCCCCGGTGTCCGTCGCCAGCGGTTTATGCCTTTCCTCCACCGTCCCACCCGGGCTGCGCCCGCGCGAACGCGGCGGTCGTCAGGGCCCGGGCCTTTCACCGCTCAAGATCCTTCCGAAAGGATGCCGAATCCGGTATTGACGGAGAGTCATCGCGATGGAGCGCTCTGCGGTACGGTGGGTTTGATCGTCGCAGATTGGGGAGACTTGGTGGACTCATCTGGCCGCGATTTCGACCAGGGCGCGCCTTCCGCACTCACCGTCCATTCGTATTCCGATCCCGCGGAAATCTCCCGGGAGTGGTGGGAGAGCCTGTCCCATCCCTCGGCCTATCTCGGTTTCGACTGGTTACGCGCCCGGAGCGCGACCATTCACGGGAAGCCGCGGTTCATCGGGGTGGCGGGGCCGGACGGCGAAGCGTTATTGGGCGCGCCCGCCTTTCTCACCGACAGCTCCTCCCACCCCGCATATGACCCGGCGCGCTTTCTGGGCATGGCCGACCTCCCGGAGGAGGACATCGCGGCCGAGCCCGGGGCCGCGGCGGCGCTGGCGCGGCTGCGCGGGCGGCTCGAGGACCGGGCGTCCGGCCCGTCCGTGGTGAGCGGCTCGCCGGGGCGGATGGGGGGCGTCAGTTACGCCGGAGCGCTGTCCCCGGAGGGCCGCCGGGACGCCCTGGGACTCGCGGCGGCCGAGCTGGAGCGGCAGGCCGAGGCCGCGTCGGCGGAGCTGGTCTGCTGGGTCTACGTGATCGAGGACGCCGACGGGACCGCCGACACGGTGCTGCGGGAGCGGGGGTACACCCGGGTTTCGGTGGGCGCGGACTGCCACCTTCCGATCACCTGGGACAGCTTCGACGGGTATCTGCGCGGCTTCGGCGCCAAGCGCCGTCGGTCGATCCAGCGGGAGGTGCGGGCATTCACCGAGGCGGGGGTGACCGTCGAGCGGCATGGCGTGGAGGCCCTGGACCGGGAATTGGCCGGTCTGGAGCTCCAGTGGCGCCGGAAATACGACAGAAAGGCCGATCTGGAGGCCACCGTCAGCGATTACCGGGAACTGCGGGAGCATGTCGGGGACGCAATGACGGTCTTCGTCGCCCGGCGGCAGGGGCGGGCGCTGGGATTTGTGACGTTCATCGAGGACGGGCCGGTGTGGTGGGCCCGTTTTCCCGGATTCGACTATTCCGCCGGGTCGGAGGATATCTACCTCTATTTCAACCTCGTCTTTTACCATCCGATCCGGGTGGCGATCGGCGAGGGGATTTCCTCGATCTCGTACTCGATGGGCTCCTACGAGACGAAATGCAGCCGGGGGTGCTCACCGCGTCACCTCCTTGCCTATGTGCGCACCGCCGACGACGCCTCCCTGGCCGCCGACCTGGAGGTGGCCGACCGCGTCCAGCACCGGCGCTTCGACCGGATCGCACGGGCCCACACCCACCGCGGCCGGGGGTGACCGGTGGGGAGACACGACGAGGACGGCGAGGTGTCGAAGAACCGCACTGCCGCGCCCCGGGCGGCGTCGAACCCCACAGCGGCGCAGGAAGCGGGCGGCGTCCGCGCCGGGGCTAGGGGTTCTCCTGGAGGGTCAGCCCGTAGTAGTCGACGTGGTACCCCCCGACCCGCTGTGCGTGGTCCGCCCGGCACGGCGCTGAGTGTCCGGACGCCCAGGACACCGGTTCCGGCCGGGAGGCGGGGCCGGTCCAGCGCGCCTGTGCCGGCGGGCCCACACAGCGGTGGCGGCTGCCGACGCCCTGGACCGGTGGAACACACCGGCGCATCCGGGAAGAGGGGGTCGCTCACGTCACGGCGACCGTCCGGCTGCGCCGGTGTCAGATCCGGTTCGGCGCGGGCGAGTCGAGGGCGTCCGTGATGAGGCCGGACGCGGTGGCGCCGTCCGGTGCGAGGAGCTCGGCCACCGCGATGCCCGCCGTACGGTGCCAGACGCCGCCGCGCCGCAGCATCGCGTGGTCGCCACCCGTGATGAGCAGGGTGCCGGCCCGCGCGCCGTCCTCACGGGCCCGGCGGACCAGCTCGGCCGAGGCGTGCGGATCGGTCGTACGGTCGCGGTCCCCGTGCAGGATGACCGTGGTGCTGCCGCGCAGCTGCGCCACCGGCTCACCCTCCGGGCACCACGGGGCCAGCGCCACGACCCCCTTCACCCGCGGGTCGGCGGCGGCGCGCAGGGCGGCCCGGCCGCCCATGGAATGTCCGATGAGCACCACCGGCACCTCACCGGCGTGCCGGGCCAGTTCGGCGAGCGCCCGTTCGGTGTCCCGCACGGGGTCGGCCAACGTGCCGTTCCAGCCACGGTGGCGATAGCGGACGGTACCGATGAAGAGCCGCCGGTCCGGCGCCGCGCGGTCCACCACCCGCGGGAACGGGCGCATCCGGACCGCCGCAGGCTGCCAGGGACGGGCGGGCCCGCGGCCGTACTCCTGGCCGCCGTGCAGCACCAGCACGGCGGCGTCGGCGTCCACGGGGGCGCTGACGACGCGCAGGGCGGATCCGTCCGGTGACGGCGGCCCTGCCGCGCCGGGCACCCCGTCGTCCGTCGCCCGCCGTGGTCGTCCTCGCATCGTGTCCCGTCCCTCCTGGGATGGCTGCCCGCCGGGCCCGACGGTTCCCAGCCTGCTCCGGGCCTCCCCGGAGCGTGTCACTCCATGCCGGTATTGTCGCGGGTCACACGAGTCTGTCGGCGCTGCCGAAACGCGGGATCGGCACCGGGTCGGTTACGGATGTACCGTCCTGGCCGAGAAGTACGCGTTGGACGACGGCAGGAACATCGGCGCGATCGCGCCGATGGCCAGCACATCCGGCACGGCCCCGATCATCTCGTCCCGGGGGTAGCCGCTCATGCTCAGACTGTTGAGGAGGAACAGTGCGCTGAGGGCCGTGGCGGCGGCGAGCACCATCCGCGCCCAGTTGTGCCCCTCGCGCATTCTGCGGGCGAGAAGCAGCCAGATCACGCTGATCACGCCCAAGGCGCTTCCCGAGAGGGCGAGTTGCTGGATGGCCTTGGGCTGCCCGACCTCGTTCCGCATCTCCTCGTACCCGGTGGGATCGATGACGAAGGAGCCCAGCACCCACGCGACCAGTTGGAGCGCGATGGCAGCGAGGGAGAGGAAGAAGGCGGTCTCCACGTGTGGGGGGCGCCCGTCGTGGCGTGCTCCCGGGCTGCGGCTGATCATTCCGTTTCCCTCCGCTGACGGCCCGTTCGGCCGAGGTTCCGTCCGTGCGTCCGGCAAGACCTCCAACCGGGGCTCGAGGTTCCCTCCGGGGCGATTGCGGAGTCCGAACGCTCCGGTGCGTCACGGACCGTGACACACCGGAGCGCCAACGGGCGGGCAACGGGCGTCAGTTCGGCAGCTGCCCCAGCGCCGCTATCAGCCTGACGGGCATGAACGCCGGCCAGTGCGGCCGGCCCACCAGGTAGGACACATAACCCAGGGACCTGCTCGCCGTGATCTCGTCGGTGGTCTCGGCCTGGTACACGAGCCGGCAGTCGCGTGAGGTGTCCCGGGCGCGTTCCCACAGGGCCGCGGCGGGCTTGCGCTCGGCTTCCGTCCGCGGGGTGAGGATCCGGTCACCGAAGTCGGACCAGGTGAAGGGGCGTGAGTCCGCCCAGTCCTCGGCGACCACCTTCTTGAGTTCCGCCGCCCGTTCGGCGTCGGTGTTCCCCCAGGCGGAGGGGACGTTGGTGATCAGGCCGACGGGTATGTGCCGGGCCCGCAGCGCCCGAAGGTGCTCGGCCGCGCCGGGCAGATAACGGATGCTGCCGTCCTCGGCCGTGTGGATCAGCGTCTCACCGAGGTCGAAGTACACGACCACACAACCGCGGTGCCCCTTCGCGGCGTTGTCCTGCGGTAAGCGCTCGGCGCCCTGTGCCGCGGTGGCCGACACGGCCACCGCGGTCAGACCACCGAGGGCCATCAGCAGCCGTGCGGTGATCTTCCGGGCAGGTGTCCTCGTCATGGCGGATGCCCTTTTCTCTGTGGGGGGTTACCGGTTCGTGTGCGGACACGACGGGCGGCCGCGCCATGCACACGTCATAGCGTCATACCCCGTGATCGCCGAAAACGTGCATCACTTGGTGAGACCTCTGGCATTATCAGTGGTATATGACATGATGCCGAGGTGACTGATACGTCTTCCCGTCCCGATGTCCTGGTCATCGGAGCAGGTGTCGTGGGAGCCGCGTGTGCGTATTACTGCACGGCCGCCGGGCTACGGGTCCGCGTCGTGGAGCGCGGCGCGGTCGGTGGCGGCACCAGCGGCACGGGCGAGGGAAACCTGCTGGTCTCGGACAAGGAGCCGGGTCCGGAGCTGGAGTTGGCGCTGCTGGCGTCCCGGCTCTGGTGTGACCTCGCCGAGGAGCTGGGCGCCGGGGCGCTGGAGTACGAGGCCAAAGGCGGGGTCGTGGTCGCCGGATCGACGGCGACCGCCGAGGGGCTGCGGCGGTTCACCGTGGGGCAGCGGGCGAGCGGGGTCGACGCCGTCGACATCGGGCCGGACGAGCTGTGCGCGCTGGAGCCGCGGGTGACCCGGGAGGCGGTCGGCGGCGCGTACTATCCGCAGGACGCCCAGGTCCAGCCCGTGCTGGCCACCGCCCAACTGCTGCGCCACGCGCGCCGACGCGGGGCACAGGTCCACTGCTCCACCCGGGTGACCGGATTTGTACGCGACCGGCGCGGCGCGGTGATCGGCGTACGGACCGACTCCCCCACCGTGCCGGTGCTGCACGCCCGCTGGGTGATCAACGCCGCGGGCACCTGGGCCGGGGAGCTCGCCGGGATGGCCGGGGCGCCGGTGCCGGTGCTGCCGCGCCGGGGCTTCGTCCTGGTGACCGAACCGCTGCCGCGGGTGGTGCGGCACAAGGTCTACACGGCGGAGTACGTGGCCAATGTCGCCAGCAGCGACGCGGGGCTGGAGACCTCGGTGGTGGTCGAGGGCACCCGGGGCGGGACGGTGCTGATCGGCGCCAGCCGGGAGCGGGTCGGCTTCGACCGCGAGATGTCACTGCCGGTGCTGCGGAAGCTGGCCGCGCAGGCGATCGGGCTCTTCCCCTTCCTGTCCGGGGTCTCGCTCCTGCGCAGCTATCTGGGCTTCCGCCCGTACTGCCCCGACCACCTCCCCGTCATCGGGGCGGATCCGCGCGCTCCCGGTCTGCTGCACGCCTGCGGCCATGAGGGGGCCGGGATCGGCCTGGCGAGCGCCACCGGCCATCTGCTGGCCCAGCAACTCACCGGCGCCGGGCCCGACCTGGACCTGACGCCGTTCCGTCCACAGCGCTTCGAGGAGGCCGCCGCATGAGCACGCCCCCGTTCACCTTCACCTTCACCTTCACCTTCGACGAGCGGGCCGTCCCCGCGGAGCCGGGGCAGAGTGTCGCCGCAGCGCTGATCGCCTCCGGGATACGCTCGTGGCGGACCACCCGCGTCGAAGGGCGGCCCCGCGGTGTCTTCTGCGGTATCGGTGTGTGCTTCGACTGTCTGGTGACCATCAACGGAAGCCCCAACCAGCGCGCTTGTGTGATCGAGGCGCGGCCCGGTGACGTGGTGTGCACGCAGGAGGGAGCGGGCCGTGCCGACCTCGCCTGCTGAGCCCGGCCGCATCGCCTGCTACGACATCGCCGTCCTCGGGGCCGGGCCCGCCGGGCTGTCGGCGGCGGTGGCCGCCGCCGCGCGGGGCGCCCGTACCGCGCTGGTGGACGCGGGTGCGCGTCCCGGCGGACAGTACTGGCGTCATCGCGCCGGTGACGACGGCGCCTCGCATCACGGCTGGGGCCACTTCCAGCGGCTGCGCCACGGGATGGACGCTCACCGGGATCTGCTGGACCAGCTGGCCGGTCACTCCGTCTGGCATGTCGAGCGCACCGGCGCCGGGTTCACCGTCCACGCCCTCCACGAGGGAAGGCCGCGGGAGATCCCTGCCCGGACGGTGGTCGTGGCGACCGGCGCCTACGACCGTCAGCTGCCGTTCCCCGGCTGGACCACCCCCGGCGTCTTCACCGCGGGAGCCGTGCAGGCACTCCTCAAGGGGCAGGGGGTCGTGGCCGGACGGCGCATCGCGGTCGCGGGCACCGGACCGTTCCTGCTGCCGGTGGCGGCGGGGCTGGCCGACGCCGGAGCCCGGGTGGTGGGGGTGTTCGAGGCCGGACGCCCCACCGCGTTCGGCCGCCATCCCCTCGCCGTCGTCCGCAACGCCGCGAAACTGGCCGAGGGCGCCGGGTATCTGCGGACGCTCGCCCGGCACCGTATCCCCTACCGCACCCGCACCACCGTCGTGGCCGCCCATGGCACGGACTCCGTCACCGGGGTGACGGTGGCCCGGCTGGACTCCGGGTGGCGGATCGTGCCCGGCAGTGCGCACGAGCTCGACTGCGACACGGTGGCGGTCGGCTACGGCTTCACCCCGCAGACCGAGATCGCCGTACAGCTGGGCTGCGCGATGGAGCGTGACGGGGACGGCAGTCTGGTGGCCCGGGTGGACACCCGGCAGCGCTCCACCGTGCACGGTGTCTATATCGCGGGCGAGGCGTGCGGTGTCGGTGGCGCGCAGCTCTCGGCGGTCGAGGGCGAGTTGGCGGGGCTGCATGCCGCGTACACCACCACGGGCGCCGCGCCCGACCGCCGGAGGGTGGCCCGGCTGCTGCGGCGGCGCACCGCCCAGCGGCCCTTCGCCGCCGCGATGCACCGGGCGTATCCCGTACCCGGCGGCTGGCGGACATGGCTGGCGGAGGACACCGTGGTCTGCCGGTGCGAAGAGGTCGATGTGGCGGCGGTGCGCCACGCGGTGGAGGAGCTCGGCGCCACCGACCCCCGTACGGTGAAGCTCTGCGCCCGGCCCGGTATGGGTCTGTGCCAGGGCCGGGTGTGCGGCTACGCCACCGCCCATCTGGTGGCGGACGCCAACGGGCGCGAGGTCACGGCGGATGATCTGCGCGGGATGGCGGGCAGGCCCATCGCCCAGCCGCTGCCGCTGGGGGTGCTGGCCGCCGGGACGGAGGAATCCATGAACCCGTGACAGCGCAACCGCCGCTGTGTAATGTGATATTGCACTGCTCGCCTTGCTCAACGAGGACGTCACCATCCACCCCACCCGCGTCACCCGAGAGTGGAGATCCCTATGACACAGGTGAAGCCCTGGCACGGTGTACTCGTCGCGACCGCCCTTCCACTGCGCGAGGGACCGGCCGGCGGTCTGGAGGTCGACTTCGACACCTACGCCGACCATGTCACCTGGCTCGCCGCGAACGGCTGCCACGGCGTCACCCCCAATGGCTCCCTCGGCGAGTACCAGACCCTGTCCGCCGGGGAGCGGGCCCGGGTGGTCACCACCGCCGTCGCCACCGCCCCCGCCGGATTCACCGTGATGCCCGGGGTGGCCGCGTACGGCGCGGACGAGGCCCGCAGCTGGGCGGAGCAGGCCGCCGAGGCGGGTGCCGCCGCCGTGATGCTGCTCCCGCCGAACGCGTACCGCGCCGATGAGCGGGCCGTCGTGGCGCACTACCGGGAAGTGGCGAAGGCCGGGCTCCCGGTCGTCGCCTACAACAATCCGCATGACACCAAGGTCGACCTGGTGCCGGAGCTGCTCGCCGAGCTGTGGCACGAGGGCCTCGTCGTCGCCGTCAAGGAGTTCTCCGGCGATATCCGCCGCTACTACCGGATCAGCGAACTGGCCCCGGGGCTCGATGTGCTGGCCGGTACGGACGACCTGGCGCTGGAGATGGCGATCGCCGGGTCGCCGGGCTGGGTGTCGGGCTACCCCAACGCGTTCCCGCGGGCGTGTGTGGACCTGTGGGAGGCCGCCACCAAGGGCGATCTGTCCGCGGCCCTCCCGCTCTACCGCGTACTGCATCCGCTGCTGCGCTGGGATTCGCGGACCGAGTTCGTGCAGGCCATCAAGGCGAGCATGGACCTGGCCGGACGCTACGGCGGCCCCTGCCGGCAGCCCCGCCTCCCCCTCACCCCGGAACACCGGACGGCGGTGCGCAAGGCGACCGAGGCGGCCCTCGCGGAAGGGCTGGGCTGAGCATGCGCAGCAACCGGGTTTTCCACGCCGTCGATTCGCATACGGAGGGAATGCCCGCCCGGGTCATCACCGGTGGGGTCGGGGTGATTCCGGGCGACACCATGTTCGACCGGCGCCGGTACTTCATCGACCACCTCGACCACCTCCGCAAGCTGCTGATGAACGAGCCGCGCGGCCACGCGGCGATGAGCGGGGCGATCCTCCAGCCGCCCACCCGCCCGGACGCCGACTTCGGCGTGCTGTTCATCGAGACCTCCGGCTGCCTGCCGATGTGCGGGCACGGCACCATCGGTGTGGCCACCGTCCTGGTGGAGACCGGAATGGTGGAGGTCCAGGAGCCCGAGACCACGATCCGGCTGGACACCCCGGCCGGGCTGGTGACCGTCCGTGTCCGGGTCGAGGACGGTGCGGCCCGCTCCGTGACCCTGCGCAACGTTCCCGCGTTCTCGCTGGCCCTGGACCGGACCGTCACGGCAGGTCCGTGGGGAGAGATCGGCTATGACATGGCGTACGGCGGCAACTTCTACGCCATCGTCGAGCTGGCGGAGCTGGGGATCCCGTTCGACCGGTCGCACAAGAACCGGATCATGGAGGCGGGACTCGCCCTGATGGACGCCATCAACGATCAGGACCGACCCGTCCATCCGGGCAACCCCGAGATCAGCGGGGTGCGTCATGTGTATCTGGCGGCGCCCGGATCCACGGCCGCACACTCCCGGCACGCCATGGTCATCCACCCGGGGATGTTCGACCGCTCCCCCTGCGGGACCGGCACCAGCGCCCGGATGGCGCAGCTGTACGCCCGTGGACTGCTGCCGCTGCACACCGAGTTCCGCAATGAGTCGTTCATCGGCACCCACTTCACCGGCACCCTGGTGGAGCGCACCGAGGTGGCCGGGGTGGCGGCGGTGATACCCACGATCAGCGGGAGGGCGTGGATCACCGGCACCGCCCAGTATCTCTACGACCCTGACGATCCGTTCCCGGAGGGGTTCACACTCTGACCGCGGCGCCACCGCGTCACCGCACCATCGCACCACAGCCACCACGCACACCCGGGTGCGGACGAGGCGTCCGTTCCGTATCGCCCCGCGGGTTAGGCTTGGGCGGCCGAGCCAGTGAGGGAGACCGAATATGAACGTGGACGACGGCACGACCGTGCGCCTGCCCTCGTTCCGCGGCCGCCGCAACCTCCGCGAGGAGATCACCGAAACCCTGCGGGGTGCGGTGATAGCGGGAGAGATGAAGCCCGGGGTCGTCTACTCCGCCCCCAGCCTGGCCGAGCAGTTCGGCGTCTCCCCCACCCCGGTGCGTGAGGCCCTGCTCGACCTCGCGAAAGAGGGACTTGTCGAGGTCGTGCGCAACAAGGGCTTCCGGGTCACCGCCCTCTCCCCGGCAGAGCTCGACGAGATCAATGAACTCAGGGCACTTATCGAGGTGCCCACCATCCGCCGGATCACCGAGCGCGGTGTGCCCGCCGCCGTCATCGAGCAACTGCGCCCCCTGGCGGCCGGGATCGAAAAGGCCGCCGAGGACCGGGACTTCATCGCCCATGTCACCATCGACATGCAGTTCCACCTCACCCTCCTGGAGCTGGCCGGTAACGCCCGGCTGCTGGAAACCGTACGGGCGTTGCGCACCAGCTCACGGCTCTACGGGCTGAAGACACTCACCGACAGTGACGCGCTGTTCGACTCCTCCCATGAGCACGCGGAGTTGCTCGACCTGATCGAGGCGGGTGACGCGGAGGGCGCGGAGGCGCTGATGCGCCGCCATATCGGCCATGTGCGGGGGATCTGGAGCGAGAAGAACCCTCCGGACGGCGGGACCGCCCGGATCTGACACACCGTTGGCCGCCGTGCTGGCCACCCCGCCCGGGACCGGTGGCGGGGACCGGTCCCGGTTGGGGTGGATCAGCGGATGGCGGTCAGTCCGTGTCGCGGGGGTCGAATGACGTGGTGTCCACGATCAGCGGCTGCGGGAAGGCGGATGCCACCGCGTCCCACCGCACCAACTTGTATCCGGTGCTCTCCCTGTCCCCGTCCGCCGGGGTGGCCTCGCCGTCCTGGGACACCCACATCCCCTTCGGGAACTTCCCGCCGAGCGGCACATTCACCACGGTGGAGCCGTCCGAGTGCTGCACCCCGTCGGTGGCCCGGCCGTCGGCCACGGTGAACGAACCCACCCAGGCGTTGCCCCGGTCGCGGCGGTAGACGGCGAAGGTGCTGTCACCCTGGCTGGACGCGAGGACGTATCCCTTGCCGTCCTCGGCGTGGTAGACGGTGATCCCCTCGGCGTCGGCCGCGAGGTGGCGGCCGCCGAAACCGGGGTCGGCGGAGGTGTCGATCACACACTCCTCCTCCTCGGTGTCATACGTCCACGGCACCCCGTACTCCCGCACCTTGTCCATGAGCGCGGGGGCACCGAACTCCTCGTCGTCCAGGTCGACCCGCCACACGCCGACGTCTTCCTGGGCCGCGTAGAGGATGTGCTCCTCCTGGTCGACCGCCATGCCCTCGACCTGGGCGTGTTCCCCGGGGTCGGCGCACGGCGTCCACTTCTTGTGGTTCGGCAGGGTGAACGTACCGGGGAGGTCGACGCTGTCCTCGCTCTTGTAGCCGACCTTGCCGTCGTCGTCCTTCAGCTTCAGCAGCGCCATCCGGGTCTCGGCGCGCTGGGACACCACCGCGTAGGCGTCCCCGTCATGGCTGTAGGCGGCCAGACCGTAGGCGGTGTGCTGCTTGTCCACCTCCCCCTCGTCCCCGGCGAAGACCGGCTTGACATCGTCGGAGGTGACATCGCGCAGCGGTGCCTTGCCCTCGGCGAGGGCGGCGCCGTCGATGGCAAAGGCCCGGATCCGGTCCCGGCCGCGGTCGCTCACCAGGGCGAGGTCGGTCTTCTTGCCGTCGAGCTCGAAGCCGTACACCAGGTCCACGTTGTTGAAGCGGCCGGGAGCCGCGTCGTCACCGGGCGCCGCCGGGGCGGCGATGTGCTGGACCCGGCTGCCGTCGAGGCCGTAGACGTCCAGCCCGCCCTCCTTGAGGGTGCCGACGACGAGGCTCTGCCCGGGCTTGTCGGGGTTGACCCACACGGCGGGGTCGTCGGCGTCGGCGTTGCCACCGGCGTCATCGTCGTGGACGGCCGGGGTCTCGGCGTCGGCGGTCACCTTCGACGGGCTGGGGTCCCCGGCCGCCATCGCGGTCGACGCGCAGGCGAGGACCACGAACGCGGCGAGTGCCGTAGTCCGTCGTGAACGGGGGGCGGTGCGGTGAGTGGTTCTGCGGATGGCAGATCTCACGGCTCTCCTTCGGGTGTCGCCGGATCGCGGACAAAACCCTCGGAGCGTAAGGGTGTTCGGTGAACGCCACCGGAACCACGAGCAACAAACGTCCCCTTGGCACCCTCGGGGGCGCGGTGCCGCAGCGCGGAACCGCGCCGGTCATGAGCCAGGGTTCAGCAGGCCGTTGAGGGGGCCGTCGCCCAGCGTGGCGCGCTCGTCGACGATGAAGGGGAGCGGGGTGGAGGTGGTGGCCGCCGGGTCGAGCAGGCCGGTCTGGGCCAGTACGGACGCCTGGTCCCAGTAAATGCGTTCACCGGAGATCCGGGTGCCGTCGAAGGACACCACGGCGACGGCCGCGATGCCGACGGGGCGGCCGCTGGGGGCGATGCCGGGCAGGATCCACGGGACGTCGGAGTCATGGGTGAAGGACACGAACATCTCATCCACGATGCGGTCCTCGCCGGTGGTGCGGGTCAGCGGTGCGATGGCGAAGTCCGCGGGGACATGGCCGATGAACCACCTGCTGTAGAAGTCGCGTACCGCCTCCCGGCCACGGGCACCCATGGCCGTCGGCACATGGAGCACCTCGGGGGCGTCGGTCATCGTGGACATGGTGGCGTCGACGTCGCGGGTCTCGAACTCACTGCTGGTGTGCAGGTCCCAGACGCGCTCGAGTTCCGCGTGGTGGGCGGTGGGGCTCATGGTGCGGCCTCCAGGGGTCTGGCGCCCCAAGCCGTGATCATTCCCGCGGACAGCGCGGCGCAGTCGGATGAGTCGAGTGAGCGGATGGCCATGTCGACCTCGGCGTCGTCCACCCGTCCGGTGGCCACGATCGCCTCCCTGGCCCGGTTCCAGGTCTCCGCCCAGAAACGGCTGATGGGGCTGTTCGGGAGCAGGGGTGGCACCTGGATCTCGGCGGCGACGGAGGTGAGTCCGGCGATACGCAGCAGCTGCGGGTATTCGGGGACCCAGGAGATATCGGTACCGATGGTTGCGCGGAGTCCCTGCCACATGGCGCGCATGACCTTGGTGTACGGCGTCACGGGCGCGGTCGCGGTGGTCAGGTCGATGGCGTCGGAGAGCACCAGCACCCCGCCGGGCAGCAGCAGTTGTGCGAACTTGCCGATCAGCCGACGCCATGACGGCAGGTGCATCAGGACGAACCGGGCGTGGACCAGATGGAATCGGCCCGGGTCGAAATCCGGTGCGGTGATATCCGCCTCCCTGACCTCGAGCCCGGGTACCGGGTGGGCGGCGAGGAAGCGGATATCGCGGTCGACGGCGAGCACGGAGTCGACACTCTGCTCGCTCAGCAGCCGCTGGGCCACGGTCCCGGTCCCGGCGCCCACGTCGAGACAGCGCCACCCCGGACCCGCGCCCAGCTCACGCAGGCGGGCCAGGGTGAGGGAGTCGTACGCGAGCGCGCCGAGGTCGATCCGTTCGTCCTCGCCGCTCTGCCCGGGCGGGAACACATCCTCGCCGTAGTGGCCCGTCGCGCCGGGCCCAGGGTGCTGTGCACCGGGGCTGACACGTGCGCACATCAGTCGGTCACCGCCTCCGTGTGGCGCCCTCGCCGACCGTCGGACGGCCGCCGCGGGCGGCGGATCCCCTTCCATTGTGGCCGAAGTGCTACGGCCCTTCCTGTCGTGGCGGACGGCCCTGTCGTGGCGGACGGCGCGGTCGCCCTACCCTGGTGCCCGTGCACCTCTGTTTCGTCCGCACCGGGAGCATCCGCCGGTCGCCCTCCGCCGCGCGGGTCGCCGCCGGGCACCCGCGCCGGGCCTCGGTGCCCGGACCACTCGCCCGGGTGCGCGAGCGGCGTGCCGCATGATCGCCCGTACGACGGCGGGGGACGCCGAAGGCCCGGGTGCGGCCGCGGCGCGTCTCACCGGCCGCCGGGTGACCACCGAGCGTCCGCTGTCGGGCGCGCTCGCCGAAGTCGCGCTGGGCGATGGGCAGTTGGCCATGGTCAAGCGCGGTGACGCCCCTGACGCGGTACGGGCCGAGGCGGCGGGGCTGCGCTGGCTGGCCGACACCGGTACGGTCCGCGTCCCGGTGGTGTACGGACACGACCACCGCTGGCTGGTCACCGAACGGGTCCCGACCGGCCCGCCGAGCGCCGGGGCCGCGGTGCGGTTCGGCCGCGATCTGGCCGCCCTGCACGCCTCCGGCGCGTCCGCGTTCGGCGCACCGCCGCCCGACGGCCCCGAGGACGCGCATATCGGGCTCGCGTCCATGCGCAATGTGGCGGGCGAGGACTGGCCGCGCTGGTACGCCGAGCACCGGGTGCTGCCGTATCTGCGCCGCGCGGTCGACGACGGCACGGTGCGCTCCGCCGAGGCCGACGTCGTCGAACGGGTCTGTGGGCGACTGCCGGAACTGGCGGGCCCGGCCGAACCGCCCGCCCGGCTGCACGGCGATCTGTGGAACGGCAATGTGCTGTGGGGTGCCGACGGGCAGGTCTGGCTGATCGACCCGGCCGCGCACGGCGGTCACCGGGAGACCGATCTGGCGATGCTCCAGCTGTTCGGCTGCCCGCTGCTGGACCGGGTGCTGGACGGCTACCAGGAGGCGGCGCCGCTGGCCGACGGCTGGCGGGACCGGGTCGGTGTGCACCAGCTCTTCCCGCTCCTGGTGCACACCGTGCTCTTCGGCCGTGGCTACGCCGAGCAGACGCTCGCGGTGGCCCGGGCCGCCGTGGCGCGCTGAGACCGCGGGTCCGGATGGGCACCGGGGGAGCCGGTCAGGGCGCGTCCCAGACATCGGGCCGGGCCCCGTCGACGTCGGTGAAGCCGTACTCCCGGGCGAGTTGGGCGGAGCTCACCGACCGCTGGTTCCACCTGGCCCGTTCGGTGTCCGCGGCCAGCGCGGCGACGGCCCGGCCGACATAGCGCGGTGACTCGGAGGAGGCGAAGGCCGCGGGTGCGGTCGGCCGGCCCTCACCCCGGTCGGGAGCGAGCGCGTCACGCCAATTCGCCTCCGTCACACCGTAGTTGTCGAGCATCATCTCCGAGCGCAGCCAGCCGGGTGTCAGCGCGACCGCGGTGGCTCCGTACGGCGCCAGCTCATGGCCCTGGGAGAAGGCCAGCCGGTTCACGGAGCTCTTCACCAGGTCGTAGAAGACCGAGATGCGGTACCGCTCGGCGTTGTACGCGGCGGTGCCGTCGGTCACCTCGACCAGCAGCCCACCCGGCCTCTCGATCAGCAACGGCAGCAGATGGTGCGAGGTGATGAGGTGTGTTTCGAGGCCGAGCCGGACGATACGCAGCCCGTCGTCGAGACGGTGGTTCCAGATCGGGGTGTTCCAGTCGGCGGGGCCGCCCTTGAGCCGCTCGGCACCCCAGACGTTGTTGACCAGCACATCGATGGTGCCGTGGTCGCGGCGGACGAGCGCGGCCAGCCGGTGCACCTGCTCGGGGTCGAGGTGGTCGGTCCGGACGGCGATCCCGCTACCGCCGAGCCGGGTCACCAGTTCGGCGGTCTCCTCGATGGTCTCGGGCCGGTCGTAGTCCGATCCGCCGGTGCCGGTCACACTGCTGCGTCCGGTGCAGATGACGGTCGCCCCGGCCTCGCCCAGGGCGGCGGCGATACCGCGTCCGGCGCCCCGGGTCGCTCCCGCGACGACGGCGACCCGTCCGCGGAGCGCTCCTGATGACTCGTCCGTGCCGTGATCGAGTGATCGGCTCACCCGATGAGTGTGGCACGGCGCGCGCCTGCGGGCCGTTCGTCGTGCGATGTCACGCCCCACCTCGGAAGGTGGGAACCGGTGAGAACCGTCACAGGTGCTCCCCCGGCCCGGATACGCCGCAGGTCGGGCATGGGATTCCCGGTACTATGTGGCGGCAAGCAACACACCACTCTGCCTGATGCAGAGCTGGCGCGACCGCTCGGCGGCCGCGGTCCTTCTGCCCCCTTTCGGCGCGGACCCGGTATCTACCCCGGTCCTGCGCGAGAGGACAGCTCTCGGCGCACTCCGCGGCGACGCTCGGGTGCGCTACCAGGCGGCAGAAAGGGAATGGCCGTGGCAACCGCGGTCTCCACCACCCCTCCTGTCCGGCGGCCCGAGCCCGCCGACACGCCCGAACCCGTCAAGCGCCCCGGCTACGGGCAGCTGCTGCGCACACCCGGCGCGTGGACGTTCCTGCTGCCCGGCTTCGCCGCCCGGCAGCCGTTCGCGATGCTCACGATCAGCATCGTGCTCCTGGTGCGCCACACCACCGGCTCGTACGGCGTGGCCGGTGCGGTGGCCGCGGTCACCGGTGTCTCGATGGCGCTCTTCGCCCCGCAGGGCGGCAAGTTGGCCGACCGGTACGGACAGCGCGCGGTCCTGGTGCCGGGGGTACTGATCCACGCGGCGTCCGCCGCGCTGCTGACGGCGCTCGCACTGGGACACGCCCCGCTGTGGGCGCTGGTCGCCGCCGCGGTGCCGACGGGCGCCTCCGTTCCGCAGGTCGGCCCCATGGTGCGGGCCCGCTGGGCGGCCACGCTCGGGGACGGATCCGGGCCGGGCGGCCGCCGCAGTCCGCTGCTGGCGACGGCGGCGGCGTTCGAGTCGGTGACGGACGAGCTGACGTTCGTCATCGGCCCGGTGCTGGCGACCGCCCTGAGCACCGGGGTGCATCCCGCCTCCGGGCTGATCGCGGAGGCGGCGCTGACCCTGTCGGGCGGGCTGCTCTTCGCGGCCCAGCGCCGTACCGCACCGCCCGTCGACGCGGCCGCGCAGGGCGCCCGTGAGCGGCGCGCCTCGGCCCTGTCGGTGCCGGGGGTACGGGTCCTCGCCGTGGCGTTCCTGGGGATCGGCTCGGTCTTCGGCGGTATGCAGGTGGCGCTGACGGCCTTCACCCAGGAGCTGGGTGAACCGGGTCTGAACGGTATGCTCTACGGGATCTTCGCCGCGGGCAACATGCTCGCGGGCGTGGCCTGCGGGGCCATCGCGTGGCGCACCTCGCCGCAACGGCGACTGCTTGGCTCCTACGCCGCGCTGGCGCTGACCTGCTCGGCCCTGTGGGCGGTGCACGCCCCGCTGGCGCTTGGCGGGCTCGGGCTGTTGGTCGGCCTGTGCATCGCACCCGCGCTGATCACCGGATACACCCTGGTCGAGCCACTGGTCCCGGCCACGGCGCGGACCGAGGCGTTCACCTGGCTGACCGGCTCGGTGGCGCTGGGCCAGGCCACGGCGGTGACGGTGGCCGGACAGCTGGCCGACGGCCTCGGCGCGAGCGCCGCCTTCACGGTGCCCCTGGGCGGTACGGCGCTGGCCCTGCTGACCGTGGTCGCCCTGCGCGGCCGGATCGCACCGCGGGCGCGGCACGCCACTGTGAGCCGTGCGGGGGCCGCCCTGTCGTCCTGACGGGAGACCGGCCCCGGCACGTCGTGGAGTCGGCCGGTGGTGCTCGGCGGGCCGAGCACCACCGGCCGGCTCGACGCCGAGCGGGGGCGGGCGCCTTCAAGGCGACATCAGCTGGAACACCTCGCGGGGGCGCGCTTCACGTTCATCGAAAACGATGTCCGCCTCCGCCTTCGCCATCACCGCGGAAAGCGCCGAATCCAGCGCTTCCGCGGATTCGCATCGCACCGTCGACACCACCGCGTCCTCGTTCACCCAGCACTCGGCCGACAGACATCCCGGGGAGTCCCGAAAAACCTCGGCGACGCGATGGACGCGGCCGATGAATTCTTCCCGGTGCGAAGGCCGCGGATAGTGGAATGCCACGAGACATGCTTTCACGCTGTTCTCCTTGGGCAGATATCGGCAGGCAGATATCAGCGGATGAAGCCGTGGTCGGCGCCATCGGCGGCCGCCTGGGGTCTCCGTCGACGCCATATATACGCTACCGTATAGTACTCGGCGGCGCCTGGCGGCACCGCCGGACGCCGACCATCAGGGACAGGGGCAGGAAGAGCCATGGGTGCCGAAACCCGAACGCCGCGCGTGAAATGGATCGAGACCGGTCTGCGGGCACTCGCCGACGGCGGTCCCGACGCGGTCCGCGTCGAAGCCCTGGCGAAATCCCTCGGAGTCACCAAGGGCGGCTTTTACGGGTACTTCGCCGACCGGAGCGCCCTGCTGGAGGAAATGCTCGACACCTGGGAGCGGGAAAGCGTCGACGAGCTGCTCGCGCGCGTCGAGCAGGAGGGCGGCGACACCGAGGCCAGGATGCGGAAGGCGGGTGCGCTGGCCTCCGGCGACCGGCTGCTGGGGATCGACCTCGCGGTCCGCGACTGGGCCCGGCGGGACCAGGCGGTCGCGGACCGGCTGCGGCGCGTCGACAACCGGCGCATGGACTATCTGCGCTCCCTGTTCCGCGAGCGCTACAGCGACGAGGACGAGGTCGAGGCGCGCTGCATGCTCTCCTTCTCGCTCGTGGTCGGCAATCACTTCCTGGCCGCGGACCACGGCGGCCGCAGCCGCGACGAGGTCTACGCACTCGCCGTGAAGCTGATCCGGAGCTGATCCGGTCCCAGCGTGTGGAAGGGGCTTGCGTCAGCGAGGAGAAATCGGATTGGGTGAACATCGCCGGTACCGGAGAGCGTGTATGCGCACCGCATCACCGGTGATTTCCTTTACTTCAGAAGGGTTGGGCCCGTGACGAGTCTTCTCACGACCGATGAACAAGGCCGCGATGAATCGCGTGATCGGTCGCTGCCGCTGCCACGGACCCCCGACCCGATGAAAGTCCCTAGTATCAACTGGGGTGTCATCGCGCCCGGCGGTATTGCGTCCTCATTCGTCAGCGCGGTGCGGAGCCACACGGCACAGCGCATTGTCTCGGTGGCCTCACGCGACATCGAGCGGGCCCGCGCCTTCGCCTCCCGTTTTGACATACCGAACGCGTATGGCGGTTACGACGTCCTGCTCGAGGACAGCGATGTGGAGGCGGTCTACGTCGCCTCGCCGCACTCCGAGCACTTCACCCATGCGCTGCGCGCCATCGAGGCGGGCAAACATGTGCTGGTGGAGAAGGCGTTCACGCGTAACGCGGACGAGGCGGAGCGGCTGATCGCCGCGGCGCGGCAGCGGGGCGTCTTCCTCATGGAGGCGATGTGGACGCGCTTCCTGCCGCATATCGACGTGGTCCGCCAGGTGCTCGACTCCGGTGCCCTCGGCGAGATCCGGACGGTCGTGGCCGACCACGGGCAGTACATGGAGCCGGACGCGGCCCACCGGCTCTTCGCACCGGAGCTCGCCGGTGGCGCCCTCCTCGACCTGGGCATCTACCCGGTGTCGTTCGCGTCGATGGTGCTCGGCGAGTTCGCCACGGTGTCCGCCGTCGGCACCCCGGCCTTCACCGGTGTGGACGGGCAGGTGTCCATCGTCGTCACCAACGGCGCGGGAGCCCACGCGCTGCTGAACACCACGCTCTTCGCGCGCACGCCCACCAGGGCGTCCATCGCGGGCACCCGGGCCCGTCTGGAGCTCGACGGCGACTTCTACGCGCCCACCTCGGTACGTCTCATCGACCGGAAGAACGAGGTGCTGGACGTCTTCACCCCGCCCCGGCTCGACGGCGGGCTGTGCTTCGAGGCCGCGGAGGTGGCGCGCTGTGTGTCGGAAGGCCGTACGGAGTCCGCTCTGATGCCGCTCGACGAGACGCTCCGCATCATGCGCACGCTCGACGAGATCCGCGGGGCCGTCGGCAACCGCTTCCCCGGGGAATGACCCTACGGGCGCCGCCCCTCTCCCCCCCACCGCACCCCTGACCCGACAGAAGCCCGACGGGAACGACAGTGAACGCTCTCAAAGTCCTTTTCATCGGCGGTACCGGTGTCATCAGCTCGGCCTGCGCCCAGCGGGCCGCCGAGCTCGGTGCCGACCTGTATCTGCTCAACCGCAACAGCTCCTCGCTCCGGGGCGTGCCGAGCGGTGCGCACACCCTCACCGCCGACGCGCGCGACCCGGAGTCCGTACGCGCCGCCGTGCACGGGCATGACTTCGACGTCGTGGTGAACTTCCTGAACTTCACCACCGACCATGTGCAGGCCGATATCGACCTGTTCACCGGACGCACCGGCCAGTACGTCTTCATCAGCTCG
Source organism: Streptomyces sp. NPDC048636 (assembly GCF_040650655.1). Lineage (NCBI taxonomy): Bacteria > Bacillati > Actinomycetota > Actinomycetes > Kitasatosporales > Streptomycetaceae > Streptomyces > Streptomyces sp. NPDC048636. The sequence continues at coordinate 16,331 of NZ_JBEZHR010000017.1, read as the reverse complement.
GCGGCCACGTACCAGACCCCGCCCAGCCGACTGCCGATCGTCGAGTCCACCCCGCTGCGCAACCCGTTCTCGGCCTACGCCCGGAACAAGATCCTCTGTGAGGAGCGGCTGACCCGGGCCTACCGCGAGCGGGGTTTCCCCGTCACCGTCGTCCGCCCGTCCCACACCTACGACCGCACCGCGGTCCCCTTCGACGGTGGCTGGACGGTGGTGGACCGGATGCGGCGCGGGCAGGAGGTCATGGTGCACGGCGACGGCACCTCGCTGTGGACACTCACCCATCACACCGACTTCGCCCGCGCGTTCACCGGACTCCTGGGCCACCGGGAGACCATCGGCGACACCTTCCACATCACCGGCGACGAAGCGCTGACCTGGAATCAGATCTACCTGACCATGGCCGAGGCCGCGGGTGTCGAACCGCGTCTGGTGCACATACCCTCCGACGCCATCGCCGCCGCCGACAGCCGCTGGGGCGAGGAACTGCTCGGCGACAAGACCCACTCGATGGTGTTCGACAACTCCAAGATCCGCACCATCGTGCCGGACTTCACCGCCCGGATCCCGTTCTCGCAGGGCGCGCGCGAGATCGTCGCCTGGTATGACGAGGACCCCGGCCGCCAGACGGTGGACCACCGCATCAACGCCCTGACGGACAAGCTCATCGAGGCGTACCGGCCACGCCCCCTGTAGGCCACCGGCGGCCGTGCCGAAGGGACGGGACGGCCCCGGGGCGGTCGGCGAGCCGTGGCAGTAGCGCCGGCTCGCCGACCGCCGGTCCGGGGGCTACCGAAAGGTGTGCGTACCGGACCAGCCGGGGTCTCCCGTCGACGCGAACCGCACCCACGCACCGTGCATCTCCGCCGCGAGCGCGGGCGGGATGTCCGGGCCGAGCAGGCCGTTCGCCGTACGGAGGGCGGGCAGGGCCGTGTTGTCGAAGACGAAGGGGAGCTCCGCGGTGTGGCAGGCGCCGAACGGGCCGCCGCGCCAGTCGAAGTCGTAGCCGTACGCACCGGGGTACCGGGACACCAACCGCTCCCGGGCGTCGCGGAACATGGCGTCGACGGCGGCGGCATGTTCCGGCCGCTGGTACAGCCGGGACTCCTCGGTGTTCGTGCCGACCAGCACATCCGCCGGAAGCGCCGGTCCGACGTCATCCAACACCAACCCCAGCGGGGACAGCCGCGATCCCCTCCCCGGCACCTCGGCCAGCGCGGACACCAGGCGTTCGTCGGGGACTTCCGCGAACGCCTCGGCCGTCGGCGGCACACCCAGCCGGTCGGCCAGCGCCCGGGTGGTCTGGGCGGCCTCCTCCCCGGAGAGCGTGTGCAGGCCGCCGCTCTGACTGATCGCGCGGTGGAACAGCCCGGCGGCCTCGGGGGTGACCAGCAGCGCGCTGACGATCATCGCGCCAGCCGACTGTCCGAACACCGTGACCCGGTCCGGATCCCCGCCGTACTCCGCGATATGCGCACGCACCCACCGCAGCGCCGCGATGACGTCGAGCAGGCCCCGGTTGCGCGGCGCGCCCGGCAGATCTATCCAACCCGGTGCGCCGAGGCGGTAGTTCAGGGTCACCAGGGACACCCCGTCGCGGGCGAACGACGTCCCGTCGAACAGCGGCGCCTGGCCGGTGCCGGAGAGGAAGCCGCCGCCGTGCACGAACACCATCACCGGTGCGCTGCCGTCGGTCCGGGGTGTCCGGACATCGAGGGTCAGATAGTCGTCGCCGCGGATCCAGCCCGGTCCGACGACAGGGCTCAGATCGAGCGCGAACCCCCGCTCGGGCGCCGGGGCGGTGGGTCCGGGTCCGTCCGCGCCGGGTACGCCGTCCACGGGGATCGGGGCGGCGAACCGGGCGGCGCCGGTCGGCGCGACCGCGTACGGGATGTTGCGGAACACCGTCACCGCCACGCCGCCCACTCCTTCACCGCGAACCGCGAACCGTCACGCCGCACCTCGGCCGCGCCCGGGCCGGGGAAGTGCGCGGGGAACAGCAGGGCGCCCCGGTCGGCGGCCTCCTCCAGCACCCGGCGCCGGGAGACCCGGGACCCCGCCTCGTCCTCGTCGAAGTGCGGGCAGCAGTCCGGCTCGACGATCTGCAAGGGGCTGTGCAGCAGATCGCCCGCGAACACCGCCCGGTCCGTACCGGACCGCAGCCAGACGACGGAGGAACCGGGCGTATGGCCGGGGGCGGGCTCGATGCGCAGCCCGGCGCCGATGTCATGGTGGCCGCCCTCCCACAGCACGGTCTGTCCGGCCTCGTGGACGGGGGCGACGCTGTCCTCGAAGACATTCGCCATCCGGGGGCCCGAGCGGGTCCGGTGCCCGTTCGCCGGGTTCCAGTAGTCGAAGTCGGCGCGGGGGAGCACGTAGGCGGCGTTGGGGAAGGTGGGCCGCCAGGCGTCGTCGACCCGGTGGGTGTTCCAGCCGACGTGGTCCCCGTGCAGATGGGTGCAGATCACCGTGTCCACGTCCTCGGGACGGACCCCGGCCGCGGCCAGATTGGCCATGTAGTCGGTGTCCAGGTGGTGGAAGACGGGCATGGCGGGCCGTTCCCTGCCGTTGCCGATGCCGGTGTCGATCAGGATCGTCCGGCCCTCGCCACGGATCAGCCAGGTCTGGATCATGGTGCGGATCTCGTCGGCGGCGGGGTCGAGGAATTGGGGGGCCAGCCAGCCCTCGTTCGCGCGCCAGTGCTCCATGGCCACGTCGGGGAAGACAAAATCGCGTGCGAGGCCCTTCGTGGGCAGTTCGACGATGCGGGTGATCTCCAGATTTCCCAGGGTGATGGTGTCCATGACCCCAGCCTGCGTCCTGGCCGACGGCAGCGGTATCAGTCATCCGACTGCACCTGCGGTATGCGGTCGGTATGGGGTCGGGGATCGCGGGTCACGGTGCGGGACAGAGCGGGTCACGGTGCGGGACAGAGCGGGTCACGGTGCGGGACAGAGCGGGTCACGGTGCAGGATAGAGTCGAACGGTGACCATGGTCGGGCGGGAGAGCGAGAGCGCGGCCGTGCTCGGGCTGACCAGCGGTGTGCTGATCGTGACGGGAGAACCGGGCGCGGGCAAGAGCACGCTGCTCGCACTCGCGGCCGACCGGCACCGGGGCCGGGTGCTGCGGTTGACGGGCAGCGAGAGCGAGGCGGACCTGCCGTTCGCAGGGCTGCACCAGTTGCTGCGGCCGGTTCTGGACGAGACCGCCCGGCTGCCCACACGACAGCGGTCGGCGCTGCTGGGTGCGATGGGGATGGCGGACCCGGCCCCGGGTGGCGCGGCCGCCGAAGACACCACCGGCATCGGGGCATCAGCCGTGTCCGGGCCGCCCGACCGGTTGCTGCTCGGCGTCGCGCTGCTCTCCCTGTTCTCCGATCTCGCCCGCCGTTCACCCCTTCTCGTGGTCGTCGACGATGTGCAGTGGGTCGACACCGGCTCACTGGAGACGCTGGCCTTCGCCGCCCGCCGTATCCACGACGAACCCCTCGCCGTGCTCGCCGGGGCCAGGGACCTCACGGGTGGCGGCACGGCCGTCGGGGCCGGGGCCCCGGCGCCGTTCACCGGCTTTCCCACCCTTCCGCTGGGCCCGCTGGACGCCGCCGCCGCGGGGCTGCTGCTGGACGATCAGCCGCGGCCGCCCACCGGCCGCCGCCGGTCGCGCGTCCTCGACCAGGCCGCCGGAAACCCCCTGGCCCTGGTGGAACTGGCCCGCGCGTACGGCGCCCCCGGCACGGACACCGCCACCGACACCACCGATGAGGAGCTGCTGCCGCCGACCGACCGGCTGATGCGGGTCTTCGCGGCCGATCTGGACACCCTTCCCGACGCCACGCGGCAGGCGATGCTGTTGGTCGCGGCGGACGAGCGGGCCGTGGCGGGCCGGATCGAGGAGCTGGCCCCGGCCGAGGCCGCCGGGCTGCTGAAGATCACCGGCGGCGCGGGCAACGGCAGGCGCGCCCGCTTCCGGCATCCGCTCATCCGGTCCGCCGTGTACCACTCCGTGCCGCTGGCCGCCCGACGCGAGGCCCACCGCCACCTCGCCGTATCGCTCACGGCCGAGCCCGACCGCCGCGCCTGGCACCTGGCCGCCGCGGCGGAGGGGCCGGACGAGGAGATCGCCACCGCGTTGGAGGAGGCCGCGGCCAGGGCTCACGAGCGCGGCGGCTACACCGCGGCCGCCACCTCACTGGAACGCGCCGCCGAGCTGAGCCCCGACGCCCACGACCGCGCCCGCCGTCTGGTGGCCGCCGCCGGTGCGGCGGCCGCCACCGGGCAGCCGCGCTGGGTGCGTCAGCTCGCCGCACGGGCACGGGCGCTCACCGACGACCCGGCACTGGTGGCGGAGGCGTCGCTGCGGGTCGGACAGGTGCTCACGCTGACCGCCGAGCACGACGCGGCACACTCCGCGTCGCTGCGGGCGGCCGAGACCCCTCAGCTGCGCCGGATCGCGATCGCCACGGCGTCCGTGGCCGCTTTCTACTCCGGCGAGGAGGAACACCGGCGCACCGTACGGGCGCGGGCGCAGGGCGATCCGTGGACACTCACCGTGACCGGCCCGACCGAGGGCAGGGCGGAGCGGGTGGCGGCGATTCCGGCGCTGGTGGAGCGGGCGGACGGCGACCCCGCACTGCTCACCTCGATCGGCGCCATGGCGTGGCTGCTGGACGAGACCGCGCTGGCGGTACGGATCTTCGACGACGCGCTGCACCGCCTGCGGCTGCGCGGCGCCCTGCCCACCGGGCTCGGGTGTTCGGCGGGGTGGGCGTATCTGGACCACGGGCTCTGGGCACAGGCCCGGCTCGCCGCCGCGAACAGCGGCTCCGCCGGGGCCGGACTCCCCCACCTCGACGCCGCCGTAAGGTCGTTGGACGCCGCCGCACTGGCGCTCACCGGGCGGACCGCCGAGGCCCGCGGCGGCGCCGGGGCCGCGCTGTCCCTCGTCGACCCGCACCGCAGCCGCGCGGTGGCGGTGCGCGCCCGCTGGGCGCTGGGCATGGCCTCGGTGGCCGACGGGGACCAGGTGGGCGCGTACGAACACTTCCGGCTGCTGTTCACGGCCGACGGCGACCCCGTGCACTACGTGTGCTCCCTGGCCGGGCTGGCCGAACTCGCGGCGGCGGCCGTACGCACCGGCAACGGCGCCGAGGCGGGTGCCCTCGTGGAGCGCAGCGCGGAACGGCTCGCGGACGATCCGTCCCCACGGATGCGCATCCTCCTCCACCGCGCCCGCGCGCTGCTCGAACCGTCGGGGGCCGAGCCGCACTTCGACGCGGCGCTCGGCGACCCGGCCGGTGTCCAGTGGCCCTTCGAACGTGCGCAGATCCTGCTGGACCGCGCCCAGTGGCTGCGCCGCCGCCATCGCGTCACCGAGGCCCGCACCGAGCTGAACACCGCGCTGGAGACCTTCCGCCGTCTCGGCGCCCGCCCCTGGATCGACCGTGCCCACGCCGAACTCCGCGCCGCCGGGGTCGACTCCGCCCCCACCGCTCCGGACGCGCTGACCTCCCTGACCCCGCAGCAACAGCACATCATCCGGCTGGCCGCACAGGGGCTGAGCAACCGTGAGATCGGCGAACGGCTCTTCCTCTCGCCGCGCACGGTCGGTTCGCATCTCTACCGCAGCTTCCCCAAGCTCGGTGTGACCGCCCGCTCCCAACTCCGCGATCTGGTCGAGGCGTCGTCCGAGCGGACGCGCTGCCGGGTGTAGCGCGGCGCTGTTTCTGCCGGCGGGCGGCGGCACCGTGTACCTCGCCTTCCGGCACCCTCCTCCGAGGAGACGGCGGGGTCAGGCCGTTGGTCTCGTCCGCTCCCACTGCTGGTTGGTGGAGGCCGCGCACTCCCATGTCTGCAACGGGGTTCCGGGCTCGTTGTAGCCGTTGAACGCGTCGACACAGGTCCCGTGCTGCCGTATGGTGCCGTCGCCCTCGAGCTGCCACCGCTGGCGGTCCCCGCCGCCGCACGAGGTGATGACGACCGGCGCCCCCAAGTCGCCCTCCTGGCCCGTGGCCGTCACACAGGTGTCGTCGTACACCCGCAGCTCCCCGGCGGCCGTGTAGAGGAACTTCTGGCCGCTCGATGCCGCACACGGCGCGAGACGCAACTGCGTGCCCTCCTGGTGCGGCACATCGACACAGAGCCCCGACCGGACCCCGACATAGGCGTAGGCGTACGCGGCGCGGCCGGGCGCTCGGCTGGGCGTGGCCTCGGGGGACTTCGACGCCGGAGGGGTGGCGCGGTGGTGTCCGGCCTTCTTGGATCGGGTGGCGGACGGGCTCGCCGAATGCGATGGCCGGCCGCTGGTGGGCGAGGCGGCGTCCGTGGGGACGCTGGCCCGGGGCAGGCTGGGGACGGCCGTGGCGGCGCGGGTGGGCGAGGCGGTGTGCCGTGGCTCCTCGTCCGGGTAGAAGAGGATGGCGGCGGTGACGGTGGCGCCGACCAGGACCGCGGCCACGATCCGCACCCGGCCGCCACCGCGGGTCGGGCGACCGCCCGGATCCGGTGCGCCGCCGGACCGCTGTCCCTGGGCTCCGGAGGCGCCGGGTATCCCCTCCTGGTCGAACGCGGCCACCGCCGCGGCCACCGCGTCGGGATCGGCCCGCGACGAACCCGACGGCAGGAAGACGGGCGGGCCGGGAGGCGGGTCGGTGCGGGGGTCGAATACGGACCGCCCTTCGCACTCATCGGTGCCGGAGCATGACGGGTCATCGCAGAATCGACACGTCGTCATGGAGGGTGCCTCATCTCGGTCTTGCGGTGGTGCTGGATCGAGTGGCCTTTGTACCAGGTCAACCCCGCCGCGCCCAGTGCCGGTGTGCGGTTCGTCGCATCGGCTCGTACGGGAGTCCGCGGGCCCGGCCCGGCGGCGCGCCCGTCGGCGTCCCGGCGGAGTGGTCCCCGCCGTCGTGGGAGGATTCCGGAGCGGGTCGTACAGGTGGGCTGTTCGGTGACGGAGGACGAGGCGTTCATGCGTGACGAGAGGATCGGCGACTTCCTCACCCAACTCGCCGCCCGGGTACCGGCGCCCGGCGGCGGAGCGGTCGCCGCGCTGCACGCGGCGCAGGCCGCCGCGCTGGTCGGGATGGTGGCCCGCTACAGCACCGGTGAGCGGTACGCCGAGCACCGGGACATCATCGAGCGGGTCACGGCCGAGGCGGACCGGTTGCGGGACGAGGCGCTGCGGCTGGCGGAGGCGGACGCCGCGGCGTTCACCGCGGTGACCGAGGCGTACCGGCTGCCGAAGGACACCGATGAGGCGAAGGGCGCGCGGTCGGTGGCGATCGCGCGGGCGCTGGCCGGTGCGGGCAAGCCACCGGCGGAGGTGATCCAAGTGGCCCAGGTGGTGGTCGAACTGGCCGAGGAGATACTGCCGGTGGGCAACCGCAACGTCATCACCGATGTGGCCGCCGCGGCGGAGGCCGCGCGGGCCGCGGCCACCACGGCCCGGGTCAATGTCGAGATCAACCTCGGCGGTGTACGGGACGAGTTGGTCCACGGGAAGCTGACCGCGGCGGCCGCGCGGGTCCCCGCCCTGGTGGCGCGGGCGGAGCGGCTGACCGCCGCGGTCCGTGAGCGGATCGCCGTATGAGTGCCACGGTGCTCTCCGGCAAGGAGCTGTCGGCCACGATCCGGGCCGGGGCGGCCGAACGCGCCGCGGCGCTCACCGCCGCGGGTACGGTGCCCCGGCTCGCGGTCGTGGTGGCCACCGCGGACGAGGCCAGCGCGTGGTACGTCCGGTCCATCGCCAGGGCGGCCGGGAAGACGGGCATCGCCTGCGACATCGTCGATCTGGGGGCCACGGCGGCGCCGGAGTCCATCCGGGCGCGGCTGGCGGAGCTGTCCGCCGATGAGCGGGTGCACGGCGTCATCCTCCAGACCCCGCTGCCCGCGGGCGCGTCGCTCCAGGAGCTGGCCGGGGCCATCGCGTTCGAGAAGGACGTGGACGGGGCCAACCCGGTGTCCCTGGGGCGGCTGGCCGCCGGGCTGTCCGCGTTCGCCCCGGCGACGGCCGAGGCGGTGGTGCGTGTCCTGGTGCACCACGGGATCGAGCTCGCCGGGCGCCGTGTCGCCGTCGTCGGCCGTTCGATCGTGGTCGGGAAGCCCGTCGCGCATCTGCTGCTGAACGCCGACGCCACGGTCACCGTCTGCCATTCGCGCACCCGGGGGCTGGCCGCGGTCACCTCGGCGGCGGATGTGGTGGTGGCCGCGGTCGGCCGGGCCGGGATGATCACGGCCGATCATGTCGCACCGGGCGCGGTGGTGATCGACGTGGGCACCCACCCCACCGAGGACGGCGGGCTGACCGGGGACGTCGACGCCGCCTCCGTCAGCGGCAGGGCGGGAGCGCTGACCCCGGTGCCCGGCGGCGTCGGGCCGGTGACCACCGCGCTGCTGCTGAGCCACACGGTCCGGGCCGCGGGAGGCTGAGCGGCTCCGGGACATGAGCGACGGGCGATGCCGAGGGGGCAGCAGCACACGGGTGTGAGCACACGTCAATGGTTTTCGGCTATTCCCGAAACCCCGAAACCACCGGGGTCACGCGGCGCCTCCTCAGCGGAACTCCCCCGCCGCTTGCGACCTGAGCCATCGTCCCCCTCACACGATCAACGGTGCCCTGTTGGCTGGTTATCGACGTCAATGGGCCCCTACTCCATGCCATTTGCAAAGATCTACCGTAGACACTTGTTCCCATGCGTTTTCTCCTGTTTTGATCCTCTCGGCTCCGAGAATGACGCGTGCGGACGCCTGTCGAGAAGCACCGAGACAACCGAAACCATGGGGGAATCATGCGGCATGTCCACGCTGGGCCTGATCGGGTCCGTCATCTGCACACACTCGGTCCGCAGGGGACCAACCTGGAAGCCGCCTCCCATGAATGGCTGCGCAGGCGAGGTGTCGAGGGCACCGTGCGGCTGCACTCCTCGATCGAATCGGCGCTGGAGGCCGTCCCGGCGGACGGGGAGCACGCGTTGACCGCCTGTGCGGTCTATCCGGCGCTGCACACACTGGTCTTCGGCAACCTCCACCGGCTTCGGATGGTCGACAGCTTCGTCATGCCGACACACAACATGGTGTTCGCCTCCCTGGGGACGGCCACCCCGGCCACCGTGGCCTCGCATCCCGCGCCCAGGGGGCTGGTGCCCGCTTCGGCGGAGATCCATGAGGTGCTGAGCAACTCGCAGGCCGCCATCGACTGCGCCGAGGGCAGGGTGGAGGGCTGTATCACCACGGTCGCCGCCGCCGAACGGCACGGCCTGCGGATCATCCGGGACTTCGGCCCGGTCCCGATGGTCTTCACCGTGCACCAGGTGCTGGCCATGGACCCCGACCCGGCCGGCACCGCTCCCGCCGACGCCGAAGCCCTCGACGCCGGTCTCGCACACGCCGAGGCCGGGGCCGCGCTCACCGCGGGGGTGGCGCTGTGACCGCTCAAGCACCCCTCGACGCCCGGTGGCTGACCGAGGCCCAGGCGCTCACGGACACGCTCATCCCGTGGGTCAACCGCTTCCGGTCCCGTCAGGCCGATGACGGTACGGTCGCCGACGCCACCCCGGAGGATCGTGCCCTGCTCACGCGGATCACCGACGAGGCGTGCGCCTGGTACCGGCGCCATGGGCTCGGGCACCAGGCCGAGGCGCTGCGCGACGACATGGCCGACTGGCTGACCGCCGGACTGGACACCCCGCCGCACTTCGCCCGGTCCCGCGACGCACTGCGGCCGCCCGAGGACGGGGAGGTGGTGTTCTTCCTCGCGCCGCTGCGGAGCACCAACAGCGCACCGCCGGTGGGCAAGCGGCTGGACTGCTTCTTCGCACTGCGCAAGGAGCCCGCGGCACTGCCGGAGCTGGCCGTCAGCTATCCGCACCCCAAGAACAACTGCCAGGCCCTGATCCTCATCACCGGCAGCGACGGTTTCGCGCAGGGCAACTGTCTGGTGTTCTTCCCGGAGAACGTTGCGGCTCATGACAAGATCACCGAGCAGCCGTACGCCATGTTCTTCTACAACAAGATGCGCGCCATCCACGAGACCTACGCACTGCCCGGGGCCGCGGCCGTACTCACCCCGGACTCGGTGCCCGCTGCCTCCACCGGTCTGGCCCCGGAGGTGTGTTACGAGGCCCGCGCCCTGTGGGGCTATCTGCACGACTCCATGCACTACCAGGGGCTGTGGCCGTTCGACGAGCACATCTCACTGAAGATGAACTGGTTCGTGGGGCTGCTCGAAGAGATCAAGGTGGATGCCAAGACCGCGCTGGCCTGTGCCGACGGCGGCGTTCCGTACGCCGAGGAGCAGATCGCGATGATCCTCCTGGAGCGGGTCTTCCGCTATCCGCAGGCGGACGACGCGACCCGCAATTTCGACTCCGGCACCGGTGTGTTCGTATTCTCCTGGCTGCGCGAGCACGGCGCGCTGACCGGTTCCCCGGCGGATGGCGGGCTGCTGCGCCTGGACCGGGACGCCACCGTGGCCGCGCTGCGGGACTATGTCACCACCGTCGAGAAACTGGAGGCCGAAGTCACCACCGACGACGACTACCGGGTCACGGCCAAGGAGCTGGTGCGCCGCTATCTTCCCGCCGGGGAGGACAAGCAGCGCTATCGGTTCACGGAGGACCAGCGCGTACTGCTGCGCGCCAAGCGGGGGCTGGACCGGCTGCCGCCGCTGACGTTCGCCATGGCGCAGTGGTGACGGGCGGTCCCGTGTCGCGCAGGTGGGGCGGGCCCCTGGTGGTGCCCGCCCTGTCGGCGCTGATGGTGTTGCTGCTCGCCGCGGGCTGGCTGATGTCCGCGCGGCTGGTGGACGGGGTGCCCGCGCTCGCGGTGGCGACCGGCCGGACGGCGGCGAGCTTCCTGGCGATCTCCTTGGTGGCGGCGCTCCATCCCCGTGGCTGGCGGGATGTGCGCACGGCGTTCGGCCGCCCGTCCGGGTATCTGCTGCTGGCGTTCCTGGGGTTTTTCGCCTACTACTCGGGCACCCTGCTCGGCATCGGCCGGATCGGCGCGTCCCGGGTGGGTCTGATCGTCTCGCTGCTGCCCTGTGTGACGTTCATCATCGGCCTCGTCGCCTTCGGCGAGCGCAGCAGTGTGCGCAAGGTGTGCGGCACCCTGCTCGCGGTGGCCGCGGCCTGCGGCTACGCGGTGGCGGACGGCTCGGGACATGACGCGGCGGCCGGTACGGGCGCGCTGCTCACCGGGGTACTGCTGGCCCTGGGCGGCACCTTCACCTATGCGCTGTACGGCTATGTGTACCGGCAGCGGATGGCCGATGTGTCACCGCTGGCGGCGCTCCCCGCCATCACGGGTGCGGGCGCGGTGATGCTCGGGCTGGCCACCGTTCTCTTCGTCCCGCTGGGCGGTGTCACGGCGGCCAACTGGGGTGGGGTGGCCCTGCTCGGCGCGGGGCTGACCGCCCCGGTGTTCCTGATCTCGCATGAACTCATCCTGCGCAAGGGACCGCTGTACACCTCGGCGGTGGCCCTGATCGTGCCCTTCCTGATCCGGCTCGGAGAATGGTCGCTGGGGTGGGCGGGCGCACCGGGTCCGGTGGTGCTCGTCCTGATCGTCGCCTGCGCGGCCGGGGTATGGCTGACGGTGGGCGGCTCCCGCCCGGCGAACCCCGCCCCGGCGGGGTCCATGCCGTCCGAAGGCGCCCCGTCCGACGCCACCACGACCGACTCCGCCACGACCGGAAGCGCCGTCGACGTCGAACCCACCACCGACACCGATCAGCCGTCCGGTATCCGTCAGGGACAAGGAACCTCGTGAACACACCACCTCCCACCGTCGTCCTGGTGTACCAGCGCACCACGCTGCCCTGGGTCTTCGACAGCGCCGAGCGCGCCGGAATCCGGCTGATCCTGGTCCCCCGCCCCGACGAGGACGTGGCACCGGACCGGCTGCCCCCGGCCGTGACGGACCTGCTGCGCCTGGACCTCGACCGGGACCGGGCGGGCGCCCTGGCCACGCTGCGGAAGCTGTATGAGACCACTCCGTTCCAGGGCATCTGCACGCTCTACGACCCGGCGGTGCCGTTCGTCGCGGAGGCCGCCGAACTCCTCGGACTGCCCGGTATCGGCCGGGAGGCGGCCCTCGGCGCGCAGGACAAGCGGGTGATGCGGGACCGGCTGGCCGCGGCCGGGCTCAACACGCCCCGTTTCGTACGGCTGGAGGACCCGAGCGGCTGGGAGGCGGCCGCACACCTGGACTTTCCCGTGGTGGTCAAACCCGCCCATGGCTTCTCCAGCCTCGGTGTCACCAAGGCGGACGGCCCGGAGCGGCTGAAGGCGGTGGTCGAGGAGGTCTGGCAGGTCTGCCGGGACAAACTCGGCCGGGTCGAGGGCCTGGTGGTGGAGGAGTATCTCGACGGGCCCGAGTTCGCGGTGGAATCCCTCGCCCACCGCGGTGAGGTGACCGTGTGCGCCATCGGCTACAAGGGCGAGCCCGAAGGACCGTACTTCGAGGAGAGCGTCTACCGCGCGCCCGCCGTACTGCCCCCGGCGGTCGAGGACGCCGTCCGGCGCGAGGTGGTCGCCGCGCACACCGCCCTCGGCATCACCGACGGCCCCACCCACACCGAGCTGCGGCTGCGCGGTGGCGAACGGCCCTATCTGCTGGAGCTGGGCGCCCGGATCGGTGGCTCGGGGGTGTCCCAGTACATCGTCCAGCACGTCACCGGGCTGGACTTCGCCGCCGACGCGCTGCGGATCGCCGCCGGACTCCCCCCGGTCTCCTTCGGCGGCGGTACCCCCGCCGCCACCGGCGCCGCCGCCAACTACATCGTGCCGTGCGGTGGTTCGGGCCGGATCGCCGCCGTCCACGGTCTTGCGGAGCTGCGTGACGACCCCCGGGTGGACCATGTGGTCCAGATGCTCTTCCCGGGCGATGTGGTGCGCCCCTACCCGGACTTCACCGGATACCCGGCCTTCGTACTGTCCCGGCACGCCACGACCGCCGAGGCCGAGGAGTTCCACCAGGGTCTGGAGACCGCGATCCGTGTCGAGTACACCGTCGAGTACACCCCGGAAGGCGGTGCGTGATGACCGTGCTCCCCTTCGACGACCGTGACGGCGTCCTCTGGTACGACGGCGCGTTCGTTCCCTGGCGCGAGGCCACGCTCCATGTCCTCTCCCACGGACTGCACTACGGCGGCGGTGTCTTCGAGGGCCAACGGGTCTACGGCGGCACGGTCTTCAAACTCACCGAACACAATGAGCGGCTGCACAGCTCCGCACGCGAACTGGGCTTCGCCATCCCCTTCACCGTGTCCGCGCTCGACGACGCCACCCGGGAACTGGTCCGGCGGCAGAACATCACGGACGGCTATGTCCGGCCGGTGGCATGGCGGGGCAGTGAACAGATGAGCGTGTCCGGCGCGGGAGCCCGGGTGCACGTCGCCATCGCCACCTGGGAGTGGCCCAGGGTGTTCGCCGGTTCCTCCCAGGACCAGGGCATCAGCCTCGGTATGTCGCGGTGGCGCCGCCCGGCCCCCGACACCGCTCCGGTGCAGGCGAAGGCCGCGTCGCTGTACAACATCTGCACGCTGGCCAGGGACGAGGCCGAGGCGGCCGGTCACGACGACGCGCTGCTGCTGGACCACCGGGGTCTGCTGGCCGAGGCCACCGGCGCCAATCTCTTCCTCGTCATCGACGGTGCCCTGCACACGCCCGTCCCGGACACCTTTCTCGACGGCATCACCCGGCAGACCGTCATCGGCCTCGCCCATGACCTGGACATCGAGGTCCACGAACGCCCGCTCACCCCGGACGTCCTGGCCGAGGCCGACGAAGTGTTCCTGACCGGCACCGCCTATGAGGTACAGCCGGTCCGGGCAGTGGACGGCCATGACTACGGCGTGGGCAAGGTGACCCGGGCCCTGGCCGAGGCATACGCCCGTCTGGTGCGTACACCGGCCGACCAGGGCTGACGGCCGAGGGAGGGAGAGGGTCAGGGCGTGGTGAACGGCACCGTGAGCCAGGGGCTGTCGGGGTCGGTGGTCAGCTCACGGTGCGCCTCCAGGACGGTGGTGTACCAGGAGCCGAAGTGCTCCTCGTCGAAGTGGAGACACCGCCCGAGGATGTAACCGGCGGAGAACTCCTCCCATGAGCCGTAGATCTCCTGGGCCCGCCTTGACGCGCGTTCCAGCGCCGTGTGCGCCTCGGTCTCGGTGGCGTACCGCGCGCCCAGACCCCAGCGGGCCATCTTGGACGCTCGGCCGATGTCCCAGGCGGCGGCCGAGCGTACGATCCCGTCCGGTGGCAGCAGGCCGTCGGCGCGGAAGCGGGCCTCGTACCGCAGGATCTTGCCCACCAGATCCCGCGCCCGCGCCACCATGCTCATGAAGTCGGGGTCGTCGGTGGGGGTGAGGGAACGCCGGGCGCCGGCGCGCAGGGACGCCTCCACATGGTCGCGCCAGTGGTCGGTGGCGCCGTTCGCGCCCTCGAGCAGCATATTGCGCGCTCCCAGGACGTCATTCCAGGCCGAGGAGCTCAACTCGCGCTCCAGGAGCCCTTCCTGTGTCCGCAGCCAGTCCTCCCGGCTGTCCACGCCCCAGTCGCGGGAGATGCGTGTCACTTCGCCCTGGTAACCCATGCCGTGCCAGTGCGCGGTGTTCCAGGCGTCGCCGTTGCGGAAGCACAGGTGCGCACCGCAGGCCAGGCCGTGCAGCAGCGCGCCGGGTTCGGGCACCCGGGTGCGTCGGGTCACCACCCGGTCCATCAGCTCGTCCGGCTCGAAGAGCTCGTGGTGCAGGTCAAGCCAGACCTCACGCTCCTCGTCGTCGGTGAGGAAGAAGTGCTCGCACGGGGTGGCCGCGTTGACCGCGAGGACGTCCACCTGCTCCGGGACGACATGGGCGAGGGCTCCGAGCGTGGCGTACTCGTAGACGAGGTACGGATGCGGACGCGGCAGCACACCGGCGGTGTAGACCTGCGCCACCACCCGGCCGTCGGAGGTGTCGACGGTCAGCATCGGATACTCGTCCTCGGCGGCCTCGCGCGCGTGGTCCAGACGGACCGGGTAGTACACCCCCTCGGTCGCGAGCGTGCGCAGATAGGCGTATCCGTTGTCCGCCCGGCTCAGCTTGTACAGATGCTGTTCCAGCTCGGTGGGTGCCTGCCAGCCGGCGGCGCTCTCGGGGGAGGGTATGGACGGGAAGAACTCGTCGTGGAGTTCGTCCTCGCTCACCACGTGCATGGAATTCCTTTCCTCCGGTCCCGCCCCGAACCGTGTAGTGCAAGATCGATCCGTAGCGTAACCGGGTGCCGTGTCACGGCGCGCACCGCCGGTCCCTCGCGCTCCGCCCACGGCGGCCGACCTCGAAGAAGCCGTGGCCAGGGGGTGTGCAGCGGGAATCACAGAGGGATCGCGAGCACTCATGTGCGACGATATCCGACGGGTGGAGCGGCTGGCCTTGTTCGCGGGCGCCTGCGCATGGGCCTCGACAGCTGGGACGGCACACACCTGGCCGAACAGCTGAGTCCGGACGGCACGGTCGCGACCTGTGACTACACCCACCGGACACGCGACGGCCATCCCGGGAACGCCGACGCGATCCTCGCTCTCGCCGACGTACCGCTCTCCGAGTACGACGTCCGGTTCCACGCCATCATCACCGACCTGGCCGGCGCCCCCACCGACCTGGTCACACCCGACGGCTCCGTCGCCTGGCAAGCCCGCACCACCACCCTCTGGGGCACCCCCCTCACCGCGCCATCCGACGCCACCACCTGCCAGCTCCGCTTCCCCGGTCAGTACGCCGATCCCGAGACCGGATTCCACTACAACCACCATCGGTACTACGGCCCGGAAACACATGGGTACGACGTGGACTCGCTGCCCCGCGAATCCTATGGTGGGGGCAAGCCGATGACGGACGAGGACTTCTGGGACATGGACCAATGAGCGCGCGAGACCGTGTGCTGGCGATTCTGGATTCGGCGTCGAGGGAGACGTTCCTGGTCGCCATGGGGCACCGGCTGGGGATCTCGGCCCGTGATGTCTTCACCGGTGAGGGTCCGCAACAGCTCGCGCAGGCGCGAGCCTGCAACGAAATGATGATCTCCATTTGGTCGCAGCTGTGGGCCACGAAGGATTCCTCTGGTGGCGGCTATCCGGACCCGGAGTTCCTTTCGGCGCTGCTGAACAAGGCCGACGCGGGGGACGCGCGGGCCCATCTGCGTCATGCGATGGAAAGCGCTCTGCGAGCGGTCCGCGCCCCGGGCGCCGGCGACACCGACGGCTCCTAGAGCCTGTCCGGCGGATCATGTGACCGTTTCGGGTCCGGCTCGTTGCCACGGACATGGGGCGGGGGGATCTGTCGGACTCGGAATGGGCGC
>NZ_JBEZHR010000016.1:0-176805 GCF_040650655.1 Streptomyces sp. NPDC048636 | reverse complement strand
ACCCCGCAACACACCCGACAGCCCCCACTCCACAAACCCCGACAGCGCCGCCTCACACTCCGCCATCCGCCGCCCGAACACAGGCGACACCTCAAGCAACTCCACCGCCATACCCACCCACTGCGACCCCTGCCCCGGAAACACGAACACGGGCTTTCCGACGGGACCCACGACACCCTGGGCCACCACACCACCGGGTTCGGCGCGGGAGAGCGCCGTGAGACCGGCGCGGAAGTCCTCCGGGGTCCGGCCGACCACCACCGCACGGTGGTCGAAGGTGGCACGCGTGGTGGCCAGGGAGTACCCCACATCGGCCGGGGACAGCCCGGGCCGCCCCTCCAGATGGGACACCAGCCGCTCGGCCTGCGCCCGCAGCGCGGTCTCGCTCTTCGCCGACACCACCCACGGCACCGACGTGCTCCCGACCGGGGCGACGGCGGAGGCGTCGGCGGCCGTCAACGGCGCTTCCTCGGGGGCTTGTTCGATGATGGCATGGGCATTGGTGCCACTGGCGCCGAAGGCGGACACCCCGGCGCGCCGGGCGCGGCCGGTCTCCGGCCACGGGCGCGGTTCCATGAGGAGTTCCACGGCGCCGGAGGACCAGTCGACATTGGGCGACGGCTCCTCGATATGCAGTGTCCTGGGCAGTGCGCCATGGCGAATGGCCTGCACCATCTTGATGACACCGCCGACACCGGCGGCGGCCGCGGTGTGGCCGACGTTGGACTTCAGCGAGCCCAGCCACAGCGGCCGGTCCGAGGGGCGGTTCCGGCCGTAGGTGGCGAGCAGCGCGCCCGCCTCGATCGGGTCGCCGAGTGAGGTCCCGGTGCCATGTGCCTCCACCGCGTCGACGTCCCCGCCGGACAGGGCGGCGTTGGCCAGCGCCTGGCGGATCACCCGTTGCTGCGCCCGGCCGTTGGGGGCGGTCAGACCGTTGCTCGCACCGTCCTGGTTGATCGCGGAGCCGCGGACGACGGCCAGCACCTCATGGCCGTTGCGCCGCGCGTCGGACAGCCGCTCCAGCAGCAGCACACCGACGCCCTCGCCCCAGGCGGTGCCGTCGGCCGTGGAGGAGAACGCCTGGCAGCGGGAGGAGGCGGACAGCGCCCGCTGACGGCTGAACTCGATGAAGCCGCCCGGTGTGGACATCACGGTGGTGCCACCGGTGAGCGCCATCGCGCAGTCACCCTGGCGCAGCGACTGGCAGGCCATGTGCAGGGCCACCAGCGAGGACGAGCACATGGTGTCGACCGTGACGGCGGGGCCCTCCAGGCCCAGGGTGTACGCGACCCGGCCGGAGAGGATGGCGCCGGAGGCGCCCATGGACATCTGGCCTTCGAGCCCTTCGGGGAGCCGGGTCAGTCCGCGGGCGTAGTCGAAGTCGGTGGCACCCATGAAGATGCCGGTGTCGCTGCCGCGCAGGGTCCCGGGGTCGATCCCGGCGCGCTCGAAAGTCTCCCAGACCACTTCGAGCAGCAGCCGCTGCTGCGGGTCCATGGTCAGGGCCTCACGGGGCGATATCCCGAAGAAGGCGGGGTCGAACCGGTCGGCGTCGTAGAGAAATCCGCCCTGGCGGGCGTAGGTGCGGCCCTCGATATCGGGATCGGGGTCGAAGAGGTTGGCCAGGTCCCATCCGCGGTCGGCGGGGAAGTCCCCGATGCCGTCGCGGCCCTCTGCCACGGCGTCCCACAGGTCCTCGGGGGACCGGATATCGCCCGCGTAGCGGCAGTTCATCGCCACGATGGCGAGGGGTTCGGGCGTCTGGAGGTCCTGGATCCGCCGGTGGGCGGCGCGGAGGTGGCCGGTGGCCCGCTTGAGGTAGTCGCGCAGCTTCTTCTCGTTGTCCATCTGTCGTCAGCTCCTCAAGAGGGCCGGAGTGCCGGTGGCAGCCGTGGGGGTCGGGCGGCGGGTCATCAGGCCGTGATCTCCCGGCCCAGCAGGTCGAACATCCCGTCGAGCAGGTCGAACATCTCGTCGTCGGTGGCCGCTTCGATGTCCTCCAACTCCAGTGCCGCGAGGGCGGACTGAGCACGGTCGGCGGCGGCGAGGGACGCGGTGTCCGCGGTCTCCCCGGCGGTGTCCCCGTGCGACGGCAGGAGTTCGTCGCGCAGCAGTCCGGCGAGGTCATCGGCGGTCGGATAATCGAAGACGAGGGTGACCGGCAGCCGCAGTCCGGTGGCGGCGTTGAGCCGGTTGCGCAGCTCGACCGCGGTGAGCGAGTCGAAGCCCAGTTCCTTGAAGGGCCGTCCGGACTCGACGGCGGTGGCATCGGTGTAACCCAGCGCGGCGGCGGCCTGTTCGGCCACCAGCTCGGCGAGCGCGGGGTCGCGGTCGGCGGGGCTCAGCCCGGCGAGCCGTGCGCGCAACGCGCCTCCGCCACCGCTCTCCTCCTGTTCCGCCCCGCCCGTCACCGCGCCGGTGGGGGCGGCGGCCTCGGGGATATCGGCCAGCAGCGGCAGGGGCCGGGTGGCGGACAGTGCGGGGGCGAAACGCTCCCAGTCGATGTCGGCCACCACGAGGAAGGGCTCGTCCCGTGCGACCGTCCGGCTCAGGATCCCGGCCGTCCGTTCGCCGTCCATCGGCGCCACCCCGCGCCGTCGGAGCTGGTCCGCCATCTCGCCGTCGATCATGCCGCCCCCGGCCCACGCGCTCCAGGCAACGCAGGTGGCGGGCAGACCCTCGGCGCGGCGCGACTGGGCGAGCGCGTCGAGACAGGCATTGGCCGCCGCGTAGTTGCCCTGGCCCGCGGCGCCCACGGTGCCCGCGATCGAGGAGAACAGCACGAACGCGTCGAGGTCCAGATCCCGGGTGAGCTCGTGCAGATGGTGGGCGCCCGACACCTTGGGGCGCAGCACCCCTTGGAGCTGCTCCGGGGTGAGGGCGTCCACGGTGGCGTCGTCGAGCGTGCCCGCGGCGTGCACCACGGCGGTGAGCGGATGGTCCACTCCGTCGCCGTGGTCCACTCCGTCGCCGGTGAGGGTGTCCAGCAGGGCGGCCAGGGCCTCGCGGTCGGCCACGTCGCAGGCGGCGATGGTCACCCGGGCACCGAGGCCGGTGAGTTCGGCCGACAGGGCGGACGCTCCCGGGGCGTCGGGGCCACGACGGCCGGCCAGCACCACATGTTCGGCGCCGTCGCGGACGAGGGTGCGGGCGAGCTGGCCGCCGACTCCGCCGGTGCCACCGGTGATGAGGACGGTGCCACGGGGCCGCCAGCCCTCGCCGGGCGGGGTGGCACCGGCTCGCCGCAGCCGCCGGGCGAGGGTGCCGGACGGGCGGATCGCCAGCTGGTCCTCACCGTCCTGGCGGGTGAGGGCACCGGTGAGGGCCATGAGCGCGGCGGTGTCGAGTCTCCCCGGCAGGTCGACCAGACCGCCCC
This sequence comes from Streptomyces sp. NPDC048636, assembly GCF_040650655.1. Lineage (NCBI taxonomy): Bacteria > Bacillati > Actinomycetota > Actinomycetes > Kitasatosporales > Streptomycetaceae > Streptomyces > Streptomyces sp. NPDC048636. The sequence continues at coordinate 173,429 of NZ_JBEZHR010000016.1, read as the reverse complement.
AGCGCTGCGGGTGTTCCAGGGCCACGGCGCCTCCCAGACCCCAGATGAGGGCTTGGCGGGGAGCGGTCGGGCGGTCGGCGCCACCGGTGGCGACCGCACCGCTGGTGACACACCACAGGGGCGCGTCGACACCGGTGTCGCCCAGGGCCTGGACGAGGGTGAGGGTGGTGGCACAGCCGGTGGGCACGTCCGGCCATACGGGGTGCGGAGCCTCGTCGAGCGCGAGCAGCGACAACACGCCGACGGGGTTCCCGGCCCGGCCGAGGGCGTCGCTGAGCCGGGTGGCGAGCCGTGCGCGGTCGGTCTCCTCCGCGGCGATACCGACGAGGACGACCGTGGCGCCGCGTTCGGCGAGGTGGGCGGTGATGGCCTCGACGGCCGGGGCCGCGGCCCCGTCGGCGGGGGCCACCACCAGCCAGGCCCCGGACACGGCGGTGTCACCGGGGCGGTCGAGCGGCTGCCAGCCGATGCGGTAGCGCCAACCGTCCAGCTCCGCCTGGTCGTTCCGCCGGGTCCGCCACGAGGACAGCAGCGGGACCACATCGCTGAGCGGGGTGTCCGCCGCGGCGCCCAGCTCCGCCGTCAGGGTCTCCAGATCGGCACTGTCGACGGCGGCCCAGAAGTCGGCGTCGGACGGGCCGGCCGTGGCGGTGGTGTGTGCCGTCCGGGGCTCGACCCAGTAGCGGTCACGCTGGAACGGATAGGTGGGCAGGTCCACCCGCGGTCCGCCGCGGTCGGCGAACAGTCCCCGCCAGTCCACTTCCGCGCCCCGGACATACGCCTGGGCGAGCGAGAGCAGCATCCGCCGCGGACCACCCTCCTCGCGGCGCAGGGTGCCGATGACGGCCGCCGCGCCCTCGGCGTCCTCGATGGTGGACTCGATGGCGGCGGCCAGTACGGGGTGCGGACTGACCTCGATGAACAGCCGGTGGCCGCCGCTGAGCAGTCCGCGGGTGGCCGCTTCCAGCCGTACGGTCTCACGCAGGTTGCGCGCCCAGTAGGCGGCGTCGAGCCCGGCGGTGTCCATGGCCTCGCCGGTGACGGTGGAGTGGAAGGTGAGGCGTGAGGTGCGCGCGCGGATGGGGGCGAGGAGGTCGAGCAGTTCCTCGTGGAGGGATTCCACCTGCGCGGAGTGCGAGGCGTAGTCCACCGGGATCCGTTTGGCGCGGATGTCCTCGGACTCACAGACGGCCTGGAGTTCGCGCAGCGCGTCGGGCTCGCCCGACACCACCATCGCACCGGGACCGTTGACCGCGGCCAGCGAGATCCGCCCGTCCCACGCCGCGATGCGTTCGCACAGCGACTCCACCGGGAGCGCCACCGACATCATGCCGCCGCGGCCCGCGAGTCCACGGGCGATGGCCTGCGACCGCAGCGCCACCACCCGCGCGCCGTCCTCCAGCGACAGCGCACCCGCCACCACGGCCGCCGCGATCTCGCCCTGGGAATGGCCCATGACGGCCGCGGGGGTGACTCCGTACGTCCGCCATACCTCGGCCAGCGACACCATCACCGCCCACAGCGCGGGCTGGACGACATCCACCCGCTCGAGACCCGGCCCTTCGCCCCTCAGCACACCGGTCAGCGGCCAGTCCACGAAGGCCGACAGGGCCGTCTCGCACTCCATGATCCGCCGCGCGAACACCGGTGAGCTGTCGAGGAGTTCGACCGCCATACCCGTCCACTGGGAGCCCTGTCCCGGGAACACGAACACCGGACGCGCCTCGGCCGCCGCCGCGCCCTCGCCCCGTACGGCCTGCGTGGCCGCGGTACCGGAGGCCAGCGACTCCAGGCCGCCGAGCAGCGTGTCGCGGTCGCCGCCCACCACGGTGGCGCGGTACTCGAAGGCCGACCGGCCCACCGCGAGTGAACCGCCGACACCGGCCGGGGTCAGCTCGGGGCGGTCGGCCACATGGGACAGCAGTTCCGCGGCCCGCGCACGCAGCGCGGCCTCGCTGCGCCCCGAGAGCACCCAGGGCACCTGGGGCCCGCCGAGCGCGGTCCCGCCCGGTTCCGGGACGGTGTGCTCCGTCGCGTTCTCCTCGGCGGCCGGGGCCTGTTCGAGGATGACATGTGCGTTGGTGCCGCTCACGCCGAACGCGGACACCCCGGCGCGGCGCGGGCGGCCACGGTCCGGCCACGGCCTGGTGTCCGTCAGCAGCTCGACCGCGCCCGAGGCCCAGTTCACGGCGGATGTCGCGGTCTCGGCGTGCAGGGTTTTGGGCAGCACTCCGTGGCGCAGCGCCATCACCGTCTTGATGACACCACCGACCCCGGCCGCGGCCTGGGTGTGGCCGATGTTGGACTTCAGCGAACCCAGCCACAGCGGATGGCCGGACGAGCGGCCCTTGCCATAGGTGGCCAGCAGCGCGCCCGCCTCGATCGGATCGCCCAGCGCCGTACCGGTGCCATGCGCCTCGACGGCGTCGACGTCGTCCACCGACAGTCCGGCGCCGGAGAGCGCCGCCTCGATGACCCGGCGCTGTGCGGGGCCGTTGGGCGCGGCGAGGCCGTTGCTCGCACCGTCCTGGTTGACGGCGCTGGACCGCAGCACCGCGAGCACCGGGTGGCCGTTGGCCCGCGCGTCGGACAGCCGTTCCAGCAGCACCATGCCCGCGCCCTCGCCCCAGCCGGTGCCGTCGGCGCCCGCGGCGAACGACTTGCAGCGGCCGTCGGCGGCGAGTCCGCGCTGATGGCTGAACTCCACGAAGACACCCGGGGTGGACATGATGGCCGCACCGCCCGCGAGCGCCAGCGCGCATTCGCCACGCCGCAGCGCCTGGGCCGCGAGGTGCAGGGTCACCAGCGAGGACGAGCACGCGGTGTCCAGGGTGATCGCGGGCCCCTCGAGGCCGAGGGTGTAGGCGATCCGGCCGGACGCGACGCTGGTGACATTGCCGATGAGCAGATGGCCCTCGACACCGTCCGGCGCGTACTGCGGGTCCCCGCCGTACTGGAACGAGGCGAGCCCGACGTACACCCCCGCCTTGGTCCCCTTCAGCGACAGCGGATCGATGCCCGCGCGCTCGATGGCCTCCCAGGACACTTCGAGCAGCAGCCGCTGCTGCGGGTCCATGGCCAGCGCCTCGCGCGGCGAGATCCCGAAGAAGGCGGGGTCGAACCGGTCGGCGTCGTAGACGAACCCGCCCTCGCGGGTGTTGCAGGTGCCGGACCGGCCGGGATCCGGGTCGTACAGTCCCTCGACATCCCAGCCCCGATTGGCGGGGAACTCGGCGACGGCGTCCCGCCCGTCGGCCACCAGCCGCCACAACTCCTCGGGGGACCGGACACCGCCGGGGAAACGGCAGCCCATCGAGACGACGGCGATCGGCTCCCGCTCCGCGGTCTCGATCTCATCGAGACGGTAGCGGGCCTGCTTGAGGTCGGCGGAGACCCGCTTGAGGTAGGTGAGGAGTTTCTCTTCGTTCTCGTTCGCCATCAGGCAGCCCCGAATTCGTTGTCGATGAAGTCGAAGACCTCGTCGGCGGTCGCGGACAGAAGGGTGGTGTCGACGGATCGCGCCACGGTGTGCTCCTCCGGCGGCTCGCCCAGCTTCGCCATGAGGCGGTGGAACCGGGCCGTCACCCGCTCCCGCACCGCGTCGTCGGTCAGCAGCTCCGGCAGCGCGGACTCCCAGGTGTCCAGCTGGCCGAGGAGCGCGTCGGCGTCCGCCGCCGTGCGGTCCAGCGGCAGTTCGGCCCGCAGGTGCGCGGCGAGTGTCGCGGGTGCCGGATAGTCGAAGACCAGGGCGGCGGGGAGGTCGAGTCCGGTGACGGCGCTCAGCCGGTTGCGCAACTCGACGGCGGTCAGCGAGTCGAAGCCCAGCTCCTTGAACGCACGCCCGGTGGCGACCGCGTCGGACGAGGAGTGGCCGAGCACGGCCGCCGCCTGGGTGTGCACCAGGTCGCGCAGGGCCCGGTCCACCTCGTCGTCCGACAGCCCCGCCAGGCTCTCGACAAAGTCATGTCCCCGGTCGTCCTGTATGGCGGCGTCGCTGTCGGCGGGGGCGGCGAGGACGGCGCGCACCTCGGGCAGTTCACCGATCAGCGGACGTCGCCGGGCCGCGGTGAATCCGGGGACGAACCGGTCCCAGCGCACATCGGCGAGGACGAGCGAGGGCTCGCCGGTGTGCAGTGCCTCGCCGAGCGCCGCGACCGTCAACTCCGGTGCCATGGCGGGGAGTCCACGCCGGCTGAGATGCTCCGCCACCTCACCCTGCTCGATCATGCCCCGGTCGGCCCACGGCCCCCAGGCGACGGAGGTGGCGGGCAGACCTCGTGCCACGCGGTGTTCGGCGAGGGCGTCCAGGAAGGCGTTGGCGGCGGCGTACGCGCCCTGGCCGCCACTCCCCCAGGCCGCGGCGATCGACGAGAACAGCACAAACGCCTCGAGGTGGTCCGGCTCGAGCAGTTCGTCAAGGTGGCGGGCGCCCAGCACCTTGCCGTCGGCCATCTCCGCGAACTCCGCCACCGTGCTGTCGGCGAGCTGGGAGAACGCCACCACCCCGGCGGCATGGAACACCGCGCCGACCGGGTCGCCCGCGGCCGTGACATCGCCCAGCAGCGCGGCGACCTGGTCCCGGTCGCGTACATCGCAGGCGGCCACCGTGACCCGTACGGCGCCCTCGCCCAGCGCGACGAGCTCGTCGCGCAGTGCGGCGGCGCCCGGCGCGGCGAGACCACGGCGGCTGGTGAGCACGAGGTGTTCGGCACCCGTACGGGCCAGCCGACGGGCCACCTGGGCGCCGAGCCCCCCGGTGCCACCGGTGATCAGCACGGTGCCGTGCGGTTTCCAGCTCTCGCCGCCGGGGGTGCGCAGGGGCGCCCGGACGAGCCGTCGGGCGAACACCCCCGCGTCGCGCACCGCGAGCTGGTCCTCGGTGCCGCTCTCTCCGGCGATGCCCGCCAGCACCGCGCACAGCCGGTCCGCGGTCCGCTCGTCGACGTCCCCGCGGAGGTCGACCAGACCGCCCCAGCGCCCCGGGTGTTCCAGGGCGGCGACCCGACCCATGCCCCAGGTGGCCGCCTGCTCGGGACTGGCCACGGGGTCGGATCCACCCACCGACACGGCGCCGACGGTGGCGAGCCACAGCGGGGTGGTGACCCCGCCGTCACCCAGGGCCTGGACCAGCGCGAGGTTGAGGGCAAGTCCGGTGGTGAGCGCGGGGTGTTCGAGGTGCGGGCCGTCGTCGAGGGCGAGCAGCGACAGCACACCGGCCGGGGTGCCATGGCTCGCCATCGCCGTACGCAGCCCCTCGGCCACCGTGCCGCGCGTGGCGGTCGCGGGCAGCCGCAGGGGTACGGCCCGGGCGCCGCGCGTGTCGAGGGCGTGCAGTACGGCCGCCACCACGGCGCCGTCGGCCCGGTCTTCGGGGACCGCCACGAACCAGGTTCCGGAGAGGGCCGTCCGTGGCTCGTCGGCCACGGGTGACCAGGTGACGCGGTACCGCCAGGAGTCGATGGTGGCGCGGTCGCTCTGACCACGGCGCCAGGAGGAGAGCGCGGGCAGCAGATCGCTGAGCTGTGCCTGCCCGTCGATCTCCAGGGTGGCAGTCAGGGCGTCCAGGTCCTCGCGTTCGACCGCGTCCCAGAAGCGCGCCTCGACGGAGGTCGTGTCCACGGAGCCGGTCCCGGATGTGGACTTGGGGGTGGCGGGAGCTTCGAACCAGTAGCGTTGGCGCTGGAAGGCGTAAGTGGGCAGCTCGACGCGGTGGGCTCCACGGCCCGAGAACACCCGCTCCCAGTCCACCGCACCGCCATGGGCGTGCACCTGGCCGATGCCGGTGTACAACGCCTCGACCTCGTCGCGGTCCTTGCGCAGCAACGGAACGAACGCCGCCCCGGACACACATTCCTGACCCATCCCGCACAGCACGCCGGCCGGACCCAGCTCGACAAAGCGCGTCACCCCCTGAGCCCTGAGGGTGCGGATGCCATCGGCGAACCGCACCGCCTGCCGCACATGACGCACCCAGTACTCCGGAGAGCACACCTCCCCACCAGCCACCTCACCCGTCACATTCGACACGATCGGGACGACAGGCGCGCTATAGCTGATGCGATGCGCGACGGCGGCGAACTCGGCGAGCATCGGCTCCATCAACGGCGAGTGGAACGCATGCGAGACCCGAAGCCGCTTGCTCTTACACCCCACCGCCTCCGCGATCTCCAACACCGCTGTCTCCTCACCGGAGATGACCGTTGCAAGCGGTCCATTGACCGCCGCCACACTCACCCGATCCTCGAGACCCGCCAGATGCGGCAATACCTCGGCTTCAGGCGCCTGAAGAGACACCATCGCGCCACCCTCCGGCAACGCCTGCATCAACCGACCCCGAGCCGCCACCAAAGCGCAAGCATCCTCCAACGAGAACACCCCCGCCACATGAGCCGCCGCCAACTCACCCACCGAATGCCCCACCAAGAAGTCCGCCACCACGCCCCAGGACTCCAGCAGGCTGAACAGCGCCACCTCAAAGGCGAACAGCCCCGACTGCGTGAACACCGTCCGATCCAACGCCCCGGCATCCTCACCGAACACCACCGACCGCACCGAACCATCCAGACGACGATCCAACTCCGCACAGACAGCGTCGAAGACCGAAGCGAACACCGGGAAAGCCTCATACAACTCACGCCCCATACCCAGGCGCTGGGCACCCTGCCCCGTGAACATCAACGCCGTCCGGCCCTCGTCATCCGTCACGGCGCCGGGGGTGATACCGGAGGCGATCTGGTCGAGACCGCTGAGCAGCGCCTCACGGTCGGAGCCGACCACCGTGGCACGGTGGGAGAACGAGGAACGGCTCAACACCAGCGAATAGCCCACATCCACCGGCGAAAGCTCAGGCCGCGCCGCCACATACGCCCGCAACCGCTCCGCCTGCGCCCGCAACGCCCCCACACCACGCCCCGACACCACCCACGGCACCACATCCGTCACCACAGCCGTGTCCATGGGCTGCTCCGCGACGGTGTCCGTGTCAGCGGGCTCGTCGGGAGCCTCCTCCAGGATCAGATGGGCGTTGGTGCCACTGATACCGAAGGCCGAGACACCGGCGCGGCGCGCGCGTTCCGACCGGGGCCAGTCCCTGGCCTCGGTCAGCAGCTCGACCTCACCCGCCGTCCAGTCCACATGGGGTGTCGGCGCCTTGATGTGCAACGTCCTGGGCAGCAGCCCTTCGCGCAGCGCCATGACCATCTTGATGACCCCGGCGCCACCCGCCGCACCCTGTGTATGGCCGATGTTGGACTTGAGCGCACCGAGCCGCAGTGGCCGGTCCGCCTCACGTCCCTGGCCGTACGTGGCCAGAATGGCCTGTGCCTCGATGGGGTCGCCGAGCCGGGTGCCGGTGCCGTGTGCCTCCACGGCGTCCACCTCGGCCGCCGTCAGCCCGGCGTTGGCGAGCGCCTGCCGGATGACGCGCTGCTGGGACGGTCCATTGGGGGCGGTGAGGCCGTTGCTCGCGCCGTCCTGGTTGACGGCGGAGCCGCGTACGAGGGCCAGTACCGGATGGCCGTTGGCCCGTGCGTCCGACAACCGCTCCAGCAGCACCATGCTGACGCCCTCGCCCCAGCTGGTGCCGTCGGTGTCGGAGGAGAACGCCTTGGAACGTCCGTCGGGTGCGAGCCCGCGCTGACGGCTGAACTCGATGAACAGGCTGGGCGTGGACATCATCGTGGTACCGCCCGCCAGCGCCAACCCGCACTCCCCCTGGCGCAGCGCCTGCGCGGCCTGGTGAATGGCGACGAGCGAGGACGAGCAGGCGGTGTCGATGGTGAGCGCCGGACCTTCCCAGCCCAGGGAGTAGGCGATCCGGCCGGACACCACACTGGCGGCCTTGCCGGTCAGCAGATAACCCTCCATGTCCTGGGGAATCTCGCTGAGGTGTGCGGCGTAGTCCTGGCCGGTGCTGCCGATGAACACGCCGCCGGAGCCGCCCTTGGTGGTGTGGGGGTCGATGCCCGCCCGCTCCAGCGCCTCCCATGAGGTCTCCAGCAGCAGCCGCTGCTGCGGGTCCATGGCCAGCGCCTCGCGCGGGGAGATACCGAAGAACTCGGGGTCGAAGTGGTAGGCGTCGTAGAGGAAACCGCCTTCCTTCGCATAGCTCTTGCCGGGGGTGTCGGGGTTGGGGTCGTACAACTCCTCGACGTTCCAGCCGCGGTCGGTCGGGAACGTCGAGATGACGTCCCGGCCGTCGGCCACCAGCTTCCACAGGTCCTCGGGCCCGCGGACACCGCCCGGCAGCCGGCAGCTCATGGCCACGATGGCGATGGGGTCGTCGTCGACCGGGCGGATGGCGGCCACCACGGCCTCGGTGCGCTCCTCCTCGCCCAGGGCCTCGCGGCGCAGATGGCCGACGAGGACGGCGGGGGTGGGGTAGTCGAAGAGGAGGGTGGTCGGCAGCCGCAGCCCGGTGGCGGCGTTGAGCCGGTTGCGCAGTTCGACGGCGGTGAGCGAGTCGAAGCCCACCTCCCGGAAGGCCCGGTTGGCCTCGATCTCGTCCGAGGACGTGAGTCCCAGGACGGACGCGGCGTGTTCACGGACCAGGTCCAGCAGAAAGGGCTCCCGCTCGGCGGGTGGCAGCGCGGCCAACCGACCGCCGAAGGAGCTCTCGCCGCCGCCGGAGTCCCCGGCCGCCCCGGCAGCTCGTACGACACGCCGGGTGGGGGTCCTGACCAGACCGCGCAACCAGGCCGGGACGGCGGGCTGTTCCGGGGTGCCGCTCGCGGCCCGGCGACGCAGCTCGGCCAGGTCGAGCCGGACCGGCACCATGGTGGCATCGCCGACGGCCCGCGCGGCGTCGAAGAGTTCCATACCCTCCGCGCTGGGCAGTGGCCGGATACCGGAGCGGGCCATCCGCTGGACATCGGCGTCGGCCATGTGGCCGCTCATTCCGCTGCGCTGCTCCCACAGGCCCCAGGCGAGGGACTGGGCGGCCAGACCGCGGGCCCTGCGGTGCTGGGCCAGCGCGTCCAGGAAGGCGTTGGCGGCGGCGTAGTTGGCCTGTCCCGCGTTGCCGATGGTGGCGACGACCGAGGAGTACAGCACGAAGGCGGCCAGGTCGAGTCCGGCGGTCAGCTCGTGCAGATGCTGCGCCGCGTCGGTCTTGGGCCGCATCACCCGGTCGACGCGCTCGGGGGTCAGCGCGTCCACCACGCCGTCGTCGAGGACGCCCGCGGCGTGGATGACGGCGGTGAGCGGACGGTCGGCGGGTATCGCGGAGAGGACGTCGGCGAGCGCCCGACGGTCGGCCGCGTCACAGGCGACGACGGTGGCGGATGCTCCCCGCTCTTCCAGTTCGGCGCACAGTTCGGGCATGCCCTCGGCAGCGGATCCCCGTCGGCTGAGGAGCAGGAGATGCCGTACGCCGCCCTCGGTCACCAGGTGGCGGGCGACCAGGCCGCCGAGGGTGCCGGTGGCGCCGGTGATGAGCACCGTGCCCTCGGGGTCCATCCGGCGGCCGTCGAGGTGTTCGCCGGTTCCGACGGCCACCCGGCCCAGCCGTGGCACCCTCGTCCGGCCTTCGCGCAGCGCGGACTGGGGCTCGCCCGAGGCCACCGCGTGCGCCAGGCGGTCCGCCGACTCGGGGTGTCCATCGAGGTCGACCAGGACGAACCGGCCGGGGTTCTCCGACTGCGCCGAGCGCACCAGGCCCCACACCGCGGCGTGGGCCACATCAGGGACATCGTCGCCGGGTGCGGCCGCGATGGCGCCCCGGGTGACGAACACCAGCCGGGTGGCGGCCAGCCGCTCATCGGATATCCACGTCTGGATCAGGGCCAGCGCGCGGTGGGTGGCGGTGCGGGCCGCCTCGGCCACCTCACCGTCCCGCTCCCCCGGGCCGCAGGGCACGAGCACCACATCGGGCGCCTCTGCGGTGGTGTCGTAGGCCACCGCACCGACGGCCGGGCCGATGCCCAAAGTGTCGTCGCCGAGAACCGCCCAGTTCAGCGGTGGCGCGGTGGTCATGTCCGGGGTCGGCGACACGGGCCACTCCAGGCGGAACAGCGAGGGGTGGTGGGCGGGGCCGCCACCGCTCAGCTCCTCCGCGCTCACGGTGCGCGGCACCAGCCGTTCGACGGAGGCCACCGGTCGGCCGTCCAGGTCGGCCGCGCTGAGCGCGTAACCGCCCGGCCCGGCCGGGGTGAGGCGTACGCGCAGGGCCGTGGCGCCGGTGGCGTACAGCGTCAGCCCGCTCCACGAGGCCGCGAGCCGCGTCTCCCCACCGTCACCGGGAAGCCCCTCGCCGGGGAGGCCCTCACGGGGGATGTCGAGTGCTTCGACCGCCGCTTCCAGCAGTGCCGGGTGGAGGCCGTAACGCACGGCGTCGGCCAGCTCGTCCACGGTCAGTCCCACCTCGGCGAACAGATCGTCGCCGAGCCGCCACACCGCGACGGCACCGCCCACCGCCTCGACCGGAACGGCGTCGGCCGGTGGCCACACCGCGAGGTCGAAGGCCGGGGCCTGGGCACCGGTGCCGAGGACGGCCGTGGCACACCGGGTCCACGGCTCATCGGCATCGGCGTCCTCGGCGCGCGCGTGGACACGGAGCGTCCGCGCCCCCTCGCCGTCCGGGGCACCGATATGCACCTGGAGCACCATCGCGCCGTTCTCGGGCAGCACCAGGGGCGCGTCCAGCGACAGTTCGTCGATCCGGTCGCAGCCCACCCGGTCGCCCGCGCGCAGCGCGAGCTCGGCGAAGGCGCTGCCCGGCAGTACGGAGATGCCGGGGACGGTTCCGTCGGCCAGCCATGTGTGGCTCTGCGCGGAGATCCGGCCGGTGAACAGATGGCCGTTCCCTTCCGCGAGCGCCACCGCCGCGCCCAGCAGGGGGTGTTCGGCCGCGTCGAGTCCGGCCGCGGCCACATCGCCGGTCGCCACCGGCTTGTCCAGCCAGTAGCGCTGCCGCTGGAACGGATAGGTGGGCAGGTCCGCGCCGGGCGCGCCCCGTCCGGCGGTCGCCGCGGGCAGACCGAACACCCGGTCCCAGGCCGGTTCGACACCCTGGACATACGCTTCGGCGAACGAGGTGGCGAAGCGCTGTGCGTCGCCCTCCTCGCGGCGCAGGGTGCCGACGACGATCGCGTCCGCCCCGGTGTCCTCCACGGTCTGCTGGAGCGACATGGCGAGCATGGGATGCGGACTGCACTCGATGAACGCCGTGTGCCCGTCGGCCAGCAGCGCCCGGCTGGCGCGTTCGAAGTCCACGGGCTCGCGCATGTTCCGGTACCAGTAGCCGGCGTCCAGCCCGGTGGTGTCCAGCGCGCCGCCGGTCACCGTGGAGTAGTACGCGATCCGGGACGGCATCGGCGCGACACCCGCCACTTCGCGCAGCAGCCGCTCACGCAACGCGTCGACCTGCGGGGAGTGTCCTGCGGTGTCCACACCGGGGACCCTGCGCGACTTCACACCGTCGGCCGCCAGCTCGGCCATGAAGGCGTCCAGCGCCTCGGGGTCGCCGGAGACCGTCACGGTGGCGGGGCTGTTCACGGCGGCGATGCCCAGCCGCTCGCTCCAGGGCTCCAACCGTCCGGCCACCGCCTCGGCCGAGGCCAGCACAGACAGCATGCCGCCCTTGCCGCTCAGCTCGTACCACGCCTGGCTGCGCCGGGCCACGACCCGGGCGGCGTCCTCCAGCGAGAGCCCGCCCGCCACGTACGCGGCGGCGATCTCGCCCTGCGAATGTCCTACGACGGCGGCCGGTTCGATCCCGTACGAGCGCCACAGCGCCGCCAGGGACACCATCACCGCGAACAGCGCGGGCTGGACCACATCGATCCGGGACAGCGAAGGCGCGTCCGGCGCGCCGCGCAGCACCTCGCGCAACGACCAGTCCAGGAAAGGTTCCAGGGCGTCGGCACACGCCTCCAGCTGCTCGGCGAAGACGGGTGAGGACTCCCACAGCGCGTGCGCCATACCGATCCACTGCGAGCCCTGACCGGGGAAGACGAACACGGCCTTGCGTCCGCCGCCGGGCGCCGTGCCCTCGACCACGTTCGCCGCGGCAGTGCCACCGGCCAGCGCGTCGAGTCCATCGAGCAGCTGCTCCCGGTCCCGGCCGACCACAACCCCGCGGTGGTCGAAGGCGGTCCGGGTGAGGGCGAGCGCTCCGCCCAGCTCCGCCACATCGACGTCGCTTTCGGGACGGCCCGCGAGGTGGTCGCGCAGCTCCGCCGCCCGGGTGCGCAGCGCCTGCTCGGTCCGGCCCGTCAGCACCCAGGGCAGTACGGCGACGGGGGCCGATTCCAGCGGCTTCGGGTGCTCCAGGAGTTTCGGGGCCTCCGAGTGCTCCGGGGACGCGGTGTCCGCCGGTGCCTGCTCCAGGATGGCGTGTGCGTTGGTGCCACTGATGCCGAACGACGACACACCGGCGCGGCGCGGCCGCTCGACGGACGGCCACTCACGGGCCTCGGTCAGCAGCTCCACGGCCCCCGACGACCAGTCGACGTGCGGCGAGGGCTCGCGTACATGCAGCGTCCTGGGCAGCACACCGTGCCGCAGCGCCATCACCATCTTGATGACACCGGCCACGCCCGCCGCCGCCTGCGGATGGCCGACGTTGGACTTGAGCGAACCGAGCCACAGCGGACGGTTCTCGGGACGGCCCTGACCGTACGTGGCCAGCAGCGCACCGGCCTCGATCGGGTCGCCCAGTGAGGTGCCGGTGCCATGCGCCTCGACCGCGTCCACCTCGTCGCCGGACAGTCCGGCGTCGGCCAGGGCCTGCCGGATGACACGTTGCTGGGAGGGCCCGCTCGGCGCGGTCAGGCCGTTGCTGGCGCCGTCCTGGTTGGTGGCGGAGCCGCGTACCAGTGCCAGCACCTGGTGGCCGTTGGCGTGAGCGTCCGACAGCCGCTCCAGCAGCACCATGCCCACGCCCTCGCCCCAGCCGGTGCCATCGGCGTCGGACGAGAACGCCTTGCAGCGGGCGTCGGGCGACAGCGCCTTCTGACGGCTCAGCTCGACGAAGATGCCGGGACTGGACATCACCGTGGCGCCCCCGGCCAGCGCGAGCGAGCACTCGCCCTGGCGCAGCGACTGACAGGCCATATGCAGGGCCACCAGCGAGGACGAGCACGCCGTGTCGACGGTGACCGCCGGGCCCTCCAGCCCGAAGGTGTACGCGATACGGCCGGACGCCACGCTGGTGGTGCCGCCGGTCAGCAGATAGCCCTCGAACCCCTCCGACGCCTCGTCCATCCGCGGGCCGTAGTCCTGGGGCATGGCGCCGACGAACACGCCGCCGTCGCTGCCCTTCACCGAGGCCGGGTCGACACCGGCCCGCTCGAACACCTCCCACGCCGTCTCCAGCAACAGCCGCTGCTGCGGGTCCATCGCCTGGGCCTCGCGCGGGCTGATACCGAAGAACGCCGGGTCGAACTGGTCGGCCTCGTAGAGGAATCCGCCCTCGCGCACATAGCTGGTGCCATGGCGCGCCGGATCCGGGTCGTAGAGACCCTCCAGATCCCAGCCGCGGCTGGTGGGGAAGCCTGCGATGGCGTCCCGGCCCTCACTGACCAGCTGCCACAGCTCCTCCGGGGTACGGACACCACCGGGCAGACGGCAGCTCATCGCCACGATCGCGATCGGCTCGTCGTCACCGGCGGTGGCACGGCGGGTCGGGGCGACGGCCTCTGCCGGGGAACCGGCCACGACGTGCTGGACGTGGCGGGAGAGTGCGAGCGGGGTGGGGTGGTCGAAGAGGAGGCTGCCGGGGAACCGCAGGCCGGTGGCGGCACCGAGCAGGTTGCACAGTTCGACGGACATGAGCGAGTCGAAGCCCAGGTCCTTGAAGACCGTTTCCGTGTCGACGGCCTCCGGCCGCCGCTGGCCCAGCACGCGCGCGGTCTGCGTACGTACCAGGTCGAGCGCCACCCGCTCGCGTTCGGCGGGATCGGTCAGGGACGCGAACTCCGCACGCCACGACAGCGGTTCACCGGCGAGCGGGCCTGCGGCGTCGGGCAGCGGCGTGTCCAGCCAGTAGCGCTGGCGCTGGAAGGCGTAGGTGGGCAGATCGACGCGTCGGGCCCCACGACCCGAGAACACCCGCTCCCAGTCCACCACACCACCATGGGCGTGCACCTGGCCGATGCCGGTGTACAACGCCTCGACCTCGTCGCGGTCCTTGCGCAGCAACGGAACGAACGCCGCCCCGGACACACATTCCTGACCCATCCCGCACAGCACACCGGCCGGACCCAGCTCGACAAAGCGCGCCACACCCTGAGCCTCGAGGGTGCGGATCCCATCGGCGAACCGCACCGCCTGCCGCACATGACGCACCCAGTACTCCGGAGAGCACACCTCCCCACCAGCCACCTCACCCGTCACATTCGACACGATCGGGACGACAGGCGCGCTATAGCTGATGCGATGCGCGACGGCGGCGAACTCGGCGAGCATCGGCTCCATCAACGGCGAGTGGAACGCATGCGAGACCCGAAGCCGCTTGCTCTTACACCCCACCGCCTCCGCGATCTCCAACACCGCTGTCTCCTCACCGGAGATGACCGTCGCAAGCGGCCCATTGACCGCCGCCACACTCACCCGATCCTCGAGACCCGCCAGATGCGGCAATACCTCGGCTTCAGACGCCTGAAGAGACACCATCGCGCCACCCTCCGGCAACGCCTGCATCAACCGACCCCGAGCCGCCACCAAAGCGCAAGCATCCTCCAACGAGAACACCCCCGCCACATGAGCCGCCGCCAACTCACCCACCGAATGCCCCACCAAGAAGTCCGCCACCACACCCCAGGACTTCAGCAGGCTGAACAGCGCCACCTCAAAGGCGAACAGCCCCGACTGCGTGAACACCGTCCGATCCAACGCCCCGGCATCCTCACCGAACACCACCGACCGCACCGAACCATCCAGACGACGATCCAACTCCGCACAGACAGCGTCGAAAACCGACGCGAACACCGGGAAGGCGTCATACAGCTCACGCCCCATACCCAGGCGCTGCGCACCCTGCCCCGTGAACATCAACGCCGTCCGGCCCTCGTCATCCGTCACGGTCCCGGGGGTGATACCGGAGGCGATCTGGTCGAGACCGCTGAGCAGCGCCTCGCGGTCGGAGCCGACCACCGTGGCACGGTGAGAGAACGAGGAACGGCTCGACGCCAGCGAACAGCCCACATCCACCGGCGACAACTCAGGCCGCGCCGCCACATACGCCCGCAACCGCTCCGCCTGCGCCCGCAACGCCCCCACACCACGACCCGACACCACCCACGGCACCACATCCGTCACCACCGACGGCTGCGGTGCGACGGCTTCCACCGGCTCCGCCACCGGCCCCTGCTCCAGCACCACATGCACATTGGTGCCGCCCATGCCGAACGAGCTGACTCCCGCACGCCGCGGGGCGCCCCCGGCCGGGGTCCACTCGCCCAGAACGGTCTGGACCCGCAGGTTGAGTTCATCGAGGGGAATCGCGGGGTTCGGTGTCGCGTAGTTGAGGCTCGGGGGCAGTTCACCGTGGACCAGCGCGAGCACCGTCTTGATGAGCCCGGTGATTCCGGCGGCGCCTTCGAGGTGGCCCACGTTGGTCTTGGCCGAGCCGACCAGCAGGGGTGCTCCGGCGGGCCGGCCGGTGCCCAGGACCTCGCCCAGTGCCCGCGCCTCGACCGGGTCCCCGACCTTGGTGCCGGTGCCGTGCAGTTCGACGTACTGGACCTGAGAGGGGGCTACTCCCGCGCGCTCATAGGCGGTGCGCAGCAGGGCGGCCTGGCCCTGGGCGTCGGGGGTGGTCAGGCTGTCGCCGCCACCGTCGTTGTTGGCCTCGGAGCCGCGGATCACACACAGGACGGGGACCCCGTCGCGCAGCGCGTCGGTCAGCCGTTTGAGGACGACCAGGCCGCCGCCTTCGCCGCGCACATAGCCGTTGGCGCGGGCGTCGAAGGTGAAGCAGTCGCCGTCCGGGGAGAGTGCGCCGAACCGGGACGCGGCGAGGAAGCTGTCGGGGGCGACGTTGAGCTGGACGCCGCCCGCGAGGGCGGTCTCGGTCTCGCCGCGCCGCAGGCTCTCGCAGGCGAGGTGGACGGCGGCCAGGGAGGAGGACTGTCCGGTGTCCACGGCGACGCTGGGGCCGCGCAGTCCGAGCGCGTAGGAGACGCGGTTCGCGATCAGACCGCGGTTGAGGCCGGTCAGTGTGTGCTGGGTGATGGCGGACCGCTCGCCCCGGTGGGTCAGGGTCGCGTAGTCGTCGGCGATGGCTCCGACGAAGACGCCGGTGCGGCTGTCCTGGAGCCGGGCCGGGAGGACACCCGCGGACTCCAGTGCCTCCCAGCACAGTTCGAGGGCCAGCCGCTGCTGGGGATCCATCGCCAGGGCCTCGCGGGGGGAAATCCCGAAGAACTCCGGATCGAAGGTGTCCACTTGTTTGACGAAGCCGCCGCGTCGAATACCGGCGTCCCGGAGTTGTGCGGCGTGCCGGTCGTCCGGGATCTCCGTGATGGCGCTCTCGCCATTGCGCAGCAACTCCCAGAACTCGTCCGGGGTCGACGCGCCGGGTATGCGGCAGGCCATACCGATGACGGCGATGTTCTGGTCACTCACCATCTCGTCGCCCACCACCTCGTCACGCGCCACGGACTTCTCCGACATCACGACCTCAGACTCTTCTCTCAGAAATTGAGAACGCATGGAATGGACTCACCATGATCCATAACTCGACGGTATCGGGACCGGAGTCATCGCAACTACCCCTAACCGTTCCCACCCCTAATCTGCGGATAGGGGTGGCCCGGGAACGGCGCCCTGGAAGCCGGGAATCCGTTCAGGAAGCCGTCAGCGCTTCTTCAGGGGTTCCCACCAATCGCGGCGCTCCATGTACCACTTGGCGGTTTCCGCGAGGCCGTCGTCGAAGGAAATCTCGGGCCGGTAGCCGAGTTGTCGGGAGATCTTGGTGATGTCGACCGAGTAACGGCGGTCGTGGCCCTTTCGGTCGGGCACGCTCTCGGCCATCGACCAGTCGCTGCCGAGCAGTTCGAAGATTCGCTGGGTGAGTTCGAGATTGGTCAGTTCGGTGCCGCCACCGATGTTGTACACCTCACCCGGTTCCCCCTTCTCGGCGACCAGGGCGATACCCCGGCAGTGATCGTCCACGTGCAGCCAGTCGCGGATGTTCCCCCCATCGCCGTACAGCGGTACCCGTTTGCCGTCCATGAGGTGGGTGATGAAGAGCGGGATGACCTTCTCGGGGTACTGGTACGGGCCGTAGTTGTTGGAGCAGCGGGTCACACAGACGGGAAGTCCATGGGTGCGGTGGAATGCCCTGGCGAGCAGATCGGACGATGCCTTCGACGCGGAGTAGGGGGAGTTGGGCTCCAGTGGCCGGTCCTCGGTCCAGGAGCCCTTGTCGATGGAGCCGTATACCTCGTCCGTGGAGACGTGGACGAACTTTCCCGCTCCGGCGTTGGCCGCAGCGTTGAGCAGGGTGTGGGTGCCCAGCACATTGGTCCGCACGAATTCCTCGGCTCCGGATATCGAGCGGTCGACATGTGATTCGGCGGCGAAGTGGACCACGAGCTCGGTGTCGCGCAGCAGTTCTCCGACGAGTTCTCCGTCGCAGATGTCACCGCGGACGAAGTGGAGCCGGGGGTTGTCGGCGACCTCGGCGAGGTTGGCCTCGTTGCCCGCGTAGGTGAGCTTGTCGACCACCACGACCTGGGCATCCGCCAGGGCCGGGTACGCCCCGGTCAGCGTCCGCCGGACGAAGTGGGAGCCGATGAAACCCGCGCCGCCGGTCACAACTATGCGCACTGGAGACCCCTTCAGCGGTGATTGGCCGCGATGTCCATGAGATATTGCCCGTAGTCCGTCTTGCTCAGCTGCTCGCCGAGTTCATGGCAGGCCACGGCGTCGATGAAGCCCATACGGAAGGCGATCTCCTCGAGACAGGCGATCCGCACTCCCTGGCGTTGTTCCAGAAGCTGTACATACTGCCCGGCCTGGAGCAGTGAGTCATGGGTCCCGGTGTCCAGCCAGGCGAATCCACGGCCCAGACTGACCAGCCGAGCCTTTCCGCGTTCGAGATAGACACGGTTGACGTCGGTGATCTCCAGTTCTCCGCGTGCGGAGGGCTGGACGTTCTTGGCGATGTCCACGACGTCGTTGTCGTACAGATAGAGCCCGGTGATCGCCAGGTTGGATTTGGGACGGGCCGGTTTCTCCTCCAGGGAGATCAGCTGGCCGTGTTCGTCCATTTCCCCGACGCCATAGCGTTCGGGATCCTTGACCCCGTAGCCGAAGAGCACACAGCCGTCGACCGCGCTCGCCTCGTGGTGGAGCATCTTCGAGAATCCAGGGCCGTGGAAGATGTTGTCGCCGAGGACGAGCGCCACCGGATCGTCACCGATGAACTCGGCGCCGATGAGGAATGCCTCGGCGATGCCATTGGCCTCGGTCTGCTCGGCGTATTCGATCGTGAGGCCCAGCTGGCTGCCGTCACCGAGGAGCGCCCGGAACAATCCCACATGGAGTGGGGTCGAGATGATCAGGATTTCTCTGATGCCACCGAGCATCAGCACCGACAGCGGATAGTAGACCAGGGGTTTGTTGTAGACGGGGAGGATCTGTTTCGACACCGCGTGGGTCAGGGGATGCAGTCGGGTACCGCTGCCTCCGGCGAGGACTATGCCCTTCATACGGCCAGAAACTAGCAACGCCGAGTGCCGGTGTTCCAGGCTTGGTGTGAGTGATAGGGGTGTTTTCAGGGGTGGTGTGGAACCAGATGTGGGACAGGGGTGGCCCCGTGGTGCGGCCACCCCTGCGATATCTCTCGGCACGCCGCCCGGAAGGGTCCGGCGGTAGTGTTGAGTCAGGCGATTTCATCGACTTCCGCGCGCAGCGCGGACGGCAACTCCTGACGGCTTCTGATATTCAGCTTCCGGTAGACCCGCGTCAGATGCTGTTCAACCGTGCTGATGGTGATGTACAGATTGGCCGCTATTTCGCGATTGGTGTAGCCGTCCACCGCCAGGGCGGCTACCCGCGCCTCGGATTCGCTGAGCTTGGAGCCCAGGGACGCGGGTACCGCCGTCTTCGCGCCGAGCGGCCCGCGCACCGTCTGCACCACCTGCCGGGGGTCTCCGGGATCCAGTCCGGAGTCGAGCCGGATCCGGGCACACAGCTCCTCGGCACCGCACTCCTTGGCCATCTGCCAGGCCCGGCTCATGATGGCGTGGGCCCTGCCGTGGTCGCCCGAGGTGCGCAGGGCGCCGCCGAGGTCGTCGAGGGCGCGCGCGAGCTCCAAGCGGTCGCCCGAGCACTGGAGTTCCTCCACCGCCTGGCCGAGCAGCCGGGAGCGCTGCTCGTGATCTCCCGCCGCGGCCAGTAAACGCAGGGAGACGCCGCGGACCCGGGGGTCGCCCACGCCGGTCCGGGAGAGTTGTTCGGAGACCAGGGTCGCCGCCTTCTCCCGCTCCCCCAGCTCCAGCCACGCCTCGGCGGCGTCGGAACGCCAGGGCAGCAGCGCGGGCTGGTCGAGTTCCCAGTGCTGGGCCAGCTTGCCCGCCATGAGGAATTCGCCGAGCGCCGCGTTGAAGCGTTTGGTCGCCAGGTAGTAGCGGCCCCGGGCGCGGGTGTAGCCGAGTCCGTAGATGGAGCGGAACAGCGCCTCGGGGACCGGGCGGCTGAGCTGGCGGGCCGCCGCGTCATACTTGCCCATCGCGGTGTAGGCGAGGATCTGGCTGGCCAGCGGGCCGCCGATGAAGACGCTGCCGTCCCGGCCGGGCACGATGTCCAGTGCGGTGGTGGCGTACGCGGCGGACTCGACGAGATTGCCCTGCCGCAGCGCGATCTCGGCCCGGATCGAGGCGAAGATGGCCCGCCACCCCGGTGACCGGCGCCGCTCGGCCTCGTCCATCAGCGAATCGCACCAGGGGGCGGCCTTGTCCGGACGGCCCGCGTACACCAGCGCGTTCACCGAGTTGACGATGGGCTCGAAGGTGGCGTCGGTCAGCGGGGAGACCTCGAGCACCTTTTCGGCGGCGGCGACGGGTGACTCCTCGCGCTCCCCGCCACCGAAGAAGCCGGTGAACGCGGCCGTGATGGTGGACAGTGAGGACGGCCTGCGGGAGCGCGCCGGTGCGCGGAACGCCCCGCCGTCCGTGCCGGGCCGGGTGGCGCTGCCGGAGCCGCGTTCCGGGGCGGCGGGGTCCTGGGGGCCGGAGTCCTGGGGGCCGGAGTCCTGGGCCCACCGGGCGGTCATCCGGAACTGGGACAGGTTGGTGGGGGCCGTACCGCTCATGACGGCCTTGAGGCGGCCGATGGCGCCGCGCGCCTCCTCGATCCTGCCGTGGGCGAGCAACAGCTCGATCAGCCGCCCGATATGGGAGGCGGGGAGCCGCTCGGCGCGCAGTGCCGCGAGGGGTTCCTCCAGCAGCCGTTCGGAGGCGGAGGGGTTGAGCCGCCACATGATGCCGGCGGTGCCGATCCGGATGCTCGCCCGCAACTCCTCGTCGTCACAGGCGGCGTAGGCAAGTTCCAGGCAGGCCACCGCCAGTTTCGCGTCGTCCTCGGCGAGGGCCTGCTGTGCGGCGTCGCGCAGCAGGGGCACGGCCCAGGGTTCGTCGGCACAGTGGGCGGCGAGGAGGTGGCGGGCGACGGCGAGGGTGGCCCCGCCGCCCTGGTGCAGCAGTACGGCGGCGCTGCGGTTCATGTCCAGCCGGATGCCGGGGTCCATGTCCTCCAGCACGGCCGCCTCGACGGAGGAGTGGCGGAAGGCGAGGCCGTCGATGAGACCGGCGCCGGTGAGGGCGGCCACTCCGCGCTGGATGCCCGCGGGGCCGAGGCCGAGCAGCCGGGCGAGCAGGTCCGGGGAGGCGGACGCGCCGAGTACGGCGATGCCCTCGGCGAGCCGGGAGACGGTGTGACCGCTGCGGTAGACACAGGTGAGCACGGCCTGGACGAACATATCCCCGACCATGGGCTCGACTGCGCGACTTGGCCGTGGCGGCACTCCCGCGGTGCGGTAATCGTCCATCAGCGCGCGTAGCAACAACGGATTACCGCCGCTGACCTCATACCAGTTGTAGGACACATCAGTTGAATCCGGGAGTCCCAGGCGGGTGGTGAGCAACCGTGCCGTCTCCTCCCAGGACAGCCGTTCCAGGCGCAGCCGCTGGAAATTGGGCTGGCGGAGCAGCTCGGTATTGAAGATGGCGTCTTTCTGCTCACTGTCCGTCGCCTGGGCGAACACCATGAGCAGCTTCGCGGCGTGGGAGCGGGTGGCGAGGTACAGCAGGTACTGGAGCGACAGCCGGTCGACGAACTGGAGCTCGTCGACACAGATCACCACGGGCTCGCGGGAGGCGAGTTCATAGAGCGCGGCGCGGAACTCACGCGCTCCCTGGACCTGGGTCAGGGGGACGCCGGGGGTGGCGCCGCCTGCGGTTTCGAGGAGTCCCGCGGCGCCGAGGGCGCCGTGGTCGAGGGCCCGGCGCAGCCGGTCGGCCGTGGCCTTGGGCAGCCGCGGGGAGTCGAGGAGCTGGCGCAGGGTGCCGAGTGGCGCGGGGTCGGCCGACGAGCCGTACGCCTTGAGGACGAGGGCCCCGGCCTTCGCGGCATGAGTCGTGACGGCTTCGAGGGCATGGGTCTTGCCGCAGCCCACGCCACCTTCGACGAGGACAATGCCCGCCTCGCCGGACAGGCATCGGGAAAATACCCTCCGAAGCCTTTCGAATTGTGCGTCGAATTGCCTAGCTCTGGCAAATGAAAAGACCACTGCTCGCACCCCCGAATGCGACGCGAAGCATTGCACACGTCAGCTCAACGCCTCCCGGCAAGCTATACGCCTGCCAGCTACGCCACCATGGCCGCACGTAAAATCACCGTTAACGAATTACTAATTCTGGCCGGAGCGTCCGGTGGTCACCGGATATCGGCGCTGATGGATCATCTCCACCCCGGTTACATCAATGCCACCGGAGTCGACAGAGGCTTGATTAACCGAGCATCACCCCCGTTCACGTGGGCATTTGCAAGAGATGGCCAGCATACACGAGAGCCCCTAGGGCGACCCCTGAACATTCGGCGCCATCCTTGACTCCATCAGTACTCGATCACGGATAGGGTGAGCTGGAGGAACGCCGTTCGAACACTCATTTGCCCGATTTGCTCGGTAATGCGATCCTTATGTCCGTTGCCGGTGGTAACAAGAAACGATTCGCCCGGAATTCCCTAGCAATAAACCGAGGGTGCTCGGCTTCTCAATTCCGGTATCGCTGAATTCCTGGAGCACGGGCCACCTCAGGACTATTCCCATGGCATGTTCCATGGCCTTGCCACGGTTCCTGGACATGCCGAATCGGCGCGTCCCGCGGGGTGTCCGCGGGACGCGCCGACGCCGTGCTCGGCCGGATCGCCGGCCCGCCGGGGAAGGGGGCGGATCCGGCCGGACGCGGCTCAGCCGTCGTGCGGATACAGCCCCTTACCGGCCTTGCGCCCCAGGTGACCGGCGTGGACCAGTCGCTCCAGATGGGCGGCGGGGGTCAACTCGGGCTCCCGGAAGGTGCGGTGCAGAGTGCGCTGGATGGCCAGGGACACATCCAGCCCGATGATGTCCAGCAGCCGCAGCGGGCCCATGGGGTAGCCCTGTCCGGCCGTCATCACCGTGTCGATCTCCTCCGCCGTCGCCCCGCCTTCCTGAAGCATCGCCACCGCCCTGTTGAGATAGGGGAAGAGCAGGGCGTTGACGATGAAACCGGCGCGGTCCGGGCAGTCCACCGCGCGTTTGCCCAGCGCCGCGGCCACCGCGTGGGCCGTGCCCCGCGCCTCCGGGGAGGTCAGCACCGTATGCGCCACCTCGACCAGCCTCATCATTGGAGCCGGGTTGAAGAAGTGCATGCCGACGACGTCCTCGGGCCGGTTCGTGGCCATCGCGCACTCGATGACGGGCAGGCTGGAGGTCGAGGTGGCGAGCACCGCGCCCGGTCGGCACACCGCGTCCAGACCGGCGAAGACCGCGCGCTTGACGGCGAGGTCCTCCGCCACCGCCTCGACGACCAGGTCGCAGTCGCGCAGCGCGTCCATCGCGCACCCCGTCGCCAGCCGGTCCATCGACGCGCCGAGCACCTCCGGCGCCAGCTTGCCGCGCCGCACCCCGCGCTCCAACGACCGCTCCACGGCGGCCCTGGCCTCCTTCGCCCGCAGCTCACCGCGGGCCACCAGCACCGTCGGAAGGCCCGCCCGCGCGCACACCTCCGCGATACCGACGGCCATCGTGCCCGACCCCACCACACCGATCCGCCGCACCGGACGGGACGGTGCGGTCGCCGCCGGGCCACCGCCGGTGCCGCCCGGGGCGGTGTCGCCCGCCCCGTAGGCGTAGAAGCCACGCCCGGCCTTCCGGCCGGTGAGACCGGCGGCGACCATATGGGTCAGGGTGGGCGCGGGGGCGTAACGCGGGTCGCGGGTCCGCCCGTACAGCGCCTCCAGGGTGTCGTGCGCGGTGTCCAGACCCATCTCGTCCAGCTGAGCCAGCGGTCCGCGGGGCAGTCCGCAGCCGAGGGTCATGGCGGTGTCGATACTGTCGCGCGAGGCGTAGCGCCGCTCGTACATGGTGACGGCGTCGTTGAGGTACGCCAGGGTGAGCGCGCCCCCGAGGAACCCCGGCCGATCGGTCACCGGCACCGGGACGCACCCCAGGTCATGGATCAGCTGCCCGATGTCGGCCAGGACCGCGGCGCCGGTGAGCGGGGTGCCGACCACCTCCACGGCGGCGCCCTCGCGCACCGGGCCCAGCGGGAACAGATGCAGCCCCACCGTGCGGTCGGTACGTCGCGCGCCGAAGGCGATCTCGGTCACCGACAGTCCGGTGGTCGTGGTGGCGAACACGGTGTGCGGCGGGCAGTCGGCGTCGAGCCGGGCGAACAGTGCGCACTTGGCCTCGAGCCGTTCGGGAAGCGCCTCGATCACCAGAGCCGCCCGCGCGGCCCGGGCCGGGTCGGTGGTGAACTCGACGCCGTCCCCGGAACCGGTGATCCGCGCGCGGCCGCGCCGCAGCGCCGTCTCGTCCGCCTCCACGGCGATCACCTGACGGCCGCCGCGGACCAGCAGCTCCACGAGGTGGGAGCCGGTGGTGCCGAGGCCGAACACCGCGACGGTGGGAAAGTGGTGTGCCATGCCGATGGGTCCTTTCACGTCCTGGGCGTCGGCGGGCGGTGCGGTCTCTCACGCACCGCGGGCGCCGTCGCCCTGCCACCTGATGAGTGCGGCGCCGAGCGACATCCCGCCGCCGAACCCGGCCAGCAGCAGCAGTTCGCCATCGCCGAGCAGGCCCTGCCGCCTGGCGTCGTCGAGGGCGAGCGGGATGGACGCGGCGCCGGTGTTGCCGTGCTCGGCCACCGTCAGGTGGGTGCGCGCCCGTGGCAGTCCGAGCCCCGGCAGGGCCTTTGCCAGCAGCACACCGTTGGCCTGGTGGGGGATGAAGTGGTCGACACATCCGGGGTCGACGCGCTCTGCCTTGAGCAGGTCGTGGACGGCGCGGGGCAGCCGGGACAGCACATAGTCACTGACCTCCCGGCCACGCATCCGGAAGAAGTGGCGACCGTCCGCCACCGTCTTCTCCGAGGCCGGTTCCCGGCTGCCGCCCGCGGCCACCCCGATCAGTTCGTGGTGGGCGCCGTCGCTCTCCAGCAGTGACCCGCACAGTCCGCGGCCGGGGCGCGCCGGGCCCAGCACCACGGCCCCGGCGCCATCGCCGAAGAGCACCGCGGTGCGCCGGTCGGCGCGGTCGATGACGCGGGAGTAGAGGTCCGCCCCGATCACCAGGGCATAGCGGGCCGGTCCGCCGGGGTCGATCAGCCGTGCGGCCGTGACCAGGGCATACACAAAGCCGCTGCACACCGCGTTGAGGTCGAACGCGGCGGCGTTGACCGCGCCGAGCCGGTGCTGCACCAGACAGGCGGTGGCCGGCTGCGGATGGTCGGGGGTGGAGGTGGCCACCACGATCCAGCCCAGCCGGGTGGCGGGGACACCCGCGTCGGCGAGCGCGGCACGCGCGGCCTCGACGGCCAGGTCGGAGGTGGCCTCATGGGCGGCGGCGTAACGGCGGCCGCGGATGCCGGTCTTGGCGAGGATCCACTCCGGGGTCACCCCGGCGCGTTCGGCCACCAGCTCGTTGGACACGGTCTCGGCCGGCAGATACCCGCCGGTGCCGAGGATCCCCGGGGGCGGATCGTCGGGGCGGACGGGGTGCTCGGTCATCTGGATCTCCCGACCGCTGCGGTCTCCGCCGTCGCCGTCGCTGTGGTCACTGAGTGCGGGGTGGGCAGTCCGCGGCACGCCGTGCGAAGCGGTGTGCCGCCGGATGGCTGCCGTGCACCGACGCTACGTACCGCGGGCGGCATGGATAACCCCTAACCCCGGTCACCCCTAGGCCCCCTACCGAATGAACTCCCGGACGGTCATGCCCCGGCGTCCCGTGGGCACCCGTCGAAGGTGGTACGGATACACGCAGGCCGAGGCAGCGACTGGCCCGAGGAGCGGCCCCCATGGAGTGGTTCACCTCAACCGACTACTGGCTGAGCCGTCTGGTGTTCCAACGGGGGCTGGCCGCCGTCTACCTGATCGCCTTTCTGGTGGCGGTCGGCCAGGGACGTGCGCTGCTCGGTGCCCGGGGGCTGACTCCGGTGCCGCGTTTTGTGGCCCGGGTGCCGTTCCGGGAGTCGCCCAGCCTCTTCCATCTGCACTACTCGGACCGGTTCTTCGGTGTCTGCGGCCGGCTGGGCGCGGTGCTCTCGGCCGCGTTGCTCGCGGGGGCGGCGGACCGGGTGCCGCTGGGGGCGGCGATGGCGGCCTGGCTGGTGCTGTGGCTGCTGTATCTGTCGATCGTCAACGTGGGGCAGGTGTGGTACGGCTTCGGCTGGGAGTCGCTGCTGCTGGAGGCGGGGTTCCTCGCCGTCTTCCTGGGCAACGCGGACACCGCGCCACCCGTGCTCGTCCTGTGGCTGCTGCGCTGGCTGCTGTTCCGCGTCGAGTTCGGCGCGGGACTGATCAAGATCCGGGGCGACCGGTGCTGGCGGCAGCTGACGTGTCTGTACTACCACCATGAGACCCAGCCCATGCCCGGGCCGCTCAGCTGGTACTTCCACCATCTGCCCAAGCCACTGCACCGGGTGGAGACGGCGGCCAACCATGTGGCGCAGCTGGTGGTGCCGCTGGCGCTGTTCACCCCGCAGCCGGTCGCCGGTGTGGCCGCCGGTCTCATCGTGCTGACCCAGCTGTGGCTGGTGGCCTCCGGAAACTTCTCCTGGCTCAACTGGCTGACCATCCTGCTGGCCCTGTCCGCGGTCGACGGCCGGCTGATGGCCGAGGTGCTGCCGCTGCCCGAGCCGCCCGAAGCGGCCGCTCCCCCGGTGTGGTACCAGGGGGTGGTGCTGGTGGCCACCGCGCTGGTGGTGGTGCTCAGCTACTGGCCCGCCCGCAATCTGCTGTCCGGCCGTCAGCTGATGAACTACTCCTTCAATCCGCTGCACCTGGTCAACACCTACGGGGCCTTCGGCAGTGTCAACCGCAGCCGCCAGGAAGTGGTGATCGAGGGCACCGACGAACCGGTCATCACCCCGGCCACGGTGTGGCGGGAGTACGAGTTCCGGGGCAAGCCGGGTGAGGTGCGGCGGATGCCGCGCCAGTTCGCCCCGTACCATCTGCGGCTGGACTGGATGATATGGTTCGCCGGGATCTCACCGGCCTACGCCGGGTCGTGGTTCTCCCCGCTGGTGGCCAAGCTGCTGGTGAACGACCGGGCGACGCTGAAGCTGCTGCGGGTCTGTCCGTTCCCCGACGCCCCGCCCTCCCATGTGCGCGCCCGGCTGTATGTGTACCGCTTCACCACCCGGCAGGAGCGGCGCGCCAGTGGGGACTGGTGGCACCGCACCCTGCTGACCGAGTTCCTGCCACCGGTACGGCTGGAGAACGTGGACCCGGACGACCGCCGCCCCCACCGGCCGCGCCCCTGACCGTGTTGTCCTATGGCGCGGCGCGGTGCACCGGGCCGTGCGCGGTCAGACAGTGCTCCGCCCGCGTGGCCATGGCGTCGTAGTGGCCACCGTCCGGCCCGGGTGGTGAGGTGTGCTCATCGGCGTGGTCGACCTGGAGGGTGGTGTGGGTGATGCCGTACTCCCGCTCCAGCACCTCTTCGAGGCCCTGCCGCACCGCGTGGCAGTCGCCGAGCGGGGCCACCAGCACATGGGCGGAGAGCGACACCTCCCCCGAGGTGATCTGCCAGACATGCAGATCGTGCACCTCGATCACCTCGTCGTGGGACACCAGCCGGTTGCCCACCTCGTCCGGTTCGACCCCGGCGGGGGCCGCCTCCAGCAGCACCCGGCCGGAGGCCCGTACCAGGTCCGTGCCCGCCTTGAGCATCAGGGCGACCACGACGAGCGCGGCGATCGCGTCGGCGCGGGCGAAGCCGGTGGTGACGACGACGAGTCCGGAGATGGCGGTGGCGATGAAGGCGTAGAGGTCGTTCAGCACATGCTGGAAGGCACCCTCCACATTGAGCGAGGAGCGGTTCGCCTTGGACATGCACCAGGCGGCCGCGATGTTCACCGCGACCCCGACCAGCGCGGTGATCAGGGTGAGCCCGCCGGTCACCTCGGGTGGATCGAGGAGCCGTTCCACCGCCTCGTATCCGAGCAGCAGACCGAGCAGCAGCAGAGAAAGTCCATTGGCCTGTGCGGAAAGGATTTCCGAGCGCTTGAGCCCATAGGTGTAACCGCCGCGCGCGGGGCGGGCGGAGAGCCGGATCGCGATGAGCGCGAGCACGATCGACGCGGCGTCGGTGAGCATATGGGCCGCGTCGGAGAGCAGGGCGACCGACCGTGCGATCACCCCGATGACCACTTCCACCAGCATGAATGAGGTGATCAGCGCCAGGGCCAGGGACAGCCAGCGACGGTCGGCGTTCTCCGCCACCCCGTGTGCGTGCCCCTCGTGGCCCTCGCCGTGCCCATGCGTATGAGCGCCCACCCGCTCCTCCTCCGGATCGCCTTCGGAACAGCGCAATTGAAACAGCACGGAGGCGAATTCGGCAAAGGCTGCAATGGACACGGTTATCAAGAGAGTTTAGGGCTCATCAATTTCTCTCGTGAATTCGGCAACGCTTTTCATTGTCATACCGAAATGTGGACACCGGGCGGGAGCCGGACGCCGGGCAGGCGTGGCGGCGGGGAGACGCGGCCGCGGGCCGTCGCCGGGACTCGCTGAGATGTGCGAAGCCACGCCGGTGCGGGTGAGCTCGGTCCGTGGAAGGTGACCTGACGGGGCGTGGCGCGTTGGCCGACTATGACGACGACGATGCGACGCCGTTCTCTCTCGCAGCCGAGCAGAGCGCTGGACCGGAGCACCGAAGGTGGCGGAACGGTTCATCAGACCGTTCACCAGTCGGCATCCGTACCGATCTACGCGGCGATGGTCGAGCGCTGGGCGTCCGCGGGCCGCGCGATCCCCGGACGCTACGACCGTGAGTGGACCGAGTTGGTGAACTGCCCGCCCTGGCCGGACCGGGTCCGCGCGGCCGCCCGGCCGTCGGGCGACTGAGCCACCCCGGGCGCGGCGCGGTCCGCGGTCCCCGTCGGCCGCACGGCGGGGGCCGGTCCCCGTGAACCGGCCCCCGCCGTGCACCCCGCGCGGTTGCGCGCGCCGCGTCGGCTCGCCCGACGCCTCCGAGGCGGCTCAGTCGTCGCCCTCGAGACCGCCCTCGGTCTCGAGGTAGAGCTCCCGCACCCGCTCCAGCACCTCCGGATCGGGTTCGGCCCACATGCCACGGCTCTCCGCCTCCAGCAGCCGCTCGGCCATACCGTGCAGCGCCCAGGGGTTGGCCTCCTCCAGGAACGCGCGGTTCTCCGGGTCGAGCAGATAGCTCTGCGCGAGCTTGTCGTACATCCAGTCGGCGACCACACCGGTGGTGGCGTCGTAGCCGAAGAGGTAGTCGACGGTGGCGGCCAGTTCGAACGCCCCCTTGTAGCCGTGGCGGCGCATCGCCTCGATCCAGCGTGGGTTGACCACCCGGGCGCGGAAGACCCGGGACGTCTCCTCGTGGAGGGTGCGGGTGCGGACCGTCTCGGGGCGGGTGGAGTCACCGATGTACGCGGCGGGCGCGGTGCCCTTCAGCGCGCGCACGGTGGCCACCATGCCGCCGTGGTACTGGAAGTAGTCGTCCGAGTCGGCGATGTCGTGCTCACGGGTGTCGGTGTTCTTCGCCGCGACCGCGATCCGCCGGTAGGCGCTCTCCATCTCCTCGCGGGCCGGACGCCCCTCGAGACCGCGCCCGTAGGCGTAGCCGCCCCAGACCGTGTACACCTCGGCGAGGTCGGCGTCGGTGCGCCAGTCACGGCTGTCGATCAGCTGGAGCAGCCCGGCGCCGTAGGTGCCGGGGCGGGAGCCGAAGATCCGGGTGGTGGCGCGGCGCTCATCGCCGTGGGCGGCGAGGTCGGCGCGGGTGTGCGCCCGTACGTAGTTGTCCTCGTCGGCCTCGTCGAGGGAGGCGGCGAGCCGTACGGCGTCGTCCAGCAACCCGACGACATGCGGGAACGCGTCCCGGAAGAAACCGCTGATGCGCAGAGTGACATCGATCCGCGGGCGGCCGAGCTGGCCGGGCTCGACGGGCTCGAGCCCGGTCACCCGCCGCGAGGCGTCGTCCCACACCGGGCGGATGCCCAGCAGCGCCAGCGCCTCCGCCACGTCGTCGCCGGAGGTGCGCATCGCACTGGTGCCCCACAGCGAAAGGCCGACGGAGGTCGGCCACCGGCCGTCGTTGTCGGCGCGGTAGCGCTCCAGGAGCGAGTCGGCGAGCGCCTGGCCGGTCTCCCAGGCCAGGCGGCTGGGTACCGCCTTGGGGTCGACGGAGTAGAAGTTGCGGCCGGTCGGCAGCACATTGACCAGACCGCGCAGCGGGGAGCCGGACGGGCCCGCCGGGACGAAGCCGCCGCCGAGCGCGTGTACGGCGTGGTCGATCTCGTCGGTGGTGGCGGCCAGCCTCGGCACCACTTCGCGGGCGGCGAAGTCGAGGATCGCGCTCACCGGGGTGCGCTGCGCGTCGGGCAGGGTGAGGACGGCCTTCTCGACCGCCTCGGGGTCCCAGTCCGCGTCCTCCATCGCCTGGACCAGTGTGCGGGCGCGCTCCTCGGCGTCGTCGGCACCGGTGCGGGTGGCGGCGGACTCGTCCAGGCCGAGCGCCTCGCGCAGCCCGGGGAGCGCGGTGGTGCCGCCCCAGATCTGGCGGGCGCGCAGGATGGCCAGCACCAGGTTGACACGTGTGGGTCCGGTCGGGGCGGCACCGAGGACATGCAGACCGTCGCGGATCTGGGCGTCCTTGACCTCGCACAGCCAGCCGTCGACATGGAGCAGGAAGTCGTCGAAGCCGTCGTCGTCGGGGCGGTCCTCGAGACCGAGGTCGTGGTCCAGTTTGGCGGCCTGGATCAGGGTCCAGATCTGGGCGCGGATGGCGGGCAGCTTGGCCGGGTCCATCGCGGAGATGGCGGCGTACTCGTCGAGCAGCTGCTCCAGGCGCGCGATATCCCCGTAGGAGTCGGCGCGGGCCATCGGCGGCACCAGGTGGTCGACCAGGGTGGCGTGGACCCGGCGCTTGGCCTGGGTGCCCTCGCCCGGGTCGTTCACCAGGAACGGGTAGACCAGCGGCAGATCGCCGAGCGCGGCGTCGGGGCCGCAGGCGGCGGACAGCCCCGCGTTCTTGCCGGGCAGCCACTCCAGGTTGCCGTGTTTGCCCAGGTGCACCATGGCGTCGGCGCCGAAGCCGCCGTCGGCCCGCGGGGTGGCCATCCAGCGGTAGGCGGCCAGGTAGTGGTGGGAGGGCGGCAGATCGGGGTCGTGGTAGATGGCGATGGGGTTCTCGCCGAAGCCGCGCGGCGGCTGGATGACGATCAGGAGGTTGCCGTGGCGCAGCGCGGCCAGCACGATATCGCCGTCCGGGTTGCGGCTGGTGTCGACGAACATCTCGCCGGGCGGCGGCCCCCAGTGCTCCTCGACCGCGTCGCGCAGCTGCTCGGGCAGGGTGGCGTACCAGCGGCGGTAGTCGGCGGCGGGGACGCGGACCGGGTTGGCGGCGAGCTGCTCCTCGGTCAGCCACTCCTGGTCATGGCCGCCCGCGTCGATGAGGGCGCGGATCAGGTCGTCGCCGTCGCCGGAGACCAGACCCGGGACCGCGTCCGGCCCTTCCTCCGGGCCGAGGTCGTAGCCCTCGGCGCGGAGCCGGCGCAGCAGGGCGACGGCGCTGGCGGGGGTGTCGAGGCCGACGGCGTTGCCGATCCGGGAGTGCTTGGTCGGGTAGGCCGAGAGCACCAGCGCGAGACGCTTCTCCGCGGCGGGTATGTGGCGCAGCCGGGCGTGTCGTACCGCGATTCCGGCGACACGCGCGGCGCGCTCGGGGTCGGCGACGTACACGGGCAGCCCGTCCTCGTCGACCTCCTTGAAGGAGAACGGCACGGTGATGAGACGGCCGTCGAACTCGGGGACGGCGACCTGGGTCGCGGCGTCCAGCGGGGAGAGCCCCTCGTCGTTCGCCTCCCAGGCGGTGCGTGAACCGGTCAGACACAGCGCCTGGAGCACGGGGACGTCGAGCCGGGCGAGCGCGCCCGCGTCCCACGCCTCGTCGTCGCCGCCCGCGGAGGCGTCGGCGGGCCGGGTGCCACCGGCGGCGAGCACGGTGGTGACCACCGCGTCGGCCGCGCCGAGGGCCTCGATCAGCTCGGTCTCGGGGGCGCGCAGCGAGGCGACGAAGAGCGGGAGCGGACGGCCCCCGGCGTCCTCCACGGCCCGGCACAGGGCCTCGACGAAGGCCGTGTTGCCGCTCATGTGGTGGGCACGGTAGTAGAGCACCGCCACGGTGGGGCCGCCGGCCGTACGCGCGGTGCGGTCCAGCGCGCCCCAGGTGGGGGCGGGGGCGGGCGGTGCGAAACCGTGGCCGGTGAGCAGCACGGTGTCGGAGAGGAAGCGGGCCAGCTGATCCAGGTTTCCGGGACCGCCGTGGGCGAGGTAGGCGTGGGCCTCGGCGGCGATACCGACCGGGACCGTGGACGCCTCCATGAGCTGGGCGTCCGGGGCCTGTTCACCGGTGAGGACCACCACGGGACGGTCGCCCGCGAGCAGTACGTCGAGCCCCTCCTGCCAGGCGCGGACACCGCCGAGCAGCCGTACGACGACGAGGTCGACGCCCTCGAGGAGGCCGGGAAGGTCGTCGAGTGCGAGCCGGGCCGGATTGGCCAGGCGGTACGGCACCGGGCCCGTGGCGGCACGGGCACTGAGCAGGTCGGTGTCGGACGTCGACAGCAGCAGAATCATGGCTCGGCGCCTTCCTCGGGGTCCGCGCCCCGGGCGGGTTGAAGACGGCGGGAGTTCCTGGCTCGCCCGGCTGCTGCCGTGCTCACAGTGGCGGGACCGCGCCGGAATCACACCGGCTTCCTCCCCTGACGCCGTCTGTTGCGTCCGGCGAGCCGGGACGGCCCGCCGCTGAGCATAGTAAGCGTTGCTGACCTGCCACGGGACGGAGAGGGCCGGGGAATCGTCGGTATGCTCGCCGCCATGCCCCTCCCCCCGACAACCGTCCCACCAGGGGATCAAACGCCCGTCGCCGGTGTCCGGGCCCGCTCCGCCGCGGTCCGGGCGGTCTCTGCCGCTCGCGGTGGGCGCGATGACGCATGCCCCGGCGCACTGCGGCTTCACTCGGCGCATGACGGCGCACTGGCCCGTATCCGGCTGCCCGGAGGCTTGCTGACGGGTTGTCAGGCCGAGGCGCTCGCCGGGGCGAGCGAGGAGTTGGGCGATGGCCGGGTGGACCTCACCTCCCGGGGAAATCTCCAGCTGCGCGGGCTGGACGAGGGGTGCGGAGCGCGGCTGGCGGAGCGGTTGCGGACGGCCGGACTGCTGCCGTCGGACGCGCACGACCGGGTGCGCAACATCGTGGCGTCACCGCTGGCCGGTCTCGACGGCGCCGGACACGCCGACACCTCCGTGTGGGCACGGGAGTTGGACGCGCTGCTCTGCGCGGCCGGACCCGGCGAGTCGACGGGCTTGTCGAGATTGTCGGAGTTGTCGGGGCGATTTCTGTTCGCGCTGGACGACGGACGGGGCGATATCGCCGCCCTGGGCGCGGATGTGACATTGATCGCAACACCGGACGGCGGCGCCGTACTGCGGATGGGATCCGCCGGATCCGAAGGTCCGGCCGGTGCCGTGGTGCGTGTCACGGCGGCCGGGGACGCACCGCGCGCCGCCGCGCTGGCGGCCCTGGAATTCCTCATCTGTGCGGACGAAAGCGGCATCCGGGCCTGGCGGGTGTGGGAGCTCCCCGCGCAACACGCCGTGACGGCCGAAGGATTGGCGGCACGACTCGGCGAGGCGGGCATCGGTCATCACACGGACACCGGCCCTGAACCACCTGAACTCGGTCCGGGAGCGGCACACCACGGCCCCACGCCGGGGACGGTGGCCGGACCGGACGGGCGCCACACGGTGTCCGTGGCGGTGCCGCTCGGCCGGATGAGCGCCGCACAGTGGCGGCTGCTCGCCGCGCTCGCCTCCCGGGACGGGGCCGATGAGCTGCGTGTGACACCCTGGCGCGGCGTGGTGCTCCCGGGGTTCACCCGGCAGGGCGCCCTGGCCGCGGCGGACACACTGGCCGAAGCCGGGCTGGTGACCGATCCGGACTCACGGTGGCTCGGCGTCGGTGCCTGCACCGGTCTGCCCGGCTGCGCGAAGTCGCTGGCCGATGTGCGCGCCGACGCCGAGCGGACGGTGGCGGGCGCCGCGGCGGACGGCGGGCCTCATACCGCCTTGCCGCCGGTGTACTTCTCCGGCTGTGAGCGGCGCTGCGGCCATCCGGGCGGCCACTGGGTGGACGCGCTGGCGACCGGCGAGGGCTATCGCGTCACCGTACGGGGCACAGCGGAGACGGCACCGGAGACGGCGGAGTCTCCCGGGCCCACGGACGGCGCGGACGGAACAGGCTCGGACGGAACAGGCGTGGACGTGACAGCAGAGCAGGTGGCCGACGCCGTGGCGGCGGCCCGCGGAACGAGATGATCGAGGGCACAGTGTTCGACTACGAGAAGGACGGGGCGGCCATCTACCGCGCGTCCTTTGCCACCATCCGCGCCGAGGCGGATCTCGGTGGCCTCCCCTCCGACGTCAGCCAGGTCGCGGTGCGGATGATCCACGCCTGCGGCATGGTCGACCTGGTCCGGGACCTCGGGTACTCGTCCGAGGTGGTCTCCCGCGCCCGCGCCGCGCTGCGCTCCGGCGCGCCCATCCTGTGCGACGCGCAGATGGTCGCCAGCGGTGTCACCCGCAAGCGGCTGCCCGCCGGCAACGACGTGGTGTGCACCCTGTCCGACCCCGGGGTGCCGGAGTTGGCGCGGGAGATGGGCACCACCCGCAGCGCCGCCGCGCTGGAGCTGTGGCGGGACCGGCTGGAGGGTTCGGTGGTGGCCGTCGGCAACGCTCCCACCGCGCTCTTCCGGCTGCTGGAGATGATCGAGGAGGGCGCGCCGCGCCCGGCCGCCGTCATCGGGGTGCCGGTCGGTTTCATCGGCGCCGCCGAGTCCAAGGAGGCGCTGGCCGGACATCCGGCGGCGCTTGACCATCTGGTGGTGCGCGGCCGACGCGGTGGCAGCGCCATGGCCGCGGCCGCGGTCAACGCGATAGCGAGCGAGGCAGAGTGAGCGAGCAGCAGCAGGGCCGGCTCTACGGTGTGGGGCTCGGCCCCGGCGATCCGTCGCTGATGACGGTGCGGGCCGTGGAGGTCATCGCCGAGGCCGACGTGATCGCGTACCACAGCGCCCGGCACGGCCGGAGCATCGCGCGTGCCATCGCCGAACGGTATCTGCGGCCCGAGCACATCGAGGAGCGGCTGGTCTACCCGATCACCACCGAGTCCACCGATCACCCCGGCGGCTACCGGGGCGCGATGGAGGAGTTCTACGCCGAAGCGGCGGCCCGGCTCGCGGCCCATCTGGACGCGGGGCGCACGGTCGCGGTGCTCGCGGAGGGCGATCCGCTCTTCTACGGCTCCTATATGCATATGCACAAGCGGCTGGCCGAGCGCTACCCGACCGAGGTGATCCCCGGGGTCACCTCGGTGAGCGCCGCGGCCGCACGGCTCGGGGCACCGCTGGTGGAGGGCGAGGAGGTGCTGACGGTGCTTCCCGGCACGCTGCCGGAGGAAGAGTTGACCGCCCGGCTCGCCTCGGCGGACGCCGCGGCCGTGATGAAGCTCGGCCGGACCTTCCCGACGGTGCGCCGTGCCCTGGAGCGTTCGGGGCGGCTGGCGGACGCCCGGTATGTCGAGCGCGCCACGATGGGCGCGGAGCGCACCGCGCCGCTGGCCGAGGTGGACCCGGCGACGGTGCCGTACTTCTCGGTGGCGGTGCTGCCGAGCCGGGTCGGCGCGGCCCCGGCCACACCGGACGAAACGCATGACACGAACGAGGCGGAGGGCACGAACGAGGCGGGCGGGGCTGATACGGCGGGCCCGGGTGAGGTCGTGGTCGTCGGCCTCGGCCCGGCGGGTCCGCTGTGGCTCACCCCCGAGGCCCGCGGCGAGCTGGCAGCCGCCGGGGACCTGGTCGGCTACACCACCTATCTGAACCGGGTGCCGGTGCGGCCGGGCCAGCGGCGGCACGCCTCCGACAACAAGGTGGAGGCCGAGCGCGCCGAATTCGCCCTGGAGCTGGCCCGGCGCGGACGGCGGGTGGCCGTCGTGTCCTCGGGCGACCCCGGGGTGTTCGCCATGGCCACCGCCGTACTGGAGGCCGCGTCCGAGGACCCCTACCGCGAGGTGCCGGTGCGGGTGCTCCCCGGGATGACGGCCGCCCACGCCGCCGCCGCCCGCGCGGGCGCGCCGCTCGGCCACGACTACGCGGTGGTCTCGCTGTCCGACCGGCTCAAGCCGTGGGAGGTCATCGCCGAGCGGCTGCGCGCCGCGGCCGCGGCCGACCTGGTGCTCGCCCTGTACAACCCCGGCTCGCGCAGCCGGGTGTGGCAGGTCGGCAAGGCGCGTGAACTCCTCCTGGAGCACCGCGCGCCCGACACACCGGTGGTGATGGGCCGTGACGTGGGCGGCCCCGAGGAGCGGATCCGCATCGTACGGCTGGCCGATCTGGACCCGGCCCAGGTGGATATGCGGACCATCCTGCTGATCGGCTCGTCCCAGACCCGTACGGTGCGCCGCGGCGACGGCACCGAGATCGTCTGGACGCCGAGACGCTACCCGGAGGACTGACCGGTGGCGGGCCGGGGCCCGGCCCCGGCCCGCTCCGCGAGCGTCGTCCGAAGCCAGGCCACGGCCTCGTCCGGTGCCCCGGCCACCGTGACGCCCTCCGGGGCGGGCGGGCGGCTGACCACGACCACCGGGAGTCCGGCCTCGCGCGCCGCCGTGAGCTTGGCGGCGGTGGCGCGCCCCCCGCTGTCCTTGGTCACCACCACGTCGATACGGTGGCGGCGCAGCAGCTCCGCCTCGCCCTCGAGGGTGAAGGGCCCCCGGTCGAGAAGCACCTCCGCACGCGGTGGGACCGGTGGCTCGGGGGCGTCGACCGAGCGGATCAGGAACCACTGCTCGGACAGGTGGGCGAAGGCCGCGAGCCCCATCCGTCCGGTGGTGAGGAAGACCCGCTCCCCCAGCCCGGGCAGCAGCCGCGCGGCCTCGGCCAGGGACGCGGCCGGGTGCCAGCGGTCCCTCGGGCCCGCCACCCAGCCGGGGCGGCGCAGCGCGAGCAAAGGAACATGGACGGACGCGGCGGCGCGGACCGCGTGGAGACTGATGGTGGCGGCGAAAGGATGGGTGGCGTCGATGACCGCGTCCACCTGGTGTTCACGGAGCCAGCGGGCCATGCCCTCGGTGCCCCCGAACCCGCCGATCCGCACCCGTCCCACCGGCAGCCGCGGTGCGGCGACCCGCCCCGCGAGGGAGCTGGTGACGCGCAGCGCGGGGTCGCCGTCCAGCTCGGCGGCGAGGCGGCGGGCCTCGGTGGTGCCGCCGAGGATGAGTACATGGCGCGCCGGAGCGCTGTTCATCGGATGCCTTCCGTCCTGCGTGAGGTCGTGTGCGGGACCGTACGCGCACAGCTGCGCGCCGTCGGCCGCGCGCCCGTCATCGTATGCGCGGCGGGTGGACCGTGGCTGAGGCCCAGCAGGCCAGTGGCCGCGGCGCCCAGCTGGAGCGCACCGGGCTGCGCCACGGCTGGACCACCGGGGCGTGTGCCACGGCCGCCACCACGGCTGCGTACACCGCACTGCTCACCGGGGACTTCCCGGACCCGGTGACGATCGAGCTGCCGAAGGGGCAGCGGCCCGCGTTCGCGCTGGCGGCCGAGGAGCTGGCCGGGGGCCGGGCGATGGCCGCGGTGGTGAAGGACGCCGGGGACGACCCCGATGTCACCCACGGCGCACTGGTCCGGGCCACGGTACGGGCCCTGCCGCCCGGTGCCGGAGTGGTCTTCCGGGCCGGGCCGGGGGTGGGCACGGTCACCCGCCCCGGGCTGCCGCTCCCGGTCGGCGAACCGGCCATCAACCCGGTGCCGCGTCAGATGGTGCGCGACCATATCGCGGCGGTCGCGGCCCGGTACGGCGGAACCGGCGATGTCGAGGTGGAGATCTCGGTGGACCACGGTGAGGAGATCGCCCGCAGTACGTGGAATCCGCGTCTGGGCATCCTCGGTGGTCTGTCCATCCTCGGCACGACGGGCATCGTGGTGCCGTACTCCTGCTCGGCGTGGATCGACAGCATCCGCCGCGGGGTGGATGTGGCCCGGGCGGCGGGGCGGCGGCATGTGGCGGGGTGCACCGGTTCGACGTCGGAGAAGGTGGCGGTGGCGGTGCACGGGCTGCCGGAGGACGCGCTGCTGGACATGGGCGACTTCGCCGGGGCCGTGCTGAAGTATCTGCGCCGCCACCCGGTGGACCGGCTGACGGTCGCCGGTGGCTTCGCCAAGCTGTCCAAACTGGCCGCGGGCCATCTGGACCTGCA
The DNA here is from genome assembly GCF_040650655.1 of Streptomyces sp. NPDC048636. Classification (NCBI taxonomy): domain Bacteria; kingdom Bacillati; phylum Actinomycetota; class Actinomycetes; order Kitasatosporales; family Streptomycetaceae; genus Streptomyces; species Streptomyces sp. NPDC048636. The sequence continues at coordinate 135,433 of NZ_JBEZHR010000016.1, read as the reverse complement.
CTCCTCGCGCTCCCAGGTGGACAAGGGCTTCCTGGCCGGGCTGGCCCGCCGGGGCGGCGCGGACGAGGAGCTGGCGGCGGCGGTGACCACGGCCAACACCGGCCTGGAAGCGCTCCAGTTGTGCGTGGCGCGCGGGGTGCGGCTCGGCGATCTGGTGGCCGCGGCCGCCCGTGACACCGCGCTCGGTGTGCTGCGCGGGGCGCCGGTCGCGGTGGACGTCATCTGCGTCGACCGCGCGGGCACGGTCGTGGGCCGCGTCGGCGAACGCGGCCCACGCGACGGCTGAGCCGAGGTCAGTCCACCGAACTGGGCAGGTGCACCGCCAGCTCGAGGCTGTTCTGGTCGGTCACGTCCGCGTCGATGGCCTGCTGCCCCTTGGTGAAGTGGGTGCCGCCGTCGGTGGGCACCTTCCAGCCGTCGTTCTGGAGCTCGGGGATGAAGGTCTTCAGGGTGGACAGCGAGCTGTTCTCGTCCCCGGCCCGGCGGTAGGAGAACACCAGCGTGTCATCGGCGCGGCTGCGCAGGGAAGTGAGCTGTGCCTGCGGCGGCAGCGGGAGATACCCCTTGGCGGTGGGCAGGTCGATCATCAGGTTGAGGGTGCCGCCTTCGCTGTCCAGGAACAGCCGCTGGTGGCCCCGGGTGAGCGCGCCGTCGTTCTCCTCGTAGCCGCTCTTCATGAAGCGTTCGCCGAGAGTGCTCTCCGCGCGCGCGGGCGATCCGTCCACCCCGTACTGGAGCAGGAGGGTGCTGTCGTCCTGGCCCGACGCCGTCTTCGGGCGTACGGCGTCGGGCAGCGGGAGGGCCACGTGCCGGGTGTTGTCGGCGGTTCCGCCCGCGCCGTCCGACGCGTCGCCACCGTCCGATCCGCCGCCACCGGCGTTGGTGTCGCTGCCGCCCGTGGTGGTGCCACTGGACGAACCGGAGGAGTCCGCGTCTCCCCCCGACCGTTCACGGTCGCCGCGCCCGTGCCCGTCCGCGGAGGTGGTGGCCTTCGACGGCGCGGACTCGTCCGAGTCCGGGCCACAGGCCGTCAGGGAGAGGGCGAGCGCCGCGGGGGTCAGCAGGGCGGCGGAGAGGGTGGCCAGGGGCCGGGAGCGCATGGTGATCACTTTCGGGTCGACTCAGGTGGGGGGTGGGTGAGGGCGCGCCGCGTCTCCGGATACGCGGCGGCGATCACCGGTCCGCCACATTAGTCACCCATGTCCCAGCGAATCCCCTAATGTTCTTGGCCCGCGGCCGCGGGCGCTGTCGAACGGCTCCTCAAGGGGCGTCCGTGTCGCACGGCCCGTGTGGGCGCTCGCGCTCCGGGGAGTAGAGGTGGCTGTCGCGGAACTGCTCGGCGCCCAGGGTGCGGCCGACCATGATGACGGCCGTACGGACCACGCCCGCCGCCTTCACCTGGTCGGCGATCTCGCCCAGGGTGCCGCGCAGGACCAGTTCGTCCGGGCGGCTGGCCATGGCGACCACCGCGGCCGGGCAGTCGGGGCCGTAGTGCGGAAGGAGTTCGGCCACCACACGGTCCACATAGCGTGCGGCGAGATGCAGGACCAGCAGGGCCCGGCTGCGGCCGAGCGTGGCGAGGTCCTCCCCGTCGGGCATGGGCGTGGCCCGCTGGGCGATCCGGGTGAGGATGACGGTCTGACCGACCGTCGGCACGGTCAGCTCGCGCTTCAGCGCGGCCGCGGCGGCGGCGAAGGCGGGGACACCGGGCACCACCTCGTACGGGACACCGGCCGCGTCGAGGCGGCGCATCTGCTCGGCGACGGCGCTGAAGACCGACGGGTCGCCGGAGTGCAGCCGGGCCACGTCCTCGCCCGCCTCATGGGCCGCCACCAGCTCGGTGGTGATCTGGTCCAGGTCCAGCCGGGAGGTGTCGACGAGCCGGGCGTCCGGCGGGCACTCGGCGAGCAGTTCGCGCGGTACGAGGCTGCCCGCGTACAGACACACCCGGCAGCGGGCGAGGGTACGGGCTCCGCGCACCGTGATCAGGTCGGCGGCGCCGGGGCCCGCGCCGATGAAGTACACCGTCATCGTGTCTCTCCTAGAGCGGGTTCGGCCGGATTTCCGGCCGGTTTGACCGCGGACCACTGGGTGACCGGCATGGCCTGCCGCCATCCGGTGAAGCCGCCGACCGGGGCGGCGTGGGCGACGGCGATCCGGACCAGTTCACCGCCGTGGCGGCGGTACCAGTCGGCGAGCAGCGCCTCGGATTCGAGTGTCACGGTGTTGGCGACGAGCCGTCCGCCCGGTGGCAGCGCCGACCAGCACGCCTCCAGCAGTCCGGGCGCGGTGGCACCGCCGCCGACGAACACCGCGTCGGGGGTGGGCAGTTGGGCCAGGGCATCGGGCGCGGCGCCGGTGATGACGCCGAGGCCCGGTACACCGAGCACGGCGGCGTTGCGGCCGATGCGCTCGGCCCGCACCGGGTCGCGCTCGACGGAGAACGCCCGGCAGGTGCGGTGGGCGCGCAGCCACTCCACGGCGATGGAGCCGGAGCCGCTGCCGATGTCCCACAGCAGTTCACCGGGGGCGGGGGCGAGTGCGGCGAGGGTGGCCGCCCGCACATGACGCTTCGTCAGCTGACCGTCGTGTTCATACGCCGTGTCCGGCAGTCCGGGGGCCACCGAGAGCCGTGGAGTCCCGGCCGCGGGGACACAGTCGACGGCGATGACATTGAGGGGGTCACCGGGCGGCCGGGCCCAGCCGTCCGCCGTGCCCTCCACAGTGTGCTCGCGCGCACCGCCGAGCTGCTCCAGCACCCGCATCCGGCTCGGGCCGAAGCCGCGGTCCCGCAGCAGCCCGGCGACCTCGGCCGGGGTGTCGGCGCCCGCACTGAGCACCAGCAGCCGCTGCCCCGGGTAGAGCGACCGGGCCAGGGTGGCGAGCGGGCGGCCCACCAGGCTGATCACCTCGGTATCCTCCAGCGGACGCCCGAGCCGGGCGCACGCGTAGGAGACGGACGACGGATGCGGCAGCACCCGCAGCCGTTCGGCGCCCAGCTCCTCGGCCAGGGTGCGGCCGATCCCGAAGAACATCGGATCGCCGCTGGCGAGTACGCAGACCCGGCGGCCGGTGTGCGCGGCGAACAGTCCGGGGACGGCGGGGCGCAGCGGCGACGGCCAGGGCACCCGCTCGGCGTGGCACTCCGGTGGCAGCAGCGCGAGCTGCCGGGGGCCGCCGATGACCACCTCGGCCGAGCGCAGCGCGTCCTGTCCCGTGGTGGCGAGCCCGTCCCAGCCGTCCGCGCCGATACCGACGACGGTCACGGGGAGTCGGGCGGGGTTCACGGCGCCACCTCATGTGGTTCGGGGATCTCAGAAGTTCTGATGTGCGGGGACGACGCCCAGCGGAACTCTACTGACCTGCTATGACACCGCCCGCCCCCGGGTCCGGTCAGCCGTCGGCCACCCGGGGCTCCGGCACCTGCTCCGCGCGCTGCCGCCCCGGTTCGTCGTCCGGCTCCGGTTCGGCGAGCGCCATCAGCTGCTCGGCGGTCATCCCCGCGGGGATCGGCTTCGGCGGGGGTGTCCGCAGGGGCGGCTGCCAGCCCTCGTCGGGGGCCCAGCGCCGGATGATCCGGGCGGGCGCTCCGGCGACCACCGCGTGGTCGGGCACCTCGCCGCGGACGATCGCACCGGCGGCCACCACCACATTGCGGCCCAGCCGCGCCCCGGGGAGTATCACCGCCCCGGCGCCCAGCCAGCTTCCGGAGCCGATGGACACCGGCGCGGAGCGCGGCCACTGGCGGCCGATGGGCTGGTCCGGATCGTCGTAGGAGTGGTTGTCGCTGGTCACGTAGACATACGGACCGCAGAACACATCGTCGCCGAACTCCACGGCCAGGGAGGCGATCACATGGCTGCCCCGGCCGAGCACCACCCCGTTGCCCAGACGCAGTACGGGATCCGGGCCGAGGTCGAGACCGGGCATCATGCCCGCGGTCAGGGTCACCTGCTCACCGATGATGCAGTGGTCGCCGAGGTGGATCCACGGCTCGCCGAAGACGGTGCCCTGGGGGAAGGCCAGCCGGGTGCCGACGCCGATGGACCCGAAGCGGTACGGCCCGGGGCGGTCCTGGGTCACCGCGCCGACCCGCCGCACCCAGCGCGATCCGCGGTGCACCAGTCGGGACGCGGTACGGCGGCGCCAGGCCGCCCAGGATGAGAACAGGTTCTCGTTCATCGGCACCCGCTCACCGTACCGACCGGTGCTCGCGGGATCAGCCCCCACCGCTGTGACCTGCGCCGCGTTCGGCGCGAGGGGTACGGCTGAGGGCACAGTCGCCGCACAACCCACCGCCCGGCACCCGGTAGTAGAGGCAGCAGGTGCGACGCCGGAAGGCGAGCGGCGCGGTGGTCGGTGTGCCGGTGTCACTCAGCGGCGGGGTCTGAAGCAGGGTGCGGACGAGTGCGGCGGCGCGATCCGCCGCGTCCGGCCTGCCCCGCGCCCGGCACCAGTCGTCCAGCACCCGCAGTGAACCGGCGAGCGCCGAGGCCGCGTTGCCCCAGAGCAGCCGTCCGGAGACCGGACAGGCGGCGCGGACGGCCATGTGCAGCGGCAGTAGATGGGCATGGGCGGTGTGGGCCAGCTGTCCGGCGAGCCCAGCGGGTTCGCCGTGTGTCCGCCAGGGGCCGGGCTGCCACAGATCGTCGGGCGCCATCCGCGCCGGGTTCCACCACAGGGTGTCCGGGCGCAGCTCCGGCACCCGGCCGTGGAGGGCGGCCGGGGCGAGCGCGAGCGACCACAACCGGGCCGCGAGCCCCTGGAAGACCAGGGAGGCCGCGACCCGGCGCTCCTCGGTGCGCAGGGTCCTGCCGACGGTGTCGATACGGGAGAGCAGCGGGGGCGCGGCCCGGCCGCCGGCGGTCCGGTAGACCTCACCGAGGGGGACGTACCCCTCGGCACGCGGCCCGCCGTCCTCAGCCGCGCCGCCCCCGGTGCGCAGCGCGAAGAACGGCCCCACCGCGGCGGTCTCGCGCAGCATCGCCGCGGTGGGGCCGCCCGGCGCGGGGGTGTTCTCATCGGTCACGGATCAATTGTCCTCCGGCGCCCGGAACGCTTCCAGCAGCCGGTCCGCGGCGAGGGTCGCCGTCAGTGTGCCGTCGCGGACCTCCTGTTCCAGCAGCGGTCCGAGGCGGCGCACCTCGGAGTGGGCGTACAGCCGGGCCAGCAGCTGGTCGCGCACCATCGACCAGGTCCAGTCGACCTGCTGGTCGCGGCGCTTGCTGTCCAGGGCGCCGGTGGCGTCCAGCACCCGGCGGTGCTGTTCCAGGCGCTCCCACACCACGTCGAGACCGGTGTTCTCGCGGGCGCTACAGGTCAGGACGGGCGGGTTCCACGCGGCGTCCGGAGGCTGCAACAGCCGGAGCGCGCCCGCCAGTTCGCGGGCCGCGGACTTGGCGTCGCGGGTGTGCGGTCCGTCCGCCTTGTTGATGGTGACGACGTCGGCCAGCTCCAGGACGCCCTTCTTGATGCCCTGGAGCTGGTCGCCGGTGCGGGCCAGGGAGAGCAGCAGGAAGGAGTCGACCATATTGGCCACGGCGGTCTCGGACTGGCCGACCCCGACCGTCTCCACCAGCACCACGTCATAGCCCGCGGCCTCCATCACCACCATGGACTCGCGGGTGGCGCGGGCGACCCCGCCGAGCGTTCCGGCGCTCGGCGAGGGGCGGACGAAGGCGTTCGGGTCGACGGACAGCCGCTCCATCCGGGTCTTGTCGCCCAGGATGGAGCCGCCGGTACGGCTGGAGGACGGGTCGACGGCGAGCACCGCGACCTTGTGGCCGAGCTCGGTGAGCATGGTGCCCAGGGCGTCGATGAAGGTGGACTTGCCCACGCCGGGCACCCCGCTGATACCGACCCGCCGCGCCCCGCCGGTGTGCGGCAGCAGCTCGATCAGCAGCCGCTGGGCGAGGTCGCGGTGGTCGGGCCGGGTGGACTCGACGAGGGTGATCGCGCGGGCGATGTACGCACGCGATCCGTCGAGCACACCCTTGGCGTAGGTGTCGATGTCGATCGCCGGTCGCTTGGCTGACCGCATGGGCCTACAGCTCGTGGCCGAGGTCGGCGGCGAGCGACCTGACCAAGTCGTGGGCGGCGTCGGGGATGACCGTGCCCGGCAGGAAGACGGCGGCGGCACCGGCCTCGTGCAGGGTCTGGACGTCCTGCGGCGGAATGACCCCGCCGACGACGATGGTGATGTCCTCGCGCCCCGCCTCGGCCAGCTGCTCGCGCAGCGCGGGCACCAGGGTGAGGTGGCCGGCCGCGAGCGAGGAGACGCCGACGATATGCACATCGGCCTCCACCGCCTGCCGGGCGACCTCCTCCGGAGTCTGGAAGAGCGGGCCGACGTCCACGTCGAAGCCCAGGTCGGCGAAGGCGGTGGCGATCACCTTCTGGCCGCGGTCGTGCCCGTCCTGGCCCATCTTGGCGACCAGGATGCGGGGGCGGCGGCCCTCGGCCTCCTCGAACTTCTCGACCAGGCCGCGGGTGCGGTCCACGCCGGACGACGGTCCGGCCTCGTCTCGGTACACACCGGAGATCGTACGGATCTGCCCGGAGTGGCGCCCGTAGACCTTCTCCAGTGCGTCGGAGATCTCGCCCACGGTGGCCTTGGCACGGGCCGCGTCGACGGCGAGGGCCAGCAGGTTGCCCTCCAGACCGGCGCCGGGGCCCGACTCGGCGGCGGCGGTCAGCCGCCGCAGGGCGTCCTGGCAGACCGCCTCGTCCCGCTCGGCGCGCAGCCGTCGCAGCTTGTCGATCTGCTGGGCGCGGACCGAGCTGTTGTCGACCTTGAGGACCTCGATCTGCTCGTCGCTGCCGCTCTCGGGGCGGTACTTGTTGACGCCGATCACCGGCTGCCGCCCGGAGTCGATCCGCGCCTGGGTGCGGGCCGCGGCCTCCTCGACGCGCAGCTTGGGGATGCCCGCGTCGATGGCCTTGGCCATCCCGCCGGCCGCCTCGACCTCCTCGATGTGCTGCCAGGCCCGCCGTGCCAGGTCGTGGGTGAGCTTCTCGACGTAGGCGCTGCCGCCCCAGGGGTCGATCACCCGGCAGGTGCCCGACTCCTGCTGGAGCAGGATCTGGGTGTTACGGGCGATGCGCGCGGAGAAGTCGGTGGGCAGCGCCAGCGCCTCGTCCAGCGCGTTGGTGTGCAGCGACTGGGTGTGGCCCTGGGTGGCGGCCATCGCCTCGATACAGGTGCGCGCCACGTTGTTGAACACGTCCTGGGCGGTGAGCGACCAGCCGGAGGTCTGCGAATGGGTGCGCAGACTCAGCGACTTGGGGTTCTTGGGATCGAACTGCTTGACCAGCTTGGCCCAGAGCAGCCGGGCCGCCCGCAACTTGGCGATCTCCATGAAGAAGTTCATGCCGATGGCCCAGAAGAAGGACAGCCGCGGCGCGAACGCGTCCACGTCCATCCCGGCGTCCAGACCGGCCCGCAGGTACTCCACCCCGTCGGCGAGGGTGTACGCCAGCTCCAGGTCGGCCGTGGCTCCGGCCTCCTGGATGTGGTAGCCGGAGATGGAGATGGAGTTGTAGCGGGGCATCCGCTGCGAGGTGAACGCGAAGATGTCGGAGATGATCCGCATCGACGGCTGCGGCGGATAGATGTAGGTGTTGCGGACCATGAACTCCTTGAGGATGTCGTTCTGGATGGTCCCCGCCAGCTTCTCGGGTGCCACCCCCTGCTCCTCGGCGGCCACGATGTACAGCGCGAGCACCGGCAGCACGGCGCCGTTCATCGTCATCGACACGCTCATCCGGTCCAGCGGGATGCCGTCGAAGAGCTGACGCATGTCGTAGATGGAGTCGATGGCCACACCGGCCATGCCGACGTCACCGGTCACCCGGGGGTGGTCGCTGTCGTAGCCGCGGTGGGTGGGCAGGTCGAACGCCACCGACAGGCCCTTCTGACCGGCCGCGAGGTTGCGGCGGTAGAAGGCGTTGGACTCCTCGGCGGTGGAGAAGCCCGCGTACTGCCGGATCGTCCAGGGCTGGTTGACATACATCGTCGGGTAGGGACCGCGCAGATAGGGCGCGGCGCCGGGATAGGTGCCCAGGAAGTCCAGACCCGTCAGATCCTCGGCGGTGTAGAGGGGTTTGACCCCGATGCCCTCCGGGGTGTCCCACACCAGGTCCTCGACGCCCTTGCCGACGTTCTCACCCAGTGCGGCGGCCCAGTCGGCGGTTCCGGCGGTGTGCCCCTCCTCGGGCGCCTCGAGCTCGACTCCCGAGAAGTCCGGAATCTTACCGGCGTCCTGCGGACCACCCGCCATCACGCCACTCCCATGCTGTCCAGGGCCGAGGAGAGGACCTCGACCGCGTTGCAGCCCGCGAAGACGAATGCGTCCACTCCGGCCTGCTCGTACTCATCCTGTCGATCCCCGGGGCGGCCCGCCAGATACACCTGGAGTGCGCCGGCGGCCTTCAGACGCCCGGCGACCTCCGCGGCCTCCGCCGCGTACAGCGTGTCGCTGGAGCACAGGCACGCCACGCGGGCGCCGCTGGCGGCGAAGGCTTCGGCCACCGTCTCGGCGGTCACGGTGACGGGTTCGTGGACCGCCTCGATACCGCCCGCCTGGAAGAGGTTGGCGGCGAAGGCGGCCCGCGCGGTGTGCGCGGCGGCGGGGCCGAGCGCGGCCAGGAAGACCCGGGGGAGGCCGCCCTCGGCGGCCTGGTGGGCGTCGGAGCGGGCGCGCAGCGCCTCGTACGCCTCGTCGCGGCGCACCCGCGGCAGTCCACCGCCGGGCGGCACGGACGCGGTCTCGCGCTCGACCGGCTGCTCGGTGAGATTCGGGAACTCGCTGACGCCGGTGATCGGTTCCTTGCGGCGGGCCAGATCGCGGGAGCGGCGGGCCCAGGTGTCGGCGAGCCGCCCGCCCACCAGACCGGAGCCGAGGGCGGCGGCGAGGCCGCCCGCGCCCTCGATCTCCTGGAACCAGGCCCAGGCGGCGTGGGCCACCTCGTCGGTGAGCCGCTCGATGTACCAGGAGCCGCCGCCGGGGTCGATCACCCGGGCGAGGTGGGACTCCTCGAGCAGGATGGTGGAGGTGTTGCGGGCCACCCGGCGGGCGAAGTCGTCCGGCTCGCCGAGGGCGCTGTCGAAGGGCAGCACGGTGACGGCGTCGGCGCCGCCGACCCCTGCGGCCAGACTCGCCACGGTGGTGCGCAGCATGTTCACCCAGGGGTCGCGCCGGGTCATCATCACCGGCGAGGTCACCGCGTGCTGGCGCTGGGCGGCCGCCTCGGGCGCCGCGCCGCACACCTGCGCGACCCGGGCCCAAAGCCGCCGGGCGGCACGCAGTTTGGCGATGGTCAGGAACTGGTCGGCGGTGGCGGCGTAGCGGAACTCCAGCTCACCGCAGGCGGCTTCGGCGCTCAGCCCGGCCTCGGTCAGCGCGCGCAGATAGGCCACGCCGGCGGCGAGCGAGCAGCCGAGCTCCTGGGCGGCCGAGCCACCGGCCTCGTGGTAGGGCAGGGCGTCCACGGCCAGGGCACGGACCCCGGGGTGGGCACGGTGGCTGAGGGCCGCGAGCTCCGCGGCGGCGGCCAGGTGCCCCGGCAGATCGGCGTCCCGGCCGGTGCGGGCCACCAGGCCCAGCGGGTCGGCGCCGAGGTTGCCGAGCGCCGCGTGCGGCGGCACGTCACGGTCGGCGTAGAGCCGCAGCAGGGCGTGGGCGGCGGCCTCGAAGTCGGCGCCCGCGTCGAGGATCACGGGGGCCAGGTCGAGATAGACGCCGTTCAGCGCCTCGGGCAACGCGTCGACGGGCACTCCGCCCTCTCCGACCGCCAGCCACACCGAGCTGACACCGTTCTCCAGGTCGGCCAGTACGGCCCGGTTGGTGCGGGCCGGGTCGGAGTGGGCGTGGCGCTGGCGCACATCCCAGCCGGAGACGGTGGAGCCCTCGGGCCGTCCGCCGCGTACGAACGGGGCGAAGCCGGGCAGTCCCGCGTCCTGGGGGGCGTCTTCGGCGGTGTAGAGCGGGCGGACGGTGATCCCGTCCTCGAGTGCGGTCGCGAGGGCGGCTTCCGCCTGTTCGCCTACGGCGTCCGAGGTGCCGCTTTTACGCAGCACTCCTTCGACGAGGTGGCGCCATTGGTCACGCGTCACATCCGGGAATTCGTCGGCGAGGGGAAGGCCGTCAGGCAGGACCGTCATAACAGCGGAGGCTAGTGCGATCTTCTAAAGCCAGAGCAGAGGAATCGGCTGTGAGCTTGCTCTCTATGTGCTCTCCGCCACCGGGTGGCGCCCCTTCTCACCGAGACCCGCCCGGTGCGACGGGGGATGCACACCGGGCGGGCTCGATGACCTTTTTACCGCATCGGGACCGGGTTATGCATCACAAGCGTGTTCGCTTTCCCGGTCACCATGCGAGGGGGAGCGAGATCAGGCCACGTGTGCGGATCGATGGCCGCCACCGCAGCTCTTCCTTGGAAACATCGAGCCGCAGCCCGGGAAAGCGGCTCAACAGGGCCTCCAGCGCGACTTCGGCCTCCATCCTGCCCAGGGGCGCACCCAGGCAGTAGTGGATGCCGTGGCCGAACGCAAGGTGCCCGGACCGGACAACATGTGGATTGAAGTGATCCGGATCCTCGAAGTGGCGGGCGTCACGGTTGGCGGAGGCGATGGAGAGCAGCACCGTCTCCCCCGCGGGAACGGTCACTCCGCCGATCTCGATGTCCTCGAGCGGGAAGCGGCGGATCGAGAGCGGGGCCGGTCCGTCATGACGGATGAATTCCTCGATCACGGCCGGGATCCCGTCGGGTTTCTCGCGCAGTGCGCGCAGCAGTTCGGGACGGTCGAGCAGCCCGGATACAGAATTGCCGATGAGATGAACCACATTCTCGTATCCGGCGAAGAGGAGCAGAAAGGCGAGTGAGGTCAGTTCGTCCTCACTGAGCCGGTCCGCTCCACCCGGGCCGCCCTCGCCGTCGTCGCGGGCCGCGATCAGAGCGGAGAGCAGATCGTCCCCGGGCTCCTCGCGCTTGGCGGCGATCAGTCCGGTGTAGAAGCGCAGCATGCCGCCGATCGCCTCCTTCGCTTGTTCCGGACGGTGCGGATCGGGGGTGATCAGGGTGTCCGTCCAGGCGCGGAAGTCATGGCGGTCGCGCTGCGGAACACCGAGGAGATCGCAGATCACCACGATGGGCAGCGGCCCGGCGTAGTCCGCGATCAGATCGGCGCGGCCGGTGGACTCCACGGCGTCCAGCAGTTCGTCCGCCAGCCGCCGCACCTGTCCCCGCATCGCCTCGACCCGGCCCGCGGTGAACGCCTTCACCACCAGACGGCGGACCCGGGTGTGGTTCGGCGGGTCCATATTGAGGAGGTTGGCGTCGAGGGCGGGCGGCAGCGAGAAGCCGCGGAAGTTGCCGGGGAGCGCGTTGCTCTTGTCCAGGGAGAGCCGGGGGTCGGCGAATGCCCGCCGCACGTCCTCGTAGCGGGTGACCAGCCAGGCCGGACTGCCGTCGGGTCCGGTGATCCGGTGGACCGGGCCCTCCTCCCGGAGGGCGGCGTAGGTGGCGTAGGGATCGGTCAGCAGCCCCGTGGTGTCCCGGGGGGTGGAGTTCGCGGTCATGGCTCCCGACTCTAGATCTTCCGGTCCGGTAGGGCCGGGGTGACGGTGCGGTACGGGCCGACGGTGCCCGTCGGGCCTGGTGCGGTGCGGTACGGGCCGAAGTCCCGGCCGCGGCCCGGCCGGTGGGGAGCCGGTGGGGGGTCGGTGGGGGGAGGTGTGCGGCGCGGCGCTGGCCTGGAGGCGGCGCCGGGACTGAATCTTCCCGGCGCCGCCTGCGCCACGGGTGGCCCCGACCCCCGTCCAGGGCCACCTCGTCTTGGATCCCCCCGCTGTCACCGCCGCTGTGCGGCGGCCCCCTCCCCCAGCTCCGCGAGCACCTCGTCCACCAGCGGAAGTCGGTAGACATCCGCGACCCGGGCCAAGTGCTCATGCTCGTCGGCCAGTTCGGTTCCCGTCGTCACCACCACGCTGTCCGCGGCGGCTCCCGGTACGTGTCCGTGTGCTTGATTCAGCAAACCGCGTCGGAGGGCCGCGGCTTCCACTACGGCAGCAAGTTGCCAATCGTCCAACCGTGCGGCCTCGGCCTTGACACGCGCGATCTCGAGGACGCTCGCCTCCACATGGCGCCGTACACCGCGCTGGACGTCGCGGATCTCCGCCATCTGCCGGTTGGCCCGCCACTCCAGATCGGCCAGGGGCCACCAGCCGGTCCAGCGCGACTGCCCCATGGCCACTTCGGGCGCCTGGGTGGTGACTTCCCGCCACAGCGGCCGCAGCCGCCGGAACCGGCGCCACGCGGAGGCGCGCGGACCGCCGGCCGGGATGGCGAATCCGGCCAGGACGAGGAGGGCGGCGACCGAAGCGGTCAGCGGGGCCACACCGTTGGAGAGCCAGTACAGCTCCCGGTCCGCCCAGGAGAAGACAAAGCCGATCAGCTTGCAGGCGCAGTACACCAGGCCGAGCCAGCACCCGGCGGCCAGCACCCGCAGCCCCCGGGCGAGCCAGGAGCCGCGCAGGGTCGCGGCGTAGCGCGGACACAGAACGCCCAGACCCGCGAGTCCGCTGCCGAAGATGGCCAGATACAGCACCAGGAAGAGGACCACTCCCGGTTCGTGGGCATACGCGGTACTGAAGTCCCGGGGGTGCTCCACGGCGTCCGGACGGCCGACGGCGAAGCCCGTGACCGCCACGGCCCACACCATGCCCACGGCTGCCACCACCCAGCGGGGCCGGATCGCCGACCCCGTCCAGCGCAGCAGCAGCACCAGGGCGCCGGTGGCGAACACCACCACCGAGGAGTAGAGGAAGACCATGGCCAGATTGGCCACGCCCACCAGCCGGTCGAACCAGCGGTAGACGCTGGGTGCCGAGAGCAGGAACACCGTGGCCACGGCCGCGGTCATCACACAGGCGAGCCCCAGGTCGGCGTTGTCGCGGTCGCGGAACCAGGCGCGGGCCTTGTATCCGGCCAGTGCCCACGCGGCGGCGCCGAAGCAGAGATACACCACGTCAAACATGGGCCTCACCACCGCCGGTGCCGGGGGCTTCCCGGGCGGACGGGCCACCGGCCGGGAACGGGCGGGTGCCGCGCACATGGCGCAGTGCCGGGCCGAGGGCGGCGGCCAGTTCGGCGGCCCGCCCCTGGAGCGGCAGCCCGTGGTCGGGCGAGGTGGGCACCACACGCTCCATCAGCAGGGTGCCCAGGACCTCGGTTTCGCGCTCGGTGAGGTTGTCGTAGCAGTGGTGGCGGGCGAAGCCTGGAGTCATACCGAGGCGCCGCATGGCGGTGGTGACGTCGACGGACGGGGTCCACATGCGCAGCGCGTCCTCGGTGACGGCCGGGTCCTGCTCATGTCCGAGCAGCAGATGGCCGATCTCGTGCAGCACGATGTGGATCTGGTGCCAGGGGGAGGTCCTGAGCTCGTAGAAGACCCAGAACCCCTCGTCGGTGCTGGCCGTCATCCCCGAGACCACACCACCCAGGCTCATCGGCACCAGATGAACGGGGCGTCCGACCCGCTCCGCCACGAGCGCGCACAGACCCGGCAGATCGGTCGAGGCGGGCAGCCCGAGCTCGTTGATGAGCTGCTTGCACCGCCGTCGTATCCGGCCCACTCGCATGCCTGTACCACCCTCGATTCCGGTCCGTCGCCAGGAGCAGAACAGTGGCCGCCAGTCATCCTCGGCCACGCGGTGCCCCGCCGTCCGGCTCGGCGGGCCCGTCGGACCCGGCCGGTTCCGGCGGAAGGTTCATCTGCTGCCGGAACTGGGAGATGATGGCGGTGAGGCTGTCCTGGACCTCCGGTGGGAGGCCCACGGAGCGCAGCGCGATGCTGCGGACCCGCTTGTCGCGCATCGCCACCAGGAAACGCACCTCCTCCTCCACCCGCTCCGCCTGTGACGCCGACAGGTCGCCGAGCAGATAACCGACGGGCACGGCGAAGAACTTGGCCAGTGCGCGCAGCAGGTCCGGGCTGGGGTTGGTGCGTTTTCCGTTGCGCAGCATCGACAGGTACTGCTCGGTCAGAGCCGCCTTGCCGTACTCCTCGCTTCCGCTGATCTCCTCGGCGACATGGGCGTTGGTGTAGGGGGCGCCCGGCGGGTGCATGGTGGCGAACAGGTAGTTGAGCCGGTCCGCCAGCCGGCTGCCGGCGTCATCCGGTGACCCGTTGGCCCCCACGGCCATCCGCTCCCCCTTATTGTGGCTGTTCACGGCGGTACGCACTCACGGTTGGTTAAGGCGGACAACGCCGCGTGAGGCATCCTGCCATGCCGGTCGTATGACGCACCAGTCCACCCCGTCACCCCGGGAATGGCTGACTTAACCGCCAGTTGGCCGCGCCGGTCTCACTTCTCCCGCAGGTCAGGGCCGTTGACCGGGGTCCTCAAGTCCGTCGGGGGCAGACGGGTGCGGACTGCCAGGGGCAGCCTGGCGGCCCGGTCCGTCGGCCAGGTCGAGGATCACGCAGCACGCGGCCAGGGATGCGGATCGGATGCCGGGTGGACGTACGGCGGTACCGGCGGACCCCGCTGAGGAGCCGTCACCGTGCGGCAACTCCGACCTGGTCAGCGCTGGCCGCCCACAGTCCGGCCAGTGAATCGGCGAAGGTGTGCCGGGGCTGCCAGCCGATCACCCGCCCGGCGGCGCCGATGTCAGCTTGCTGCCAGGAGACGGCGGCCGAGCGGTCCGAGTCGCCGCCGCTCTCCTCGAGCCGCCCGCGGAAGCCGCTCTCCCGTACCAGCCCCTCGGCGACCGCGCGCACCGGACGGGCGGTACCGCTGGCGATGTTGAGCACCCTCGGATGCTCACCGGGGGTGGTGGCCGCGAGCCCCGCGGCCCGTGCCACATCGCGCACATCCACGAAGTCGCGGTGGGCGGAGAGATCGCCCACCCGGACCGTGCCCTCCGGGCCGTGGGGCGCGGCCCGGCGCAGTTCGGCGGCGAGCCGTCCGGGCAGTCCCGCGGTCGGCGCGCCGGGGCCCAGCGGGTTGAACACCCGCAGCACCACGGCGTCCAGCGGGGAGTCGAGGACGGCAAGGGTCCCGGCCAGTTTGCTGGCCCCGTACACGCTCAAGGGCCGGGCGGGAGTGGTCTCGTCGACGGTGTGGCCGACACCGGTGGCGCCGTACTCGGCCGCCGAGCCGAAGTGCACCAGGCGTACCCGGGGGACGGCCTCGGCCAGCGCCTCGCACAGCACGGCCGGGCCACGGGAGTTGGTGCCGGTCAGATGTACCGCGTCACCGCCCACCGCCCCGGAGCAGTTGACCACCGCGTCCGGGGCGAGGTCGCGCAGTGCTCCGGCCAGCCGGGCCGGATCGGCGGTGGCGAGGTCGGCGGTCAGATCGGCGTCCGGCGCACGGCCGCCCGCCAGCAGCCGCACCCCGGGCAGTGCACTCAGGTGGCGGGTGGTGTGCCGCCCCAGGAAACCGGTGGCGCCGAGGACAAGGATGCGCACCCGCCCTCACGCTCCCTCGATCAGCATGCCGCGGCGGGCGTCGACCGCGGCGTTGACCCGGTCGTAGTCGTCGGGGCGGCCGATGTCCGGCCTGAACCGGGCCGCGGACAGCTGACACATCACGATCTCCAGAGTCGCGTGCTGTTCACCGATCGGGACGAGCGGCTTGGGCGACGCGGTGGTGTAGGGGCGAAGCCGGACGCCTTTGCCGCCGGCCGGGATGACTGTGTGCACGGTGGGTTCCTCTCCGGAGTGACGGTGGGGTGGCTCACGGGTGACGCGGAGGTGACGGATCAGACGTGGTAGAGGTCCGTCTTGTAGCGGCCGAGGTTCGCCGGGTCGCGGAAGAAGGCGATGGTGCGCTCCAGGCCGTCCGCGAGGGTGTGCGCGGGGGTCCAGCCAGTGGCGGTGCGCAGCCGGGAGGCATCGCACACCAGCCGCATCACCCCGGAGTCGGCGGGCCGCACCCGCTGGATGTCCTCGCGGACCTCCAGGACGGTGTCCATCAACTTGCCGACCAGGGCGACCAGGTCGCCGACGGAGATCTCACCGCCGGACGGCAGGACAGGTGGACAGCGCTCGGCCGGTCCGCCACCGCGGACGGCGGAGGGTGGTGCCACGGGCGAGCGTGGCGAGGGCATGGCCGCGGCAGCGGTGGAGCAGCCGTTCGGTGGCGCCCATGCTGAGCGTCAGCGCGATCACCGCGGCACCGGCGAGTGCCGCCCCGGCGCCGTGGCGCACCGTCTCGCCGAGCGCGGCCACGGTGGTGAGTACGGCACACCCGAGCCCGAAGAGGCTGTGCGGCACCGAGGCCATCAGCGGGGCCAACAGGACGGCGGCGATCTCATCGGGGTGGACGGCGGTGGCCACCACCTCCCCCATCTCCGCCAGGAGTTCATCCTGCGGATCCCGGGCCCGGCGCGGCCGTGGCGGACCGGCTCCGTCGTACGCGCGGCGCGGTGGCGTCAGGTCCGGAACATCCCCCGCACCCGGGTGCCGCCGAGGTAGGGCAAGCCCAGGCCGACGGCCGGACGGGCGGCCATCTCGGCGGAGCCGTCGCCGACAGCAGGGCCGCCGCGGTGCATGCCGCGGCAGGCCGGGACATCCGGCCCATGGTGAACTCCCCCCAGGGGCAGCCACGCAGGGCGCGGCCGCCGACCGGTATGTGACACGCGTGAACAGGCCACGGCGTGGCAGGTGTTCACGCGGAGTGCATGAGTGATCCTCAAGAGGCGGCTTCGCCGCGGCCGGGGCTCCCCTCCCCGGCCGCTGTCGGGGCTCCCCTCCCCGACCGCCGTACCGAACCGCCGGTAGAGGACACCTCCGTCCTCACCGACCGCGCGCCCGAAGCCGAAACCGCGCAGACCATATAGTGCGGCATGTCCGGGGGGATGGACTGCCGTATCACCGTATGGCCCGGCTTCGGACGGACCGGCCATGGCCGGTTATCGACGCTCCGGAACACACCGCCCGACACCGGACCTCACAGATGTGTGGGACCAGTGAGGATCGGACACCCCACGGTGACCTGTGGCGCCATTGGTCTAAACCACTAAGGTGAGCTCTTCTGTCGTCCGGGGTGACCTGAGGGAGCCAGCCTCTTCGATCTTGTCGAATTTCGGCTGAATGACGGCCGCCCGAAATGTTCGACATTGAAGCAATTAGTCGCGGAGCCCTCAGTCCACGCTCTGGAGGATGTGCGGCTCGGCCAGATCGTCCTCGTAACCGGCGAGGCGGATCGGCGCGGAGCGTGCCCACACCTCCAGACTGCCCACTTCCGAGGGCTCTGCGCACCGCCCGTCGTCGTCCGCGTGCGACTCGTCGCTCTGTGTCTGTTCGGGGGTCACCGCACACTCCCTGTGTCGGCTGAACCGGATCTGTCGCCAGGTTAACCAGCAAGGGAACGCTCCGCGCGTCGATTTCCACGGACTGGACAAAGAATGGACAACACCCCGCCGGGGCCGTACGTCCGGTGGCCGCGGGGCGCCAGTCGTGCTGAGCTGGATGCCAGGGGTCCGGAGACCGCACCGCCGAACGGGTGATGACCCTGGGGGCGCGGGCCCGGGGCGGCGGAGACCGGCCGGCCCCGCGGTGGAGGCTGCGCGGAGCCCGGCCTCCACCCTGACCGCGAAGATCGACAACATCGTCCACCACACACCGGAACACCCGCGGCGGCGGTGCGGGCGGACGCTACACCGCCGGGCCGGGCACCGCACGCCGGTGCCACGGCCGGGCGAACGGCACCAGAACACCAGAGCACCGGGGAGCAGCGGCAGATCAGGAGAGCGGCGCGGTACACCACCGCTCATGGCGACCGGGCGTCGCCACCGACCCCTCAGAGCCTCAGGCGTCCACCGTGCGGCGCGCCCAGGCGATATGCCCGTCCGGTCGCACCAGGACGGTGGCCAGTCCGTCCCAGCCCCGGTGGCCGGTGGTCGGGCGCGCGGTCACGCTCCGGATCCGGTCCCCGCCCCCGGCGAGCCCGGTGACCGCGGCGACGGCGTCCGCCCCTACCCCGGTGTCCATCAGCTCGAGCAGGACGAAGCGCCCGTCGGCCAGCAGCGGATGGAGACTCGGCTCGGGCGCCCCGTCCAGTCCGACATCCGGGGCGCGCTCACCGACCAGCGGTGCGCCGCCCGGGTCCGGATAGGCGACGTCCAGCGCGGAGATCTGCCCGGCCAGCCGCCGGTTGACGTCCGGGTGGTCGGCCAGGATCCCGCTGAAGACCGTGCGCAGCGCCCGGATGTCCGAGCCGTAGGAGGCACCGATGGCCGTCTGCGCCCGGGTGTTCTCGAGCAGGGCGGCGCCGACCGGGTGCCGTTCGTCGTGGTAGCTGTCCAACAGCGTGGCGGGGGCGCGGCCGTGGCAGACGGAGGCCAGTTTCCATCCGAGGTTGAAGGCGTCCTGGACGCCCACATTGAGCCCCTGCCCACCGAACGGCATATGCATATGTGCCGCGTCCCCCGCGAGCAGCACCCGCCCCTCGCGGTAACGGGCGGCCTGCCGCGCGGCGTTGCCGAAGCGGGACAGCCACCGGGGTGCGCGCATCCCGAAGTCGGTGCCCGCCACCTCGCGCACGGCGGTGCGCAGCTCCTCGAGGGTGAGGGGCTGGGAGGCGGGGACGGCGGAGGCGTTCCGGGTGGAGCCGACGAGCCGGTGGTAGCCGCCCTCCAGCCCGACGATCATGATGCCGCCCTCGGCGTTGTCGTACGACGGGAGGTCCGGGCGCGGCGGGGCGTCGAGCACGACGTCGCCGAGGAAGCCGGTGAGCGTGGCCGGGGTTCCGGGGAAGTCGATGCCCGCCGAGGAACGCACCGTGCTCCCCGCGCCGTCGCACCCCACCACCCAGGCGGCCCGCAAGGTGCCGGTCCCGTCCGGTCCCGCCACCTCCACCTCGGCGCCGTCCGCGTCCTGGCGCACCCCCAGCACCCGGTGCCCCCAAAGGATCTCACCGGCCAGCTCCTTCAGCCGCTCCTCCAGCAGTTGTTCGGTCCGCAGCTGAGGGAGGACCAGGGTGTACGGGAAGCGGGTGTCGAGCACGGAGAAGTCCAGCCGGGTGGGCAGCCCGCCGAAGTGGCCGACGGGCAGCGCGGTGCCCTCGGCGGTGAACCGGTCGGCGATTCCGCGCAGCGCGAGCACTTCCAGGGTGCGCGGATGGAGCGTGAGCGCCTTGGAGTGCGGGCTGCGCTCGACCGCGCGTTCCACGACGGTGACCGGCACACCCGCCAGCCGCAATTCGGTGGCGAGCAGCAATCCGGTCGGCCCGGCTCCCACCACCACGACGTGATCCACCACAGCGTCTCCTTC
Source organism: Streptomyces sp. NPDC048636 (assembly GCF_040650655.1). NCBI lineage: Bacteria > Bacillati > Actinomycetota > Actinomycetes > Kitasatosporales > Streptomycetaceae > Streptomyces > Streptomyces sp. NPDC048636. Next base: position 116,151 of record NZ_JBEZHR010000016.1, on the reverse strand, counting down.
GGTCCCGTGCCCGCTTCCGTATCGCGGGGCTGACGCGCCGGCGTTCCAGAACCGCTCTTGATCCTGGATCAATGGCACGTCCCCAGTAGACTTGATCCCGGATCAAGACGCAAGCGGCGATCACGGCATGTGCGAACGGACGCACGACGGAACGCACGAGGCATACGAGGCAGAGGGAGACGGGGCGGATGGGCCTGGACCGCACGACCGTGGTGACGGCGGCGCTGGAGCTGCTCGACGAGGCGGGGCTGGACAAGCTCACGATGCGCAAGGTGGCCGAGCGGCTGGGCGTCCAGCTCAACACCGTGTACTGGCACGCCTCCAGCAAGCCACGGCTACTGGAGCTGATGGCCGACACGATGCTCGACGGCTGTGCGGACGAGCCGCTTCCGCAGCCCTGGGAGGAGCGGGCCCGCACCCTGGCCGGGCGCTACCGCGCGGCGCTGCTCGCCCGCCGGGACGGGGCGCGGGTGGTGGCCGGTACGCATGTGACCGAGGACCACACCCTCCGCTTCGCCGACGCGCTGACCGGTGCGTTCCTGTCAGGGGGGCTCGCTCCGGCGGAGGCGGCGTGGCGCACCTGGGCCCTGGTGTACTTCACCCTCGGCCTGGTCCAGGAGGAACAGGCCGGGTGCGGCGCCGGCAGCCGGGAGTCGCTGCGGCAGGCGGCCGCGGACGGGCGCTACCCCGCGCTCGCCGTGGCCGTCCCGCACTTCGGCGACTTCGAGGACCGCTTCGGACACGGTGTCGGTCTCCTCGTCGACGGCCGCACCCGGGAGCCCGCCCGACGGCGGGATTGATCACACTCCGCATCCCCTCACGCGTGCCGACGTCGGTTCCGGGATACCCATTGACGCATGAGATACATCGCTGAACTCGACCGCCGACTGTTCGCCCGCGTCGCGGCCGGCCGGCTGCGCGGGGCACACCCCACGCTGCCCCGGCTCAGCCGGGCGGCCGACCACGGACGGCTGTGGTTCGGCACCGCCGGAGTGCTGTCGGCGGTCGGCGGACGCACCGCGCGGCGGGCCGCGCTGCGCGGGGTCGGTTCGCTCGCCGCGGCGTCGCTCGCCTCGAACATGATCGTCAAGTGGACCGTGGACCGGCGGCGTCCGGTGCTGGACGGCGTCCCCTTGGTACGGCGGCTGCGCAAGCAACCGTGGACGAGCTCCTTCCCCTCCGGCCACTCGGCCTCCGCCGCCGCGTTCGCCACCGGAGTGGCCCTCGAGTCCTCCCGCTACGGCATCCTGGTCGCCCCCCTGGCCGCCGCGGTCGCCGCCTCCCGGGTGTACGTGGGCGTGCACTACCCCAGCGATGTGCTGGCGGGCGTCGCGATCGGGGTCGGCGCCGCCCTGTTCACCTGCCGCTACTGGCCACCGCGCCCCGAGGCCCCGGCGCAGGCCCGCCCCCGGGTCAGCGCCCCCGCGCTGCCCAAGGGCGAGGGGCTGGTCCTCCTGGTCAACCAACGGGCGGGCGCCGCCTCCGCGGCGGGCGGGCTCACCGTGGCCGAGCAGCTGCGCGTGCTGCTGCCCGCGGCCGAGATCCTGGAGTGCGGTCCCGACGACGACTTCATGACCCTGCTCCAGCAGGCCGGGCGGCGGGCCTCCGACCGCGCCGGGGCGCTGGGCATCTGCGGGGGCGACGGCAGTGTCAACGCGGCGGCCACCCTCGCCGCCGAGCGCGGACTGCCGCTCGCGGTGTTCGCGGGCGGCACCCTCGACCACTTCGCCCTGGACGTGGGCGTACCGGCGTTCGAGGACACCGCGCATGCGGTGACCGAGGGCGATGCCGTGGCCGTGGACCTGGCCCGGGCCACACCGCTCGCGGGCGGTGGCGAGACCAAGCACTTCGTCAACACCTTCAGCATCGGGTTCTACCCGGAGCTGGTGCGGATCCGGGAGAGCCTCCAGGACCGGCTGGGCAAGTGGCCCGCGGCCGCCGTCGCGCTCACCCGGGTGCTGCGCACCGCGGAGCCGATGGAGATCGAGGTCAACGGGCACAAGCGGCGGCTGTGGGTGCTGTTCGCGGGCAACGGCGGCTACGCCCCCGACGGGTTCGCGCCCACGTACCGGGATCAACTCGACGGCGGTCTGCTGGACGTCCGGGCGATCGACGGGGGCCAACGGCTGGCCCGCACCCGGGTGCTGATCGCCGCGCTCACCGGCACCCTGGGCCGCTGCCACCCCTACTCGGCGGCCCGGATGCGCACCCTGCGGCTGTCCGGTCTGCACGAAGTGGGCTCCCTCGCCTACGACGGTGAGGTGGCCGACACCCGCGCCGAGGCGCTGTTGCTCGACAAGCGGCCCGGGGCCCTGACCGTCTACCGGCCCGCCGAACCGCAGAACGAACTACTCCAGCGGGCCCGTACCGCTGCCGCCCGGGCCCCCCATTGGTGGCGGTCCGTACTACGCAGGTAGTACACGGAAGTCTGTGCTCAAGGACGACGACGGGAGCCGCCTCCACCCGCCAAGGTGGAGGGTATGGACGACGACCGATCAGCCCGGGGGGTCACGACGTGACCTCCCTCGCGCTGTCTGTGCTGCTGGCCCTGGCCTCCGCGGTGTGTTACGCCGCCGGAGCCATACTCCAGGAGCATGTCGCGGCCACGACGCCGCGTTTCCCCTCCGCGCCGCTGCGGCGCGGGAGCTGGTGGGCCGCGGTGACCCTGAACGGGACGGGCGCGGTCCTCCATGTGATCGCCCTGGCCTACGGGCCGTTGAGCGTGGTGCAGCCGCTGGGCGCCCTCACCATCGTCTTCGCGCTGCCGATGGCGGCGCTGTTCGTACGCCGCCGGGTGGGCGCGGCGGGGTGGCGGGGCGCGGTGCTGGCCACCGCCGGACTGGCCGGACTGCTCTCGCTGACCGGTCGGACGCGGGCGGAGGCGCTGACCGATCACGAGCGGATCGTGGTGACCGTGGTGACGGTCGGCGCCATCGCGCTGCTGGCCGGGGCCGCACGGCTGATCAGGCTGCCCGGTGTCCGGAGTGTGCTGCTGGCCACGGCGGCGGGCACGGCCTTCGGCATCTCGTCGGTGTTCACCAAGAACGTGGCGGTGGAGTGGAACTGGGACGCGCTGGGCGAAGCGCTGCCCAGCTTCGCCATGATCGGTCTGCTGGCGTCGGGCGGGGTGCTGCTGTCGCAGGCGTCCTACCGCGGCGCCGGGCTGGCCTCACCGCTGGCGACGGCGACCGTGGTCAACCCGGTGGTCGCCACGGTCGTGGGAATGGCCGCGCTGGGTGAGCACTTCCGGTTCGGCACTCCGGGCACCCTGCTGGCCCTGACGGCGGCCGTGGTCGCGAGCGCCGGCCTGGTGATGCTGACGGTGCACGGGGCGGAGGCGGAGGCGAAGCGGACCGAAGCGGCTGGTGCGGTCGTGGCGGTCGACGTGGCCAAGGCGGCTGACGTGGCCAAGGCGGCTGACGTGGCTGACGTGGCTGACGTGGCCGGGGAGTTGGCGGAAGCCGAGCGGACGGGCCCGGCGGTGGCGGACAAGCCCGCCGGAGCCATCGGGACGGCCGGGGTGGCCCGGCCTGTCGACACGGCCGCGGAGACCGGGGCGATCAGGACCACCGGGGCGGCCGGGACCACCGATGTCCCGCTCCGGCTCTCGCGCCAGATCCCCCGTCAGTCCCCGGCCGGGCAGCAGGGCGAGCCGCCGAGTCTGCCGGACTGCGGTGAGGCGATGCTCCAGCCGCACGGCTGAGACGGCGGACGGGGCGGTCCGGACCGATGGGGATGGTCTGGTCCGGCCCTGTCGTATCCCGCGCAATTTCCGGCGTTACCTACAGACACACTGTTGGCCTCCCTGACGATCGATCACGATGGGGTCGCTTACCCTGCCCGTGATCGATGTATCCGGTGATCCCCCTTGTCCCCTGCTGAACAACCCCCCGCCTACGACGAGTTGTCCGACGCACGGCTCGTCGAGTTCATCAGGGCCGGTGCGCCCTCGCCCCATCCGGCGGCGCAGGAGCTCCGCCGCCGCCATCTGCCCCGGGTGCTGGACTACGCCCGGCTCTGCTGCCGTGACGCGTGGTCGGCCGACCAGCTCGCCGCGGGCGCCTTCTCCTCGGCGTTAACCCAGATCTTCCGGACCGAGGAACCCGACGCCCCCTGGCGCCACCGGATGCTGACCCTGGTCCACGAGGCGGCCCGCGACTGGGCCACCGGCGGCTCCCGCGACCGGCTCGACACGGCGTACGCGACCCACCTCGACGAGGGCCGCGACGGCGACCCGTCCCGTCTCCCCCTGGTGCGGGCCTTCGCCGCGCTCCCGCCGGTCACCCGGACCCTGTGGTGGCACACGCTGGTCGAGGGCGACTCCGACAGCACGGTGGCGCGGTACACCGGCCGACGGTCCGCGGACATCCCGCGGCTGGCCAACCGGGCCCGGGAGACCTATCGCGAACTGTGTCTGCGTACCTATCTGGAGCGGGACGCCGACGAGGAGTGCCGGGGCTTCGGACGGATCCTGGAGGTGGCCGCCCGGGGTACGGACACCGCGCACGCCAAGGAGCTCCCCAGCCATCTCACGGAGTGTTCCCGTTGCGCCGCGGTGCTCACGGGCCTGAGAGAGCTGGGGCGGCGGCCCCGTCCGCTGGTGGCCGCCGCCCTGCTCGGGTGGGCGGGCGACCGCTACCCTCCCCCGCCCCCGGCACCCGCGGCCACCGCGCTGGTCCCGTTGGCCACGAGCACCACGGGGGCCGCACGGTCCGGGTCGGCCCGGCTGGTGTTCCAGCGTCCGTTCGCCCGCACCGCCTCGCTGATCCTGTGCGGCGGTGTGGTCCTGGCGGCGGTGATCACCGGGATGGCCACCGCCGGTGACAACGGGGACTCCGGACCGGTGCGGGCCGACCCCACCGCGCCCCCGACCCCGCCGCCCCCGACCCGCTCTCCGTCCCCCTCCCCGTCGGCGAGCCCGAGCGGTACGCCGTCGGCGTCGCCCTCCCCGTCCGAGACCCCCACCGCATCTCCCTCGGCCACCTCGACCGGCCCCTTCATGGCCGTGACCAACGCGGCGACGGGGCAGTGTCTGGACGTCCAGGGAGCGTTCTTCAACGGTGCCGACGTCATCACCGGGGACTGCCGCTCCGACGCCGAGTCCCAGCAGTGGCGGCTCGACCCGGACGGGCTGCTGCGCAACCGCGCCAACCCCGGCTACTGCCTGGACACCCGGGGCCGGATCAGCAAGGGCGTCGGCCTCCGGAGCTGCACCCGCACCCTGGATCTGCTGTTCTTCTTCGACGAGCGGGGACGGCTGCGCCCCCAGCTCGCCTCCGACCACGCCGTCGTCCCCAGCGGCAAGGCGGCCGGTTTCCTCTCCTTCGCCCCACTCGACGCCGACAACGCACAGCGCTGGAGCACCGATTGAGACCCTCGGCCGAGCGGACCGAGCGGGCCGAGACACCCGGCGAGGAGCACCGGCGAGGAGACCCGCTGTGTTAACCGCACGTTAGCTCTCGGTGCCGGAGCTGTACGCCGTGGCCTCCACTGCCGACGCTACGAGCGGTGGCGTCGCCCTCCCCGGGGCCCGCCGGACACCGCTCACCAGGAGGCCACGTGACCGACCACACTCCCCGGCAGCACGCCCGCACACCGTGGCGGGCCGTACTCGGCGGTTCGATCGGAAATCTCGTCGAGTGGTTCGACTGGTTCGTCTACGCCAGTTTCGCCACCTACTTCGCCAGTGCCTTCTTCCCCAAAGGCAATGAGACCGCGCAACTGCTCAACACCGCCGGTATCTTCGCCGTCGGCTTCTTCATGCGCCCCGTCGGCGGCTGGCTGCTGGGCCGGTTCGCCGACCGGCGCGGACGCAAGGCCGCGCTGACCCTCACCGTGACCCTGATGTCGGCCAGCGCCCTGCTCATCGCCATCGCGCCCACCTACGACCAGGTCGGGTACTTCGGCGCGGGGGTACTGCTGGTGGCCCGGCTGCTGCAAGGGTTGTCGGTCGGCGGTGAGTACGCGGCCAGCGCCACCTATCTGACCGAGGCGTCCCAGCCCGGCCGCCGGGGCTTCGTCTCCAGCTTCCAGTACGTGTCGATGACTGCGGGGCAGCTGATCGGCCTCGGCCTCCAGATCGTGCTCCAGCGCACCATGTCCGAGGACGCCCTGCACTCCTGGGGCTGGCGCATCCCGTTCATCGTCGGCGCGGTGGCCGCGGCCGTGGTCTTCTGGCTGCGGCGCAATCTGCTGGAGACCGAGGCGTACGCCGAGGAGGACGGCCACCGCGGCGCCGACCGCGGAACCGTCCGTGAGCTGCTGCGCCACCGCAAGGAAGCGGCGCTGGTGATCGCGCTGACCATGGGCGGCACGGTCGCGTACTACACCTATACGACCTATCTCACCAAGTACCTGTCGAACACGGCCGGGCTGAGCAAGTCGGATGCCTCGCTGGTGAGCTTCTGTGCCCTGTTCCTGTTTATGTTGCTTCAGCCGGTGGCCGGGGCGCTCTCCGACCGGATCGGCCGACGACCGCTGCTGATCAGTTTCGGTATCGGTTCGATGCTCGGCACCGTTCCGCTGATGACCGCGCTGTCGCATACCGACACCTTCGCCGGTGCGCTGCTGCTGTCCCTGGCGGCGCTGGTCATCGTCACCGGCTACACCTCCATCAACGCGGTGGTGAAGGCCGAGCTGTTCCCCACCCATGTCCGGGCGCTCGGGGTGGCTCTGCCGTACGCGCTGGCCAACGCGCTGTTCGGCGGCACCGCGGAGTATGTGGCGCTGTGGTTCAAGAAGAGCGGGATGGAGTCCGGTTACTACTGGTATGTCTCGGCTTGTGCCGCTGTGTCGCTCATCGTCTACCTGACCATGCGGGAAACCCGGGACACCCTGCTCACCCGCGGCCGGACCGGTGGCCGGACGGCCTCCGGGAAGCCGCAGACGACCTCTGTGTGACCCCGCACCCCGCCGCTTACCCTTACGCCCATGCACGTTCTCCTGGTCGAAGACGACAACCGGCTGGCGGCCGCGCTGACCGCCGCGCTGGCCCGTCTGGGCCACCAGGTCGTCCGCGCCGGGCGCGCGGACGACGCGCTGCGGCTGAAAGACGGAGCCGACTTCGTCCTGCTCGACCTGGGGCTGCCCGATATGGACGGACTGGAGGCGCTGCGCAGGCTGCGCCGCGCCTCCGCCGTCCCGGTCATCGTGGTCACCGCCCGCTCCGAGGAGCGGGACGTACTGCGGGGGCTGCGCGGCGGGGCCGACGACTACCTCGTCAAACCGTTCCGCACCAGCGAGCTGATCGCCCGGATGGAGGCCGTGCTCCGGCGCGGCACCCGGCCGCTCACCGCCACGGACCCGGTGGTGGCGGCGGGCGGTGTCCGCATCGACCTGGCGGCGCGGCGGCTGGAGGTGGACGGCAGGCCCGTCACCCTCACCCGCCGGGAGTTCGACGTCCTGGCCCTGCTCGCCCGTGAACCCGGCGTGGTCCGCAGCCGCGAGGAGATCCTCGACGAGGTGTGGGGCGATCTGCTGCTGTCGGCCTCCCGGTCCCTCGATGTGCATATCGCCGGGATCCGCGCCAAGACCGGTTGTCCGGGTCTGGTGGAGACGCTGCGCGGTACGGGCTACCGGCTGGGAACCGGCGAATGCACCTCCGGATCCTGACCGTCTACACCGTCCTGATCGCCTGCCTGGTGACGGCGCTGGCGGTGCCGTTCTCCCTGGCGTACTCCTCGCACCGCACCGGGAAGCTGCTGCTGGAGCGGCGGGCGGACGCCACCCGCTTCGCCGAGCTCGCCGACCAGGCGATCCGCGAGGGCGACACCGCCGGACTGGCCCAGGAGGTCTCCCGCTACCACGCGCTCTACGGCACCGCCGTGGAGATCCGCGACCGGGACGGCACGCGGATCGCGGGCGGTGGGGCCTGGGACCGGGGCGAGGCCGAACGCGCGCTGTCCGGCCGCACCACGGGCAGTCTGCCGCTGGTCACCCCGTTCGGTCCGGACTCGGCGGTGGTGGCCGAACCGGTCGGCCGGGACGCCCAGGTCTTCGGGGTGGTGGTGATGCGGGCGTCCACGACCGCGGCCCGGCGGGATGTCGCCCTGGTCTGGGCCGCGGTGGCGGCGGGCTCGGTGGTCGCGGTGCTCTGCGCCCTGATCGCGGCGCGGCGGCTGGCCCGCTGGATCCTGCGGCCGGTGACCGAGCTGGATGTCACCACCCGCGCCATCGCCGAGGGCCGGATGGATGCCCGGGTCGCGGCGGGCGGCCGGGGCCCGGCCGAGCTGCGTCTGCTGGAGCGGCGGTTCAACGCGATGGCCGACGCGGTCTCGGCCGCCCTCGAGCGGCAGCGCGCCTTCGTCGCGGACGCCTCGCATGAGCTGCGCACCCCGCTGACGGTGCTGTCGCTGCGGCTGGAGAACCTGGAACCGCATCTGGAGAGGAGCGGCGACGGGGAGTTCGCCGAGGCCCTCGCCGAGGTCGACCGGCTGGCCCAGCTGCTCGAGGATCTGCTGGAGCTGGCCCGTGTGGAGGCGGGCGCGGCGGCTCCCGAACCGCTCGCGCCCGCGGCGCTCGCCACCCGGCTGGTCACCTGGCGCGAGGTGTACGCGGCGCGCGAGCTGACGCTTTCCCTCAACCTCGACGGCGCAGGCGGCACAGCCGACGCGGACGGCATCGACGGCGGTACGGCGGACGAGCGCACCTCACTGCCCGCGGCGGCCGGGCGGATCGCCGATATCGCCCTGGACAACGCGGCGAAGTTCGTACCGCCGGGTGGCACCGTGACCGTCTCCCTGGACAGCGGGGCGCTCCGGATCGCCGACGACGGCCCCGGGCTCGAACCCGAGCAGCTGGCGGCGGCCCCCGGCCGCTTCTGGCGCTCCCCCGGCCACGGGAACATCCCCGGCAGCGGCCTCGGTCTCGCCATCGCCGCGGAGCTGGCCCGCGCGGCGGGCTGCACGCTGGTGCTGCGGCCCGCCGCCCCGCACGGCCTGGTGGTCGAGCTGCGGCTGCCCGACGGACCGGATCCGGACCCGGCCCCCCGCGCTCAGCCGTACACCTCGCGGTAGTACGCCGCCGCGCCCCGGTGCAGCGGGACGGTGCCGGTGCCGATGGCGTACCGCTCGTCGAGCCTGCTGCCCGGCGCGTCCGGCACCGGCAGCCGGTCCCGCCGGTCGAAGAGCACGGCGGTGAGCGCGCGGGCGGTGGTGGCCGCGAGAGTGGCGCGGCAGACGAGATAGCTGGGCGTGCCCACGGTGGCGGTCGGGCCGCGCAGCCCGTAGATCCCGGCGGGGATGGAGGCGCTCTCGTAGACGGAACCGTGGCGGCGGCGCAGCGCGGCCGCCAGGCCGTCGAGCGGGATCAGCCGCACCGGGCGGCGCTTGGCGAGCTGGGCGATGGTCCGGGTCGGCGCGCCACCGGACCAGAAGAAGGCGTCCACCTCGGCCGCCGCGAGCGCGTCGGCGGATTCGCCGAGCCCGAGCCGTACCGTCCGCCCGGCGCGCACCCCGGCCGTCTCGAGCACCCGCCCCGCGGTCACCGAGGTGCCGGACTCGGCGGCGCCGAGGGAGACGGTCCGCCCGGTGAGGTCGGAGGGGCGCCGGATCGACGAGTCCGCGGGCACCACCAGATGCAGATAGTTGAGATACAGCCGGGCGAGCGCGGTGACCGGCACCGGCCGCCGGAAGGGACCCCGGCCCTTGGCGGCGTCGGCCGCGCTGTCGGCCAGCGAGAGCGCCACATCGGCCCGGCCGTCGCCGAGCATCCGGAGGTTCTCCACACTCGCCGCGGTGGGCAGTACCCGGACGTCGATCTGCGGATGCGCCCGGTGCACCTCGTCCGCCAGCCGACTGCCGAAGATCGCGTACGGCCCGCCCCGCGGCCCGGTGGCCAGCCTGACTCTGCCGGGCGGCTCGGCCTCCTCGCACCCGGCCAGCCCGACCGCCGCAACCGCCAGGAACACCCGGCGGGACACGCCCTGCACCCGCCGATGCTAACCCGCACCACGCTCCGCGCCGTAAGGGCGGGAGGGTCGCAGGGCCGTCGGCGGCGGCTTTCTGGCGTCAGACCGGGGTGGCGCTCAGCTGGGCCCAGACGACGCGGCCACCGCCCGCGGCGGGGCGGTCGCCCCAGGCTTCGGAGAGCGCCCGGACCAGGGCGAGGCCGCGGCCGCTCTCGTCCTCCACGCCCGCGTCCCGCGGGGTGGGGCCGAGGGGCCCGCCGCCCTGGTCGGTGACCTCGACATAGAGCGAGCGGCGCTCATGGGCGCGCAGCACGCACAGGATCTGGTCGCTTCGGGTGTGCACCAGGGCGTTGGTGAACAGCTCGGACATCACCAGCTCGGCGGCGTCGCAGACGTCCTCGCAGAAACCCCAGAGCGGCAGTTGGGAGCGGACCCGGCCACGGGCGGCGGCGACGGAGGCGCCACGGGCGGGCAGTCGGAAGATCTCCTGGCGAAGGGCGGCGTCATAGCACTCGGCGCTCACGAGGGGGGCCATCGTCGGGCGTTGACGCAATGCCACGGCCATTTGCCTTCCGTCTCGCTGTGGGGGCTCAGAAGAGCACAAGTCCGCTTTCCGGCCACCCTGTTGGCCCGGACAGTACGTCACTATCCACGCTGAAACCATCAGTTGGCAAGAGGCGTTCTGCGAAATGCAGAATAGCCAGAGCACTCTGTTCCACCCATCCCGCACGTGGCACACTGACTCTCGACAATGACCGTCCGAGGAGGTACGACGTGGGTGAAGCGCGGTCTGCCCCGACCGTCGGGCAGATGGTCCTCGGCATGCGGCTGCGGGACCTACGCGAGAAGGCCGGCGTCGGTTATGAGGAAGCCGCCAGGGCGCTGCACGTCAACCAGACCACGGTCCGCAGGATGGAAAAGGCCGAGGTCGGCCTGAAACTCCCGTATGTCGAGAAGCTGTTGCAGACCTATGGGGCCGAGCAGGAGGAGATCGACGCCTTCCTCGCGCTCGCCGAGGACGCCAACAGACCCGGCTGGTGGCACCGGTTCCGCGATGTGCTGCCCGACTGGTTCAGCCTCTATGTGAGTCTGGAGGGCGCGGCCAGCCGTATCCGCGCGTACGAGCCGCACTTCGTACCCGGTCTGCTCCAGACCGAGGGGTATGCCCGCGCCCTGCTGACCATCGGCTTCCCGAACGGCAGCGAGCAGGAGATCGACCGCCGGGTCGCCCTGCGGATGGAGCGCCAGGAACTGCTGACCCGGCCCGACGGCCCGCATCTGTGGGCCGTGATGGACGAGACGGTGCTCCGTCTCGGCATCGGCGGGCCGGAGGTGATGCGCGCCCAGATCGACCGGCTCATCGAGGCCACCCGGATGCCGAACGTCACCCTTCAGGTGGTGCCGTTCTCCGCGGGCCCGCACCCGGGGATGGGCGGCCCGTTCCAGCTCTTCCGGTTCCAGGTCCCGGAAATGCCGGACATCGTCTACGCCGAGGGCCTGACCGGCGCCGGCTATCTCGACCAACGCGCCGATGTGGCCGCCTACCTGGAGGCTCTTGACCGTATGGGCACCCAGGCCACACCGGCGCGGAGCACGGAGGTCTTCCTCCGTGAGATGCGCAAGGAGCTCTGACCGTGGATCACGTCGACAACGTCTACAACGGCATGCCGGCCAAGCAACTGGGGGCAGAAGGCTGGCGGAAGCCCTGGAGCGGCCCCAACGGGGGAGCCTGCCTCGAAGTGCTGAAGCTGACGGACGGGCGGGTGGCACTGCGCCAGTCGACCGACCCCGACGGGCCCGCCCTGATCTACACCCACCATGAGATCGAGACGTTCATCCGGGGCGCCAAGGCCGGTGCCGCGGACTTCCTGCTGGGGCGGGCGGAACCCAACCTGACGTCGCCCAAGGGGACCGGCACGGAGCGGAGGGCCGCATGACCGAGAGCGCGGACATTTCGACGGGGGCAGGAGAATCACAAACATCATGAACATCGACACCACGAGGCCGCACCCGGCGCGGATGTACGACTACTACCTCGGGGGCAAGGACCACTACGAGGTCGACGAACAGGCCGCGGCCCACGTCCTCTCGGTCTTCCCGGGGATCAAGACCTGCGCCCGGACCAACCGGGCCTTCATGCACCGCGCCACCCGCTGGCTCGCGGGCGAGGCCGGGATACGCCAGTTCCTGGACATCGGCACCGGCATACCCACCGAACCCAATCTCCACCAGGTCGCCCAGACCGTCGCCCCGGACGCCCGGATCGTGTACGCGGACAACGATCCGATCGTGCTGGCGTACGCGCAGGCTCTGCTGCACGGCACACCGGAGGGCCGCACCGCCTACCTCCAGGCCGACGTACGCGAACCCGAGCGGATCCTGAAGGCACCCGAGCTGCATGAGACGCTCGACCTGAGCCAGCCGCTGGCCCTGTCGTTCAACGCGCTGTTCCACTTCGTCCCGGACGAGTTCCGGCCGTACGAACTGGTCCGGCAGTTCATCGACGCACTGCCCTCGGGCAGCTTCCTGGTGCTCTCGCACGCCACTCCGGACTTCGCCCCGGAGACCTGGCGCAAGGTCCAGGACATCTACACCCAGGGCGGTATCCCCGCGCAGGTGCGGTCCCGGCAGGAGGTCGAGCGGTTCTTCGACGGGCTCGAGCTCATCGCACCGGGCGTCGAGGAGCCGCACCGGTGGAAGCCGGACGGTGAGGTGCCGGACCTCAGCAGCGCTGATGTCTCCTTGTGGGTGGGGCTGGCCCGCAAGCCCTGAGCCGTGCTCCCGTCGCATGCGCCATGGACGAGGGTCAGGACTCCGCGGGCCGCATCGGGCGGTCGCCGACCGTGAAGCCCAGCACCGCTCCACCGCCCGGCCGCGGCCGGGCGAAGACCGTACCGCCGTGTGCGAGGGCGATCTCGCGGACGATGGCGAGGCCGAGTCCGGAGCCGGGCAGGCTGCGGGCGCCCGGGGCCCGGTAGAAGCGGTCGAAGACCCGGTCGCGGTCCTCCTCGGCGATACCGGGGCCGCGGTCGCGGACCTCCACCCGGCGGCCGGTGATCACCACCTCGACCGGTTCGGTGCCCTCCTGGTCGAACTTGGCGGCGTTCTCCACCAGGTTGGAGATCGCCCGCTGGAGGGCGGCCGGACCGCCCTCGACCCGGGTGTCGCCCGCCGTCCGTACGGTGATCTCCCGGCCGGTCCGGCGGCGGGCGAGGGTGGCGGCGGTGGTGGCCACCGCCGCCAGCGACACCGCTGTCCGCGGTTCGTCGTCCTTCTGACCGGCGGCCAGCTCCACCAGTTCATTGACCAGATCGGTCAGTTCGCGGGTCTCCCCCGCCAGGTCGGCGAGGAGATCCTCGCGCGCGGACGGCGGCAGCTCCTCGAAGCGGCGCAGCAGCGAGACATTGGTGCGCAGCGAGGTGAGCGGGGTGCGCAGTTCATGTCCGGCGTCCTGGACCAGCCGCCGCTGGTCGTCCTTGGAGCGGGCGAGCCGGCCCAGCATGCCGTCGAACGCCCGGCCCAGACGGCCCACTTCGTCCTGTCCGGTGACCGGTACGGCCACCTGCATCCGGCCCGTCGCCGCGACGCCCTCGGCGACCCGGGTGAGCCGCACCAGCCGCCGGGTGATCCGCCCCGCCAGCCACCAGCCGGCGAGTCCGGCGGCGGCGATGACGGCGGCGATGAACAGCGCGGTGCGCTTCTGGAGTTCGCGCAGCAGATCCTCGGTGTCGCTGATCTGCTGAGCCACCTGGATCGCCCCGGTGCCGTCGCCGACGGCCACGGTGGCCATCCGGTACTGCTCGTCGCCGATGCCGATGTTGCGCCGCGCCACGGTCCCGGCCGTTCCGGAGGCGGCGGTGGCCCGGTCCTCGGAGCCGACCGGCAGCGGGGGTTTGCCCGGGTCGTGGACGGTGCCCCGGCCGTTGATCACCTGCACGTCCATCCGGCTGATCCGGCGCAGCTCGCCCCGCAGGTCGTAGGGGACCGGCACCTCGGAGGGGTACTCGCTGAGCACCACCTTCTCCCCCTGGACCTCGGTCCGCAGATCGCGGACGACATCGTCGAAGGCCGACTGCTGGTCCACCCGTACCAGACCGGCGGCGGCGTCATAGCTGAGACCGCCGACCAGCAGGGTGACCACGGAGGCCACGGCCGCGAAGGACAGCGCGAAGGTGGTCCGCAGACTGGGCCGCGGACCGCGGGGCCGGGAGGGGCGGCGCAACTCTCTCACTCCTCCCGCAGGGTGTAACCGACGCCGCGCACGGTGTGGATGAGCGGCTCGGCGCCCTCCAGGTCGACCTTGCGGCGCAGATAGCCGATGTAGACGGCGAGGTTCTTGGAACCGGGGCCGAAGTCATAGCCCCAGATGCGTGCGTAGATGGTGGTGTGGTCCAGGACGATGCCCGCGTTGCGCGCCAGCAGTTCCAGCAGGTCGAACTCGGTACGGGTGAGCTCCAGTTCCGTACCGCCGCGCCAGGCCCGCCGCGCCGAGGGGTCAAGGCGCAGATCCGCGACCTCGACCACCCCGTCGACGGCCGGTTCACCGGGCGCCTCGGGAGCGGGGGCGGCGCGGCGCAGCAGGGCCCGCAGCCGGGCGAAGACCTCCTCGATCTCGAAGGGCTTGGCCACATAGTCGTCCGCGCCCGCGTCCAGACCCTCGATCCGGTCGGCGGTCTCGACCCTCGCGGTGAGCATGAGGATCGGTGTACGGTCCCCCTCGGCGCGCAGCACCCGGCACACCTGGAGCCCGTCCACCCCCGGCATCATCACATCGAGGACCACCACGTCCGGATGGTCGCGGTGCGCGGCGGCCAGCGCCTCGATGCCGTCGGGGACGGCGGTGACCCGGTACCCCTCCAGGGTCAGGGCACGCTCCAGGGCATGGCGGATGGCGCGGTCGTCCTCGGCGAGCAGCACGGTGTTCATCACCACCCGAGTCTGCCAAGAGCCACCGGGCGCCGATTGCGCCCACCCCTCCCGGGCAGCGCTTCTTACCCTGCTCTCACCTTGTTCTCGTGACCGGCTTACCGAATCCGGAGATGGTGTCGAACACGTTCCGGGGGAAACCCGTCCCGCCGATGCCACCAGCCGGAGAAAATCACCGTATGAAGATCGTATTCCTGCTGCACAACGCCTACGGGATCGGCGGAACGATCCGGACCACGCTGAACCTCGCCGCTGCGCTGGCCGATCGCCACGAGGTCGAGATCGCCTCGATGCAACGGCACCGCGAGACGCCGCGGTTCACCGTGGACCCCCGGATACGGCTGGTCCCGCTGGTGGACACGCGCCCGGAGAGCGCCGACGCCCGGGATCCGCGGTTCGGTGAACCGGCGCGGGACTTCCCTGTCCACGAGAAGCGGTACGAGCAGTACAGCAGGCTGATCGACGAGCGGGCGGCGGAGTATCTGCGCGGCTGCGGTGCGGACGTACTCGTGGGCACCCGGCCGGGCGTCAATGTCTACCTCGCCCGCTTCGGCCCGCGCGGCGCGCTGCGCATCGCCCAGGAGCATCTGCGGTTCGAGGCGCACAGCAAGCGGCTGCGGACGGAGCTGACACCGCACTACCGCGCGCTCGACGCCGTGGTCACGACGACCGAGGCCGACTCCGCGGTCTACCGGGAGCGGATGCCGCTGCCGTGGTCGCGGATCCTGGCGATACCGAACAGCGTTCCGGAACCAGATGTTCCGCCCTCCGAGGGCACCGAGCCGGTGATCGCGGCGGCCGGCCGGCTGGTCCGTGGCAAACGCTTCGACCTGCTGATCGACGCCTTCGCCGAGGTCGTGGAGAAGCATCCGGACTGGCGGCTGCGGATCTACGGCGGTGGAGCGGAGAAGGACCGGCTGCGTGAGCGGATCACCCAGCAGGGGCTGACGGGCAGCGCCGAGCTGATGGGGCCGCGCTCCCCGATCGAGGCGGAGTTCGCCAAGGCGTCGCTGGTCGCGGTGGCCTCGGACGCCGAGTCGTTCGGCATGACCATCGTCGAGGCGATGCGCTGCGGGGTGCCGGTGGTGAGCACCGACTGCCCGCTCGGCCCCTCCGAGATCATCCAGGACGGGGCCACCGGGCGGCTGGTGCCGACCGGCGACAAGCACGCGCTCGCCGGTGCCCTGCTGGAGCTGATCGATGACGCCCCGGCCCGGCGGGCCATGGGGGCAGCGGCGCTGGAGTCCGCGCGGACCTACGACCCGGCACCGATCGCCTGGCGCTATGAGCGGCTCTTCGAGGAGCTGGCCGCCACCCGTGGCGCCCGCTCCCGGGCGCGCGCCCGGGCCGCGCTGCGGTCCCGCGCCGGACGGCTGCTGCGCCGCTGCGCCGCGGTGTTCCGCCGCCGCCCGGGGACGGCGGCGGCGGGCGGATGAGCGTCGCGCAGACGCGCCCGACGGCCGGTTACCAGGTCGTCGGCGCGTAGTCCTTCAGGAAGCAGCCGTAGAGGTCCTCGCCCTGCTCACCCCGGACGATCGGGTCATAGACCCGGGCCGCGCCGTCGACGAGGTCGAGCGGGGCGTGGAAGCCCTCGGCGGCCAGCCGCATCTTGTCGGGGTGCGGCCGCTCATCGGTGATCCAGCCGGTGTCGACGCTGGTCATCAGGATGGCGTCGGCCTCGAACATCTCGCGGGCGCTGGTACGGGTGAGCATATTGAGCGCGGCCTTGGCCATATTGGTGTGCGGATGCCCCGCGCCCTTGTAGCCGCGGCCGAACTTGCCCTCCATCGCGGAGACGTTCACCACGTACTTGCGCCGGGCGGGCGAGGCGGCCATCGCCGGGCGCAGTCGGCTGACCAGGATGAAGGGCGCCGTCTCGTTGCACAGCTGCACTTCGAGCATCTCGACGGGGTCGACCTCGTCGACCCGCTGGATCCAGGTGTTGGTCGCGTCCAGGTCCGGTATGAGCCCGCCCGCGTCGATCGCGGTACCGGCCTCGATCCGGGCGGGTGAGGCGGAGCCGCTGGTGAGGGCGAGGGCGGTGAGGTCCTGCGGGGTCAGCGCGCCGTCCCGTGGACGGCGCGGCCCCGGCAGCGCCGTCTGGGAGCCGCTGCCGAACGCCCCGAGGACCGTGGCCTCGGGCAGCTCCCCGGCGGGCAGCGGCGCCGACTCCCCGGCGATCAGCTCCGCGTACGCCTGGGGCGTACGGCGCACCGTCTGCGCGGCGTTGTTGATCAGGATGTCCAGCGGACCCGCGGCGCTCACCGTGTCGGCCAACCCGATGACCTGGGCCGGGTCCCGCAGATCAATACCGACGATCTTCAGCCGGTGCAGCCACTCACCGCTGTCGGGCATCGCCTTGAAACGGCGGATGGCGTCGTTCGGGAAGCGGGTGGTGAGGGTGGTGTGCGCGCCATCACGCAGCAGCCGCAGCGCGATATACATCCCGATCTTCGCGCGCCCGCCGGTGAGCAGTGCGCGCCGTCCGCTGAGATCGGCCCGGGCGTCACGGCGGCCCCGGTTCTCGGCGGCGCACTCGCGGCAGAGCTGGTGGTAGAACGCGTCGACCTCGACATAGCGGGTCTTGCAGACGTAGCAGGAGCGGGGGCGGTCCAGGATGCCCGCGATCTCCGTCGTCACCGAGCTGCTGAGGGCCAGGCCGAGCGTCTCGTCGTCGATCCGGTCGGCGGCTCCGGTGGCGGTGGCCTCGGTCACCGCCTTGTCGTTGGCGGTCTTCGCGGCCCGCCGCTCCTGGCGGCGGCGCTGCTTCACGGTGCGGTAGATCCCGGCGGTGGCGCGCCGCACGGCGATGGCGTCGGGGTGGTCGACCGGCAGCCCGTCGAGCTCCGCGAGCACGCTCAGACAGGTCGCCAACCGCTCGGGGTCGATTCCGGCCGCTCCGGCGACGGCCTCGGCCGCCTCCGCCGTCCCTGCCGCCTCCGCCGCTCGTACTGTCCTGGGATCGACGCCCGTCGTCCCGGCCCGGCCGTCGTCAGTCACCGTCATCGCCGCTGCCGCTTTCTGGTATCGCCGTTTTCCCTGGTGTAACGGCGGAACTGTACGAAAGCGGCGCCGGATGCGCCAATCGCGGGCCGGTCCCGGAGGCGTCCCGGGCCGTCGGCCCGACGATGCCGAGCGGTGGTGCGCCGATCCCGAAAGGTGACTGACCGTCACCCTCCCTCCCTGATCGGGACGTTCCGTCACCCCTCACCCGGTCCGAGGCAATACGCTCGGGGCAGAGGCGGCGACAGAGGAGGAAGTGCATGGCGACGGGCGATCGGGAGCGGGCGTATGCGCGGGCTCGGCAGGAGGCCGAGCGGCTGGCCGCGGACGGGGTCGGCGGGATCGCGCTGACCTGGGTGGACAACGCGGGTCTCACCCGGGTCAAGACCGTGCCCACCGCACGGCTCCCGCACGCCGTGCGCCGCGGCGTCGGCATGTCGCCGGTCTTCGACGTCTATCTGGTGGACGACTCCATGACCACCAGCCCCCATATCGGCGGTCCCGACGGCGATCTGCGGCTGTTCCCCGATCTCGACCGGCTCACCCCGCTGGCCGCCCAGCCCGGCTGGGCCTGGGCACCGGCCGACCGGTACGACCAGACGGGGGCGGTGCACCCCACCTGCCAGCGGCTGTTCGCGCGGCGGATGACGGAGCTGGCCCGGGAGCGGGGGCTCACCCTGCGGATGGGGTTCGAGACGGAGTGGGTGGTCACCTCGGACGACCCGTCGGACGACCGGCCCTCACGGGACGAGCCGCCCTACCCCACCGCGGGCCCGGCGTACGGGATGGCGCGGGTGGTCGACCTCTCCGGCTATCTCGCCGATCTGCTCGGTGCCCTCCGGGCCCAGCGGGTAGAGGTGCTCCAGCTCCACCCGGAGTACTCGCCGGGGCAGCTCGAGGTATCCGTGGCCCCCTCGGACCCGGTCGGCGCCGCCGACCTGGCCGTACTGGTACGCGAGACGATCCGGGCGGTATCGGGGCGGGCCGGGCTGCATCCGCTGTTCGGCCCGGTGGTGCGGGCGGGCGGAGTGGGCAACGGCGGCCATCTCCATCTGAGCCTGTGGCAGGACGACCGCAATCTGTGCCGGGACGGCGACGGCCCTCACGGTATGACGGCGACGAGCGAGGCGTTCCTCGCCGGGGTGCTGCGGGCGCTGCCCGCCCTGCTCGCGGTCGGCGCCCCCTCCCCCGCGAGCTATCTGCGGCTGGAGCCCTCCCGCTGGGCGGGGGCGTACCAGTGCTGGGGGCTGGAGAACCGGGAGGCCGCGCTGCGGTTCATCACCGGCGCGCCGGACGACCCGGGGGCGGCCAACGCCGAGGTCAAATGTGTCGACCCGGCGGCCAATCCCTATCTGGTGACGGGTTCGGTGATCGCCGCCGGGCTGGCCGGACTGGACGCCGGGCTGACGCTGCCCGCCCCGGTGGCGGGCGACCCGGTGGTCCAGGGGCGGGAGCGGCGGCTGCCCACCTCGCTGCCGGAGGCGCTGAAGGAGTTCGAGGGCTCCGGGGTGCTCCGGGAGGCGATGGGCGATCCGCTCTTCGAGTCCATCGCGGCGGTGCGCCGGGCGGAGTCCGAGCTGTTCGCGAAGGCGAGTCCGCAGGAGATCGCGAACGCGACCCGCGGGCGGTACTGAACGGTGGCCGCCGCCGAGACGCCGGACCCGGCCGAGCTCCCGCTGCCGCCGCTGGTGGACCACCACTGCCACGGGGTGGCCCGCTCCGAGCTGGATTCGGCCGCGTTCGAGGCGTTCCTGACCGAGTCCGACGCGCCCGCGGCGCTGGGCACCACCTTCTTCGACAGCCAGCTGGGCTTCGCGGTGCGCCGCTGGTGCCCGCCGCTGCTCGGACTGGAACCGCACTGCCCGCCCGCCCGGTACCTCGCCCGGCGGCACGAGCTGGGGGTGGGCGAGGTGACCCGGCGGCTGCTGGCGGCGTCCGGGATCGGTGAGTTCCTGGTGGACACGGGGCTGCCCGGGGACCTCACCACACCACGGGAGCTGGCCGCGGCGGCGGGCGGTACGGCCCATGAGATCGTCCGGCTGGAACAGCTGGCGGAGCGGACCGCCGACACCGCGCGCACCGCGGACGACTTCCTGACCGGGCTGGCGGACGGGGTGCGCGAGGCGGCCCGGACGGCGGCGGGGTTCAAGTCGGTGGCCGCGTACCGCTACGGGCTGGACCTCGCGCCCGATCCCCCGGCCCCGGCCGCCCTCCACACCGCGGCCGAGCACTGGCTGGCCCGCCGGGCGGACGGCGGCGCGGAGGGAGGCGGGGCCGCGGCCCGGGTCACCGATCCCGTACTGCTGCGCCATCTGCTGTGGTCGGCCGCGCACACCGGGCTGCCGCTCCAGCTGCACACCGGGTTCGGGGATCCGGATCTGCGGCTGGACCGCTGCGATCCGCTCGCGCTCACCGACTTCATCCGCGCGGTACGGCCCACCGGCTGCACGCTGATACTGCTGCACGGCTATCCGTATCACCGCGGCGCGGGCTATCTGGCCGCCGTCTTCCCCCATGTCTACGCCGATGTGGGGCTGGCCCTGACACACACCGGGGCGCGGGCCGGGGCGGTGCTGGCCGAGATGCTGGAGCTCGCCCCGTTCGGCAAGGTGCTGTTCTCCACCGACGCCTACGGGCTGCCCGAGCTGTACGTGGTGGGCGCGCGGCTGTTCCGGGAGGCGCTGACGACGCTGGTGAACGGCTGGGTGGCGGAGGGGGCCTGGGCACGGCGGGACGCCCACCGGGTGGCGGCGCTGCTCGCCGCGGACAACGCCCGCCGGGTGTACGGGCTGGGAGCCGCGTCCGGCCGGGACACCGGGACCGGCGGCCGGACCGTCTCCTGAGCCGGGCACCCCACCGCACCGGAGGACCGGGCCGGAGCGCGCGCCCGGCCGTGGCGCACCGCTGCCCCCGTCTCACCCCGGGTGGCGAGGGAAGGGGGCGCGGGCAGTACGGTGCCCGGACGAACCCGTCAGTAACCGGAGGAGATCGCATGCGGATCAGCGGTACGACCGTCCTGCTCACCGGGGCCACCGGAGGTATCGGCCGGACACTGGCCCGCGCACTCGCGGCCAAGGGCGCCAAGCTCCTCCTCACCGGGCGGCGCGAGGAGGTACTGCGTCCGCTGGCCGAGCGCCTCGGCGGGCGGGCGCTGGTGGCCGACCTCTCCGACCGCGAGGAGCTCGAGCGGCTCGCGGAGGAGGCGTCGGACGCCCGGATCCTCATCGCCAACGCCGCGCTGCCCTCCAGCGGACCGGTCCTCGACTACGGGACCGACCAGCTCGACCGCGCCCTCGAGGTCAATCTCCGCGCTCCGCTGCTGCTTTCCCGGCTGATGGCCCCCACGATGGTGGCCGAGGGTTCGGGCCATCTGGTGATGATCGGTTCGCTGTCGGGCCGGGCCGCCTCCCCCGGCGCCGCGCTCTACAACGCGTCCAAGTTCGGGCTGCGGGGCTTCACCCTGGGGCTGCGGCAGGATCTGCACGGTACGGGTGTCGGGGTGTCGCTGGTGCAGCCCGGATTCGTGGGCGACGTGGGGATGTTCGCGGAAGCCGGTGGGGCTGCCCCGGCCGGGGTGCGGACCGTCTCCAGCCGCCAGGTGGCGGCGGCGACGATACGCGCCATCGAGCGCAATCGGGCCGAGGTGAACGTCGCCCCGGTGGAGCTGCGCTTCGGCAGTGCCCTCGGCGGACTCTTCCCCGGTCTGTCCGAGCGGGTCCAGCGGCGGGTCGGGGCGGACAGGACCACCCGCCAACTCGCCGACGGACAGCGCGACAAGCGCTGAACCAGGGGGCGCGGTACGCACACGCCGATACCCGCCGGTTGTGGTGTAGGTTCGAGCGCCCCCACCGGGTGTTCGAGCGAGGAGCGGGTCGATGCGTGCTGTGGTGTTCGATGACTTCGGGCACAGGCCCGAGGTCCGGGTCGTCGAGGACCCCGCCCCCTCCCGGAGCGGTGCGGTGATCCGCGTCGAGGCGACCGGGCTCTGCCGCAGCGACTGGCACGGCTGGATGGGCCACGACCCGGAGATACGGCTGCCGCATGTGCCCGGCCATGAACTGGCGGGCGTGGTCGAGGAGGTGGGCCCGGACGTCCTCAACTGGAACCCGGGGCAGCGGGTCACCGTCCCCTTCGTCTGCGCGTGCGGGCGCTGTGCCGCCTGTGCGGAGGGCGCCCAGCAGGTGTGCGAGCGGCAGACCCAGCCCGGCTTCACCCACTGGGGGTCGTTCGCGGAGTTCGTGGCGATCGAGAACGCCGATGTGAACCTGGTCGGTATCCGCAGTGAACTGTCGTTCACCACGGCCGCCGGGCTCGGCTGCCGCTTCGCCACCGCGTTCCGTGCCGTGGTGACACAGGGCCGGGTCGCCCCGGGCGAATGGGTCGCGGTGCATGGCTGCGGCGGTGTGGGGCTCTCCGCGGTCATGATCGCGGCCGCGGCCGGGGCGCGGGTGGTGGCGGTGGACATCTCACCGCGGGCGCTCGCCCTGGCCGGGCGGTTCGGGGCGGAGGTGTGTGTGGACGCGGCGTCCACCCTGGGATCGGTGGCCGAGGCGGTCGCGGACGCGACGGGCGGCGGGGCCCATGTCTCCCTGGACGCGCTGGGCTCCCCGCGGACCTGTGCGGCGTCGATCAAGTCGCTGCGCCGCCACGGTCGCCATGTCCAGGTGGGACTGCTGCCCCCGGCAGCCGGGACGCCGATGCTCCCGATGGACCGGGTGATCGCGCTCGAGCTGCATCTGCTCGGCAGCCACGGGATGGCCGCACACGCCTACCGGCCGATGATGGAGATGGTCGAGGCCGGATCGCTGCGGCCGGATCTGCTGGTCACCGATGTCATCGGACTGGACGAGGTGCCCGAGGCGCTGTCCACGATGGCGGCGGGCGCCAAGGGCGGGGTCACCGTCATCGAACCGGGCCGGCCGCCCCGGAGACGCTGACCGGAGCGGAGAAGCCGACCGCAGGGGTGGCGCTGGCCGCGGCGGGTGGCGCGGGCGCCGAGGGTGGCCGCTTTACGCCGGATGCCCGCGCTCAACACGCGTAACCGAAGCCTTTGCGTTGCGATGAGGTGCGGGCTACTTTCATAGAGTACGAAACGGTTTCGTTTCTCTATGCCCCGTTCCGCCTCCCGCCCGGAGGGCACCGCCATGCGCCAGACCACCACCGGCACCTCGACCGAACCGACCACTCCGACCTCCCCGCCGGCCGACCCGGTCCGGCACCGCTGGTGGATCCTCGCCGCCATCGGCGTCGCCCAGTTGATGGTGGTCCTCGACGCCACCGTCGTGAACATCGCCCTGCCCTCGGCACAGCGCGACCTCGGCTTCTCCGACGGCAACCGCCAGTGGATCGTCACCGCCTACTCCCTCGCCTTCGGCAGCCTGCTGCTCCTCGGCGGGCGGCTGGCCGACCTCTTCGGCCGCAGGGCCGTCTTCCTCACCGGCGTGGCCGGGTTCGCCGCGGCCTCGGCGCTCGCGGGCGCGGCGAGCGGGTTCGGACTGCTGGTCACCGGCCGCGCCCTCCAGGGCCTCTTCGCCGCACTGCTCGCCCCCGCCGCGCTGTCGCTGCTCAACACCACCTTCACCGACCCCAAGGAGCGGGCGAAGGCGTTCGGCGCGTACGGGGCCATCGCCGTATCCGGCGGCGGTATCGGGCTGCTGCTGGGCGGGGTGCTCACCGAGCATCTGAGCTGGCGGTGGACCCTGTACGTCAACCTCGGCTTCGCCGCCCTCGCGCTGGCGGGCGGGGCGGCGTTCCTGCGCCGCGGCGCGCCCGCCGACCGGCCCCAACTCGACCTCCCGGGCACCGTTCTGGTCTCGGCGGGGCTCTTCGGACTGGTCTACGGCTTCTCCAACGCCGAGAGCCACTCCTGGTCCTCCCCGCTCACCTGGGGGTTCCTGCTCGCCGGGGCCGTCCTGCTGGTCCTCTTCACCCGCTGGCAGACCCGTACGCCCCATCCGCTGCTGCCGCTCCGGGTGCTGCTGGACCGTGACCGCGGCGCGTCCTTCCTCGCCATCGGGCTCTCCGGCGCGGGTATGTTCGGTGTCTTCCTCTTCCTGACCTACTACCTCCAGGGGAGCCTGCGGTTCAGCCCCGTCCAGACCGGTCTGGCGTTCCTTCCGATGATCGGCGGACTGATGGTCAGCGCACAGCTCTCCACCGCCGTCCTGGTCCCCCGTGTCGGCCCCAGGGCGGTGGTGCCGCTGGGCATGGGGCTGACGGCCATCTCCATGGTGTGGCTGACCGGTCTCGGCCTCGACAGCGATTACGCGGTGGCCGTGCTGCCACCGCTGCTGCTGTCCGGGATCGGCCTCGGTCTGGTGATGCCCCCGGCGATGGCCATGGCCACCGAGCGGATCGGCGCGGACGACGCCGGGGTCGCCTCCGCGGCCGTCAACACGATGCAGCAGATCGGCGGTTCCATCGGCACGGCGCTGCTCAACACGCTGGCGGCCGAGGCCGCGGCCGACTACCTGGCGGAGCACCGGCCGGGCCCGGCCACCGCGGCCCGGGCCCAGTTGCACAGCTACGAGGTCGCCTACTGGTGGTCGGCGGGCATCTTCGTCGCGGGGGTGCTGCTCACGGCGCTCCTGTACCGCACGGGCCGGACGGGCAAGGACGCCGAGACGCCGGTGGCCGTACCGGTGTGAGCCGGTACGGCCCCGCCGCCGTGCCCCGGCATCCGTAGCGGACCGGTCCGGTCACCGGCGGCCTGTCCTCACCGGCGTCCTGCCCTCACCGGGCGTCCGTTCCCTCACCGGCGTCCGGGCGTTCCGCGGGCTAGCCGCGCAGCTGGGTCTCGATCGCGGCGACCAGCTCCGGGGCCTCCGGCTCGGTGCGCGGGCGGAACCGGCCGACGACCTCACCGCCGGGCGAGATCAGGAACTTCTCGAAGTTCCACTGCACATCCCCGGCCTCCCCGGCCGCGTCCGCCACCCGCGTCAGCTCGGTGTAGAGCGGATGCCGCTGCTCGCCGTTGACATCGACCTTCTCCAGGAGCGGGAAGCTGACGCCGTAGGTCGTGGAGCAGAAGGTCTGGATCTCCTCGCTGGAGCCCGGCTCCTGCCCCGCGAACTGGTTGCAGGGCACGCCCAGCACGGTGAAGCCGCGCTCGGCGTAGCGCTGCTGCAACCGCTCCAGCCCCTCGTACTGCGGGGTGAGGCCGCATTTGGACGCCACATTGACCAGCAGCACCGCGGTGTTCTGGTGCGCGCCGAGCGAGGTGGGCTCGCCGGACAGGGTGCGCAGCGGAATGTCGTACAGGCTCATCGGGTCAACCACCTTTGTCGTTCCTCCGGTACGCACAATCTATGTGCTCCGCGACCGGAGGCGGCGCCAGGTGCCGCCGCGCGATCACTTCCCGGGGTGGTCCTCGGCACCGGGGTTCGTGACCAGGATGAGTGGAATGTCCCCGCAGGGCCGCAGCCGCCGTCCGCCGTACTCGACGCCTTCGGCGGGACCGGTGGGGACCGCCGCGAAGTCCGGGCCCTTGAAGAGCGCGCCGGTGAGGTAGTCGGCGCAGGTCGACGCGGCGACCCGGCCGCGCGCGTTGACCAGGAAGGCGGGGGCGGGCAGCCGCTGCATCACCGGCATCACCGCGGCCTCGAAGTGCGAGAGATACACATCGGCCGCCGCCACCCCCATGAAGCGGCCGTCGACGGTCACGGGAACGGAGAGGGTGAGGCTGTACTCGTCGGAGCAGAGGTAGTCCACATACGGTCCGGCCACCGCGCGGCGGCCGGTGTCACGGGCCAGTGCGAACCAGTCCCAGTGGGTGTAGTCGGAGTACGCCGAGTGCTCCGGGTCCAGGTCGAGCAGGAGCGGGCGCACCTCACCGCCCGCCCCGATCTGCCACCACTCCAGCCACACCGATGCGTCGGCGAGCAGATGCGGGGCGGCCACGAACCCGGCGCCGGAGACCAGTTCGAGCCGGGTGAGCCGGGATTGCAGTCCGGGCCGGAGTTCGGCGAGATCGTTGGTGACGGGCCGCTGCCCGCCGCCGCCGACGGAGGTGAGCAGCGCCGCCGCGTCGTCGCTGATCCCCCGGACGGCGTCGAACACGCCCTCCAGGGTGTCGCGGACGCGGGCCGCCACATCGGCGGCCGTCACCAGGAGGTCCGGCCCGGCACCTGCGGGACGGGGGCTGCTACCCATAGGTGTTCTCCTAGGGAGGGGTTCCGTCGGCGGAGCCGGTGGTGGCGAGGCGGAGTTCGACCAAGCGCGCCACGCACAGCTGGACGCACGCCTCGGCCAGGGCTCTGGCCTGCTCGTCCGCCCCATCTTGCAGGGTGCAGATCACAGCGCGGTGACGATCGCACACGTCCTTCAGACACTCGTCGTCCGCGAGCACCAGGGAGAGCAGCGCGCCCACTTCCGTCTGGATGGCTATCGCCTCGCGGGTCAGCCGTGCGGACTGGGCGGCGGCGGCCAGCTCCACATGGAAGCGGCCGTGCACCCGGCTGCGCGCCGGGGGGTCGGCGGCCTCGGCCAACTGGTCGACGGAGCGGCTGAGTTGGATCAGTTCGCCGGGCTCGGTGCGGTGGGCGGCCAGCCGGGCCGCGGCCCCGGAGACGGCGGCCCAGTGGTCACCGAGGTCGCGCAGCTCCTCGGTGCTCCAGCCGATGAGCAGTCCGCGCAGCCGCTCCTCCGCGGGCCCTTCGGGAACGGTGACGAAGCTGCCGCCGCCGCGGCCCCTGCGGGTGGTGACCAATCCTTGCTGACGCAGGGCCATGAGGGCTTCACGCAAGGTGACGGTGGAGACACCGAGCCGTGCCGCGAGGTCGGACTCACCGGGCAGCTGCTCGCCGTCCGCCAGCAGCCCGAGCTCTATGGCGTCCCCCAGCCGCCGCACCACGGCGTCCACCCTGGCCAGGCTGTCGACGGGTGCGAAGACGCCCTGCCGGGCACCGCCGAAGTCTCGCGTCACGGCACTCACCCCCAGTTCATTGACTCAGGCTTTACCTTAACGGGGTCTTGTAATTAGACCTATGACTTCATAGTTTTACGAACCAACGTCCCGCGGCATCAGAAAGGTTCCCGCCCATGGAGGGGAAAGCCATCCGACTACAGAGCCTGCGCAAGTCCTTCGGGAAGACGGAGGCGGTCGCCGGAGTCGACCTGGAGATATCGGACGGCGAGTTCTTCTCGATGCTGGGGCCCTCCGGATCCGGCAAGACGACAGTGCTCCGGATGATCGCGGGCTTCGAGCCGCCCACCGGCGGCACCATCGAACTGGCCGGACGGGACGTCACCCGGCTCGCCCCCTTCGAGCGCGATGTACACACCGTCTTCCAGGACTACGCGCTCTTCCCGCATATGACGATCGAGCAGAACGTGGCCTATGGACTGAAGATCCAGAAGGTCGCCAAGGCCGAACGGCTGCGCCGGGCCCACGAGGCCCTGGCCGATGTCCGGCTCGAAGGGCTCGGCGGCCGCAGGCCCGCCCAGCTCTCCGGTGGCCAGCGACAGCGGGTGGCGCTGGCCCGGGCCCTGGTCAGCCGCCCGCGGGTGCTGCTGCTCGACGAACCGCTGGGCGCCCTCGACCTCAAGCTGCGCGAGCAGATGCAGATCGAACTCAAGGAGCTCCAGCGCGAGGTCGGCATCACCTTCGTCTTCGTCACCCATGACCAGGACGAGGCGCTGACCATGAGCGACCGCATCGCGGTCTTCAACCGGGGCCGGGTGGAACAGGTGGGCACCCCCGCCGAGATCTACGAACGCCCCGCCACCCCCTTCGTCGCCGGTTTCGTCGGCACCTCCAACCTGCTCACCGGCGCCGCCGCGGAGCGGGTGGTGGGTGAGACCGGCACCTTCAGCATCCGCCCGGAGAAGATCCGGGTGCTGAAGGAGGACCGGGACGGCGGGATACCGGACTCCTCCGGCGCCGTCGGCACCGTGGCCGAGGTCGTCTACCTCGGCGACGCGACCCGTTTCCTCGTCGACCTCGACGCCGGGGGGCGGCTCACCGCCCTCCAGCAGAACCTGGAGACCTCCTCCGAGGACGTCGCGGCGTACCGCGGCTCTCGGGTCAGGCTCCAGTGGCAGCCGCGCCACACCGTCCGGGTCCCGGACGCGCTCTGAGCCCGCGGGCCGCGCCCGCCCTGCCAACTTCACCCCTCCCCCCGCCCCTTCTCGTGGAGATTTGTCGTGCGCATGCCATATGCACTGCCTCATGCACTCAAGGCCGTCGCCGCGGCCGGAGTTCTGCTCCTCGCCACCGCCTGCGGCTCATCCGGTACGTCCTCGTCGTCCGGCGGCTTCGACCCGCCGGACCTCAAGCCGCGTCAGCAGCTCGGCAAGTCCGAGGGCAAGGTGAACCTCATCGCCTGGGCCGGATACGTCGAGGACGGCAGCAACGACCCGAAGGTCGACTGGGTCAGCGACTTCGAGAAGCAGACCGGCTGCCAGGTCAGCTCCAAGACCGCGGCCAGCTCCGACGAGATGGTCAGCCTGATGAAGACCGGTCAGTACGACGCGGTCTCCGCCTCCGGCGACGCCTCACTGCGACTGATCGCCTCCGGTGACGCCGAACCCGTCAACACCAAACTCGTCCCCCACTACAAGGACGTCTTCGACGGGCTGAAGAAGAAGGACTGGAACTCGGTCGGCGGTGTCCCCTACGGCATTCCGCACGGCCGCGGCGCCAACCTCCTGATGTACAACACCAAGAAGGTCTCCCCGGCCCCCGACTCCTGGTCCGCCGTCTTCGACAAGGCCTCCGCCCACAAGGGCAAGGTCACCGCGTACGACTCGCCGATCTATATCGCCGACGCCGCGCTCTACCTGATGAAGAGCAAGCCGTCGCTGGGCATCAAGAACCCCTACGCCCTGGACCAGAAGCAGTTCGACGCGGCCGTCGATCTGCTCAAGGACCAGAACGGCAACATCGGCGAGTACTGGAGCGACTACCTCAAGGAGATCTCCGCCTTCAAGAGCGGCAACTCGGTGGTCGGCACCAGCTGGCAGGTGATCGTCAACGCCACCCAGGCCGAGAAGGCCCCGGTCAAGGCGGTGCTGCCGAAGGAGGGCGCCACCGGCTGGTCCGACACCTGGATGGTCTCCGCCAAGGCCAAGCACCCCAACTGCGCCTACAAGTGGATGGACTGGATCATCTCCCCGAAGGTCAACGCCCAGGTGGCCGAGTACTTCGGCGAGGCCCCGGCAAACGCCAAGTCCTGTGCCCTGACCGCGGCGAAGGACCACTGCGACACCTTCCACGCGGCGGACGAGGGGTACTGGAAGAAGGTCCACTTCTGGACCACCCCGGTCGCCCAGTGCCTCGACGGCCGCAAGGACGCCACGTGTGTGCCCTATGCCAAGTGGGTCCAGGCATGGACCGAGATCAAGGGCTGAGCCTCAGATGACCAAGACCGCGCCGGCCGCCGGATTCGTCCGGCGGCTCGCCGGGACCCTGCACCGCCGGCCCCGGCTCCAGCTGTCCCTGCTCCTCACCGCACCGCTGACCTGGCTTGTCCTCGCCTATCTCGGCTCGCTCAGCGCGCTGTTCCTCTCCGCGTTCTGGACGACGGACAGCTTCACCTCCAGCGTGGTGAAGGTCTGGAACACGGACAACTTCACCACCCTGTTCCAGAGCGACGTCTACCGCCAGGTCGCCCTGCGCAGCGTCGGCGTCGCCCTCGCGGTCACCGTGCTGTGCGCGGTGATCGCCTTCCCCGTCGCCTTCTACACCGCCCGGATCGCCAAGCCCCGCTGGCGGCCCCTGCTGGTGGTGGCCATCCTCACCCCGCTGTGGGCCAGCTATCTGGTCAAGGCGTACGCCTGGCGGCTGATCCTCGCCGAGGGCGGGCTGCTGGACTGGCTGCTCGGCCCGGTCGGGCTGGACGGACCCGGCTATGGACTGACCGCCACCGTCCTGGTGCTGACGTATCTGTGGCTGCCGTACATGATCCTGCCGATCCACGCCGGACTGGAACAGCTGCCGGACAATCTGCTGGACGCCTCCGCCGATCTCGGGGCCCGCACCGGCCGTACCTTCCGTTCGGTGGTGCTGCCGATGCTGCTGCCGTCCATCGCGGCGGGCTCGGTCTTCACCTTCTCGCTCAGCCTCGGCGACTACATCGCCGTACAGATCGTCGGTGGCAAGACCCAGCTCATCGGCAATCTCATCTACTCCAACATCACCCTCGACCTGCCGCTCGCCGCGGCCCTGGGCACCGTACCGGTGGTGATCATCGTGTGCTATCTGCTCGCGGCGCGCCGCACCGGCGCCCTCAGCAGCCTCTGACGGCCCGCATACCGAAGGCGCTTCGATGAATCTCTCCCGCCCCGCGCGTATCACCCTGCGCATCGCCGCCGGGCTCGGCTTCGCGGTCATCTATGTGCCGCTGCTGCTGGTCCTGGTCAACTCGCTCAATCCCGACCGCAGTTCCGGCTGGCCACCGCCCGGGCTGACCTTCCACTGGTGGGCCGACGCCTGGCACAGCACCGGCGCCCGTGACGCGGTGTGGACCTCGGTCAAGGCCGGTCTCGGCGCCACCGCGATCGCCCTCGTCCTCGGCACCCTCATCGCCTTCGCCGTCCAGCGCTTCCGCTTCTTCGGCCGGGAGACCCTCTCCTTCCTGGTCGTGCTGCCGATCGCACTCCCCGGCATCGTCACCGGTGTGGCCCTCAACACCGCCTTCCGTACGGTCCTCGAACCGCTCGGGGTCGGCCTGGGCATGTTCACCGTGGTGGTCGGCCATGCCACCTTCTGCATCGTGGTGGTCTTCAACAATGTGATCGCCCGGCTGCGCCGGATGGCCGGATCCTATGAACAGGCCGCCATGGACCTGGGCGCGAACACCTTCCGCGCCTTCGTCGACATCACCTTCCCGCTGGTGCGTTCGGCCCTGGTGGCGGGCGGTCTGCTGGCCTTCGCCCTGTCCTTCGACGAGATCGTGGTGACCACCTTCACCGCGGGCCCCGGTATCCAGACCCTGCCGATCTGGATCTTCTCCAATATGGCCCGCCCCCAGCAGGCCCCGGTGGTCAATGTGGTCGCCGCCGTCCTCGTGCTGCTGTCGGTCATCCCCATCTACCTGGCCCAGCGACTGTCCTCGGACACCGCGACCGGCAGCAGAATCTGAGGGAACGTCACACGATAGGGTTCCGCGAGGGAGCGCGGAGGGGGGCCCGGGGTGGCGCGGGACGGGGACGGCGACGCGGAGACGCTGGCCACCAGACTGCTCATCGTGGAGTACGAGCAGGTGAAGGAGGAACAGCGGGCGCGGATCGGGTTCCGGGACAATCTGCTGTACGCCACGCTCGCCTCGATGGCGGCCATCGTCACCTTCACCTTCCAGAACGACGGTCAGCCGGAGTTGCTTCTGCTGCTGCCGCTCGCCTCGGTGGTGCTGGGATGGGCGTATCTGGTCAACGACGAGAAGATCTCGGCCATCGGGCGCTATGTGCGCGGGGATCTGGGGCCACGGCTGGCGGCGCTGGCGCCGGGGACCGCCCGGGTCTTCGGCTGGGAGACGGCCCATCGCGACGACCACCGCAGGGTCTCCCGGAAGCGGCTGCAACTCGCCGCCGACCTGCTGTTGTTCTCGGTGGCGCCGATGGCCGCCCTGATCGTCTGCTGGTCCGCCGAGCCGCTGCGTCCATGGCTGGTCGCGGTGTCCGTGGCCGAGGTGGCGCTGGTCGGCGTGGTCACGGCGCAGATCGTGCGCTACGCCGATCTGCGCCGTCCGTGATGTGACCGTTTACATCGACGCCCGGCCCGCGGTGGCGCACCATGGTGGGTTCGGGTCGGAACGGTACCGAGGGGGAAACGGTGACGGGTGGAGCAAACGGGGCGCCCGCGCGGGCGGATGTGGTGGTGCTCACCGCGCTGGAGGTGGAGTACCGGGCGGTGCGCGCCCACTTGGAGGAGTTACACCTGGTGCGGGCCGAGCGGGGTGCCCTGTTCGAGGTGGGCACCTTCCGCGCGGGGGCGGTCGAGCGGCGGGTGGCGACCCATATGACGGGCCCGGGAAATCCGGGCGCGGCGGCCGCGGTCGAGCGGGCCGCGGCGCTGTTCGCACCCCGCGCGCTGCTGTTCGTCGGGGTGGCCGGGGGACGCAAGGATGTGGCGCTGGGCGATGTGGTGGCCGCGGACGCGGTGTACGACTACGAAACCGGCAAGGACACCGAGGGCGGTTTCCTGCCCCGGCAGAAAACCCATCAGTCGGCATACGGTCTGGTGCAGTTGGCCCGGATCGTCACCGCGGGTGATGAGTGGCAGCGGCGGATCCACCCGGCGGACGGCTCACCGCTCCCCCGCGCCCATGTCAAACCGGTCGCGGCGGGCGGACGGGTGGTGGCGCACCACCGCTCGGACACCGGCCGCCGGCTGGCGGCGGCCGCGGGGGACGCCGTCGCGGTGGACATGGAGGGGTTCGGCTTCCTGGCGGGGGCCTATCTCAATCAGCATCTGGACGCCCTGGTGATCCGGGGAATCTCCGATCTGCTGGGTGACAAGGGCGAGGCGCATGACGAGCGCTGGCAGCCGGTGGCGTCCCGGCATGCCGCCGCCTTCGCGTTCGAGCTGATCGGACGGCTGCCCGGGGCCGCCTGTCCGGCCTCCGCGGCGCCCCCTGCGCGTGCGTACGCCGTGGCGGCGCCGCCACACCGTGCGGCCAAGCCGACCATTCATCAACTTGGTGTGCTGGCCGATGCCTTGCTGGACATTCCCGGGATGACCTCACCCGTCCGCTGGCAGCAGCTGCTCGATGAGCTGCCCACCGTCGGCACCTCGGTCAGCCGCCAGTCGGCGAGCCGGGCCGAGGCGCTGGCCCTGCTGCGGACCTGTGCGGCGCACGGCGCGCTGCCGGAGCTGGTGGCGGTGGTGTCCGTGCTCGCGCCGGAGGCTCCGGCCACGGCCGAACTGGCCCGGCGGATCGAGGAACTGGGCCCGGCGTGACCGGGCGCCCGACGGGTGCCCCCGGCACCTACCGGGGGCGCGGGGGTGTGTCGCCGGGGGCGTGCGGGGCATACAAGTTGTCCGGAGCCCGGGCGGGCGGCGCCCGCCTGTGGCAGGGTCTCCGGCGGGGGATCACCGGCGGCGGGGACCGGTGAGACGGGCTCGGGGGAGGGCACGGCATGGCGGCCACGGGGGAAGGCGGCCTGGCGTCGGTCGGCAATCTGGTCACGGCGCTCAAGGAATTCCGCTGTCTGACGGATCCGGATTCCCGCGCGCTCTGTCTGGAACTGGTCGCCATGGAGCTGGAATCGGCCGTACCGGTGCGCAGCCACCGGGTGACCGACTACTTCCTGGTCGAACTGGCCCGGGAGTGTCTGGACGATGTGCGGGTGATGCGGGCGCTGCGCGCGTCGCTCGCGGTGATGGCCTCCGACGCGGCCGCGATGAAGCAGCTCGACGCGGTCATGGAGCAGATGACGGCCCGTCCGGCGCTGCCGGTGCCCGCCACCTCGGTGCTGCGGTCCTTGCTGGAGGAGCTGGAGATCGGACATCTGGGGCAGCTGTGCCGGGCCGCCGCGGGCCCGCTCCAGGACGTCCCTCCGGTCACCGGCCCCTGGCACGCCTTCGAGGTGCTGAGCCGGATGAACGCCCAGCCGGGCAGTCTGCCGCCGGGGCTGGCCCTGGTGGAGTATCTGGCCGTCTCGGCACAGCCGTTGCGGACGGCGGACACGCTGCGGGCGTGGGCCGATGAGCGGGCCAGGGAGCTGTCCCTGACCTCACAGCTCAGATCGCTGCGCCAGCAGGTGGGCCATGCCGCCCCGGCCGAGCCGGTGGACGCCTACCTGGTGATCCGGCTGCTGCCGCAGGAGGAGCCGGGCCGCTATGAACTCTCCTCCTGGCACCAGTACGACCCCACCGGCTGGCATCCGGCCCGCGGCCCGGTCACCCAGGTCACCGCCGCCACCGCGGAACGGGCCGTCCAGGACCTGGTGTACGCCGCGGTGGAGGAGTGGGACGACGCCCGCTGTATCCATGTGGAGTTCATGCTGGGCCCCGACGATCTGAACCTCCCGGTGCATCTGTGGCGGCAGGAGCTGGACAGCGATCTGGCCACACCGCTCTGCATGGACTTTCCCGTGGTGATACGGAGCCTGGAGCGCTGCCAGACCCGGCGCTGGCACCGGTCCTGGAAACAGCGCTGGCAGATCTTCGCCGACCAGCCCCAGCACTCCAAGCAGCTGATCATCGACGGCCCGGACCCGGACAGTCCGCGCTCGGGCGACCCCGGCGGGCTGCTGGCCCGGCTCAAGGCCGATCCGTATGTGGTCGCGCTCGTCCTGAACTCGCCCCCGGGGACCACCCCCGAAGGTACGTACGAGGCGCTCGCGGCATGGCGGGCCGGGATCCCGGTGGTGACCTGGGACCGCCGTCAGGCCCGGGCGCCCGACCTGGTCCACCGGCTCGGACAAAAACCGGCCGAGGCCAGCGGGAACCTGGCACGGCTCCGCGAAGCCGTGACAGAGTTACGTCTGGACGCCCATACGATCGACGCCGCGGAGCGGGAGCATCACCCGGGACAGCATGTGATGCTCGTCTGGGACGACCCGACCCGTCCCGTGGAGCCGGTGGGGCGGTTGACGGGGCCGGACGAGGGGGTGGGGAGCCGATGAGCGACGCGGAGTCCGCGCGACGGCGCAACGGGCGGGTCCACGGCGACCCGGGGTCCGCCGCCGCTCCCCCGCCGTCCACCGTGCCCCGTCCCTGGTGGATCTACCAGGGCACCGGCCGCCCGCTGCACGACGTCGACCTCGAAGAGATCCTTCCGCCGCCGCCTCCCTGGCGCACCTTCGGCGGGGTCTCGGCCTGCCCTCCGGACGACGGCCTCCCCGCCGCCGCGTTATCGGATCCGGACGGGGCACCGACCGAACCCCCGGCACCTCCGGAGGAAGAGCAGGACGCGGCCCGGCGGCTGGGCGCCACCCCACTCGGTCTGCGGGCCGGCGCCGAGGAGGCCGACGTCGTCAACGCGGCGCTGATCCTGCGGCGTCCGCTCCTGGTGACCGGACGCCCCGGCACCGGCAAGTCCACCCTCGCCTACCGCATCAGCCGGGAGCTGGGGCTCGGCCGGGTGCTGCGCTGGCCGATCACCACCCGCACCACCCTGCGGGCAGGGCTCTACGGCTACGACGCCGTCGGCCGGGTGCACGCCGCCGCGGCAGGACAGGCGGCGGAGGCGGACCCCCAGGAACCAGGGCCGGAGGACATCGGGGACTTCCTCCAACTCGGGCCGCTGGGCACGGCGATGCTGCCGTACCGCCTCCCGCGGGTGCTGCTCATCGACGAGTTCGACAAGAGCGATATCGATCTGCCCAACGATCTGCTCGACATCTTCGAGGCCGGCGAGTACGCCATCCCCGAGCTGGTGCGCGTCCGCCGCCGCCGGCCCGCCGTATCGGTCCTCACCGACGACCCCGGCCGCGGTACCGTCATCGCCTCGGGCCGGGTGCGCTGCCGCGCCTTCCCGGTCGTGGTCATCACCAGCAACGGGGAGCGGGAGTTCCCGCCCGCGTTCCTGCGCCGCTGTCTCCAGCTGCGGCTGCCCGATCCGGACGCCGACCGGCTCGCCGCGATCGTCGCCGCCCATCTGGGCCGGGCGGACGATCCGCGCGCCCAGGAGCTCATCCAGATGTTCCTGGAGCGCAGTGAGCTCGAAGGAGGGCTCGCCGCCGACCAGTTGCTCAACGCGGTGTATCTGGTGACGTCCCAGTCGCAGGTACCGGGCCCCGAGTGGGAGGAGCTACTGCACGCCGTCTGGCACCGGCTGGACGCAGCAGGCTCGGCATGACATACGACCCAGGCGGCGGATCCCCAGGACCCGGCCCGCGGGGCCTGGACTGGCGGCAGATCGCCGACGCCGTATGGCTGGCCGTCTGCAGGGCGGAGACCGACCACGGACCGGGCCGGACCGGTCCCGGACCCCTTCCCGAGACCCCGGAGGCGGACGCACCGCCGTCCGGTGACGGCCCGTCCGGTGAACCGCCGCCGGAGCGCGAGGCGGAGGAGGAGCGGGCGGCCGAACCCGACCCGGCCCTCTTCGCGCCCCGGCCCGCCGAACTCGCCCCGGCCGGGGACCATCCGGCCGCCGAGGCGGAACCGGCCGTCGCCACCGAGGTGGTCATCCCCTCGCCGCGGCTGTCCGTCACCGGACCGATGATCGCCGAGCGCGCCCTGTCCCGGGCGCTGCGTCCGCTCAAGCGCACCGCGCCGTCGCCGGTCGCGCTGGAGGTCGACGAGGAGGCCACCGCCGAGCGCGCGGCGCGCGAGGGACTGTGGGTGCCCGAGTGCGTACCGGTGCGGGAGCGCTGGATGGACGCGGTCCTGGTGCTGGACTGCGGGAGTTCGATGGTGGTGTGGCGGCGTACGGCGGCCCGGCTGGTCACCGTGTTGCAACGCACCGGCGCCTTCCGGGACGTACGGGTGCACCGGCTCGACAGCGACCGCGCGTTACCCGACGACGGCGAGGGCGGTACGGCCGGGTCCGGCGAGCCCCCCGGGGGCGGTTCGCCCGTGTCCGGGATGGCGCCGCGCGACAAGCGGGCGGTGCTGGTGCTCACCGACGGCATCGGCGCGGCCTGGGCCGATGAGAGCGCGCAGCGCGCCCTGGCCCGCTGGTCGCGCCGCGCCTCGGTGGCCGTCCTGCACGTACTGCGCCAGGGGCGCTGGGCGCACACCGGGGTGGCACCGGAGCGGGTGCGGGTGCGGGTTCCCTGGCCGGGCGCCCCCAACGCCGCCTGGCGCCCGGCCGACGGCGGCCGCTGGCCGGGAGGCGCGCCACCCGTACCGGTCCTGGAGCTGGACGCGCGGTGGATGGCCGGCTGGGCCCAGCTGGTGGCCCGGCCCTCGGCGAAGGGACAGGAGACGCTGGCCCTGCTGCCCGGGGCACCGGCCGAGCGCTTCGAGCGCGAGCCGGAACCGAGCGCGCTGGACCGGGTCTTCCGGTTCCGTGGGTCGGCCTCGCCCAGCGCCTTCCGGCTGGCGTCCCGGCTGGCGGCGGCCCCGTTGAACATCCCGGTGATGGAGTTCGTACAGGGCATCCACCAGCCGGAGGGCAGCCCCGGCGATCTGGCGGAGATCCTGCTGGGCGGGCTGCTGCGCAAGGTGGCGGCGGGCGATCCGCTGGACGAGACGGGGATCGGCTACGAATTCCACAGCGGGGTGCGGGAGCTGCTGCTGTCGGCGGGGATGCGGGACGAGTCGCTGTATATCCTGCGCAGTGTGCTGGACCGGCTGGGAAAGCGCTGGAAGCCGCTGCATCTGCTGCGCGATCTGCTCAACCACCCTTCGGAGCCGGTGCGGGACCTGCCCACCAGCGAGCGGCTGCTGCCGTACCTGAGGCTCCAGGAGCAGGTCTACCAGGCGCTGTCGGGGCCGTATCTCGAAGGTGCGCGCTCCTTTCGCGCTCTTGTCCTCGCCCATCAGACGGTAGCCCCTACGGGCGAACGGCCCCCGGAACCCGTTGATGAAGATTCCCCCAGGGGAAAAAATGTGGTCCCCGAAGCGGCTGAGGCGGTTGCCGTGACTGACGCCCTCACTCCCCGATCCACCGCGCGTTCCGACGCCGACGATCCATCCGACCCGCCGGCGCACCGCGCGCCGGGCCCGGCGGGAGAGCACCTGAGAGGAAGTTTCGTGTCCGTGACCGCTGCCCGGTCCCTGCCCGACGTGGAGGAGCGCCGTGCCGGGGATCCCCCGTCCATCTGGGGCAATGTGCCGCCCCGGAACAACAACTTCACCGGACGGCAGACGCTGCTCGACATGCTCCATGAGCGGCTGCGCAGCGAGGGCACGGCGGCCGTGCTGCCGGAGGCCCTGCATGGACTCGGCGGGGTCGGCAAATCCCAGATCGCCCTGGAGTACGTCCATCAGCACGCCGCCGACTATGACGCGGTGTGGTGGATCCCGGCCGAGCGCACCGAGCAGATCCGCCAGGCGCTGGTGCAGCTCGCCGAGCGGCTCGGCCTCCAGGCGGGTATGGAGGCCAACACGGCCGTACCGACCGTGCTGGACGCGCTGCGCACCGGGCGGCCCTGCCGCAACTGGCTGCTGGTCTTCGACAACGCGGAGGAGCTGGAGACGGTCCGCCCGTTCTTCCCGGCGGGCGGCCCCGGCCGCATCCTCGTCACCTCGCGGAACGCCCAGTGGTCACGGGCCGCCCGCACGGTGGAGGTGGATGTCTTCGAGCGCGAGGAGAGCATCGAGCTGCTGCTGCGCCGGGGGCCCGAACTGCCGCGCGATCAGGCGGACCGGGTGGCGGACGCGCTCGGGGACCTGCCGCTGGCCATCGAGCAGGCGGCGGCCTGGCTGACCGAGACGGGCATGCCGGTCGATGAGTATCTCCAGGTGTTCGAGGACGAGCGGTCCGATGTCTCCACCCGCCGCAGCGAACTGCTCGCGGCGGGCGTACCGGTCGACTACCCCGAACCGGTCGCCGCCGCCTGGAACATGTCGCTGCGCAGGCTGGCCGAGACCCATCCCGGGGCGCTCCAACTGCTCCAGATGTGCTCCTTCTTCGCCCCCGAGCCGATCTCCCGGCGGCTGTTCTCCGGGGTCCGGGGGGTCTCGCTCTCCCCCGAACTGTCGGAGGTGCTCCAGGACCCCATCAAACTGGGTCATGCCATCCGGGAGATCAACCGCTACGCCCTGATCAAAATCAATCACCGCAGTAACACCATCGAAATGCACCGGCTGGTGCAGGCGGTGCTGATCGGCCAGATGTCCCCGCAGCAGCAGGCGGATATGAAGCACAGCGCCCATGTGCTGCTCGCCTATGGGGACCCCAATGACGTGGCGCCGCCCAACTGGGGCCGGTACGCCGATCTGCTGTCGCATGTCCGGGCCTCCCGGGCGATGGAGTGCGACGACAAGTGGGTGCGGCAGATGGTGCGCAACCTCGTCCGCTTCCTCTATGTCTGGGGAGACCACGAGGGCGCGCTCGAACTGGGCAGCCAGGTGCGGGAGAAGTGGGTCGAGTCCCTCGGCGAGGACAGCCCCGAGTCGCTGGCGGTGTCCCGGACCCTGGGCCATGTCCTCACCGTGCTGGGCCACTTCGAGCGGGCCCGGCAGATGAACAGCCGTACGCTGGAGCTCCAGCGCGCCACCGAGGGCGATGACCACGAGAACACCCTCGTCACCCTGGGCGCGGTGGCCAGCGACGCGCGTTTCCAGGGCGAGTTCGGGCGCTCGCTGGAGCTGGAGCGGGACCGCTGGAGCAGGACCCGGAGGCTGTTCGGCGAGGAGGACCCGTACACCATCGCCGCGGCGAACGACTACGCCCTGGGGCTGCGGACGGCCGGTGACTACGCACGCGCCCGGGAGGTGGACGAGAGCGCCCACGGCATCGCCCAGGTCATCCTCGGCGAGGACAGTCTGCTGACCATCCTGCTGGAGACCAACGTCACCATCGATGTCCGCGAATGCGGTGACTACATGGCCTCCCGCGGCATGCTGGAGCAGACCTGCGCGCGGATCCGCAGGGTGCTGCCGCAGAACGCCCCGATCGGGGTGTACGCCCTGCGCAACCTCGCCGTGGCGCGCCGCAAGGCGGGCGACCACGAGGGCGCCCTGGAGATCAGCCAGGAGGTCCTGGAGCGCTATCAACTCCGGTACACCGAGCCCAATCTCAACATCACCACCACCTCGCTCAACCTGTCGATGGACCTTCGGCAGACGGCCGATCTCGACGGCGCCCGTGAACTCGGCCGGAAGTGTCTGGAGGACATGCGGGCAGCCCTGGGGCCGCGTCATCCGGTTGCCCTGAGCGCGGCGCTCGACCTGGCCATCACCCTGCGGCTGCTGGGTGAGACGGAGGAGGCGCTCCGGATGAACAAGGAGACGCTGCCGCTGCTGGTCGAGCGGCTGGCGGCGGGCCACCCGGTCTCCCTGGCCTGTGCGATCAACCTGGCCAGCGATCACTTCACACTGGGGGACTACGAGGAGGCCCGGCGGCTGGACACCGACACCCTGGCGGCGTGCCGGTCACAGCTGGGCGAGGACCACCC
The DNA here is from genome assembly GCF_040650655.1 of Streptomyces sp. NPDC048636. Lineage (NCBI taxonomy): Bacteria > Bacillati > Actinomycetota > Actinomycetes > Kitasatosporales > Streptomycetaceae > Streptomyces > Streptomyces sp. NPDC048636. The sequence goes on along the minus strand of NZ_JBEZHR010000016.1, from coordinate 76,358 downwards.
CACCACCCTGGCCTGCGCGCTCAATCTGTCCGGCGATCTGCGGGCGCTGGGCGAGGGCAGATCGGCCGAGGAGCTCCATCAGGACGCGCTCACCCGGATGCGGCGGGTGCTCACCGCCAGCCATCCGGCCACGGTGGCGGCGGCCCGGGGCATCCGCGCGGACTGCGATGTGGAGGCCATGGCCTTCTGAGCCGCGCGGCGAGTCATCCGGTATGGGTACCGATCCACTCCGCGAGGGCGAGCGGATCGGTGCCGGGGCCGGGCTGCGCCGTCCCCGTGTCACGTAACTCCCGGTGGACGGCGAGCACCAGCTCGGGGCGGCTCAACAGCGCCTTCCGCGCGGTGCCGTCCGGGACGCTGAGCGCGAGCCCCGCCCATGCGAAGAGATCGTCCGGAGACTTCTCCAGCCGGGCCCGGTAGCCGTCGAGCGCGGCCTCGGGGCGGTCCGCGACCCAGTCCAGATCGGCCCCGTCGGGGGTGCTGCCGTCGGGAAGCGTGGCGCCCCCGTCCTCGTGGAGCCGGGCGAACGCGACCGGATCGCCGAGCCGGTGGCGGACGAGCGCGGGGCGCGGCGGGGTCTCGGTGGGGGCCGCCCGGACCGAGGTCATGGGCAGGGCCCGCGGCGGGAGGGTGCCGAGCCGCCGGGCCCGGGCCCATTCGGCGGTCCGTGCGCGATCGGGCCGGAGGTGGCGCAGCCGGTAGACGAGTTCGGCGTCGAGCAGTACCTCGTCCGCCCATCGCCGCGGCAGCGGCGGTACGGGTTCGGCCAGCCATCCGGCGAGCCGTGCGTCGGCGAGCCGAAGGAACCTTTCGCCGAGGGGGGTGAGCCGGGCGTGCGCGAGGAGCGTACGCAGCCCCCGGGCGGTCTGCGCACGGCGCAGGGCGAACTCGAACGCGGCGGTGTCCCGGGCCGGTCCGGCGTCGGCGCGATGCCACCGGTCCTGCCAGAACCCGGTGACGCCCAGGAAGGCGTACACACCGTGGAAGAGCCCGCGCAGCGGTCTGGGGTCCAGCCGCCAGGGCGCGTAGTGGACCTCCTCAAGACCCCCTTCGATCAAGGGCACCAGATCCATCAGGGCGCTGAGCTTGATGTGCTGGGCTTCGTGCACCAGCGACGCGGCCAGGGCGAGCGGATCCGACGGCCGGCCGAGCAGAACGCATCCATGCGCTTCCGGGGACGAGGCGCTAAACAGGTCGGGGTGGGCGGTGTACTCCACCGGGACCAGCGATCCCAGGCATGCGGCGATCCCGCCCGGGTCCACCTGAGCCTGTTGGGCGACCAGCCGCCAGGCGCCGTCGAAACACGTCCGCCAGTGGTGCCACTCGTCGTCGCCGAGTCTTCGCGGCGGGGTGATGCGGAGGAAATTGCGATAGGGGTCGACATCGTCGAGAAAGGGGGCGCTCATATGCCCGTGGTGTTCGCCGTGCAATCGCCGGAGGCCATACCAGCCCGGCGCATTCCCGGCGCGGTCGAATGGCAGCGGGACCGTATGCGGTCCGGCGGTGAGCGCGGTCTCCCCGTGCGGGGTACGGAAGACCTCGGCGGTTTCCGCCGTCCGGTCCGGAAGGCGGACGAATCCGAGGGCGGGCAGCATCACCCCGCCCTCGCGCACCGCCACCGCGATACGGAAGTCGATCCCCGCGAGAAGTGCGGCCGAGGCCGCCATGGCGTACAGATAACCGGTTTCGGTCCACAGCGGCGTGGTCACCGCTTCCCGGCCACGCAGCCTGCGCAGACAGCGGTTGAGCCAGGCACCCGCCTGGGGGTGCAGCAGTATGCGCTCCACGGCGGCCGGGGCCGCTCGCTCCGCCCGGATGAGGAGCCGCCACGGCTCCCGGACCTCGGGGAGCGGGCCCGGTAACGCGGGGTGGTCGGAGGCGATGCCGACCAGGGCGCGCAGCAGGAGCATGGTCCGGCTGCGCTGCCCGGATCGCAGCTCGGCCACCGACGACGCATCACCCGAACCCCGTCCCAACGCGGTGAAGCACCGCTCCGAAAGGCGGTGAAAGGAACGCTCAGCCGTCATGGCCACCTTGTTCCGGGAAGCGAGGGATGCGGCACTATTCCGGGATTCCTTCGCTTACACAATTCTGTCCGGAAGTGGCGGCGGTCACGAAGGTCGGCGGAAATTGGACCGTGTCGAGCAGCCGCTGGGTCACCGAAGAGAGCCCGTCGCCCCGGTCAAGGTCTTCGAGGGTCGCTCCCGAAAGGTCCAGCAACTCCGTCTCGACCCCGGTCGCGGCTCGCTCCATGACACCGTCCCCCTCCGGACGCTACACACCGGCTCACGTGAGGCACCCCTCATGGTGACCTACCCATTTTGATTGCGAAAGGGTGAACACAGCCAGTCGGCGCCTGGCTTGTCAAGATTTTCGGACACCTCTACGCGAGGTGACATCGGTCCGGCATGCCGCTGTCAGATGTCAGGTGCCCGCTCCGGAACGGACCGCTTCGACATCGAAGACCCCTCCGCAGACACGGAAGGAGTGCGCTGCGGTCTTCATGGCGCGGAAGGAGTCCGGCGGATAGGCCAGGATGCTCGTGGCGGACTTCCGGCACGGGGTGTCGGTCACGCCCTCGTTGAGGGTGTGCAGAACGGCGGACGCGCTGCCGCCCGGAGGCAGCGGGACGGTGGAGTGCGAGGGGCCGCGCCGGGTGGCGGGGGCGCCTATCCGGGTGCCGTCGGCGTCGAGCAGGGACACCCCCGGGAAACCGGTGAGAGTGCAGGCCGCGGTCGAGGTGTTGGTGAGGACCAGCGGCAGATACACATTGCCCGCGGCCACGTCCTTGCGGCCCACCGTCAGCTTCAGCCGCTCGGTGGAGCAGATGCCACGTACGGACGGGGCGAGGGCCGCGGACGGGGCGAGGGCCGCGTCCGCGGCGCGGGCGGCGTCCGGGCCGCCGGAGCGCGTCCAGGCCCCCTCCCCCGGGTCGGTGCCGCAGCCGGTGGCCGTGGCCAGCGCGCCGACGAGAAGCGCGGATAAGACCAGCGGCCGGGAGCGGGCCGGTGCCGTACGCCGTGCTGTCGTGCCGTGCCGTTGCCCCATGGTGAGCGACCTCCCCAGGTCAGCCAGGTGAGCGGGGCACCGGCCGCGAGGGCGGGTGCCCCGATGCTTCCCGTCCATCCCCCTTGGCTCACCCTTCCCCGCTTTGCCGCCCTTATGTCACCCGGTGCATTGGCCGCATTCCGCTAGCAATGACACATACAGCACAGCACGCCATTATCGGTCGAATCCAAAATTAGTGATGCAGGTCACAGAGAATGACGCCAACTGATCGATTTCCAGGCCGAGATCATCGAGCGGCAGTGGATTCCTTTGCGCCGTAACGTTTCTGACGGGCAATGAGCAGCAAGCACTCTCGCTCTCCGGAGGAGACCCGGCGCGCAGAGTGACACCGGACGAGCGGCCCGGAGCCCGGCGCCTTGATCAAGATCCCGAGACCTTGTCGTAATCAAAACGATGCGCTTACTGTGCGGCTCTCGTCGCATTCCATGCGGCGGGCCTCCTCCGCCGGAGCGCCGAGTCCTGCCGTCGGCCGAGGGGTGACACGACGACCTGTCACGGCAGGAGCGGGGGAACCAGGTAGGCGCCGTACCGCGTGGACCGCGCGATACGGCTTGGGGTGAAGACGCACCACGGGACCATGGCCCCGTACGTGTGCGGCCGGGCAACTCCAGCCCGAACCCGACAGCTCACCTCGCAGGCGTAGGAGAGGAAGAGCTCAATGGCTGCACGCGGACGTCACCGCCGGCCTAAGCCTCGTCGCGTCTCCCGCGCCCACCTCGCGATCACCGCGGGCGGCGCCGGAGTGGCACTGCCGCTCATCGGCGTCGGCCAGGCAAGCGCCGCCTCCGTCGACACCTGGGACAAGGTGGCGGAGTGCGAGTCCGGCAACGACTGGAGCATCAACACCGGCAACGGCTACTACGGCGGTCTCCAGTTCTCCCAGAGCACCTGGCAGGGGTACGGCGGCGGTTCCTACGCCGCCCGCGCCGACCTGGCCACCAAGGGGGAGCAGATAAAGGTCGCCGAGAAGGTGCTCGCGAGCCAGGGCCCCACCGCCTGGCCCGTCTGCTCGGTGAAGGCCGGGCTGACCCGTGGCGGACCCGCCCCGGACGTCTCGACCGGCTCCGGCGGCTCAGGTGCGCAGACCCCGAAGGCGACGCCCGAGCCCACACCGAAGGCCACCCCCGAGGCGGCCCCGAAGTCCACTCCCCGGAAGTCCGCTCCCAAGGCCAGCACCAAGGCCGTTCCGCAGTCGGACTCGTACACCGTGGCCGGGGGTGACACCCTGTCCCGGATCGCCGGTGCCGAGCATGTCGACGGCGGATGGGAGGCGCTCTACGACGCCAACCGCCGGACCGTCGGCGACGATCCGAATCTGATCCTTCCCGGCCAGCGGCTCACCCTCGACACCCAGGGCGGAGAGCACCGGGCCGCGCAGGCCAAACCCCAGCCGCAGCAGAAGCAGCAGTCCCCGCAGAAGCAGCGCACCGACGCCAAGAAGGCGACCGGTTCCGACTCCGCCGCCCGTTCCTCCTTCACCACGCCGGTCGCCAGCACCCAGCTGGGCACCGCCTACGGGGTGGCCGGCAGCAGCTGGTCGAGCGGCCACCACACCGGCGCCGACTTCCCCGTACCCGTGGGCACCACGGTGCGTGCGGTGGGCCCGGCCGAGGTGGTCGCGGCGGGCTGGGGCGGGTCGTACGGCTACCAGGTCGTGCTGCGCCACTCCGACGGGATGTACAGCCAGTACGCGCATATGTCGGCGCTGTCCGTCCAGGTCGGCCAGGCGGTCAAGGGCGGCCAGCAGATAGGCAGCTCCGGTTCGACCGGCAACAGCACGGGACCGCATGTGCACTTCGAGGTGCGCACCGGTCCCGACTACGGCTCGGACGTCAATCCGCTGAGCTATCTGCGTGCCAAGGGCGTCTCCATCTGAGCGGGGCCCCGCCCCTGATGGCCCGAGAAACCGAAGTGGCTGCCCGGACGGCACCCCGTCCGGGCAGCCCCGCGCGTCCGCACGGCACCCTCATGCCGCGGCGGACGCCTCCGCTCCCCGCGGTCCTCGTCGCGGCGTTTCCCGTCGCGACCCGGCCTACATCGTCAGATGTGCCTTGGTGTGGGTGAGTTCCTCGATGTCTCCGCCCGCCTTGCCGATCAGCCGGTGGGCGAGGTTGCTCAGTGCCCTCGCCGCCGCGATCTCCTCGCCGACCCTCGGCTGTGCCGGGTCGTCGGGGTTGCGGCTGGCGCGGCCCTGGGCCAGCATCTCCGTGCCGTCGTGCATTCTCAGCCTGACCACCGCTTCGGTCAGGGGGCCGACCTCACGGAATTCCATCTGTATGTCGCATCCCACGATCGTCTCCATCGCGATCACCTCCTGCCTCACCTTCCAGGATGCGCCTCCCCCGGCTCTCCGGTCGACCCGGACAGCAACTCCACCACCTCGGCGTCCCCGGTCTGGGAGAAGTCCTGGTACCACTCCCCGACCGCCGAGAACTCTGGCGGCGAGGACAGACACACCACCTCGTCCGCGTCCTCGCGCAGCGCCACCACCGCGTCCGGCGGCGCGACCGGCACGGCCAGGACGACCCGGGCCGCCCCCTGGGCGCGCGCGACCCGGCACGCGGCACGGGCGGTGGCGCCGGTCGCGATCCCGTCGTCCGCGATGATCACCGTTCGGCCCTCGACCGGGACGCGCGGCCGTCCCCGGCGGAACCGCCGCGCCTGCCGGACCAGCTCCGCCTGCTCGGTCCGCTCGACCTCCCGGAGGTCCTCCTCGTCGGCCCGGCTCATCCGCACGATCGCCTGGTGCACCACCCGCACCCCGCCCTCGCCGATGGCGCCGAAGCCCAGCTCCCGGTGGTAGGGGACGCCGAGCTTACGGACGATGATCACGTCCAGCGGGGCCCGCAGGGTGCGGGCGACCTCGAAGGCCACCGGCACCCCGCCCCGGGGCAGCCCCAGGACCACGGGCTTCTCCTCGCGCAGCGGCCGCAGCGCCTCGGCGAGGCGCCGTCCGGCGTCCACGCGGTCGGTGAAGATCATCGCTCACCCCCGGCACACGGGCTCTCCTTCGAATCAAGCGGACAATGCCCCGCGCCGCAAACGGGCGGACCGGACCGGGACCGGATCCGCGCGCCGCCGCCGTACCGGAGGCACCCTGGAGACATGAGGAACACGACGCATCCGGTCGACTCCGGGTACCCCGTCTTCGTCGAACCCTTCGACGAGGACAGCCGCTACCGGCGGGTGCGGCTGCGGGGCCTCGGCTGTGAACCTCTCGAACGGGAGGAATTCGAGCCGACGGTCCGCAGGGCCTTCCCGGACATCGACTTCGGCGACCCCGAGCAGGTCCACTGGGCCGACCGGCCCGGACAGTGGCCGGCCTGGCACCCGGGCGAGGCATGACCGTCCTGGTCGGCACCTCGGGCTGGCAGTACAAGGACTGGCGGGGCGATCTCTATCCGGCCGACTGCCCGCAGCGGCTGTGGCTGGAGGAGTACGCCCGCGCCTTCGCCACGGTGGAGAGCAACAACGCCTTCTACCGGCTGCCCGGCCACGACCAGTTCGCCACCTGGCGGGAGCGCACCCCCGACGGTTTTGTGATGGCGCTCAAGGCCAGCCGCTACCTGACCCACATCAAGCGGCTGCGCGACCCCCAGGAGCCGGTGGAGCGGCTGATGGCGCACGCCCGGGGCCTCGGCGACCGGCTCGGCCCCGTACTGCTCCAGCTGCCGCCCACCCTGCGCGCCGATCCCGCGCTGCTGGACACCTGTCTGCGCTGCTTCCCCGCCGGGACCCGGGTGGCGGTCGAACCGCGCCACACCTCCTGGTGGACCGATGAGGTGCGCGGGGTACTGGAGCGGCGCGGCGCGGCACTGTGCTGGGCGGACGCCGGATCGCGCCCGGCCGCCCCGCTGTGGCGCACCGCCGGGTGGGGCTATCTGCGCTTCCACGGGGGCCGCGCCCATCCGGCCCCGCACTACGGCGCCCAGGCGCTGGCCACCTGGGCGCGGCGGGTGGACGAGACCTGGCCGGGCGGCGCCGAGGTGTACGCGTTCTTCAACAACGACACCGGCGGGGCGGCGGTGCACGACGCCGTCGCGTTCGCCCGGTCGCTGTCCCGGCTGGGCCGGGAGGTCAGCCGTACGCCCGCCCGGCTGCCGGTGGGATAGCCGGGCTCACTCCTTGACGGCGCCGCCGAGCATCCCCTCGATGAAGCGGCGCTGGAGCGCCACATAGACGACGACCACCGGCAGGGCGATGAGCACCGAGGCGGCCGCCAGCAGGGCCGCGTCGGAGCTGTGCTGGCCCTGGAAGAAGGCGAGCCCCAGTGGCACGGTGCGGTGGGCCTCGTCGCTGACCATCACCAGTGCCATCAGGAACTCGTTCCAGGTCCACATGAAGGTGATGACCACCATGGTGGAGATCGCGGGGCGGCCCATGGGCACCAGTACCCGCCACAGGGTGGTCCAGGTGTCCGCGCCGTCGATCCGGGCCGCCTCGATCACGGCCCGGGCGCTGCCCCGGAAGTAGGTGCGCATCCAGAACACACCGAAGGCCAGGGACTGCGCGGTCTGCGGCAGGATCAACGCCCAGTAGGTGTCGGTGAGTCCGGCCCAGCGCAGATCGAAGTAGAGCGGGACGACCAGGGCCTCCTGGGGCAGGGTGAGCCCGACGACGAAGAGGTAGAACAGCACGGTGGAGCCGGGGAAGCGCATCACGCCGAAGGCGTACGCGGCCAGCACGGCCAGCACCGTCGTGGCCGCCACCACCACAGCGGTGACCAGGACCGAGTTGCCGAGGTAGGTGCCGAAGTGGCCACGGCTCCAGGCGTCGGTGAAGTTGCTCCAGTGCAGTCCGTCGTCGGGCAGCGAGAACCCGGTGTCCAGGGAGTCCTGCGCACCGAAGGCGGTGGACAGGATGCCGATCACCGGGGTGAGCGCGATGACGGCGAACAGGGTCAGGATGCCGTAGGTGACGCCGCGTTCCAGTCGTGTGGTCATGACCGCCGCCCTTCGACGAGCCGGGAGACCGTGACGGTCAGGACGAAGATCAGCACGGTGAGGGCCACCCCGACGGCGGCGGCCGAGCCGACCTGGTTGGTCTCGAAGGCCCGGTGGTAGACCTCGTAGGCGGGTACGGAGGTGGCGTTCCCCGGGCCGCCGCTGGTGGTGATGTAGATCAGGTCGAAGTTGCGCAGCCCCGCGATGATGGTCAGGGTCAGCGCCACCGCGATCTGCGGCCGGAGACCGGGCAGGGTCACGCTGAGGAACTCCCGCACCGGCCCGGCACCGTCCATCCGCGCCGCCTCGTACAGTTCGCGCGGGATCCGCTGGGCCCCGGCGAGGAAGAGGATCATGCACAGCCCGGTGCCGACCCAGGTGCCGACCACACCGACGGCGGGCAGCGCCCAGGTGTAGTCGCCGAGCCAGGGGCGGGCCAGCGAGCCGAGGCCGACCGCCCGGAGGGTGTCGTTGAGCAGCCCGTCCGGGGCGAGGATGGAACGCCAGGCCACGCCGACCACGATCAGCGCCAGCACCTGGGGCAGGAACAGCACGGTGCGGAAGAAGGTCATCCCGCGCACCCGGACCCGGGACATCACCGCGGCCAGCAGCAGTCCGATGGCCACCGGCAGCGCCGAGTAGAAGAGGAGCAGCAGCAGCGCGTGGGCGAACGGGGCGCGCAGTGCGGGATCGCCGAACAGATCGCGGTAGTTGTCGAACCCGGCCGGGGCGGCGACGCCCAGCCCGTCCCAGTGCACGAAGGACAGCCACACCGACTGGCCGAAGGGGTAGAGCAGGAAGACGGCGTACACCACGAGGGCGGGCAGGATGTAGAGATAGCCGATGGCGCGCGGTTCACCGGGCGCCCGCCGCCGGTAACCACTCCTCGGTGTGGTGCCGGGGGCCTTCATTTGGTGCCCGCCGGGTCCGGCTCGGCCGCGTGGCGTTCCCGCTGTTTCGCCAGGAAGGTGCCGTAGTCCTCCTGGAGTGTGGTGGCCAGCTTCCCGGGTGAGGTCTTGCCGCTGACGACGCCCTGGAGGGCGGCCGAGAGGGTGTCGTAGAAGGTGGGCGTGGAGTAGTCCAGGTACGGCACGAGGCCGTCGGCGGCGCTGAGCCGCTTCCAGCCGTCGATCATCTGGCCGTCGACGGTGTCCGGCGCCACGTCGGCGGCGGCCTTGCCGGGTACGGCGGGCAGCACCCCGTGGCGGGTCATGACGTCGGCCGCGTGGGCGTCGGTGATGAAGTCCAGGTAGGCGGCGGCCACTTCGGGGTGGCGGGAGCGGGAGGTGATGGACCAGGCGAGGCCCTGGCCACCGGTGGTGACGGGGTCGCCGCCGGCCTTCGCGGGCGGTGGTGGCATCAGACCCAGTGTGTCGCCCATGGTCTTCTTCAGATCGGCCAGCTGCCAGGTGCCGGTGAGCAGATAGGCGCCGTCGCCGGAGGCGAACTTCTTGGCCGCGTCGTCGTAGCCGAGGCCGTTGGCGCCCTTGGGCAGATAGCCGCGGTCCATCCAGTCGGTGAGGGTGGCCGCGGCGTCCTTGGTGGCGGCGTTGTCGAAGCCGCCGCCGCGGCCGAGGACGGTGTCCCGGGTGCCGCTGGCGTCGAACTGGTCCTGGAGCACACCGAAGGTGTGGATGGCCGGGTACTTGTCCAGGTTGCCGAACTGGACCGGCAGTTCACCGCGGTCCTTGAGGGTCGCCAGGCCGTCGGTGAAGTCCCGCCAGGTCTTCGGAGGCTCGAGTCCCGCCTTCTTCAGCAGGTCCTTGTTGTAGTAGAGCCCGATGTACTCACCGGTCTGGGAGATGCCGTACAGCCGGCCGGTGCCGAAGTCGGTGCCGTCGGCGGAGACCCGGTTGAGGTTGAGCAGGGTGGTGGGGTAGCGGGTGTTCCAGTCGTAGATCCCGGCGTAGTTGTCGAGCGGCGAGAGCAGTCCGGCCCGGACGAAGGAGACCATGTCGGGATAGCCCTGGTTGGCCTGGATGACATCCGGCGGGTTGTTGCCGGACACGGCCAGTTTGAGCGTGGTCTTCAGATCGGTGAAGCTGCGCGCCACCCGCTTGATCCGCACATTGGGGTACTTCCGCTCGAACTCCTCGTTGAGTTGCGTCAGTTCGCCGTTGGTGCCGCCGCGGATCTCCTGGTCCCAGACGGTCAGCGTGACCTTCCCGGCCTTCGCCGGATCCGGTACGGCGGTGGCCGCGCCGGTGCCGGGACCGGCGGCCCCCGAGCCGTCGGTGCCGGGCACACAGCCCGCGGCGAGCAGGACGAGGGCGGCGGTGAGCACGGCGGGCGCGGCTCCGGTGTGCCGTCGGCGCGCCCCGGTACCGGGGATTCCCATGGAGATCTCCTTCAGGCGGTGAGCAGGACCCGCGGGGTGTCAGGCGCCCCGGAAGCCGATGGTGGGCAGGGCCCTCAGCCGTGGCCAGTCGCGCACTCCGGGCGGTATCAGCCCGGAGAGGAACCCGTAGCGGTGGGCCAGTTCACGGGCGGCCGCGGAGCCGCCGCGGGCCGAGCGCTCGGCGCGGTTCCACCACGCGGCCACCTCCGGCCAGCCGGGTGCGGCCAGGGAGCCGCCGAAGTGCTGGACGGAGAGGGCGGCGGTGAGGTTGGCGAAGGCGAGCCGGTCGGTGAGCGGCCATCCGGCGAGTGTTCCGGTCATGAATCCGGCCACGAACACGTCTCCGGCGCCGGTGGGGTCGAGCGCGTCCACGGCGAGCCCGGGCACCTCGGCGCTCTCGCCGGTGACCGAGTCGACGGCCACGGCGCCCTCGGGGCCCTTGGTGACCACGGCGATGGGCACCCGTTCGGCCAGCGCGCGCACCGCCCGCCCGGGGCTGTCGGTGCCGGTGTAGCGCTGGGCCTCGGTGGCGTTGGGCAGGAAGGCGTGGGCATGGGGCAGATCGGGGAGGGCGGCGAGGTCCCAGCGCCCGCTGTCGTCCCAGCCGACATCGGCGAAGATCTCGCTGCCCTGGGCGTGCGCCTGGCCCACCCACTCCTGAGGCCGTCCCGGTTCGAAGGAGGCCACGCAGGCGCGGGTGCGGGGCGGGGCGCCGGGCACCGCGGGCGGCGGGGCCGGATGCTCATGGGTGACCATGGTGCGTTCGCCCTCGTACGCCATGGAGACGGTGACCGGGGAGTGCCAGCCGGGGACGCGGCGGGAGGGGCTCAGATCGACGCCCTCGCCGTTCTCCAGGCTCTCCCAGCAGTAGTCGCCGTAGACATCGGTGCCGAAGGCCGCGGCCAGGGTGGTGTGCAGGCCGAGCCGGGCCAGTGCGGTGGCCATATTGGCGATGCCACCGGGGCTCGAGCCCATCCCGCGCGCCCAGCTCTCGGTGCCGCGCACCGGGGCGTGGTCGAGCCCGGTGAGGATGATGTCCAGGAACACGGTGCCGGTCAGATAGACGTCGTGCACGGGGTCCCCGGGGGCGCGCAGCGGCGCGAGCGGATCGATCGGGTGGATCGGATCGGGTGTTCGGGCCGTGGAGCTCACCAACGCGCCTTTCTCTGGGTCGGGGGGCGGGAGAGCCGGGAGGACGAGTGCGGGTCTCCGGGGGGCGGAGGCGGAACGGAGGGTGTCCCGGGTGTGAGCGACACCCTGCACCTGCCCGACGACGAATGCAAGAGGTCGGTCACACTCGCGCAAACTCGCTCATGTGGAGTAGGTTGCCCCCATGCTGCGAGAGACCCGCCACGAGAAGCTGCTGAGCATCCTCGGCGAGCAGGGCGTGCTCCCCATCGGGGAGATCGCCTCGCGTCTGGACATCAGCGAGGCCACCGCCCGCCGGGACATCACCGAGCTGGGCCGGGCCGGGCGGCTCACCCGGGTCTACGGCGGCGCGGTGGCCGCACCCACCCCGGACGAGGAGCGCCCGTTCAGCGAGGTGGAGGTCGACGACCTGGCCGAGAAGCAGGCGGTCGCCCGCCGGGCCGCGGAGCTGGTCGCGGACGGCGATGTGGTGCTGCTGGACATCGGCACCACCACCCTCCAGCTCGCCAAGCGGCTGCGGGGACGGCCGGTCACCATCGTCACCAGCAACCTCGCCGTCTACGACGAACTGCGCGACGACCCGCACATCACACTGATCCTGCTCGGCGGTCAGGTGCGCGCCAACTACCGGTCCGTGGTGGGCTTCCTCACCGAGTCCAATATCCGGCAGCTGCATGTGGGCCGGCTCTTCCTCGGCGCGAGCGGGGTGCTGCCGGACGGCAGTGTGCTGGACAGCACCCATGTGGAGGTGCCGGTGAAGCGCGCCATGCTCGAGGCCACCCGCGAGGTGGTGCTGCTGGTCACCACCGGCAAGTTTCCCGGCGAGACCGGTCTCGCCCGGATCTGCGGGCCCCGCCAGATCGACACCCTGATCACCAACACAACATCCGATCCGGCCACGCTCGCCGTGTTCCGCGAGGCCGATGTGGAGGTACTGACCGTATGAGGCTGACTGTGCTGGGCGGCGGCGGTTTCCGTATGCCCCTGGTGTACCGGGCACTGCTGGACGACACCGGGGACGCGGCCGGGCGCTGCACCGAGCTGGTGCTGTACGACACCGACCGGACGCGGCTCGACGCCATCGGCGCGGTCCTGGCCGAGCAGGCGGCGGGCCGTACCACCGCCCCCGCCGTACGGGCCACCACCGACCTCGACGAGGCGCTGCGCGGCGCCGACTTCGTGTTCTCCGCGATCCGCGTCGGCGGCCTTCAGGGGCGTGCGCACGATGAGCGGATCCCGCTCGCCGAGGGGGTGCTCGGCCAGGAGACCGTCGGGGCGGGCGGGGTGCTCTACGGGCTGCGTACGCTGCCGGTGGCCGTCCGGATCGCCGAGCGGATCGCGGCCGTGGCCCCGGACGCCTGGGTCATCAACTTCACCAACCCCGCGGGCATGGTCACCGAGGCGATGCAGCGGGTGCTGGGCGACCGGGTGATCGGGATCTGTGACTCACCGGTGGGGCTGTGCCGCCGGGCCGCGCGGGCGCTGGGCGCCGACCCGGACCGGGCCTCCTACGACTACGTCGGGCTCAACCACCTCGGGTGGCTGCGCCGGGTGGTGGTGGACGGCCGCGACCGGATGCCCGAACTCCTCGCGGACCCCGGCCTGTTGGAGTCCTTCGAGGAGGGCAAGCTGTTCGGCGCCGACTGGTTGCGCGCGCTGGGCGCCCTGCCCAATGAGTATCTGCACTACTACTACTTCAACCGCGAGGCGGTGGCCTCGATCCGGCAGGCCCCGGCCACCCGCGGGGAGTTCCTCCGGGAGCAGCAGGCCCGTTTCTACGCGTCGGCGGCGGACGGGGGCGCCGGGGCGCTGGAGACATGGGAGCGGACCCGGCTGGAGCGTGAGGCCACGTATATGGCGGAGAGCCGGGAGGCCACCGGCGGCTGGCAGCGTGACACCTGCGATCTGGACGGCGGCGGCTACGACCGGATCGCGCTGGCCCTCATGCGCGCCATCGCCCGTAACGAGCGCACCACGCTGATCCTCAACGTCCGCAACCGCACCGCGGTACCGGGTCTGGACGCGGACGCCGTGGTGGAGGTGCCGTGTCTGGTGGACGCGGGCGGCGCACGTCCGCTGGCGGCCGGGGCGGTGGCCCCGGACCAGCTCGGGCTGATGCTCTCGCTGAAGGCGGTGGAGCGCTCGACCATCGAGGCGGCGACCGGAGCGGGTGCCCGTGCGGGCAGCGCCCGCGGCGCCGCGCTGCGGGCCCTCGCCCTCCATCCGCTGGTGGACTCGGTCTCCGTGGCGGCCCGGATCCTCGACACCTCGGGGGCGCTCGGCCACGAGGTGCCCCGCTCCTGACACATGTCCGAACGGGCACCGATCCCTCGTCGGCCACGCCCGGTCGGGCCCCGGCCGATGCCCTCCGACCGGTGAACGGGCACCAAGCGGGCCCACCGGGCGGCGGATCAGGCAGCCACGATCCGCACACTTCGCCTCTTCACACCGACTGACCTGCTGAGATAACGTTCAAGAAACGGGCACATACGGTCACGATCTCTTCGGCGTCACCACTGGCCACGTGATGACGGGCTTGTAAAACTTCCACGCAAGCCAAAGAACGACGCAGGGAGATGCGCAATGGACGCGGAGGAACGCCGTCGGGAGATCCTCGACACGGCCCGCCGCGCCGGTGTCGTCGACGTCGGCAAACTCGCCGCGGACCTCGGTGTCTCCAAGGAGACCGTGCGCCGCGACCTGCGGGTGCTGGAGGAACACGGTCTGGTGCGCCGCACCCACGGCGGCGCCTATCCCGTGGAGAGCGCGGGGTTCGAGACCACCCTTGCCTTCCGCACCACCATGCACGTCCCGGAGAAGCAGCGGATCGCGGAGGCCGCGGCCGCGCTTCTGGGCGACGCCGAAACCGTCTTCGTGGACGAGGGGTTCACCCCGCAACTGATCGCGGAGGCCCTGCCCCGGGACCGCCCGCTCACCGTGCTGACCGCCTCCCTCACCACCGCCGGTGGCCTCGCCGGGCGGGAGAACACCACGGTGCTGCTGCTCGGCGGCCGGGTGCGCGGCGGCACCATGGCCACGGTCGACCACTGGGCGACCCATATGCTCGCCGGATTCGTCATCGACCTGGCCTTCATCGGCGCCAACGGCATCTCCCGGCAGTACGGCCTCACCACCCCCGATCCGGCGGTCAGCGAGGTCAAGGCGCAGGTGGTCCGGGTCTCCCGGCGGAAGGTGTTCTCCGGGGTGCACACCAAGTTCGGCGCCGTCAGCTTCTGCCGGTTCGCGGAGGTGTCCGACTTCGAGGCGATCGTGACCGACACCGGGCTGCCCCTGACCGAGGCACACCGCTACTCCCTGCTGGGTCCACAGATCATCCGCGCCTGACGCCGCGTCACCGCCGCGGCACGGCACCGCTGTTACTCCCCGCCGACTCCCCCACGTCCCTTCGATTGGACCTGTCATGCCCGTCCTGACTCTTCGTGCTGCCCGGATACCACTGGTGGCCCTGACCGCGGGAGCGCTCCTCGCCGGGTGCGCCGGTATGGGGGGCGGTGGCTCCGGCGGCAAGACCATCAATGTGCTGATGGTCAACAACCCCCAGATGATGGAGTTGCAGAAGCTCACCGCGAAACACTTCACCAAGGAAACCGGCATCAAGGTGAACTTCACGGTGCTGCCGGAGAACGACGTCCGCGACAAGATCAGTCAGGACTTCGCCAATCAGGCCGGTCAGTACGACGTGGCCACCATCAGCAACTTCGAGGTCCCGTTCTACGCCGAGAACGACTGGCTGCTGCCGCTGGACAAGCGGGTGGCACACGACCGGACCTTCGACCAGAAGGACGTCCTCCCCCCGATGCGCCAGTCGCTGACCGCCGAGGACGGACGGCTGTACGCCGAGCCGTTCTACGGTGAGTCGTCGTTCCTGATGTACCGCAAGGACGTGTTCGCCGAGAAGAACCTCACCATGCCCAAGCGGCCCACCTGGCGGCAGGTGGCGAAGCTGGCGGCCAAGGCCGACGGCGCCCGCGACGGGATGAAGGGCATCTGTCTGCGCGGACTGCCCGGCTGGGGCGAGCTGATGGCGCCGCTCACCACGGTCGCCAACACCTTCGGTGGCACCTGGTTCACCAAGGACTGGAAGGCGCGGCTCACCTCCCCCGAGTTCACCGAGGCCACCAAGTTCTACGTCGACCTGGTGCGTGAGCACGGTGAGGCGGGCGCCGCCCAGTCCGGGTTCGCCGAATGCCTCAACAACCTCACCCAGGGCAAGAGCGCCATGTGGTACGACGCCACCTCGGCCGCCGGATCGCTGGAGGCCGCCGGCTCCCCCGTCAAGGGCAAGATCGGCTACGTCCAGGCACCGGTGGAGAAGACCAAGAGCTCCGGCTGGCTCTACACCTGGGCCTGGGGAATCCAGAAGGCGTCCCGCACCCCCGACAACGCCTGGAAGTTCGTCCGCTGGGCGTCCAGCAAGCAGTACGAGTCCCTGGTGGGCAAGACCTTCGGCTGGGCCAACGTCCCGGCGGGCAAACGGGCGTCCACCTACGCCAACCCCGACTACCGCAAGGCCGCCGGAACCTTCTCGGAGGTCACCCGCGAGGCCATCACCAGCGCCCGGCCACGTGACCCGGGTGTGCAGCCGCGGCCCACCATCGGCATCCAGTTCGTCGACATCCCCGAGTTCTCCGACCTCGGCACCAAGGTCGCGCAGGAGATCAGTGCCGCGATCGCCGGTAAGCAGTCCGTCGACGAGGCGCTGGAGAAGTCGCAGAAGCTGGCCGAGAAGGTCGGCGAGGAGTACCGAGATGAGTAATCCCACGACTGCCGCCCCCGTGCGCGGCCCGCGCCCACCGGCCGTGGCCACCGATCCGCGGCCCACCCCCAAGGTGTCCCGCAACCGCGCCCGCGAGTGGGCCACCCGGGCGCCGCTGATGCCCGCGCTGATCTTCCTGATCGTGGTCACCCAGCTGCCGTTCGTGGCCACGCTGGTGATCTCGTTCTTCGACTGGAACGCGTTCCGGCCCAACCGCCGCGAGTTCACCGGTCTGGACAACTACCGGACGGTGGCCAGCGACGAGGCGCTGCGCGAGTCCATCATGACCACCGTGCTGCTGACCGCCACCGTGGTGATCGTCAGCGTGGTGCTGGGGCTGATGCTGGCGCTGCTGCTGGACCGGAAGTTCCGTGGCCGCGGGCTGGTGCGCACCATGCTCATCGCGCCGTTCCTGCTGGTCCCGGTGGCCTCCGCACTGCTGTGGAAGCATGCCCTCTACAACCCTGAGTACGGGCTGTTCAACGGGGTACTCCACTGGCTGGGCGGACCCCAGCCGGAATGGATCTCCGATATGCCTCTGGTGGCCGTGGAGATGTCCCTGGTGTGGCAGTGGACACCCTTTATGATGCTGATCCTGCTGGCCGGACTACAGAGCCGACCGCTGGACATGATCGAGGCGGCCCGGCTGGACGGCGCGGGCAGCTGGCAGATCTTCCGCTATCTCACCCTGCCGCATCTGCGCCGCTACCTGGAGCTGGGCACCCTGCTGGGGTCGATCTACATCGTGCAGAACTTCGACGCGGTGTTCACCCTGACCCGTGGCGGTCTGGACACCGCCAACCTCCCGTACACCATCTATGAGACCTTCTACAACGCCCACGAGTACGGGCTGGCATCCGCGGCGGGCGTGCTGGTGGTGATCGGCACGATCGTCATCGCCACCTTCGCGCTGCGTGTGGTGTCGTCCCTGTTCCGTGAGGAGGCGTCCCGCGCATGACCACGTCGACCGCACCGGCGGCCATCACCGCCGTTCCCCCGATCGCCCGCCGGGCCAGGCGCCGCGGTGCCGCGCTCGGACTGCTGGCCTGGTTCACCGGGATCGTGTTCGTCCTGCCGGTGCTCTGGATGGTGCTGACCTCCTTCCACTCCGAGTCGGACGCCGCCACCAATCCGCCGTCGGTGGCCGCCTCGCTCACCCTGGACGGCTACCGCGAGTTCTTCGGGGCGGGCGGCGGGGCGAGCCCCTGGCCGCCACTGCTCAACTCGCTGGGCGCGAGCGTGTTCTCCACCGTCTTCGTCCTGGTGCTGGCGCTTCCGGCGGCGTACGCGCTGTCCATCCGGCGGGTGCGCAAGTGGACGGATGTGATGTTCTTCTTCCTGTCCACGAAGATGCTGCCGGTCGTCGCCGGTCTGCTCCCGGTGTTCCTGTTCGCGAAAGACACCGGCTTCCTGGACAACATCTGGCTGCTGGTCATCCTCTACACCTCGATGAATCTGCCGATCGCGGTGTGGATGATGCAGTCCTTCCTGGCCGACATCCCGGTGTCCGTGATCGAGGCGGCACAGATGGACGGGGCACGGCTGCCCACCGTCCTGGTGCGGGTGATCGCCCCGATCGCCGGTCCCGGTATCGCCGCCACCTCGCTGATCTGCTTCATCTTCAGCTGGAACGAGATGCTCTTCGCCCAGGTGCTGACCGGTGTGGTCGCCCAGACCGCCCCGGCGTTCCTGACCACCTTCGTCACCAGCCAGGGGCTCTTCCTCGCCCAGGTGTGCGCCGCGTCGGTCGTGATTTCCCTGCCGGTGCTGGCCGCCGGTTTCGCCGCCCAGGACAAGCTGGTCCAGGGCCTGTCCCTAGGAGCCGTCAAATGAGGGCCGCCGTCATCGAAGCTCCCGGAAAGGTCACCGTCGAGACCGTTCCGGACCCCACGCCGGGACCCCGCGAGGTGGTGGTCGACGTGGCGGCGTGCGGTCTGTGCGGCACCGATCTGCACATCCTCCAGGGCGAGTTCGCCCCCACGCTGCCGATCGTCCCCGGCCATGAGTTCGCCGGCCAGGTGGTGGGCGTCGGCAGCGGCGTCACCGAGCTGGCGGTGGGCGACCGGGTCGCGGTGGATCCTTCCCTGCACTGTCATGAGTGCCGCTACTGCCGGATCGGCCGGGGCAATCTGTGCGACAACTGGAACGCCATCGGGGTCAGTGTCCCCGGCGGCGCCGCCGAGTTCGCCGTCGCGCCGGTGGCCAACTGCGTGAAGCTGCCGGACCATGTGGACACGGCCGACGCGGCCCTCATCGAACCGCTGTCCTGCGCGGTGCGCGGCTATGACGTGCTGCACGGCAACCTGGGTGCGGAGGTGCTGATCTACGGCTCGGGCACCATGGGTCTGATGATGCTGGAGCTGGCCAAGCGGACCGGCGCCACCAGTGTGGACATGGTGGACATCAACCCCGAACGGCTGGCCACCGCGGGCACCCTGGGCTGTTCCCGGTCCGCCGGTTCGCCGGACGAGCTGGAGCAGCCGCGCGGCTGGGACGTGGTCATCGACGCGACCGGCAACCAGGCCGCCATCCAGGACGGCCTGGGCCGTGTCGCCAAGGCCGGAACCTTTCTCCAGTTCGGTGTCGCCGACTACGCGACCCGGGCCACCATCGAGCCGTACAAGATCTACAACCAGGAGATCACCATCACCGGTTCGATGGCCGTGCTGCACAGCTACGAGCGGGCCGCCGGGCTGTTCGCCTCGGGCGTCCTGGACCCGGAGATCTTCATCAGCCACCGGCTGCCGCTCGAGGCCTACCCCGCCGCGCTGGACCAGTTCCAGTCCGGCAAGGGCCGCAAGATCGTGGTGGTGCCGTAGCACGCTCCGGCACATCCGGCACACGAGTGGGGAGGGCGGTTCGCCCTCCCCACTCGGCGTGGTTGACGCACCCTCCCCCGGCCTCCAGGCTTGGCCCGATGCGATCTTGGGCCAGGAAGGGCGAGGGATGAACGGCGCGGCGGTAGTGGTGGGCGGAGGGCTGGCGGGGACGCTGGCGTTAGGCGCGCTGATCGGACAGGTCGGCACGGTCACCGTCATCGAACGGGACCGCTATCCGGCGGATCCGGTGTTCCGCAAGGGCGTCCCGCAGGGACGCCATCTCCATGTCTTCCTCAGCGGCGGTCAGCGGGCCCTGGACACGCTTCTTCCGGGCACACTCACGGAGTTGGCGGCGGCGGGCGCGCACCGGATGGAGGCGCCGCGCGATGTGATCACCCGAACACCCAGCGGCTGGCAGCGCCGTTTCCACGAGGGAAAGCACTCCTTGCTCAGCTGCACCCGCCCGCTGTTCGACGCCACCGTACGGGCCCGGGTGCTCGCCGAGGCGGCCCGCTCCGGCACCCGGGTGGAGGTGCTCGAGGCGACCGAGGCCGTCGGGCTGCTCGGGACGGCGGACCGGGTGACCGGGGTACGGGTGCGGGCGCGCGACGCGGAGCGCGCCGAGCGCGAGATCCACGCCGATCTTGTCGTCGACGCCTCCGGGCGCTCCTCGCGCGCTCCCCAGTGGTTCCAGGAACTCGGCCGCCCCGCACCGCGCGAGGAGGTGGTCGACGCGGGGATCGGCTACTCCACCCAGATGTTGCGGCCCGCCGAACCCCTCGAGATGGCGATGGTCGTCGAGCCGCGGCCCAACTGCCCGCGCGGCGCGGCGTGGTCCCCGGTCGAGTACGGCAACTGGCTGCTGACGCTGGCCGGGGTGCGCGGTGAGCATCCGCCGACCGACGGCTCGAAGGTGCTGGACTTCGTGGCCTCGCTCGACGAACCGCATCTGCATGAGCATCTGCGCGGCTGCGAACCGGTGTCCCCGCCGTTCGCCTATCGCGACACGGCCAACCGCCGCCGCTACTACCACGCCCCGGGCGGTGTGCCGGAGGGCTTCATCGCCGTCTCGGACGCCGCGTGCACCTTCAACCCCATCTACGGCCAGGGCATGTCGGTGGCCGCGCTGAGCGGTCTCGCGCTGCGCGAGTGTCTGGCCGAGGGGGGTCCGCGGCCGGGCTTCGCGGCCACGGCGCAGCGTGCGGTGGCGCGTGCGAGCGACACCGCGTGGCTGACCGCGGTGGGCGCGGACCGGCCCTACGCCACGGGGGCGGACGCGACCCCGCCCGGCGCCGCCGAGCGGATCCAGACCTGGTACTTCGGCCGTCTGGTCGCGCGGGCGACGGTCGACCCGGTGGTCGGCGCCGCCTTCCGCGACCTCACCCACCTCGCCGCGCCCACATCCCGGCTGCTCTCCCCCGCCGTCGCGCTGCGCACGGTTCTGCTGCCACGCCGCGGCGGACTGCCGACGCCGCCGCTGCGGATCGAGGGCGCGGCGGGGTGATGCCCGGAGCGGCGTGATGCCGGGGCGGGTCGTAGGGGTCATCCGACCCGCCCCGGCGAACCGCTCGCTGTCAGCGTGCGGGTCAGTCCGCGTACACGGCAGTGGCCCGTGCCGCGCCCGACGTCACCGACGAACCACCGAAGTTGTCCTCGACCTCGGCCTTCTCGGAGGCATCCGGGTTGGGGTTGGTGCACGATGTCCCGGCCGTGGAGCCGGACATCAGACTGGAGCACGGGCCCGGTTTCCTATCGGGCAGCCCCAGGATGTGGCCGAGCTCATGGGAGGCGATCCGCACCGTGTTGTAGCCCTCGTCCACGGCCTCGCGGCCGAAGTAGACCGTGCCGCTGCCCAGTCCGGTGGGCATGGCGCGCGGCCAGCCGTCGTCCGCGACGATGGTGATGTTCGCCTGCTGCCCGGATGTGGCGGGCTCGAGCTGGACGTTGGTCACGTTCTCGTTCCATACGGCCACGCCCTTGGTGACCGCGTCCTTGAACTCGGCCGCCCCGGAGGCGTCGTAGGTGACCACACGGGCGGCGGCGCGCCCGGCCGGCGCGGAAGTGGCGGGGGCGGCCACGGCCTGTCCGCCGGCCAGGACGAGAACCACCGCCGCGGCGGCTGGCAAGGCACGCAACAGTCTGCTGGATGTCACAATCGGCCTCCTTGTGGGGGAAAGGAACCTTTTGACGTATCGGACATGGGCATGGCGAACCGCCATGCCCATCGGCCACCATGCCCACCCCGGCCCCGGTCCAACCGGAAGCCATGCCACCGGGGAGGGATGCCACCAGGAACACACGCCACGGGGAACGTGTGCCGCCGGGCGGAGGAACGCCGCCGCGCCAGATCGCCGCGGGCTGTTTAGCCTTCAGGGACATACGCCGTCTGCGAAGGACGTGAGCGCCATGGCGGACACCGCCGGTACCAACCCCACCGCATCCACCCACCCCGCCGCCCCCACCGCGGGCCTCTGGGACCTGGACGCCGACCGTTCCTCGGTCCGGCTCCGGCACCGGACCATGTGGGGACTGGTCAACGTCAAGGGTTCCTTCACCCGGGTGGCGGGCCAGGGCGAGGTGCGTCCCGACGGCTCCGCGCACGGCACCCTGACCGTCGACGCCGCCTCGCTGGACACCGGCAACGGCAAACGCGACACCCATCTGCGCGGTCCGGACTTCTTCGACGTGGGGACCCATCCGCGGTTGGTCTTCACGGTGACCGAAGCGGCCCCGGAGGGCACCGGCGCGGCGCGGGTCAACGGCGAGCTGACCGTCATCGGCCGCAGCCGCCCGCTCGCCTTCACCGCGCGCCTCGACGAGGCGGTCGCGGACGCCGTCACCCTCACCGCGGAGGTCGTGATCGACCGCAAGGACTTCGGGATGACCGCGAACCCCGGCGGGATGATGACCGGCGCGGCCACCGTCTCGGTCACCGCCCGCTTCACCCGCCGCTAGGCCCCGTGCACCCGCCGCCGGCCGTACGGGCGCCCGCCCGTCGGCCCGGTCGGCGGACCGGGCGCACGCGTGACACGGGCCCCGCGCGGCCCCCTAGAATCGCCTGATGGCTCTCCCGGAAAACGGTCCCGAACCCGGCAACGGTCCCGACGGCAGCGAGGCGGAGCGCGTCCTGCGCCGCGTCTTCGGCTACGACGCGTTCCGGGGAGGTCAGCAGGAGATCATCGAGCATGTGGTGGCCGGTGGCGACGCGCTGGTCCTGATGCCCACCGGCGGCGGCAAGTCGCTGTGCTACCAGATCCCCGCGCTGGTCCGGAAGGGCGTCGGGGTGGTCGTCTCACCGCTTATCGCGCTGATGCAGGACCAGGTGGACGCCCTGCGCAACCTCGGGGTGCGGGCCGGTTTCCTCAACTCCACCCAGGACCTGGACGAGCGGCGCCTGGTGGAGGCCGAGTTCCTCGCGGGCGAGCTGGACCTGCTGTACCTGGCGCCGGAGCGGCTGCGGGTGGAGTCCACGCTGCGGCTGCTGGACCGGGGCACGGTGTCCCTGTTCGCCATCGACGAGGCGCACTGTGTGGCGCAGTGGGGGCACGACTTCCGGCCCGACTACCTGGCCCTGTCCGAGCTGCACGAGCGCTGGCCGAGCGTGCCCCGGATCGCGCTGACGGCGACCGCCACCGAGGCCACCCACACCGAGATCGCCTCCCGGCTGAAGCTCCAGGACGCCCACCACTACGTGGCCAGCTTCGACCGCCCCAACATCCAATACCGGATCGCGCCCAAGAACGACCCCAAGCGGCAGCTGCTGGAGCTGCTGCGCTCCGAGCACAAGGGGGACGCGGGCATCGTCTACTGCCTGTCCCGCTCCTCGGTGGAGAAGACCGCCGACTTCCTGGTGAGCAACGGGATCGAGGCACTGCCGTACCACGCGGGGCTGGACGCGCGGATCCGCGCCGAGCACCAGTCGCGCTTCCTGCGCGAGGAGGGTCTGGTGGTGGTGGCCACCATCGCCTTCGGCATGGGCATCGACAAACCGGATGTGCGGTTCGTGGCCCATCTGGACCTGCCCAAGTCCGTCGAGGGCTACTACCAGGAGACCGGCCGCGCGGGGCGGGACGGGCTGCCGTCCACCGCCTGGCTGGCGTACGGGCTCCAGGACGTGGTCCAGCAGCGCAAGATGATCGACACCTCGGAGGGGGACGACGCCCACCGGCGGCGGCTGGGCGCCCATCTGGACGCCATGCTGGCGCTGTGCGAGACCGTCGAGTGCCGCCGGGTGCGGCTGCTCGACTACTTCGGCCAGCAGAGCGGTCCGTGCGGCAACTGCGACACCTGTCTGACCCCGCCGGAGTCCTGGGACGGCACCGTCCCCGCGCAGAAGCTGCTGTCCACCGTGGTGCGGCTGAAACGGGAGCGCAACCAGAAGTTCGGCGCGGGCCAGATCATCGACATCCTGCTGGGCAAGAAGACGGCGAAGGTCATCCAGTTCGACCATGACGCGCTGTCGGTGTTCGGCATCGGCACCGAGCTGCGCGAGGCCGAATGGCGCGGTGTGGCACGGCAGTTGCTGTCGCAGGGGCTGCTCGGTGTCGAGGGTGACTACGGCACGCTGGTGCTCACCGAGGGCAGCGCCGCGGTGCTGAACCGGGAGCGTGAGGTCAGGCTGCGGCGGGAGCCGGAGAAGCCCGCCCGCGCCGCGAAGTCCGCCAAGACGTCCAAGGGCAAGGGCGCCGAGGCGGCGGCGGAACTGCCCGAGGAGGCGGTGCCGGTCTTCGAGCGGCTGCGCGCCTGGCGCGCGGCCTCCGCGAAGGAACAGGGTGTCCCCGCGTATGTGATCTTCCATGACGCCACCCTGCGGCAGATCGCCACCGAGCACCCCGCGACGCTGGAGGCGCTGGCCACGGTGGGCGGGGTGGGTGAGAACAAGCTGGCGAAGTACGGACAGCAGATCCTGGACACCCTGGCGGAGTAGCGGGGCCGCGAAGCGGGCGGAAAAGGGGCGCCGCGGCCGTCAGCCGGACGGCAGCGGCAGCCAGACGGACTCGCCGGGCGCGAGCGTCAGGGTGCGGTCGGCGAGCCGCACCTCGATGGGCGGCTCCTCGGAGTCCGGCACCCTGATCCAGAGCCGTCCGGAGCGCAGCCGCAGCACGATCCCCCAGTGGCCGCGGTAGCACACGGAGACCGCGTACTCCGAAAGCTCCGGCAGCGGTACCGGGTCCAGCCACAGGGCTTCCTCGCGGGTCTCCAGACCGGTGAGGCCGCGCTGCACCAGATCGAGGGTGCCGCCCATGGCACCGAGGTGGATGCCCTCGCCGGTGGTGCCGCCCTGGATGTCGGCGACATCGCCGGTCAACGCCTCCTGGCAGTAATGCCACGCCTCGGCGCGGCGGGCCCGCGCCAGCACCCAGCCGTGCACCAGCCCGCTGAGGGTCGAACCGTGGGTGGTGCGGCGCAGGTAGTACGCGACCGTGGCGTGCCAGGTCTCGTCGTCGAGGCCGTAGCCGAGCCGCCGGAAGAGCCCGGACAGTTCGGCGGGCGAGAAGAGATAGCCGAGCATCAGCACATCGGCCTGTTTGGACGCCTGGTAGCGGTTGACGGTGTCGCCCTCGGACTCCAGGATCCGATCCAGCCGGCGGATGTCGCCGTAGCGTGCGCGGTAGCCGTCCCAGTCCAGTTCGGCCAGGTCCTGGTAGCCGTCGAACTGGCTGATGACACCCCGGTCGAAGGGGATCCGCAGCCGCCGGGAGACATCCTCCCAGCGCTCCGGTTCCGCGCGGTCCAGGCCGATGCGCTCGAACAGCTCGCGCCGCCGCGGTTCGGGCAGGGTGCGGACCAGCTCCAGGGCGCGGGTGAGCACCCAGGCGGCGGTGACATTGGTGTAGGCGTTGTCGTCGAGACCGGGCTGCCGGGCGCCGGGGTAGCCGTCGTGGTACTCGTCGGGGCCGACCACCCCGCGGATGCGGTAGCGCCCGAGGTCCGGGTCGAGGACGGCGGCGTCCGCCCAGAACCGGGCGATCTGCACCAGCATCTCCGCGCCCTGGGTGTGCAGGAAGTCGGTGTCCCCGGTGGCCTGGCAGTACTGCCACACGTTGTACGCCACGGCCGAGCCCACATGGTGCTGCAACCGTGAGTGATCGGGCAGCCAGCGGCCCGAGCGCGGGTTCAGATGGAGGGTCTGGGTCTCCTCGCTGCCGTCGCTGCCGCTCTGCCACGGGTACATCGCCCCCGCCCGCCCGGCGTCCGCCGCCGCGCGGCACGCCTCCGGCAGCCGTCGGTGCCGGTAGTGCAGCAGCGCCCGGGACACCTCGGGGAAGGTCAGGTTCAGATACGGCAGGACGAACAACTCGTCCCAGAACACATGGCCGCGGTACGCCTCACCGTGCAGACCGCGCGCCGGTACGCCCACGTCCAGCTCCGCGGTGTGCGGGGAGAGCGTCTGGAGGACGTGGAACAGATGGAGCCGCAGGATACGGCCCGCCTCGCCCGGCACCTCCAACGCGCCCTCGCGCCACAGGTGTTTCCAGGCGGTCTGGTGGGAGGCCAGCAGTCCGGCGTAGTCCGGGGCGCGCTCCACCCGTTCGACGGCGGCGCACAGCGGATCGGCGATCGCCGCGTCCCTGGAGGTGTGCACCGCCACCGTCTTCTCCACCGTGACGGGCGACCCGGAGGTGATCGGCACGGTGAGCGCGCGGACGGCGTCGGTCGCGGTGAGCCGCTGTCCCGCGGTGGTGGACGCGCCCTCGGTCACCCGGGTGCGCGCGGCCATGGCCACCCGTACGTCGGAGGCGGCGGTGCGGCAGCTCAGCCACACCGTGTCGGCCGCGGCGGCGCCGGTGGTCAGCCCGGTCAGATGGTGTCCGGCCAGATCGCGGTAGCGGGCCACTCCCGCGTTGGTCACCGCACCGTCGAGCGCTGACTCGATCTCGACCGTGCCGGACCAGCCCACGGCGGTGAAGGTGGTCCGCTGTGCCGCCAGATGGGGATCGCCCATGTGGACCAGCCGCCGCTGTTCCACGACGAGCACCCGGTGGTGGCGGTCGGTGAACCGCAGCCGCCGGGTGAGTGTGCCATGCCGCAGATCGAGGACCTGCCGGTACTCGGTCAGCTCCGCACTGTCGGGGGTGAGCCAGGGTCCGGGGCCGGGTGCGGCGGGGTCCGGCCCGGTGAGGCGGTAGCGCAGCGGGAGCCAGTTCGGCAGGTTGACCAGGTCCTCGTTCTCGACCTGGCGTCCGGCGACCTCCGACACCAGCCGGTCGTAGCAGCCCGCGGCATAGGTGCCCGGGTAGTGCACCTCGTCGGCCGCGGTCTCGGAGGCCGCGCCCCGGGTGGCGATATAGCCGTTGCCCAGGGTGCACAGCGACTCCCGCAGCCGCTCCCGCGCGGGCTCGTAGCCCTCGTACTCCCACACCCAGTCCGACACGGCCGCTCACCGGCTCTCGCTCCTCGACATCCCCATTGTCCTCGGAGGAGGCACGGTTCACCGGTTGGCCGGGCCACCGGGGTGGCCCGGCCCCGTCGTCAGCAGATCTTGTAGTCGGCGCGGCTGCTGTTGTACGCGCAGGTGTCGACGGTGGATCCGCTGCTCTTGCGCAGCGTGGCCTTGTCGCTGGTGTTGTTCCAGACGTAGGCCCGGCGGTCCTGGTACTTGGTGGCGGAGGTGTCCGAGCCGGTGCCGGTGCGCACGGTCACCGTCTTGCCCGCGCCGAGGGTGTAGCTCGAGAAGGTGTACTTGTGGTTGCTGGCGTCCACCAGCACCCAGCCCTTGAGGGCGACCCCGCGCGAGGTGGAGTTCTTGATCTGGACGTACTCGGCGTTGAGGCTGGAGTTGCCGCGGTTGTCGCTGCCGGGAGAGTCGTAATAGATCTTGGACAGGTGGACCGAACCGGCGGCTCCGGCGGGTGCCGCGGGGTACAGCAACGCGGCGGCACAGCCGACGGCGAGCAGGGCTCCGGTGCGGACGGTGGTGCGGGACATACGTCTCCCCCTTGCGTGTGGTGCTGATGAGCGTGATGGCACAGGACGGACGGGCGGCCGCGCCCGAAGATGGTTTGGAGTCGATGAGATGACTCCTTCGGTGCGGCCGCCCGTCCGTCTTCCCCCACTTTGTGTGGGCCCCCAGCCTGGCGTGCCGCCCGGCTTGGCGGCAGGGCTGCGCGGCCCCTGATCCGGGGCCGTCCGGCCCTAGTCCGGCGGGGCGCGTTATGGGCCGTGGTGAGCCGGTCCGGGCCGGTGGGACAGCACGCGGCGGCGTTCCTGTGACACCGTCACTCTTGAAGCCCGCTCCCCGCCGTGTCAGCGTGGCGATCCGTCCTTCCGTCCCATCCGCCCCGCCACCTCGGGAGACACCGGTGACCGCATCCTCCCTGCCCGTGGACATCGTGCGCGCCCGCCGCCACGGCATCGCCGATCTGCTGTCCCGCACCGCGCTGCGGCTGCCGCACAAGACCGCGGTGGTCGACGGTCCGCTGCGACAGACGTTCGCCGGACTCGACGCGGTGGTGGACCGGACCGCGGGCGCGCTGGCCGCGCGCGGGGTGGCCCGCGGCGACCGGGTGGTGCTGTACGCGCGCAACTCCCACGGCTTCGTGGTCGCCTTCTTCGCGCTGGCCCGGCTGGGCGCGGTGTCGGTCCCGGTCAACTTCATGCTGACGCCGCCCGAAGTCGCCTATGTCCTGGAGCATTCGGGAGCCGTGGGCATCATCGCGGGCGCCGATCTGCTCGACGCCGCCGACGCCGCGCTGACGGAGGCGGCGCCGCCACGGTTGGTGGTGCGCGCGGCGATCGGCGGCGGACACGGGGAGTGGGAGGACCTGGCCGAACTGGGCGAGGAGGACGGCCACCGGATCCCCGACCCGGCCCTGACCGATGACGATCCGGTGCAGCTGATGTACACCTCGGGCACCGAGTCCCGCCCCAAGGGCGCCATCATGACCAGTCGCAATCTGATCTCCCAGTATCTGACGGCGATCGTGGCCGGTGATATGTCCGCCGACGATGTCGAGATCCACGCGTTGCCGCTCTACCACTGCGCCCAGCTGCACGCCTTTCTCACCCCGGACATCTATCTGGGCGCCACCTCCCTGGTGCTGCCCGGCCCCGACCCGGCCGTTCTGCTGGCCACCATCGAGGCGGAGCGGGTGACCAAGCTGTTCGCGCCGCCCACGGTGTGGATCGCGCTGCTGCGCCACCCGGAGTTCGGCACCCACGATCTGTCGTCGTTGCGCAAGGGCTACTACGGCGCGGCGTCGATGCCGGTCGCCGTACTGGCCGAACTGCGCCACCGGCTGCCGGGGCTGGCGCTGTACAACCTCTACGGCCAGACCGAGATGTCCCCCATCGCCACCGTACTGAGCCCCGGCGACCAGCAGCGCAAGGCCGGGTCCGCGGGGCGGGCCGCGCTCAACGTCGAAACGATGGTGGTGGACGAGGACGACCGCCCGGTGCCGCCGGGCACGGTGGGCGAGATCGTGCACCGGGGCCCCCACACCATGCTCGGCTACTGGCGCGACCCCGAGCGCACCGCGGAGGCGTTCCGCGGCGGCTGGTTCCACAGCGGCGATCTGGGCGTGCTCGACGACGAGGGGTACCTGACCGTCGTCGACCGCAAGAAGGACATGGTGAACAGCGGCGGGGAGAATGTGTCGGGACGTGAGGTGGAGGAGGTCATCCACACTCATCCGGCGGTCACCGAGGCCGCGGTGTTCGGGGTGGCGCATCCGTACTGGATCGAGGCGGTGACGGCGGTGGTGGTGCCCCGCCCCGGTGAGACGGTGGACGTCGAGGACATCCTCGACCACTGCCGCTCCCGGCTCGCGGGCTACAAGGTGCCGAAGTACGTGGCGCTCGCGGAGTCACTGCCGAAGAATCCCAGCGGCAAGATCCTCAAGCGTCAACTGCGCACGTCCTACGCCTACTTGGGCGACATCTGACCGTCAGCGGCGTGAGCGCCGCCGGGGCGCCTCGTCCTCCCCGTCCTCTTCGTCTTCGTACTCTTCGTCCTCGTACTCGTCTTCGGCGTCCTCGTCCTCGTCGCCCTCTTCGCCCTCGTCCTCTTCTTCGTCCTCTTCTTCGTCCTCTTCTTCGTCCTCTTCTTCGTGCTCTTCTTCTTCGTCTTCCTCGTCGACGACCTCGCTCTCGCGGATCTCACCGCGCCAGCCCTCGATCTCATCGGGGTTGAGCAGCACTTCGGCCATCAGATGGCGGCGGAAGTGCTTCAACTCCAGGCGCACCCGGCGGCCCTGGGCCCGCCAGATGTTCCCGGTGCGCTCGAAGAAGCCCTGCGGGTAGTACTGGAGGACCAGCATGATCCGGGTGAGCTCGGGAGCGATCTCATGGAAGGTGACCGCGCCGTTCACATGGCCCTTCTCGGCCCGTGAGGTCCAGATGATGCGCTTGTCCGGGACCTGCTCGACGATCTCGGAGCGCCACTTGCGGTGCGACCAGAAGACCTGGGCCTTCCATTCCATCTCGGTCTCGGACTCCTGCGAGACGTCCTCGACCTTCTTCATGAAGCTGGGGAAGTCCTCGAACTGGGTCCACAGGTCATAGGTGAGCGACAGCGGCGCGCCGACGTCGATCTGCTCGACGATATTGGTGACCTTGAGCTTCTTGTCGCGGTCGCCGCCCTTGCCGCCGTCCTTGCCCCCGCCGAGGCCCGGGACCACGTCCTCGGCCTTGTCCACCGCCTTGTCCTTGACGGTCTCCAGCCCGGCCTTCACCATCGGCTTCATCGGGACGTCCGGACCCTCTCCGTCCTTGCCGAGCCCCTTCTTACCGAGTTCGGTCACCGAGGACAGGGCCTTCTTGCCCAGGGCGCCGGCAAGGTTCCGCGCCTCGTTCTTCAGGCGATCGATGGGCAGCTCCTGGGCGAGGCCGCCCAGCCCTCCCGAGCCTCGTTCATCCGCCTTCTGTGCCATGGCCCCTCACCCCTCACCCCTGGCTCCGTCGTCCGGACCCGCCGGATCCGCCCTGTTTCCGGGTCTTCGCCGGGCGGTCGGCGGCCGGTTTCCGCCGCCGGTCCTCGCCCTGGTTCCGCTCCCCGCTCCGGCTCCGCCCGCCGGAACGGGGAGCGGAAGTGTCCTTGCGCTCCCGCGCCTTGGCCTTGGGCTCGCTGGACTTGCTGTCCTTGGCCTTCGGCTCGCTGGACTTGCTGTCCTTGGCCTTGCTCTCCCGCTTCCCGGAGGGCTCCCGCTCCTCGGAGGAGTCCGGCTCCTCCGCACCGTCCCCGCCAGGGCGCAGGGTGCTGGTCCGGCGCTCCATCCGGTCACTCAGGGCGTCCATGCGATTACTTGCCGCCGATATCGCGGCGGACCGGCCCGCGGAGACCAGCTTGCCGCGGACCGCACGACCCACCTTGCCGATCTCGGCCGTGGGCAGGGCATCGGTGTTCACGGGAAGGCGGCCGGACGCCAGACGCTTGCCCGCCGCCATACCGGCGAGCGCGACGGCCCACCGCACCTTGCGGCGGCGGCCCAAGAGGTAACCGCTGGCGAAGGCCAGCGCCGCCTCGCTCTTCATGATCGGTCCTCCTCACCGCCGCCGGAGCACGGCCTCATGCGAGCCCAGTCACGGGCCTCACTTTCGAGTATGTCTCATTCGCACCATTTACGAATTATGCGATCACGCCGCGAGCGCCGGGTGCAGCACGACCTTGGTGTAGCCCTCGATCCGCTGGTCGAACTTCTCGTACGCCAACGGCGCCTGGTCCAGCGGAAGTTCATGCGAGACCACGAAGCTCGGCGTGGCACGACGGGCGATGATCATGTCGCGTAGCTGGCGGTTGTACCGCTTGACGTTGCACTGACCGGTGCCGACCCGCTGCCCCTTCTCAAACATCCGGCCGATGGAGACGAGGAGCTGACCCTGTTTGGCGTGTTCATCGGGGCCCCCGGGGTCGGAGGGCACATACAGGCCCGGCACCCCGAGCATTCCGGTCGGCCGTACGGTGTCCACGAGCGCGTTGAGGACGATCGCGGGCTCCTCATGGCTGGCGTCGCGGGACTGGGCCTGGTAGCCCACCGCGTCCACGCCCTTGTCGGTGCCCTCACCGCCGGTCTGGTCCGTGATCTGCTCGGCCGGATCGCCCTTGGTGAAGTCGATGGGAATCGCGCCTATCTGCTCGGCCTTGGCGAGCCGTTCGGGCACCCGGTCCACCACGAACACCTTGGCGGCGCCACGCAACAGGGCCGAGTACGCGGCCATCAGCCCCACCGGTCCGGCGCCGTAGACGACCACACTCTCGCCCGGGGAGACCTGCGCCAGCTCACAGCCGTGGTAGCCGGTCGGGAAGATATCGGCGAGCAGGACGAAGTCGGTCTCGAACTCATCGCCCCCGGGCAGCTTCAGACAGTTGAAGTCGGCGTAGGGCACCCGCAGTCGCTCCGCCTGGCCACCGGTGTACGGGCCCATCGCCACATAGCCATAGGCGCCGCCCGCGAAGCCGGGGTTGACCGTCAGACAGAAACCGGTGTTGCCCGCGAGGCAGTTCTTGCAGAACCCGCAGGCCACGTTGAACGGCATCACCACGCGGTCGCCCTTGGACAGCGAGGTGACGCCCGAGCCCGTCTCCTCGACGATGCCCAGGTTCTCGTGTCCGAAGACGATACCGGGGCTGGCCGCCGTGCGGCCCTCGTACATATGCAGGTCGGAACCGCAGATCGCGCTGGAGGTGACCCGTACGATCACATCGTTGGGATGCTCGATCCGGGGATCGTCGACATCCCGCACTGCCACGGTGAAGGGCTTCTCATAGACGACGGCTTTCACCTCGAACACCTCCGCGTCGGTCGCCTGTGGACCGGCGGCGGACAAGGCGGGCGTGACGGCGGAGGGGCCGGTACGGGCCCGGGTCACGCCATGGGCCCCGGTGCGATGACACTTCACCGCCGGGTACGTTCCCAGGTAACCGCCGTCCGGCGGGAGCCGCAACCGCGCGCCGGACCGGCAGACCCGGCCCGCCACATCTCGGCCCTCTAGGACACCTTCACCCAGTCCAGGGTGCGCTGCACGGCCTTCTTCCAGCCCGCGTAGCCCTCCTCGCGCCGCTCGGCGCTCCACTCCGGCTCCCAGCGCCTGGACTCGCTCCAGTGGGAGCGCAGCTCATCGGTGTCCCGCCAGAAACCGGTGGCGAGACCGGCGGCGTAGGCGGCGCCCAGCGCGGTGGTCTCGGCCACCACCGGGCGGCTGACCGGCACCCCGAGCACATCGGCCTGGATCTGCATGCACAGCTCGTTCTCGGTGACACCGCCGTCCACCCGGAGCACATCGAGGTGGATTCCGGCGTCCTTCTCCATGGCCTCCACCACATCGCGGCTCTGGTAGCAGATGGCCTCCAGAGTGGCGCGGGCCAGATGGGCGTTGGTGTTGTAGCGGGTGAGGCCGACGATCGCGCCACGGGCGTCGGAGCGCCAGTACGGGGCGAACAGACCGGAGAACGCGGGCACGAAGTACACCCCGCCGTGGTCCTCGACGGTACGGGCCAGCCGCTCGCTGCCCGCGGCATCCTCGATGATCTTCAGCTGGTCGCGCAGCCACTGCACGGCCGAGCCGGTCACCGCGATGGAGCCCTCCAGGGCGTACACGGCCGGGCTGCCGTCGAACTGGTACGCCACCGTGGTGAGCAGTCCGCTGGTCGAACGGACCAGCTCCGCACCGGTGTTGAGGACCAGGAAGTTGCCGGTGCCGTAGGTGTTCTTGGCCTCGCCGGGGTTGAAGCACACCTGGCCGACGGTGGCCGCGTGCTGGTCGCCGAGGACACCGGTGATGGGGGTCGCGGTGCGCAGCGGGCGGCTGGTGCGGGCCTGGCCGTACGCCTCGGCATGGGACGAGGGGTTGATCGTCGGCAGCATGGCCCGTGGGATGCCGAAGATCTCCAGCAGTTCGTCGTCCCAGTCCAGCGTCTCCAGGTTCATCAGCATGGTGCGGCTGGCGTTGGTGACGTCGGTGGCGTGGATCCCGCCGCCGGGGCCGCCGGTGAGGTTCCACAGCACCCAGGCGTCGGTGTTGCCGAAGAGCGCGTGGCCGCGTTCGGCCGCCTCGCGGACGCCCTCGACATTGTCCAGAATCCACTTGATCTTGCCGCCGGAGAAGTAGGTGGCGGGCGGCAGTCCGGCCTTGCGGCGGATCACCTCGCCGTGGCCGTCCCGTTCGAGGGCGGCGGCGATGGTGTCGGTGCGGGTGTCCTGCCACACGATGGCGTTGTAGTACGGCTGGCCGTTGCGCGGATCCCAGATGACGGTGGTCTCGCGCTGGTTGGTGATGCCGATGGCGGCCAGGTCGGAGGGGGAGAGCCCGCCGGTGCGGATGGCGTTCTGCATCACGGAGTTGGTGCGTTCCCAGATCTCCACCGGGTCGTGTTCGACCCATCCCGAGCGCGGCAGGATCTGCCGGTGCTCCAGCTGGTACTTCGCCACCTCGCCGCCGTCGTGGTCGAAGATCATGAAGCGGGAACTGGTGGTCCCCTGGTCCACCGCTCCGACGAATTCCGGCATCCTTCGGCCGCCTCTCGTGGATGGGTCCGGCCCGGCTCAGCTCTCGGGGGCGGGAGTGCGTCCCACTTCCTGCTGTCCGGCGACCGGGAGGAAGCGGCTGATCAGGAGCTTGTACAGGGCCGCGCCGACCAGTCCGCCGATCAGCGGTCCGACGATGGGCACCCAGAAGTAGAGATTCCCGTACTGGTCCCGCCACGCGGTGTCGTATCCGGTGAGATAGCTGGCCAGCCGGGGGCCGAAGTCACGGGCCGGGTTGATGGCGTATCCGGCGTCCGCGCCCCACGCCATGCCGATCGCGACCACGATGAGGCCGATGATGAACGGCCCCAGGTTGGCCTGCGGGGGCGAGTTCAGCAGATCGGTGACGGCGAAGATGAGCAGCACCAGGATGGCGGTGCCGATGATCTGGTCGCGCAGCGCTCCCCATTCGCTCACCGGCAGCGAGCCGTTGCCCGGGAGGGTGGAGAACACGAACTGGGTCTTGAAGGTGTGCTTGGGGTCGGCGCCCGCCAGCACCTCGGTGTAGTTCCAGCGCACCAGCAGGGCGGCGACGAACGCACCGAGCGTCTGGGCCAGCATGTAGGGCGCCACCTTGCTCCAGGGGAAGCCCTTGAAGGCCGCGAGGGAGAGGGTGACCGCGGGGTTGATATGCGCACCGCTGAGCCGTGCGGCGACATACACGCCCAAGGTGACACCGAGCCCCCAGGCCCAGGCGATGGAGTCGTGGTCGCCGAGCGCGCCCGGTGGCTTGGTGAGGGCGCCACCCGCCACCACCTGTGCCACCACACCGCATCCGAAGAGGATGAGCACCATCGTCCCGGCGAACTCCGCGGAGAGTTCACCGATGATTCCCGTGCGCCGGCCCTGACTCTTCTCCTCCGTCATGGGCCCATGGTGTGCGTGGCGCGGCCGGAACGGCCTGTCCTGCTGGGCCGTACGGGGCACGGGGGCACCGGCCACGGCTTCCGGTGCCCCCGCGCGGTGGCTCAGCCGCTCCAGGACCACTCCGCCACTTCGGGCATATCGGTGCCGTGTTCGCGGATCCACGCGTGGTGGCGGGTGCGCGCGTCCTGCATCCGCTGGCGTACGGCGGCGGCGCGCACCGCGAGGCCCGGGGTGCGGTCGATGACGTCCATCACCAGCCGGTAGCGGTCCAGGTCGTTGCGGACGACCATGTCGAAGGGTGTGGTGGTGGTGCCCGTCTCCAGATAGCCGCGCACATGCAGCCCCGGGTGGACGGCCCTGCGGTAGGCCAGCCGGTGCACCAGCCATGGATAGCCGTGGTAGGCGAAGATGACGGGCCGGTCGCGGGTGAAGAGGGCGTCGAACTCGGCGTCCGGCATGCCGTGCGGATGCTCCTTCTGGGGCAGCAGCCGGGTCATGTCGACGACGTTGACGACCCGCACCGACACATCGGGCAGATGGCGGCGGAGAATCCCGGCCGCCGCCAGGACCTCCTGGGTGGGGACGTCGCCCGCGGCGGCCAGCACCACATCGGGTTCGCCGGTGCCGTTCTCGGTGCCCGCCCAGTCCCAGCTGCCGGCACCGCGGGCGCAGTGGGCGCGGGCCTGCTCGAGGTCGAGCCAGTCGAAGCACGGCTGTTTGCCCGCGACCACGACGTTCACGTAGTCCCGGCTGCGGAGCACATGGTCCGCCACACAGAGCAGGGTGTTGGTGTCCGGCGGCAGATAGACCCGCACCACCTCGGGGCTCTTGTTGAGCACATGGTCCACGAAACCGGGGTCCTGGTGCGAGAAGCCGTTGTGGTCCTGCCGCCAGACATGGGAGGTCAGCAGGTAGTTGAGGGAGGCCACCGGGCGCCGCCACGGCAGCGCGCGGGACACCTTCAGCCATTTGATGTGCTGGTTCACCATGGAGTCGACGATGTGCACGAACGCCTCGTAACAGGAGAACAGCCCGTGCCGTCCGGTGAGCAGATAGCCCTCCAACCAGCCCTGGCAGACGTGTTCGGAGAGGATCTCCATCACCCGGCCGTGGCTGCTCAGGTGCTCATCGGTGCCGAGGGTCCGCTCCTGCCACGCCTTTCCGGTGGCCCGGAACAGGGCCTGGAGCCGGTTGGAGGCGGTCTCGTCGGGGCCGACGACCCGGAAGTCACGGCGGTCGCCGGTGTCCTCCATGACCCGCTCCAGCAGGTCGCCGAGGACCCGGGTGGGCTCGTGCAGGGTCAGCCCGGGCTTCTCGACGGGGACCGCGTACCGCTCCAGGTCGGGCACCGGCAGATCACGCACCAGCAGTCCGCCGTTGGCGTGCGGATTGGCGCCCAGCCGCCGCTGCCCCCGGGGCACACACGCCAGCACCTCCGGCCGGGGCCGCCCGTCCTCGTCGAAGAGCTCCTCGGGCCGGTAGGAGCGCAGCCACCGCTCCAGCTGCCGCAGATGCTGCGGGTTCTCCCGTACGCCCGGCAGCGGGACCTGGTGGGAGCGCCAGGTGGCCTCCACCGGCACCCCGTCGACCTCGGCGGGGCCGGTCCAGCCCTTGGGGGTGCGCAGCACGATCACCGGCCAGCGGGGACGTTCGCCGACGCCCTCCTCGCGGGCGGTGCGCTGGAGCAGGGCGATCCGGTCGAGCGCCTCGTCCATGGCCCGGGCGAGGTCCCGGTGGACCTGATGCGGTTCGTCGCCGGACACCTGGATCGGCTCATGGCCGTATCCGCGCAGCAGCTCCTCGAGTTCGGGCCCGGGGAGGCGGGCGAGCACCGTGGGGTTGGCGATCTTGTAGCCGTTGAGGTGGAGGATGGGCAGCACGGCGCCGTCGTGGACCGGGTCGAGGAACTTGTTCGCGTGCCAGGAGCCGGCCAGTGGTCCGGTCTCCGCCTCGCCGTCGCCGATGACGCAGGCGACGAGGAGGCCGGGGTTGTCCAGGGCCGCGCCATAGGCGTGGGCGAGCGAGTAGCCGAGCTCACCGCCCTCGTGGATGGAGCCGGGGGTCTCGGGAGCCACATGGCTGGGCACTCCGCCGGGGAAGGAGAACTGGCGGAACAGGCGCGCCATACCCGCCTCGTCCCGGCTGACGTCGGGGTAGACCTCGGAGTAGCTGCCGTCCAGCCATGAGCCCGCGAGCACCGCGGGACCGCCGTGGCCGGGGCCCCATACGCAGATGGCGTCCAGGTCGCGGGCGCTGATGACCCGGTTGAGGTGGGTGTGGACGAGGTTGAGCCCGGGTGAGGTGCCCCAGTGACCCAGCAGCCGGGGCTTGATGTGGTCGGGGCGCAGCGGCTCCGTCAGCAGCGGGTTCGCCAGCAGATAGATCTGGCCGGCCGCGAGATAGTTCGCGGCCCGCCAGTGGGCGTCCAGGGCGTGGAGTTCGGCGTCGGGGAGCCCGCTCGTCGCCGTGGTCGGTGCGTCGTCCGGCATGGACCTCTCCCTCGTGGTGTCCGGCTCGCGGATGTACGGATGGGTACCCGTCGTCGGACCGCGGCGCGGCCCGCGGCCCGGTGTGCCCGTTCCGTTCCCTTCCATGCCCGCGCGGCGTCATGTCCGCTCGGGGACGACCACCACCGGACACGGGGCGTGGTGCAGCGCCGTGTGGGCGACCCGGCCGAGCTGGAGCCCCGCGAAGTGACCGTGGTGCCTGCGGGCGCCGACCACCAGCAGATCGGCGGTGGCCGCCGCGTGCAGCAGCACCTTGCGGGCCGGTCCCTCGACGGTCTCGCGGCGGACCACGACCTTGGGGTGGTCCCGCTCGGGGACCCGCAGCGCGTCGTCGAGGGCGCGCTCGGCGCGGGCCCAGTGGGCGCGCACCGGATCGCCGTAGATCATCAGGTCGTCCGTGATCTCCCCGGCCGGGCAGCGCCAGGCCCGTACGGCGGCCAGTTCCCGGCCGCCCGCCTCGGCCTCGTGGAAGGCGTACCGCAGGGCGGGCGACGCCTCTCCGGAGGGCTCGGCCACTCCGAGCACGATCCGGCCGAAGGAGCCGCGTCGGTTGGGCGTCCCGCCCCGTACGACGGTGACCGGGCAGGGGGCGCGGGCGGCGACCGTCAGGGCGACCGACCCCAGGAGCAGTCCGGACAGTTCGCCCCGTCCGCGCGCTCCGGTGACCACACCGGACGCCTCCTGGCCCGCGCGCAGCAGCAGGGACACCGGGTCCTCCGGCAGCACCTCGGCGGAGAGCTTCACATCGGGGCCGCGCCGCCGCGCGCGCTCGGCCGCGGCCTCGGTGATCTGGTCGGCCATGACCCGGTCCCAGGGGCGGTCCGGGTCGGTGGCGGGCCGCATGCCCTCGTAGCGCTCCCACAGGGAGCCGTGCACCAGGCGCAGCGGCACCCGGTGCCGGGCCGCGGCGTCCACCGCCCAGTCCACGGCGTTGAGGCTGGACTGTGAGCCGTCGACACCCACGACCAGGGGGAGCGCCATCGTTCCCACCGCCCTTCGCAGTGGTGGTCTTCGCCGTCCGTCGCCCCCACCCTGCCGCCGTCCGGCCCCGGGCGCGAGGGGCGATTCGGCCCCGCCGGGGGTCGTTCGGCCCAGACGCCAGGGGCGGGCCGGTCGGCCCCGGGCGGACCCCGGGCAGCCCAAGAAGGGGCAGGGGGTGGCGTCGGAGGCTGGAGGCAGCGTCCGGGGAGGCAGGATGAAGCACCGCAAGATCGGCAATGTGATGACCGACGATGTCGTCCGCGTGGGCCACGCGGCCTCGTTCGAGGAGGTCAGCCTGGCGCTGGCGCGGCACCGCATCAACGGCGTGCCGGTCGTGGACGAGGACGACAAGGTCGTCGGTGTGATCACCGGTACCGATCTCAGCGAGCTGACGGGCAGCCAGGGGGACGGCCATCCGAGCGGCGGACGGGCCGACCGGGTGCCGCGGCAGCCGCCCGACGGACGCACCGCCCGGCAGCTGATGTCACGGCCCGCCGTGACCGTGCACCCTCAGGACACCATCGTGGACGCCGCGCGCTCGATGGCCCGCCACCGCGTGGAACGGCTCCCCGTCGTGGACGAGGAGGACCGGCTGATCGGCATCGTCACCCGCCGTGATCTGCTGCGGGTCTTCCTGCGCCCGGACGCGGAGATCCGCGCCGAGGTGATCGACGAGGTGCTGGTGCGCTCGCTGTGGCTGCTGCCGCACACCGTCACGGTCACCGTGACCGACGGGGTGGTGCGGCTGGAGGGAGAGCTCGACCGGCACAGCGAGATCCCCATCGCGGTGCGGATGGCCGGACAGGTGGACGGAGTGGTGGCGGTGGTCGACCGGCTCACCTACCGCCTCGACGACTCCCGCGGCCAGGGGGGTGCCGCGTCATGACGGTTCCCGGCAGGGCGGCCCAGGACGGCCGGGTCGTGGTGGGCCTCGATGGCTCGGACAGCGCCTGGAACGCGCTGGACCGCGCGGTCGCCGAGGCCCGGCGGCGCGATGCCACGCTGGAGATCGTGCACGCCTGGCCGTGGGCCCGTACCGATCCGCTCGCCTTCGACATGGACAGCGAACCCCAGCGGCCCCCGGTCGAGGTCGCCCGCACGGTGCTGCGGCTGGCCGTGGCGCGGGCCTCCGAGAAGGACCCCGAACTGCGGATCGTGCCGACGCTCACCGCGCAGGACGCGGTGCCGGAGCTGCTGCGCATCGGGCAGGGTGCCTCGCTGATCGTCATCGGGACGCGCGGCCTGGGGGGCTTCACCGGTCTGCTGCTGGGCTCGGTCGGACTCCGGCTGGCCGCCCACACCCACCGTCCGCTGCTGGTGGTACGCGGCGATGTCCCCGCCGCGTACGGGCCCGAGGGCCACGGCAGGGTGCTGGTCGGGATCGAGGGCGGCGCGGACGAGGCGGCGGCCCGGTTCGCCTTCGAGGAGGCGATCCGGCGCGGGGCACGGCTGCGCGTGCTGTACGCCTGGACGCAGGCCCGCGCCTTCGTCGGCGACCACACCCTGCCCTCGCGCGAGGTCGGGGCCCTGCGCGCGGAGCGCGCGCAGGAGGAGACGTACCGCGTGGTGGCCGGGCTGCGCGAGGAGTTCGGTGAGGTGGGCGTCCGCGAGGACACGGTGCACAGCGCTCCCGCGGAGTCCCTGGTGGAGGCGTCGCGGGCGGCGGACGTCCTGGTCCTGGCCGTCCACCGGCGCACCGCCCGCCTGGGCCTCCAACTCGGCCCCGTCACCCACGCGGTCCTCCACCACGCCCACTGCCCGGTGGTCCTGGTCCCGGTCGGCTGACGGGACGGCGGGCCCACGGCGGCGGGCGTCGCGCCCGCCGACGACACCGCGAGCGCCGTGTTCGTACACCCGCTGTGGCCGGCCCGCGTCCGCGCGAGCCGGCGGGATGCGGTGGCGGCGTGCGTGAGCCGACGGCTCGGCGCCGCCTCCCGGTGCGTCCGGGTCGCGGTGGCCACGCCGGTTCCCATGGTGCCGGGGCCCCGCCCCGCGACCCTCCGCCGAGGTCCCGGCCACCGCGCCGGAGCCGTCGTATCCGGGGCACACCACCGGGAACGACGGGCAGCGGGCCCCACCCCACGGCCCTCCGCCGGGGTCCGGACCCCGGCCCGGCTCAACACCTCCGGGGGCGGCACCCCGCATGTGGCGGACGCGCGGGGCTCCCCCGGTGGCGCCCGCCGCCCAGGCCACCGTCCCGGCGCACCGCCCGGCCGCGCACCATCCCACCGAGCCCCGGACCTCCGCCGCGTACGCACTGCCGGGCGACCGCGCCTACCCCGAGGCGATCACCGCCGATCCGCGCACCGGAACCCTCTACGCCGGGTCGTACGCCGACGGCACGGTCTACCGGACGACCGGGCGGGTGGGTCGCGGTGGCGGCACGGGGTGGATGGGCCGGTTGTCCTGGGGGCGGCCCGGGGGCGGGACCGGTCGGCCCTGGCGCATGGCGGCCGGACGTGGTGCCCTGGAAGTGGCACCGGGGGCATCCAGCAGACGCGGAGAAGCGGACCGGTGAACCGCCGCTGATGTGTGTCACCGACGACCGCGCACCGCGCAATCAGGGCCCGCGAGAAGCGGGCGGCCCCCGGCGCCGCGGAGGTGCCACGGGGCGGGGGCCGCCGGACGGCCCCGCCGCCCCGTCGCCACACCGCTCAGCGAGGACATCTTCCGGCGGGTGTCCCGGGGCCGATGGCCCCGGTGAGCCCGGACGGCCGCTCCCCCGCCACGCCGGAGAGGAGGCAGCGATGGTGCGCCCCGTCACCGCGGGACTGGACGGATCACCCGAGAGCCTGGCCGCCGCCGACTGGGCCGCGCACGAGGCGATGCTGCGCGACGCTCCGCTGCGGCTGGTCAACGCCTGGCCGGGCCCCGAGCAGTTGGATCTGACCCCGGGCCACGAGGCCGCCTGGCACTACTGGGCCGAGCGCGCACTGCGTTCGGCGCGGGCCGAACTGGACGCCGAACACCCGGAGATGCCGATCCTGACCGACCAGATATCCGGCCGTCCCGGACCCGTGCTGCTGGCCGAGGCCGAGCGGGCCGAACTGCTGGTGGTGGGGTCCCGCTCGCTCGGGGCCGTCGCCGGTTTCTTCCTGGGCTCCGTCGGGCTGGAACTGGCCGCCCGCGCCGCCGCACCCGTCGTCCTGGTGCGGGCCGACACACCGGACACCCGGGGCGCCGATGTGGTGGCGGGGGTGGATGCGCGGGGGTCGTGTGACGACGTCCTGGAGTTCGCGTTCGACGCCGCCGCCCGGCGCGCCACGGGGCTGCTGTGCGTGTACGCGAGCAGGATCCCGGCCATCCGGGGTTCCGCGCCGTG
The DNA here is from genome assembly GCF_040650655.1 of Streptomyces sp. NPDC048636. Classification (NCBI taxonomy): domain Bacteria; kingdom Bacillati; phylum Actinomycetota; class Actinomycetes; order Kitasatosporales; family Streptomycetaceae; genus Streptomyces; species Streptomyces sp. NPDC048636. Next base: position 35,124 of record NZ_JBEZHR010000016.1, on the reverse strand, counting down.
GGTGGTGGACGTCGGGCTGACCGACGCCCGCGAGGAGGCGGAGCGCGCACTGGGCGCGGCGCTGGCCCCGTGGCGGGACAAGTACGCCGAGGTGCGAGTCGTCGAGGAGATCGCGTCGGACAGCCCGGCCCGGCGGCTGGTGGCCGCCGCGGAAGGAGCGGCGCTGCTGGTCGTGGGGCGCGGTCCGGGCCGGTCGGGCCTCGGGCCAAGGCTGGGGCCCGTGGCCCAGGCCGTGGCGCACCACGCCGCCTGTCCGGTCGCCGTCGTACCCCAGAGCTGACCAGAGCGGGAACGGAGAGGAAACGGCCATGAAAGCACTCGTCTTCCACGGGCCGGGGCGGTCCTCCTGGGAGGAGGTGCCCGACCCCGACCTCGAGGAGATCACGGACGCGATCGTACGGATCGACACGGTCACCATCTGTGGCACCGATCTGCACATCCTGAACGGCGACGTACCGGATGTCAGGCCCGGTACGGTCCTCGGCCACGAGGCCGTGGGCGAGGTGGTGGAGACCGGCGAGGACGTACGGAGCGTACGGCCCGGGGACCGGGTGCTGATCTCGTGCATCTCGGCGTGCGGCCACTGCCGGTTCTGCCGGGAGCGGGCGTACGGGCAGTGCCGCGGGGGCGGCGGCTGGATCCTGGGGCGCTCGATCAACGGCACACAGGCGGAGTACGTCCGGGTGCCGTTCGCCGATCTGTCGGTGCATCCACTGCCCGGCTCCGCCGAGGGACATGACGCGGTGCTGCTGGCGGACATCTTCCCGACCGCCTACGAGGTGGGGATCCTCAACGGCCGGGTGGGGCCCGGGGATACGGTCGCGGTGGTGGGGGCCGGGCCGATCGGGCTGGCCGCCATCGCCACCGCGGAGTTCTTCTCCCCCGGCCGGATCATCGCCGTCGACTTCCCCGGCGCACGGCTGGACGCCGCCAAGCGGGTCGGCGCCGACGCGGTGGCCGCCGCGGACGAGGACCCCGAGCGGCTGGTCGACGACCTCACCGAGGGGCTGGGCGCCGATGTGGTGATCGAGGCGGTGGGCACCCCGCAGAGCTTCGAGACCTGCACCCGCATGGTGCGGCCCGGTGGCCGGATCGCCAATGTCGGGGTGCACGCCAGGCCGGCCACCCTGCATCTGGAAGAGCTGTGGATCAAGAACGTGACGATCACCACCGGGCTGGTCGACACCTACTCCACACCCACGCTGCTGTCCATGCTGGCCGCCGGGCGGCTGCCCGCGGCCATGCTCATCACCCATCTCTTCGAACTGGACCAGATGGAGGAGGCGTACGACGTCTTCTCGCGGGCCACCGACACCGGTGCCATCAAGATCGCGCTCGGGGGCCCCGCCAGGCCCCTGGCGACCCGGGAGGGGTGAGCGGTGCTGCCCAGAGCGGCGGCTCCGCGCACACGACGGAACACCACAGAGGAAACACATGGAGGTGACGGTTGTGCGACCGCCCATCACCGTCGGCATCGACGGCTTTCCCGAGAGCCCGCCCGCCGCGCACTGGGCCGCACGCGAGGCGCTGCTGCGCGGTCTGCCGCTGCGGCTCGTCCACGCCTGGATCCTGCTCGGGCCCACGGACTCGGATGTGCCGCCCGAGGGGGACATCCCCCGCGCGAACGACCGGAACTACTGGGCGCGGCGGCTGCTGAGCGACACGGTGGGCGAGTTGCGCGAGGCCCATCCAGGGCTGAACGTCACCGCCGAGCTGGTGCCGCGGGAGACGGTGCCCGCGCTGCTGACCGCGGGCCGCGACGCCGAGATGCTGGTGCTCGGTTCACGCGGCCGCGGCACCCTCGGCGGCTTTCTGCTCGGCTCCACCGGTCGGCAGATCCTGGCGCACGGCGCAGGGCCGATGGTGCTGGTGCACGCGGACGACGGCGGCCGGAGCGCGGAGGTGACGGTGGGCCCGGGGCCGCGACGGACGTCCGGCGGGGCGCCCGGGTTCGCGTCCGACGAGGTGCTCGGGTTCGCCTTCGACGCGGCCGCGAGGCGCGGCGGTTCGCTGCGCGCGGTGTTCGCGGGCGGCCGGCGGGCGGACCCCGCGGCCAGGGCCGCGCTCGACGCGGCGCTGCGGCCGTGGCAGGAGAAGTACCCGGGGGTGCCGGTGGCCGAGGACATCACCTCGGAGCGTCCGGGTCCCGGCGTGGTGCGCGCCGCCGCGGGCTCCGGACTGCTGGTGCTGGGCCGCGGCGGCGCCGGGCACGGTGGCGCAGCGCGGCTGGGGGCCGTGCTCCACGCCGCCGTGCACCATGCGCCATGTCCGGTGGCGGTGGTGCCGTGCGGCTGACGCGGACGGCGGGCGCCGGGCGGTTCGCCGCGGTCGAGGACCGGTGAGGACGAGGGAGAGCACGACGATGTCGAACGCGATGACCACGGACCTCTACGAGGCGACGATGGCCCTGTCCTACCTGCGGGAGGACATGACCGCACCGGCCACGTTCGACCTGTACATCCGCGACCTGCCACCCGAGCGCGGCTTCCTGGTCGCCGCGGGGCTGGAACCGGCGCTGGACTATCTGTCCGGCTTCCGGGTCGGGCCGGAGGACGTCGAGGCGTTCGCCACCGCGCTGCACCGCCCCGCGGCCGAGCTGGAACCCCTGCTGGGCCTGGGGTTCGAGGGTGAGGTGCGGGCGGTGCCCGAGGGCCGGATCGTACTGGCCGGGGAACCGCTGCTGGAGCTGACGGCGCCCCTGCCACAGGCCCAGCTGGTGGAGACGTATCTGCTGGCGCAGCTCAGCCACCAGACCACCATCGCCTCCAAGGCGGTGCGGTGTGTGCTGGCCGCCGGGGACCATCCGGTGCTGGACTTCTCGCTGCGCCGCACCCACGGTCCGCAGGCCGGGATGCAGGCGGCCCGGCTGGGCGCGATGGCCGGGTTCGCGGGCACCAGCAACGTGGCGGCGGCACACGCGTACGGGCTGGCCGCCAGCGGCACCATGGCGCATGCGTACATCGAGGCGTTCCCGGACGAGGAGACCGCGTTCCGCGCGTTCGCCCGCGGCCACCCGGGTCCGGTGACCTACCTGGTGGACACCTACGACACCCTGACGGGCGTGGCCACCGCCGCCCGGGTACTGCGCGAACTGGGCCTGGGCGCCGGTTCCGCCATCCGGCTGGACAGCGGTGACCTCGGCGCGCTCGCGGGGCGGGCACGCCGGATCCTCGACGAGGCGGGGCTGGCGCAGGTACGGATCGTGGCCAGTGGCGGTCTGGACGAGTACGCCGTGGAGGAGCTGGTGGGTGCCGGGGCGCCGATCGACGTGTTCGCGGTGGGCACCCGGGTCGGGGTCTCGGCCGACTCGGCGTATCTCGACTCCGCGTACAAGCTGGTCGCCTACGACGGGCGGCCGGTGATGAAGCTGTCGTCGGCGAAGGCCACGGCGCCCGGTGCCAAGCAGGTGTGGCGGCGGCCCGGCTTCGCCGATGTGATCGGCGAGCGGGACGAACCGCCGCCGCGCGGTGGCAGCCCGCTGCTGGAGACGGTGATGCGGGACGGGCGCCGGACCGGGGAGCCCGACACGCTGGCACGGGCGCGTGAGCGCCTCACCGCCGATCTGGCCGGACTTCCGCCCCAGGCCCGCCGGATCCGGGAACCCCTGCCACCGCGTCCGGCCACCTCACCGCCACTGGCCCGGCTCGCGGGCCGGGTGCGCCACCGCCTCGAGCACCGGATCGCTGCGAAGCACCAGGCCGAACGGCCGGGCCCCGGAGCCGAGCGGACCGGGTCGGGGGCCGCTCGGCCCCTGCCTCAGCCGGGTGGCGCGCCCGCACGATGGAGATGACGGCGTCGGCGGCGCCGATGCCCGCCACCCGTGACCCGTGCACCTGTGGAAGGGGCCCTCCATGATCACCAGAAACGGGGTGGTGGCAGCCGTACCGCCGGACCACCGCGACCAGTTCGTCCGTCTCGCCCACGAGGTGTCCTTTCCGATGGGCACCCGCATCTTCGAGGAAGGGGGCCTGGCCGACCGCTTCTGGATCCTCAGCAGTGGAGGGGTGGCCCTCGATGTGCATGTGCCGGGACGCCGGGCACCCATCGTGGACACGCTGGGCCCCGGCGATCTGCTGGGCTGGTCATGGTTGATCCCGCCGTGCCGGTGGCATCTGGGCGCGGAGGCCGTCAGCCCGGTGCGGGCCGAGGAGTTCGACGCGGCCACGGTGCGGGCGCTGTGCCGGGAGGATCCGGTGCTGGGCAGCGCCCTGTCCGCGTATGTGGCGGGTGTGGTGGGGCGCCGTCTGCGGTCGACCCGCAGCCGGCTGCTGGACCTCTATGGACCCTTCAGCGGCGCTTTCGAGGGCTGATGCGACGGCTGGGGGCTGAACGGAGGAAGACCGTGCGACGGAGCGCGCAGATCGTCAGCGATGTGATGACGCATACGGTGGTGGCCGTCGGCCGTGAGGCACCGTTCAAGGAGATCGTCAGAACGCTGGAGCAGTGGCGGGTCAGCGCACTGCCGGTGCTGGAGGGCGAGGGCAGGGTCGTCGGTGTGGTCTCCGAGGCCGATCTGCTGCCCAAGGAGGAGTTCCGCGACAGCGATCCGTCCCGGCCGGCGCAGCTGCGCGATCTGCCGGAGATGGCCAAGGCGGGCGCGGTGTCCGCGGAGGAGCTGATGACCTCCCCGGCCATCACGGTGCACGCGAGCGCCACGCTGGCGGAGGCGGCGCGCGTCATGACGCACACACGCGTCAAACGGCTGCCGGTGGTCGACCACGAAGGCCGTCTGGAGGGCATCGTCAGCCGTGCCGACCTGCTGAAGGTCTTCCTGCGGCCGGACGAGGAGATCGAGGAGGAGGTGCGCCGCGAGGTGGTGGCCCACCTCTTCCCGGGCCCGGTGCAGACGGTCCGGGTCAGCGTCGACGAAGGCGTGGTCACCCTCACCGGGCGGATCAGGGACGCCGTTCTGGTACCGGCGGCGGCCCGGCTGATCCGGGCGGTCGAGGGCGTGGTGGACTTCGACAACCAGCTGACGACGGCTCCGCCCGCGGCACAGCGGTCGTAGCGCGTCCGCACGCGTTGCTTCCCCCGCGGCGCCCGGTCAGGCCGGTCAGAGGTGGCGGCTCCAGCGCGGCTCGACCTCGGCCCAGGCACGCTCCCACTCCCGGGCCCTGCCCCGGTCCAGCCGCCACCGCAGCACACCGCGCCCGGCCAGCGCCACCGCGGCCACTCCGGCCGCCGCCGACGCACCGGCCAGCGAGGCACGGGTCGCGACCTGCTCCTCGGTGGGCGGAGCGGGGACGAGCCTGCCGCGGCCGTCGACCCACACCGGTGTGGTCGCACCGGCCCGCCGCCCCTCGTGCACCAGGGCGGAGCCGGTCTGCACCGCGCCGTCGGGAGCGGTCCACCGCACCGGGGTGCGCACCTGGTCGGTGTCGGTGCCATCGCCCGTGGGCGGTACGGCGGGGGCGCGCTCCAGCAGCACCGCGGGCACCCGGTAGCGCTCGGCGCGCTCCTGGCGCAGCACCTCGTCCACGGCGCTGCCCGCGACCACACCGGCGGCCGGGCCGCCGATCACCATCACGGCGGTGGTCACCAGCACGGCCCACGCCTCGGCCACGTCGGAGCGGCGCCTGAGCGGACTGCGCCGCCAGCGCCACAGCCACCGCCCCCGCACTTTCGTGCCCATGCCGTGACCGTCGCACGCGCGAAGGCCCGGCACGAGGGCCGGGCAGCCCCCTGTACCGGGGACCTTTCGGTCCCCTCGTCGCCCCGCGGGGGCCCGTTCGGCCCTGGTACGGCCCCGCCGGATGCGCCAGGATCGCCAACGAGAGGGCCGAGCGGGACCACGAGCCCATCGAGCGGAACCACGAGCCGGTGGACACCGGCACAACGGGCGGACACGGACCAGCGGTGCGAGGAGCGCCATGACCGAGACGCGGGAATCCCCGCCGACACCAGGCCCCACCAGCCCCATCAGGGTGTTTCTGCTCGACGACCATGAGGTGGTCCGGCGCGGTCTGCACGACCTGCTGGACGCCGAACCGGACATCGAGGTGGTCGGGGACGCCGGAACCGTTGACCACGCGCTCGCGCGGGGCCCGGCGCTCCGGCCGGACGTGGCCATCCTGGACGTCCGGCTGCCGGACGGGGACGGGATCACGGTCTGCCGTGAGCTTCGCTCCCGGATGCCGGGGCTGGCCTGTCTGATGCTCACCTCGTTCGACGACGACGACGCCCTGCTGGACGCGATCATGGCCGGGGCCGCGGGGTATGTCCTCAAGCAGATCAAGGGCTCCGACCTGGTCTCCGCGGTCCGCACGGTCGCCTCCGGGCAGTCGATGCTCGACCCGGCGACCACCGCCCGGCTGATGAGCACGCTGCGCGGGGACAGCAGCCCGCAGGAGCCGAAGGACGAGGTGCTGGGCGGGCTCTCACCACGCGAACGGGAGATCCTGGCGCTGATCGGCGAGGGGCTGACCAACCGGCAGATCGGCAAACGGCTCTTCCTCTCCGAGAAGACGGTGAAGAACCACATCTCCCGGCTGCTGGCCAAGCTGGGCGTCGAGCGCCGCATCCAGGCAGCGGTGCTGGCGACCCACTCCTCCCCCGCCGCCTCCGATGAGCACACGGCTGACCACGCGGCGCGCTCCGCGCCCCCTGCGCCGTAAGGCGCCCCACGGATGGAGGCCGACGCGTACCGACCGGTCCCTCCCCCGGGACCAACGGCCCCTGCCCCCTCCGCTTTCCCGAGCCGCACGCTGACCGCGCGGGGAGCCTCCCGCGCCCACCGGCGAGGAGAAGACCATGCAGCCCGCAGCACTCGACGCGGCGATCCTGGAGAAACTCATCTCCGCGGCCGTGGCCGCCCCGTCGACGCACCACACCCAGCCGTGGCGCTACCGGCTGAACCCCGACACCGTCACCCTGGAGGTCCGGGCGGCTCCGGAGCGCGCCCTGCGCCAGGCCGACCCGATGGGCCGGGGCATGAGCGTCTCCGCCGGTGCGGCGGTGTTCAATCTCCGCGTCGCGGTGGCCCACTTCGGCTGGGAACCGGTGGTCCGGCTGCTGCCGCAGCGCTCCCAGCCGGATCTGCTGGCCACGGTGCGGCTGGCCGCCTCGCCCCGCGGACGGGCGCATCCGGCGCATGACGAGCTGTACGACGTGATCTGGCGGCGGCACAGCAGCCGACTGCCCTTCTCGGGCCGCCGGCTCCCCCGTCGGCTGGTGTACCAGCTCTCCGACGCCGCCCACGAGGACGGGGCGACGCTGTATCTCGCGGGCCCGGAGGAGACGTCCCACCTGCTGCGGCTGACCGCCGAGGCGGAGCAGCGCGGCACCCATGACCCGCGGCGGGCCGCGGAGAGCCGGGAGTGGGTGCGCGACACCGGCCCGTACGGGATCCCGCCCGCGGCCATCGGCCCGCAGCACACCGGGGGACGGCTGCCGCAGCGGGACTTCCGCGCCGCCGGTGCGGTCGGACAGCAGCCCACGGCGCTGTTCGAGAGCCGTCCCTCGATCGCGGTGCTGACCACCGGCCACGACCGGCGGGCGGACTGGCTACGGGCCGGGCAGGCCCTGGAGCATGTCCTGCTGCTGGCGGCCTCGCGCGCGGTACGGGCCTCCCTGCTGCACCAGGCGCTGGAGTGGTCGGACCTGCGGTGGGCGCTGAGCGACGGCCGCCGGGTGCCCGGCCATGTGCAGATGCTGATCCGGCTCGGCTACGGGCCGACCGGCCCGGCCGGCCCGCGCAGCGGAGTCCATGACGTGCTGGACGGCGACCCGGGCGATCTGGCGAGGCGCTGAGACCGGGGCCGACGGTCGCCGACGGCTCAGGGACCGCGCAGCGGTACACGCCACACCAGCCGGGTGCCACCGCCCGACGGCACCTCGATGGCCAGCCCACCGCCGTACTTCTCGGCGCGCTCCGCCAGATTGCGCAGTCCGCTGCGCCGCCCGTCCTCCGGGATGCCGACCCCGTTGTCGGTGACGGCCAGGGTCAGCCGCCCGGCGGCCACGACGAGCGAGATCTCCGCGGCGTCCGCCTCCGCGTGCCGGGCGGTGTTCGACAGCGCCTCGCCGAGCACCGCGACCATGTCGTCCGCGACCGGACGTGGCACATCGGTGTCGACCAGGCCCTCGGTGCGCAGCGAGGGGGTGAAGCCGAGCGCGGGCACGGCCTCCTCGATGGTCTTGGCGGTGCGGACGCGCAGCCCCTGGACGGCGGGACCCCCCTCATGGGACCGCAGCCCGAAGATGGTCGAGCGAATGATCTTGATGGTGTCATCGAGGTCGTCCACCACCCGCAGCAGCCGTTCGGAGCCCTCGGGGTGCTGGACGAAGCGCAGTGTGCTCTGGAGGGTCATCCCCGCGGCGAACAGCCGCTGGATGGCCAGGTCGTGCAGATCGCGGGCGATCCGGTCCCGGTCCTCCAGCAGGGCGAGCTGTTCGGCGTCACGGCGCCGCTCGGCCAGTTTCATGGCGATCGCCGCCTGGCCCGCGAAGCCGAGCAGGGTGTCCGTCTCGATCTGGGTGAAGGGGGCGCTGTGCACCGCACGGGCCAGCGACAGCACACCGCCCACGCCATCGCTGGTGCGCATCGGCACCGCGACGGCGGGGCCGAGCCCCTCCCAGCGCTGGGGGCCCACCGTGATCCGCGGATCGTTCTTGACGTCGGTGCTGGTGACCGGCTCGGAGGCGGTGAAGGCGGCCCCGGCGAAGGTGCCCCGGCAGGGCAGCACCAGACCGCGATGGGCCTCGGCGTCGATGCCCGACGCGAGCGCGACCTGAAGATCGCCGCTTTCGGTGACGGGCAGCATCAGCACACCGAGATCGGCGGCGAGGATCCGGCGGGCGTGGTCGACGATCAGCTCCAGGACCCTGGTCTCGTCCACACCGGACAGCAGGCTGTTGGTGACCTCCGCGTTCGCCTCCAGCCAGTGCTGGCGGTGCCGGGCCTCCTCGTACAGCCGGGCGTTCTCGATGGCCACGCCCGCCGCCACGGCCAGGGTGGACAGCACCGTCTCGTCCTCGCCGTCGAACTCCTTCCCACCGCGCTTCTCGGTCAGATAGAGATTGCCGAAAACCTCGTCCCGCACCCGGATCGGCACCCCCAGGAACGAGTGCATCGGCGGATGGCCCGGCGGGAAGCCGTACGAGGCGGGGTGCTCGGAGAGCTCGGCGATCCGCAGCGGCTCGGGGTGGCGGATCAGCTCGCCGAGGATGCCGTGGCCGGACGGCAGCTCCCCGATCGCCTCATAGCGCTCCTTGTCGACGCCCACCGGCAGGAACTCCGCGAGCCGCTGGCCCTCGCCGATGACGCCGAGCGCCCCGTACTCGGCGTCCACCAGGATCACCGCCGCCTCCACGATCCGCCGCAGCACATGGGACAGATCCAGCTCACGGCCGACCGAGAGCACGGCTTCCAGCAGGCTGTGCACCCGGTCCTGGGTGCCGCGCACCGCGTCGATGCGGACCTGCAACTCCTCCAGCAGCTCGTCCAGCCGCAGGCGGGGCAGGTACTCCGAACTCCTCGCGCTCTCCATGCCCACCGTGCCTCCGTCGGCTTCAGCGCGCGCGGCGCGGCATCCCCACGGTCTTCCCCTTCACGGTAGCGGCGCCCCGTCGAGCAGCGCGTCGAGCCGGTCGAGGAAGAGCTCCTGCTTGGCCACGATCTTCGTACGGGCCCGTTCCGGATCCAGCCACTCCACCCGGTCGATCTCGGGGAACTCCCGCATCCGGCCGGATCTCCGGGGCCACTCCATGGTGAAGGTGCCGGGGGTGACCTCGGCCGGGTCGAGATCGCCCGCCAGGGCCCAGACGGTCACCAGCTTGCCGCCGGTCTGCCGGACCGAGCCGAGCGGCAGCAGCTCACCGTGGGGCGGCGGCAGACCGAGCTCCTCCTCGAACTCCCGGCGCGCGGCGGCCTCGGGGGTCTCCTCCTCGGTGTACTCGCCCTTGGGCACGGACCACGCGCGCTCGTCCTTGGCGGCCCAGAACGGGCCTCCCATATGGCCGAGCAGCACCTCGAGGGCCGGTCCCGCGCCGCGGAACAGCAGGATTCCGGCGCTGCGCTTCTCGGTGCGCCGTACGGTGCTCTTCTCCGCGCGCTTCTCCGTGCTCTTCTCCGTCACAGTGCCCAGTGTGCGGCCGGAGCGGCCGCGCCGCGCCCCGTTCGGCCGCCGATCGCCGTCCGGGAGCCGGTCCGGGAGGGCCGGTCCGGGAGGGCCGGTCCGCCGATCCGGGCCGGGCCGGACGCTTCGGGGCGGTGGTGCTGGGCACCCGGCTCGAGGAGCGGCCGCCGACCCAGGGAGCGCTGATCCACGATGCGCTACGAAGAACTGACCGACCAGGTCCGGGCGCGGGCCGGGCTGCCGGACCGGCGGTCGGCCGAGCGGGCCGTCCAGGCGACGCTCGAAACCCTCGCCGAGCGGATCCCCGGGGGTCTCGCGGACCATCTGGCGGCCCAGCTTCCGGTCCGGGCGGCGGAGCCGATGCGCCGGGTGGCCGCCTCGTACCCGGGCTCCGCCGAGGAGCGGGCGTACCGGCGCGACCACGGGGAGCGGTTCGACCTCACCGGTTTCGCGGGCCGGATCGCCTGGCGCACCGAGCACACCGAGGAGGAGGCGCTGCGCGAGGCGAGCGCCTTCTTCGAGGTGCTGGACGCCGCGGTGGACCCGGAGCTGATGGAGAAGGTGTACGGGGTGCTGCCGAGTGATATCCGCGCACTGCTCCCGGAGGCGCGGGCGGTACTCGACGACCGCGCCGAGGAGACCGGGGGCGACCGCGGGGGCGCCGGATCGGCGGACCTCGAAACTCAGTGATCATTCCGACCCGTCCCGGCGTACCGTGCTGCCATGCCCGAACTCCAGCGCCTCCGACGCGATCACGCCGCGGCCCTGCTCGCCTTCGAGCGGGAGAACCGCGCCTACTTCGCGCAGACGATCTCCGACCGCGGTGACGACTACTTCACCGACTTCGACGCCCGGCACACCGAGTTGCTCGCCGAACAGGACGCCGGGCTCCACCACTTCCATCTGATCGTGGACGCCGACGGCGAGGTGCTGGGGCGGGTCAACCTGGTCGGCGTGGCCGACGGCACGGCCGAGCTGGGGTACCGGATCGCCGAGCGGGCCGCCCGTCAGGGCCTCGCCACCAGCGCGGTCCGGCAGGTCTGCGTCCTGGCGGCCACCGCGTACGGCCTGACCGTGCTGCGCGCCGAGACCACGCTCGACAACGCGGGCTCACGCGCCGTCCTGGCCCGCACCGGCTTCGTCCCCACCGGGGAGGAGGTCACCCCGGGCGGTCGGCCCGGGCTGGCGTACGTACGCGATCTGACCGACGTCCGGGAGGCGGCGGCCCGGGAGACGGGTGCTCCGTAGCGCACCGCCTCCCACCGCCTCCCGGGCGTGAGGAGCCGCCGCCCCGGGTGCACAACGGGGAAGGCACCGCGGAAGCGGCGGCGTCCCGAGTCGGCGGGACCCGGGTGAGTCCGCGGGGCGTGGGATTCCCCGGCGGCTCATCAGTGAGTACGGGCCACATCCGCATCCTGTTCACCGGCCGCGGACAGGGTCACGCCCGGCTCCGGGCAGCCGCCCCGTCCCACGCATTGCCGCGGCCTGCCCGGCTTGCGAGGCTGTCCCCCATGCCGACCTCCAGCCTTTCCGAACTCGTCGACGAACTGCTCTCCGGCACCCACCCGCTGCCGATCATCTCCGCGGGCGTCCCCGTCCTGCGGCAGCCCGCCCTCCCCTACGAGGGCCAGCTCTCCACGGCCCAGCTCGACCGGCTGCTGCGGGCGATGCGGGACACCATGCACGCCGCGCCCGGTGTGGGCCTGGCCGCACCGCAGATCGGCGTACCGCTGCGGCTCGCGGTGATCGAGGACCCGGCGGAGGTGACGGCCGAGGTGCGGGAGGCGCGCGGCCGGGTGCCCCAGCCGTACCGCGTCCTGGTCAACCCCTCCTACGAGGGCGTGGGCGACGGCCGGGCGGCGTTCTTCGAGGGGTGCCTGAGCGTTCCCGGCTGGCAGGCCGTGGTCAGCCGCCCCGAGCGGATCCGGCTGCGCGGCCAGGACGAGACGGGGCGGGAGCTGGACGAGGAGTTCACCGGCTGGCCCGCCCGGATCGTCCAGCACGAGACCGACCACCTCGACGGTGTGCTCTATCTGGACCACGCCGAGACCCGTTCGCTGGCCTCCGCGCAGGCCGTCACCGACTACTGGTCGCAGCCCACGCCCGCCACCGCGGCCCGATCCCTCGGCTTCCCGCTGCACGGCACCGACGCGCCCTGACACCATGGCGCTCGGTGGCAACGGCCCGGCCGCCCGTGTCGGACCGCGGCATGCGTTCGTCATCGACTGGCAGTCGCCGAATCACCACGCGGACACTGTGGCGTTCGCCGCCACGGCGAGACTGGGGTGAACGCGAGCGGTGCGCACCGCTTCCCGCGCACCGCGTCGGCGGGCGGGCACTCTCCCCGCCCGCCCCTCTCCTCCCCCTCCCCGCCGCTCCTGACTTCCCCCTGAACGGAGAACAGGAATGTCCGTGCTCACGACGTCCCCGGTACCGGCGTCCACCAGCTCGTACGTCACCTCCATCGCCCACACCGAGGAGCAGGTGCACGCCGCACAGCGGCTGCGCTACCAGGTGTTCGGTGAGGAGCGGGGAGGCCGGTTGTCCTCCTCCGACGGGCGTGATGTGGACGAGTTCGACGCGCTGATGGACCACCTGATCGTCACGGACACGGCGACGGGCAGCGTGGTCGGCACCTACCGGCTGCTTCCCCCCGGCCGCGGCGACCGGCTCTACTCGGACACCGAGTTCGATCTGCGCGGCCTTCCGGAGGAGGTCCGTTCCGCCATGGTGGAGGCGGGACGGGCATGTGTGCACGCCGACCACCGGTCGGGCGCGGTGATCAATCTGATGTGGGCCGGACTGGCGCGTTATGTCCTGCTCTCCGGCCACCGCTATCTCGCGGGCTGTGCCTCGGTCCCGCTCGGCGACGGCGGACAGGCCGCGGCCAACGCCTGGCTGCTGGGCACCACCCGGCACGCTTCCCCCGCCGAGCTGCGGGTACATCCGCTGGACCCGTGGATCCCGACCCGCACACTGGACGCCGAGCCGAGCTACGCCGGACTGCCTCCGCTGCTCCGCGGCTATCTGCGGGTCGGCGCCTGGATGTGCGGTTCCCCGCAGCACGACCGCGACTTCGACGACGCCGACTTCTTCGTCCTGCTGGACACCGAGCGGATGAACGACCGCTACCGCCGCTACTTCCTGGGCGAACCCAAGTGACCGTCTCGGCACCGCTGAATCCCCCGGCGCACGCATGGGCCGCGTGGTCCCCGTGCGATCCGGGATGTGTCTCCCACGCCACCGGCCGGATACCGGCCACCCGCACGCTGCGGCGCACCGCGGCCTTCGGCCGGGCGCTGGTCGGCGCGCTGACCCGGGGCGAGCGGATCGCCGAGCCGGAGACCCTGCGCTCCACCGCCGCCGGGCTGCTGACCGCGCTGGGCATCCGGCTGGAGGTGGCGGGCGATGCCACGCTCAGCGCACCGGGCGCCACCGGCACCCTCGTCGTCGCCAATCACATCTCCTGGCTGGACATCGTGGCACTGCTGGCCGTCGAGCCGGTGGTCATGCTGGCGAAGCGGGAGGTGGGTGACTGGCCGGTGGTCGGCCCGATGACCGGACGGGCCGGGACGATGTTCCTCGACCGGGCCAGTCTGCGCCAACTGCCCGATGCCGTAAGGGAGATGTCGGACCGGCTGCGCGACGGACAGTCGGTGGTGGTCTTCCCGCAGGGCATCACCTGGTGTGCCGGGACGGGCGGCTCCTTCCGGCGGGCCACGTTCCAGGCGGCCATCGACGCGGGCGCGCCGGTGCGCCCGGTGGCCCTGGAATACCTCCAGCACTCCGTCCCGACCACGGTGGCGGCGTTTGTCGGCGAGGACGACTTCGGCAGTTCGCTGCGCCGGGTGCTGCGCGCGGACGGGCTGACCATCCGGGTGCGCAACCACCGGCCGCTGCTGCCCGTACCGGGGAAGGACGACCGCCGTACGCTCGCCGCGCGGGCACAGGCCACGGTGGACGGGGCGCGACGCCCCCCGCACAGCTGACCCACTCCCCCCGGCCCCGGGCACGAGTGGCCAGGGCCGGACGGGGTTGAGTGGTGCGGCTCGGCGGATCAGTGCGATGCGGCCGCGGCGAACTCCCCGTGGAGCGCGTCCGCCACCCGCAGCGCACCGGCCGCCTCCCGGTCCCGCCCCTGGCGCTGAAGGGTGCGCCCCAGCATCAGATGGGCGTAGGACTCGACCGGATCGCGGGCGATCACCTCGCGCAACTGCTCCTCGGCGCGCCACAGCTGCGCGGAGTGGTAGTAGGCGCGGGCCAGCAGCAGCCGCGGGGCGATCTGCTCCGGCTCGTCCCCCACCACGGTGGCGAGGATGCGGGCGGCCTCGGCGTACTCCTTCGCCTCGAAGAACAGCCCGGCCCGCGCCCAGCGCTCGGCCAGGGTCTCCTGGGGGACGTACACGGTCATGGCGTCTCCTCTCCGGGGGTGGTGTGCGGAATGCGCTCGGCGGGGACGGTCCCGAGCCGGCCACCGCGGAAGTCCTCGATGGCTTGGGCGATCTCCGCCTTGGTGTTCATCACGAAGGGTCCGTAGTGGGCGACGGGCTCACGGATCGGCCGACCGCCGAGGATCAGCACATCGAGGCCGGGGGTACGGGCGTCCGGACGGTCGGTGGCGGCCACGCCCAGCGCCCCGCCCTGGCCGAGGACGGCGAGCTGATGGGTGTCGAGCGGACGGTTCTCGGCGCCGACGGTGCCGCGCCCGGACAGGCTGTACACCAGCGCGTTGAAGTCGGGACGCCAGGGCAGCTCGAGCCGGGCACCGGGGCTGAGCGTCGCATGGACCATGGTGATCGGAGTGAAGGTGCCACCCGGCCCCTGATGGCCCGCGATCTCCCCGGCGATCACCCGCACCAGCGCACCGCCGTCGGGCGAGGACAGCAGGGCGGCCTGTCGGCCCTCGATGCTCTGGTACTTCGGCGGATTCCACTTGTTGGCGCGCGGCAGGTTGACCCACAGCTGGATGCCGTGGAACAGCCCGCCCGACACCACCAGGTGCTCCGGCGGGGTCTCGATATGCAGGATCCCGCCACCGGCGGTCATCCACTGGGTGGCGCCGTCGGCGATCAGACCGCCGCCGCCGTTGGAGTCCTGGTGCGCCATCTCGCCGTCGATCATGTAGGTGACGGTTTCGAAGCCGCGGTGCGGATGCCATGGGGTGCCCTTGGGCTCGCCCGGCGCGTACTCCACCTCGCCCATCTGATCCATGTGGATGAAGGGGTCGAGATCGCGCAGCGAGGCACCCGCGAAGGCCCGGTACACCGGGAAGCCCTCCCCCTCGAACCCCTGCGGTGCGCCGGTCACGGAACGGACCGGGCGCGCCGGGGCGGTCCGCGGGTCGGGGGCGGGGACGCGGGGCAGGTCCAGCGTGTTGTCGACGGTCACGGCGGGCATGAGGCACTCCTCCTTGCGGACGGCGGCCGGTCGGCCACGGCGGCCGACCCTGAGACATCTAGTTGAACAGTGAACTATCTGTCTTCATTCCCACCCCGCACCGAGCCACCCCACGGACGGCCGCGATCAGCCCGCGAGGGCCGGGATCAGCCCCGGGAAACAGCCGGGGACGCCACGGCCGACGCCTCCAGCAGCACCCGCGCGGCGTCCTCGGCCTGCCGGGCGGGCTCGGCCGATCCGGAGATGGCGGCCGTGGTGATGGCGCCCTCGGCGAGCAGGGCCAGCTGCCCGGCGAGCGCGGCGGGCCGCCCGGCACCGGCCACCAGCCCGCCCAGATACGCCCGGAACGCCTCCTTGTGTGCGCGGGCGGCGTCCGCCACCGCGGGGGTGGTGGCGCCCAGCTCACCGAAGGAGTTGATGAATCCGCACCCCCGGAAGTCCGGCTCCGCGAACCAGCCGTACAGCCAGTCGAAGACGGCCAGGATGCGCGCCCCGGGATCCCCCTCGGCCTCCGCGTGGCGGGCCAGCGCCTCCCGCCACCGGAGGTCGCGCCGCTTCAGATACGCCTCGACCAGCTCACCCTTGGAGGGAAAGAGCTGATAGAGGCGCTTGAGGGAGACCTGTGAGGCGTTCCGGATCTCATCCATGCCCACGCTCTGCACCCCGCGGCCGTAGAACAGCTCCTCCGCGGCGTCGAGCACACGGGTCCTGATCGGTTCCTGGTCCATCGCGGGCCACCCTCACCTGAGAACTGTCGTTCTCATACGGTACCGCGCCCGCCGGACCGGCCCGCCGGGCGCGCACCCCTCGCGCCCGGCGGCCCTCCTCCTCGCGCCGGCCCTACTTCTCGCGCAGGTCCCTGACCCGGCGGATCTTGCCCACGGAGCGCTCCAGGGTCTCCGGATCCACGACCGCGACCTCGGCGGTGACCCCGACCCCGTCCTTGATCCCCCGGGCGATCGTCGCGGCGGCGGCCGTACGCTGCCCGTCGGCGGTTCCGGGGCGGGCCTCGACACGGACCGTCATCCGGTCCATCCGGCCGGCCCGGGTCAGCTCCACCTGGAAGTGCGGCGCCACCGCCGGAACCCGCAGCACGATCTCCTCGATCTGACTGGGGAACACATTCACCCCGCGCACGATGAGCATGTCGTCACAACGGCCGGTGATCTTCTGGATACGGCGGAACGCGGGACGGGCGGTGCCGGGCAGCAGCCGGGTGAGATCCCGGGTGCGGTAGCGGATGACGGGCAGCGCCTCCTTGGTGAGTGTGGTGAAGGCGAGTTCACCCTCCTCGCCGTCGGCCATCACCTCATCGGTGAGCGGGTCGACGACTTCGGGGTAGAAGTGGTCCTCCCATACATGCAGACCGTCCTTGGTCTCCACGCACTCCTGCGCCACCCCGGGCCCGATCACCTCGGAGAGCCCGTATATGTCCACCGCGTGGATGTCCATGCGGTCCTCGATCTCCCGGCGCATCTCCTCGGTCCACGGTTCGGCACCGAAGACACCGACCTGGAGGGAGGTGGTCCGCGGATCCACGCCCTGGCGCTCGAACTCATCGAGGAGCGTGAGCATATAGGAGGGCGTGATCATGATGATCTCGGGCTTGAAGTCCTGGATGATCTGCACCTGACGTGCCGTCATACCACCGGAGGCGGGAATGACGGTACAGCCGAGCCGCTCGGCCCCGTAGTGCGCGCCGAGACCACCGGTGAACAGGCCGTAGCCATAGGAGACATGGACCTTGTGCCCGGGGCGGCCGCCCGCCGCGCGCAGCGAACGGGCCACCACATCCGCCCACATCGACAGATCGTTCTCGGTGTAGCCGACGACGGTGGGTCTGCCGGTGGTGCCGCTGGAGGCGTGGACGCGCCGCACCCGGCTCTGGTCCACCGCGAACATCCCGAAGGGATAGGTGTCCCGTAGATCGGCCTTGGTGGTGAAGGGGAAACGGGCCAGGTCCTCCAGGGTGCGGCAGTCCTCCGGGACCACTCCGGCCTCGCGGAACTTCTTGCGGTACAGCTCCACATTGTCGTACGCGTGGCGCAAGGTGGCGCGCAGCCGGGTGAGCTGAAGGGCCCTGAGCTCCTCCCGGCCCATCCGCTCGGCGGCGTCCAGCAGTTCGGGGGGTGGTGGTGTGCCGGTCACGATCCCTCCACCGGCTCGGTGGTCCGGCGGCCCAGGGTGCGGCTGCGGCCACGGAACTCCGCGATCACCTCGTCGCCGCGGCGCACCGTCACGTCGTAGACACCGCTGCGCCCGTACCTGGTCCGCTCCTCGGCCGTCGCCTCCAGCACATCGCCCTCACGGGCGGGGGCGACGAAGGTGATGTCGGCACCGGCGGCGAGGGTCATCGGGCCATGGCTGTTGCACGCGCAGGCGAACGCCGTGTCCGCGAGCAGGAAGACGAAACCGCCGTGGGCGATGCCGTGTCCGTTCACCATCGAGGCCGTCACGGTCATCCGGAGCACCGCCGAGCCGTCCCCGGTCTTCAGCAACTCGATGCCCAGTCCGCGGGACGCCTCGTCCGCGGCGAACATCGCCTCCGCCGGACCGACGGCCGCGTTCATGGAGCCTGCCACCTGTTTTCCACCGCCTTCAGGGACCGACCGAACATTCGGTTTACGTCAGAGTGCGCACCAGTAATCCAGGATCCGCCCAGGCTGTCAAGGGTTCACACATCGCGCCGTCCGCTCGCGCGCAGGTGGCGGTGCGGGCGCCGCCGGACGTGGTGAACACTCCGTCCCATGCGTCCGTATCCGTGGGTGGTACGCATACCGCCGCCCACGCGATCGCCAATCGGACACGCCACGAGAGGGCCCCTCATGGACGCTTCCCCCCGACCGGTCACCACGGTCACCACCCGGGCCGGGCGCACCCCGTTCCGCCGCGGCCCGCGGCTGGCCCCGGTGGTGGCGGCCGTATGCGGACTGCTCACGATCGCGGGCTGCGGTGGCGGCGGGGCGGGGGACGCCACGACGGAGACCACACGGCACGGTACGGACCGGCCGAGCGCGAAAGCCACTCCCCGACCGGCGACGGTGGAGAAACTGGCCTCGGCCATCGGCGGCTGCACACCGAAGTTCACCGTCGACGTCGACGACTACCGCCAGGCGGTGTGCACGACCTCTGGTGGCAAGTACCTCCTGCTGGACTTCGTCACAGCGAAGGGGCAGCGCGACTGGCTGGAGACGGCGCAGATGTACGGAGGGGTGTATCTCATCGGCAATCGCTGGGTGCTCTCGTCGTCCCCACGCAAGAACATGGAGAAGATGCGCGAGCGGTTCGGCGGCACCATCGAGGACACCAGCTCGCACGGCTCCGGCTCCGGCTCCGGCTCCGGCTCCGGCTCCGGAGAACAGTGATCACCCGGCGGAACCGCCCGGGGCACCGCCCGCTCGGACAGCGTCACCCCATAGATAGTGGGTGGCGTACGAGCGCCAGGGCCGCCAGCCCGCGGCCACCTCCGGCGCCACGGATACCGCGGAGGGCAGAAGCAGCACATCGGGGTCGCCCAGCGCGCGCATCCGGAGATATCCGGCGGTGCGCGGTCCGATGCCGTCGAGGTTGAGCAGTTCCTTCTCCGCCCGGTCACGGTCGGCCCCGGCGTCCAGTGACACCACACCGCCCGCGAGCGCGACGGCCAGCACGCGCAGCGCGGTACGCCGTGGTCCGGGCAGTTCCACCTCTTCCAGCGAGACCCCGGCCAGGGTGTCGGCACGAGGGAAGAGATGGCTGAGCCCACCGCTCGGGCTCGCCAGCGGCTGCCCGTACGCCCTGACCACGGCGGCGGCATGAGCCCGCGCCTCATCGGGCGGAAGCCGTCTGCCGAGCACGACACGGACGGCCAGTTCATGCGGATCGGCGGCGCCCGGGGAGCGCAGCCCCGGCCGGGCGGCCACCAGGGGCGCCAACAGCGGGTCGGCGCCGAGGTGTTCGGCGACCGCGTAGGGATCGGCGTCCAGGTCGAACAGCCGCCGCATCCGCTGGGTGGCCGTGGTGAGATCGCGTAGCTCGGTCAGACACAACCGGCACTCCAGCCAGCCGCCTTCGCCGAGGCGTTCGTCGACCTCGGCGATGCCATGGCCGTGCGGCAGCCGCAGGGTGCGCCGGTAGGTGCGGGCGCCGGGCGCGCCGATGACCTCCTCCACACCGGGGACGGTATGACGGGCGAGCTGGTCGAACAGGTCGGCCGCGGCGTACGGTCCGCGATAGGCCAGCCGCAGGGGCACCCCGCCGTAGAACGAGCGCGGTGCGACCGGACCGAAGCGCGAGGAGTGGCCGGGCCGGGCGGCGCGCAGCCCGGTCGGGGTGATGGCGTAGATCTCCTTGATGGTGTCGTTGAACTGGCGCACGCTGGAGAATCCGGCGGCGAAGGCGATCTCCGCGGTCTGCATCCGGGTGGTCTGGAGAAGGACCCGGGCGGTGTGGGCGCGCTGGGCGCGGGCGAGTGCGATGGGTCCGGCGCCGAGTTCGGCGTTGAGCTGCCGCTGCACCTGGCGGGCGCTGTAGCCCAGCCGGTCCGCCAGCCCCGCCACACCCTCGCGGTCCACCACCCCGTCACCGATCATCCGCATCGCACGGCCGACCACATCGGCACGCGCGTTCCACGCGGCAGAACCCGGTACGGCGTCGGGGCGGCAGCGACGGCACGCCCGGAACCCCTCACCCTGCGCGGCCGCCGCCGTGGGAAAGAACCGCACGTTCCGCCGCCGCGGCGTGGTCGCGGGACAGCTCGGACGACAGTAGATACCGGTCGTGGCCACCGCGAAGAAGAACTCCCCGTCGAACCGCGCATCGCGGCCACGCACGGCCTCGTATTTACCGTCTTCCGTCATCACACTGTCCACCGTGCCCCGGTCCGGGGCGTGGCGCTGGCGGAAAACGGACAGGACGTTCGGCCCCGCCCGGCCATCCGCCTGGAGGTCAGGACCGCTGAGCCAGCCGGGCGGCCAGCTGTTCCAGTTCGCGCTGTTTGCGCAGGCCCTTGCGGAGCATCAGCAGGAGCGCCGTCACCAGAAGGGTGAAGAACACGATCGGAGCCAACAACACATGGGCATCGGTCCGCACCGCCTGCACCGCCATGGCGACGATGCCGAAGACCATGAAGACGAGGACCAGGATCAGCTTGGGGAGATTACGCTCACCCCGGATCATCTCGGCGTGGTTCCGGGCGGCCCGCGCACTGGATCCGTGGAACGCCGGATGCCGGGCCACCACTTCGAC
The DNA here is from genome assembly GCF_040650655.1 of Streptomyces sp. NPDC048636. Lineage (NCBI taxonomy): Bacteria > Bacillati > Actinomycetota > Actinomycetes > Kitasatosporales > Streptomycetaceae > Streptomyces > Streptomyces sp. NPDC048636. Next base: position 14,425 of record NZ_JBEZHR010000016.1, on the reverse strand, counting down.
AGGACTACCGGGTGCGACCGCCTCCTGGCGCGCCGCCGGGTCAGGGTCCGGTACGAAGATCCGGTACCGGACCGCCTTCTGACCCCGGGTGCGCAGATAGCGATAGCCGAAGGCGGTGGCCAGTTGGATGGCCTCGTCCGGCAACAGCTTGACGTTGGCGATCTCCACCTGCGGGCGACCGTCGAAGAGAGGGGCACAACGCTCCCACCGCTCCCGACACACCCGCTGATTCGGCTCCGGCCCCGTACCGCGCCGTTCGCCCCCCGCCATGTGCCGCTCCTCACCGTTGTGCCCGGCCTTCCGGGCGCCTGTGCGCGGCACAGGCTACCTTCGCGCCGAACGGGGAGACGCACCAGGTCAGGGAGTGGCGGCAGGGCCGGCACCGGAACGGCTCGGTGGATCGCACACTTTCCGAGGGAGTGCGACACACGGTCCGCGGGCCGATGTCCGGCACATGGAGACGCCGTGACACATATAGGGGACAGCCAGTACGCCCTGGACGAGTGGGACACCTCCTGGGACACCGGATGACGGGGCCCGGCCACAGGGGATCCGGACCATCGGAACCGAGGGGTCAGCTTGGGTGGTTGACGAGGACACACGCGTATTGGCGGGCCGGAGGGGAGCGGACTCCGGCCCGCGGGGGTAACAGTTCGGAGATCCATGCCGCTGTTCGCATCACAGATGCCCTTCGGACGGGGACGGCTTCTCCCTGTCATACGGACGCCGCCGACGAGGTGCTCAACGCGGAGGAAAAAACTTCTGGCAACGCCACGAAGGTGGCGGCCGAAGTTGAGCCGCGCAGAGTACCAGTCGGTAGCGATGGTTGTCCCGGGTTTATTGGTTAGTGATGAGGTCTCCACGTCCGGGCCACACCAGGTACTAGCGTCCGGTGTCACTCCGAAGCAAGGAGGGCGCTGTGCGATCAGCAATCGTCAGCAGATCCATCGCATCTGGCCGTACCATCGGCACCGGCCTCATCATTGGGGCACTCGCCATGACACTCGCGGCGATCCTCGTCCCTGTTCAGCTGTTCGGCGAGAGCAGCGCCGCTACGTCACTGCCCCCCGGGGTCATTGACGACGGCAAGGGCACGGTCAGCACCCAGTACGGCCCACTCACCGCCCTGGACCGGGACTTCGTCCGCAAGGTGAAGCTCGCCGGGCTCTGGGAGCTTCCCTCGGGACGGGAGGCGCAGGAGCGCGGCACCCGGGACTCGGTGAAGACCGCTGGTGAGCACCTCATCGAGGGCCACACCGAGCTCGACCGCCGGGTGAACGAGGTGGGCCGGGCGCTGGGGGTCGATCTGCCCAGTCAGCCCAACGAGCAGCAGCAGGGCTGGCTCAATGAGATGAACAACGCGTCCAGCAGCGCCGAGTTCGAGCGTGTCTTCGCCAACCGGCTCCGCGCGGCACACGGGAAGGTGTTCTCGCTCGTCGCCCAGATCCGGGCACAGAGCGAGAACTCCATGGTGCGATCACTGGCCACCCGGGCCAACACCATCGTTCTCGACCACATCACGGTCCTCGAGAACACCGGGCTCGTCGACTTCGACGCCCTCAACAACTAAGTGAAGTGATCTCATGAGGCAACAGACCCACAAGCGCGGCAGGTTCTCGAACAAAACGGTCGCCATCGTCGCCGCGCTGGCACTGGGCGGCGGTGGAGCCGCGATCATCGCGGCGAACGCGTCCGCCAGCGGCGACAACAACGACTCCGGCCAGAACCGCACGGTGTCCGCCGGATCCTGGACGATCCGCTGCCCCGATGTGGGCCAACAGCTGTCGTCCGTGCCGCGCAAGGCACAGCCCGCGGTCGACAAGAACCTCGCCGAGCTCGACTCCCAGGTGGCCAAGGCGTACCAGCGGATGTCCGAGGGCGGGGCGTCCAACGACACGGTGCTCTCCTCGCTGGAGCGGGAGCGGGGGGAAACCCTCGACAACATCGGGGACGCCATGGACGAGCAGGGGCAGCGCCCCGACGACCTGGACTCGATGAACAACTGCCAGATGCAGCAGGCCAACAACGGCGGTGACCAGAACGACCAGCAGGGCGACGGCCAGCAGCAGGGCGACGGCCAGAACGACCAGCAGGGCGACGGCCAGCAGCAGGGTGGCGGCGACCAGCAAGGTGGCGGCGACCAGCAGGGTGGCGACCAGCAAGGTGGCGAGGGCGCCAATGAGGTGCCCGGCAACGCCGGCGGCCAGGCGGGCAACGGCCCGTCGCAGGACGACTTCGTCGACATCACCCAGGTGCAGCCGAACGTCCAGGACGAGCCCCAGACCCAGCAGAACGGCTCCGACGGTACGTTCACCTCGGAGTGCGGCGTCGGCGACGCGGACCTCCGCAACAGCGACAACGTGATCGTCGCGCCCGGTGTGGGCAACGGCGCACACCACACGCACGACTACGTGGGCAACGACAGCAACGACGCGTTCGCCAACAACCAGACCTTCGAGCAGGCCGGGACTTCTTGCAGCAACGGCGACAAGTCGACCTATTACTGGCCCGTGGTACGCGCTCAGGACGGCAAGGACGAAGCGGACGCCAATGACCTCGGCGGTGGCCAGGAGGGCAATGTCGGCACCATCCTGACGCCCAAGAGCTCCACCATCGAGTTCCAGGGCAACCCGCAGAACAAGGTCGTGGCGATGCCGAAGTTCCTGCGCATCATCACCGGTGACGCCAAGGCGTTCACCAACGGCGACAAGAACGCCAACGCCTCCTGGAGCTGCACCGGCTTCGAGGACCGGCAGCTGACCGACAAGTACCCGCTCTGCCCCGAGGGCAGCTCGCTGACGCGCACCTTCGACTTCCAGAGCTGCTGGGACGGCCAGAACATCGACAGCGCCAACCACCGTGACCACGTGGCCTTCGCCAACGAGGACGGCTCCTGCCCCAACGGTTTCCAGGCCATCCCCAAGCTGGTGAACACCATCACCTACGATGTACCCGCCAACACTCCGTTCGCCCTGGATGGCTTCCCGGAGCAGTTGCACAAGCCCATCACCGACCACGACGACTTCATCAACGTCATGCCGGACGACCTGATGAACAAGGCGGTGGACTGCATCAACAACGGCCAAAAGTGCAATTGATGACACACGAGATCCCCATGGCGCGCGTCGGCCACCAGGTCGGCGCGCGCCGCGCTGCGACCACCCACCAGACGGCCGGACCGTCGGATCCTCGCGCCGTGGAACATCCCGGATCAGTGGGTCCTGGACATACCGACCGCCCGGTCCGCTCCCTCTCCGACCCGGAGCTGACCCGGTTGCTGCTGGAGGGCTACCGCTCGGGCACCACCAGCCCGGCCGCGGGCGAAATGCTCTACCGCCGCCACCACGCGGCCACCCTGTCGTACGCCCGGACCTGCTGCCGCGCCCTCCATGACGCGGAGGACCTGGCTTCCGAAGCGTTCATCCGCACCTTCCAGGCGGTTCGGGCCGGTGGCGGACCGCGCGGGCCCTGGCGGCCGTACCTGCTGACGGTGGTGCGCCACACCGCGGTCGAGTGGAGTGCCGGGGAACGGCAGATCCTGCTCACGGCCGACTTCGCGTCCTGGCGGCAGCTCGCGTCCTCGGCCGACCCACAGCAGCACCTGGTGGCCAGGGAGAACCGCCAGTTGCTCATCCGCAGTTTCCGCAGACTGCCCGAACGCTGGCAGACCGTGCTGTGGCTGACCATCGTCGAGGACGATACCCCGCACCAGGTGGCCACCGTGCTGGGGATTTCCCCCAGTGGTGTCACCTCACTTGCCTTCCGGGCCAGGGAGGGGCTGCGCGAGTCCTACCTCCAGGCACATCTGGAGTCCGCGCGGGACGACCGGTGCCGCCACTTCAGCGCGATGATCGGCGCTTCGGTGCGACGTGGCGGGGTCCGTGGCCACGCGCTCGCCCGGCATCTGGCGTCCTGTGCCTTCTGCGCCCACGCGTACAACGAACTGCTCGGGCTCAACGCCGCGATGCGCACCGCGGCCCCGGTCGGGCCGCCCCTGGGTGCTCGGCACTGACCTGCCAAACACCCGAAACAGCCGCGTCGGCAGACAAACTTCGACAGATGGCCGCCGCGCTGGACCTCCCCACACAAAACTGCCGACCGCATGACGCGGCCGGCAGTTCCGGTGTGGTGGTCGGCACAGCGACCACCCGGCTCACAGTCCGTTGACGCGGGCCTCCCTGGCGATTCCGAGCGGCCGGATCCCGGGGGCCGCACCGGTCCGGGTCCTGCGACCCACCCGTGAGGCATGCCGGCGTATCCGGTCCATCTGGGCCATCAGCCGCCGCCCGCGCAACGCCATCTCCAGCTCGAAGCGTATGCGCGGATCCCGCAGCCCCGGACCGAAGAGCTTCTCTATCTGCCGCAGGCGGTATCGCACGGTCTGCGGATGCACTTTGAGCGCCTTCGCCGCCTCCGGCGCGCCACCGCCCTCGAGCCACGCCAGCAGGGTCATCTGGAGCCGTTCGCTCTGCCGGGGTGTCAGCCCGACCAGCGGTTTGAGCCACCGCGAGGCCAGCGCCCGGACCAGCGACTCGTCCTGGAGCAGCAGCAGCATCGACAGGTGGTCGTCGACGAAGAGCACCCGGGCCTCGGGGCCACTGCGCGCGGGGGCCATGGTCAGCAGCTTCCGCGCCCAGCGCACCGAGGACGCCGCGTCGTTGAGCGGCACCACATGGCCGACCGCGGCGGTGCGGCCGCGCAGCGCGGTTTCCAGCGCGCCACGTGTGCCGGGGTCCACGGGCGGTTCCCGGTCCGGGTCCCGCTCGCCGTCCGGAATCCGGTCGGCGGCAGTGTCCGGCACGGGATCGGTGTCCGCGTCGGGGTCCGGGATCAGCAGGCACAGCTCGTCGCCGACCGCGCCGATGAGGGTGTCTCCCAGCACGGCGGCCAGTTGCGGCGCCTCGCCCGGAGTGGGCAGGGCGATGGCCTGGACGGTTTCGGGGAGCGGCCAGCGGGCGGCCCGCGAAAGCTCCGCCAGGGTCCGTTCGGGGACCGCCACTTCGCCGGTGAGGGCCTCGAACAGCTCGCGGCGGGCCCGCTCGGGGGGTACCTCCGCCATCCGTTCGTCACTGGGGTGGACCGGTGCGGAGGCGACCAGTTCCCCGGTCCCTTCCTCGCCGGTCTTCCGGTAGCCCAGTGCGGTCAGGAGAGCCTGCTCGACTCCCCATCGGACCTTCTCTCGCTCAGAGTCCTCCAGGAGTTCGGAGAATCCCGGGAGTCTGTGCCGAAGGGTCTCAACCACCTCGTCGGCCAGGGACGGGAGTTCATTGCGCAGAACGCGGGTCCACTCGCCACGGGGGCGGGACCACATGCGATTCACGAGTTCGCCCATCATTACCTCGTTCTTGCCGGGGGGAGGGCCTGGCCGTTGGGGGGTCGGTCAGGCCCGTGGAGGTTGCCTCCGTCTCCGGTTCGTCCAGTCCGGATAGGGAGTCGAGGGTCCTCCGCTACGTCATAGAGGACCCCCACCCCCTTCGGTCCCGGCATTTTGCCGTTTCTTTACCATGGAGATGGCAACGGATCGACAGGAGACGGTGTGGGCACGGTTTCTCCACAAGAAGTTGTCACGTTACGACAAATCTTATGGAGATCACGTGTAGTTCCGAGAAGCTGCTGACCCCAAGACGACTTTGACGTATCTCGTCACCCGCGCGAATCCGCGCGATCGGGAGGCTCCATGTCCATGTCCCAGATGCCGACTCCCCGCTCCCAGGGGCCGCGCCGAAGGGGACGTCACACCGGATCGGTTCCCGCGGGAGCCCTCGGAGCACCCGGCGGCCGACGAGCCGACCGACGGTCTCGGACGCGTGCCCGGCCTGGCGGTGGCCAGTCCCGGCACCTTCGTCTCTACGCTATCGGTGCGGCGGTGTTGTTGTCCCTCGTTGTGGCGAACAACGTGGGCGCCTTCACGAAGACCTGGGCTTTTCTGGACTTCGGGGCGGGTGTGCTCGCTCTGGTCTCGCTCACCGCGGCGGTGCTGTGGGGGCTCGCGGCCACCGACCAGCTGCTGCTGCGCAGCAACCACCGGCTGATCGCCCAGGGTGTCCACCGGGCCGCCGCCGTCGGGGGTTTGTGCTTCCTCGCCCTCCATGTCTGGGTGAAGGTGGCGGAGAGCCACACGCCCGCCGCGGCCATCGTGATACCGTTCGCTGACGCAAATCGGCCTGTGCTCATCGGCCTTGGAACCATCGCCGCGTATCTCTTCACGACGGCGGCGGTGACCGGAGCGGTGCGCAGTGCCTTCGCCTCCACCGGCAAGTCGCGCTGGCGCTACCGTTGGTGGCGGGTGCTGCATGTGGCCGCGTACCCGGCGTGGTGTGCCGCGCTGATCCACGGCCTCAAGGCAGGACGTGCGGCCAAGGACTGGGCCACGGCGGGATATGTCATGGCCCTGGCCGGTGTGGCGGTCGCGTTGTGGATCCGGCTCGCTTCCCGGCGGGCTCGGCACGGTGAGAGGACGGACGGCATCGAGGTGAGGAATCCCCCCGCTCTCGGTCGGCAGGATGGACGGACCACGCCGGGCGTACCCCGTCCGCGCTCCGCGGAGCCCGACCGGCAGAACGATGAGCCGCTCGGCGCTTCCCGCGGGTGGGGCCGGTGATCACAGCAAAGCCCCGGCTGGCCTGCATTGATCCGCCCCGGCTGCTCGCCGGGCTGGACGAGGCGTACCGGCTGGACCGCGTCGGCCATCTGACGGTGCACGGGCAGATGCCCGCTCTGCGCGCCGATGAACTGGTGGCCCTCGCGGAGAACATCGACCTGCGCGGCCGTGGTGGCGCGGGATTCCCGTTCGCCAGGAAGCTCACCGCCGTCATCGAGTCGGCGTACGCGCGGGACGGCCGCAGCGCCGTCGTGGTCAACGGCAGTGAGGGCGAGCCCAGCTGTCTGAAGGACACCGCACTGCTGCTGCACACTCCGCACCTGGTCATCGACGGCGCCATGCTGGCGGCCGAGGCGATCGGCTCCGAGGAGGTGTGCATCGCGGTGCACCGGCCGGATGTCGAGGAGTCGATCGCCACCGCCATCGCCGAACGTGGCCCGAGCGGGCCCCGGCTGCGGGTCTCCCGCACCCCGGACCGCTTTGTCGCCGGTGAGGGCGGTGCCGTCATCAACGGCATCAGTGGCGCCCCGGCCATTCCCAACGGCCGGAAGATCCGCACCAGTGACAGCGGGCTCGGGGGGCTGCCCACCCTGCTCTCCAACACCGAGACCTTCGCCCAGCTCGCCGTGGCGGCGCGGATGGGCGCCCTGCCGTACCGCTCGGTGGGGCTGCCCACCGAACCGGGCACCACCCTGCTGACGGTGGCGGGAAAGTTCGTCATGGAAACCCCCACCGGGGTGCCGCTGACCTACATCCTGGAGCTGTGCAACCTCACCCCCGGCCAGGGCGTTCTGGTCGGCGGGTACCACGGCAAGTGGCTGGACCCGAACAGCATCAACGCCACCACCATCTCCCGCGAGTCCATGAAGAAGCACGGCGCCCGGCTGGGTGCCGGAGCGGTGCTGCCGATCCCCGAGGACACCTGCCCGCTGGGTGAGACCGCCCGGGTGACGCGCTGGCTGGCCGCGGAGACGGCAGGTCAGTGCGGGCCCTGCTTCATCGGGCTGCCCGCGCTCGCGGACGCGCTGGGCCAGGTGGAACGCGGTGGCGGCCAGACCGCCATCGACAATGTGCGCGCCTTCATCAACTCGGTGAAGAAGCGGGGGGCCTGTAGCCACCCCGACGGTACGGCCGGTTTTGTGACCACCGCGCTGGACGCCTTCCCGGAGGAGATCGAGTCCCACGCGCTGGGGATGGGCTGCGGCCGGCCGACCCTCGGTGTGCTTCCGCTGCCCGAGGACTCCCAGCCGCTGGCATTGCCCCCGGGCCCGTCCGCGGCCGAGCCCCGGCGCGAACGGGAGCCGCGGGGACGGATGGAGCAGCTCATCGTGGACTGGTCGCTCTGCCAGGGCCACGGGCTCTGCGCGGACATCATCCCCGATGTGCTCCAGCTGGGCATCGACGGCTATCCCGCCTCGGCGAAGATGGATGTGCCACGTCAGCTGCGGGCCCAGGCGGTCCGTGCGGTCCGGCGCTGCCCGGCGCTGGCGCTGCGCATCGAGGAATAGCCACCCCGCGTACCCCACCACCCACCGACGGCCGTGAGAAACGGCCGTCGACTGCTGTGCGCTCGAGGATCCCGCGTTTTTTGCCTCAGATGACAAATTCCGGGTCCGCTGAACGTCGCTCGGCACCGGCTCCGTATGCACATGGCGTCGGCGCGAACACCGCCGGACCGAGAGAGATTGCAGAGGAATGGTCATGGAGAAGCGACGTCAGATCGCATTCGCCGGAGTGTCCGTCGCGATGGTTCTGCTGACGGCGGCGTGTGGCGCAAGCAAGGACTCCGCCCAGAGCTCCAATGTCCAGCCCGCCGGCGGTGCCCAGAACGTGGGATCGGGCTCGACCCCCGGCGCGGCCGGTGCGTCCTCCGGTGCGGCGGGTGGCTACCAGGCGGGCGGCGACACCGGCGCGGCCGCGGGCTCCGGCGACACCGGCAACTCCGGCGCGGCCAAGGAGCTCACCGCCAAGAAGGACGCCAAGCTGGGCGAAATCGTCACGGATGCAAAGGGCTGGACGCTCTACCGGTTCGACGAGGACACCGCCAAGCCCGCCAAGTCCAACTGCAACGACGCCTGTGCCACCAAGTGGCCGCCGGTGCCCGCCAGCGCCGCCAAGGCCGGTACCGGGATCGACAAGTCCAAGCTGGGCTCGGTCACCCGTTCCGACGGCACCAAGCAGCTGACACTCGAGGGCTGGCCGGTTTACCGTTACGCGGGTGACACCAAGGCGGGCGACACCAAGGGCCACGGCGTGGGCGGCACCTGGAACGCGCTGGCACCCGACGGCAAGCCGGCCGGTAAGAAGGCCACGGGTACGGACGAGAGCCTCCAGCTGATGGTGAACAACAACGCCAAGCTCGGCAAGATCGTCGTGGACGGGAAGGGCATGACGGTCTACCGGTTCAACAAGGACAGCGCCTGGCCGATGAAGACCGGCTGCCTCGGCGCCTGCCTGGACACCTGGAAGCCGGTCAAGGCCGTGAACACCTCCAAGGTCGCCGGGCTGAACGCCTCGAAGGTCACCTCCTTCACCCGTCCCGACGGCAGCAAGCAGGCCGCCTTCGACTGCTGGCTGCTCTACACCTTCACCGGTGACACCAAGCCGGGCGACATCAACGGTCAGGGCAAGGCCGGCCAGTGGTTCGCCGTCACCGACCAGGGCAAGAAGGCGGGCGCCGCCGCGGCGCAGTAAGAAGCAATACGGTCACCGCAGCGGGGGGCCCGAGGCCGCAGAGGACCCGGGCCCCCGCCGGACCCTCAACGGGAGGTTGTAGTGTCACCCGCACTCCGAGCCACCGCGCTGTGCGCGGCTCTGCTGTTCCTGGGCGGCTGCGCCGGGAGCAGCGAGGCGCACGACGCCATGAAGCATCCGCGGGAGAAGGCGGCCCCTTCCGCCAAGGAGTTCGGCAAACCCGGCAAACCCGCCCAGCTGACCGGAATCGCCGACGCCATCGGCTGCAAGGCGAAGGTCATCACCGAGGCGGAGGAGCTGCGGCAGGGTGCCTGCACCTCGGGCAAGAACCGGTACACGATGGTCACCTTCGCCTCCGAGAAGGGCCAGGACGACTGGCTGTCGACGTCCAAGGACTACGGGGGCACCTACCTGGTCGGCAAGCGCTGGTCGGTGACGGGTCTGTCCACCGGCTCGCTCAAGCCCCTGCGGGAGAAGATCGGCGGGGCCATCGAGCACGGGATGTCCATGTCCCACGGAGGCTCACACGGAGACTCGGGTTCACACGGCGGCTCCGGCTCCAAGGACGACTCCCACTCCAAGGGCGGGTCCGGATCGCACGGTGACTCCGGTTCGCACGACGGGATGGACGGGATGGACGGGATGTGAACCGCGCCGCCGACCAGGTGGCACCGGGTGGCGAAGCGTTTCAGCTGGTCATGCCACCCTCGTCTCGGCCCATCTGACCAGATCGGGGTCGGCCAGGGTGTCCACCCACAGGTCCACCGGGGGGCGTTCGTCCACCGGCTGCCGCGGGCCGACTCCGAGGACTCTCAGCCCGGCGCGTGAGGCGGAGAGAAATCCACAGTGGGAGTCCTCCACCGCGAGGGTGTCGCCCGGGGCCGCACCGCAGAGACGGGCGGCCTCCAGATAGACGTCGGGATACGGTTTGGGCCGCATCTCGCCCTCCGGGACCAGCACATGGCCGAAGTGGCGCAGCAGTCCGGCCTTGGCGAGCCCGTCCTCGACCACGTCACGCGGACAGTTGCTGGCGATGGCCAGCGGTGCGAACGCCGCGGCCTTCTCCACCAGTTCCGGCGCACCGGGCATGGTGACCGGGTTCTCGGCCACCAGGGTGCGGAAGGCGTCGAGCAGTTGGGCGGTCATCTGCTCGGCGAGCTCGGGGTGGCCCGCGAATTCGGCCAGCATACGGCCGCATTCGGTGTAGTGGAGTCCCTTGGTGCGCTGGGCGAATTCTTCGGTGGGGGCGGTGCCGTGCTCTCTGAGCACCATTTCACGCGCCTCCTCCCAGTGCCGTTCGGAATCCATGAGGGTCCCGTCGCAGTCGAAGACGATGGCGGCTGGGGTCCATGCGAGGAGCTTTTCGGCTGTCATCTGCCTGCCGTTCCATGGGAGGTGGAGGAATCGGCGCAGGGGGTGCCTGTACCTGCGGGGAGCAGCGCAGTGGATTTCCTGGCGGCTCGATGCGCGAATGCGTTGACCGCTGCTGTCCGATGCCCGAGCGCCTTTTCGCGTACGCGGCATGGGAGGCCGTACAGACGGAGAATCCGCCTGCCCGAAACATAACGATCACTACGTTAATTGGATGACCCGGAGTAAGCAAGGGATCACGCACTGTCGGCGGTTTGTTCGCCGCCGCGCGCGTTCGTCACTCAACGCGTTCGTCGCACAGGGCGTTTGACGGTCAGACGTACGACACAGGTGCGGTCAGAGGTACTGGAGCACTCCGACCGCCGTGCAGATCTCCGCCTGGCGCAACCGGAAGACGCAGGTCCTGCCGTGGGAGGTGCACTCGACCACGGGAGGCGGATAGGACTCGGTGAAGGTGATCGCCTTCAGCCGGCAGGCGACGGGCCGGATCAGCGTCCCGTCGGTGGCCAGCGCGGCGGCCTGCCGGGCGCTCTCCAGCAGGACCAGGCCCGGCACATGGTCGCTCCAGTGGTCGTAGAAGAACGGGTGGCGGGAGTCGGCGGGATCCAGGTACACCACTCCCCCGTCCTGGACCACCAGCACGTCCCGGGCGGCGGGAACGCCCAGTTGACCCGGGGAGGGCCGGACCGCGGCCCGCAGTCTGCGGCGTGCGGTCTGTCCCGAGGCCGCCGAGCGGGTCTCCGCGTAGGAGGTGCCGTCGAGGAAGCGCGCGGTGCCCCCGGCCCAGGCGAACCGTCTGCCGCTCGCGGAGAGGGCGATATCCAGCCGCATCCCGGACACGAACTGCCCACAGGGTGTGGTGCGGAGGTCCGTGACGGCGGCGTGGCAGGTGATGTCGGTGGCGCCGTGCGGCGCGCGCGGCTCGGCCTCGGGGTCGAGCCGGTAGAACAGGTCGCGGATCAGGAAGTGCGCGCCCGCGGGCACCGCGTAGTACCGGGTGGGGAGGTAGATGCCCAGCTCCCGCAGGGTTTCCGCGATCATCAGCGGATGGTGTCTGCCGTCCCCGCCGTGCGGGAAGGTCGGATGGGAGCGGGGCCACTGGGCGGCGGCCACGAAGCGGTTGTCACCCAGCGTACGGACGTCGGTGAGCAGCACCTCGGCCACCGAGACCCGGTGCACGGCCTCGCGCTCCACGGTGCGGGACCAACTGAGCGGCCGCCCGGTGGTACCGGACGGCTCCGAAAGGCCGCGAGCCTCACGAACGATCACTATAAAATACTAATAATGTTTGACCTGTCTCGCCTCATCTCCATGGTGAGGCGGAATTCCGCTAAGTTCGATCCGTACCCGAAGCTGCTGATGAAGGACGGCGAACACGTGCAAGAGCGGGCCGAGCAGACGCGCCGATCTCTTCTCGAGGCGGCCGCATCCCTCTTCAATGAACGGGGATACGCCGGAACGAGCATCAGTGACATCACCCACCGCTCCGGGCACACCAGCGGCGCCATGTATTTCCACTACACGAGCAAGGAAAGGCTCGCACTCGCCGTGGTGGAGGAGCACTTCGCCACCTGGCCGGCGCTGATCGCACAGCACACCGCCATTGCCGCCCCCGCGCTGGAACAACTTGTCCGGCTCAGCTTCGCGGTGGCGCGTGCCTTCCGCGATGACATCGTGGTGCGGGCGGGAGCCCGGCTGTGGACGGAGCGCACCCTGATCGAGGCACCGCTTCCACCGCCCTTCGTGGGCTGGATCGACGCGGTGGGAAAGATGCTGGAGCAGGCCCATTCCGAGGGCGAGCTCGCCGCCCATGTCGAGCCGCAGGCCGCGGCCCGGACCGTGGTGTGCGCCTTCTTCGGACTGCACACCGTCTCGGAGGCGCTGGACGGCCGGCGGCTGGTCGAGGACCATCTGACCGATCTGTGGACGCTGCTGCTGCCCTCGCTCCGGGCCCGCCCCGGCTCCACCGCCGAACTGCTGGCGGCGGTCCGGAGCACGGACCCGGTACCGCTCCGCGCCGACGGCGGGGCCGTCGGCGCGGAGGAGGCGTGAGCGGCTGCCTCACTTCCAGATCTCGCCCACCCACTCCGGGTGGTCGACGAACGGGTTGCGGTTGTGCTGGATGGTGTCGAAGATGACGTCGTTTCGGTGCTTCTCGAAGGCGTCCGGCGGGTCCTCGTCGTTCCACTTCTTCAGCACCGACAGCCGCCCGAGGTTGGGCTGGCTGCCGTTGCCCGCCTTGTCGTTGACCTCCAGGTCGGGGAAGTCGTCGTCGCCCTCGTAGCGCACGGACATGTAGAGGACCATCCGGGCCACATCGCCCTTGACCTGGTCCCGCGGCTCGAAGGAGTCGTCGTCGGTGCGGTTGCCGGGCGCTCCCTCGACCTCGGAGCCGCCCTCGTCGAAGTCCTTGTTGCCACGGATGCTGTTGACGGTCACATTGGCCGGACGCAGATGGTGGACATCGGTCCCGGGGCCGGTCGCGGTGCCGAAGTCGCCGTGCGACTTGGCCCAGACGTGCTCACGGTTCCACTGGTCGGGTCCGGAACCGTTCGCCTCCTTGCTCTGTGAAGTCCCGGTGTAGAGCAGGATCACATTCGAGGAGTTGTCCGGGTCCTCGTCGGTCTTCTTGAGGGCGTCCCAGACCTCGTCGTACGACAGCTTGGTGACGTCGGTGCTGATGATCGTGTGCAGGGCGTCCTTCAGGGGATCGCCGGTCTTGCCGATCGCGTCCTTGTAGTAGGTGTCGTCGTACGGCGTGGAGACCGCCGTGACCTGGGCGGTTGCCGGAGCCTGTGCCGTGACGGCGATGGTGGCGACACCGGCCAACAGGGCCAGTGCTTTCCATCGGTGGGGGGTGACGTGCACGGGTGGGTGTCCTTTCCCAATTTACGACCGTTGTTCGATCCCCGAAAGCGTGTCAGACACACGATCGTACGATGGTGAACGATATGAAGAGGTTCTGTGTCAGGGCCATGACGAAACAGGGTCGCCCAACGGAGCCAACGAAAGCTCCGGGTCAGCGCACCAGCCCCTCATACGGGCCGAGTTCGGCGATCCGGTCCCGCGGCTCGACCTGCCGTTCGCGCGACCGCCGCCCGCGGTCGGACACAGGGACAAATGCGGTGGAGAACGCCCGGACAATGGGAATTCATCTGATCACCGGCAAGCCGTAGCAGATAGGGTGAAGATGAGCGCAGGTCCGGACTTCCGGATTCGGGATCGGGGTCGCACGACGAGGGCGACGCCCGGGGCGCCGGGTCCATCGCGCGGGTGAGTTTTCCGTGTACGGCGTGGGGCCATGCGTGGACGGCAGGGCATGGGGCACCCGCCCCACAGATGACGTGGCCACTGTCGTACGACTTTTGGGAGGACACCGTGGCACGGCAGACCGACCCGATTCCCCCGCACCCGGGGCTGCGTGACCCCGGGCCGCCGTCGCCCACTCCATCACCCGGTCCGGGCGGCCCGGAGCCGGGTCCCGCACCGGGACCGGTGCCCGGCCCGCCGCCGGGACCGCCGCCCGACCCGGTCCCCACTCCGCCGCCCAGCCCGCCGCCGAGCCCCACACCGGGGCCGCCGCCGGGACCGTCCCCGGACCCGGTGCCCCATCCGCCCGGCCCCGATCCGGTCCCGGATCCGTCCCCGGCCCCGGGGCCGTTGACCTAGGTCGTGTCGTTTGGATCTTCGCGGATCAGGCCGCGGCGTCGGATGCGGTGCATCGCAAGGCGGAGCCTGACCCGCGTACTGGGCGTACTC